>NZ_LZZW01000043.1 GCF_014170375.1 Variovorax sp. UMC13 | reverse complement strand
CCGGACTCCCCCTTGCGTCGGGTGGGAGGGAGGCCTGCGACGAGCCGCCAGAACCGCCGCAGGCGGCCAGGACCAGGCAGGCCGTCGCCGCCAGGCTCGAAGCGAGCGCGCGTGCGCCCGCCGTTGTCTTTTTTGTCTCGTTCATTCTTGTTGTATCCACACCGGGTTAATCGGAATTTCTGGATTGGTGTCCGGTGACCCATACTGCGAAGCCATCGAACCCGTGAAAATTCTAGGAACGGTCGCCGTTTTCCCCGCTATCGCAAGCGAGCCAAAGCAATGACTTCAGGAGCCCAAATCTCTCGCCATCCGCGTCGGCCGCCGCGCCGGCCCGGCTGCGCGCAACAGCCGGAACTGCGCACCAGCTCGGCCGCCTGGCTCGAGGGCGTGCTGTCGATGTTCGAAGCCGAGGGGCTGGACGTGCCCTCGCTGCTGCGCGATGCGGGTTTCGAGCCCGACTCGCTGCTGCGCCAGAACGCCCGCATCCCGGTCGACGAGATCACCGTGCTGTGGCAGCTCGCGCTGGCGCGCGCCGGCAAGACCACGCTGGGCCTGCACCGCGACCTCGCCGCCACCCACAGCAAGCTGGGCACGGTCGGCCATGCGATGGCCTGCAGCCCCGACCTGGGCGCGGCGCTGGCGCGGCTGGCCCGCTACATGGCGGTGATCTCCGACGCCACCGCCTTCTCGCTGCAGTCCGACACGCGCGGCTGCTGGCTGGTGATGTCGCACAACGGCGGCAGCCTGCCCATCCCGCGCCAGCGGGTCGAGTACGCGCTGCTGACCACGCTGATGCAGTGCCAGTGGCTCACGCGGCGCGAATTGCAGCCGCTGGCCATGGAATTCGTCTACCCCACACCGCCCAGCGACCGGCTGCACCGCGAGGCCTTCGGCTGCGAGGTCGGCTTCAACGCGGTCGCCAACCGCATGCTGCTGTCGGAATCCGACATGACCATGCCGCTGCCCACCCACCATCCGGCGCTGGGCCAGATGCAGGAAAACCTGCTCGACGACCAGCTGAGCCTGCTGGGCCAGACCACCACCAGCACCCTGGTGTGCGCCGAGATCGCGCGCCGGCTGCAGCAGGGCGAGCCGCGCCGCCAGGACGTGGCCGCCGGCCTGGGGCTGGCCGAGCGCACGCTGCAGCGCCGGCTGCAGGAGGAATCGGTGTCCTACCAGTCGCTGCTCGACCGCACGCGCCGCGAACTCGCGCAGCAGTACCTGGCCGAAGACCGCCACACGCTGACCGACGTGGCCGACCTGCTGGGCTTCGTCGACAGCAGCAACTTCTTCCGAGCCTGCAAGCGCTGGTTCGGCCTGCCGCCCGCCCAGTACCGGGCGCGGATCTGGCACACGCCTTCGCTGAGCCATTGAGCCGCTGACCGGTCGGCGCCTGGGGTTTCACGCTCTGCCGGACAATCCGGGCATGAGCCTGCTTGCCGAAGACCTCGACCTTGCCGACCTGGGATTGCGCTGGAAACCCGGCTTCACCACCCTGGGCCCCGCCTTTTTCACCGCCCTGCGCCCCACCCCGCTGCCCGCGCCCTACTGGGTCGGCCACAGCGATGCGGTGGCGCGCATGCTCGGCCTGCCCGCCGACTGGCGGCAGTCGGACAGCACCCTCGCGGCCCTGACCGGCAGCCTGCCGATCGCCGGCACCCAGCCCTATGCCACGGTCTACAGCGGCCACCAGTTCGGCGTCTGGGCCGGCCAGCTGGGCGACGGCCGCGCGATCGCGATCGGCGAGACCGAGGGCGGCCTGGAGATCCAGCTCAAGGGCGCCGGGCGCACGCCCTACTCGCGCGGCGGCGACGGCCGCGCCGTGCTGCGCTCGAGCATCCGCGAATTCCTCTGCAGCGAAGCCATGCACGGCCTGGGCATCCCGACCACCCGCGCGCTCAGCGTGACCGGCTCCGACCAACCCGTGCGCCGCGAAACGCTGGAGACCGCCGCGGTGGTGGCGCGGGTCGCGCCCAGCTTCATCCGCTTCGGCCATTTCGAGCATTTCGCGGCCGCCGATCGCATCGACGAGCTGCGCGCGCTGGCCGACCACGTGATCGACCGCCACTACCCGGCCTGCCGCCACACCGAGCGTTTCGGCGGCAACGCCTACGCAGCCTTCCTCGAAGCCGTGAGCGAGCGCACCGCCGCGCTGCTGGCCCGTTGGCAGGCGGTGGGCTTCTGCCACGGCGTGATGAACACCGACAACATGAGCATCCTCGGGCTCACCATCGACTACGGCCCGTTCCAGTTCCTCGACGGCTTCGACCCGGCCCACATCTGCAACCACAGCGACACCCAGGGCCGCTACGCCTTCAACCAGCAGCCCAACGTGGCCTACTGGAACCTGTTCTGCCTGGCCCAGGCGCTGCTGCCGCTGATCGGCGACCAGGAACTGGCGATCGCCGCGCTCGCGTCGTACAAGACGGTCTTTCCGCGCGAATTCGACGCCCGCATGGGCGCCAAGCTGGGTCTTTCCGATGCCGGCGAGGCCGACCGGCCGCTGGTCGACGGCGTGCTGCGCGTGCTGGCGGCCGAGCGGACCGACTGGACGATCTTCTGGCGCCGGCTGTCCGAGGCCGTGGCCACGGGCGACCTGCAGCCGGTGCGCGACCTGTTCATCGACCCCGCGGGCATCGACGCCTGGCTGGCCACCTTCACGCCACGGCATGGCGGCCTGCCCTCGGCCGCGGCCGGCGCGGCGATGCGCGCGGTCAACCCGAAGTTCGTGCTGCGGAACCACCTGGGCCAGCAGGCGATCGAAGCGGCCGCATCCAAGGACTTCTCGGGCGTCGCCACCTTGCTGAAACTGCTCGAAACCCCATTTGAAGAACACGCCGGCCACGACGCCCATGCCGGTTTCCCGCCCGACTGGGCCTCCACGATCGAAATCAGCTGCTCCTCATGACCTCCTCTTCCACCCCCAAGATCCAGAAGACCGATGCCGAATGGAAGGCGCTGCTGGCCGAGAAGGGCGCCGAGCGCGCCGCCTTCGAGGTCACGCGCCATGCCGCGACCGAGCGCCCCTTCACCGGCAAGTACGAAGCCCACTGGGAGGACGGCACCTACCACTGCGTGTGCTGCGGCGCCAAGCTGTTCGAGGCCGCGACCAAGTTCGACGCCGGCTGCGGCTGGCCCAGCTTCTCGGAAGAAGCCGTGCCCGGCGCCATCACCAACATCGTCGATCGCTCGCACGGCATGGTGCGCACCGAGAACGTCTGCACCCAGTGCGGCGCCCACCTCGGCCACGTGTTCCCGGACGGCCCCACGCCGACCGGGTTACGCTACTGCATGAATTCGGCGTCGCTGGATTTCGAACCCCGCAAGGACTGACGCCTCCCCGCCCCGCATGAAACTGATCCTCGACTTCTTCCCCATCCTGCTGTTCTTCGGCGCCTACAAGCTGGCCGACATCTATGTCGCGACCGCGGTGCTGATGGGCGCCACCGTGCTGCAGATGCTCATCACCTACGCCATCGAACGCAAGCTGCAGACCATGCAGAAGGCCACGCTGGTGCTGATCCTGCTGTTCGGCACGCTCACGTTGGTGCTGCACGACGACCGCTTCATCAAGTGGAAGCCGACCGTGCTGTACGGCGCGATGGCGATCGCGCTGGCCGTGGCGCTGTGGGGCTTCCGCAAGAACGTCCTGCAGGCCATGCTGGGCGCGCAGCTGCAGCTGCCGCACCGCATCTGGACCCACCTCAACGTCGCGTGGATCGCCTACTGCCTGTTCATGGCCGTCATCAACGGCTACGTCGCGCTCTACTTCAGCACCGAGGCCTGGGTCAACTTCAAGCTCTGGGGCTATGCCTTCCCGGTGGTGTTCCTGATCGCGCAGGGCCTCTACATCGCGCCCCACCTGAAGTCCGAAGACACGCCCGCCGCATGACGCTCTACACCGCCGCCCAACTGGACGCGGTGCTGCGCGAAAAGCTGCAGCCCACGACGCTCGAAGTGATCGATGAAAGCGCCGCGCACGCGGGCCATGCAGGCGCCGGCGCCGAGGGCTACGGCACCCATTTCAGGGTCCGCATCGCCAGCCCCGAATTCGCCGGAAAGCCCCGCGTGGCGCGGCATCGGCTTGTGTATGATGCGCTGCACTTTTTCATCGCCGAAGGCGTTCACGCCATCGCCATCGAAACGCTCTGAGCCGCACGATTTCCTTCTTCGCGGACCGCCCTCTCCTACGGCGGCACGAGACACCCCCTTTCACCACTGCGCTCTGCGCGATCTCACCCTGCGAGTCCTAAGGACCATCCCATGAAACAACCTACCCTGAAGACCCTGGCAGCAGCCCTCGTGCTGAGCGCAGCTTCCGTTGGCGCGTTTGCGCAAAACGTGGCGATCGTCAACGGCAAAGCCGTGCCCAAGGCCCGCATGGAAGTGCTCGCCCAGCAGCTGGCCGCCGCCGGCCGCCCGGTGACGCCGGAAATGGAACCGCAGCTGCGCGAGGAAGTCATCGCGCGTGAAGTGTTCATGCAGGAAGCCCAGAAGCAGAGCCTGGACGCCAGCGACGACTACCGCGCCCAGCTCGAACTCGCCCGCCAGGCCATCCTGATCCGTGCGCTGTTCGACAACTACCGCAAGACCCATCCGGTGACCGACGCCGACGTGCAGGCCGAGTACGACAAGTTCGTGGCGGCCAACGGCGGCAAGGAATACAAGGCGCGCCACATCCTGGTGGAAACCGAGGACGAAGCCAAGAAGATCATCGCCGACCTGAAGAAGGGCGCGAAGTTCGAGGACATCGCCAAGAAGCAGAGCAAGGACCCGGGATCGGGTGCCAACGGCGGCGACCTCGACTGGGCCAACCCCGCGAGCTTCGTGCCCGAGTTCTCGGAAGCCATGATCAAGCTGGGCAAGGGCGAGACCACGCCGGCCCCGATCAAGTCGCAGTTCGGCTACCACATCATCCGCGTCGACGACATCCGCCAGGCCGAGCTGCCCAAGATCGACGAAGTCAAGCCGCAGATCACGCAGCAGCTGCAGCAGCAACGCCTGCAGAAGTACCAGGAAGAACTGCGCGCCAAAGCCAAGATCGAGTGATCGACGGCTGAGCTCGTGTAAAAGGCGGCCTCGTGCCGCCTTTTCTTTTTTTCGATCCGCGGGGCCCCATGAGAACTTCCATTTTCCGCCTGGCCGGCGTGGCGCTTTGGGCGCTGCTGAACGCTTCCGCCGGCGCCCAGCCCGCACCGGAGCGCTGGCAAGCGCTCGAAGGCATGCAGTTCGGCAACGAGGTGCGCGGCATCTATGTCGATCGCCGCGGGCTGGTGGAAGTCCAGAACCACAACACCGACGACGACCGCGCCTACCCGGCCGTGCTGGTGCTGGTCGACATGGAGAAGGAACGCGACGCCGGCCTGCTGGGCAGCTACCGCTCGCTGGCCTACCTGGTGGCCATCGACTGCCGCGGCCGCCGCGCCCAGAACGTGCAGAGCCGGCTCTATGCGCAGAACGGCGGCGTCGAGCGCACCGCGATCATGGGCACGCTGTCGATGTGGTCCTGGGACCCGAAACAGGCCACCGATCCCCGCATGGCCCGCCCGCTGCTGCAGCGCTATTGCTGAGCGCCGCGCTCAGCCCCAGACGACCGAACGCATCGAGATGGAGGCCGACTGGAAGTCGGCGTTGAAGAAGCGCGGTGCTTCCTTGCCGGCATCGACGGCACCGGCCGCATAGAGCAGCGGCAGGTAGTGCTCGTGCGTCGGATGCGCCTGCTGCGCCACGGCGCCCAGCGACTGGAAGCGCGGCAGCGCGGCGAGCTCGCCCTTCTCCAGCTGGTCGGCCACGATGCGGTCGAAGGCATGGGCCCAGTCGTACGCCTGGTCCGGTGCCGTGCCGCGGCGCGTCACGCGCAGGTTGTGCACCAGGTTGCCGCTGCCCACGATCAGCACGCCGCGCTCGCGCAAGGCCTTGAGCTGCCGGCCCAGCATCGCGTGCTCGGCCGGCGGGCGGCCGTAGTCCATGCTCAGTTGCACCACCGGGATCTGCGCCTGCGGGAACATCGGCTTGAGCACCGACCAGGTGCCGTGGTCGAAGCCCCATTCCTCGCGATCCAGCCCCAGCGCCGCGCCGCTCAGCGGCTGGCGCACGGCCTGCGCGATCTCCGCGGCGGCGGCCGGCGCACCGGGCGCCGGGAACTGCTGGTCGAACAGCTCCTGCGGGAAGCCGCCGAAGTCGTGGAGGGTCTTGGGCTTCGCCATCGCGGTGAGGAACCAGCCGCCCTGCGTGAGCCAGTGGGCCGAGACGCAGAGGATCAGTTGCGGCGTCGGGTACTTGCGGCCGAACTCGGCCCCCAGCGCCTGCCAGCTGCGCCGGTAGGCGTTGTCGCCGATCGCGTTCATCGGGCTGCCATGGCCGAGGAACAGCACCGGCATGCGCGGCGATTTCTTCAGCGCCCGCAGGGGCTCGGCCGCCAGCGCGTCGGCCAGCGGAAGGACGGCGCCCAGGGCACCCACGAAGTCACGGCGATTCAGCATCGCGCGATCATCGGAGGGGCCGTGGGAGGACGCTGTGCGCCAGCGCACACGAATCGACGGAAGCCTGGCGCGGGGTCAGCCCACCCACTTGCGCGCATTGCGCCAGATCTGCATCCACGGGCTGAGCCCGCTCTTGTCTTCCGAGGTCCAGCTCATCTGGATGTTGCGGAACACGCGCTCCGGATGCGGCATGACCGCGGTGAAGCGGCCGTCCGCCGTCGTGACCGAGGTCAGGCCGCCCGCGCTGCCGTTCGGGTTGAACGGGTACTGCTCGGTGGGCTGGCCGTGGTTGTCGACGTAGCGCATGGCCGCGATGGCCTTCGTGGCGTCGCCGCGGTGCTTGAAGTTGGCATAGCCCTCGCCGTGCGCCACCGCGATCGGCAGGCGGCTGCCGGCCAGGCCACCGAAGAAGATGCTGGGCGATTCCAGCACCTCGACCATCGCCAGGCGGGCCTCGAAACGCTCGCTCTGGTTGGTGGTGAAGCGCGGCCAGGCTTCGGCGCCGGGGATGATGTCGGCCAGTTCGGCAAACATCTGGCAACCGTTGCAAACGCCCAGGCCGAAGGTGTCGGCGCGGCCGAAGAAGGCCTGGAACTGGTCGGACAGGCGCGGGTTGAAGGTGATGCTGCGTGCCCAGCCGATGCCCGCGCCCAGCGTGTCGCCGTAGCTGAAGCCGCCGCAGGCGACCACGCCCTTGAAGTCGGCGAGGTCGGCGCGGCCGGTCTGCAGGTCGGTCATGTGGACGTCGAAGGATTCGAAGCCGGCCTCGTTGAAGGCATAGGCCATCTCCACATGCGAGTTGACGCCCTGCTCGCGCAGGATCGCGACCTTCGGGCGCGACTGCAGGATGGCCGGCGCGGCCGGCTGTGCGTTCGGCAGGAACACGTGCAGGCCCGGGTTCGAGGGCTCGCCGGCTGCGGCATGCTCGGCGTCGGCGCAGGCCGGGTTGTCGCGCTCGCGCGCGATCTTCCAGCTGACCGAGTCCCAGACCTGGTGCAGGTCGTGCAGGGTGGCGCTGAACACCGATTTGGCATCGCGCCAGACTTCGATCTTGCCCTTGCCCACGTCCAGCGCCGAGGCCTCGGGACGGGTCTTGCCGACGAAGTGGCTGTGGGTGCTCAGGCCGTGGGCGCGCAGCAGCTGCATCACCGCGTTGCGCTCTTCGGTGCGCACCTGCAGCACCATGCCCAGCTCCTCGCTGAACAGCGCCTTGAGCGTGAGCTCCTCGCGCCACGCGCTGACCTGCTGGGCCCAGTTCTTGGCATCGCCGGTTTCCATGCGGCTGTCGGAGATGCCGTCGCCTTCGGTGACCAGCATGTCGACGTTGAGCGCCACGCCGACCTGGCCCGCGAAGGCCATCTCGCAGGCGGCGGCGAACAAGCCGCCGTCGCTGCGGTCGTGCAGCGCGAGGATCCTGCCCTCGGCGCGCAGTGCGTTCACCGCCTTGACCAGGTTCACCAGGTCTTCGGGATGGTCGAGGTCGGGCACGGTGTCGCCGCTCTGGCCCAGGGTCTGCGCCAGGATGCTGCCGGCCATGCGATGCTGGCCGCGGCCCAGGTCGATCAGCACCAGCGTGGTGTCGGCCTCGTCGCGGTTCAATTGCGGCGTGAGCGTGCCCCGCACGTCGGCCAGCGTGGCGAAGGCGGTCACGATCAGGCTCACCGGCGAGCTGACCTTCTTCTTCTCGGCGCCGTCCGACCACTGGGTGCGCATCGACAGCGAATCCTTGCCCACCGGGATCGAGATGCCCAGCGCCGGGCACAGCTCGAGGCCGACCGCCTTCACGGTCTCGTAGAGCGCGGCGTCCTCGCCGGCTTCGCCGCAGGCAGCCATCCAGTTGGCCGAGAGCTTGACGCGCGAGAGTTCGATCGGCGCGGCCAGCAGGTTGGTGATGGCCTCGGCCACCGCCATGCGGCCCGAGGCCGGCGCGTCGAGCGCGGCCAGCGGCGTGCGCTCGCCCATGCTCATGGCCTCGCCCGCGAAGCCGCTGTAGTCGGCCAGCGTGACCGCGCAATCGGCCACCGGCACCTGCCAGGGGCCGACCATCTGGTCGCGGTGGCTCAGGCCGCCCACGGTGCGGTCGCCGATGGTGATCAGGAAGCGCTTGGAGGCCACGGTCGGGTGCGAGAGCACGTCGATGGCCGCCTTCTGCAGCGACACGCCGGTCAGGTCGAGCGGCTTGAACTTGCGCGCGACGGTCTTCACGTCGCGCAGCATCTTGGGCGGCTTGCCCAGCAGCACGTCCATCGGCATGTCGACCGGTTGCGCATCCGCGCCTTCATCGGCCACCAGCAGTTGGCGCTCTTCGGTCGCCACGCCCACCACCGAGAAGGGGCAGCGCTCGCGCTCGCAGAAGGCCTTGAACTGTTCGAGCGACTCGGGCGCGATGGCCAGCACGTAGCGCTCCTGGCTCTCGTTGCACCAGATTTCCTTGGGCGCCATGCCCGACTCCTCGAGCGGCACCGCGCGCAAGTCGAAGCGCGCGCCACGGCCGGCGTCGTTGGTGAGCTCGGGGAAGGCATTGCTCAGGCCGCCCGCGCCCACGTCGTGGATCGCCAGGATCGGGTTGGCCGCGCCCTGCTGCCAGCAGTGGTTGATGACCTCCTGCGCACGGCGTTCGATCTCGGGGTTGCCGCGCTGCACCGAGTCGAAGTCGAGCTCGGCCGCGTTGGCGCCGGTGGCCATCGAGCTGGCGGCGCTGCCGCCCATGCCGATGCGCATGCCGGGGCCGCCCAGCTGGATCAGCAGCGAGCCTGCGGGGAACAGGATCTTCTTCGTCTGCGTGGCGTCGATGCTGCCCAGGCCGCCCGCGATCATGATGGGCTTGTGGTAGCCGCGCTGCACGGTGTCGGCATCGCTCTCGATGGCCTGCTCGTACTCGCGGAAGTAGCCCAGCAGGTTGGGCCGGCCGAATTCGTTGTTGAAGGCGGCGCCGCCCAGCGGGCCCTCGGTCATGATCTGCAGCGGGCTCGCGATGTGCGCGGGCTTGCCGTAGTGGCCCGCTTCGGGCCAGAGCTTGGAGACGGTGAAACCGGTCAGGCCGGCCTTGGGCTTGGAGCCGCGGCCGGTCGCGCCCTCGTCGCGGATCTCGCCGCCGGCGCCGGTCGAGGCACCGGGGAAGGGCGAGATGGCGGTCGGGTGGTTGTGGGTCTCGACCTTCATCAGCACGTGGCTCAACGCGCTTTCCTTGTCGTAGCGCGCGCCGTTCGCGTCGGCACGGGCCACGAAGCGCTCGATCTGCTGGCCTTCCATGATCGACGCGTTGTCGGCATAGGCCACCACGGTGTGCTGCGGGTTCTGCTTCTCGGTGTGGCGGATCATGCCGAACAGGCTGATCGGCTGCGGCTGGCCGTCGATCACGAAGTCGGCGTTGAAGATCTTGTGGCGGCAGTGCTCGCTGTTGGCCTGCGCGAACATCATCAGTTCGACGTCGCTGGGGTTGCGGCCCAGCTTGGTGAAGGCCGCGACCAGGTAGTCGATCTCGTCCTCGGCCAGCGCCAGGCCGAAGGTGGTGTTGGCCGAGACCAATGCCGAGCGGCCGCCGCCCAGCACGTCGACCTGCACCATCGGCTGTGCATCGAGCTCTGCAAACAGCGCCGCGGCGCCGTCGAGCGCGGGCAGCACCGATTCGGTCATGCGGTCGTGCAGCAGGCCAGCCACGGCCAGCAGCTTCTCGCCTTCGAGCACCGGCGCCTTGCCGATCAGCGGCGACTTCAGGCCCAGGTGGTACTGCACCACGCGCTCGACGCGGCGCAGCGCCAGGCCGCAGTTGTGGGCGATGTCGGTGGCCTTGGAGGCCCAGGGCGACACGGTGCCCAGGCGGGGCGTGACCACCAGCTCGGTGGCGTTCTTCAGCGCCGCGAAGGGTTCGCCGTAGCTCAACAGGGCCGCGAAGCGCTCGCGCGCGGCGGTGTCGGGGGCGGCGTCGGTCACGACCAGGTGGACGAAGCGGGCCGCGATGGCCTCGATCTTCGGCTCGATGGCCTGCAGCCGGGGCAGCAGCTGGCGCGCGCGGAAGTCACTGAGCGCGCTGCCGCCCTCGAACACGGTCACGGCGGGTGGGGCGGTGTGGGATGGCTGCGTCACGGTCGGAAGGGCTGGCGGGGGCCGGCTGGGCTGGTTGTGATGGAAGAAAAAGAAGAAAACGCGCTGGAGGGCCGCTGACTGGGGCCCTCCGTGGAAACCCGGGATTTTAGGGCACCGGCGAGAGGGCATCCGCCCAAGCGCCCGCCTGCCACGATGGCGGATGGGATAATTGGTTGATGAGCATTACCTATCACGACGCGGCAGGCATTGCGGCCATGCGCGCAGTCGGCCGCCTGACCTCGGAGGTGCTGGACTACCTCACCCCGTTCATCAAGCCCGGCATCACCACGAACGACATCGACCGGCTCGCCTCGGAGTACATGGTCAAGCAGGGCACCACCTCGGCCACGGTGGGCTACCTGGGCGCCAGTTCGGTGCCCTTCCCCAAGTCGCTGTGCACCTCGGTCAACCATGTGGTGTGCCACGGCATCCCGAACGACAAGCCTTTGAAGAAGGGCGACATCATGAACATCGATGTCACTGTCATCAAGGACGGCTGGTTCGGCGACAACAGCCGGATGTTCGTGGTCGGCGAGGCTTCGATCGCGGCCAAGCGGCTGTGTTCGGTGACCTACGAGGCGATGTGGCACGGCATCCTGCAGGTGCGCCCCGGCGCGCACCTGGGCGACGTGGGCCACGCGATCCAGAAATACGCCGAAGCCCAGGGCTACTCGGTGGTGCGCGAGTTCTGCGGCCACGGCGTGGGCCAGAAGTTCCACGAGGAGCCGCAGGTGCTGCACTACGGGCGCCCGGGCACCATGGAAGAGCTCAAGCCCGGCATGATCTTCACCATCGAGCCGATGATCAACGCCGGCAAGCGCGACATCAAGGAAGACGCCAAGGGCGGCCAGTACGACGGCTGGACCATCGTCACGCGCGACCATTCGCTGTCGGCCCAGTGGGAGCACAGCGTGCTGGTCACCGAAACCGGCTACGAGGTGCTGACGCTGTCGGCGGGCAGCCCGCCGCTGCCGTCCTTCGTCACCGCGACGGCCACCTGATCCACGGGGAGACGCGCACGTGATCGAAGTCGCCAACACGGTCGACGTGGCGTCCTTGCGCGAGGCCCATCGCGCGCAGAAGCTCGCGCTGTTCGACACGCTGCGCCACGGCCACGCGCCCACGCGCAGCGTCCACGCCACGCTGCGCCAGTTCTCGGCCCTTGCCGACGAGGCCCTGACCACGCTCTGGAACGACGCCGGCTTCGGCAACGCGCTGGCGCTGGTCGCGGTCGGCGGCTTCGGCCGCGGCGAGCTGTTCCCCTACTCCGACGTCGACGTGCTGCTGCTGCTGCCGGAAGTGCACGCCTCGAACATCGAGCCCGCGCGGCTCGAGGCCTTCATCGGCCGCTGCTGGGACGCGGGACTGGAGATCGGCTCCAGCGTGCGCACGCTGGAGGAATGCCTGGACGAGGCGGCCAAGGACGTCACGGTCCAGACCTCGCTGCTCGAATCGCGCCTGATCATAGGCGACAAGAAGCTCTACGCGGCCTTCCGCAAGCGCTTCTGCGCCGCCATCGACCCGCAGGCCTTCTTCGCCGCCAAGTCGCAGGAGATGCGGCACCGCCACCAGAAGTTCGACGACACGCCCTACGCCCTCGAACCCAACTGCAAGGAATCGCCGGGCGGCCTGCGCGACCTGCAGACCATCCTCTGGATGACCAAGGCCGCGGGCTTCGGCAAGCGCTGGGAAGACCTGGCGAAGAACGGCCTGGCCACCGCCTTCGAGGTGCAGCAGATCAAGCGCAACGAGGCGCTGCTGAGCCTGATCCGCGCGCGCCTGCACGTCACGGCCAACCGGCGCGAGGACCGGCTGGTGTTCGACCTGCAGACGGCCGTGGCCGCCACCTTCGGCTACGAGGGCCTGTCGCAACGCAAGGCCAGCGAGGCGCTGATGCGGCGCTACTACTGGGCCGCCAAGGCGGTCACGCAGCTGAGCCAGATCCTGCTGCTCAACATCGGCGAGCGGCTCAAGCCCCAGGCCGAGGAGCCGACCCCGATCAACGAGCGCTTCTTCGAGAAGGCCGGGATGATCGAGGTGGCGAGCGACGACCTGTACCTCAGGCATCCGCACGCGGTGCTCGAGACCTTCCTGCTCTACCAGAAGACCATCGGCGTGAAGGGCCTGTCGGCCCGCACGCTGCGTGCGCTCTACAACGCGCGCTCGGTGATGGACGCCAAGTTCCGCAACGACCCGGCGAACCAGGCCACCTTCATGCGGATCCTGCAGCAGCCGCGCGGCATCACGCACGCCTTCCGGCTGATGAACCAGACCTCGGTGCTGGGCCGCTACCTGCGCCCCTTCCGCGACATCGTGGGCCAGATGCAGCACGATCTGTTCCACGTCTACACGGTCGACCAGCACATCCTGATGGTGCTGCGCAACGTGCGGCGCTTCTTCATCGCCGAGCACGCGCACGAGTACCCCTTCTGCTCGCAGCTCGCGGCCGGCTGGGACAAGCCCTGGATGCTCTACGTGGCGGCGCTGTTCCACGACATCGCCAAGGGCCGCGGCGGCGACCACTCGACGCTGGGCGCGCGCGACGTGCAGCGCTTCTGCCGGCTGCATGCGGTGAGCCGAGAAGACAGCAAGCTGATCGAGTTCCTGGTCACCGAGCACCTGACCATGAGCACGGTGGCGCAGAAGCAGGACCTGAGCGACCCCGAGGTGATCGCTGCCTTCGCCAAGCGCGTGGGCAGCGAGCGCTACCTGACCGCGCTGTACCTGCTGACCATCGCCGACATCCGCGGCACCTCGCCGCGCGTCTGGAACGCCTGGAAGGGCAAGCTGCTCGAGGACCTCTACCGCGCCACCTCGCGCGCGCTGGGCGGCCACCTGCCCGACCCCGACGCCGAGATCGAGGCCCGCAAGCGCGAGGCGCTGGTGCAGCTGGCGCTGCACGCCATGCCCTTCGAGGTGCACAAGGGCTTGTGGGAGACGCTGGACGTGGGCTACTTCATGCGCCACGACGCCTCGGAGATCGCCTGGCACACCAAACAGCTGTCGCGCCACGTGCCGCACAAGGGCGTGCCGGTCGACCCGAAGGCGCCGCCGATCGTGCGCGCCCGGCTGTCGCCGGTGGGCGAAGGCCTGCAGGTGGTGGTCTACACGCCCGACCAGCGCGACCTGTTCGCGCGCATCTGCGGCTACTTCGATCAATCGTCATTCAGCATTCTCGACGCCAAGATCCACACCGCCACCAACGGCTACGCGCTCGACACCTTCCAGATCGTCACCGCGTATGCGCCCGAGCACTACCGCGACCTGATCAGCATGGTCGAGACCGGCCTGACCAAGACGCTGGCCGAGGCCGGCCCGCTGCCGGCGCCGAGCATGGGCCGGGTGTCGCGCCGCGTGCGCAGCTTCCCGATCCAGCCGCGCATCAGCCTGATCCCCGACGACAAGGCCCAGCGCTGGCTGCTGAGCATCTCGGCCAGCGACCGCGCGGGCTTGCTCTACTCGGTGGCGCGGGTGCTGGCGCGGCACCAGTTGAACCTGCAGCTGGCCAAGGTCACGACCCTGGGCGAACGGGTGGAAGACACCTTCCTGCTCAGCGGGCCCGAGCTGCAGGGGCAGCGTGCGCAACTCGCGATCGAGACCGAGCTGGTCGAGGCCCTGTCGGCTTAGGCCCGGTTGCCCGCGCCCAGCCGCCGCTCCAGCCAGGCGCTGTAGCGCGACAGGCCGAAGCACATCACCCAATACACCAGCGCCAGGAACAGGTAGCCCTCGAGGTAGAAGGGCCGCCAGGTCGGGTCGCCGCCCAGCGCCAGGCCCAACGCGCCGGTGAGTTCGAACAGGCCGACCACGGTGACCAGCGAGGTGTCCTTGAGCGTGCCCACCACGTTGTTGGTGAGGGCCGGCACCACCAGCCGCAACGCCTGCGGCAGCACGATGTCGCGCTGCACCGGCCAGCGGCCGAAGCCCAGCGCCACCGCGGCATCGGTCTGGCCGCGCGGCACGGCCTGCAGGCCGCCGCGGATGATCTCGGCCAGGTAGGCCGCGACGAACAGCGACAGGCCCGCGAGCACGCGCACCAGCACATCGGGCTGCCAGCCCGCGGGCCACAGCAGCGGCAGCAGGAAGGAAGCCATGAACAGCACCGAGATCAGCGGCACGCCGCGCACCAGCTCGATGTAGGTGGCGCACAGCGCGCGCGCCGCCGGCCATTGCGAGCGGCGCCCGAGCGCGAGCAGCAGCGCCAGCGGGAAGGCCATCGCCAGCCCGACCACCGCCAGCCCGATGGTCAGCGGCAGGCCGCCCCAACGGTTGGTCGGCACGTAGGCCAGGCCGGCCACGCCGCCGCGCATCAGCAGAACGAACAGCGCCAGCGCCACCACCCACAGCGGCAGCAGCCACCAGCGCCAGCTGCGCGGCCAGGCGCTCAGCAGCGTGACCGCCGACAGCACGACGACGGCCACGGCCGGCCGCCACTGCGCCTCGTAGGGGTAGCGGCCGAACAGCATCGGCCGCCACTTCTCGGCCACCACGCCCCAGCAGGCGCCATGGCGCACCGCGCGGCAGGCCTCGGCGTCGGCCCGGAACACCGCATGCAGCACGGCCCAGTCGAAGGCGTGCATGGCGGCCCAGCCGATGGCGAGCAGCAGCAGCACCGAGGCCAGCGCGCGCCAGGGCGAGCCGAACAGCTCGGCGGTCCAGCGCCTCGAGGCGCTGGCCAATGGCGGCGGCGCCGTGCTCATTGCCAGCCCCGCAAGGCGACGCGCGCGTTGTAGAAGTTCATCGCGGCCGAGATGGTCAGCGACAGCAGCAGGTAGACCAGCATCACGACCGCGATGCACTCGAAGGCGCGGCCGGTGGCGTTGAGCGAGGTGTTGGCGACCGACACCAGCTCCGGGTAGCCGACCGCCACCGCCAGCGAGGAGTTCTTGGTCAGGCTCAGCAGCTGGTTGGTCAGCGAAGGAACGATCACGCGCAGCGCCTGCGGCAGCACCACGATGCGCAGCTGCTGGCCGGACGACAGGCCCAGCGCCTGCGCCGCGAGCTTCTGGCCCGACGACACCGAGGCGATCCCCGCGCGCACGATCTCGGCCACGAAGGCCGCGGTGTAGAGCGCCAGCGCGCCCACCACCGCCAGGTACTCGGGGCTCAGCGCGGCGCCGCCCGTGACGTTGAAGCCGCCCTGCTCGGGCCAGTCGAGCCCGCTGGGCCAGAACGCGCCCGGCTCGCGCAGCGGCCAGGGCAGCGCGAGCCCGCCCTTGCTGAGCCAGACGCCCGGCAGCAATTCGATCGCTTCCATCGAGTCCGGCAGCAGTTGGGTCAGCGCGAAGTACAGCATCAGCATCTGCACCAGCAGCGGCACGTTGCGCACGGTGTCGACGTAGACCCCGCACAGCCCGCGCAGCAGCGCGTGCGGCGCCAGCCGGCCGATGCCCAGCAGCGTGCCGAAGGCCACGGCGATCAGCGCGGCCGGCACCGCGGCGCGCACGGTGTTGATCAGGCCCGCGAGGAAGGCGCGCCAGAAGGGCTGGCCCGAGTCGAAATCCAGCCAGCCTTCGGAGATCTCGAAGCCCGCCGACTGCAGCAGGAAGTCGAAGCCCGAGCGCACGCCGCGCGCGCGCAGGGTCTCGAGCGCATGGTGCACGAGCCAGAAGGCGCCGCCCGCCACCGCGGCAATCAGCAGGACCTGCAAGGCGCGCCCGCGCCAGACGGCGCGGCGCGATGCCGGCACAAAGTCGCTCATCTGGTCACTGCCCGATCCATGGGCTCAGGCGGCCCCACGCGATCACCGGACCGGCAGCGCGTAAAGGAGCCCGCCCTTGTTCCAAAGGTTGTTCGCGCCGCGCGGCAGCCCGAGCACCGACTTGGGTCCGACGTTGCGCTCGAAGACCTCGCCGTAGTTGCCCACGGCCTTGATGGCGCGGTAGGACCAGTCCTTGTCCAGGCCCAGCAGCTTGCCCAGGTCGTCGCCACTGCCCACCAGCCGCTGTTGGGCCGGGTCCTTGCTGCTGCTCTTGAGCGTGTCGATGTTGGCCTGCGTGATGCCGACCTCCTCGGCCTCGATCAGCGCGTTGGGCACCCATTTCACGATCGCGAACCACTCGTCGTCGCCGCGGCGCACCAGCGGCGCCAGCGGCTCCTTGGAGATCAGCTCGGGCAGGATGATGTAGTCGTCAGGGTTCGGCGCTTCCTTGTTGCGCAGGCCGGCCAGCGCCGAGGTGTCGGTGGTGAAGGCCTGGCAGCGGCCCGCAAAGAAGGCCTTGAACGAGGCTTCGAAGCTCTCGAACACGACCGTCTTGACCGGGATGCCCTGGGCCTTCGACCAGTCGGCCACGTTCTTCTCGTTGGTGGTGCCCGACTGGGTGCAGATGGTCGCGCCCTTCAGTTGCTTGGCGCTCGTGACCTTGATCTTCTTGGGCACCAGGAAGCCCTGGCCGTCGTAATAGTTGATGGTGGTGAAGTGGAAGCCCAGCGAGGCGTCGCGCGTGAGGTTCCAGGTGGTGTTGCGCGCCAGGATGTCGACTTCGCCGGCCTGCAGCGCGGAGAAGCGCTGCTGCGAGTTCAGCGGCACGAACTCGACCTTCTTCGCATCGCCGAGCACGGCCGCCGCGACGGCGCGGCAGGTGTCGACGTCCAGGCCCGACCAGTTGCCCTGGGTATCGGGGGCCGAGAAGCCGGCCACGCCGTTGGTGACGCCGCACTTGACGCTGCCCCGCTGCTTGACGGTGTCGAGTACCTTGCCGGCGAAGGCGGGCGCGGCGCTGGCCAGGGCCAGGGTGGCGGCCAGGGTGGCCAGGACGGGGCGGAACGTTCGGTTCATGGGCATGGATTCCTCAAAAGACGGCCCGCGCAGTTTACGGGGCCGCCCGCCTGTCTGCAGGCATCGGGCCGGCGAAGGCACACGGATGGGCGCGATCGGTCGAACATGGACCACAATGCGGCCCTCTTGGCTTGAAAGGATTTTCGACATGACCCGTTCCGACGACACCGGAAAACTCATCCTGCGCCTGGCGCTGGGCATCCTGATCCTGCTGCATGGCATCGCCAAGCTCAGCTCGGGCGTCAGCGGCGTGGGCGGCATGCTCGCGTCGCACGGCCTGCCGTCCGCGCTGGCCTACCTGGTCTATGTCGGAGAGATCGTGGCGCCGGCGCTGGTGATCATCGGCTTCTACACCCGGCCGGCGGCCTGGATCATTGCCATCAACATGGTGGTCGCGATCTATCTGGTGCACATGAACGACCTGCTGGCGATCGGCAAGAACGGCGGCTGGGCGCTCGAGCTGCAGGGCATGTTCCTGTTCGGCGCGATCGCGGTGGCCTTCCTGGGCGCCGGCCGCCTGAGCGTGGGTGGCGTCAGCGGCAAATACAACTGAGCGGGACCCGCAGGCCTCGTTCAGTCGTCGTCCGACGCGTCGAGGCCCGGGAACAGCACCTCGGTGAAACCGAAGCGCGTGAAGTCGCGCACCCGCATCGGGTAGAGCTTGCCCAGCAGGTGGTCGACTTCGTGCTGCACCACGCGCGCGTGGAAGCCGCTCACGCTGCGGTCGATCGGGTCGCCATAGAGGTCGAAGCCGGTGTAGCGGATGTTCGCGAAGCGCGGCACCACGCCGCGCAGTCCCGGCACCGACAGGCAGCCTTCCCAGCCCTCTTCCTCTTCATCGCCCAGCGGCGTGATCACCGGGTTGAGCAGCACGGTGCGAGGCACGATGGGCGCATCGGGATAGCGGGGATTGGGCTCGCCCGAACCGAAGATCACGATCTGCTGGTCGACGCCGATCTGCGGCGCGGCCAGGCCGGCCCCGTTGACCGCATGCATGGTCTCGAACATGTCGCGCACCAGCAGGTGCAGTTCGTCGGTATCGAAGGCCTGCACCGGCTGCGCAATGCGCAGCAGGCGCGGATCGCCCATTTTCAGGATGTCTCGAACGGTCACGATCGCTGGCTGCGCCTTTTCTAGAACTTCAATTGACGTACTGGCCGTTGGGCTGGACCGGCGACGGCGAACCCGGAACGACCGGAGGGTAGCCCGAGGATGGCGCCGGACGGTTCGGACGCGTCACCGGCGGCCGCGGATCGGGACGGTTCGGCCGGTCCACGTTCTGTGGTGGCCGGTTCGGCGGGCGGTTGTAGCCTGGGCGACCGTCGCGGTCACGATAGTCGCCTCGGTAGTCACCACGGTAGTCGGGCCGACGATAGTAGCCGCCATTCACATAAACCGGCGGCTGCTGGATGATGACCGGTGCCGCGCCGGGGTAGTAGCCGCCCTCATAGGCGTTGTAGCCGCCGCCGTAGCCATAGCCACCGCTGCTGTAGCCGCCGCCGTCGTAATAGGTTCCCGCGGGATAGGCCGCGCATCCGGCCAGCACCACCACGGCCCCAAGACCCAGGCCCATGGCCAACCGACGCAAGTTCATCTTCATAGCGATCTCCTTCTTTCAACGCCATTCGGCGCCAGAAATACATTCCGCTGACGTCCCTCAGGCAAACACAGGTAACACCGCGTAAGGCCGCCACGCAAAAACCGTCGAAGCCGTGCAAGCTTCACGAAAGAGGAGCCTCCTGCGCCAGCAGTTCCAGCATCCCCCCTTCATCGATCACCGCCACCCCCAACAAGTTCGCCTTGTCGAGCTTGCTGCCGGCTTCGGCGCCGGCCACTAGGTAGTCGGTCTTCTTGCTGACCGAACCGGCGACCTTGGCACCGGCCGCCTCCAGTTTGTCCTTCGCCTCGTCCCGCGACAGCGTAGGCAATGTACCGGTGATCACGAAGGTCTTGCCCGCGAGCGGCTTGAGCGCGCGCGGCGCGGGCTCGCCCTCTTCCCAGTGCACCCCGCTGGCACGCAGCTGCTCGACCACTTCGCGGTTGTGCGGCTGGTCGAAGAAGGTGCGCAGGCTGGTTGCGACCACCGGCCCCACGTCGGCCACCTCGAGCAGCCGTTCCTCGCTCGCGTCCATGATCGCGTCGAGCTTGCCGAAGTGGCGCGCCAGTTCCTTGGCCGTGCTCTCGCCGATGTGGCGGATGCCCAGGCCGAACAGGAAGCGCGGCAGCGTGGTCTTCTTCGAGGCCTCGAGCGCCGCGATCAGGTTGCTGGCCGACTTGTCGGCCATGCGCTCGAGCCCGGCGAGCGTGACGAAGCCCAGCTTGTAGAGATCGGGCAGGGTGCGGATCAGCTGCGCGTCGACCAGTTGCTCGACCAGCTTGTCGCCCAGGCCCTCGATGTCGAGCGCGCGGCGCGCGGCGAAATGCAGGATCGCCTCCTTGCGTTGGGCGGCGCAGAACAGGCCGCCGGTGCAGCGGTAGTCGACCTCCTCTTCTTCGCGCACCGCATCGGAACCGCAGACCGGGCAATGGCGGGGCATGGTGAACAGCGCGCCGCGCTGCTCCGCCGGCTTGGCGGCGCTCTCGGGCGTGACGCCTACCACCTCGGGGATCACGTCGCCGGCGCGCCGCACGATCACGGTGTCGCCCACGCGCACGTCCTTGCGGCGCGCCTCGTCCTCGTTGTGCAGCGTCGCGTTGGTCACGGTCACGCCGCCGACGAACACCGGCGCCAGCTTGGCCACCGGCGTGAGCTTGCCGGTGCGGCCCACCTGCACCTCGATCGCCAGCACCTCGGTCAGCTGCTCCTGCGCCGGGTACTTGTGGGCCACGGCCCAGCGCGGCTCGCGCGAGACGAAGCCCAGCTGCCGCTGCAGCGCGATGCTGTCGACCTTGTAGACCACGCCGTCGATGTCGTAGGGCAAGGCGTCGCGCGTGCGGCCGGTGAGTTCATGGAAGGTCACCAGCGCCTCGGCGCCGCTCGCGCGCGCGGTCTGCATCGCGACCGGGAAGCCCCAGGCACGGAACTGCTCCAGCCAGTCGAACTGCGTCGGGCAGTCGGGCCCGCCCTGCTCGGGCGTCGACACCTCGCCCAGGCCGTAGGCGAAGAAGCTCAGCGGCCGCTCGCGCGCGATCGCCGGATCGAGCTGGCGCACCGCGCCCGCCGCCGCGTTGCGCGGGTTGACGAAGACCTTCTCGTTCTTCTGCCCGGCCGCGATGCGCTCGCGCTGGCGTTCGTTGAGCGTCTCGAAGTCGTCGCGCCGCATGTAGACCTCGCCGCGCACCTCGACCACCGGCGGCGGCGCATCGCCGTGCAGGCGCAGCGGGATCTGCGCGATGGTGCGGATGTTCTGCGTGACCTCCTCGCCGATCTCGCCGTCGCCGCGCGTGGCGGCCTGCACCAACACGCCGTGCTCGTAGCGCAGGTTCATCGCCAGGCCGTCGAACTTGAGTTCGCAGACATAGGCCACCAGCGGCGCGTCCTCGGCCAGGCCGAGTTCCTTGCGCACCCGCGCATCGAAGGCGCTCGCGCCGCCGGCCGTGATGTCGGTCTCGGTGCGGATCGACAGCATCGGCACCCGATGGCGCACCTTGACGAAACCGTCGAGCACCTGGCCGCCCACGCGCTGGGTGGGCGAATCGGCGGTGCGCAGTTCGGGATGCTCGGCCTCGAGGGCCTGCAGGCGCTGGAACAGCTTGTCGTACTCGGCGTCCGGCAGCGTCGGCGCATCGAGCACGTAGTAGAGATGGGCGTGGTGGCGAAGCGTTTCGCTCAACGCGGCGGCTTCGCGCGCGGCATTTTCGTCAGGGGCAGTCATGGCAACAGGAGGGCGCGGTCAATCGGGAACGGGCACACCGCGCGCCGGCGTGGGCCGACCGCGGCAGTCACGGGAGGCGAAGCGACAGGACATGTGCGCGACGCCGGGAAAATCGTCTAGCTGAACAGCCGCCGCGCCAGCGCGGAGCCCGCGCCCAGCTCGCGCGAGTCGAGCATGTCGTAGAGCTCCTCGAGGTCGGCGCCGATCACGTCCATGGTCTCGTCGCGCAGCAGCTGGCCGTCGCCGTCGGTCACGACGCCGTCCATCTCGCGCGCCAGCGTGGCGGCCGACTCGCGCATGCGCACGAAGGGGCGCTCGGCACGGTCGACCTGCGGCACGTCGAGGCTCAGCGTGAGTTCGCGGATCGCCGACTGCGCCGGGTCGTCGGCCAGCGCGGCCTGGGTGTCGAAGGACAGGCCGATGATCGGCGGCAGCCCGGCCTCGCCGGCCGGCAGCACCATGCGGCCCGGGATCAGCCCGGCCACGAAGCCCAGCCGCGCGGCGTTCTGCTGCACGTAGCCGGGGCTCCAGGCCGCATGGCGCGCGCGCAGCACGAAGCCCAGCTGCGCATCGTGCGCGCTGGCGAACTGGTCGAGCTCGCGGGCGCGTGCGACCTCGTCGAGCATCTCGGGAAATTCGGGCGCGCCGTTGAGCGTGTCGGCGAAGGCCTGGGCCTTGACCACGAACTCCGAGTACTCGATCTCGTTGAGCGCGCCGGTGCGGTTGGCCAGCTGCACGCCGACCTGGAAGGCGCCGTAGCGCTGGCCCGCCACCGGCGGCTCCCATTCGCCGTTGTGCTCGTTGAGCCCTTCGATCGCGACCGGCTTGCTGCCCGCGCGGCGCGTGGCCGGCATGGCAGCGATGGCCGCGTCGCCCGAGACCAGGCCGTCGAGCGAGACCGGCGCAATCACGTCGATCAGCGGGTCGAGCCCGCCGCGGCGGTCGGCCGTGGGGATCGGCAGCGCCGTGGGCGCGGGCAGGTCGGGGTCGAACAAGGGCTCGTGGCGCTCGTTGCCCGGGACGGGGTGCGGGTCGACGTGCAGCGTGGGTCCGTCGTCGACGCGCTCGCCGGAAGACGCGGGGTCGAGCCCGGTGGGCGGCGGCGCGTCGGGCTGGCGCGGTGCATTGCGGCGCGAGGACCAGGTGTTGAAGGCCACCAGGCCGGCGAGAACGAGTCCGCCCAGGATGGCGAGGGCGACGGTGAGGCTGCTCATGTGGTGCGGGACCCGATCAGGCTTCGATCATGGATGCGGCGGACTCCATGTCCACCGCCACGATGCGCGACACGCCCTGCTCCTGCATGGTCACGCCGATCAGCTGTTCGGCCATCTCCATCGCGATCTTGTTGTGGCTGATGAAAAGGAACTGCGTGCTCTTGCTCATGGCGGACACCAGTTTGGCATAGCGCTCGGTGTTGGCGTCGTCCAGCGGCGCATCCACTTCGTCCAAAAGGCAGAAAGGCGCCGGGTTCAGCTGGAAGATCGCGAACACCAGCGCGATGGCGGTGAGCGCCTTCTCGCCGCCCGACAGCAGGTGGATGGTCTGGTTCTTCTTGCCGGGCGGCTGCGCCAGCACCTGCACGCCGGCGTCGAGGATCTCGTCGCCGGTCATCACCAGGCGCGCATTGCCGCCGCCGAACAGCTCGGGGAACATGCGGCTGAAGTGCTCGTTGACGATCTTGAAGGTGCCGCCCAGCAGCTCGCGGGTCTCGCCGTCGATCTTGCGGATCGCGTCTTCCAGCGTGCCGATGGCCTCGTTCAGGTCGGCCGACTGGGCGTCGAGGAAGGTCTTGCGTTCGCTGGCCATGGCCAGTTCGTCGAGTGCCGCCAGGTTGACCGCGCCCAGCGCCGCCACCTCGCGGTGCAGCCGGTCGATCTCGCCCTGCAGGCCGGTCAGGCGCACCTTGTCGGTCTCGATCGACAGCGCGATCGCCTCCAGGTCGGCCTGGGCGTCGGCCAGCAAGGTGGCGTACTGCTCGAAGCCCAGGCGCGCGGCCTGTTCCTTGAGCTGGAATTCGGTGATGCGCTGGCGCAGCGGATCGAGCTCGCGCTCGAGCTGCAGCCGGCGCTCGTCGCTGGCGCGCAGCTTGAGCGTGAGGTCGTCGTACTGGCTGCGCGAGGCGCCCAGCGCGGTCTCGCGCTCGAGCTTGAGCGACAGCGCATCCTGCAGGCCGGCCTGCGCGGCCGCGTCCGACAGCCGGCCGAGTTCGGCCTGGGCGCGTTCCTGCTCGTCGGCCAGCGCCACGGTCTGCTGCGCGGCGGTCTCGATCGCGCGGCTCAGTTCGCCGCGGCGGGCGTCGACGCTGCGCTGCGTGAAGGTGGCTTCCTGCGCCTGGCGTTCCAGGCTGCGGTGCTGGTCGCGGCTGGCGGCCAGCGCGCGGCCAGCCTCGATCACGCGCTCGTCGAGCTGGGCATGGCGTTCCTGGCTGTCGGCCAGCTGCATGTCCAGCTCCTCGAAGCGGCCTTCGGCGGCCACGCGGCGTTCCTGCAGATCTTCCAGCTGCGCATCGACCTCGCCCAGGTCGGCCGCGAGCTGTTCGCTGCGCGCGCGGGTCTGTTCGGCCAGCTGCGTGAGGCGCAGCGTTTCGACCTGCAGCTCGTGCGCGCGCGACTGGGTCTCGCCGGCTTCGCGGCGTGCCGTGACCAGGCGCTGCGCGGCATCGGCATACGCCGCCTCGGCGCGCACCAGCGCGGTCCGCGCCTCTTCGCTGAGCAGCGTCTGGGCGCGCAGCTGGCGGTCGAGGTTCTCGATCTCCTGCTGGCGGCCCAGCAGGCCGGCCTGCTCGGAATCCTGCGCGTAGAAGCTCGCGCTGTGCGCCGTGACCGCATGGCCGCTCTGCACGAAGATCACTTCGCCCGGCTGGAGCTGGCCGCGCTGGGCCAGGGCCTCCTCGAAGCTGGCCGCGGTGTAGCAGCCGTGCAGCCAGTCGACCAGCAGCGCCTGCAGGCCGGCGTCGTTGACGCGCAGCAGGTCCGACAGGCGCGGCAGCGTCCCGCCACCGGGCGGCAGGCCGGCCGCGGGCGGGCTGTAGAAGGACAGCTTGGCGGGCGGCGCGTCGCCACCGAAGGCACGCACCATGTCCAGCCGCGAGACTTCCAGCGCGCCCAGGCGCTCGCGCAGCGCGGACTCGAGCGCGTTCTCCCAGCCCTGCTCGATGTGGATCCGGCTCCACAGGCCCTGCAGCCCGTCGAGGCCGTGCTTGGCCAGCCAGGGCGCGAGCTTGCCGTCGGTCTTGACCTTCTCCTGCAGCGCCTTGAGCGCCTCGAGCCGGGCCGACAGGTCGGCATGGCGCGTGACCTCGGTGTTGACGGCCTGCTGGCGCGTGCGGCGGTCGTCGTCGAGCTGCGGCACGGCTTCCTGCAGGTCCTGCAGGCGCGCATCGGCCTCGGCCGCGGCCTCCTGGGCGGCCGCGAACTGGAACTGCAGCTCCTGCAGCTTCTCCTCGTCGGGCGCGGCCAGCGCCTGCTTGTCGGTGCGCAGGCGTTCGCTGCGCAGCGTGAGCTGGCGGCTCTGTTCCTCGATGTTGCGCTGGTCGGCGGCCAGCACCTGGATCTGCTGCTGCACCTGCACCACCGCCGCGCGCTGCGCATTGGCCTCGTTCTGGGCGCGCTGCTGCGCGTCTTCCAGCTCGGGCATGCGCGCGTCGTGTTCCTCGAGCTGCGCGGCCAGCAGTTCGGCCTGCTCCTCGGCATCGACGCCCTGCCCGGCCAGGGTCTCGATCTCGACCTCGGCCTGCTCGCGCCGGCCGCTCCACTGGCCGATCTGCTCGCGCAGCTGGATCAGCCGCTGCTCGACGCGCTGGCGGCCCTCGACCACGAAGCGGATCTCGCCCTCGAGCCGGCCGACTTCAGCGCTGGCTTCGTAGAGCTTGCCCTGCGCCTGGTTGACGTGGTCGCCGGCCGCGTAGTGCGCCTGGCGCACGGTCTCGAGCTCGGACTCGATGCGCCGCAGGTCGGCGGTGCGCGACTCCAGGTCGTTGAGCGCGCGGTCGGCATCGGCCTTGATCTTGGCCTGGTCGGCCTCGCTCTCGGTGCGCTTGAGGAACCACAGCTGGTGCTGCTTGCGCGTGGCGTCGGCCGTGAGCGCGTTGTAGCGCGCCGCCACCTCGGCCTGCTTCTCGAGCCGCTCGAGGTTGGTGTTGAGCTCGCGCAGGATGTCCTCGACGCGCGTCAGGTTCTCGCGCGTATCGCCCAGCCGGTTCTCGGTCTCGCGGCGGCGTTCCTTGTACTTGGACACGCCGGCAGCCTCTTCCAGGAACAGGCGCAGTTCCTCGGGCTTGGACTCGATGATCCGGCTGATCGTGCCCTGGCCAATGATGGCGTAGGCGCGCGGGCCCAGGCCGGTGCCGAGGAACACGTCCTGCACGTCGCGCCGGCGCACCGGCTGGTTGTTGATGTAGTAGCTGCTGGTGCCATCGCGCGTGAGCACGCGCCGCACCGCGATCTCGGCGAACTGGGCCCACTGGCCGCCCGCGCGGTGGTCGGCGTTGTCGAACACCAGCTCCACGCTCGAACGGCTGGCCTGCTTGCGGGTGGTCGTGCCGTTGAAGATCACGTCCTGCATCGACTCGCCGCGCAGCTCCGAGGCGCGTGACTCGCCCAGCACCCAGCGCACCGCATCCATGATGTTCGATTTGCCGCAACCGTTCGGGCCGACCACGCCGACCAATTGGCCCGGCAGCAGGAAGTTGGTGGGCTCGGCGAAGGACTTGAAGCCGGAAAGCTTGATGGAATTGAGACGCACGAGGGGTCGTTCCAACCTGGCCCGAAAGCCAAGGTGTTGATTTGTAAGGAAAATTGCACAGCCGGCCGGCTGCCGCCCGAGGCCGCGATGATAACGTGCACACCATGCGCGATTCCCTCTTTCCCCGAGCCCGCGAACACCGCACTTTCACGCCTCGCCGCACGCGGATCCTCATCGCGGCCGCGCTGGCGTTCGGGCTGGCCGGCTGCGCCGCCACCCGCGACACCGAACGGGCCCAGAACTACGACAGCCGGGAGTGGTGGCAATCGGGCGCCAACCGGATCGCGAACCTGGCGTTGCGCGACAACCTGCAGTCGATCCGACGGGTGCAGCTCTCGCTCTACCGCCGCAATCCGCGCGAATGGCGCAAGTGGGCCACCAGCCCCGAGGACGCGACCGAGCGCACCTGGAACGCGGTCATGCAGGGCACGCCGCTGGCGGCGCTGCGCGGCACCCACGGCATCGACGCGGTGCGGCTGGCCTTCGACGCCGGCCCGCCGCCCTATGCCGGCGACCGCGTCGCCGCCCTGGTCTACGGCTGGGCCACCATGCTCAAGCAGGCCAACGGCGACACCTGGGAGCAGACGATGATCGACGGCGTGAATGCCGAGAACAGCTACCGCGCCGCGCGCAACATGGAAATCTCGCTGTGGCTGATCGGCTCCAGGACCGGCCCCGACGGCCAGCCGCTGCTGCTGGCCACCGAGGTCAGCGAGCGCGGCCGCAACCTGCTGGTGGACCGCGAGCTGTCGAAGATCGTGGCGCGGCTGGACCTGCTGGCGGCGCAGGCCGACGAGAAGTACCGCCGCGCGGCCCTCGATTTCGCCCAGGGCTGGCTCATGGGCAGCCTCGGCCCCTTCCTGTCGATGGCCAAGCAATAGGAAACATATTTCCTTTTTTCAGGAAAAAGGTATTATGTTGCCGTGGACAAAAAGACGCT
Source organism: Variovorax sp. UMC13 (assembly GCF_014170375.1). GTDB lineage: Bacteria > Pseudomonadota > Gammaproteobacteria > Burkholderiales > Burkholderiaceae_C > Variovorax. The sequence goes on along the minus strand of NZ_LZZW01000043.1, from coordinate 29,686 downwards.
CATCGAACAACTGGCGACCCGGCGCGAGGCGCTCGGGCTCACGCTCGACCAGGTCGCGCAGCGCTCGGGCCTGACCGAGCGCTCGGTGCGCAACGCGCTGGGCCCGCAGGCCAATCCCCAGCTCTCGTCGCTGCTGGCGCTGGCCGATGCGCTCGAGCTGGAACTCCACCTCACGCCGCGCGGCTTCGGCGCCCCCGCCGGCGCGGCCGACGATCCGGCCTACCGGCCGGTGGCCACGCGCGTGGGCGCCGCGGTGGCCCCGCAGGGCAAGCCCCCCGCCTCCGCCTCATGAACGTCAAGATCCTCGAGATCGCGCTCGGCGGCCGGCCCTTCGGCCAGCTGTTCCAGTACGCCGACCTGTGCCGCTTCGTGGCCGACCCGGCGCTGGTCGCGGCGCCGCCGGCCGAGGTGCTGTCGCTGTCGATGGTGGCGGCCGATGCCTCGGCGCAGTCGGCGCTCTGGAGCGACGTCAAGAACCCGCTGTTCAACGCCCAGGGCGGCAAGCTGCCGCCCTACTTCCAGAACCTGCTGCCCGAAGGCGTGCTGCGCACCCACATCGCGCAGTTGCGCGGCTGCCGCGAGGACGACCATTTCGAGCTGCTCGCGGCCTGCGGCGGCGACCTGCCGGGCGCGGTCAGCGCGCGCCCGACCACGGTCGACCGCGCGACGCTGCAGCGCCTGATCACCCAGGACCAGGATGCGCTGGAGATGTCGGTGGTCGAGCTGCCGCTGCCGCAGGGCATCTCGGTCTCGGGCGTGCAGCCCAAGCTGGGGCTGCGGCGCCAGGGCGGGCGCTACGTGGCGCGCACCCGCGCGGGCAAGAGCACCCGCGTGATCGCCAAGCTGCCGGTGGCGGGCCGGCCGCACATGCCTCAGCTGGAGATGCTCTCGCTCGAGATGGCGCGCGCCGCCGGGGTCGATGTCTGCCATGCCGAACTCGCGCCGCTGGCCGCGATCCACGCCGAGCACAGCTACGCGCTGCCCGACGAACCCGACTTCCTGGCCGTCACCCGCTTCGACCGCGACGGCGCGAAGCGCATCCATTTCGAGGACTTCGCCCAGGTGCTGGCGATCGACCCGGAGCACAAGTACGGCGCCAGCTACCTCGACATGGCGCGGGCGATGCAGGCCTTCCCCTCGCTGGGCGAGGCGGCGGTGCTCGAGCTGCTGCGCCGGCTGGTGGTGAACGACCTGCTGGGCAACCCCGATGCGCACCTGAAGAACTTCGGTGTGCTCTACCCCGACGGTCGCACGCCGCGCTTCGCGCCGGCCTACGACATCGTGGCCTATGCCGCGATGCAGGGCGTCGACGGCCACGGGCTGCCGCTGATGCCGGCCGCGGCGGGCGCGCGCACCCCGGCGGCGCGCAGCGCGCTGTTCACGCCGGCCCGCGTGCGGGCCTTCTGCTTCGCGGCCGGCCTGCACGAACCGCGGGTGCGCCGCGCCATCACCGACACGGTGCGCGCCGCGCGCGCCGCCTGGCCGGCGATGATCGAGGCCGCCACGCTGCCCGCGCCCTGGAAGGCTCGGCTCGCGGCCCGGCTGCGCGATCACGCGCTGCTCCAGGGGCTGGCGCGACGTGGCACCTAAAATGCTTCACCGGTTCCGGACCTTCCTCTCCCCTTCTTCCCAACCCCTGACCAGGCACACCCTCATGAGCTCCCTCAATTTCATCGGCGGCGAAAAAGGCGGGGTCGGCAAGTCGGTCACCGCACGGGTGCTGGCGCAGTACTTCATCGACCACAGCCGGCCCTTCACCGGCTTCGACACCGACCGCTCGCACAGCTCCTTCACCCGCTTCTACGAGGGCTTCGCTTCGCCGGTGGTGGTCGACAGCTTCGAGGGGCTGGACAAGGTGGTGAACGGCTTCGAGGGCAACCCGACGCAGAGCGTGATCGTCGACCTCGCGGCACAGACGCTGGCGCCGCTGGCGCGCTGGATCAAGGAGTCGGACCTGTTCGACCTGTTCGCCGAGATGGGCGTGGCGGTCAACTTCTGGCACGTGCTGGACGACGGCCGCGACTCCACCGACCTGCTGGGCACGCTGATCGACACCTTCGGCGACCGCCCCAACTACATCGTGGTGCAGAACTACGGCCGCGGCAGCGACTTCGGCATGCTGCTGGCTTCGCAGTCGCTGGCCAAGGCCAGCGCGAACGGCGCGCGCGTGATCGCGCTGCCGCGCCTGCACGAGGCCAGCATGCGCAAGATCGACGCGCAGAACAGCAGCTTCTGGAAGGCCGTCAACGACCGCGAAGGCCCGCATGCACTGGGCCTGCTGGAACGCCAGCGCGTGAAGACCTGGCTGGCCACGGCCTACGGCGCCTTCGACACGCTGCCGCTGTAGTTCGCGGCCGGCAGCAGCCAGTCGCGGAAGGCCTTCATCGCCTCGCTCTCGGGCCTGGACTTGAGCCGCGTGAGCCAGTAGCGGCCGTTCTGCGTCTCGGTGGCGAAGGGCCGCACCAGCCGCCCCTGGCGCAGCTCGCGGCCGAACATCGCGACCGGCAGCAACGCCACGCCCGCGCCCTGCGCCACGGCTTCGGCCATGGTCAGCGAGGAATCGAAGACCGCGCCGCGCACCACCGGGCAGTCGACACCCGCCGCCGCGAACCAGGCCGGCCATTCGTCGCTGCGGTAGGAGCGCAGCAAGGTCGTGCGGTGCAGGTCCGCCGGCCGCTGCAGGGCGGGCGCCAGCAGCGGCGCGCACACCGGCGACAGCGGTGAGGGCATCAGGGGCTCGGCCTCGGTGCCGTGCCAGGCGCCATCGCCGAAGCGCACCGCATAGTCCAGCCCCTCGCCCGCGATGTCGACCCGGTTGTTGTGAGTGAACAGGCGCAGGTCGACGAAGGGATGCAGCTGCTGGAAATCCTGCAGCCGCGGCATCAGCCAGCCGACCGCGAAAGTGCCGACCACGCCCACCGTCAGCGGCTCGCGCGCCTGCCCTTCGCCGAACTGGGCCAGCACGCTCTCGATGCGGCCGAAGGACTGCGCCAGCACCGGCAGCAGCGCCGCGCCCTCGTCGGTCAGCGCCAGGCCGCGCGGCAGGCGCCGGAACAGGGTCGCGCCGACGCGCTCCTCGAGCTTCTTCACATGCTGGCTCACCGCGGTCTGCGTGACGTGCAGCTCAAGCGCCGCGCGGGTGAAGCTGAGGTGGCGCGCCGACACCTCGAAGGCGCGCAGGGCATTGAGCGGAAGTTGCATGGCCCAGATTTTCTTATGGCTGGCCCTCTTTCTTAGCATTGGATTCGGCGCCTGCCCTTCGATATCGTCCGACGCTCGATCCACAACGCACAAGAGCATCATGCAGAGACGTCATTTTTCATTGGCCATGGGCAGCGCACTGGCCGCGCTCGCGATGGGCGCCGAGGCCGACACCCCGGCGGCCGACAGCCGCATCGCGCGGGCCCTCCGGCGCATCGAGGCCGAGAGCGGCGGCCGGCTGGGCGTGTGCATCCTCGACACCGCCGACGGCCGGCGCGTCGGCCACCGCGCCGACGAGTGCTTCCCGATGTGCAGCACCTTCAAGTGGTTGGCGGCGGCGCTGGTGCTGCAGCGCGTCGATGCGGGCCGGGAGACGCTCGAGCGCACGCTGCCCATCGAACGCGCGGCCATCCTGCCGCACTCGCCGCTGACCGAACCCCGCGTGGGCCAGCGCATGCCCCTGGCGGCGCTGTGCGAGGCCGCCATCGTCCAGAGCGACAACGCCGCGGCCAACCTGCTGCTGGACAGCTTTGGCGGGCCGGCCGCGCTGACCGCCTGGCTGCGTGCGCTGGGCGACACGCTCACGCGGCTGGACCGCACCGAGCCCACACTCAACGAGGCCCTGGCCGGCGATCCGCGCGACACGACCACGCCGGGTGCGATGCTCGGCCTGCTGCACACGCTGCTGCTCGGCGACGTCCTGAAGCCGCCCTCGCGCGAGCGCCTGCGCGACTGGCTGGTGGCCAACCAGACCGGCGGGCTGCGCCTGCGCGCGGGGCTGCCGGCCGGCTGGACCGTGGGGGACAAGACGGGGGCCGGCGCCTTCGGCACCAACAACGACGTGGCGATCGTCTGGCCGCCGGGGCGACCGCCCCTGCTGGTGACGGCCTACCTCACGCAGACCAAGCTGAGCTTCAGCCAGAGCAACGGGACGCTGGCGGCCGTGGGCGGCCTGCTGCCCACGCTGTGAACGCGATCCTCAGCGGGCGCGCCTGAACAGCAGCACGACCAGCAGCAGCGCGAAGACGACGAAACAGACGAAGGACCAGTTGGCGATCGACAGGCCGAGGAAGGTCCAGTCGACCTTGGAGCAGTCGCCACTGCCGCGGAAGATCATCGGGATGGCGCGCTGCAGCGGGAAGGTCTCGATCATCCCGTAGATGTCGCGGCCGCAGGACACCGTTTCGGGCGGATACCACTGCAGCCAGCTCTGCTGCGCCGCGGTGTAGGCGCCGCCCGCGGCGCTGACCAGCGCCAGCGCGGCGCCCGTCTTCTGCAGCACCGGCTGGCCGGTCAGCGCAGCCAGGCCGGTGAACACCGCCACCAGCACCAGCGCATAGCGCTGCACGATGCACATCGGACAGGGCTCGAGCCCGACCACGTGCTGCAGGTACATGCCGAAAGCCAGCATGGCCACGCAGGCCAGACAGATCAGCGCCAGGGCGCGGCGCGGTGCCGCGAAATACCAAGAGATCAAGGGGATACCCAGTCTTCCACGAATACCTTGGCCTTGCGTGGCGTGGCGACGACCGTGTCGCCTTCGCCTAGACCCAGGTCCCGGAACTGTTGCGCAGGGAGTTGCGCTTCGATGATGGTTCCGGACGCAGGATTATGCTGATCCGTTTCGACCGGCCGGAGTTCCAGCCGCGCGATCGGTCCGACCACGATCGCACGCTCGATCTTCGCGACCAGGCCGCCGCTGGACGCGCCCGTGACATAGCGTTCGACCGTCAGGTCGTGCGGCCGAACATAGGCCAGCGCCTTGCTGTCCTGCACGCCGCTGTGCTCGGGCGACTGCAGGCGGATGCCTTCGAGCTGCACCTCGCCCTCGTGGGCGCGGCCGTGGAACAGGTTCACGTCGCCCAGGAAGCCGTAGACGAAGGGGCTGGCCGGATGGTCCCAGACCTCCTGCGGCGAGCCGACCTGTTCGATCCGGCCCTTGTTGATCACCACCACGCGGTCGGCCACCTCGAGCGCCTCTTCCTGGTCGTGGGTGACGAAGATCGAGGTGACGTGCAGCTCGTCGTGCAGCCGGCGCAGCCAGCGGCGCAGCTCCTTGCGCACCTTGGCGTCGAGCGCGCCGAAGGGCTCGTCGAGCAGCAGCACCTTGGGCTCCACCGCCAGCGCCCGCGCCAGCGCGATGCGCTGCCGCTGGCCGCCGGACAGCTGCGAGGGGTAGCGGTCGGCCAGCCAGTCGAGCTGCACCAGCTTCAGCAGGTCGGTCACCTTCTGCTTGATCTGCGCGTCCGACGGGCGCTCCTTGCGCGGCTTCACGCGCAGGCCGAAGGCCACGTTCTCGAACACGGTCATGTGGCGGAACAGCGCGTAATGCTGGAACACGAAGCCGACCTGGCGCTCGCGCACATGCACGTCGGTGGTGTCCTCGCCCGAGAACAGGATGCTGCCCTGGTCGGCCGTTTCCAGGCCCGCGATGATGCGCAGCAGCGTGGTCTTGCCGCAGCCCGAGGGGCCCAGCAGCGCGACCAGTTCGCCCGAGGCGATGTCGAGGTTGACGTCGTTCAGCGCGCGGAAGTCGCCGAACTGCTTGCTGACGTTGCGGATTTCGATGCTCATGATCTGGTTCTTTCTCTGTCAGGCCGCGCTGGTTTCCGGCGGACGCTCAGGGGGCAGTTCGGCAATGGCCTTCATCTCGCGCTCGTGGCGCCACTCGATCACCGACTTGATGACCAGCGTGACCACCGCCAGGATGGCCAGCAGCGAGGCCACGGCGAAGGCCGCGACCGACTGGTACTCGTTGTAGAGCACCTCGACGTGCAGCGGCATGGTGTTGGTCTGGCCGCGGATGTGGCCCGAGACCACCGACACCGCGCCGAACTCGCCCATGGCGCGCGCATTGCACAGGATCACGCCGTACAGCAGGCCCCACTTGATGTTGGGCAGGGTCACGCGCCAGAAGGTCTGCCAGCCGGTCGCGCCCAGCACGATCGCGGCCTGCTCCTCGTCGGTGCCCTGCGCCTGCATCAGCGGGATCAGTTCGCGCGCGATGAAGGGGAAGGTCACGAACACGGTCGCCAGCACGATGCCGGGCACCGCGAAGATGATCTTGATGTCGTGCGCGGCCAGCCAGGGGCCGAACCAGCCCTGGGCGCCGAACACCAGCACGTAGATCAGGCCCGCGACCACCGGCGACACCGCGAACGGCAGGTCGACCAGCGTGGTCAGCACGGCCTTGCCGCGGAACTCGAACTTGGCGATGGCCCAGGCCGCCGCCACGCCGAACACCAGGTTCAACGGCACCGCGATGGCGGCGGTGATCAGCGTGAGGCGGATCGCGCTCCAGGCGTCGGGTTCCTTGAGCGCCTCGAGGTAGGCGCCGAAGCCCTTGCGCAGGGCCTCGGTCGCCACCGCGGCCAGCGGCAGGATCAGGAACAGGAACATGAACAGCAGCGCGATGCCGATCAGCGTCCAGCGGACCCAGGGCGCCTCGGTGGTGCCGGCATTGGCGCGGCGGATGACTTTTTGGGGAGCGCTCATTTATTTTTCCATGGCTCGTGATACCAGGGACATCGTGGAACCGGCTTTGCCGGGCCACGGATGTCGCCCCCTTGAGGGGGAGGCGCCGAAGGCGCATCGGGGGTGGTTCATGATTCCGATCGGCGGCGTTGCCAGCCCTGGAGACCGTTGATCACCAGCAGCAGCAGGAAGGAGATGACCAGCATCACCAAGGCCACCGCGGTCGCGCCGGCGTAATCGTACTGCTCGAGCTTGCCGATGATGATCAGCGGCGTGATCTCCGAGATCATGGGCATGTTGCCCGCGATGAAGATCACCGAGCCGTACTCGCCGATCGCGCGCGCGAAGGCCATCGCGAAGCCGGTCAGCAGCGCCGGCAGGATCGAGGGGAAGATCACGCGGGTGAAGGTCTGCAGCCGCGTGGCGCCCAGCGAGGTGGCGGCCTCCTCCAGTTCCTTCTCGGTGTCCTCGAGCACCGGCTGCACGGTGCGCACCACGAAGGGCAGGCCGACGAAGATCAGCGCGACCACCACGCCCGCCGGCGTGAAGGCCAGCTTGATGCCGTGCGGCTCGAGGTACTGGCCGACCCAGCCGTTGCCGGCCAGCAGCGCGGTCAGTGAGATGCCGGCCACCGCGGTCGGCAGCGCGAAGGGCAGGTCGACCAGCGCATCGATGATCTTCTTGCCCGGAAACTTGTAGCGCACCAGCACCCAGGCCAGCAGCAGGCCGAACACCAGGTTGACCAGCGCCGCGATCAGCGAGGTGCCGAAGGTCAGCCGGTACGAGGCCATCACGCGCGGCGCAGTCACGGCCACCCAGAACTGGTCCCAGGTCAGCGTGAAGGTCTTGAAGACCAGCGCCGACAGCGGGATCAGCACGATCAGGCAGAGGTACAGCAGCGCGTAGCCGAGCGTCAGGTTGAAGCCCGGCAGCACGCGGTTGTTGCGTCGCCCTGGACGCGAAAGCGGCGCTGTCGCGGACGACAGCGCCGAAGAAGTCACACCACTCATGTTGAGCCCATGGTCTTATTCGTGGAACACCGCTGAACCGGCTTCGCCGGACCGCGGGTGTTGCCCCCCGGCAGGGGGGAGGAAGAAGGCGACGCGCCGTGCGCCGCCACCTGCGGGGCGGGTCACTTGCCGGGGGTGTAGATCTTGTCGAACTGGCCGCCGTCGTTGAAGTGCACCTTCTGCGCTTCGGCCAGGCCGCCGAACAGTTCCTGCACCGTGAACAGCTGCACCGGCTTGAAGGTGCTGGCGTACTTCTTGAGCACGGCCGGCGAACGCGGGCGCAGCGCATGCTTGGCGGCGATTTCCTGGCCCTCTTCCGAGTACAGGAAATCGAGGTAGGCCTTGGCCACGTCGGCCGTGCCCTTCTTGGCCACGGTGCGCTCGACCACGGCCACCGGGTTCTCGGCCAGCACGCTGATCGAGGGGTAGACGGCGTCGACCTTGCCGGCGCCGAACTCGCGGTCGATCGACAGCACTTCGGATTCGAAGGTGATCAGCACGTCGCCGATGTTGCGTTGCAGGAAGATGGTGGTGGCGTCGCGGCCGCCCTTGCCCAGCACCGGCACGTTCTTGAACAGCTTGCCCACGAACTCGGCCGCCTGCGCGTCGCTGCCGCCCTTCTTCTTCACGTAGCCCCAGGCCGCGAGGTAGGCGTAGCGGCCGTTGCCGCCGGTCTTGGGGTTGACCACCACGACCTGCACGCCGGGCTTGGTCAGGTCGTCCCAGTCCTTGATGCCCTTGGGGTTGCCGTTGCGCACCAGGAACAGCATGGTCGAGGTGGTGGGCGATGCGTTGTCGGGGAAGCGCTTGGACCAGTCCTTGGCCACCACGCCCAGGCCGGCCAGGTAGTCGATGTCGGTGGTGGTGTTCATGGTCACGACGTCGGCGTCGAGGCCGTCGCCCACCGCGCGCGCCTGGGCGCTCGAGCCGCCGTGCGCCTGGTCTACCTTCACGTCCTTGCCGGTGGCCTTCTTGTAGCTCGCGATGAAGGCCGGGTTGATGTCCTTGTAGAACTCGCGCGCCACGTCGTACGAGGCGTTGAGCAGGGTCGTGGTCTGCGCCAGCGCGGCGGAACCGGCCGCGGCGAAGGCGACGGCGACGAGGAGGGTCTTGATTCTGGTGGTCATGAAGTTGCCAAAGGTTCTGAAGAGGGTCGGCCCGCCAGCATCTGGCTGGGCGCTTCGGTCAGCGACTGGAGCAGTGCCAGGCCGAGCGGCCAGTCCCCGTGCCCCGAGTCGACGTTGATGTGGCCCGCATTCTGCATGCGAACGAATTCGCTGCCCCAGGCCCGCGCATAGGCGCCGGCCAGGCGCACCGGGCAGAAGGGGTCGTTGCTGCTGGCCACCACGATGCTGCGGTAGGGCAGCGCGGCGTAGGGCACGGGCGCGAAGTCGGCCAGCGCCGCCCGGCGCTCGGGGTCGGCCGGGGCCACCAGCAGGGCGCCCGCGATGCGCTCGACCACCGGCGGCGGCAGGTGCGCGACCGCGATGCAGCCCAGGCTATGGGCGGCCACGACCACCGGTGCGTCCTGCGCGAGGATCAGGTCGCCGATCGCCCGGATCCAGGATTCGCGCCGGGGCGACACCCAGTCGTCCTGCACCACGCGCGCGGCGTCGGCCAGGCCGTCGGCCCACAGGCTCTGCCAGTGGCCGGGACCCGAATCGCGCCAGCCCGGAACGATGACGACGCGATGCGTCACCGCACCCGCCCGGCAGCCGGCGCGTGCGCGCCGGTGATCAACGCCAGCTTCATCGCGTCTTATTTGTTCGGCTGGGGCGTGACGCGCAGGTACGGACGCACGGCCTTGAAGCCCTTGGGGAAGCGCTGGGCCAGTTCGGCCGGGTCCTGCAGGCTGGGGATGATCACCACGTCGTCGCCGTCCTTCCAGTTGGCGGGCGTCGCGACCTTGTGGCTGTCGGTGAGCTGCAGCGAATCGATCACGCGCAGGATCTCGTCGAAGTTGCGGCCGGTGCTGGCCGGGTAGGTCAGCGTGGTGCGCACCACGTGCTTGGGGTCGATGATGAACACGCTGCGCACCGTGGCGGTGGTCGAGGCGTTCGGGTGGATCATGTCGTACAGGTCGGCCACCTTGCGATCGGCATCGGCCAGGATCGGGAAGTTGACCGTGGTGTTCTGCGTCTCGTTGATGTCGGCGATCCAGCCCTGGTGCTTGTCGACCGGGTCCACGCTCACGGCGATCGGCTTCACGCCGCGCTTGGCGAACTCGCCCGACAGCGCGGCCGTCTTGCCCAACTCGGTGGTGCAGACCGGCGTGAAGTCGGCCGGGTGCGAGAACAGCACCACCCAGGAATCGCCAGCCCACTGGTGGAACTGGATCGGACCTTCGCTGGAGTCCTGCAGGAAATCGGGGGCGGTGTCGCCGAGTCGAAGGGTGGCCATGGTCGTCGCTCCTCAGTGGAATGGGGTTGGAGCACCGATTGTGGAAAGGCCGGCTCGGATAACAAACGAATATCTAATTGTTTGAATATGTCTTTTTGGCACTAAGGGCCAGCCGAAGCGCGGCCTCTTCCTCGCTCGCGCAGCCCACCGGTTCGTGCCCGTCCAGGTGCTCGGCCAGGAAATCGAGCAGGTGGCGCACCGCCGGCACCAGCGCCCGGCGCGGCGCGTACATCGCGTGCACCACGCCGGCCTGCGGCGCCCAGCCGGGCAGCACCTCGACCAGTTCGCCGCTGGCCAGCTCGCGCCGGCACATGTAGTCGGGCAGCATGCCGGCGCCCACGCCCTGCATGATCGCGATCTTGAGCGTCAGCAGGTCGTCGGCCACGTAGCGCGGGTGGTGCACCGCCTGGTAGGTGCGGCCGTCGGGGCCGGCCAGCGCCAGGGTGGCGCGGCCGTCGCCGGAGGACATGGCTACCGTGTCGATGCGCGCCAGGTCTTCCGGCCCCTGCAGCGGCCCTTGGTGCGGCAGCCGCTCGGCGCTCATCACCAGCATGCCGCGGCTCTCGCCGAAGCTGCGCGCCGCCAGCGTGGCGCTGTCTTCTATCGACGGACGCACGCGCAGCGCCAGGTCGACCCCCTCCTCCACCGGGTCGACCGGCCGGTTGAGCACGCGCATCTCGATGCGGACGCCGGGGAAGCGGCGCATGAACACGGGCAGCAGGGGCCCCACGCTGCTCTGCGCCAGCGTCACCGGGCAGGTGATGCGCACCGTGCCGCGCGGCTCGGTCTGCACCTGCGACACGGCCTCGGACGCGGCCTGGGCCGCGTCGCGCATCTCCACGCAGTAGCGCAGGTAGAGCTCGCCCGCGGGCGTGAGCGACAGCCGCCGCGTGCTGCGCTGGAGCAGTTGCACGCCCAGCGAGGCCTCGAGGTCGGCCACGCGCCGCGAGAGCCGCGACTTGGGCACGCCCAGCGCCTTGCTGGCCGAAGTGAAACCGCCCCGCTCCGCCACTTCGGCGAAGAAAACCATGTCGTTGAGGTCTTGCATCGGCCTATTGTCCCAAATTAAGAACGATGTGGCTCAAATTTACCGACTTATCAGTCACTGGTATCAAAAATAGAATTCTCTCCATGCCGGCCTTCCGTGCCGACCCTTCTGAATCGAAAGTGAGCGATTGATCATGAAACTTCTGCAAGTGGACGCCAGCGTTCTGGGCACCAACTCCGTCTCCCGCCAACTCACGGCCGACATCGTCGCCGAATGGCGCCGTGCACACCCCGACACCACGGTCGACTACCTCGACCTGGCCGTCGACACCCCCAACCATTTCGACGCCAACGCCCTGGGCATCAAGGTCGGCGTGCAGGCCGAACCGACCGAAGCGCAGAAGCGCGAGAACGCGGTCTCGGAAAAGCTGGTGAGCCAGTTCCTGGCCGCCGACGTGATCGTCGTGGGCGCGCCGCTCTACAACTTCAGCATCCCGACCCAGCTCAAGGCCTGGATCGACCGCCTGGCTCAGGCCGGCCGCACCTTCAAGTACACCGAGAAGGGCCCGGTCGGCCTGGCCGGCGGCAAGACCGTGATCGTGGCCTCGTCGCGCGGCGGCATCTACTCCACCAGCGAAGGTGGCCAGGCCGCCGAGCACCAGGAAAGCTACCTCAAGGTGGTGTTCGGCTTCTTCGGCATCACCGACGTGCGCATCGTGCGCGCCGAAGGCCTGGCGATGGGCGACGCGCCCAAGGCCGCGGCCATCGAATCGGCCCGCGCCGACATCCGCACCGCCACGGCCGAAGCGGCCAACCAGGCCGTCAGCCAGCTGGCTGCCTGAACCCGACGGGCCCTGGCGCCCGTGTCGAGGTTCAGCTTCCGTTGTGTGTTTTCACCCAGGCCACGTACTTGTCGACCCAGCTCTGCAGGAACTGCTTGCTGGCCTCCGACACGTGGCCCTTGTCGTCGAACAGCCCTTCCTTGTTCTGGATGAAGGCCTCGGGCTGGCCCAGCGTCGGCACGTCGAGGTAGGCCAGCACGTTGCGCAGGTGCTGCTGCGCCAGCGCGGTGCCGATGGCGCCCACCGACACCCCGATCACGCCGGCCGGCTTGCCGCCCCAGGCGTTCTGGCCATAGGGCCGCGAGGCATGGTCGATCGCGTTCTTCAGCACGCCCGGCACCGAGCGGTTGTATTCAGGCGTCACGAACAGCAGGCCCTGGGCCGCCGCGATCTCGGTCTTCAACCGCTTCACGGCCGGCGCCTGGTTGCCGTCTTCGTCCTGGTTGTAGAGCGGCAGGTCGCCGATCTCCAGGTGCTCGAAGGTGAAGTCCGAGGGCGCGAGGTGGGCCAGCGCCAGCGCCAGCTTGCGGTTGAAGGAATCCTTGCGCAGGCTGCCGATGACGACCGCGATCTTGTACTGACTCATGCAATCTCTCCAGAAATGGAAGTGGACGAAAAGAGGCTCAGGCGGGGTCGAGCACGCGCTCGATGGCCCGCTGCAGGTGCAGCAGCCCGAAGGACACGTCGACGAACTCGCCGTTGAGGTAGAACGTCGGCGTGGCGCGCACCCGCAACTGGGTCGCGACCTGCATCTGCTCCTGCACCCGCTGCAGGTAGACGTGGTCGCGCAGTTCGTTCTCGAAGCGCGCCATGTCCAGGCCGGCCTGCTGCGCATGCTCGCGCAGGTGCGCCTCGCCCAGCCGGTGCGCATGGGTGAACAGCAGGTCGTGGAAGGGCCAGAACTTGCCCTGCGCGCCCGCGGCTTCGGCCGCCTCGGCCGCCAGCTCGGCATGCGGGTGCACCTCGCGCAGCGGAAAGTGCCGGAACACGAAACGCACCTTGGGCCCGAAGTGGTCCAGCATGATCTTCACGGCCGGGTAGGCCTGGGCACAGGACGGGCACTCGAAATCGCCGTACTCGACCAGCGTGGCGCGCGCGCCGGGCGGTCCCAGCACATGGTCCGTCGACGCGTCGGGTTCGAGCAGGCGCTGGGGGTTCACTGCGGCATTCATGGCGTTCTCCAGGGAGAGGCGGAACGCACAGTATGACGCCGACAGATGTCTCAGGACGTAGGCGTCAGGTGCAAGGTTTCTTCTGCAGGCTGGCCTGCGTGACGCTGGCGCCCGCGGGCACGTCGTCGGTGATCCAGACGTTGCCGCCGATGGTCGCACCCTTGCCCAGCGTGACGCGCCCCAGGATGGTCGCGCCGGCATAGATCACCACGTCGTCCTCCACCACCGGATGGCGCGGCAGGCCCTTCTGCAGATGGCCTTCGGCATCGGTCGGGAAGCGCTTGGCGCCCAGCGTCACCGCCTGGTAGAGCCGCACGCGCTCGCCGATCACCGCCGTCTCGCCGATCACCACGCCGGTGCCGTGGTCCATGAAGAAGCCGGCGCCGATGGTCGCGCCCGGGTGGATGTCGATGCCGGTCTGCCCATGGGCCAGCTCGGCCACGATGCGCGCCAGCAGCGGCAGGCCCAGGCCGTAGAGCCGGTGCGCGAGGCGGTAGTGGATCATCGCCAGCACGCCCGGATAGCACAGCAGCACCTCGTCGACGCTGCGCGCCGCCGGGTCGCCCTGGTAGGCAGCGAGCACGTCGCTGTCGAGCAGGCGGCGGATCTGCGGCAGCGAGGCGCCGAAGGCCTTGACGGCCGCGCTGGCCTGCGCATCGAGCGCCGCCTCGTCGAGCGACTGCTGGCGGCCCACATAGCGCAGCTCGAGCCGGGCCTGCGTGACCAGGCCCATCAGCGCCGCGTCGAGCGTGTGGCCGACGTAGAAATCCTCGCTCTCGTGGCGCAGGTCGGGCGGACCCAACCGCATCGGGAACAGCGCGCCCTTGAGCGCCTCGACGATCTCGGTCAGGGCCTCGCGCGAGGGGAATTCACGGCCCACGGGTTCGCGTGAGCGCTTTTGCGAGTCGCGCCACTCATGGCGTGCGTCGCGCAGGGCGCGGACGATGTCGTCGACGTCGAAGGATTGCATGGTCGGTTGCCGCTTCACGCGGCGAGAAAAACAAACGGAAGGCATCGGTTGTAGCGCAAAAGCCGGACACCGACCGCGACCGCGGTCATTCCGCGCCCGGACAGATGGGAACGATTCTCATTGAATAACTACAATCGCCGCCAATGTCCGCCTCTCGCCCTGCATCCGATTCCATGCACCTCGTGCAACAGCTGTTCTCGGACCACCATGCGTGGCTGACCGGCCGACTGCAGGCCCGCCTGGGCAATGTCGCCGACGCCCAGGACCTGGCTTCCGAGACCTTCGTGCGGATGGTCGGCCAGCGGGACCTCGACGCGGTCCAGGAGCCGCGCGCCTTTCTCACCACCATCGCGAAACGCCTGCTGTTCTCGTTCTGGCGCCGACGCGAGCTGGAGCGCGCCTACCTGGACACGCTGGCCCTGCGCCCCGAGGAGACGGCCCCCTCGCCCGAGGAGCGCGCCGTACTGATCGAGACGCTCGAGCACATCGCGCAGGCCCTCGACGGCCTCGCGCTCAAGGCGCACCAGGCCTTCCTGCTGAGCCAGCTCGACGGCCTGGGCTACCACGCGATCGCGGCCGAACTCGGCATCTCGCACAGCACGGTGCGCCGCCACATGGCCGATGCCTTCGGGCGCATCGCCATGGCCATGGCACGCCAGCAGGCGGGCCTCGCGTGCACGGCACGCGTCACGGCCAGCGTGTGAACGTGGCGCTCGAACTCGACGCCGCCACCCAGGCGGCGGTGCGCTGGATGGTCGCGCTGCATTCGGGCGACACCACGGCCGCCGAACGGCGCGACTTCGATGCCTGGCTGCTCGCCAGCCCCCATCACCGGCAGGCCTGGCAGCAATTGAGCGGCGCGCTCGTCGGCACGCTGGCACCGGCGCGCGGGGCCGCGGCCGATGCGCCGGGCGCCCTGCTGGGCGAGGTGCTCGCCCGGCAGGATGCCCGCACCCGTCAACGCCGCCGGCTGCTGCGCGGTGCGCTCGGGCTGGGCGGCCTCGCGGCCGGTGCGGCGCTGGTCGCCGAGCGCCAGCTGCCCCTTGCGCAGCTGACGGCCGACCTGCGCACCGGCACGGGCGAGCGGCGCGAGCTCGCACTGCCCGACGGCAGCCGGCTCACGCTCGATGCGCGCTCCGCGGTCGACCTGGACTTCCGCGCCGGCCACCGCACCGTGACCCTGCGCCAGGGCGCGTTGATCGCGCAGGCTGCGTCGGTACGCCCCGGTGAGGACGCGCCCTTCATCGTGCGCACGGTGCATGGCACGCTGCGCGCGCTGGGCACCGGCTTCGTCGTCCGGCTCGACGCCGCACACAGCCAGGTCGGCATGCTGGAGCACAGCGTCGAGATCCGGACCGCGCAAGGCCGGCGCGAGACGCTGGCCGAGGGCCGCAGCGCGCGCTTCGACGCCCGGGGCATCACGTTCACCGACGAAGCCCCGGCGGCCAGTGCCGCCTGGCGGCGGGGCATGCTCGAAGCGCACGACCAGACGCTGGGCGAGGTGGTGGACACCTTGCGCGCCTACCGCAGCGGCTTCGTGCGCATCACGCCCGAAGCCGCCGCACTGCGCGTGTACGGCACCTATGCACTCGACGACACCGACCGCGCCCTGACCGCGCTCGGCGAGACGCTGCCGGTGCGGATCCGCATCTTCCAGCGCGGCTGGCTGGTGCTCATCGAACGCAGCTGACGCGCTGCGACGCGGCCGGCGCCCTCCGGCGACGCGCAAGAAATTGAACACTTTTTCAAACTCGAACGACAAGCCTCGGGACCCCTTCGACATCCGCTCTTTCCCGAGGACTTCATGCCCGCCCTTTTCCCTTCGCGCCCGGCCCTGCTGGCGCTGGCCGCCGCCGCCCTGATCGGCAACCTGCAAGCACAGGCCCAGACCCCGGCGCCCGCCCCCGTGGCCCACGCCTATGACCTGCCCGCCCAGCCGCTGGGCAGTGCGCTGGCGCGCATCGCCGGCACCAGCGGCCAGCAGATCAGCATCGATGCGGCGCTGGTACGCGGCCTGACGGCGCCCGCCGTGCGCGGCAGCCTCACGACGCAGCAGGCCGCGCGCGCCGCGCTCGCGGGCAGCGGACTCGAACTCACGCGCACCGACAGCGGCAACTGGTCGGTGCGGCGGGCCACCACGGCGGCGGCCAGCGCAGCCGCGCCCGCCGAAAACCGGACCCTCGACGAAGTGCTGGTCACCGCCGAGGGCGAGCGCGACGCGGTCTCCGAAGGCACGGGCTCCTATGCCGCGCGCGCGCTGACCCTCGGCAAGCAAGTGCAAAGCGTGCGCGACATTCCGCAGTCGGTCTCGGTGCTCACACGCCAGCAGCTGGACGATCGCAACATCGGCAGCCTCAACGACGCGATGCGCACGGTCACCGGCATCTCGGTCGAGACCTCGAGCACGGGCGGCAACCATGGCAACTTCTACGCGCGCGGCCATGCCATCGACACCGTGCAGATCGACGGCGTCTCCACGCCGGCCAGCACCGGCAACGACCTGTCGACCGGCTTCGGCCTGGCCATCTACGACCGTGTCGAGGTGCTGCGCGGGCCGGCCGGCCTGTTCCAGGGCGGCGGCGATCCGGGCGGCAGCATCAACCTCGTGCGCAAACGCGCCCAGAAGGATTTCGCGCTGAACTATGAACTCGGCGCAGGCTCGTGGGACCGCTACGAGGCACAGGTCGACGTGACCGGCGCGCTGGACGCGACCGGTCGTGTGCGCGGCCGGCTGGTCGGCGCCTACCAGGACCAGCGCTCCTTCGTCGACAACGTCGGCTCGCGCAAGCCGCTGCTCTACGGTACGGTCGCCGTCGACCTCACGCCCGACACCACGCTCACCGGCGGCATCACCCGTCAACAGTACAAGGGGCGTCCGGCCTTCGGCCTGCCGGCCTATGTCGACGGACGCTTTCTCGACGTGCCACGTTCGACCAACCTCGACCCGAGCTGGAACCACATCACGGAGGACGTGAAGGAGTACTTCGGCGAGATCGACCACCGCCTGGCCAACGGCGGGCGCGCCAAGCTGAGCCTGGTGTACCGCGAGCAGGACGAGCCGACGCGCAAGTTCGGCTGGTCCGACTGCGCGGTCGATCCGGCGACGGGCGACAGCTGCCTGGTCAGCTGGATGTACCGCAGCCACTGGAAGACCCATGGCGCCGATGCCTTCGTGAGCACGCCCTTCACGGCCCTCGGCCGCACGCACGAGCTCACCTTCGGCGCGGACTACCGCAGCATCCGCAAGGTCTTCCAGTACGGCGGCGGCGACGGGGCCTACATCAATGCCTACCAGCCCGACAACGAAGTGCCCGAGCCGGGCTACAGCTTCGCCAACGGCAACGACAGCCGGACCGTGCAGTACGGCACCTACGCCCGCGCCAACCTCAAGGCCGGCGACCGGCTCTCGGTGGTGCTCGGCGGCCGCCTGAGCTGGTGGGAGAACAAGGCGCAGAACCGCAACGCCTACTTCAACCAGTTCAGCGACACGCGCGCCAGCATCGACCGCAAGTTCACGCCCTTCGCGGCGCTGGTCTATGCGCTGACGGACAGCACCTCGGCCTATGCCAGCTATTCCAGCATCTTCTCGCCGCAGACCGCGACCGACATTGCGGGCCAGGTGCTGCGCCCCCGCACCGGCAGGCAGGCCGAGATCGGCCTCAAGGCCGAGCTGTTCGACAAGCAGGCCAATGCGCACGTGGCCCTGTTCCGCATGGAAGACGTCAACCGCGCCATGACGGACCCCGACAACCTGCTGTTCTCGATCGCCGGCGGCAAGATGCGCAGCGAGGGGCTCGAGACGGAGATCACCGGGCGCCTGGCACGCGGCTGGGACCTGAGCGCGGGCTATGCCTACACCCGCACGAAGACGCTGGAAGGCACCGACGAGCAGAAGCAGCAGCTCTACACCTACATCGCGCCGCGCCACACGCTCAACGTCTGGACCAGGTACCGCTTCGATGCCGACTCCGCGCTGCACGGCTTCAGCATCGGCGGCGGCCTGCGCAGCGTGAGCAGCACCTACCGCCTGGCGGGCGACGTGAAGTTCGAACAGAAGCCCTACGGCGTGGCGTCGGTGCAGGTCGGCTACCGCTTCAACCCCCAGCTGGAAGCCACCTTGACCATCGACAACCTGTTCGACAAGGTCTACTACCAGCGCGTCTGGGCCGCCTACGGCTCCAACTTCTACGGTGAACCGCGCAGCGTGATGCTGTCGCTGCGTGGAAGGTTCTGAGGCACCGCACGGGTGGGCGCGCACGCCCACCCGTGCCCGCTCATGTCATTCCGAGGTCTGGATCGTCTCGCCCTTGAGCGCGCCGTAGTCGCGGATGTTGCCGGCGCGCCGCTTCCAGCCGGCGATGGTGCGGCGCGGATGGATCAGCGACACGAAGTAGTAGATCAGCTTGAACATCCGCAGCGACTGGCGGTAGGCCGGCCCCTGGTTGTGGATGTCGGCCGCCAGCAGCGACATCAGGCCCTGCTTGGCGTTGAAGGCGTTGTTGGGGTGCATGAACATGTCGCGGATCGTCGGGTTCGTGACCCGGTAGATGAACCACGAGTAGTCGCGCGGGCCGACGCGCATGCGCTTTTCCAGCGCACGGCGCGCGGCCGGCAGCTCGGCCGGCCGGTCGAGCGCGGTGGCCACCAGCTCGGCACCGTCGAAGGCGCTCTGCATCGCGAGGAACACGCCCGAGGAGAACATCGGGTCGATGAAGGTGAAGGCGTCGCCCACCATCAGGTAGCGCTCGCCGGTGGCGTGGGTGCTGGCGTAGCTGAAGTTGCCGGTGGCGTGCACCGCATCGTCGACCAGGGTCGCGTCCTTCAAGCGGTCGGCGAGCTCGGGGCACAGCGCGATGGTGTCGTGGAAGTAATCCTTGAGCGGCTTGTCGCGCGCCTTCAGGTAGTAGGCCCAGCACACCGCGCCCACGCTGGTCGTGCCGTCGGCCAGCGGGATGAACCAGAACCAGCCGTGCTCGAACCAGCAGATGCTGATGTTGCCCTCGCGCTTGCCCTCGAGCCGGCGCGCGCCGCGGAAGTGGCCGAACAGCGCGGTGCTGTTGTGCTCGGTGTTCTTCTTCTTGGACTGCAGCTTGGTGGCCAGCAGCGTGTCGCGCCCGCTCGCGTCGACCACGAACTTCGCGCGCCAGCTGCGGCGCGCGCCGTCGTCGAGCACGGCCTGCACCGTGGCGCCGCCGTCGTCGAAATCGACCTGGCGCACCTGCGCGCCCTCGAGCGTCAGCGCGCCCTCCTTCGTCGCGTTGCGGAACAGCAGTTCGTCGAGTTCCGAGCGCCGCACCTGCCAGGCCGAATCGAGCTTCGGATTCCAGCCCTCGGAGAAATCCACATAGCTGCGGTAAGGCAGGTCGGGCGGCACGAACTCGATGCCGAACTTGGGCATGCCGATCTTCTCGACCTGGTCGCGCACGCCCAGCTTCTCGAACAGCTCGACGTTGCCGGGCAACAGCGATTCGCCGATGTGGAAGCGCGGATGGTGCGCCTTCTCGAGCATCACGACGCGCCGGCCCTGGCGCGCGAGCAACGTGGCGATGGTCGAGCCGGCGGGTCCGCCGCCGATCACCAGCACGTCGCATTCCTGGCTTGCTTCCATGGGGTCCGCTCTCCTTTGATTCGATGCGTGCATTGTGACGCCGCCTAGCGGCCCGCCACCCCGCGGACCGGCGCGCCGCGCCGCCGCTCGATCAGCGTCAGCAGCGGCCCGGTGGCCGCGGTCGTCGCCAGCGCCATCACCAGCAGCATGGTGAACAGTTCGGGGCCGATCAGGCCCGCGTCGAGGCCGACCTTGATCACGATCAGCTCCATCAGCCCGCGCGAGTTCATCAGCGCGCCGGTCGACAGGCTCTCGCGCCAGTCGTAGCCGCAGACGCGCGCGCCGGCCGCGCCGCCGACGACCTTGCCCACGGTCGCCACCAGCAGGATCAGGCCCAGCGCGCCGAGGCCGGCATTGGCGAAGGCGCCCGGGTGCGTGCCCAGCCCGGCCAGCGCGAAGAAGATGGGCATCAGCACGATGACCGACAGCGGCTCGAGGCGCTCGACCAACGCATGCAGCAAGCGGTTGTCGCGCGGCAGGCTGATGCCGAACAGGAAGGCGCCGAACACCGCGTGCAGGTGCAGCCACTCGGTGACCATGGCGCAGGCAAACAGCCCGATCATCAGGCCGGCCAGCAGCATCGGCGTGGGCGTGCCGTCGGGCGCGTAGCGGCGCAGCGCCCAGGCCAGCAGGGGCCGCACCGCCAGGAACACCACCGCCACCAGCGCGGCCAGCCCGCAGGCGATGCGCACGAAGGCCGACCAGCCGCCGCCCGCGCTGGCCAGCGCCACGACCAGCGCCAGCAGCACCCAGGCGAATGCATCCACCACGCCGGCCGCCGAGAGCGCGAGCTGGCCGACCCGGGTGTGGGTCATGCCGCGGTCCTTGAGGATCCGCGCCAGAACGGGAAAGGCGGTGATCGACAGCGCCACGCCGATGAACAGCGCGAAGGGCCAGAAGGCCACGCCCGCGGGCGCCAGCGCGTGGTGCAGCATCGGCGCGATCGCCAGGCCCAGCACCATCGGCAGCGCCATGCTCGACAGCCCGACCCAGCCGGCCGCGCGCAGCTGCGCGCCCATGCCCGCGGGCGCGCGCAGTTCAGCGCCGACGATGAACATGAACAGCACCACGCCCACCATCGCCAGCGAGGACAGCGCGGGCAGCGAAGCGGCCGGGAACAGCTGGGCGTGCCACTGCGGGAACAGCGCGCCGAACACGATCGGCCCGAGCAGGATGCCGGCGGCCATCTCGCCGATGACCATCGGCTGGCCGAAGGCGCGCAGCAGCAGGCCGCAGGCGCGGGCCACCGCCAGGATCACGGTCAGTTGGAGGAGCAGGAGGGTCAGCGACATGACATGAACCGAAGCGATGGAAGGACGGCATGTTAGGCCCTGCGACAGCCGCCGCGGGCGCCGGGCCGCGGCGGCCCGGGCTGTCGCGCAGGCGATAGCACTCCCCGGGAAAGCCCGGGGGGTGCGCCCGACCCCTCGCCCTAGGCTGTGCCGTCGCAGCCCCACCCTCACGTCCGGAGACCCCACGATGAAGATCCAACGCGCCCGCCGCCCGCTCCGCTTGCTCGCACTGATCGCCCCTCTGGCCCTGGCCGCCTGCGGCGGCGGCGGCGATTCCGCGTCCGCCCCCGAGGAAACCCGCGCGCAGGACAGCCGCAACAGCTTCGCGCCGGTCGACCCGACGGCCAAGACCTTCGCCGCCATGACGGCTGCGGGCGACACGGTCGACCCGGCCACCACCAGCCGCTGGGCCGGGGTGCTGGGCGGCGCGGCCTACCGCGTCGAGGTGCCGGCCAACTGGAACGGCAAGCTGGTGATGTACGCCCATGGCTACGCGGGCGAAGGCAATGCGCTCGCCGTGACCAACCCGTCGATCCGCCGCTACCTGATCGCCAACGGCTATGCCTGGGCCGCCTCGAGCTACAGCAAGAACTACTACGACGTGCGGGTGGGCGTGGAGGACACCAACGCCCTGGCGCTGGCCTTCAACCAGATCGCGGCCGCCAATGGCCGCACGCTGGCCAGCCCGACGCGCACCTACATCACCGGCCATTCGATGGGCGGCCACATCACGGCGGCCGCCATCGAGGACGAGGCCCTCGCCACCGCGAGGAACAAGGTGCGCTACAACGGTGCCGTGCCCATGTGCGGCGTGCTGGGCGACACCGAGCTGTTCGACTACTTCGCCGGCGCGCAGGTCACGGCCCAGGCGATCGCGGGCGTGGCGAAGAACCCGTTCCGCAACTGGGGCGACGTGCAGGCGCAGGTCACGACGGCGCTGTTCACCCAGTTCCCGACGGCACCGGTCGGCACCACCGCGCTGGGCAACCGCTACAAGTCGGTGCTGAAGAACCTCACCGGCGGCGAGCGCCCGCTGTTCGACCTCAGCCTGGCCTACGGCGGCTCCTTCTCCGCGGTATGGGGCGTGTTCGGCCGCGACGGCACGGTCAACGGCATCCTCAACAAGGACCTCGTCGACACCCGCCGCTTCACCTACACCATCGACAACGACACCGCCGGTTCGGCCGCGCTCAATGCCGCCGCGCTCCAGGTCACGGGCCAGCCCGATGCCAACCGGCTGCGCCGCGACGGCCTGCGCTGGATCCCGGTCGCCAACGGCGAGTTCAGGATCCCCGTGGTGACGCTGCACACGCTGGGCGATCTCTACGTGCCCTTCAGCATGGAGCAGATCTACAAGAAGCGCGTCGCGGCCAAGGGCAACGACGGCTGGCTGGTGCAGCGCGCGATCCGCGGCCTCACCCATTGCGACTTCACCGTGGCCGAGCAGGTCGAGGCCTTCGACGCCATGGTCAAGTGGGAACGCGACGGCGTGAAGCCCGCCGGCGACGACGTGCTGACGGCCACCACCGTGGCGCAGCCGACCTACGGCTGCACCTTCACCCGCAACACCGTCGGCGGCGACGACGCGGCCAGTACCGGCCAGCTGCGGGGCCTGATCGCGCAGAGCGGGCAGAGCTGCCCGGTGCGATAGGGCGCAGGGCCCCCGTCGTGCGGGGGCGGCCGTTTCGATATCTGCCGCACGGATATCGAAACGCACAAATCTTCCTTCGGACGCAGGCGACGGACTCCTAGAGTGGGTCGGTTCCACCTCTCCCGAAGCACCGATGAGCCGCTCCCCCACCCCGCCCCGCCAACTCCATCTCAACGTCAACATCCTGCACTCGGGCTTCGTGCCCTCGGCCTGGCGCCTGCCCGAGAGCGACCCGCACGCCTTCACCGACGTGCAGCACTACATCCGCGTGGCGCGGATCGCGGAGGCCGGCAAGCTCGACGCGGTGTTCCTGGCCGACAACGCGGCCATCGTCGACCAGATCCACTTCCGTCCGATCACCGCGCTCGAACCCACGGTGCTGCTGGCCAGCATCGCCGCGGCCACCACCCACATCGGCGTGATCGGCACCGCCTCGACCAGCTACAACGAACCCTTCAACATCGCGCGCCGCTTCGCCACGCTCGACCATGTGAGCGGCGGGCGCGCGGGCTGGAACGTGGTGACCACGGCCGACGTGCCCTCGGCCCGCAACTTCGGCCTCGATGCCGCGCCCGACCATGCGCAACGCTACGGCCGCGCCAGCGAGTTCACCGACGTCGTCAAGGCGCTGTGGCACAGCTGGGCCGACGACGCCTTCGTCGGCGACAAGGCCAGCGGCCGCTTCATCGACCCCGCCAAGGTGCGGCCCATCGCGCACCGCGGCGAACATTTCGGGGTGGCCGGTGCGTCCACGCTGCCGCGCACGCCGCAGGGCCACCCGGTGCTGGTCCAGGCCGGCGGTTCGGCCGACGGCCGCGAGCTGGCCTCGCGCCATGCCGAGGCGGTGTTCTCGGCCTCGCAGTCCTTCGAGGAATCGCTGGCCTACAGCCAGGCGCTGAACCGCCGCGCGGCCGAGCTGGGCCGCGGCCCGCATGCCGTCAAGGTGCTGGCCGGCCTGACCACCATCATCGGCGCCACCGAGGCCCAGGCCCGCGCGCGCCGCGATGCGCTGGTCGACCTGATTCCCTGGGACTACAGCCTGGCCCGGCTGGCCGGCATCCTGGGCGTGACGCCCGATCGGCTGGCGCTGGACAAGACCCTGCCCGAGGACCTGGCGCTGCCCGCCGGCGGCAACGGCAACCACACCTTCTTCCAGGCCACGCTGGCGGCCGCGCGCAGCGGCGGCCTCACGGTCCGCCAGCTGGTGCGCGAGCTCGCGGGCGGCGGCGGCCACCGCGTGATCGTCGGCACGCCCGAGCAGATCGCCGACGACATCGAACACTGGTTCAAGGGCGGCGCGGCCGACGGCTTCAACCTGATGCCCGACCAGCTGCCCGACGGGCTGCAGGACTTCGTCGACGGCGTGGTGCCGATCCTGCAGAAGCGCGGCCTGTTCCGCACCGAGTACAGCGGCCGCACGCTGCGCGAGCACCTGGGCATCGCCCTTCCTGGGTATCCGGGCCACCCGGGCCATGTGCCGCCGGCCGACCTGCACCGCGCGGAGCCCGCGCTGGCACAGGTCGACTGACCGCCGCTCAGGCCGCTGCCACCAGCGGCCTGGGCACCGCCGAGAGCAGCGCGCGCGTGTAGGCGTGCTGCGGCCGCAGGAACACCTCGTCCACCGGCCCGTGCTCGACGATGCGGCCCTCATTGAGCACCAGCACGCGGTCGGCGATGTGGTGCACCAGGTTGATGTCGTGCGAGATGAACAGCAGCGCCGTGCCCAGGCGCGACTGCAGCTCGCCGATCAGGTCGACCACCTGCGCCTGGATCGAGATGTCCAGCGCCGACAAGGGCTCGTCGCACACGATCAGCGCGGGTTCGGCCGCCAGGGCACGCGCGATCGCGACGCGTTGCCGCTGGCCGCCCGACAAGGTGCGCGGCGAACGGTCGATCACCGCGGCACCGAGCCCGACCTGTTCGAGCAGCGCGGCGATGCGGCGCGACGCCGCCGCGCCCGACAGCCCGCCCAGGTTCTCCGCGATCACGTCGCGCACCGTGTAGCGCGGGTCGAAGCTGCTCAGCGGGTCCTGCGGGATGTACTGCAGCCTGGGCCGCAGCGCGCGACGCGCGCCTTCGGACTGCCCCGACCACGCTCGGCCCAGCAGCCGCACCCGGCCCGCGTCCGGTTCGAGCAACCCCAGCACGATCTTCGCGCAGGTCGACTTGCCCGAGCCCGATTCGCCGACCAGCCCGAGCACCTCGCCCGCGCCGATGGAAAAGGAGACCTCGCTCAGCGCCACGAAGTCGGGCGCGGACGCGGTCCGGCCGCCGCGCGCGAAGCGCTTGCCGATGCCCTCGACCTCGATCACCACATCGCCGCCTGTCACCGCGCGCGGCGGCAGCGGGTCGCGCACGAGCTGCGTGCGGCCCTCGGTGGCCGACGACGCGAAGCGCGCCGACGCGAGCCGGCTCCCCTTGGACGAGGCCGAGGGCACGGCCGCGATCAACTGGCGCGTGTACGGGTGCCGCGGCCTCGACAGCACCTCGGCGGTCGGGCCCGACTCCACCACGCGGCCGGCGCGCATCACGAGCACGCGGTCGGCGATCTCGGCCACCACCGACAGGTCGTGGCTGATCAGCAGCAGGCCCACGCCGTCGTCGCGCACGCGGCGCGACAGCACCTCGATCACCTGCTTCTGGATGCTGGCGTCGAGCGCCGTCGTGGGCTCGTCCGCGATGATCAGGCGCGGCTGGCCGGCGATGGCGGCGGCGATCAGCGCGCGCTGGCGCAGGCCGCCCGACAGCTGGTGGGCGTACTGCCGCATGCGCACTTCCGGATCGGGGATGCCCACGCGCGCCAGCGTGTCGAGCGTGCGCTGCACGACGGCGCCGCGCCCGCGCAGCAGCCGGTGGTGCGTGAGCACCTCGCCGACCTCCTGGCCGATGGACCGCAAGGGGTCCAGCGACACCAGCGCGTCCTGCATCACCAGCCCGGCGAAGGTGCCGCGCTGGCGCCGCCAGGCGGCCTGGTCGAAGCGCTGCGCGTCGGCGCCTTCGAGCAAAAAGCGCCGTGCCGACACCTGCGCGCCCGGGCCGGCCAGGTCGAGCAGGCTGCGCGCGGTCACGCTCTTGCCCGAGCCCGACTCGCCGACCAGCGCCACGCACTCGCCCGGCCGGATCAACAGGTCGACCGACTCGACCACCGCGCGCCGGCCTTCGGGGCCGTCGAAGTGGATGCTCAGGCCTTCGATGTCGACCAGCGGCGCCGGCAGCGAATCGATGCGTCGTTCAAGAACGGCGCTCATGCCGACCGCCCTTCGAAGCGGCGCTGCAGATGGTGCCCCAGCACGGTGAACGCGATCACAGTCAGCGTGATCGCGGCGCCGGGGAAGACGCCCGGCCACCAGGCCACGCGCAGCACGTCGCGGCTCTCGGCCAGCATCACGCCCCATTCAGGCGTGGGCGGCTGCGGGCCCAGGCCGAGGAAGCTCAGGCCCGAGGTCGCGAGGATGGTCGAGCCGACGTAGATGGTCGCGGTCACCGGCACCGCCACCAGCACGTTCGGCAGC
This sequence comes from Variovorax sp. UMC13, assembly GCF_014170375.1. Classification (GTDB taxonomy): domain Bacteria; phylum Pseudomonadota; class Gammaproteobacteria; order Burkholderiales; family Burkholderiaceae_C; genus Variovorax. Next base: position 3,567 of record NZ_LZZW01000043.1, on the reverse strand, counting down.
ACATGGCGCAGGAAGACCTGGGCGCGGCTCTTGCCGTAGATGTAGGCATGCGTCACGTAGTCCGCGTTGCGCACCACCTGCGTCTGGGCTCGCACCACGCGGCCGAACTTCGGGATGCCGGCGATGCCCACCGCCATCGCGATGTTCGCCATGCCCTGGCCCAGGAAGATCACCACCAGCATCGCCAGCAGCACGCCGGGGAAGGACGAGATCACGTCGAGCAAGCGCGAGATGCCCTCGTCGAGCAGCCGGTTGCGCTGGCCTGCGGCCATGCCCAGCAACACGCCAAAGAACACCGAGATGGCGGTGCTGCCCAGGCCGATGGCCAGCGAATAGCGCGCGCCGTACAGCGTGCGCGCCAGCACGTCGCGGCCCAGCCGGTCGGTGCCGAAGGGATGTTCGACGCCCGGCGGCTGCAGCACCGCGAGGAAGTCGCCTTCCAGCGGATCGTGCGGCGTGAGCCAGCCCGGCGCGACCGCCGCGACCAGCAGCACGAGCACGAACAGCGCCGACAGCAACGCCCCGACGGGCAGGCGCCGTTGCCGGCGCGGCGCGGCCTCGGCGGTGCCGCCCGGGGCCGGCCCGGCGATCGCCTGTGAAGAAGCATTCATGGCGTTTTCAACCTCGGATCGATCAGCACGTAGAGCAGGTCCAGCAGCGTCGATGCCGCCACATGGATGAAGGCCGCGAGCAGCACCACGGCCAGCACCACCGGCACGTCGTGGCTCAGCACCGCGTTGAGCGTGACGGTGCCCAGGCCCGGCCGGCCGAACACCTTCTCGGTGATCACCGCCCCGCCCAGCAGGCCGCCGATGAGCCAGCCGCCCAGGGTCATCACCGGCAGCGCCGCATGGCGCAGCACATGGCGCACGCGCACCCGCCATTCGGTCAGCCCGCGGGCGCGCACCGTGACCACGAAGGGCTGGTCGAGCGTCTTCTCCATCGCCTCGCGCAGCACCTGCGTCAGCAGGCCGGCCGTGGGCAGCGCCAGCGTGATGGCCGGCAGCACCAGCGAGGCCCAGCCCTGGTCGCCGGAGACCGGCAGCCACTGCAGCGTGAACGAGAAGGCCATCAGCAGCAGGATGCCGAGCCAGAACACGGGGGTCGAGGCGAACACCAGCTCGACGAAGGACGCGACCGCGCGCGCGATGCGCCCCTGCCCGGAGGTGAGCGTCGCCACCACCACCGCGATCAACAGCGCCAGGATGCCGGCGCTCACCGCGAGATGGACCGTGGGCCAGAGCTGCGAGGCCACCACATCGGCGACCGGCGTGCGCAACTCGTAGGAGGTGCCGAAATCGCCTGACGCGATGCGCCGCAGGAAATCGATGTACTGCGCCGGCAGGCTGCGGTCGAGCCCCCACTCGGCGGCAATCGCCTCGCGCAGGCCCGGGTAGTCCAGGTCGCCGGCCAGGATGTCCGCGATGTTGCCCGGCAGCGCATGCAGCGCGAAGAAGGCCGCCGTGGTGCTGCCCCAGGCCACCACCACGCTCGCGCCGAGGCGCGAGGCAGCGCGGCGCCACAGCGACGACATCACTTCGCGTCCAGCCAGACGTCGTGGAAGTTGGACGGCGAATCGAGCTGCGTTTCGAAGGACAGGCCGCGCACGGCGGCCTTGGCCGCCAGCTGGTAGTTGGCCGAGAACAGCGGCACGATGATGCCCTGGTCGACCGCGCGGCGCTGCGCGTCCTCGACCAGCTTCTTCTTGCCTTCGGCGCTGGTGGAAGCCAGGGCGTCGTTGATCAGGCGGAACAGCTCCTTGTCGCCCTGGTCGGCCACGGCGTGGATGAAGCCGCTCTCGCCGATGTTGCCCTGCAGCTCCTGCGCGGCGTCGGCCGGCAGGTAGGTGTTGGGGTAGATGGTCCAGTTGCCCTTCTGCAGTTGCTGCGCCCATTCGCCGCCGGTGATGAAGCGCAGCTTCAGGTCGAAGCCCAGGTTCTTGCGCAGCTGCGCCTGCAGCCCCTGGATCAGCACCTCGCGGTTGTCGCGGATGAAGGGCTGCGGGTAGCCGACCTCGATCGACAGGCGCTGGCCGTCCTTGGTGCGGTAGCCCTCGGCATCGCGCGTAGTCCAGCCGGCTTCGTCGAGCAGGCGGTTCGCGCCCTTCACGTCGTTGCCCCAGCTGTTCTCGAGCGCCTTGTTGTAGAAGTGGTTGTCGGGCCCGATGTTGGACCAGGCGCGGCGGTAGGTGCCGCGATAGACGCTGTTGACCAGCGCCCCGATGTCGGCGCCGTCACGCAGCGCGCGGCGCACGCGCACGTCGGTCGCGGGTGGGATGGTGTAGTTCACATTGAGCGTGAACGAGGTCTGCGCACCGGCGGGCCCGACCAGGAACTGGAAACCCGGCCGGCCCTTGAACAGGCCCACGTCGGTCGGCTGCACGCCTTCGATCACGTCCACCTGGCCCGAGGACAGCGCACCCGCGCGCACCGCGTATTCGGGCAAGAAACGCACCGTGAGCCGGTCCAGGTAGGCCGCGCCGGGGTGTGCGGCATAGCCCGGTGCCCAGGCGTAGTCCTTGTTCTTCACGAACGAAGCCGACTGCCCGCGCGTGTAGTTCTCGAACACAAAGGGGCCGGTGCCGGCCAGCGCCGGGCCGCCCGCGCACAGGCCGTCGCCCGACTGCAGCGCCTTGGGCGAGATCAGGCCCAGGCGCACGCTGGCGATGGATTCGAGCAGGCCCGAGTCCGGGCGCGCGAGCTGCAGCCGCACCTCGGTCGGCGACACCACCTGCACGGCGGTGACCGCCTTCAGCAGCTCGCCAGCCGCGTTGGTGTTCTTGGTGTCGCGCACGAAGTCGAAGTTGAACTTCACGGCCTCGGCATCGAGCTTGCTGCCGTCGTGGAACAGCACGTTGGGCCGCAGCTTGAAGCTGTAGGTCTTGCCGTCCGCCGACACCGACCATTCCTGCGCCAGCCAGGGCAGGAACCTGCCGCCCGTGCCCTTGGCCACCAGCGAGTCGATGTAGTTGCGGATGACGATGTAGGAGTTCTGCTGCGTCGAGCGGTGGGGGTTGAAGCAGATCGGATCGGTTGTCACGCCGAAGGTGAGCTGGCCGCCGGAGCGCGGTGTCTCCGCCGCCGTCGCAGTGCCGAGGAAGAGCGCGCAGGCTGCGGCGAGGCCGAACGAAAAGCGAAGGCTGCGGCCGGGCGCACGGCCGGAGGCGAGGGGGAGAGACATCCTGGAGTCCTGGGTGAATGGCGCAGGGCACGGCATCGTGGGATGCGGGCCGCCGCGGCTGGGAGAAGAAAGAAAAAGAGGTCGCGCGAAGGGCGAGGCCTGCGGATTCTTCGTGCTGCCGCGCGCCGCGGGAACGAAGACTTCGGCAGATGCTTAGTTGCCCAGCGAGGAAGCGGCGGCCCCCCGGCGCGCAGTCCCCGCGCCGGCATGCCGTGCCCTGCGCCATTCACCCAGGACTCCAGGATGTCTCTCCCCCTCGCCTCCGGCCGTGCGCCCGGCCGCAGCCTTCGCTTTTCGTTCGGCCTCGCCGCAGCCTGCGCGCTCTTCCTCGGCACTGCGACGGCGGCGGAGACACCGCGCTCCGGCGGCCAGCTCACCTTCGGCGTG
>NZ_LZZW01000042.1 GCF_014170375.1 Variovorax sp. UMC13 | reverse complement strand
ACCTTCAACGCACCCTCGGGCATCGTCTCGAAGATGGACGAGAAGAACCACCACCTGCACAAGAGCGTGTTCATCGGCGAGATCAAGGCCGACGGCCAGTTCAACGTGGTGTGGAAGACGCCGGGCCCGGTCAAGGCCAAGCCCTGGAGCCCGTACATCGAAGGCAACGACAAGAAGCCGGATCAGCCTGCGGGCAAGTCGATGTAAGTGTGTTTCTCCCTCCCCCGGCGGGGGAGGGAGAAACACACTTACATCGACTTGCCCGCAGGCTGATCCGGCTTCTTGTCGTTGCCTTCGATGTACGGGCTCCAGGGCTTGGCCTTGACCGGGCCCGGCGTCTTCCACACCACGTTGAACTGGCCGTCGGCCTTGATCTCGCCGATGAACACGCTCTTGTGCAGGTGGTGGTTCTTCTCGTCCATCTTCGAGACGATGCCCGAGGGTGCGTTGAAGGTCTGGCCGGCCATGGCGGCGATCACCTTGTCGGTGTCGGTGGACTTGGCCTTCTCCACCGCCTGCTTCCACATGTGGATGCCGATCCAGGTGGCTTCCATCGGGTCGTTGGTCAGCGGCTTGTCCATGTGGCCCGGGATCTTCTTGGCCTTGGCGTAGTCGCTCCACTGCTTGATGAAGGCGGTGTTGGTCGGGTTCTTGATCGACATGAAGTAGTTCCAGGCGGCCAAGTGGCCCACCAGCGGCTTGGTGTCGACGCCGCGCAGCTCTTCCTCGCCGACCGAGAAGGCGACCACCGGCACGTCCTTGGCCTTGAGGCCGGCGTTGCCCAGTTCCTTGTAGAAGGGCACGTTGGAGTCGCCGTTGATGGTCGACACCACGGCCGTCTTGCCGCCGGCCGAGAACTTCTTGATGTCGGCGACGATGGTCTGGTAGTCGCTGTGGCCGAAGGGGGTGTACTTCTCGTCGATGTCGGTGTCCTTCACGCCCTTGCTCTTGAGGTAGGCGCGCAGGATCTTGTTGGTGGTGCGCGGGTAGACGTAGTCGGTGCCCAGCAGCACCCAGCGCTTGGCGCCGCCGCCTTCCTTGCTCATCAGGTAGTCGACCGCCGGAATGGCCTGCTGGTTGGGCGCGGCGCCGGTGTAGAACACGTTCTTCGACAGCTCCTCACCCTCGTACTGCACGGGGTAGAACAGCAGGCCGTTCATTTCCTCGACCACCGGCAGCACCGACTTGCGCGACACCGAGGTCCAGCAGCCGAAGATCACCGAGACCTTGTCCTGGCCCAGCAGCTGCTTGGTCTTCTCGGCGAACAGGGGCCAATTGGAGGCCGGGTCGACGATCACGGGCTCGAGCTGCTTGCCCATCACGCCGCCCTTCTTGTTGATGTCCTCGATGGCCATCAGCACCGTGTCCTTCAACACGGTCTCGGAGATCGCCATCGTGCCCGACAGCGAGTGCAGCACGCCGACCTTGATGGTGTCGGCGGCGAATGCGGGCACAGCGGAGAGGCTGGCCAGCGCGACGGCGGCGGTGAGCGCCTGGAGGGTGAAACGGCGTTGCATGGTGGGACTTCTCCTCGGAGTTGGACTTGGAACCCTTGCCGCCATCGGGATGACGTGCGGCACTGGAACGAAGTCTCTTCGGGACCGGGGAAGTCAGAAATACGCCGGGTGGCGTACAGGCGGCTCAGGGCCGCTGGGCGAACTGCTGTTCGGCGAAGGCCCAGACCAGGCGCGAGGCATCGGGCCCGCTCGCGTCGCTGAAGGCCTGGCTCGCCAGGCCGCCGCTCCAGGCGTGGCCCAGCCCGGCGATCTCGCACAGCCGCACCGGCGTGCGGCCGTCGCGCGCGTAGTCGGTGATGCGCATGGGCCGGCGCTGGCCGCGCTGCAGCGTGCGTTCGACGCCGACGGTCGCGCCGGTCGCGGTGGCCCAGACCGCGGCGGTGGCGCCCGCGTTGCCCGCGCTCACCACCGTGTCGGCATCACCGTGCAGCACCAGCAGTGGCGGCAGGCTGGCGCCCACCGCGGCCGCGCCGATCGCCTTGCCCACGGCCGTGACCGACACCACCGGCGTGCGCCGCCCGCGCATCGCGCCCAGCGCCGTGGCCGAGGACTGCGCCGCGCCCGGCGCCACGCCCGAATGCATGGCGACGGCCCTGAAGCGCGCCGGGAAATGCGTGGCCATCAGCACCGCCATGCTGGCACCGGCCGACAGGCCCGCGATGGCGATGCGCTCGCGGTCCACCGGATGGAACAGGCAGACCTGGTCGACCGCGGCCATCAGGGTCACGGCCTCGGCGCGGGCCTTGCCCGAGCGGGTGTCGTACCAGTTCCAGCAGCCCTGCGGGTTCGCCAGGCGGTCCTGCTCGGGATAGAGCACCAGGAAGCGCTCGCGCGTGGCGAGCCGGTTCATGCGGGTGCTGGCGGCGAAATCACGGCCGGTCTGGCCGCAGCCGTGCAGCATCACCAGCAGCGGGATCTTCTCGCCGGGCGCGAGCTGCAGGCCGGGCGGCCGGTAGAGGTGGTAGCGCCGCGCACCGGCCGGGCCGACCGCGAGGCCCGCGAGCCAGTCGCCGGGGCCGGGCGGCGGCTTGTTCTGCTGCTCGGCGGCGTGCTGCATCCGGGCCGCCATCTTCTTGCCCGTGCCCAGCGTGGCCTTCGTGAGCGCCTTCAGGTTGCGGGTGTAGGCACGCGTCAGCGCCGAGGAGGTGGAACGTCTGGCCATGGGCGCACGGTAGCAGCTTCCGCCGGTGCCCGATCGTCTACCCTGTTGCGCCTCAGTAACGCTCGGGCACGTACATCGCCGCCGGCACCGGCTGGCGCAGGTAGTCCGGGTTGCGCACCCGGGCCGGCAGATCGACCGGTGCATGCAGCACCTCGCGGTAGGGCAGCTGGTCGAGCAGGTGGGCGATGCAGTTCAGCCGCGCCTTCTTCTTGTCGACCGCCTGCACCACCCACCAAGGTGCCTCGGGGATGTGGGTGCGCTCCAGCATCGTCTCCTTGGCCTTGGTGTATTCCTCCCAGCGGCGGCGGCTTTCCAGGTCCATCGGGCTCAGCTTCCACTGCTTGAGCGGGTCGTGGATGCGGCCCAGGAAGCGCAGGTGCTGCTCGTCGTCGGTGATCGAGAACCAGTACTTGATCAGCGTGATGCCCGAGCGGACCAGCATGCGCTCGAAGTCGGGCACGGTGCGGAAGAACTCCTCGTACTCGTCGTCGGTGCAGAAGCCCATCACATGCTCGACGCCGGCGCGGTTGTACCAGCTGCGGTCGAACAACACCATCTCGCCGGCGGCCGGCAGGTGGGCCACGTAGCGCTGGAAATACCACTGGGTGCGTTCGCGGTCGTTGGGCGCGGGCAGCGCGGCGACCCGGGCCACGCGCGGGTTCAGCCGCTGGGTGATGCGCTTGATCACGCCGCCCTTGCCGGCCGCGTCGCGGCCCTCGAACAGGATCACCACCTTCTGCTTGCTGTGCTGCACCCAGTCCTGCAGCTTGACCAGCTCGCCCTGGAGGCGGAACAGCTCGCGGAAATAGGCCGCGCGGGCCGCCTTGTCGATGCCGACGGGCGCGCCGTCCTCGTCGACGTTGCGGTCCTCGATCTCGAGCTCCAGCTCCTCGTCGTAGCTGTCGACCAGGTCGCGGGCGATGCGGCGCATCAGGTCTTCGTGGTCGGGGTGTGCATTGGGCAGGGACATGGCGTGGGCTCTGAAGGAGGTGAAGGGATGCTGACGAGCCGTTGTGACGGCGACATGACACTTTCCCGACACTGACATGCGGCTGTCACATTGGCGCGCAAGCATCGGCCTCTCCTCCTTGTCCGACATGCGCTCTTGACCATGACAACGCCCGGCACCGGCCCGGCCGCCCTGCAAACCGGCCCCGACGATGCCGGCCTGATCTGCGCCTACCTGTTCGACGGCCCGGACGGCGGCGGCGCGGCGCGCGCGGTCGACGCGGCCGAGGCCGCGCAGTGGCTGGCCGGCGAAAAAACGCCGGCGGCCTTCCTCTGGCTGCACTTCAACCTCAACCACACCCAGGCCGAGCGCTGGATGCTGCGCCACGCCGGCCTGAGCGACACCTTCTACGAAACGCTCAAGGACGGCACCCATTCGACCCGCATCGAGCGCGACGAGGACGCCCTGATCGCGGTGGTGAACGACGTGCACTTCGACTTCGGCTTCGAGCCCTCGGACATCGCCACGCTCTGGGCCAGCGTCGGGCCGCAGCTGGTGGTCACGGCCCGCACCCAGCCGCTGCGCACGGTGGACGCACTGCGCACCGCGGTGCGCAACGGCCAGTCGCCGCGCTCCAGCGTGGCCCTGCTGGAACAGCTGATGCGCACCCAGGCCGACGGACTGGTCGACATCGTTCGCGGCGTGACCACCCGCATCGACGGTGTCGAGGACGAGCTGCTCAGCGGCCGCCTCGACCACAAGCGCGCCCGCCTGGGCGTGCTGCGCCGGCTGCTGGTGCGGCTGCAGCGGCTGCTGGCGCCCGAGCCGGCCTCGCTGTTCCGGCTGCTGCAGCACCCGCCGGCCTGGATGGCCGAGGACGACGTGCAGGAACTGCGCGGCGCGACCGAGGAGTTCTCGGTGGTGCTGCGCGACATGCAGGGGCTGCAGGAACGCATCAAGCTGCTGCAGGAGGAGATCGCGGCCAGCGTCAACGAGGACAACGGCCGCAGCCTGTTCGTGCTGACGGTGGTGACCGTGCTGGCGCTGCCGATCAACATCCTGGCCGGCCTGTTCGGCATGAACGTGGGCGGCATCCCGCTGGCCGACCATCCGCACGGCTTCTGGATCGTGGTGACCATCGTGCTGGTCTTCACCGTCGTGGCGGCCTGGCTGGCGCTGCGCCGCAAGGACGGCTGAGGCGCGCGGCCGGAGCGCCGCGCAGGGTTGTCGCGGGCGTGCCCGGCGGCCTTTGAGGCGAAGGCCTAAAATCGGGGCGTGCCTTCCATCCTCAACGCCGACCTGCACTGCCACTCCGTGGTGTCCGACGGCACGCTCACGCCCGAAGCGCTGGCCGAACGGGCGGCCGCCAACGGCGTCGAGCTCTGGGCCCTGACCGACCACGACGAGATCGGCGGCCAGCACCGCGCCATCGCCGCGGCCCGGGCCCACGGCATGAAATACCTGACCGGCGCCGAGATCTCCGTGACCTTCGCCGGCGAGACCGTGCACATCGTCGGCCTGGGCTTCGACCCCGACGACGCCGGCCTGCGCGCCGGGCTGCTGGCCACGCGCGGCGGCCGCGGCGTCCGGGCGCAGGAGATGTCCGAGGGGCTGGCCAAGGTCGGCATCCTGGGCGCCTACGAGGGCGCGCTGCGCTTCGTGGGCAACCCCGAACTGATCTCGCGCACGCATTTCGCGCGCTTCCTGGTCGAGAGCGGCGTCTGCAAGGACACGCCCGAGGTGTTCCGCAAGTACCTGACCGAAGGCAAGCCCGGCTACGTGCCGCACCGCTGGGCCACGCTCAAGGACGCGGTGCACTGGATCACCGAGGCCGGCGGCATCGCGGTGGTCGCGCACCCGGGCCGTTACAACTTCACGGCCAACGAGGAGCATGCGCTCTTCACCGAGTTCCAGGCCCACGGCGGCCGCGCGATCGAGGTCGTGACCGGCAGCCATGCGCCGGCCGAATACGTCGAGTACGCCGAGAAGGCGATCGAATACGGCTTCGCCGCCTCGCGCGGCAGCGACTTCCACAGCCCCGACGAGAGCCACATGGACCTGGGCAAGCTGCCCTGGCTGCCCGGCACGCTGACCCCGGTCTGGGAACTACTCGAAGACCGCATTCAGTGAGCGCTGCGCAGGAAGACGCCGCGGCGCACACCCCCTCGCGCCCCACCCGCGACCTGGCTTCGGAGCGCATCCTCGCGGGCATCGGCCTGGTGATGGTCGCGGTGGCCTGCTTCGCCACGCTCGACACCGCCACCAAGATCTCGATCACCGCGGTGCCGATCCTGATGGGCGTCTGGTTCCGCTACGCCTTCCAGGCGGTGGCCACCACGCTGGTGCTGCTGCCGCGCCACGGCACCGCGCTGCTGCGCACCCGCCACCCGAAGTACCACGCGCTGCGCGGCGCGCTGCTGCTCACGACCAGCATCTTCGCCTTCTTCAGCCTGCGCTACATGCCGCTGGCCGAGTTCACCTCGATCGTGCTGATCGCGCCGCTGGCGGTCACGCTGCTGGCGGCCACGGTGCTCAAGGAGCAGGTGTCGGTGCTGCGCTGGACGCTGGTGGCGGGCGGCTTCCTGGGCACGCTGGTGATCCTGCGTCCGGGCGGCGGCGCCTTCAACTGGGCGGTGCTGCTGCCGCTGGGGCTGGTGGCGAGCAACGCCTGCTTCCAGGTGCTGACCAGCAAGCTGGCGCAGACCGAGAACCCGCTGACCATGCACTTCTACACCGGCTGGGTCGGCACGCTGCTGGCGTCGGTGGCGCTGCCCTTCGTCTGGCAGGCCCTGCCCTCGTGGCACTGGTGGGCGCTGCTGGGCCTGATGGGGCTGACCGGCACGGTCGGGCATTTCATGCTGATCCTGGCCTACCAGCGCGCCCCGGCCTCCACGCTCACCCCCTATCTCTATGCCCAGATCGCCTTCGCGATGCTCGGTGGCTGGCTCATGTTCTCCCAGGTGCCCGACGTGGTGTCGCTGGTCGGCATGGGCATGATCGCCATCTGCGGCGCGGCCGGCGCCTGGCTGACGGTGCGCGAGCGCCGTGTCCCGATCGAACCAGTGGAAGGCTGACCCCATGGCGCAATTCTTCGAAGTCCATCCCGAGAACCCGCAGCAACGCCTGCTCAAGCAGGCCGTGGCGCTGCTCGAGCGCGGCGAGGTGATCGCGGTGCCGACCGACTCCAGCTACGCGCTGGCCTGCCACCTCGACGACAAGGACGCGGTCGACCGGCTGCGCCGCATCCGCCAGGTCGACGACAAGCACCACCTGACGCTGCTGTGCCGCGACCTGAGCGAACTGGCCAACTACGCCAAGGTCGACAACAAGCAGTACCGGCTGCTCAAGGCCGCGACGCCCGGGCCCTACACCTTCCTGCTCGAGGCGACCAAGGAAGTGCCGCGCCGGGTGAGCCATCCGCAGCGCAAGACCATCGGCCTGCGCGTGCCCGACCACAAGGTGCTGGGCGAGCTGCTCGCGCTGCACGGCGCGCCGCTGCTCGCGACCACGCTGATCCCGCCGGGCGAGACCGAGCCCCTGAACGACGCCCAGCAGATCCGCGAGCGCTTCGAGAAGCAGATCGGCGCGGTGATCGACGCCGGCGCCTGCGCCTCCGAGCCGACCACCGTGGTCGACCTCACGCCCATGGGCACCGGCGACGATCCGGTGGTGGTGCGCCAGGGCCGGGGCCCGGTGGCGGTGCTGGGCCTGTGAGGCCCGGCCGGGCCGGCCAGCGCGTCGGGAGCGTCTGAGACAATCGCCCGGTGGATATCTCCAACCTCGTTCAAACCGTCCTGATCTACGCCTTGCCGGTGGTCTTCGCGATCACCGTGCACGAAGCGGCCCACGGCTATGCGGCCCGGCATTTCGGCGACAACACGGCCTATGTGCTCGGCCGCGTGACGCTCAACCCGCTCAAGCACATCGACCCGGTCGGCACCATCCTGATGCCGCTGATGCTGTATTTCGCGACCTCGGGCGCCTTCCTGTTCGGCTACGCCAAGCCGGTGCCGGTCCAGTTCGGCCGGCTGCGCAACCCCAAGCGCGACATGATCTGGGTCGCGCTGGCCGGGCCGGCCTCCAACTTCGTGATGGCGATCGGCTGGGCGCTGCTGCTGGTCGGGCTGCTGGCCGCCGGCATCAATGAAACCTTCTTCCTCAAGATGGCGCAGGGCGGCGTGCTGGTCAACCTGGTGATGTGGGCCTTCAACCTGTTCCCGCTGCCGCCGCTCGACGGCGGCCGCGTGCTGGCCGGCCTGCTGCCGCGCGGCGGCGCCCAGACCCTGCTGATCCGCATCGAGCCCTACGGCTTCTTCATCGTGATGGCGCTGGTGCTGGCGGGTATCGTCAGCACCTGGTGGCTGCAGCCGCTCATGGCCTTCGGCTCGCAGGCCATCGGCCTGCTGATCTCGCCGCTCACCGCGCTGTTGCGCTAAGCCCGATTCGTTCCCCGTCATGACCACCTCTTCTCCTTCTCCCGCCACCCTCCGCGTCCTCACCGGCATCACGACCAGCGGCACGCCGCACCTGGGCAACTACGTGGGCTCGGTGCGCCACTCGGTGCGCTTCAGCCGCCGGGCCGAGGTGCAGAGCTTCTACTTCCTGGCCGACTACCACTCGCTGATCAAGGTCGACGACCCGGCCCGCATCCAGCGCTCGACGCTGGAGATCGCCGCCACCTGGCTGGCCTGCGGCCTGGACCCCGAGCGCGTGACCTTCTACCGCCAGTCGGACATCCCCGAGATCCCCGAACTCAGCTGGTTCCTGACCTGTGTCACCGGCAAGGGCCTGCTCAACCGCGCCCATGCCTACAAGGCCTCGGTCGACAAGAACACCGCCAAGGGCGAGGACCCGGACGCCGACGTGAGCGCCGGCCTGTTCATGTACCCGGTGCTGATGGGCGCGGACATCCTGATGTTCAACGCCCACAAGGTGCCGGTGGGCCGCGACCAGGTCCAGCACATCGAGATGGCGCGCGACATGGCGCAGCGCTTCAACCACCTCTACGGCGAGCACTTCACGCTGCCCGAAGCCGACATCGACGAGGCGGTGGCCACCCTGCCCGGCCTCGACGGCCGCAAGATGAGCAAGAGCTACGACAACACGATCCCGCTGTTCACGCCGCGCGCCCAGCTGCAGAAGCTCATCGGCAGCATCGTGACCGACTCGCGCGCGCCGGGCGAACCCAAGGACACCGAGGGCTCGGCGCTGTTCCAGATCTACCAGGCCTTCGCCGACGCCGAGGAAACCGAGGCCCTGCGCCGCGCCTTCGCCGACGGCATCGCCTGGAGCGAGGCCAAGCAGACCGTGTTCGAGCGCATCGACCGCGAGATCGCGCCGCTGCGCGCGCGCTACGAGGAACTGATCAACGACCCGGCCCAGATCGAGCGCATCCTGCTGGCCGGCGCCGAGAAGGCGCGTGCGCTGTCGCGCCCCTTCATCGGCCGGCTGCGCCACGCGGTGGGCCTGCGCAAGCTCGAGACGCCGGCCGCGGCCGCCGCCCCGAAGGCCGCCAAGACCGCCAAACCCGCCTTCAAGCAATACCGCGAGAGCGACGGCCGCTTCTACTTCAAGCTGCTCGACGCCGACGGCACGCTGCTGCTGCAGAGCCGCGCCTTCGCCTCCCCCCAGGAAGCCGGCCGGGCCATCGGCACATTGCAGGCCGATCGCGGCGCCGCGCTGGCCGCACTCGCCGAACAGCTGGAACCGGTTGACAATGCGGGCTTGCGTGCGGCGACGGACGCATTGGAGGTGCTGGCCCGGTTGGCCAGCGGTGGTTAAACCAAGAATCAACGCGAGAGACCGCCACCCCAGGCCGCGCGTGCACAAAGAAAGCAAACCATGAGCATTTACGTCATCGACGATCATCCCCTGATGCGCGACGCCATCGTGATGGTGCTGCGCCGCCTTCGGCCCGCCGAGAACATCGTCGAGCTGGAACGGCTCGACAAGCTGACCAACGCGGTCAAGCAGCACGGCATGCCCGACCTGTTCTGCCTGGACCTGAAACTGCCCGACACCACCGGCTGCTCGGGCGTGATCGCGGTCAAGCAGATCTACCCCGACGTGCCGATCGCCGTGTATTCGGCTTCGCCGGCCGCCGACATGGAAGAGGCCTGCATCGAAGCCGGTGCCGACACCTACATCGAGAAGTCCGCCAGCTCGGCCGAACTGGCCGCGGTGCTGCGCGGCCTGCTGATGGCCGACGCCGAGGCCGAGGAATCGCTGGCGGCGTCCACCAGCAGCAAGCTGTCCAAGCGCCAGACCCAGCTGATCGCGATGCTCGACAAGGGCATGAGCAACCGCGACATCGCGGCCGAACTGGAGATCAGCGAGCACACGGTGAAGGTGCACCTGTGGCGCCTGTTCCGCCGGCTGGGCGTGAAGAGCCGGACCCAGGCGCTGCACCATGCGCGCAACCACGGCTTGCTGTCGACTTCTTGATTCCCCCCCGAAGGCGGGGCGCACTTCGTGTCGCTTCGCCCTCCCCCCTCCGGGGGCGACACCGGCGGCCCGGCGGAGCCGCTGCACTTGGCTCTCCCCCGAAGGCGGCGCGCACTGCGTGTCGCTTCGCCCTCCCCCTCCGGGGGCGACACCGGCAGCCCGGCGAAGCCGGTTCTGCGGTGTCCCTGGAATTGAAAATGCCCTCTGTCGAGGGCATTTTTGTTTCTATTCGGCCTTCTTAGCCGACGGCGCCGGAGATCCGGGTCTGGGCCTGGGATTCGTCGGCGTCGTTCAGCGCCACGCGGAACACGCTGCCGCGGCCGAGGCGGGAGCGGACGCTCACGGGGTGGCCCAGCGCGTGGGACAGGCGGGCCACGATGGCCAGGCCGAGGCCGAAGCCGTCGGAGGTGCCGGCATGGTCGGCCACCTTGTAGAACTCCAGGAAGACGTCGCGCAGGTGCTCGCGCGCGATGCCGATGCCGGTGTCCCACACCTCGACCCGCAGGCCGTCGGGGGTCTGGCGCGACGCCAGCAGGATGCCGCCTTCGCTGGTGTACTTGATGGCGTTGGCCAGCAGGTTGCCGATCATGCGGCGCACCCGGATCGGGTCGGTCAGCACCGTGCCGCGGCTCACATGGACCCGGAAACGCAGGCCCTTGGCCTCGGCCACGGGCCGGTACTGCAGCTCCAGGTCGTGCAGCAACTGGCCCACGTCCACCCGCTCGATGTGCAGCCGCACCTGGCCCGAGTCGATGCGCGCCAGGTCGAACAGCGAGTCGAAGAGCGCGTTCACCGCATGGGTGGCACGCACGATCTTCGGCGCGATCTCCTGCACCAGTTCCGGCTCGTTGCGCAGCCAGTCGGCATACAGCGAGAGCGCCAGCACCGGCTGGCGCATGTCGTGCGCGGCGCTGGCCAGGAAGCGGTTCTTCATGGCCACGGCCGAGACCGCGGCCTGGCGCTGCTGGGTCAGCGAATTGATCAGGATGTGGTTGTGGAACAGCAGCTCGAAGCTGTTGCGCGCGGTCTCGTGGATGCGGCGCCCGGCCCGCAGCAGCAGCCACCAGTGCAGCACCGGCAGCAGCAGGAAACCGTAGTGGAAGTGCGGCCGCTGGAAGTTCATCTCGACCACCCGGAAGGCCACCGCGCTCATCATCGTGATGAACAGCACGTTGACGTAGCGGCGCAGCAGCGGCGGGTAGAGCGCCAGCCCGTTGAGCGGGAAGGTGGCGACGCCGGCCACGATGAGCCAGCTCATGAACTGGTTCACGATCGGCGTGCGCTCGAAGAAGATCAGGATCGACAGGCCCCAGGCGAAGGCGCTGGTGCCCCACAGCCAGCGGTAGCGGTCGACGAATTCCTGCTGCGAGACCGAGTCCTTGTCGGCGTAGTCGCGCATGTAGCGGCGCTCGCCCCAGACGCGGCAGCCGGTGGCGGCGATGCCGATCGCGAGCCAGACGAAGAGCTGCCACTGCGGCACGTGGCCCCAGCTCAGGCCGATCATGGCCGGCATGAGCGCGGCCGCCAGCAGGTAGGACCCGCGGGCCGCGCGCATCAGGCTGCGGATGAGCTCGCCGCGCACCCACGGCTCGGCTTCGTCCACTGTCGCGGGGGCCGGCGTCAGACTCGCGAAGGACGAGTTGCCGAGACCCACGAACGACGAATTACCCTTCATGGCTCACACCCTCTGTCTGTCTGACTGGCCCTTGAGAAATGCCCCTTGCGGAGGGCCTGGCGTGGCGAGATTCTAGGGGCAGCGCGGCGCTTCGAAGGCCGCATGATCTCCGGGTGCTCGCCGCGCGGCTCAAGGACCGTCGCCGGAGCCGGCCGGCAGCCCCGCCAGCTGGCGTGCGATGGCGATGAAATGCCCCAGCGCCGGGGTCATGCGATCGGCCCGCCAGACCAGCCGCAGCTCCAGCGGCGGCGGCGGATCGGCCCAGACCAGGGGCCGGAACACCACGTCGCGGCTCACCGTGTGGTGCTGGACCCAGCCCGCCACCAGCGCCAGCCCCAGGCCCGCGCGCACCATCGAGATCATGGTGTGCGGCTGCGACACCGACTGCGTGACCTCGGGCGCCACGCCGTGGGTCGAGAAGCTGCGCCAGACGAGGTCGTGGTAGTAGCGCGCATCGTCCGGATCGTGGTCGATGAAGGGCTCGCGGTCGAAGGCCGCGATGTCCAGCGTCTCGCGCCGCGCCAGCGGATGGGCCGCGGGCAGCGCCGCGACCAGCGTGTCGCGCGCCATTGTGAGCTGCGCATAGCCCTGGGCCGCGGGGATCGGCCGCGCCAGGCAGGCGTCGAGCAGGCCCTGTTCCAGCTGCGCCAGCTGCGCGCTGCTGACCATCTCCTTGAGCTGCAGCGACACGCCCGGGTTGACCGAACGGAAGTCGCGCAGCAGCGCCGGCAGCAGCTCGAAGGCCGCGGCCACGGTGAAGCCCAGCGACACATGGCCGACCTCGCCCTGGGCCGCCAGCCGCGCCACCCGCCGGCCATCGGCGGCCAGCCGCAGCACGCCGCGCGCGTGCTCGAGGAAGGCCGCGCCCGCCACGGTGAGCCGCACGGTGCGGCTGTTGCGGTCGACCAGGCGCACGTCCAGCGCCTCCTCGAGCAGGCGCAGCTGCCGACTCAGCGGCGGCTGCGTCATGTGCAGGCGTTCGGCGGCGTGGCCGAAGTGCAGCTCCTCGGCGATCGCGACGAAGCAGCGCAGTTGGTGAATCTCGAACACATCCATCCAACCCTTGAATCAATCAATACAAAAATTGTACTTCTCTTGAATCAATCGACATTGAAGAATGCGGGACCTTTTCAGCAGCCCCCCTCTTCTCCATGCCCCACAACACCTTCAAGCAAGCCATCGCCAAGTTCGAGCCCCGGATCGGCCTGTGGCTGTCCCTGGCCCACCACTACACCGCCGAGATCTGCGCCTCGGCCGGTTTCCAGTGGGTGCTGATCGACGGCGAGCACGGCCCCGGCGACCTGCCCGGCACGCTGCGCCAGCTGCAGGCGCTCGCCGCCTACCCGGCCCATCCGGTCGTGCGCCTGCCGCAGGGCGACGCCACCTTGATCAAGCAGTACCTGGACATCGGCGCCCAGACGCTGCTGATCCCGATGGTCAACAGCGCGGCCCAGGCCGAGGACCTGGTGTCGGCCATGCGCTACCCGCCCCATGGCCGGCGCGGTGTCGGCGGCGGGCTGGTGCGCGCCACCGGCTGGGGGCTGGACGCGCCCTACATCCACACCGCCAACGCCCAGGTCTGCCTGCTGGTGCAGATCGAGACCGGCGCCGCGCTCGCGGCGCTCGACGAGATCTGCGCGGTCGACGGTGTGGACGGCATCTTCCTGGGCCCGGCCGACCTGGCGGCCGACCTCGGCTTCCCGGGCCAGCCCACGCATCCCGAGGTGCAGGCCGCGGTGGACGCGGCCATGAAGCGCGCCATCGCGCTGGGCAAGCCGGTGGGCACCGTCACGGGCGATCCGGTGCTGGCACGCCACTACTTCGAGCTCGGCGCCAGCTTCGTGGCCGTGGGCGGCGACACCACGCTGCTCGCGAGCGGCGCACGCCGCCTGGCCAACGACTTCGGCCTGAAACCGCACCAGCCCTAAGCCCTTCCCATTTCCACCAAAGACAGGAGACAAATCCAATGAAGAAACTGACCCGCCGACTGCTCGGCACCTGGCTGGCCTGCACCGTGACGTTGGCCGCGGCGGCCCCCGACCAGACCGCCCTCACCATCGTCATTCCGTACCCGCCGGGCGCCATGGGCGACGCGGTGGCGCGGCTGGCCGCCCAGGCCATGACCCAGGAACAGGGGCGGCCCGTGGTGGTCGAGAACCGGCCCGGCGCCAACGGCGTGATCGGCCTGCAGGCCATCTCCCGCGCCAGGCCGGACGGCAACACCATCGGCCTGGTCACCTCGAGCGCGCTGACCATCAATCCCTCGATCTACAAGGACATGAAGGTCGATACGGTCAAGGACCTCACGCCGCTGACGCTGGCGATGTCGCTGCCCAACGTGCTGGTGGTGAACCCCGCGGTGCCCACGCGCACCATGGCCGAGCTGCTCGCCCACATCAAGGCCAACCCGGGCAAGGTCTCGTACGCCTCGATGGGCAACGGCTCCAGCGGCCACCTCAACGGCGAGCTGCTGCAGAGCGCCACGAACACCCAGCTGATCCACGTGCCCTACAAGGGCGGCGGCCTGGTGCTGCAGGGCCTGCTGGGCGGCCAGGTCGACATGGCTTTCGAGAACATCTCCAACGCGCTGCCGCACATCCAGGCCGGCAAGCTGCGCGCGCTCGCGATCACCACCGCCACCGCATCGCCCAAGCTGCCCGACGTGCCGCCGATCGCCAACACCGTGCCGGGCTTCCAGGACCGGGTCTGGTTCGCCTACATCGGCCCCAAGGGCCTGCCCGCGGCCACCACCGCCCAGCTGCATGCACAGATCCAGCGCGCGATGAAGGCCGAGCCGGTGCAGCGCCTGATCAGCGACCGCGGCGCCACCGCCGAGAGCAGTACGCCCGAAGCGCTGAGCGAACTGATCGGCCGCGAGCGCGAGAAGTGGGCGCAGCTGATCAAGGAACGCGACATCCACACCGACTGACCCCTCGTCTCGAAACGCCCCCATGCCCCTACGCTCCATCGCCCAAGCCGCCGACTTCGTGTCGACCGATCCCGCCACCGGCGAAACGCTGGCCCGCCACGCCGCCCATGCGGGCGCCGAGATCGAAGCCCGCGTCGCACAGTCCCACGCCACCTGGAAGCGCTGGTCGCTCACGCCCATGGCCGAGCGCAGCGCGATGCTGCACCGCCTGGGCGACCTGCTCGAGCAGCGCGCCGAGACCTACGGCCGCCTCATCACCACCGAGATGGGCAAGCCCATCGGCGAGGCCATCGCCGAGGTGAAGAAGGCCGCCCTGGGTGCGCGCCACTTCGCCGACCAGGGCCCGGCATACCTGGCGCCCGTGCCCATCGAGGGCATGAACGCCCGGGTGGTCTACGAATCCCTGGGCCCGGTGTTCGCGGTCATGCCCTGGAACCTGCCCTTCTGGCAGGTGCTGCGCTTCTTCATCCCCACCGCGCTGGCGGGCAACACCGTGCTGGTCAAGCATGCCGAGACGGTGCAGGGCTGCGCCCGTGCGCTCGAACGGCTGGTGCTCGACGCCGGCGCGCCTCCTGGCTTGTACCTGAACCTGGCGATCCGCCGCGGTGCCGTGGCCGCCGTGGTGGCAGACCCGCGCGTGCGCAGCGTGACCGTCACCGGCAGCACGCAGGCCGGCCGCGCGGTGGCGGCGGAAGCGGGTGCCCATGGCAAGAAGGCCGTGCTCGAACTGGGCGGCTCCGACCCCTTCATCGTCTGCGAGGACGCAGACTTCGAGCGCGCGGTGCAGCTGGCCGTGACCTCGCGTTTTTCCAACAACGCGCAGAGCTGCATTGCGGCCAAGCGCTTCTTCATTCACGAAGCCATCGCCGGGAAGTTCCAGGCCGCCTTCGTCGCGCGTGCCTCGGCGCTGCGCATGGGCGACCCGCTGCAGCCCGACACGCAACTGGGCCCGCTGGCACGCGCCGACCTGCGCGAGAGCGTGCATGCGCAGGTGCAGGCCGCGTTGGCGCAAGGCGGCACGCTGCTGTGCGGCGGCCAGCCCGGCGAGGGCCCGGGCAATTTCTACCCACCCACCGTGATCGCGGGCCTGTCGCACGACGCGCCCATCGTGCAGGAAGAGATCTTCGGCCCGGTGGCCCTGCTGTTCAGCTTCAGGACCGACGAAGAAGCCATCGCGCTGGCCAACGCCACCGAGTTCGGCCTGGGCGCCACCATCTGGAGCCGCGACCTCGAACGCGCGCACAAGCTCGCCTCGGCGGTGGAAGCCGGCGCGGTGTTCATCAACGACTTCGTGCGCTCGGACCCGCGGGCGTCCTTCGGCGGCGTCAAGGGCTCGGGCTTCGGCCGCGAACTCGGCGCGCTGGGCGCCCGCGAGCTGACCAACGCCAAGCTGGTCTACATCGGCTGAGGCGGCACCGGCTCGGCCACCGCCCGTGTGCGGTACTGCCCCGGCGTCATGTCGAACCAGCGGTGGCAGGCCCGTGTGAGATTGCCCTGGCTCGCGAAGCCCAGCAGGTAGGCCACCTCGGCCAGTGACAGCTGCGGCTGCGCCAGGTGGCGTTCGGCTCCTTCGCGGCGGGTCTCGTCGATCAGCGCATGGAAGCTCGTGCCTTCGTCCTGCAGGCGCCGCTGCAAGGTGCGTTCGGCCACGCCCAGCGCGCGCGCGATGGCCGTGCGACCCGGCTCGCCCTCGGGCAGGCGCTCGGCCACCATCTGGCGCACACGTTGCGTGTAGGTGGACAGCGGCCGCTCCAGCGCCTCGATGCGGTCGCCGACGAAGCGGTCGTGCAGCTCGGCCAGTTGCGGATGGAAGGTGGGCAGCGCCGCCTCCAGGTCCGCGCGCGCCAGCACCGCGCCATTGCTGCGCGCGCCGAACTGCGGCATGCATCGAAAGGCCTGCAGGTAGGGCTGCGGGTCGGGCGGCGCCTCGTGCGTCAGGCTCACGGCCAGCGGCCGCAGTTCGCGTCCCAACACCCAGCGGCAGAAGGCCAGCATGGTGAGCAGATCGAACTCGAAGCGTTGGCGCGACACGGGTGCCGCGCCGCCGTGCAGCTCCAGCATGAAGGCCGTGCCGTCGCCCTGCGGCACGGCGCGCACGGCGGCCGCGCGGCTGATGATCCGCAGGTAGCGGATCAGGCGCTCCAGCGCGCTCGACAGGTTGGCGCTGGACATCATCGCGTAGCCCACCACGCCGAAGATCGCGGGACGAACGCCCTCGGCCGCGCGCAAGGCGATGGCCGGGTCGCCCGATCGCGCCAGCGCGAGCTGCCACAGCAAGGTGATCTTCTCGGTCGGATATGCCGCGCTCGCGTCCGCCAGCGCCAGGCCGTCGATCGCGGCCTCGGCACACAGGCGGTCCATGTCCAGGCCGGTGGCCGACAGCGCGTCGACGATGCCTCGCACCCAGATCGCGGATGTCGATCTCTCGCTCATTTTTTTCTGCTCCCTTGCGTCTCTTCCGTCCTCGCGCCCATGGTTTACCCCACACGGCGAAGCGAAGCGTTTGGCCCGCCGAGCGAAGACGCCCCATCGCAGGCGCTCCTACGATGCCAGCGTTCCCTTTGCGCCTCCGGCCCAGGCCTGGCGTGCCGAGGGAACGGCGATCGTCAGAAAGCGTAGGCGCCAGAAGGTTCGAGGCGCATTGCACAAAACCCGAATAAACGATGTCAGGGAGACATTTCATGCGCATTTCTTCACTGTGGACAGCATTGGGCTTTAGCCTGGCGCTGGCCGCCCCGGCCACGCAGGCCCAGACCGCGGCCGAACTCTGCCGGCTTCCCACGCCACCGGAGGCCGCCCGTTTCACCGACCCCGTGAAGTCCCCGGGCATCGTCTCGCCCATCGACGGCACCTGCTGGTTGCCGGCCGTGACCATCACCAGCTTCGACGGCACCAAGCTCGCAGCCAACCTCTTCCTGCCGCGGCGCACCAACGCCACCCAAAAATTCCCGACCGTGCTGATGATCGGCAGCTGGGCCGAGCCCGGCCGGCTCGAGTACCTCGGCCAGCAGCAGAAGCTCGCCAGTGACGGCTACGTGGCGGCCAGCTACAGTGCGCGAGGCTTCGGCGTTTCCGGCGGCCAGGTCCGCGTGGCCGCGCCCGAAGACGTGCGCGACGTGTCCTCGGTGATCGACTGGCTGCTCGCCAACGCACCCGTGGACGTGAACAACATCGCCAGCAGCGGTATCTCCTACGGAGCCGGCCTGTCCCTGATGGCCCTGGCCCAGGACAAGCGGATCAAGACCGTGGCGGCACTGTCGGGCTGGGGCTCGCTGATCGACGAGATGTACACCCGCGGCACACCCAACCTGACCTGGGGCACCATCCTCAGCCTCAGCGGCAACCTCGTGGGGCGCCCCGCGCCCGAGCTGAACGAGATCACGCAGGCCACGATGAACCCGAACACCCCGGCCGCGAAGGTCGCCGAACTCAGGGAATGGAGCAAGGTGCGCTCGCCATCGAGCTACGTGGATGCGATCAACGCGCGCGGTGCGCCGGTCTTCTTCAGCAAGAACTTCCAGGACGACCTGTTCACGCCCAACTCGACGCTGGAGATGTTCGCCCGGCTCACGGTGCCGAAGAAGATCGTCTTCAACCCCGGCGTGCATGCCGGTGCCGAACTGCTCAGCGCCTTCCTCGGCACCTCCAGCTATCCCTACGATCAGGCCCATCGCTGGTTCGACCGTTGGCTCAAGGGCATCCCCAACGGCATCGACACCGAGCCCAAGGTCACGATGCAGATCAAGTTCAGCGACCGGCGCGAATCCTTCGCCAACTGGCCCGCGCCGGAACTCCGCGACCAAACCTACTACCTGGGCCCGCGCGGCCTTCCGCGCTTCGATCCCAGCTGTTTCTGCGGCAAGGGTGACAAGGGTTCGATCTCCTCTTCGCCCAACAGCGCCAAGGGCTCGGACCTGATCCAGAACTTCTCCGACACCACCGCGACCAGCGGGCCCATACCGATCCTCTCGACCTTCGGCGAGGGCCTGAACATCCCGGTGATCAATTCGCTGCCCTCCGTCGCGCTGGCCTCGGGCATCCGCTTCGAGGCCCCTGCGCTGCGCAGCGTTCAGAAGATCCGCGGCATCGCCAAGCTCAAGTTGCGTGTCACACCCACGCAGGCGCGCTCGCAGATCTCGGCCTACCTCTACGACGTAGACGCGATCGGCACCGGCGTGCTGATCACCCATGACGCCACTACGCTGCACTGGGCCACGCCGGGCCAGACCATCGATGTGCCGCTCGACTTCGCGGCCACGGCCTACGACGTGCCCGCGGGCCACCACATCGGCGTGGTGTTCGACACCACCGACAGCCTGTACGGCTCGCCGGTGAACCCGGGCGAGCGCTTTGGCGTGCGCTTCGAGTTCGGCCCGGAACAGCAGTCGACGCTGGTGCTGCCGACGCTCTGACGACGACCCTCGTCTTGTCCCGGCAGCCGCTGCCGGCTTCTCCGTGACTTCGCTGGCCCGGCGCCTCGGCGCCTGGCCGCGAGACCGTCCCTCTTTGCAAGGAGTCCATCCATGCTTTCGCTCCTCCGCAGCCCACTGCTGGGCATCGCCCTGGCCTTGGCCGCCACCGCCACCCAGGCCCAGACCGCATCCGAGTTGTGCCGGCTGCCCACGCCACCGGAAGCCGCGCGCTTCACCGACCCCGTGCAATCGCCCGGCATCGTCTCGCCCATCGACGGCACCTGCTGGCTGCCGGCCGTGACCATCACCAGCTTCGACGGCACGAAGCTCGCTGCCAATCTCTTCCTGCCGCGGCGCACCGACGCCACGCAGAAGTTCCCGACCGTGCTGATGGTCGCCAGCTGGGCCAACCGGGGCCGGATCGAGTACACAGGCCAGCAACGGCGACTGGCCAAGGACGGCTACGTGGTGGCGAGCTACAGCACGCGCGGCTTCGGCCTCTCGGAAGGCCAGGTCCACGTGGCCGCGCCCGAAGACGTGCGCGACGTGTCCTCGGTGATCGACTGGCTGCTCGCCAACGCACCCGTGGACGTGAACCACATCGGCGCCAGCGGCATCTCCCACGGCGGTGGCATCTCGCTGATCGCGTTGGCGCACGACCGGCGGATCAAGACCGTGGCGGCACTCTCCACCTGGGGCTCGCTGATCGACGAGCTCTACCCGGCGGGCTCGCCCAACGTGACCTGGGGCTCGCTCCTGGCCCTGCTCGGCAACACGGGCGGCCGTCTCGGTCCCGAGGTGAACCCCAACATGCTGGCCATCATGAGCCCCGACACCTCGGCCGCGCGCATCGCCGAACTCCGGGAATGGAGCGATCTGCGCTCGCCGTCGAGTTACGTGGACGCCATCAATGCCCGTGGCGCGCCGGTGTTCATCAGCAAGAACTTCCAGGACGACCTGTTCACGCCCAACTCGACACTGGACATGTTCGCCCGCCTCACAGTGCCCAAGAAGATCATCTTCAGCCCCGGCATTCATGCCTCAGCCGAATTGCCGGGCGCGCTGCTGGGCATCGACAACTATCCCTACGACCAGGCCCATCGCTGGTTCGACCGTTGGCTCAAGGGCATCCCCAACGGCATCGACACCGAGCCCAAGGTGACGATGCAGCTCAAGTTCAGCGACCGGCGCGAGTCCTTCGACAACTGGCCCGCGCGCAACCTCGGAAACGAAACCTACTACCTGGGCCCGCGCGGCACGCCGCGCTTCGACCCTTCGTGCCTCTGCGGCAAGGGCGACAAGGGCTCCATCTCGTCGACGCCCAACAGTGCCAAGGGCTCCGACCTGATCCAGAACTTCGCCGATACCACGGCCACCAGCGGACCGATTCCCATCCTGTCCACCTTGGGCGAAACCCTGAATGTGCCGGTGATCAACGCGCTGCCCTCGGTCGCGCTGGCCACGGGCATCCGTTTCGAGGGCCCCGCGCTGCAGCAGGTTCAAAAGATCCGGGGGATTCCCAAGCTGCGTTTGCGCGTCACGCCATCGCAGGCACGTGCCCAGTTGGTGGCCTACCTGTACGACGTCGATGCGATCGGCACCGGGGTGCTGATCTCCCACGGCACGGCCAGCGTGCATTGGGCCACGCCCGGCCAGGCCATCGACCTGCCGATCGAGTTTTCCGGCACCGCCTACGACGTGCCTGCGGGCCACCACATCGGCGTCGTGCTGGACACCAAGGACAGCCTGTACGCACCGCCCGTGAACCCCGGCGAACGTTTCGGCGTGCGATTCGAGTTCGGCCCGGAAAGCCAGTCGACGCTGCAACTTCCGGTGCCCGGCCTGCCCTTCTATCCGCCATTCTGGGGCCCGACTCACTGAATGCGCCGGCCCGACGCACCAAGGTCGGGCCCTCCCCATCGCGCCCCACCCGAAAGAAATCCCATGACGCTGTCCCTGCGTGGACCCATGTTCGGCCTCGCCTTCGCGCTGGCCTCCGCCACCACCCTGGCCCAGACCGCCTCCGAGCTGTGCCGGCTGCCCACCCCACCGGAGGCGGCCCGTTTCACCGACCCTGTGCAATCCCCCGGCATCGTCTCGCCCATCGACGGCACCTGCTGGCTGCCGGCCGTGACCATCACCAGCTTCGACGGCACCCAGCTCGCGGCCAATCTCTTCCTGCCGCGGCGCACCCGCGCCACGCAGAAGTTCCCGACCGTTCTGATGATCGGCAGCTTCGGCGCCCCCGGCCGCATCGAGTACGTCGGCCAGCAGCAGCGACTGGCCAAGGACGGCTATGTCGTGGCCAGCTACACGGCGCGCGGCTTCTACCTGTCCGAAGGCGTGATCGGTGGCGCAGGACCGCAGGACGTGCGCGACGTGTCCTCGGTGATCGACTGGTTGCTGGCCAACGCCCCGGTGGATCCGGACAACATCGCCACCAGCGGCATCTCCTACGGCGCGGGCCTGTCCATGCTCGCGATGGCGCGCGACCCGCGCATCAAGACCGCCGCCGCGCTGTCGGGCTGGGGCTCGATGGCCGACGAGCTCTACCCCCGTGGCACCTACAACCTGACGTGGGGCAGCCTGCTCACCCTGGGCGGCAAGGTGACCGGGCGGCTCTCGCCCGAATGGCAGCAGAACACGCTGGCCTTGATGAACCCCGACACGCCACAGTCGAAGATCGACGAGATCCTCGAGGGCTTCAAGCCGAGCTCGCCCTCGAGCCATGTGGACGCACTCAATGCGCGCAACGCACCGATCTTCATCAGCCACAATTTCCAGGACGACCTGTTCACGCCCAACTCGACGCTGGCGATGTTCGCCGCGCTCACGGGACCGAAGAAGATGGTGCTCAACCCCGGTGTCCATGCGAGCGCGGAAGGGGCCGGCGCGCTGCTCGATGTGGACAACTACCCCTACGACCAGGCCCACCGCTGGTTCGACCGCTGGCTCAAGGGCATCCCCAACGGCATCGACACCGAGCCCAAGCTCACGATGCAGATCAAGTTCAGCGAGCAGCGCGAATCCTTTGCCACCTGGCCCGCGCCCGAACTCCGCGACCAGACCTACTACCTGGGCCCGCGCGGCCTGCCGCGCTTTGACCCCGCCTGCCTCTGCGGCAAGGGCGACAAGGGTTCGATCTCTTCTTCGCCCAACAGCGCCAAGGGCTCCGACCTGATCCAGAACTTCTCCGACACCACCGCGACCAGCGGTGCCCTGCCCATCGTCTCGACCTTCGGTGAGAGCGTGAACATCCCGGTGGTCAATTCACTGCCCTCGGTGGCGCTGGCCTCGGGCATCCGCTTCGAGGCCCCCGCGCTCGAGCGCGTGCAGAAGATCCGGGGCATTCCGAAGCTGAACCTGCGCGTCACGCCCACGCAGGCCCGCGCGCAGGTCTCGGCCTACCTCTACGACGTGGACGCGATCGGCACCGGCGTGCTGATCACCCACGGCGCCACCACGCTGCACTGGGCCACGGCGGGGCAGACGCTCGACCTGCCGCTCGACTTCTCGGCCACGGCCTACGACGTGCCCGCGGGCCATCACATCGGCGTGGTGATCGACACCGCCGAGAGCCTCTATGCGTCCCCGGTGCACCCGGGTGAGCGCTTCGGCCTGCGCTTCGAGTTCGATCCGGCGCGGCAGGCGACGCTGGTGCTGCCGACGCGCTGACACCCGCAACGGGACGCCATCCGCCAGTGGGCGATCAGGGCAGCACGGGATTCGCCCTCGCGGCCGCCACGGCCGCGTCCGCATCGGCGCGCAGCAGGA
This sequence comes from Variovorax sp. UMC13, assembly GCF_014170375.1. Lineage (GTDB taxonomy): Bacteria > Pseudomonadota > Gammaproteobacteria > Burkholderiales > Burkholderiaceae_C > Variovorax. The sequence goes on along the minus strand of NZ_LZZW01000042.1, from coordinate 74,381 downwards.
AGCGTTGCGCCACCAGTCGGTCCGCCGCCTGCTGGACCGCCGCCACGTAGCCGGCCTGGTCACCATAGCGCTCGGCGATCGACAGGCGCGGGTCGTTGGCGGCCAGCCGCTCGGCGCGGGTCTTGGCGAAGGGGAACATCGATCCCACCAGCCCGGCCTGGTCGATCCGCCCGGGCCGGCTGGTGGTGTTCCATCCGGTCTGGGTCGCAAGCGGCACGGCGATGTCCAGGCTGCGGATGCCAGCGATGTCGTTGCCGTCCGCATCCACCTGCGGCACGAGGATCGCGTAGTCGCGGTTCAGCGCGATCGGTGGCACCGTGGCGGCGATGCCGCTCTCGTCCTGCGCCTTGAACTTCGGGCCCCAGTCCAGCAAGGGATAGGTGTTGACCAGGCCGGTGTACGTCACGCCGGGAATGTTCGGGAACGCCACCCGCTCGGGGCGCACCAGCGTGCCGTCCGCGATCTTCGGCACCACGCTGTCGGGCGGCGTCAGGCCCTTGAGCACCCAGTCCTCAAGGTTCTGGTAGAGCGCGCGCACCACCGGAAGGACCGCGGTGTTGCCGTTGGTGCGGTAGCGGCCGTTGGAGTCGGGCCCCAGAATGGCGGCCGCATCGGGCCCGGTCATCGACGGGAAACCGAGCAGGTGGTGCGAGCTCGCATAGAAGTAGATGCGGGCGTTGTCGGGCTGCACCAGGTCGCGCGTGCCCCAGGCATCGGTCAGCAGGGGCGAGCCCTGCAGGGTCCAGAACTCGGTGCCGCTGAAGCCGATGAAGAGCTTGGGACAGGTGCCGTTGGCTTCGCAGCGCGCGAGGATGCCGCCCTGGCGCTGCGCCACGTCGTCCACATAGTCCTTCGCCAGGCCGCGCGTGGCCGCCTGGCCGAAGGCAGTGTGATCGATGCGCACGCCGCCCCCGCCGCCGGGGATTGCGAAGCGCATGTTGACGTTGTTCTGCCGCGCCGCGATCTGCGCGAACACGCCGTCGAAGACCTTGCCGCCCGCCCGGTCCTCGTTGAAGCCCAGGTGCACGAAGGTCTTCATGAAGTTGCCGCATTGCGAGACCCCCGAGGCGATGGTGTGGCGGATCGCGGCTGCCACCGGGTTGGCCGTGCCGGCCGCATCGCGCGCGTCGCGATGGAAGAAGGTGACGATGTCACGCAGCGCCGCGAGGCCCAGGCCCATCACCTTCGGGTCCTTGGCGACATAGACCAGTTCGTAGATGTAGTCCGGGTCCCAGCCGCCCTTGAGGCACACGCTGGTCTCGTCGGGCGTGCCGGGGAAGGGCTGGGCCGCGCTGCAGCGGGCGAACTTCCAGTCGGCGGCGGCGATCGGCTGGCGTGGATCGCTCTCGTTGAAGCGCCGCGTCAGCGCATAGCCCGGCTGCGTGTTGTCCAGGCTCGCGGGCGCATAGGCCTGCATGGCGGCATTGGCCGCGCTGGCGGGCAGCGTCAGCGAGTTCGGCGTCGCGACGCCGGTCGTGAGTTCGGCGCGGTAGGCACCGGTGATCGTGCTGCCGTCGGCGTTCTTCGCGACCGGCACCTTCAGCGTGAGCTTGCCGGGGCCGGCCGGCACATCGCCCTGCCAGGCCGCCGTGAGGAACACATAACCGCGCGAGGCGAAATAGGGATCGAGCGCCACCATGTTGCCGCGGTTGGGAGCGTCGTAGCGCAGCACGCCGTTGGCCTTCGCCATGTCCTTGGGCTTGAAGAGCACGAAGTCCGAGCGGTACTCGACCATGCCGTTGGCGTTGCGCGGCGCCAGCGTCAGGTCCTGGATGATGGCGTTGCGCGCGTCGGCGGGGTCGACTTCGCCGGTGAAGGTGCCCGTGACCTTCTCGTAGGCGCCGACGCTGCCGAAGCTGCCGGGCACGTCCTCGGTGCTCGCGATGGCCAGCCGCGATTGCGGTGCCTTGGCCACCACCGGTGGCGGGACCGTCGGCGTGTTGTCGGACGGCTGCGGCGCGCGGCCACCCCCACCACTACCCCCGCATGCGCTCATCAAAAGGGCGGCCGAAGCCACCGTGGCAGCCCCGAGGCTCCAACGTGTTCTCATGGTTTGTCTCCTGTTTTGGATGTCTGCGTCAACCCCCGTGCCGTTCGGCTTCCGTGGGTTGCACGGGCGCACTTTAAGTTTGGCTTTCTGATCCGTGAAATCGAAAGATCGAATCAATCCATCGAGAAACCAGATCACTGGAAGCGGCTCGGATCGCGTTGCGGAGGCCATGCCTGTGCGCCGATCGGATCGGCGCATGCCGCCTGCCGCCGACCGTCACAGCCGCGCGAATGCTGAACCCCCGACGGGCGCGCGGCCTACCGCGTCTCAGGCCGGGGGATGACCGGTGCATCGGCAGCCGAGCGCGAGATTGCGTTCCTCCAACAAATGAGGATCTGCAATGGCCACCTACTCCGAACCACCTCTCGCAGCCCAGCTCCAGGACGCAGCGTCCATCGAGGGTTCGCGACAAACCAGTGGCGTCTCCTGGGGCGCGATCTTCGCAGGCGCGGCAGGGGCGGCATCGCTGTCCCTGGTGCTTCTTCTGCTGGGCACCGGCCTGGGCTTCTCGTCCGTCAGTCCCTGGACGAACCAGGGCGCCAGCGCGGCGTCCATCGGCATCGCGGCCATCCTATGGCTCAGCTTCACGCAGATCGCCGCCTCGGGCATGGGCGGCTACCTGGCGGGACGGCTGCGGACCAAGTGGGCCGGCATCCACACCGACGAGGTCTATTTCCGCGACACGGCCCACGGCTTCCTGGCCTGGTCCGTCGCGACCCTGCTGACCGCCGCGCTGTTGACCTCGGTCGTCGGCTCGATCGTCGGTGCCGGCGCACAGGCGGGCGCCACGGCCGTCGGCGGCGTGGCTTCCGCGGCGACGGTGGCAGGCGCCGGTGCCGCCGGCGCTGCAGCGAGCAATGCGTCGGACACCGACAACAGCGGGCCGATGGGCTACTTCATCGATTCGCTGTTCCGCAAGGAAGCTTCCGCCAACGCAGCGCCCGCAGCGGACGCCAGCGCGGCCGCCGCACCGATGGCACCCGCGATGCCCGAGCGCGGGACGCGTGAGGCCGGCGCCGAGGTCAGCCGCATCTTCCTCAACAGCATCCGCACCGGCACCCTGCCCCCTGAGGACGCCAAGTACGTGGGCCAGATCGTGGCGCAACGCACGGGCCTGAGCCAGCAGGACGCCGAGAAGCGCGTGAACGACACCTATGCCAAGGCGCAATCCACGCTCAACGAGGCGAAGACCAAGACCAAGGAGGCCGCGGACACCGCGCGCAAGGCGACCGCCTACGGTGCCCTGTGGCTGGTCGTCTCGCTGCTGCTCGGCGCCTTCGTTGCCAGCTTCGCCGCGACCTACGGCGGTCGTCGCCGCGATCTCTGAACTTCACCAAGAAAGGACTTCACCATGCGCTCACTTCTTCTGCTGTTCCTTGGCGTGCCGATCCCGATCATCATCCTGATCGCCCTGTTCTTCCGTTGAGCCCCAGGCCGGATCCGAGATGGATCCGGCGGACCGATCTGCGTGATGCGGAGCGAGGGTGAACAGACACCCTCGGCGTGCGCTCAGAGCAGTTGAGGCACCGCGGCTGCAGCCCCCTCGAGCGGCGGGGCCGCGCCTTCGATCCGGCCCGCAATCCGCGCCGCCAGATAGTCCGCATCGCGCGCCACTCCCGAGAAACGACCCGATCCCCAGGTGTGCAGCCAGGGCAGGCCCAGGAAGTAGAGGCCGGGCTGCCCGGTCACGCCGCGCAGGTGCACCGGCTCGCCGCGCCCGTTGAACACCGGCGCATCGACCCAGGCGAAATCCGGCAGGAAGCCGATGCACCACAGCACGCTGGTGATGCCGGCTTCGCGCAGATTCAGGCGCGTGCGCTCCTGCGCGGGTTCCCACACCGGCACATAGGGCTCGCCCAGCGGCGCCTCGATGCCGCGGCTGGCGATGAAGCGGTCGATCGAGGCGTTGATGCCGTTGAAGATCGCATCCGCATGGTCGAGGTTCTCGCGCAGGTTGGGCTGGAATTCGAGCACCTCGCCCTCCAGCCCCGTGAGCAGGCCGAACAGCTCCATGCCCTGGGCGGCGAAGCGCCGCAGGTCGATGTCGCGCCCACCGTCGCGGCCCGTGACGAAATGGTTGGTGTTGTCGCGCACGCCCTCGCGCAAGGGGTGCTGCGTGACGGGCATGTCGTAGTAGCCCATGTCGGCCAGCCAGTCGACCACGTCCTTGCCGCGGTAGAAGCGCGCGCAGCGCGGCGCGTTGCCGGTCGCGAGGTAGACCTGCCGCCCCGCCAGGTGCAGGTCTTCCGCGATCTGCGCGCCCGACTGGCCACAGCCCACCACCAGTACGCCGCCCTCGGGCAACTGCGCGGGGTTGCGGTACTGCGCCGAGTGGTACTGCACGATCGACGAGGGCAGCTTCTCGGCCATGCGCGGCACCACCGGCTTGTGGTAGCCGCCCGAGGCCACCACCACCTGGTCGGCGGTGAAGCGGCCCGCGCTGGTGTCGACGGTGTAGCGCACGGCCTCGCCCGAAGCCGCGACAGGCGAGACCTTCTCGACCGTCACGCCCTCGAGCGCCGGCGCCTGCACCTGCTCGACGAAGCCCGCGAGCCAGGCGTTGATCTCGTCCTTCACCATGAAGCCGTGCGGATCGCCGCCGGTGTACGACCAGCCCGGCAGGTCGCACTGCCAGTTGGGCGTGACCAGGCAGAAGGAATCCCAGCGCTGGGTTCGCCAGGAATGCACCAGCGTGCGCTTCTCGATCACGAGATGGTCGATGCCGCGCTGCTGCAGGCCGTGGCTCAGCGACAGGCCGGCCTGGCCGCCGCCGACGATGACGACGCTGTAGTGAGTGGTCTTGGGTGGGGTCATGATGGAAGTCCTTTGGAAGCGGTCAGTCGAAGCCGAGCACGGTGACCCGCGCATCGGGCCGGTCGGCGAAGCGGGCGGCGATGTGCTCGATCTCGCCGAGCTGGTCCATCGCCTGCGAACAGGCGAAGCCGAACTTGGCGCGCACCCGCTCCGACGCGATGCCCAGCGCCTCGCGCGTGCGGCCCAGGAAGTCGGGCAGCTCATAGGCCTGGCCGGGCGTGAGGAAGTCCTGCACGACCAGCGAGGGCGAGTAGCAACGGGTCTCGCTCTGGTCGGGCCAGCGGACGTGGAAATGCATGACGGGCATGGGAGGGGTCCTCAACAGGGGATGGATCGCGCAGCGGCCGCGGCGCTGCCGTGCAGGCCCTCGCGGTAGAGCTGCACATGGCGGGCCGCGCTCGCGGCCCAGCTGAAGGTGGCGCCCAGGCGCGCGGCGCTTGCCGCCATCGCCGCGGTCCGTGCAGGCGAGCGTGACGTGAGCGCGGCCTGCAGCGCCTCTGCGATTGAGGCCGAATGCAGCGGGTCGGCCCAATGCGCATCGGCCTCGCCCAGGTACTCGGTGAAGGGCGCGATGCGCGAGACGACGATCGGCACGCCGCTGGCCAGCGCCTCCAGCGTGACCAGGCCGAAGCCCTCGTTGAGCGAAGGCATCGCGACCACGTCGGCCAGCCGGTAGAGCGACGGGATGTCTTCGTCGGACAGCGCGCCGGTGCGCACGATGGCTGCGCCCGGACCGATGGCCAGGCCACTGGCCTGCGCCAGGGCTGCGAACTCGCGTGCATACGCTGCATGGTCGAGCAGGCTCGCGCCACCCGCGATCACGAGCTGCGCCTCCGGCCAGCGGGCGCGCAACAGCACGAAGGCCTGCAGCAGCCGCACCGTGTTCTTGCGCGCCTCGATGCCGCCCAGCGCCAGCACCACGGGCGCGCCGGTGCGCACGCCCAGGCACCGCGCGAGCGCCGCGTCGGTGGCTTGCCGCAGCGGACTGAAGCGACCGTGCTGAAGACCGTTGCGCACTTCGCAAGCGCCCACGCCATGGTCTTCGGCCAGCATGCGCTGCCAGAGCCGGCTCACGCAGAACACCTGCCGCGCGGCCTGGAAACCGCGCGACTGCCAGCGCATGAGCTGCACGTCGTCGAAGACTTCGAGGTGGTGCACCGTGCGCACGAAGCCCTCGATGCGTCCCGCGTCCACCAGGTTGGCGAGCGCATTGCCGCCGATCGGGTCGTGCGTGTGCAGCACGTCGAAACGCGCGGTCTCGAGCAGTGCGCCGATGGACGCGGTGAAGGCCTCGATGCGCGACCCCACCATCGCCACCATGTCGCGCGGTGCAGCGTCGACCGGGATCAGCCGCGTGACGCAGCGCACGGGACGGAAGAAGCGCTGGCCCGGCGATGCGGGCGCCATCACCGTCACGTCGTGGCCCGCATCGTGCAACGCATGCCCGAGCTCGAGCGTGTGGACCACGCCGCCCCGCGGGTTGACCGAATGGGTGAGCAGGCCGATCTTGAGCGGCGCGTCACGCATGGCGGGCCTCGCCGATGAAGGCATCGGTGTTCAGGTCCCACAGCAGCTGGCGCGCGTCGCCCTGCTTCAGCATCAGCGTACGGCTGTCGTCGACCTCGCCCACCACCTGGCAGGCGATGTCGCGCGCCGCGAAGCGCGTGAGCACCTCGCCCAGCGCCTCGGGCCGCACGCTGAGCACGAAGCCGAAGCTGGGGAAGGAGGTGAGCCAGCGCAGCAGCGGCACGCCCGCGGGCCGCGGGATGGCGTCGAGGTCGAGGGTCGCGCCCACCTTCGAGCACTCGAGCAGCATCAGCGTGGTGCCGATGGCGCCGGCCATGCTGATGTCCTTGGCGGCATCGCACAGGCCGGCCTCGGCCAGCGCGGGCAGCAGTTCGAGGTCGGCACGCAGGCGTGCGCCGGGTGCGGTGGTCGAGGCGTTCCAGTAGGGAAAAGGCTCCTGGTAGGCGCCGCGCAGGTCGATGGCCATCAGCAGCAGGTCGCCGGGCCGCGCGCTGAAGCTGGTCAGCAGCCTCTTCGCATGGCCGAGGATCGCGACCGCGAGCTGCGGCCGCACGCTGCGGTTGTTGCTGTGGCCGCCGACGATCGGCACGCCGTATTTCGACGAGGCCTCGGCCATGCCCTGGAGCATCTGGTCGGCCGGCTGCATGCCGGCACTCCAGAGCGCGTCGACCACCGCCGTCGGCCGGCCGCCCATCGCATAGATGTCGCTCACGTTGACCATCACGCCCGCGTAGCCCGCGAACCAGGGCATGCGCTCGATGAAGTCCTCGACCAGGCCCTCGATGGCGAACAGCAGGTAGCCGCTATGGCCATCGGGGATGGCCGCGCAGTCGTCGCCGAGCGGCACGGCCTGGCCCAGGTCCGCGCCGCCACCGGGCAGGGCCTGGCCCAGCGCGGTCACGATGTCGCTGATGTCGCGCTTGTGGGCGAAGCCGCGGCTGTCGCGCAAGGCGATGACGATCTCGTGCAGCGCCTCGGCATTCCCCTCTCTCCCTCTGGCAGAGGGTCGGGGTGAGGGCCCCGGGCCTTCGGTGTGCGAAGCGACCTTATCCACGGCTGCGGCCCTCGTCCTGCCCGCTCGCGGCGGGCGCGGAAAAAGAGGAACGCGCTCGCGACACGAAGCCGCTCACCGGGTCATGGCACGGCGGATAGAAGGCGAAGTCGGGCTGCATCGCCACATGCGGCCGGCCGTGGATCGCGAGCGTGCCGGTCGTGCGCCAGTGCAGCTTGTGGAACAGCGCCTCGTTCTGCGCCTGCACATGGGCCATGAAGCCGTGAGCGCCCTGCGCATGCGCGCGCGTGACGGCCAGCCGGATCAGCGTCGCGCCCAGGTGGCCCTGGCTTCGGAAAGCCGCGTGCACCGCAAGCCGCGAGCCCCACCAGAGCCCCGGCGCTTCCTCGTGGATGCGCACCGTGCCCACGACCTGGTCGGGCATGCCGCCGATGCAGGACATCGCGACCAGCAGCTGCGCGCGGTCGTCGACGGCATCGCGGTCGTCGCCGACGAACAGGCCCTGCTCGATGCAGAACACCGCGCGCCGCAGCGCATGGGCCTCGTCGCGCTCCCAGGGCTGCGCGGCCTCGCGCACCAGGAACTCGACGGGCGCGTAGTGCACGAGGGGCTCGATCACATCGTCGATGCAACACATGGTTCAACCCTCGTAGACGGACAGCGACGAACACGCCCCGCACTTGCCGCACCCCGCCTTGATGTCGCCCGAGCGCAGCCCGGCCGCGGCCACGCGCTGGCCCAGTGGTTGCAGGATCGACTGCATGAAGGCGGGCGTCGGGGCGGGATGATCTTCCAGCGGCGTGCCGCCGATCGGCACGAAGGGCACGACGAAGGGGTACACGCCCAGCGCCAGCAGCGCATCGCAGATCTCGAGGATGGCCTCGCGCGTGTCGCCCAGCCCGGCCAGGATGTAGGTGCTGACCTGGCCGCGGCCGAACACGCCGACGGCCGCCTCGAAGGCGCTCATGTAGCGCGCGATCGGCACGCTGGCCTTGCCCGGCATGATCTTCTCGCGCACGGCGGGCGTGACCACCTCGAGGTGCATGCCCAGCGTGTCGATGCCGGCCGCCTTCATGCGCGCGAACCAGCGGTCGTCGTCGGGCGGCTCGCACTGGCCCTGGATCGGCAGATCGACCGCGGCCTTGATCGCGAACGCGCTCTCGCAAAGGATCTGCGCGCCGCGGTCGGTGGCGTTGGGCGTGCCGGTGGTCAACACCATGTGCTTGACGCCGTCGAGCAGCACCGCGGCCCGCGCCACCTCGGCCAGCTGCTCGGGCGTCTTGCGCGCGATGGTGCGGCCGGCCGCGAGCGACTGGCCGATCGCGCAGAACTTGCAGGTCTTCCTGCGGCTCTCGTAGCGGATGCAGGTCTGCAGCACCGTGGTGGCCAGCACGTCGCTGCCGTGCAGCGTGGCGATCTGCGAATAGGGCACGCCATCGAAGGTCTGCATGCCGTAGAAGCGCGGCTGCGTGGGAAAGCTGATGCGCGCGATGGGGATCGTGCCACGCGTGAGCGTGCTCTGGCCCATCGCGTCGGGCGCCTGCGCGGTGAATGGCGAGTGCCAGGCGGTGGACGTGTGCACCGGCACCATGATCGTGTGGCCGTCGACCACCACGGCCTTGTGGTCCGACGGACCCGCGCCGCCACGGCGGCTGGCCGCGCCGGCCGAAGGGTCAGCCAGCCGCAACCCGAAGGACTGCAACTCGGTCATCAACTGCCGGCTGGAGGGAGAGGCTGTCGTGGTCATGGGGAGTGATTCCGTTGGTAGGGAGCGAAGGAGAAGCAGGTGCGCCCGCGGGCATCGCAAAGGTGGTGGCGGCGGGTCGTTCGTTGATGGCCAGGCTCAGCAGCTCGGGCCGCGCGTAGTGGCCGACCGAGTCCATCATTCGCTTGCGCTTGCTGATCAGCGCCATGTCGAGGTCGGCGATGACCATGCCCTCGCCTTCGCTCAGCGGCGGTGCCAGGTGCTTGCCTTCGGGCGAGACGATGGCCGTGTGGCAGCCACCGCGCAGCGCCTTCTGCAGGCCGGCATCGGGCGTGATGGCCTGGATCTGCGCATCGCTGAGCCAGCCCGTCGCGTTGACGACGAAGCAGCCCGACTCGAGCGCGTGGTGGCGGATGGCGACCTCCATCTGCTCGGCGAAGATCGGCCCGACCAGCGAACCGGGGAACTGCGCGCAGTGGATCTCCTCGTGCTGCGCCATCAGCGCATAGCGCGCCAGCGGGTTGTAGTGCTCCCAGCAGGCCAGTGCACCCACGCGGCCGACGGCGGTGTCGACCACCTTGAGCCCGGCTGCATCGCCCTGCCCCCAGACCATGCGCTCGTGGTAGGTCGGCGTGATCTTGCGGCGCTTGAGCCGCAAGCTGCCGTCGGCATCGAACACCAGCTGCGTGTTGTAGAGGCTGCCATGGTCGCGCTCGTTCACGCCCAGCACCACCACCATGCCGTGGGCGCGCGCCCGCTCGGCCACCGCCAGCGTGACCGGGCCCGGCACCACCACCGCGCGCTCCATCAGCCGCAGGTGCGCCGGCCCCTGCAGCACCGGCGGTTGCACGAAGGAGAAGTACGGGTAGTAGGGCACGAAGGTCTCGGGGAAGACCACCAGCTGCACGCCCTGGGCGCCGGCCTCGTCGATCGCCGCGCACACCCGGTTCAGGGTGCCGTCGACGTTCTCGAAGTCGGGCGCGATCTGGACGGCCGCGGCACGAACGATTCGGGCCATTTCAGCGACTCCCCCGCAGCGTCCGCTCTTCGCGGGAGACACCGCGGAACCGGCTTTGCCGGGCCGCTGGTGTCGCCCCCGGCGAGGGGGTTGGCGAAGCGACACGAAGTGCGCAAAGACTGGGGGTGGACATGTCACAGCGTCCAGGTGTCGAGGATCACCGCGCCGGCCTTCTTGTGCAGCAGCACGATGTCCAGCACGTCGAGCGGGTTGATCGGCACGATGCCCGGGATCAGCGCGCCTTCGCCGTGGCCGTACAGCGCCTGCAGCGCGAAGCGGCAGGCGTAGACCTTGCCGCCCTCCTCCATGAACTTGACGATCTGCTTGTTGAAGTTCTGGTGGCCGGGAAAGGCCTCGTCGCCGAGCGTGGGGAAGCCGCGCTGCACGCCCAGCGTGACGCCCGGGCCGTAGAGCAGCACCGAGGTTTCGTAGCCCTTGCGCTTGAGGCGCGTGGCCTGCAGCAGGTTGACGAAACCGATCGAGCCTTCGAAGGCCACGGTGTGGAAGGTGACCAGCGCCTTCTCGCCGGGGTCGGCCTTCACGTCCTCGAAGACTTTCTGTTCGTAGTCGACCAGGTGTTCGCCGGTGACGTTGGGGGCTTTGGTGACTTGGGGCATGCGGGACTCCGTGGAGGGATGGATGAAAAAAAAGGGCTTGCGCGCCCTTCTCTTTCGCATGCGGTGTGCCACCTCGGCCGCGGTGGCGTGCGATCAATGCGCGATCAATCAGCAGGCGTGCGCCATGCGGCCCCGAAAAAAATTTCGCGCCGCATGTCGCGGGCGGCCTCGGGCCCATCGCAGCCCGCCGCGCCGCACCCGATTGATGCGTTTCCATGCAATCAATGCACCCGATCATTGGATGCCGATGCACACGATCCATGCATTCCCGCCCTCTGCCGGCGGCACGCTTCATGCGTTCATCACCTCCGATCGATCCGATCAAGCCATGCGATCAACTTCGACGGAGCACGCGATGGACAAGACCACCCAGCAATGGCAGAAGCGGCTGGACGCCAGCGACAAGCCGGCCTACCTGCTGCTCGCCGACCTGATCGCCGAGGACATCCGCACCGGCCGGCTCACCGCCCGCGACAAGCTGCCCACGCTGCGCGACCTGGCGGCCGACCTGCGGCTGAACTACACGACGGTGGCGCGTGGCTATGCCGAGGCGCGCAAGCGCGGGCTGATCGATTCGCGCTCGGGCACCGGCACCTTCATCCGCGGCACCAGCCCGGCGGTGCCGCTGCGCGGCGGCGGCGGTGCCGAGATGTCGATGAACCTGCCGCCCGAGCCGCAGGATGCGGCCCTGCTCGATCGCATGCAGGCCAGCGCGGCCCGTGTGATGCGCGACACCGACCCCTACGACCTGCTGCGCTACCAGGACTTCGGCGGCACGCCACGCGACCGCGAGGCCGGCATGCAGTGGATTCGCGCGCGCATCCCCGACTGCCGGATCGACCAGCTGCTGGTGTGCCCCGGCATCCACAGCGTGCTGACCGCGCTGTTCTCGCAGCTCGCGCGGCCCGGCGAGCTGATCTGCGTCGAGGCGCTGACCTATCCGGGCGTGAAGGCCATCGCCACGCAGCTGGGCATCCAGCTGCATGCGCTACCGCTCGACGAGGAAGGGCCGATCGGCGAATCCTTCGAGCACGCCTGCAGGACGCTCAAGCCCAGGGCGCTGTGCATCAACCCCACGCTCAACAACCCGACCACCGCCACCGTCTCGCGCGCGCGGCGCGAAGCGCTGGCCGACATCGCGCTGCGCTATGCGATCCCGATCATCGAGGACGACGCCTACGGCCTGCTGCCGCGCCAGATGCCGCCGGCCATCGCCACGCTGGCGCCCGAGCTCACCTACTACATCACCGGCTTCTCCAAGACCCTGGGCGCGGGCCTGCGCAATGCCTACGTGCGTTCACCCAGCGCGCGACAGTCGCAGCGCCTCGCGGGTGCGCTGCGCGCCACCACCGTGATGGCCTCGCCGATCACCAACGCGCTCGCGACGCTGTGGGTCGAGGACGGCACCGCCGACGCGATGCTGCAGGCCGTGCGCGGCGAATCGGCGGTGCGGCAGGCCATGGCGGCCCGCCACCTGGGCGCCTACGGTGTCGGTGCGCCGAGCGAGGGCTTCCATCTGTGGCTGCCGCTGAGCTCGGCCTGGAGCACGGTGGAGTTCGCCTCCTACCTGCGTTCGCAGAGCGTGGGCGTGGTCGCGAGCGCGGCCTTCTCCACCGACGGCGCCCCGCCCGAGGCGGTGCGCATCTGCCTGGGCGGCCCGATGTCGCGCGAGGCCTGCGACCATGCGCTGCGGCTGATCGCCGACACGCTGGCCCATCCGCTGCATCCGCATGCGACGGTGATGTAGTCGCCGGCGGTTCCAGGAGACACTAGAAGGCCTCGGCATGCGAGCTTGTCTCGATGACGCCGCGCCCCTGGGCGCTCGCCTCACGCGCCGACCCGGAACCGGTCCTGGATGCAGGTTGCGGGCGGCTTTCCAAAGGCCTTCCTCAGTCCGCCGTGATCCCGGCGTCCTTGATCACCTTGCTCCAGCGCGCGGTCTCGGTCCGGACCAGCTCGGCCAGTTCCGCCTGCGTCGACGGCGCGGGCGTGGCGCCCTGCTTGGCGAACTGCTCCTTGGTGTGCGCAGCGTTGAGCGCCTTGACCACGTCGGCATTGACCTTCGCCACGATCTCCGGCGGCGTGCCGGCCGGCGCGAACATCGCCCACCACGAGGTGACCTCGTAGCCCGGCACGCCGGCCTCGACCATCGTCGGCACGTCCGGCAGTTCCGGCGAACGCGTTTTCGAGGAGATCGCCAGCGCGCGCAGCTTGCCCGCCTTGATCTGCGCGATCACCGCCGGCAGGTTGTCCATCTCCATCGGCACCGAGCCGGCCATCACGTCGGCCATGGCGGGCGCACTGCCCTTGTAGGGCACGTGGGTCATCTGCGTGCCCGTCATGCTCTTGAACAGCTCCATGGAGATGTGCGGCCCGGTGCCTGTCCCGGAGCTCGCGTAGAAGGCCTTGGAAGGTTCGCTCTTCACGAGCTTGACCAGCTCCGCCACCGACTTCACCGGCAGGGCCGGATTGACGACCAGCACGTTGGGCACCGTCGCGATCTTGGAGATCGGCGTGAAGTCCTTGACGTGGTCGAAGCCCGGGTTCTTGTACAGCGTCGGGTTGATCGCATGCGTGTTGAGCGAACTCATGTAGAGCGTGTAGCCGTCGGGCCGCGCGCGCGCCGCGAACTGGGCGCCGATGTTGCCGCCGGCGCCCGGGCGGTTGTCCACCACCACCGGCTGGCCCCAGGCCTTGGAGAGTTCGTTCGCGATCGAGCGGGTGAAGAAGTCGGAGGAGCCGCCCGGCGGAAAGGACACCACGAGCTGGACCGGACGGGTCGGGTAGCCCGCCTCCGTCGCCGCCGACAGGGCGGGCGCCGATGCGATGACGGCCAGCGTGCACGCGGCGACGAAACGGGAAAGGATTGCGTTCATGTGAGCCTCGGAAGTGACGGAGAAGAAAGGAAGGACGGAAGGACGGAAGGAAGCGGCGGCCTTCAGGCCGCGAGCGCGGCCGCGCGCTGCATGAGCTGGCGCCGGTCGACCTTGTTGGTGGCGGCCAGCGGCAGTGCGTCGACGAAGACCACGCGCCGCGGATGCTGGTAGGCGGGTGCGTTGGCCAGCACGAACTGCTTGACCGCGTTCTCGTCGGTGCGCATGCCCGAACGCACGACCACGAAGGCGACCGGCTTCTGGCCCTTGATCTCGTCCGCCACCGGCACGACGCAAGCCTGCAGGATCTCGGGCATCTTCTCGATGACCTGCTCGACCTCGCCCGGGTAGATGTTCTCGCCGCCGCAATTGAACATGTCGTCCGCGCGGCCCACGAAGTGATAGCAGCCCGTGGCGTCGCGGCGGAAGATGTCGCCGGAGATGTACCAGCCATCGGGCGTGAGCACCTTCGCGGTCTGCTCGGGCAGGTTCAGATAGCCCAGCAGGTTGGCCGGCGTGCGCATCCAGAGTTCGCCTTCGTCGGCCTCGCGGCCCGCGCGATCGACCAGGCGGACCTCGACGTCCGGCAGGGGCCAGCCCAGGCCGCCGTTCGGTGGCAGCGCGCGCCCCTCGGTGGGACCGAAGACGATCGGGCCGGCCTCGGTCGTGCCGTAGCCGCCGGCGATCGTGGCCGCGGGAAAGGCACTGGACAGCGCCTCGTAGAGCTGCCCGGTCGCCGGGGCGGAACCCAGGCGGATGAAGCGCACGCGCGTGGTGTCGATCTTCGACAGCGCCGCCTGCTCGCGCACCACCATCGCCATCATGGTCGGCACCGAGGTCACCCAGGTCACGCCGTGGCGCTCGATGGCGTCGATGAACTTCAGCACCTCGAACTGCGGCATCAGCACGATGCGCGCATGCCCGGCCAGCGCGAACTTGCAGTTGGTGAGCGCGTTCATGTGGAACAGCGGCGCCGCGACGAGGAAGCACTCGGTCTCGTACGAGGCGCGGGTGCGGAAGCGGGACTTCACCGACCAGAGTTGCCCGCCATGCGACAGCTTCACGCCCTTGGGTCGGCCGGTGGAGCCGGAGGTGTAGAGGATCATGGCGCAGTCGGAAGGATCGACGGCGGCCGGCTCGAAGCGGCCCGCGTCCTGGAAGTCGACCCAGCTTTCGTCGTCGAAACACACGGTGCGCATCCCGGGCGGCACCAGCGGCTTGCGGGCCGCGTCGACGAAGGCCATCGACGCGTTGCAGTCCCGCAGGATGAATTCGACCGACTCCCGGGCGAGCTTGTGGTTGACCGGCACCGTCACCAGGCCCGCCTGCAGCGTCGCCAGGTAGGCGACGATGAACTCGAGCCGGTTCATGCTCAGGATCGCGACCGCGTCGCCGGCCTTCAGGCCCGAACGCAACAGGCCCCGCGCGCAGGCGCGGATGCGCGCATCGAGCTGCGCGTAGCTGTAGTGCATCGGCACGTCGCCGCGTCCGCAGTCCACCAGGGCGATGGCTTCGCCGGCCTTGGAATGGTCTATCAAGTCACCGAGGTTTTTCCACATGAGGTTTTCTTTTTCCCAATAGAAAGCAATAGAAATTGGAATTATTTTTCAATGAATTTCAATAGCATGGAAGCTCATTTCAAAACGATGCAAAGTTGAAGCATGAACAGTCTTTCCGTGTTTTCCGAGACCTACGCCGAGGCGCGGTCGAAGTTCCTGGAGGCGGCGCGCGCGGCGGGCGCGGCCCTGACCGAATACCGCCATCCCGCGCAGGTGGGTCCGGCGGGCGAGGCGCTGTGCCTCGACGTCGCGCGCCTCGGGCCGGCCGATGCGCGGCATGTGCTCGCCGTGGGCTGCGGCACCCATGGCATCGAGGGCTACTCCGGCTCCGCGGCGCAGACGCACTGGCTGCGCCGCTTCCGGCCGGGCCACCTGCCCGCCGACACGGCCGTGCTGTTCTTCCATGCGCACAACCCCTGGGGCTTCGCCCATGCGCTGCGCTTCACCGAGGAGAACGTCGACCTCAACCGGAACTTCGTCGACTTCGGCCGGCCGCTGCCCGCCAATCCGGGCTACGCGCAGGTGCATGCGCTGATCGATCAGGCGGACTGGGACGAAGACGAAGTCCCGCGCCTCTTCGAGCGGCTTTCCGCCCTGCGCGAAGCGGTCGGCGAACAGCGCTATTCCGATGCCTTCAACGGCGGCCAGTACACGCATGACGACGGCATCTTCTATGGCGGCGCGCGCGAACAATGGTCCAACAAGGCCTTCAGGCAGGCCGTGGCCGACCATCTGCAGGTGGCGGAATCGGCTGCCTTCATCGACTTCCACACCGGCATCGGTCCCGAGCGCGGCCACGTCTTCCTGTGCTTCCATGCGCCGGGCTCGGCACCCTACGAGCGCGCGCGCCGCTGGTGGGGCGAGCGCGCGGTCAACCGCGAGGGCGTGACGCACAAGGCGGTCGCGAACTACCAGGGCCTGCTGGTCGACGCCTTCGTGGCCCTGCTGCCGGCGCGGCGCACGACCGCGGTGGTGGTCGAGTTCGGCACCCTGCCCCGGCCGCAGATGCAGCGCGCATCGATGGCCGCCCGATGGCTGTGGGCCACCCGGCACGCCGACGACCGGACCGAGGCCGGACGCGCGCTGCGCGCACGCCTGATGCAGGACATCCGCGAGGCCTTCTATCCCGCCGCGCCCGACTGGCGCGCCGGCGTGCTGGCCCAGTCCGAGGACATCATCGACCGCGCCCTCGCGGGCGTCGCGCAGGCCGGCTGAGGCCGCGCAAGGCTCCCATCGCATGGACGCGCGCATCGGGGGCCTCCTCCTCAGCCGGTGATCGGCACGTAGGTGCCGCGGCCCAGCGCGACCAGCTTGCCGTCGGCCCCGGCGATCTCGATGTCGACCACGGCCGAGGTTCGGCCCGTCCGGCGCACCGTCGCCGTGCCGTCCAGGTAGGCACCGACGCCGGGCCGGAGGTAGTCGATGCGCAGGTTCATCGTCGGCACGCCGCCGCCGACCATCATGCCGATCGCGAAATCGCCCACCACGTCGATCAGCGAGGCGATGGCGCCGCCGTGGAACTGCTGGGAGCCGGCGCGCCCGCGCTCGAACTCGGGCCGGATCGGCATGCGCACGGCCAGTGTCGACTGCGCATGGTCGACGCGCAGCACCTCCAGGCCCATGAAGCGCATGAAGGGCGAACGCTCGAAGATGGCTTCGAGCTCGGGCTGGCCGAGGCGCCTGGTGACGTCGTCGCTCATGGCTTCACCAGGATCTTTCCGAAGACCTTGCGGTCTTCCAGGTGCTGGAAGGCCTCGTTGACCTGGTCGAGGGCATAGGTCCGGTCGACGACGGGCTGCAGCTTGCCCGAACGCACCAGGTCCAGCAGGCTCGTGAGGTCCTCCCGCGCCCAGCCGTTCGAGCCGAGCACCTGCAGCTCGTAGCTCCAGATGAAGCGCAGGTCTTCCTTCGGGTCGTAGCCCGCGGTCGCGCCGCAGGTGAGGATGCGGCCGCCGCGGTGCAGCGTGCGCAGCGACTTGACCCAGGTGTCGCCACCGGTGAAGTTCACCACCACGTCCATGCCCTTCTCGTAGAGGCGGCGATGCGGCTTGCCGAAGGTGCCGAAGACCCACTTCATGAAGTCCTCCTGCTTGTAGTCGATGAGGTGGTCCGCGCCGAGCGCCTTCAGGCGCGCCAGCTTCTCCGGGCTCGAGGCCGCGGCGACGACCTCGGCCCCCGCGAGCTTGGCCAGCTGCACGCAGCAGGTCCCCACGCCGCCCGAGGCGCCCAGCACCAGCACCCGTTCGCCCGCGCGCACCTTGCCGATGGTCACCATCATTCGCCAGGCGGTGCCGTAGGCCACGGGCAGGCAGGCCGCGGTCTCGAAGCTCACGTCGTCGGGCAGCCGCACCAGGTGGTGGTCGGGGATCGCGCAGTACTCCGCCAGGCCGCCATGGCGCGCCTCGCCGATCACGCCGCCGAAGGTCTTGCGGTCGGAGGGGTCGACCATCACGCGGTCGCCGACCTTCCATCCGCCTTCGACCCCGGGGCCGACCTCGACGATCTCGCCGGCCAGGTCCAGGGCCATGATCATCGGCATGGGCACGGTGATGCCGGGCATGCCGTTGCGGGTGAAGACGTCGTGGTAGTTCAGCGATGCAGCACCGACCTTGAGGACGACCTCGCCCGCCTGCGCCACGGGATCCGCGAAGTTCGTTTCGTAGCGGACGGTACCGGGTCCGCCGTGTTCATAGATGACTGCTGCTCTCATGTTGCACTCCGTTGTTGACTTGTTTGCACGAACTCCAGCGCAGCGTGCTGCGCCTCGACGGGCCCGACCCAGATCGAGCGGGCACCGTCGTCCGGCGTCGTCCCTTCGGCGAAGGGGACGCCTTGTCTTTCCAGGTAGGCGGCCAGCGCCGGCAGCGACTGCACGGCGATGGTCGCGGCGGCCACGCGCTGCACCGGCGCCTCGGCCAGCACCGGGCAGAGGCCGCGCAGCGTCGCTTCGTCGGCGAGCCACAGCGTCCCCTGCCGCAGCGCGAAGCGCCGCCCCCGGCCACCGAAGGCCGGGGTGGGCGCGCGGCCGAGCAGCCGCGCCATGCGCGCGGCGCTCGCGTCGACATCGGCCACGGCCAGGTACACCGCTGCCAGCGCCTCGGCCCCGTTGGGATGCGCCAGCAGGTGCGGCTGCCAGAGCACCTCCCGCGTGCCGTGCTCGATCACGATGAAGCGCGCCTCGGGATGCGCGGCCGGATCGAAGTAGACGTTGCGAAAGCGCGCGCGCCGCGTGTGCTCGTCGCGGGCGCCGAAGGTGGCGTCGCGTTCCAGCGCGATGGGCGCGTTGGCGGCCACGCCGGCCTGCACATAGGCCGCATGGGCCTGGTCGGCCGAGGCGCAGTCGAGCGCAACGATGTGCAGCCCCTCGTAGCGCTCCACCATCGCCTTCACGTTGCTCGGCAGCGCTGGGTCCAGCAGCCCCAGCAGCTCGAAGTAGCCCTGGCGGAACATCGCGCAGCGGTTGCCCGATCCCCAGGGCACGACCGGCCCGCCCGGGCTCAGCGCGCCCGCATGCAGGCTCAGCGGCGACAGCCGGAAGCCCATCCGCTCGAAGGCCGCGCTCGCGCGCAGCAGGTCGCGGATGCCCAGGCCGACGTGGTCGAGTCCGAGCGCAGCCGGTTCTGCGGTCCTAGCCATGGAGCACCTCTTCGGCCAGGGAAAGATCGCCCGCCGTGCCCACCTGCAGCGCGGCATCGAGCGCCTGGCCCATGTCGGCGATCAGGTCCTCGACGCATTCCAGGCCGGCGTGGATGCGCAGCAGCGGCCCCTCGCTGGGCGCCGCGAGCGAGCTCCGCGCCGGCGCGGGGTCCACCAGCAGCGCCAGGCTCTCGTAGCCGCCCCAGGACAGGCCGATGCCGAAGAGCCGCAGCCGCTGGAAGAGCATCGAGAGCTGCGGCCGCGTCATCGGCTGCAGCACCACGCCGAACAGGCCGCTGGCGCCGGAGAAGTCCCGCTTCCAGAGCGCATGGCCGGGATGGCTCGGCAAGGCGGGATGCATCACGCGCTGCACCGCGGCGTGCCGCTGCAGGCTCTGGGCCAGGCGCACGCCGTTCTCCCAGTGCCGCTGCATGCGCACGGCCAGCGTGCGCAGGCCGCGCAGGGCCAGGTAGATGTCGTCGGGCCCGGCGGTCTCGCCGAAGTGGTGCGCGCTCGACTGCAGCGCGGGCCAGGCGCGCTCGTTGGCGGTGGCCACGCCCAGCAGCGCATCCGAGTGGCCCACGATGTACTTGGTCGCCGCGTGCACCGAGATGTCGACGCCGTGCTCGAAGGGCTTGAAGAACAGCGGCGTGGCCCAGGTGTTGTCGAGCACCACCAGCGCGCCGGCTCGGTGGGCGATGTCGGCCAGCGCGGGGATGTCCTGCATCTCGAAGGTCATCGAGCCCGGCGATTCGAGGTACACGACCCGGGTGTTGGGCCGCACGCGCCGCGCCATGTCCGCCACCTCCATCGGGTTGAAGTACTCGACCTGGATGCCGAGCCGGCGCAGCACCTGCTCGGCGAAGAGGCGCGTCGGGCCGTAGACGCTGTCGCTCATCAGCAGATGGTCGCCCCCTTCGAGCAGGCCGAGCAGCGCATGGGTGCAGGCGGACAGGCCCGAGGGGAAGAGGATCGAGCGGAAGCCGCCCTCGAGTTCGCAGACCGCGGATTCGAGCGCGCGGGTCAGCGGCGAACCGAAGCGCCCGTAGCTGGCCATCGGGTTGCCTTCGCTCTTGCGCGACTCCCATTCCTCCAGCGTTTCCGACAGGATCGTGGAGCCGCGGTACACCGGGACGTTGACCATCCCGGCGTGCTCCGCGGGCGCGCGCCCGAGGTGGGCCAGCTGGGTGTGCAGTTCGGGCAGGGTGTGGTGATCGGGAGCAATCATGCGAGCAAATCCGGCGTTTCGTTGCAAAAATTCTATGCTTCTAACGAAGGAAAATTATTGCGAACTTTGGCTCGATACGACCGATCTCTAGAACCATCTTCTCCCATATCGCCATTTCAAGCATTTTCTTGCATCGAGCCAAACACTATGATGCGCCATGCCCAAAACCACCTCTTCCTCCTCCTCTTCTCATGAGCGCCTGGACCGCGTCGATCGGGAAATCCTGGCCATCCTCCAGGAAGACGCGACGGCCGCGGTCAACGACATCGCCGAGCGTGTGGGGCTGACGACCACGCCGTGCTGGCGGCGGATCCAGAACCTGGAGAAGCGCGGCATCATCCGCAAGCGCGTGGCGCTGCTCGACCCCGAGCAGTTGAACGTCGGCGTGACCGTGTTCATCTCGATCAAGACGAACCAGCACGACATCGAGTGGTACGAGAAATTCCACCGCCTCGTGAGCGCCATCCCGGAGGTCACGGAGTTCTACCGGACGACCGGCAGCACCGACTACCTGATGAAGGTGTCGGTGCCGAGCATCGAGGGCTACGACCGGGTCTACAAGATGCTCATCAAGGGCGCCAAGCTGGCGGACGTCAACTCGATGTTCGCGATGGAACAGATCAAGTACACGACGGCGCTGCCGCTGAGTCACGCCTGAGGTCGAAGGCGTCCGGAGCCTTGCGCATCCGGCCCGTCCTGCCCTCAGGACGCCATGCCATCGGCCGTTCGCAGCAGCACGTCCTCGAAGAAGGCACCGATCGGCCGCTGCAGATCGCGCACCTGGACTTCCAGCACCCAGATGCCGTCACCCGGCACGAAATCGGCTTCGGCCAGGCGGTGTTTTCCATAGAGGGCATGAGGGAAATCGGCGACGCGATGCCCCGCGGTCTCGTGCACCAGCGCGCAGCCATGGGCGCGCGCCAGTCCGTCGGCGAAGTCGTAGAGTGCGCTGCCGCTCATGCCTTCGCGCCATGCACGCTGCGCCTGTTCGAAGATGTCTCGCGCCGCCCTCGTGCAGCGTTCATGGTAGGGATCGCTCCCCATCACGAAGGTGTCGCCGTAGTCGCCCTCGTAGCCGTCCCACACGGGGCCGAGGTCGATGGTGAACAGGTCGTCCGCCCGCAGCTTTCGGTTCCGGTCCACGGGCTGGCGTGAAGTGCATTGGGTATCGGGCCCGAAGCGCACGTAGGTCGGATGCCAGTTGTAGGCCGCACCCATTTCGCGCAGGTGCCGGTCCGCGACGGCGATGGCTTCGCCGGTGGTCATGCCCGGCACCATCAAAGCGGCGATCTGCGGCACGGCGGCCATGGAGCGCCTGCGCGCGTCCAGGATGCCGTCGAGCGAAAAGGCAGCGCCCACCTTCTCCCAGGGATGGCGAACGATGTACGGCGCCTGGCGCTGTTCCGCCGGCGCGGTCGGCAGGAAGGCCTCCGACTGGAAGCGTTCCTTCGGCAAACCCGCGGTCGTCAACGCGGCACGCGCATCCCGCACCATGGCGGGGTTGCCGCAGGCATAGACCATCGTGCATTGCCAGTCGTGATCCGCGGCCAATGCCGCGTCCTGGACATGCAGCGAATCACCGTGCGTCGAAGACACCACGGGCATCCAGTGGAAGCACCCATGCGCCTCCGCGAGTTGGTCGAGCAGGCTGGCTGCGTAGCAGTCGCCCGCGCGGCCGCCCCAGTACAGGTCGATCCTGCGAAAGACGCCGCTGGCCAGTGCCGTCTGCAGGATCGCGCTGACGCCCGCGAAACCGGTGCCCGTGGCCAGCAGCACCAGCCGATCGGCCGCCTCGGGGGGCGCTTGCCAGGTGCAGGCGCCGTGAGGACCGTCGAGCTCCAGCAGGTCGCCGGGTTGCAGTGCGGCGAGCCTGTGATCGGTGAACGCGCCCCCCGGAACCCGTCGGATATGAAATTCCAGCTGGTTGGCTTCGCCAGTCCGCTCCGGCAGGTTGGCGATGGAAAAGCTGCGGCGCTCCCCGTTGTCCAGCAACAGTTGCGCATGCTGCCCCGGCAGGCATTCGAAACGCTGGGCGCTCTGGAGCTCGACCACCAGGCGTGTCACGCTGGATGTCACGGCATCCAGTGCGACGATCTTCGCGGCGTAGCGCGCGGCCGGACCGGCGGGCGCTTGCCAATGCGGAAAGCGCAAGCGCAAGTCGCTGGTCGCGCGGCACTGGCACATCAGCAGCTCATCGTCCGCCACCTGATAGGCGGCTTCGGACGGCGCAGAGATGCGTTCGAAGCGGCCGTCGAGCACCTGCGCCCGGCAGGAGCCGCATTCACCGCGCTTGCAGGAAAAAGGCACGGCGATCCCCTCGGCCAGTGCCGAATCGAGGATGCTGCCCGCGATGCCGAGCGGGAAGCGGGCGTCGCCTGGCGCGACCGTGCAGAAGTGGAGGGGCGAAGCTGTCATGCGTGGGGCCTGGTGGGTCGATCAACACTGTTCAAAGTGAAATCTACCTAGAATGCGGCCCTGTCCATAGAGCCATATTCGGAAAAATGACCAGGCCACTTTCTCGCAGTTCCCAGCTGCGCCGAACACAGTCGAGCCTCGACCTCGCGGCAGAGCCGCTGCGAGCGGGCGAACTGAAGCAGGCCTGGATCTATCGCCAGATCCGCGACCGCATGCTGGAAGGCGTGCTGGCGAAGGGCGCGCGCATGCCCTCGACCCGGCACCTCGCCGAGCGCTGGCAGGTGTCGCGGGCCACGGTCGACCTGGCCTACGACCAGCTTCGCAGCGAGGGCTACCTGGTCAGCACACCGGGCTCGGGCACCTACGTCGCGGCCAAGGTACCCGATGCGTTTTTCGATGCGGGTGCGCGCGCGGGCGACGCACCCCCGCGGCGCGCAAGGCCGCCTCGGCACAGGCCGGCGGCGCTCGAGGTCACACCGCTCCTCGCCAACGCGGCCGGCGAACCGTTCGTGGCACGGGTGCCCGACGCCGCCCTGTTCCCGCTGGACCGCTGGCGCAAGGCGTTGCAGGCCAGCACCCGGCGCGTGACGATCGAACAGCTGGGCGACAACGAAGTCCTAGGCCTGGCCCACTTGAGGGCACAGATCGCACGCTACCTCGGCGTTGCGCGCGGCATCTTCTGTGATGCGGAGCAGATCGTCGTGCTGTCCGGGATCCGCCAGGGCCTGGACCTGTGCGCGCGACTCCTGCTCTCACCCGAAGACAAGGTCATGGTGGAAGACCCGGGCTACCTCCATGCCGCCCCGATCTTCGACCGGCACGCGCGCGAAGTCGTTCACGTGCCGGTCGACGCCCAGGGCTTCTCGGTGGCGCATGCGCGCCGCCACGCAGGCGTCGGGCTCGCGCACATCACGCCGGCGCACCAGGCGCCCACGGGCATCACGATGCCGGTCTCGCGCCGGCTGGAGCTTCTGGCATGGGCCGAAGCATCGAACTGCTGGCTGATCGAGGACGACTACGACAGCGAGTTCAGCTACGACAGTGCGCCCCTCCCCGCATTGAAAAGCCTGGACGCGGCCGACCGGGTCATCCATTGCGGCAGCTTCAACAAGACCCTGTTCGCCGGCCTGCGCATCGGCTACGCCGTGCTGCCCGAGAAGCTCGTGCCAGATTTCCGCAAGGCCCGGCAGGTGACCGGCCGCTCGACCGGCGCGATCGAGCAGCTGGCGCTGGCGAACTTCCTCGAGAGCGGCGACTTCGCGCGGCACGTGCGGCGTGCGCGCCTCGCTTACGCACAGCGCAGGGACATCGTGCTGGGCGCCTTGCGCGAGGCACTCGGCCCCGAGCGTCTGCAGGTCACCGGTGAGCATGCAGGATTCCATCTGGTCTGGTGGCTGCCACCGGAGATGGACGTGGGCGCGTTCCAGAAGGCCGCGGCGGAACGCGGCCTGCGCTTTCAAACGATCGCGGACTTCTGCAAACGCGCCCAGCTCCCGCCGGGGTTGGTCATCGGCTATGCGGCGCTGGACGATGCGGCCTTGCGTCGGCATGTCGATGAACTGGGCGGGCTGATCGCCCGCTTCTGAAGAAGAGGCAGCCCTCACGCCGGAAGCGCGCGGACCTCGGCCCCGCCTTCGGTAGGGGTCGTGAACGCCGCGCGGTCCGACGCCCACCCTATGGACGATGTTTCCGCCCGGGTGGCTGCAATGATTGCATCGGCGCATCACAGCTATATCGGGCGCCCTCTTCTCCCGGCTCGCGTCCGCGCTCAGGATCCTGTGACCCATTCACGCCAGGAGCATGAGATGTTCGCAATGCAGTATTCGCACCGTCTTCCCGCCGACTACGACATGGAGACGATCCGCCAGCGCGCGGCTCGGCGCGGCCCGATCTGGGACGACACCGAGGGGCTCGTCTTCAAGGGCTTCGTGGCGCGCGAGCGCGGCCGGCACGGCGCCACCGGTCACGTGTATGCCTCGGTCTATCTGTGGCGCGAGCCTGCGGCGCCTGCGCACTTCCTGATGGGCGAGCGCTTTCAGGCCGTCATCGATTCCTTCGGCCGGCCGCGCGTGGAAACCTGGCTGCCGCTGGATGCGCGCGCCGGCGCCGCAAGGGCGAAACCCGCGCGGTGGCTGCATCGCGACGAGCGCACCCTCGATACCGCCGCCGACCGCGCGGCGCTGCACGCGGCGGAGGTCGAATCCAACCGCGCGATCGCGGCGCGACCGGACACCGTGGCGGTCTGGACGGCGCTCGATCTCGACGCCTGGCGGCTGGTGCGGTTCAGGCTGTCGGCCAGCGCACCCGAGGTCTCCGACGGAGAAACGGTCTACGAAGTGCTTCACCTGGCCAAGCCCGGCCTCGACCAGCTGGCGCGATGAGCGGACGTGCGCCGCGCCCGGTCGACGTGCTGCTCGGCCACTTGGCGAGCGTGTGCGTGGCGGCCCTCGTCATCTGCGGCCTTGCCGTGCTGGGCACGGCAGTGGTCCATCACCTGGCTGCGATGTAGCGTTGTTGCGCAGTCAAGCGGCCGTGGCCCGGATCGCCGCGGACAGCGTACGCAGCGCGCTGCGCGCCTGCGCATCGGACACGTTGGTGTGCAGCACCACATCGCGCGAGGGCAAGGGCGGCAAGCCCAGGGCCGGCCCCACGTCGAGGGTGCCGGGCGGTGCCACGCGGCGCCCCAGCGCAGCCACCGCGAGCCCGGCTGCCACGGCAGCGCCCACCGTGAGCACACCGCCGCCCACGAACACCTCGGTCCACGGCACGCCGCCTTCGGCCAGCGCGGCAATCGCCATGCTGCGAACGCTGCAGGGCTCGGCCTGCGTGGCGAGCGGCAACGGCTCGCCCGAGTGGTGAACGAAGTCGGGTGCCGCCATCCAGCCGAACTGCTCCGCGAGCAGCACCTCGCCATCGAGCCGGCGGCTGTCGTGCCGCAGGATGATCGCCACGTCGAGCACGCCGCGATCGAAGGCCTCGAGCAGTTCGCGCGAGGTGGACACGCGCACCTCCATCACCACCGAGGGCTGTGCGCTCTTCATCTGCCGCAGCAGCAGGGGCAGTTCAGCGCCGACGATGTGATGGCTGATGCCGACCACCAGCCGTCGGTGCTTCGCGCCGAAAGCGCCGAGGGCGCCGCTGTGCGCGGCCAGCAACGCGCGCGCCAAGGGCAGGAAGGCCAGCCCCTGGGCCGACAGGCGCACCCGCCGCGGCGTGCGCTCCAGCAGGCGATGGCCCACCGTGTCCTCCAGGCGCTTGATCTTGAGGCTGACGGCCGACTGCGTGCTGTCGATGGACTCGGCCGCGCGGGTGAAGTTCTGGAGGTCCGCCACCTGCACGAAGGCCTGCACGGCTTCGATGTCGAGCGCTTTCATCGGAGAGTGGACATGGGAACAACGGCAAGTCGTACGAACATTTCGCCGCGATCATTTCACAACGCATGCGCGCGTGTATCGCACGTGTCGGGGCGCTTGAATGCAGGCATCGGGACTTCGGGTGGACGCGAGAACGGCCAACCCGCTGATTTGCACGCGATGGCGTCGGGTACAGGCAAAAAAAATAGCCCCGTATGGGGGCTATCTTGGAGGAGAGGGAGGGATTCGAACCCTCGGTACGTTTCCGTACGCCTGATTTCGAGTCAGGTACATTCGACCACTCTGCCACCTCTCCGGTGTCTGTCGAGTCTGCGATTCTAGCAGTATTTTTGGGCCTCTCTCAAGGCCCTCGCAGAATAATCAGGCGCGCAGCGTGTCGAGGCCGCCCAGGTACGGGCGCAGCGCCACCGGCACGCGGATCGAGCCGTCCTCGTTCTGGTGGTTCTCCAGCACCGCGACCAGCGCGCGGCCGACGGCCAGGCCCGAGCCGTTGAGCGTGTGCACCAGTTCGTTCTTGCCCTGAGCGTTCTTGAAGCGCGCCTGCAGCCGGCGGGCCTGGAAGGCTTCGCAGTTCGACACCGAGCTGATCTCGCGGTAGGTGTCCTGCGCGGGCAGCCAGACCTCGAGGTCGTAGGTCTTGCTCGAGCCGAAGCCCATGTCACCGGTGCACAGCAGCACCACGCGGTAGGGCAGCTCGAGCGCCTTCAGCACGGCCTCGGCATGCGTGGTCATGGCTTCGAGCGCCTCGTAGCTCTGCGACGGGTGCGTGATCTGCACCATCTCGACCTTGTCGAACTGGTGCTGGCGGATCATGCCGCGCGTGTCGCGGCCCGCGCTGCCGGCCTCGGAGCGGAAGCAGGGCGAATGGGCGGTGAGCCTGATCGGCAGCTGGGCCTCGGGCACCACCTCGTCGCGCACGAAGTTGGTCAGCGGCACCTCGCTGGTCGGGATCAGGTAGAGCGCCTGGTGGTCGGGCACCGGCTCGCCGTCCTGGCCGCCCTTCTTGGCGGCGAACAGGTCGCCCTCGAACTTGGGCAGCTGGCCCGTGCCGCGCATCGAGTCGGCGTTGACGATGTAGGGCACGTAGCACTCGGTATAACCGTGCTGCTCGGTCTGCAGGTCGATCATGAACTGCGCCAGCGCGCGGTGCAGCCGCGCGATCGGGCCCTTGAGCACGCTGAAGCGCGAACCCGCGAGCTTGGTGCCCATCTCGAAATCGAGGCCCAGCGGCGCGCCGAGGTCGACGTGGTCGCGCGGCGTGAAAGCCAATGGCGTTGCGCCACCGCCTTCACCGCCCTGCGGGCTCCAGCGGCGCACTTCGACGTTGCCGGCTTCGTCCTCGCCCACCGGCACGCTCTCGTGCGGCAGATTGGGCACGGCCAGCAGCAGCGCCTGCAGTTCGGGCTGGATCGCATCGAGCCGGACCGACTGCGATTCCTGCTCGGCCTTGAGCGCGTTGACTTCGGCCATCAGCGCGTCGGTCGATTCGCCCTTGGCCTTGAGCGGGCCGATCTGCTTGTTGAGGGCGTTGCGGCGCGCCTGCAGTTCCTCGGTGCGAACCTGCAAGGTCTTGCGTTCGGCTTCCAGCGCGCTGAAGGCGTGGACGTCGAGGAAGGTCTGGTTCTTCTTGCGCGTTTCGAGACGGGCGACGGCCGAAGCCAGGTCTTTGCGGAGCAGGGTGATGTCGAGCATGCCCCGATTTTAGGTGGGCCTGCCGCGCTCGCCGCACGGCAGGCCCATCGGCCGGATCAGGCCAGGCTCGTGGGGTCGAGGTTGGCGCCGCAGACGATCAGGCAGACCTTCTCGCCGGCACGCGGCACATAGGCGCCGGTCTGCAGCGCGGCCAGCGGCAAGGCGGCCGCGGGCTCGACGGCCAGCTTCATCTCTTTCCAGAGCCACAGCTGCGCCGCGCGGATGGCCTCGTCGGACAGCAGCAGCGCATCGCGCACCTCGCGCTGCGTGATGTCCCAGGCGAAGTCGCCGATGCGCTTGGCGCCCAGTGAATCCGCGGCCACGCCGCCGACCTCGACGTCGACCGGCTGACCGGCCTCGCGGGCGCGGAACAGCGTGGGCGCGCGCTCGGGCTCGAGCGCGACCACGCGGCTGCGCTGGCCGAACCAGCCGGCCAGGCCGCCGATCAGGCCGCCGCCGCCCACGCTCACCAGCACCGCATCGGGCAGGCCGCCCTGCTCTTCGATCTCGCGGCCCAGCGTGCCGGCACCGGCCACCACTTCGAGCTGGTCGTAGGCATGGGTCAGCAGCGCGCCGCTCTCGCGCTGGCGCGCCAGGCAGGCGGCCAGGGCATCGGCATAGGCCTCGCCGACCACCGTGACCTCGGCGCCCAGGGCACGCAGTCGCGCGCGCTTGGCTTCGGGCGACACGCCCGGCAGGAAGACCTCGCAGCGCACGCCCAGCGCGCGCGCGGCGGCCGCGGTCGCGATGCCGGCGTTGCCGCCCGAGGCCACCACCACGCCGGCCGCCGGGATCGGCTGGGCCAGCAGGCGGTTCATCATGCCGCGCGCCTTGAAGCTGCCCGCGACCTGCAGCTGCTCGAGCTTGAGCCAGACCTCGGTGCCGCCGGCCGCGATCGCCGCCGGCAGGCCCAGCGTGGTGGGCGAGAGCTTCCACAGCGGGGTCTCGCGCAGGTAGGCGCCGCGGTGCGCCGCCAGCCGGTCGGCCGCGGCTTCGATCTGCGCAGGCCAGTCGATGTCGTTCATGGTGGGGGTGTTGTGGTCGCTCACGAGATGTGCCCTGGTGCCGGCCCGGTGTCGAGCTTGAGGCCCTTGGGCAGCGGGAATTTGATGGTCTCTTCGATGCCGTCCATCTTGCGCACCGAGACCGCGCCCAGCGCCTTCACGCGGTCGATCACCTCGCGCACCAGCACCTCGGGCGCCGAGGCGCCGGCCGTCAGGCCGACCCGCGTCTTGCCCTCGAACCACGCGGGGTTCAGCTCGTCGGCCGAATCGACCATGTAGCTCTCGGTGCCCAGGCGCTGCGCGAGCTCGCGCAGGCGGTTGCTGTTGGAGCTGGTGGGGCTGCCGACCACGATCACGATGTCGACCTGCGGGCTCATGATCTTCACCGCGTCCTGGCGGTTCTGGGTGGCGTAGCAGATGTCCTGCTGCTTGGGCTCGCGCACTTTCGGGAAGCGCGCGCGCACCGCGGCCGCGATCTCGGCCGCGTCGTCGACCGACAGCGTGGTCTGCGTCACGACGGCCAGCTTGTCGGTCTGGCCGGGCTGCACGCGGGCCACGTCGGCCACGTCCTCGACCAGGTGGATGCCGTGGGTCAGCTGGCCCATCGTGCCCTCGACCTCGGGATGGCCCTTGTGGCCGATCATGATGAACTCGTAGCCCTCTTTCGCGAGCTTGGCCACCTCGACGTGCACCTTGGTCACCAGCGGGCAGGTGGCATCGAACACGTCGAAGCCGCGCGCCTGGGCTTCGGCCTCGACCGCCTTGCTCACGCCGTGCGCGCTGAAGACCAGCGTCGAGCCCGGCGGCACGTCGGCCAGGTCCTCGATGAAGATCGCGCCCTTGGCCTTGAGCTCGTTGACCACGTAGGTGTTGTGCACGATCTCGTGGCGCACGTAGATCGGCGCGCCGAACTTGGCGATGGCGCGCTCGACGATCTCGATCGCGCGGTCGACGCCCGCGCAGAAACCGCGCGGCTCGGCCAGGATGATCTCGTTGACGGAAGGCTCGCTCACAGCACGCCGATCAGCTGCACTTCGAAGGTCACCGGCTGGCCCGCGAGCGGATGGTTGAAGTCGAACTGCACCGCGGTGTCGCTCGAGGCGATCACGGCGCCGGCGTAGCTGCCGCTGCCGTCGGGCGTGGGGAACTGCACCACGTCGCCCACCGCATAGCGCTCGTCGGGGTCGCCGATCTTGACCAGCAGCGTGCGCGCGACCCATTGCTGCATCTCGGCATTGCGCTCGCCGAAGGCCTCGCCGGCCGGCAGTTCGAAGGTGGTGTGCGCGCCCTCCTCCAGCCCGATCAGGCGCTGCTCGACGGCCGGCGACAGCTCGCCGGTGCCCAGCGACAGCGTGGCGGGCTTGTCGGCGAAGGTGTTGATGATGTCGCCCGCCGGACCCGCCAGGCGGTAGTGCAGCGTGAGGAAGGAGTCGGCGGTCACGACGGCGGCGGTGGTGGACGAGGTCAAGGTGGCGCGATCGGTAGAGGGTGCTGGAAAGCGCAGCGAGGCCCCGGGGGCCGCCGCTACACTGGACCCGCCATTTTAGGGAGTGGGGCCCAAGCCCCGTCTGCGCCATGTCTTTCCTCCAGGATCTGCCTGCGCAAGCCCGGCCGCGCGAGAAGCTGCTCGCCCGCGGCCCGTCGGCGCTGGGCGACGCCGAACTGCTGGCCCTGCTGCTGCGCACCGGCCTGGCGGGCAAGAACGTGCTGCAGCTGGCGCAGGAGCTGCTCGACACCTTCGGCGGCATCGCCGGCCTGCTCCGCACCGACATCGCCGCGCTCAAGGCCGTCAAGGGCCTGGGCGGCCCGGCCAAGCGCGCCGAACTCGGCGCCGTGCTGGAACTGGCCCGCCGGGCGCTGGCCGAGCAGCTGCGCGAACGCGCGGTCTTCGATTCGCCCGAGGCCGTGGCCCAGTACCTGCAGCTGCACATCGGCGCCAGCCCGCACGAGGTCTTCGCCGTGCTCTTCCTCGACGCCCAGCACCGGCTGATCGCGATGGAGGAGCTGTTCCGCGGCACGCTCACGCAGACCAGCGTCTACCCGCGCGAGGTCGTGCTGCGCGCGCTGCACCACCAAGCGGCGGCCGTGGTGCTGGCCCACAACCACCCCAGCGGCGGCGTGGAACCCTCGCGCGCGGACGAGGCCCTGACGCAGACGCTCAAGGCCACGCTGGCGCTGGTCGACGTGCGCGTACTCGACCATGTGGTGGTGGCGCGCGGCCAGAGCCTGTCGATGGCGCAGCGCGGGCTGGTCTGACGCCGGCCCCGGCCGGCCTTGCGTAGGATGCAGGGACAATGGGGATCGGCCTCCGCACCGACGCCCTGCTCCCCGCCTGAAAGCCGTCCCGCCATGCCCCGTCCCGCCAGCCCCCTCAAGAGCCTCGCCGACCTGCAGCAGGTGCAACGCACGCTGGCCGAGACCCGCGAACGCGAAGCGGCGGCCGCCGCCGAACGCGCCGCCGCCGAGAAGAAACGGCTGGCCGAGCAGGACCTGTTCAGCCGGGCCATCGGCGCGACCCGGCCGCTCAAGCGCGTGGCCGCGGTGCCGCTCACGCCCGAGCCGCCGGCCCCGATCCCCGTGCAGCACCAGCTCGACGAGCAGCGCGTGCTGCGCGAGTCGCTGTCCGACGAGTTCGACGTGAGCACGCTGCTCGACGTCGACGACGCCATGAGCTTCCGCCGCCCGGGCATCGGCACCGACGTCACGCGCAAGCTGCGCGCGGGCGAATGGACCATCCAGCGCGAGGTCGACCTGCACGGCCTGCGCAGCGACGAGGCGCGCGAAGCCCTGGGCGCCTTCATCCGCACGGCCTACAAGCAGGGCATGCGTTGCGTGCGCGTGGTGCACGGCAAGGGCCTGGGCTCGCCCGGCAAGCAGCCGGTGCTCAAGACCAAGACCCAGCGCTGGCTGATCCAGAAGAACGAGGTACTGGCCTTCGTGCAGGCCAAGCCGGCCGAGGGCGGTGCCGGCGCGCTGGTGGTGCTGCTTTCGCCGAGCAAGCGCTGAGCCGGTCCGCCCCATGAAAAAAGCCCGCGGCCTGGAAGGCGGCGGGCTTCGCAGGGGGGCCGGGGCCCCGCTGGTGGCTGCTTACATCGAAGCGGTGTTGCTGCGTGCGGCGGCGCGGGCTTCGGCCTGCACCGTGGCGCGGTCGAGGCGGCTGCCGGCCACCGACAGCACGCCGGCCGACGCGTTGTCGCCGTAGATGTTGCCCAGGCGAGCGGTCTGCACGGCTTCGCGGCTGACCGTGGCGCGGTCGATGCTGTTGGTCAGGGCCGGGGCCACGCCAGCGAAGGCTGCGTCGCTGTAGATGTTGCCGGCGCGGGCGGTGGCTTGGGCTTCGGCGGCGACGTCGGCACGGGTGCGCACCGAATTCACGGTCTGCACGCCTTGGTACGTTTCGGCTTGGGCGCCGGCGATGGTCAGCAGGGACAGGGCGGCAACAGCCAGGATCTTCGAGGTCTTCATTTCAGTTTTCCTTATTGGGTAGGGATGATTCGAACCGGTATCGGGGGGCGCCGTCCCTTTCGGGGGCGGCCGCCGCGCTCGGTGCCAAGCTCACCCAGAGCAGTTGCTTCTTTTTTGATGCTTTCTGCTCTGTTGGATGAATCTTAACCCAGCCAATAAGTAGAAACCCTTAAGGAAATGATACGCGGTGTTCACGAAACGGGAACAATGCCGCGGTAGAGGCCTACATCCTGGTAACAGATTGTTCGCGGCTGTCGAAATAGCGCTTCAGTGGCGCATCCAGTCCGCGGTCTTGAAGAAGGAGTCGCGCAGGCGGGTCCGCAGCGCCTCGTCGACACCGGTCTCGCCCATGGCCTGGTCCATGCAGGCCAGCCATTGATCCCGCTCGGCGATGCCGATCGAATGGCCGCCGATGCTTTGCGGCATGTGGCGCGCGCGCAGCATCGGGTGCCCGAAGCGGTCGGTGTAGTGCTGCGGGCCGCCGAGCCAGCCGCAGAGGAACCAGAACAGCCGCTGACGCGCGTTGTCGAGCGAAGGGCCATGCACGGCGCGCAGCCGCGTATACGCCGGCTCGAGGTCCATCAGGTCATAGAAGCGGGTGACCAGCGCGTCGACAGCGGCCTCGCCGCCGATCCATTCGAAGGGCGTGTCGAACTTGGGTTTGTCCTGGATTTGCATGGCCCGGATTGTCGGGGGCCGGACCTGCCCCCTGGGAGCGCAGACCTATTCCGCAGCGCGGCGCAATGTGTCGACGACCGGGCGGTTGAGCACTTCGCGCAGGCCCCACCAGCCGGCCGCCAGCGCCAGCACGGCACCCGCGGCCGCACCGGCCAAGGGCACCAGCGGCGACGCGGTCCAGCTGAAATCGAACACATAGCGCGCCAGGCCCCAGCCGATGGCCGAGGCGGCGATGCTGGCCAGGAAGCCCGCCAGCAGGCCCACGCCCACCAGTTCGGCGCGCTGCACCTGTCGCAGCAGGCTGGCGCGCGCGCCCACGGCGCGCATCACGGCGAACTCGCGCGCCCGCTCCTCGCGCGTGGCGGTGACGGCCGCGAACAGCACCACCAGCCCGGCCGCCAGCGTGAAGCCGAACAGGAACTCGACCGCGCGGATCACCTGGTCGAGCACCCGCTGCACCTGGCCGATGGTGGCGCTCATGTCGACGTTGGTGACGTTGGGGTAGGCCCGCACCAGCGCGTTGTCGAAGCCCCGGGTCTCGGGCGCGCGGAAGGCGCCCATGTAGGTCACGGGCACGTCGGGCAGCGAGGCCACGGTGTACATCACGAAGAAGTTGGCATGCAGCGAGCCCCAGTCCACCTTGCGCAGCGAGGTGATGCGCGCGTCGTTCTGCATGCCGCCGATGTCGAAGCGCAGCGTGTCGCCGAGCTTGAGACCGAGGGTCTCGGCCAGGCCGGCCTCCACGCTGACCTCGTCCTTGGCGCCCGGCGTCCAGGCGCCCGCGGTGATGCCGTTGTGCGGCGGCGCCTCGGCGCTGTTGCTGAGGTTGAATTCGCGGTCGACCAGTCGCTTGGCGCGGTCCTCGGTGTAGTCGTCGGGCGAGACGGCCTTGTCGTTGATCGCGACCAGCCGGCCGCGGATCATCGGGTACCAGTCGAAGTTCGACACGCCGCCGTCGCGCAGCGACTTCTGGAACGCCTCGCTCTGGTCGGGCATCACGTTGATCACGAAGCGGTTGGGCGCGTCGGGCGGTGTGGCCTTGCGCCAGCTCGCCACCAGGTCGGTGCGCAGCAGCACCAGCAGCACCAGCGCCAGCAGGCCCACCGCCAGTGCGCTGACCTGCACCACCGCATAGGCGGGCCGGGCCGAGATCTGGCGCGTGGCCAGGACCAGCCAGCGCGGTGCGGTCGATTCGTTGACGCTGCGGCGCAGCACCTTGACCGCCACCCAGCTGAGCACGGCGAACACCGCCACCGCGCCCGCGAAGCCGCCGACCGCGATCAGCCCCAGCTTGAGGTCGCTGCTGGCCGCCAGCAGCATCGCGACGAAGCCGGCCGCGCCGATGCCCAGCACCGCGAGCGAGGCCGGCTTGAGTCCGCCCACGTCGCGCCGGATCACGCGCAGCGGCGGCACCTTGGCCAGCTGCAGCACCGGCGGCAGCCCGAAGGTGAACAGCAGCACCAGGCCCATGCCCAGGCCGAAGGCCACGGGCCACAGCGTGGGCGCGGGCAGCGCGGTCTCGACCAGTCCGGCCAGCAGCAGCACGAAGGCGTAGTGCACGCCGAAGCCGATCGCCACGCCCAGCCCGCTCGCCACCAGCCCGACGATCGCGAACTCGAAGGCATAGGCGCCGGCGATGGTGCGCTGGCTCTGGCCCAGCACCCGCAGCATCGCGCAGTCGTCCAGGTGGCTGGCCGCGAAGCCGCGCGCGGCCAGCGCCACGGCCACGGCGCTCAACAGCGCGGCCAGCAGCGCCACCAGGTTGAGGAATTTCTCGGCCCGGTCCAGCGTCTGGCGCATCTCGGGCCGGCCGCTTTCCAGCGATTCGAGCCGCGCGCCGCGCAGTTCGCCCTTCTTGAGGCTGGCGTCGGTCTCGTCGCTGAAGGCCTTGACCGCGCGCTCGCTGCCGGCCACCGCGAAGCGGTAGCTGACGCGGCTGGCCGGCTGCACGAGCGCGGTGCGCGCCACATCGGCCTGGTTGAGCATCACGCGCGGCGAGAAGCTCGCGAAGCCGCCGCCGCGATCGGGCTCGAGCGTGATCACGCGGCTCACGCGCAGGCCGGCGTCGCCCAGCAGCAGCGTGTCGCCGATCTTCAGGCCCAGCGCATCGAGCAGCGGCGGGTCGACCCAGACCTCGCCCGGCGCCGGCACCTCGCGCGTGACCTGGCCCGGCGCATCGCTGGACGCCGCCACCTGCACGTTGCCGCGCAGGGGATAGCCGGCGCTCACGGCCTTGAGCGACACCAGCTTGCTCGCGCCGCCCTGCGCATCGCTGGCGCGCGCCATGGTGGGGAAGCCGTAGGTGGTCGTGGACTGGAGCCCCAGCGCCTGCGCACGCGCGATGAAGGCGGCCGGCGTGGGGTTGTCGCTGGTCAGCACCGCATCGCCGCCCAGCAGCTGGCGCGCATCGCGCTGCAGGCCGCCCTTGAGGCGGTCGGCGAAGAAGCCGACGGCGGTGAGCGCGGCCACGGCCAGCAGCACGGCGACGATCAACAGGCGCAGTTCGCCGGCACGCAGGTCGCGCCAGAGCGTGCGCCAACCGAGGCGAAGAGAAGAGTTCATGGGGCCGACGATAGCCGACGCCGGTACGGGTCCACCCTAGTAGGGTATAGATGGCCAGGGGCGATGATGTGTCGCTAAACTGAGACGCACCCTGAGACGCACCCTGAGACGCAAAGGAGCACGCCGTGATCCCTCGATGTCCCCGCAGTCCGATGACCGCCGCCGTCCTGGCGCTGGTCGCCGTCGTGGCGCTCGCCGGCTGCGACCGCAAGCCGTCTTCACCGCCCAAGCCCGCCGCTGCGATCGCCGGCGAAGGCCCGACCGCGGCATCGGGCGGCCCGCCCTCCAGCAGCTATCCCGCCGGCATCAAGGCCGCGCCCTCGGGCGACAAGGTGGCAGCAGCCGCTCCCGAGAAAGGACCGTCCGAAGGCGGCACCGCGATCGGCGGCATGGCCGACAACCAGGGTGGATCGGCCTCCGGCGGTGCTGGGCCCGCCAGCCCGACCGGCGGCGATGGCCGCCCGGCCCCCAAATGAAGAAGAGGCAGCAGGCCGCCAGAGCCTGACGCATCCGTCTGCGATTCCTGACTTCCAAGAAAAGACCACGATGAAACACAGCGCATTGCTTCAGGAGGTTCTGTCATGGACATGAGCCGCCGCCAATTCTTCCGCGTCAGCGGGGCCGGGCTGGTCGGCTCCAGCATGGTGGTGCTGGGCTTCTCGCCCACCGCCGCGCTGGCCGAGGCCCGCAACTTCAAGCTGGCCCGCACCACCGAGACGCGCAACACCTGCCCCTACTGCTCGGTGGGCTGCGGGATCATCATGTACAGCCTGGGCGACAAGGCCAAGAACGTGGTGGCCGACGTGCTGCACATCGAGGGCGACCCGGATCACCCGGTGAACCGCGGCACGCTGTGCCCCAAGGGCGCGGGCCTGCTCGACTTCGTGCACAGCCCGAACCGGCTCAAGTACCCCGAGGTGCGCGAGGCCGGCAGCAACGAGTGGAAGCGCATCAGCTGGGATTCGGCCTTCGACCGCATCGCCAAGCTGATGAAGGCCGACCGCGATGCCAACTTCCAGCGCACCAACGCCGATGGCGCGGTGGTCAACCGCTGGACGAGCACCGGCATGCTGTGCGCCTCGGCCTCCTCCAACGAAACGGGCTACATCACCCACAAGGCATTCCGCTCGCTCGGGATGCTGGTCTTCGACAACCAGGCACGCGTTTGACACGGACCGACGGTGGCCAGTCTGGCCCCGACGTTCGGCAGAGGCGCAATGACCAACCACTGGCAGGACATCCAGAACGCGGATGTCGTGCTGATCATGGGGGGCAACGCCGCGGAAGCGCATCCGTGCGGCTTCAAGTGGGTGATCGAGGCCAAGAAGCAGAACAAGGCGCGGCTGGTCGTGGTCGACCCGCGCTTCACGCGCTCGGCCGCCATGGCCGACTACTACGCACCGGTGCGCGCCGGTTCGGACATCGCCTTCCTGTCGGGGGTGCTGAACTACCTGCTGTCCAACAACAAGATCCAGACCGAGTACGTCCGGCACTACACCAACGCGACCTTCATCGTCGGGCCTGACTACAAATTCGAGGACGGCCTGTTCAGCGGCTACAACGCCGAGAAGCGCAACTACGACACCAAGTCCTGGGGCTATGCGCTCGACGAGGCCGGCATGGCCAAGGTCGACATGACGATGCAGGACCCGCAGTGCGTGCTGCAGGTCATGAAGCGCCACTACGCGCGCTACACGCCCGAGTTGGTGAGCCGCATCACGGGCACGCCGCAGGACAAGTTCCTGAAGGTCTGCGAGTACATCGCGAGCACCAGCGTGCCGGGCCGCACGATGACCGTGATGTACGCGCTGGGCTGGACGCAGCACAGCACCGGCTCGCAGATGATCCGCACCGCGGCCATCATGCAGCTGCTGCTGGGCAACATCGGCGTGCCGGGCGGCGGCATGAACGCGCTGCGCGGGCACAGCAACATCCAGGGCCTGACCGACCTGGGGCTGCTGTCGAACTCGCTGCCGGGCTACATGTCGCTGGCGCGCGATGGCGAGCAGACGCTCGAGACCTACTACAAGACCCGCGCGCTCAAGCCGCTGCGGCCCAACCAGATGAGCTACTGGCAGAACTACCCCAAGTTCTTCGTCAGCATGCAGAAGTCGTGGTGGGGCAATGCGGCCAAGGCCGAGAACGACTGGGCCTTCCACTACCTGCCCAAGATCGACAAGCTCTACGACGTGCTGCAGGCCTTCGAGCTGATGAACAAGGGCGTGATGAACGGCTACATCTGCCAGGGCTTCAACCCGGTCGGATCGTTCCCGGACAAGAAGAAGATTGTCGACGGGCTGTCCAAGCTCAAGTTCCTGGTCACCATCGACCCGCTGGTCACCGAGACCAGCGAGTTCTGGCAGAACTTCGGCGCCTTCAACGACGTCAAGACCGCCGACATCCAGACCACGGTGTTCCGCCTGCCCTCGACCTGCTTTGCCGAGGAAGAAGGCTCGCTGACCAATTCCAACCGCTGGCTGCAATGGCACTGGAAGGGCGCCGAGCCGCCGGGCGAGGCCATGCCCGACATCGAGATCGTGGCCGGCCTGTTCAGCCGCATCCGCGCCGCCTATGCGAAGGACGGTGGCGCCTTCCCGGACCCGATCGTCAACCTGACCTGGCCCTACAAGATTCCGCACGCGCCCTCCGCCCAGGAGCTGGCGATGGAATACAACGGCAAGGCCCTGACCGACCTGCTCGATCCCAAGGACCCGACCAAGGTGCTGGCCAAGGCCGGCGAACAGCTCTCGGGCTTCGGCCTGCTGCGCGACGACGGCAGCACGGCCTCGGGCTGCTGGATCTATTCCGGCGCCTGGACCCAGGCCGGCAACCAGATGGCGCGGCGCGACAACGCCGACCCCTACGGCATCGGCCAGGCGCTCAACTGGACCTGGGCCTGGCCGGCCAACCGCCGCATCCTCTACAACGCGGCCTCGGTCGACCCGACCACCGGCCAGCCCTGGATTCCCAAACGCACGCTGGTGCGCTGGGACGGCAAGGCCTGGAGCGGATCGGACATCCCCGACATCCGGCCCGACGCGAACCCGATGGAGGCCGACGCGGTGCGGCCCTTCATCATGACCGCCGAGGGCGTGGCCCGGCTGTTCGCGCCCACCGGCATGGCCGAGGGCCCGCTGCCCGAGCACTACGAGCCCTTCGAGTCGCCGCTGGTCAACAACCTGATGCACCCGAAGAGCGAGGTGGCACGCGCCAACCCCGCGGCGCGCATCTTCCAGGGCGACCTCGAACGGCTGGGCGTGCCCAAGGACTTCCCGTATGTGGCGACCAGCTACCGGCTCACCGAGCACTTCCACTACTGGACCAAGAACGTGCGCACCTCGGCCATCATCCAGCCGCAGCAGTTCGTCGAGATCGGCGAGGAGCTGGCCAAGGAGAAAGGCATCGAGAACGGCGGCTGGGTCAAGGTCAGCAGCAAGCGCGGCTTCATCAAGGCGGTGGCGCTGGTGAGCAAGCGCATCAACGCGCTGCAGGTGGACGGCCGCACGGTGCACACGGTGGGCCTGCCCAACCACTGGGGCTTCATCGGCCTGGCGAAGCCGGGCTACCTGGTGAACACGCTGACGCCCTTCGTGGGCGATGCGAACACACAGACGCCCGAGTACAAATCGTTCACGGTCAACATCGAGAAGGCATGAGATGACACACGCGCTCGATGCATTCCTCCCTCCCCCGCTGGGGGAGGGCCGGGGTGGGGGCACGACAGCCTCTGCTCTCGCGCAGTGCCTGTTCGCAGGCCGGCCCCCATCCCTGCCTTCCCCCAAAGGGGGAAGGAGCAAGACCGACGACCGGAGCCGCTGATGTCCTCCCTCCAAACCCTCGACATCGCCGCCCGCTCGGCCACCACCACGCCCTCGCCGCACGCCCGCGGGCGGCCGCAGGTGAAGGAAGTCGCCAAGCTGATCGACGTCTCGACCTGCATCGGCTGCAAGGCCTGCCAGGTCGCGTGCATGCAGTGGAACGACCTGCGCGACGAGATCGGCGACGTGGGCGGCAGCTACAACAATCCGAACGACCTCACGCCCGACTCCTGGACCGTGATGCGCTTCGCCGAAGTCGAGCCCGAGCCGGGCAAGCTCGAGTGGCTGATCCGCAAGGACGGCTGCATGCATTGCGAGGACCCAGGCTGCCTCAAGGCCTGCCCCGCGCCCGGCGCCATCGTCAAGTACAGCAACGGCATCGTCGACTTCATCAGCGAGCACTGCGTGGGCTGCGGCAACTGCGTGACCGGCTGCCCCTTCGACGTGCCGCGCATCAGCAAGACCGACAACAAGGCCTACAAGTGCTCGCTGTGCTCCGACCGCGTGGGCGTGGGCCTGGAGCCGGCCTGCGTCAAGGCCTGCCCCACGGGCGCGATCCACTTCGGCACCAAGGACGCGATGCACGAGTACGCCTCGGAACGCATCGTCGACCTGAAGGACCGCGGCTTCGCCAACGCGGGCGTCTACGACCCGGCCGGCGTGGGCGGCACGCACGTGATGTATGTGCTGCAGCATGCCGACCGCCCCGGGCTTTACAGCAACCTGCCCACCAATCCCAAGATCAGCCCGCTGGTCTCGCTGTGGAAGGGCGTGGCCAAGCCGCTCGCGGTGTTCGCGATGGTCGGTGCGGTGGTCGGCAGCTTCTTCCACTACATGAAGGTCGGCCCGATCGAGGCCAAGGAAGACAATGGCACCGATGAGCACGACGACGGCGACATCGTGGTGATCGAGGCCCCGCCCGAACACGGCGTAGTCGTCGCCCCGCTCGATGCGCCACCCGACGGCCGCCCGCGCGCCTGAACCCAAGGAGCATGCGATGACCCAGCGATACCTCCGCCGCTACCGCGACGCCACGCGCATGAACCACTGGTTCGTCGCACTGATGTTCTTCGCCGCCGCACTCTCGGGCCTGGCCTTCTTCCATCCCTCGCTGTTCTTCTTCAGCGCGCTGTTCGGCGGCGGGCCGTGGACCCGCATCCTGCACCCCTTCCTGGGCGTGGCGATGGTGCTGGGCTTCGTGTTCCTGTTCTTCACCATGTGGCGCGAGAACCTGCTGGACCGCAGCGACCGCGAATGGATCGCCAACGCGCCCAAGATGCTCGCGGGCGACAAGGCCTCGATGCCGCCCGTGGGCAAGTACAACGCCGGCCAGAAGCTGGTGTTCTGGGCCTTCGGCCTGAGCCTGCTGCTGCTGTTCGTGACCGGCTTCATGTTCTGGAGCCCCTGGTTCGTCCACTTCTTCCCGATCACGGTGCGGCGCATCGCGGTGCTGGTGCATTCGGTCTCGGCGGTGGTGCTGATCCTCTCGGTCATCACGCACATCTATGCGGCGATCTGGGTCAAGGGCACGCTACGCGCGATGACGCGGGGCACTGTCACCGAAGGATGGGCGAAACTGAACCATCCTCTCTGGCACCGCAAGATGACACGCGGTGAATAATCCCCCACGATGAACCCAGGCACCGGCAACTCCCTTCCGCGAACCCCGCGCGTTCTCAGCCCCGAGGAAATCGCCATGCAGGCCGGACGGCAGATGCCGTTCGTGCGGTTGCCGGTGCGGGCTTCGGTCTTCCACGACCGGCAGCTGCGGCTGCGCCAGCTCGCGGCCTCGCACCCGATGCGCGAGTACCTGCTGTTCGTGGCCGACCTGGCCGCGGCGCAGCACCAGGCGCTGCAGGACCATCCACCGGTCGCGGTGCCCGATGCCTCTGCCTGCGCGGCCGCGGCCAAGGCCCTGAAGCCGCCGATGCCCGCCTTCGGCTGGCCGCGCGACCCGCTGTGGCAGGCCACGCTGCGCCGCGTGCTCACGCTGTTCGCGGCCCCGCTCGCAGCAGGCCCGGTGCGGGACACCGTCGAGCGCCTGCTCGCCAGCCCCGCCGACTGGATCGACGCCCAGGCCGACCGGCTGTCGCGCCGCATCACGCTGGGCCTGGACCTCGCGACCGCGCCGCTGATCGCCGCGGGCCTGCAGGCCTACTGGACACAGCTGGCGCTGCAGACCGCCGACGTGCATGGCGAACGCGTGTTCGGCCACACCGAGCCCGGCACCGAATGCCCCTGCTGCGGCAGCCTGCCCACGGCCAGCATCACGCGCATCGGCGCCGAGGACGGCGGCTTCCGCTACCTGCACTGCTCGCTGTGCAGCACCCAGTGGCACTACGTGCGCATCAAGTGCACGCATTGCGAAAGCACCAAGGGCATCCAGTTCCAGCAGCTCACGCCCGAGCCGGGCATCGCGCTGCCGGCCACCGGTGCGCGCCCCGGCGCCGCCAAGGCCGAATGCTGCGATGCCTGCCACCACTACCTCAAGCAGGTCGCGATGGAGAAGGACCCGGAGGTCGAGCCCGTGGCCGACGACCTGGCCAGCATCACGCTCGACCTGCTGGTGGCCGATGCGGGCTACGAGCGCAGTGGCCACAACCTGATGCTGCTGTTCGGCGACCCCGATCCCGACAACGACGGCGGAGGCGGCTGATGGCCGCGCCCGAAGAGTCCGTGGTCCACGGCTCGACGGCAAGGCCCTCCGACCTGCCTTCTGTCGATCAACTGCTGCGCGGCGACGCGGCCTCCGCCCTGCTCGCCACGCACGGCCGCACGCTGGTCGTGACCGAGGCCCGCGCGCTGCTCGACGGCCTGCGCCAGCGCGCGATTGCCGGCCGGCTGCCCCTGGCCGAAGTCGATGCAACGCAACTCGCCGAGGCGCTCGCGGCGCGCGTCGATCGGCGCCTGGCCCCGCGCATGCGCGGCGTGCTCAACCTCACGGGCACGGTGATCCACACCAACCTGGGCCGCGCGGTGCTGGCCGATGCGGCACTGCAGCGGCTGTTGACGGTCATGGCTTCGCCCAACAACCTGGAGTACGACCTGCTCTCGGGCGGCCGCGGCGACCGCGATTCGCTGATCGAGGACCTGCTGTGCACGATCACCGGTGCCGAGGCCGCGACCGTGGTCAACAACAACGCGGCCGCGGTGCTGCTGACGATTGCTGCGTTGGCACGTGACCGCGAGGTCATCGTCTCGCGCGGCGAACTGGTCGAGATCGGCGGCGCCTTCCGCATGCCCGACGTGATGGCCAGCGCGGGCGCGCTCATGGTCGAGGTCGGCACCACCAACCGCACCCACCCGGCCGACTACGAGCGCGCGATCACCGAGCGCACCGGGCTGGTGATGAAGGTCCACACCAGCAACTACGCGGTGCAGGGCTTCACCGCGGCGGTCGACGAGAAGACGCTGGCCGGCATCGCGCATGCGCGCGGCGTGCCGCTGGCCACCGACCTGGGTAGCGGCTCGCTGGTCGACCTCGCGAACTACGGCCTGCCGCGCGAGCCGTTGCCGCAGGAGATGCTCGCGGCCGGCTGCGACGTCGTGACCTTCTCCGGCGACAAGCTGCTGGGCGGCCCGCAGGCCGGGCTGATCGTGGGCAGCAAGGCCGCCGTCGGCCGCATCCGCAAGTACCCGATGAAGCGCGCGCTGCGCATGAGCAAGCTGCCGCTGGCCGCGCTCGAAGCCACGCTGATGCTCTACCTGCGGCCCGAGCGCCTCGCGCAGGACCTGCCCACGCTGCGGCTGCTGACGCGGCCGGCCGAGGCGATCCGCGAACTGGCGCGCGCGCTGCAGCCGGCGGTGGCCGCGGCCGTGGCACCGCGCTTCACGGTCGAGGTGGTGGCGCTGCTGGGCCAGATCGGCTCGGGCTCGCTGCCGGTCGAACGCCTGCCCTCGGCCGGCCTCGCGCTGGCGCCCGCGGGCACGGCGAAGAAGGGCACGGGCACCGCGCTCGAGGCGCTGGCCACGGCCCTGCGCGGCCTGCCGCTGCCGGTGATCGGGCGCATCGCGGAGGACAGGCTGCTGCTGGACCTGCGCTGCCTGGAGGACAGCGGGCCGTTCGTCGATCAGTTGCCCTTGCTGCGGGAGCGGCTGTCGTGACCGGTTTCTCTCCCGCCCCCACCGGGCGAGGGCCGGGGTGGGGGCACGACGGCCTTCGACATCATGCAGCGCCCGTTGGCGCGCGGGCCCCCATCCCAACCTTCCCCCAAAGGGGGAAGGAGCAAGACAGCAGCGCCATGCGCACAGACGCGCCGGTAACCGCCTCCCCTCTTCCTCCCTCCCCCGCCGGGGGAGGGCCGGGGTGGGGGCAGGCCTTCGACACCGCGCAGCGCCCGCTGGCGCGCGGGCCCCCATCCCCACCTTCCCCCAGAGGGGGAAGGAGAAAATCCGCACCCCATGATCATCGGCACCGCTGGCCACATCGACCACGGCAAGACCACGCTGGTGCGTGCGCTCACCGGCGTCGACACCGACCGGCTGCCCGAGGAGAAGCGGCGCGGCATCTCGATCGAGCTGGGCTATGCCTACCTGCGCACGCCCGAGGGACCGTCGCTGGGCTTCGTCGACGTGCCCGGCCACGAGCGCCTGCTGCACACCATGCTGGCCGGCGCCACCGGCGTCGCGCACGCGCTGCTGGTGGTGGCGGCCGACGATGGCGTGATGCCGCAGACGCGCGAGCACCTGGCGGTGGTCGCGCTGCTGGGGCTGCGGCAC
Source organism: Variovorax sp. UMC13 (assembly GCF_014170375.1). Taxonomy (GTDB): domain Bacteria; phylum Pseudomonadota; class Gammaproteobacteria; order Burkholderiales; family Burkholderiaceae_C; genus Variovorax. Next base: position 30,615 of record NZ_LZZW01000042.1, on the reverse strand, counting down.
GGCACGGTCGCGATCACCAAGATCGACCGCATCGACGCAAGCGAACGCGGGGCGCGCATCGCGCAGGTGCGCGCCGAGATCGAAGCCCTGCTTGCGCCCACCGCGCTCGCGGGCGCACCGGTGTTCGCGCTGTCGGCCGCCACCGACGAAGGACTCGACGCACTGCGCGCCCACCTGGTCGCCGAGGCGCGCACGGTGCACGCGCACGATGAGGCGCTGGCCTTCCGCCTGGCCGTCGACCGCGCCTTCACCTTGGCCGGCGTGGGCACCGTGGTCACCGGCTCGGTGATGGCCGGCCGCGTGCGCATCGGCGACGAACTGCGGATCGTGCCCGGCGACCGGCCGGTGCGCGTGCGCGGCATCCACGCGCAGAACGAACAGGCCGAGGCCGCGCACGCGGGCCAGCGCTGCGCGTTGGCACTGGCCGGCGTGGCCAAGGACGAGGTCCACCGCGGCCAGTGGGTCTGCGCGCCGGGCATCGCGCTCACCACCGAGCGCCTCGACGTGCAGCTCATGCTGTGGCCCGGCGAGGCGCAGGCGCTGCGCTCGGGCACGATCGTGCATGCCCACCTGGGCGCGAGCGACGTGATGGCCTCGGTCGCGCTGCTCGACCGCGACACGCTCGCGCCCGGCGACACCGCGCTGGCCCAGTTGGTGCTGCGCGAGCCCGTGGCCGCCTGGCATGGTGACCGCGGCGTGCTGCGCGACGCCTCCGCCACGCGCACCGTGGCCGGCGTGCGCGTGCTCGACCCGTACGCGCCGACGCGCTACCGGCGCACGCCCGAGCGGCTGCAGGCGCTGGCCGCATGGGCGCTGGACGAGCGCGGCAAACGCATCGGCGCATTGCTTGCGAGTGCACCGACGGGCCTGGACACCGGGCGCCTGCAACGCGCGCTCGCGCTGCAGGAGGCACCGGTGGCGCCGAGCGATGCCGTGCAGCTTCCCCCGATGCTGATCGCCGTCGAACACCTCGACGCGCTGCAGCAGCAGATCCTTGGCCGTCTCGAGGAATTCCACCAGGCCTCGCCCGAGGAGGTCGGCCCCGACCTGCGCCGCCTCAAGCGCCTGGCCGGCCCGCGCGTGGGCGACGCCTTGTGGCAGCACGCCGTCGAGACCTTGCTGACGAAGGGCACGCTCGCGCGCAGCGGCCACTGGCTGCACCTGCCCGCGCATGCGGCCGTGCTCAGCGCCGCCGAGGAACGGCTGGCCCAGAAGCTGCTGCCGCAGATGGCCGACGGCGGTTTCGATCCACCCTGGGTGCGCGACCTGGCGAAGAACAACCACGCGGCCGAACCCGTGGTGCGCCAGACGCTCGCGAGCCTGGCGCGGCGCGGCCAGGCCTACCAGGTGGTGAAGGACTTGTACTATCCGGCAGCGACCATCGAAGGCTTGGCCGCGTTGGCGCGCGACTGCATGGCCAACAACGAAGGCCTTCAGGCCGCGAGCTTTCGCGACGCCACCGGCCTGGGCCGCAAGCGCGCGATCCAGTTGCTGGAGTTTTTCGACCGCGTCGGCTACACGCGACGCGTGAAGGATGTGCACCTGCTGCGCCCCGACACCGTGCTCTTCGGCGGCACGGAGCGCAGCGAGTGACCCCATGAATGCACAACATGGGAGGGAATCGTCCCTGGTGGGGCGGCCGGGCTTCAAACCCGGTGGGTGGCGCCACGCGTCGCCGGGAGGGTTCGACTCCCTCTCCCTTCCGCCCTCGGGCCCGCGGTAACGGTTTTGTCGGCTCCGGGGGCCGCTAGGCCGAAGGCTTCTTCGGCCCCGGATCGCCCGCTGCCGACGCGTCGTCACGCAGGCGCCGCCACAGCGTGGCGCGGCTGATGCCCAGCAGCGCACAAGCCTGGCCCTGGTCGCCCTGCACCGACTGCAGCACCTCGCGCACACGTCGCAGCTCGGCCGCGCGGCGCACCCCCTTCAACAGGCCGTCGCGCACGGGCCCGGGGCGGGCCTGCGAGCACTCCGGGAACATCTCCAGCAGCCGCACGCGGTCCGGCACACCGGCCGGCGCGAGGTGGTCGTGGCAGGCCAGCAGGCGCTCGACCAGGTTCTCGAGTTCGCGCACATTGCCGGGCCAGGCGTAACCCGCGGCCAGCTCCAGCAGCGCGGCGAGCCCGGCCGCCGCCTGCCCGTCCGGCACGCCCAGGGCGGCGGCACGGCGCCATCAACGCGCTCGCCAGGCGCGCGATGTCGGTCCCGCGATCGCGCAGGGGCGGCGTCTCGATGCGCAGCACCGCGAGCCGGTAGTACAGGTCGCGCCGGAACAGGCCGCGCTCCACCTGGGTCGCCAGGTCGGCATGGGTGGCGGCGATCACGCGCAGGTCGACCGGCACCGCCGCGGTCGCGCCCAGGCGCAGCACCTCGCGCTCCTGCAGCACGCGCAGCAGCCGCGTCTGCAGCGCCAGCGGCATGTCGCCGATCTCGTCGAGGAACAGCGTGCCGGTATGGGCGGCCTCGATCAGTCCGGTCTTGCCGCCGCGCCGTGCGCCGGTGAAGGCGCCCTCCTCGTGGCCGAAGAGTTCGCTTTCGAGCAGGCTCTCGGCCAGCGCGGCGCAGTTCACCGCCAGGAAGGGCTGCGTGGCGCGCCGGCTGGCGGTGTGGATGCCCTGGGCCACCAGCTCCTTGCCGGTGCCGCTCTCGCCCGTGATCAGCACCGTGGCATCGCTGGCGGCGCACCGGGCCGCCAGTTCGCGCACGCGCCGCGCGGCGATGCCCTCGCCGGCGAAGGCCTCGATCCGGTACCGCGCGGGCGCGCCCCGCTGCCGCTGGTTGGCGCGCAGGTGGCGGTCGGCGCGCTGGATGACGGCCGGGTCGCGGCACACCAGCAAGGCGCCGGTGACCTCGCCACCTTCGACGATCGGCGCGCGCCGGACCACCAGTGTGCGCATGCCGATCTGCAGCACCTCCTCGGCCGGGGCGTCCTGCATCCGCAGGGTGGCCCCGAGGTCGAGCACCGGCTCCACGTCGCCCAGCACGCGGCCGACCAGCGCGGCCACCGAGCCGCCCAGCAGCTCCGCCATGACCGGGTTCAGGGCCTCGATGCGCTGGCGCAGGTCCACCGCGACCACGCCGTCCTGCAGCTGGCCGAGGATGGTGCCCAGCCGCTCGTGGCGCGCGCGCTCGGCGCGCCCCAGGCGGGCCATGTGCACGGCGTCCTGCAGCGCCTGGCGCACCGCGTCGTCGGAATACATCAGCACGCTGGCGATGCCCGCCTGCTCGGCCAGGTCGGCCACCAGCCCGGGGGCCACCACGGCCTGGACGCCGGCCGCGCGCAGCGCCTCGACGCAGGCGGGTGCATCGTCCGGGCCGCGGTAGCTGAACTGCGCGATGCCCATGCCGAACAGGGTGTCCAGCTGCGCCAGGTGCTCGGACGGGCCGTCGAAGGACACCAGTCCCACGCGCGTCGAGAGGGCGCGCGCCGCGGCCAGCGCGCGCATCAGGTCGAAGCCTCGCACCTCCACGATCGCCACCGGCAGGTCCAGGTGCTGGCGCAGCCATTCGCCGCTGGCGCCCGCCGCCACCACCGCATCGATGGGCGCGCGGGCGTGCAGGGCCCGCACGGCGGCCACGGCGTCGTCGAAGGCATGGCCGACGAAGGAGACCTCGGCCTGGGCCGCGACCTCCGGCGCCAGCCGCTCGAGCACGCGGCCCAGCCGATGGCGCGCCACGGCCACGATATGGAGCTGGCGGCGCGGCACGGCGGGAACATCCGGCAAGGCAGGGGTCGGCGAATTCATCTCGTCAAGTATCCACGTTTCAGAAATGAAACCATCTTGAAATACAGCGCCAACACCAAGCACCCTCGCAGCGCATGAATGCCTTGCAGATCAAGCACTTGCAGCATTCGGGGTTGCCCCTCGAAGCGATGGCACGGCGTTTGCGCCATTGCCCGCGGCCCCTGCCGGGGCCCGTCCACCAGAACACAGGAGAACAACTTGAACTTCCATCGCCTTTCCCCGCTGGGCTGCGCCGTCGCCGCCGCGCTCGCCTGCGCCCTGCCCGTGGCCGCGCATGCGCAGGCCTGGCCCGCCAAGACGATCCGCTTCGTCGTGCCCTTCTCGGCCGGCGGCGCCAACGACCTGATGGCGCGCTCGGCGGCCGAAGGCGCGGCCAAGGTGCTGGGCCAGCCGGTGGTGATCGACAACCGGCCCGGTGCGGGCGGCTCGCTCGGCGCCGACCTGGTCGCCCGCAGCGCGCCGGACGGCTACACCTTCCTGATCAGCGCAGCCGGCGTGATCTCCAACAGCATGATCAAGAAGTCCATGCCCTTCAAGGACGAGGACCTGGTGCCGGTGGCGATGATCGGCCTCGCGCCCTCGGTGGTGGTGGTACCCAAGTCGGCGCCGTACAACAACCTGCGCGACTTTGTCGAGGCCTCGAAGAAGGGCGCGGGCTTCAACTTCGCCACCGCCGGCACCGGCAGCACGCCGCACTTCGTGGCCGAGATGCTGAACGTGAAGTACGGCGCCAAGCTGCAGCCCGTGCCCTACAAGAGCGGCTCGGAGAGCACCACGGCCGTGCTCGGCGGCCAAGTCGAAGGCACCTCCGAGGCCAGCATCATCGCCTTGCCGCACATCCGCGGCGACGGCAAGTTCAAGGCCCTGGCCACCACCTGGACGCAGCGCATCTCGGCCTACCCGCAGTTGTCGACGGCCGTCGAGCAGGACTTCCCGGACCTGCAAATCGCGCACTGGGCCGGCCTGCATGCGCCGCGCGGCACGCCCGACGAGATCCTCGACAAGGTCGCCGCCGCCGTGGACAAGGCCATGCGCGAGCCGGCCACGGTGGAGAAGCTCAAGGGCCTGGGCATCGAGCCCATCGGCGGCACGCGGCAGGAGTTCGTGAAGTTCACCGATGCCGAGCGCAAGCGCCTGGGCGAGATCGTCAAGGCCGCCCAGATGCAGGAAAAGTGAGCACGCCAGCAATCCGCCCATCCGCCACGACCCACTCCTGCAGACAGAACATGAACACCAAACAGCAACTGCGTGCACTGGCCGAGGCCCGCCGCGGCGTCATCGTCCCGGGCGCCTTCAACGCCCTGTCGGCCCGGGTCATCGAAGACCTGGGCTACGAGGCGATTTACGTCACCGGCGCCGGCGTCACCAACATGTGGTTCGGCCTGCCCGACCAGGGCTTCGTGGGGCTGGCCGAAATGGCCGACCACACCGCGCGCATCCGCGACGCGGTGCGGCTGCCGCTGATCGTCGATGCCGACACCGGCTTCGGCAACGCGCTCAACGTGCGCCACACGGTGCGCACGCTGGAGCGCGCCGGCGCCGACTGCATCCAGTTCGAGGACCAGGTCGCGCCCAAGCGCTGCGGTCATTTCTCGGGCAAGGACGTGATCGGCACGGACGAGGCGGTCGGCAAGATCAAGGCCGCGGCCGATGCCAGGCAGGATCCGGACCTGCTGATCCTGGCGCGCACCGACGCCTGCGCGGTGCATGGTTTCGAGGCGGCGATCGAGCGCGCCCAGCGCTTTGCCGAAGCCGGCGCCGACATCCTGTTCGTCGAGGCCGTGACCAGCGCCGAGGAGATCCGGGCGCTGCCGCAGCGCCTGCGTCGGCCCCAGCTGATGAACATGGTGGTCGGTGGCCGCACGCCGATCTTCGGCGCCGAGGAGCTGGCCGGGCTGGGCTACGGGCTGGTGCTGTATGCCAACGCCGCGCTGCAGGGCGCGGTGGCCGGCATGCAGAAGGCCCTCACCGCGCTGCGCGACGACCGGCGGCTGGAAGAAGACCCGGCGCTGGTCACTCCTTTCGCCGAACGCCAGCGGCTCGTCAGCAAGCCCGAATGGGATGCGCTCGAGCGCCGCTACGCCTGACGCGGGCGCTCAGCCCTTGCGCCCGCCCATCACCAGCAGCAGCCCGCCGACCACGATCGCGCCGATGCCGGCCCACATCGGCACGTTGACGCGCTCCTTCTCCTTGGCCGAGATCTCGAGCGGGCCCAGCTTCACGACGGTCGTGTCCTTGGTGTAGCTGAAGCCGCCGTAGACGAGGCCGAGGCCGCCCGCGACGATGAGGACGATCGCGATGATTCGGGTGGCGTTCATGTGTCTTCCTCCGGGGTTGCGATGCTCGCCACTCTACCGCCGATGCGCGGCCCGGCCGCGCTCACGGCCTGCCGTCCGACGCGAGCGCCAAGGTCATGAACACGCTGTGCGGATCCTCGCCGTAGTCGGCGAAAGGTCCGCAGCGGGTGAAGCCGGCGCTTTCGTAGAGCCGCTGTGCCGGCGCGAAGGGCGCTGTCGCACCGGTCTCCAGGCTCAGGCGTTCATAGCCGCGGGCGGTCGCCACCGAAATGATGTGCGCGAGGATCGCCCTGCCCGCGCCCCGTCCTCGATGCGCCTCGGGCGTGCGCATGGACTTCAGCTCGCCATGCGTGGCGTCCAGTTCCTTCAGCGCGCCGCAGCCGAGCAGCAGGCCAGCCTCGTCCCAGGCCGACCAGAAGGTGATGCCGGGCTGGCGCAGCTTGTCCAGGTCGAGCGCATGCACGCTCTCCGGTGGCGACCAGGCACGCATGCTCTGCAGGTGCTCCTCGAGCAGGGCGTGGATGGCGGGGCGCGAAAGGTCGTCGTGTTCGATGTGCATGGGGTCTGGGGGTGGGCCTTTTGTGGTGCTGAGCAAGCCGCGTGCCTTGCCGCTCAGCGCGGGTTCAGGCGCTGCTGCATGAAGTCGATGAACACGCGCAGCTTGCGCGACACGTGGATGCGGCTCGGGTGGTAGAGGTAGAAGCCCGGGAAGGTCGGCCACCAGGCCTTGAGCAGCGGCACCAGCCGCCCGGCCGCGATGTCGTCCTGCACCTGCACCTCGAACGCACAGGCGATGCCGGCGCCGGCACGCACCGCGGCCAGCAGCACGTCGCCGTCGTTGGTCAGCAGCGGGCCGGTGGTCTCGATGTCAAAGTCGCGGCCCTTGTGCGAGAACTCCCAGCGATAGACGCTGCCGCCCAGCCGCACGTTGATGCAGCGGTGCGCCTTCAGGTCTTCGGGCGTGCGCGGCGGCGTGCGGCCTTCGAGGTAACGCGGTGCGGCCACGGTCGCGATGCGGCGCCGGCCGCCCAGCGGCACGGCCACCACGTCCTGCGCCAGGTTTTCGCCCAGCCGGATGCCGGCATCGAAGCCGTTGCCCACCAGGTCGAGCAGCGCGTTGTCGCAATGCATCTCCAGCGTGATGTCCGGGAAGGCCTCGTTGAATTCGATCAAATGCGGCAGCACGAGGATCTCGGCCGCGGTGCGCGACAGGTTCAGGCGCAGCAGGCCCACCGGGCGTTCGCGGCTTTCGTTCACCGCGTCGATCGCGGTCTCGAGCGCCGACAGCCCAAGCTGTGCATCCGACAGGAAGCGCTGGCCGATCTCGGTCACGCCGACGCGGCGCGTCGAGCGGTCGAGCAGCCGCACGCCGAGCCGGCCCTCGAGCGTGCGCACGGTCTGCGACAGCGCCGAAGGCGACACGCCAAGCTCCGCCGCCGCGCGCGTGAAGCTGGCGTAGTGGGCCACGCGCGCGAAGGCGGCGATGGCGGGAAAGAGCTCGGATGACACGCGGGGATTATGAAGCGCAGCTTCATGCCGCATGCGGCGCCATGCCATTTATCCGGGGCTGCATCGGGACTACCGTTCGTTCTTCACCTCTTCCCTCTTCAGGACATCCCATGCGCAATCTCTCCGGCAAGGTCGCCCTCGTCACCGGTTCGTCCAAAGGCATCGGCGCCGGCATCGCCAAGCGCCTGGCGGCCGACGGTGCCTCGGTCGTCGTCAACTATTCGCGCAGTGCGGAAGACGCCGAGCTCGTGGTCCAGGCCATCGCCGCCGCGGGCGGCCAGGCCTTCGCGGTGCAGGCAGACCTCAGCCGGCCCGAGGACATCCAGCCGCTGGTCGATGCGGCCGTGCAGCGCTTCGGGCGGCTCGACATCCTGGTCAACAACGCGGGCGTCTACCAGGTCGACTCGCTGGACTCGATCACTGCAGAGAGCGTCGACATGCACTTCAATCTCAACGTGCGCGGCCTGCTGCTCGTGACGCAGGCGGCCGCACGCGTGCTTCCGCCCGGCGGCGTGATCGTCAACATCAGCTCGGGCGTGGCCACGAGTCCGCAGCCGATGGTGCATGTTTATTCCGCCACCAAGGGCGCGGTCGACACCTTGACCCGCACGCTGGGCACGGCACTGGGCGCGCGCCGCATCCGCGTGGTCGGCATCGCGCCGGGCTTCGTCGCGACCGAAGGCAATGCCGAATCGGCCGCGGCCATGGCCGAGCACCTGGTGGGCAAGACGCCACTGGGCCGGGTGGGGCAGCCCAGCGACATCGCGGCCGCGGTCTCGTATGCGGTGTCGGAAGATGCGGCCTGGGTCACGGGCACCACCCTCGATGTCGCGGGCGGGCTGGTGTTCTAGGCCCTGCACGCCAGACCCGCCGCGCGAGGCCTGGCGCTCACGGCCCAGACGAGCAGCGCCAGCAGGCTCACGCCCGCGCCGAGCACGCACACGCCGGACCAGCCCGCCTGCGCATACACCGCGGTCGAGGCGATCGCGCCGGCGCCGCTGCCCACCGCGTAGAACAGCATGTAGCAGCCGATCAGCCGGCCGTGCGCCGCAGCGGGCCGCTGGAGGATCAGGGCCTGGTTGGTCACGTGCAGCGCCTGGCACGCCGCATCGAGCAGCAGGATGCCCAGCACCAGCCAGCCGAGCGAGCGCTGCATCAGGGCCAGCGGCAGCCAGCCGAGCAGCAGCAGGGCCAGCGACACGCCGCTGGTGCGCTGCGCCCAACCCCGGTCGGCCCAGCGGCCCGCCCGGCCGGCCAGCACCGCGCCCACTGCGCCCAGCAAGCCGAAGGCGCCCACGGCCGCGTGCGACAGCGACCAGGGCGCGGCCGTGAGCGGCAGGGCCAGCGCGCTCCAGAAGATGCTGAAGGCCGCGAACATCAGCAGGGCCAAGGTGCCGCGCAGCTGCAGCACGCGGTCGGTGCGCAGCAGGTCCAGCGAGGAACGCAGCAGCCGGCCGTAGGGCAGGCGTTCGACCACCGGCGCCTGGACCGGAAGCCGGCGCCAGATGCAGGTGCCCAGCAGCGCCATCACGGCCGCCGAGCCCAGGTACACGCCGCGCCAGCCGACCAGGTCGGCCACGACGCCCGACCAGACCCGCGCCAGCAGCAGCCCGATCACCACGCCGGACTGCGCGGCGCCCACAACGCGCCCGCGCTCGTGCGCCGCCGCGCTGCTGGCCGCGTAGGCGATCATCCCCTGCGTCATGGCCGTGCCCAGCAGGCCGACGCAGAGCATGCCGGCCATCAGCGCGATGCCGCCGCGCGCGGCCGCCACGCCGACCAGGGCCAGCACCAGCGCCATGAGCTGCGCGCGCGCCAGCCGGCGCCGATCGTGCTGGTCGCCCAGCGGCACCAGCAGCAGCAGGGCCAGCACCGAGCCGGCCTGGGTGGCCGTCACGACACCGCCGACGGCAGCCTGCGACAGGCCGAAGTCCGAGGCCAGCGTGTCGAGCAGCGGCTGGGCGAAATACACGTTGGCCACGCTGGCGCCGCTGGTGCCGGCGAACAGCGCGACCAGGCTGCGCGGCAGGGGCCGAGCGTCATTGGGAGAGAGAGGCAAAGACATCGATTTAACTGGTTTCGTTTTTAAACCAACTGAAGCATAGCTTATGAGTTTTAAAATGCAACCAGTGCGCGGCCAGGCGGCGGCGCTGTTTTGGAAAAACCTCGACATGGCCGAACGCAAACGAATGAACACCGCGACCTGCCCGGTCGCCCGCGCGCTGGACCTGGTCGGCGACCGCTGGTCGCTGCTGATCGTGCGCGACGCCTTCGACGGCGTAAGCCGCTTCAGCGACTTCCAGGCCAGCCTGGGCGCTGCCCGCAACATCCTCGCGAGCCGGCTCAAGGCGCTGGTGCAGGAGGGCATCCTCGAGAGCCAGCCCGCGGCGGACGGCTCGGCCTACCAGCAGTACGTGCTGACGCCCCGGGGCCAGGCGCTGTTCCCGGTGATCGTCGGGCTGCGGCAATGGGGCGAAGGCCAACTGTTCGCGCGCGGCGAGCGCCGCTCGCGCCTGGTCGACCGCGAGAGCGGCCAGCCGGTCGCGCGGCTCGGGGTCGAGAGCGCCGACGGGCGCCCGCTGCAGTTCGATGACGTGCAGGTGGTGGGCAAGTAGGTCGCTTGCCAGAAGCCCCGGCCGGTGCTGCAATGGCGCCGATCATGGACACACTGCTCGCGCTCCTGGCCCGCCTGTTCGCCACCGTGGCCTTCGGCTTCGTCTTCTACTGGCCCGGCTGGGCCATCCTGAAGCTGGTCACCTGGGGCCGCTATCCCCGCCGGCTGCGCTCGGCCGAGGGGCTGGACGATGCCCACGGCATCAGCGCCATCGGCTTCGCCAGCTGTGGGCTGCTGGTGGCCATCGCCTGGAAACTCGTCGCCTCATTCCACTGAGCGTGCCGTGATCCACCAGCAGGCGGCGTCGTAGCGCACCTCGTCGCCCCGCACGAAGGGATCGAAGGCCTGGCGCACCGTGTCGACCAGGCGCGTGCGGGTCGCTTCGTCGGCATCCTCGAGCACCAGCCCCAGCGGCCCCAGGCCGGTGAAGTAGCGCACCAGATCGGCCTCCGGCAGGCTGCAGCCGACGTCGATCGGCTCGATCGCGATCCCGCCCCATCCGCTGCCGCGCAGGATCGCCTCCACGCGATCGCGCTCGGCAAAGGCGAACTGGCCCGGCGCATCCGGTTGGCGCGGCGGCAGGGCCGGCAGCAGCGGCGCGGCCGCGCGCTCGGCGGTGGTCATGAAGGGGTTCTGCTCGGCCGAGCGCCAGGCGATCAGGCGCAGTTCGGCGCCGGGTCGCGCGGCCCGGCGCAGGTTCATGAAGGCCGCGACCGGGTCGTCGAAGAACATCACGCCGAAGCGCGAGACCAGCAGGTCGAAGCGGGCCGGCGCGAAGGCCTGGGTCTGGGCATCGCCGCAGAGGAAGTCGGTGCGCGCGCCCGGCCCGGCCCGCAGGCGCGCCGCGGCGACCATCGGTTGGGAGATGTCGACGCCCGTGCAATGCGCGGACGGGCCCAGCCGGCGCGCGATCGCATGCGTGGTGGCGCCGGTGCCGCAGCCCACGTCGAGCACGGCCTGCGCCGCCACGGCGGCCGCGGCGTCGACGAGCATCGCTTCGAAGGGGGCGAACATCCGGTCGAGCATGGCCTGGCCCTCGACCCAGGCACGGCCGGCGCGGCCGTTCCATAGCGCGGCCTGCACGCTCCCGGTGGGTGATGTCTTCATGTCGCACTCCTTTGGATCTGTCGAAGGCTAGACTTTGCAACTTCAAGTCGACTTGAGGTCAAGAGATGAATGCACTGGACATCGGCGAGGTCGCGCGGCGCTCCGGTCTGCCCGCCTCCACCTTGCGTTTCTACGAGAGCAAGGGGCTGATCGCCTCGGTGGGCCGCCAGGGCCTGCGGCGGCTGTTCGATGCCGATGTGGTCGAGCGGCTGGCGCTAATCGCGCTCGGCCGCGCGGCCGGCTTCTCGCTCGATGCGATCGCCCGGATGTTCGCGCCCGACGGCCAGCCCCGGATCGACCGCCAGCTGCTGCGCGACAAGGCGCAGGAACTCGACCGCACCATCCGCCGGCTTGGCGCCATGCGCGACGGCCTGCGGCACGCCGCGGCTTGCCGCGCGCCCAGCCACATGGAATGCCCGAGCTTCCGCCGCATCCTGCGCGCGGCCGAGGCCGGTGCCATCGGGGGTCGCGCCGCCACGACGTGAGTGAGCGCTCAGTGTAGACTGCCAGGTTTTTCGATCGGCGGGAGGGGGTGCACGTGTCACAGCGCACAAGTTTCACCGGCTCGGCGCTCGTTCGCTTGCTCGCTCGACTGACGGACATCGACGTTCCCGACGCCAAGCGGTCCTTCTCGGACCGATTGAGCCAATGGTTCGGCTGGACCGACGACATCTCGCTGTCCACCGTGATGAACGGGAGTCCGGCCCCGGCGCCATCGAGCGCGCGCGCGTCCACCGGCAGCGCGGAGGAAGCGGAGTTCGCACGCGTGCGGACGGCGCTGGTGCTGGCCATTGCCGACAAGAACGCCTTTCCCCACGCCGACGCCGCCATGGACACCACCGCCGACTTCACGCCCCACCGCCGGCGCTACCTCGCCCGGCAACAGGCGATGGAGACGCGCATCGCGCCGCTGCGCGCCCATGTGCGCACCCGGCTGGCCGCCAGGTCGCCGGCCATGGCCCAGCTCGCGGCCCTCGACGTGGTGATGGAACAGGTGCTGGGCCCGAAGGAACACAGCCTGCTCGCGACCGTGCCCACGCTGCTGGGCAAGCACTTCGAGCGGCTGCAGAAGGCCCACCAGGCACAAGTGGCCGCGCAGGCGGCCCAGGCCGAGCGCGCCGAACGCGCGCTGCAGGACGACGCGCCCGACGAACACCACGACTACGACCAACTCCGCCTTCCCGCCGCCCACTGGCTGGACGTGTTCGGCAAGGACATGCACGCCGTGCTGCTGGCCGAGCTGGACATCCGATTGCAACCGGTCGAGGGGCTGCTCGAAGCCCTTCGCGCCCGCTGACAGACCACATGACCCGATCCCTTCCCGATCTCTCCAAATACGCCGCTTTCTTCGTGGGCCTGGCCGCCGTCTGCTGGGTCGGCCTGGGCTACATCGGCACCAACCCGCTGGCGCTGCTGATCTCGCTGCTGATCGCCGCCTTCTACGTGATGGGCGCGCTGGAACTGCGCCGCTACCGGCAGGCCACCGGCACGCTGGCGCAGGCCGTGGCCGACCTGCCGGCGGCCCCGGCCAGCCTGACCGCCTGGCTCGAGCCGCTGCACCCCTCGCTGCGCAACGCGGTGCGCCTGCGCGTCGAAGGCGAGCGCATCGGCCTGCCCGGCCCGGCGCTCACGCCCTACCTCGCGGGCCTGCTGGTGCTGCTGGGCATGCTGGGCACCTTCCTGGGCATGATGGTCACGCTCAACGGCACCGGCTCGGCGCTCGAGAGCGCGACCGACCTGCAGGCCATCCGCGCCTCGCTGTCGGCCCCGGTCAAGGGCCTGGGCCTGGCCTTCGGCACCTCGCTGGCCGGCGTGGCCGCCTCGGCCATGCTGGGCCTGATCTCGGCGCTGTGCCGGCGCGACCGGCTGCAGGCCGCGCAGCTGCTCGACACCCGCATCGCGACCGTGCTGCGCCCCTTCTCGCTTGCGCACCAGCGCGACGAATCCTTCCGGCTGCTGCAGGCCCAGGGCCAGGCGCTGCCGGTGCTGGTCGACCGGCTGCAGGCCATGATGGGCGCGATGGAACGCCAGGCCCAGGCGCTCAACGACGGGCTGATCGACAACCAGCAGCACTTCCATGCCAAGACCGAAGCCGCCTACGCCGGCCTGGCCGCCTCGGTCGACCGCTCGCTCAAGGAGAGCATGACCGACAGCGCCCGGCTGGCGAGCGCAGCCATCCAGCCCGTGGTCGAGGCCACGATGGCCGGCATCGCGCGCGAGACGGCCGCCCTGCACGACACCGTCGGCCACAGCATGCAGCAGCAGCTCGACGGCCTCACGCGCCGGCTCGAGACCGGCACCACCACCGTCGCCGGCCTCTGGCAGGCCGCGCTCGCCGGCCACCAACAGAGCAGCGCGGCGCTGGCGCAGGACCTGCGCGACACGCTGGGCCGCTTCACCGAGACCTTCGAGCAGCGCTCGGCGGCGCTGGTGGACGGCGTCTCGACCCGCCTCGAACACACGGTCGGCGGCCTGTCCGCGCATTGGGAGGGCGCGCTGGCGCAGCACGAGCGCGTGAGCCAGGGCCTGTCGGGCGACACGCAGCGCGCGCTGGCCGCCGCCTCGGCCACCTTCGAGCAGCACGCGGCCGCGCTGCTGCGCAGCGTCGACAGCACCCATGCCGAACTGCAGGCCGGCCTGGCCGCCGGCGACCAGCAGCGGCTCGCCGCCTGGACCGCTTCGCTGGAAGCCATGGCCGCCGCGCTGCAGCAGCAGTGGCTGCAGGCCGGCGAACGCAGCGAACGCCAGCAGCAGGCCATCTGCGACACGTTGGTGAAGACCGCGACCGAGATCTCCGCCCAGACCGAAGCGCAGGCGAAGAACACGCTCGCAGAGATCGGCCAGCTGATGCAGGCCAGCGCCGAAGCGCCACGCGCGCTGACCGCCGCCTCGGCCGCCTTCGAGCAGCACGCGGCCTCGCTGCTGCGCACGGTCGACACGGCCCACACCGAACTGCAGGCCGGCCTGGCCGCCAGCGACGAACAGCGGCTCGCCGCCTGGACCGCTTCGCTGCACACCATGGCCGCATCGCTGGACCAGCAGTGGCAGCAGACCGGCGAACGCAGCGCGCGCCAGCAGCAGGCCATCTGCGACACGCTGGTGCAGACCGCCACCGAGATCTCCACGCAGACCGAAGCGCAGGCAAGGAACACGCTCGCCGAGATCGGCCAGCTGCTGCAGGCCGCGTCCGAAGCACCGCGCGCATTGACCGCGGCATCGGCCGCCTTCGAACAGCATGCGGCCTCGCTGCTGCGCACGGTCGACACGGCCCACACCGAGCTGCAGGCCGGCCTCGCCGCCAGCGACCAGCAGCGCCTCACGGCCTGGACCGGCGCGCTGGAAGCGATGGCCGCCTCGCTGCAGGCGCAATGGGACCAGACCGGCGAGCGCAGCGAGGCCCAGCAGCAGGCGATCTGCGACACGCTGGCGCGGACCGCCACCGAGATCTCGGCCCAGACCGAAGCCCATACGAAGAGCACCATCGCCGAGATCGGCCAGCTGGTGCAGCTGGCCTCCGAGGCCCCGCGCGCCGCGGCCGAGGTGATGACCGAGCTGCGCCAGAAGCTCAGCGAGGGCATGGCGCGCGACAACAGCATGCTCGAGGAACGCAGCCGCATCCTGGGCACGCTCGAGACCCTGCTCCAGGCGGTCAACCATGCGTCCACCGAACAGCGCGGCGCCATCGATGCGCTGGTGTCGACCTCGGCCGAGCTGCTCGAGCGCGTGGGTGCGCGCTTCACCGACCAGGTCGGCACCGAGGCCGGCAAGATGGCCGAGGTGGCGGCGCAGATCACCGGCAGCGCGGTCGAGGTCGCGAGCCTGGGCGAGGCCTTCGGCTTCGCGGTGCAGCTGTTCTCCGAATCGAACGACAAGCTTGGCGCCCAGCTGCAGCGCATCGAGGCCGCGCTGGGCAAGTCGCTCACGCGCAGCGACGAGCAGCTGGCCTACTACGTGGCGCAGGCGCGCGAGGTGATCGACCTGAGCATCCTGTCGCAGAAGCAGATCGTCGAAGACCTGCAGCAGATCGCCAGCCAGCGCATGGCCGCGGGCAGCGAAGCGTGATGAGCGAGGACATCGAAGCCGAGGTCGAGCCGGCGGTGCCGGTCTGGGCCGTCTTCGGCGACCTGATGTCGGGCCTGCTGGGCGCCTTCGTGCTGATCCTGGTGGGCGTGATCGGCATGCAGCTCGACCTCACGAGCCGGCTCGAGGCCGAGGTCAAGCAGCGCCAGGCCGAAGCGCAGCGCCTGCAGACGCTGGAGCAGGCGCTCGCGGGCCCGCTGGCCGCCGGCCGCGTGACGCTGACCAACGGCCGCATCGGCATCAGCGGCAACGTGCTGTTCGACCTCAACTCGGCCGAGCTGCAGCCCGAGGGCCGGCAGCTGCTCAAGAGCCTGGCCGAGCCGGTGGCCGCCTACCTGCGCTCGCGCGACGAGATCCTGATGGTCAGCGGCTTCACCGACAACCGGCAGGTGCGCGGCGGCAACCGGCAGTTCGCCGACAACTGGGAGCTCTCGGCCCAGCGCGCGCTGACCGTGACGCGCACGCTGATCGAGGAAGGCCTGCCCGCCGCCTCGGTCTTCGCCGCGGCCTTCGGCGCCGAGCAGGCGGTGGCCTCGAACGCCGATGCCGACGGCCGCTCGCGCAACCGGCGCGTGGAGATGGCGCCCACGCCGCGGCCGTCGAGCGCGGTGGCGGCGAAGAAGCCGTGAACGAAGAAGACGTCGGTGCCCGGCTGGCCGCCTGGCGCGCGGAAGGCGCGCACCGGCTCGACCCGGTGCGCTTCCGGCTGATCGAGGCCATGGCCCGGCGGGCGGCCGAGCACAGCGGCGCGGCGCGCGAGGGGCTGGACCGGCGGCTCGAAGCCCTGGTCGCGGCCTATGCGCTGCGTACCGGGCAGGCGGCCGTCGCACCGCCACCTGCCAGCGTCGCGGCCCCGGGCGCACTCGCCGCGCTGAGCGCGCAGCTCGCCGAACATGCCGCGGTCGACGCGCACGCACCGGGCAGCCTGGGCGGCGCGCCCGAGCTCAAGACCCTGGGCTACTTCCGCCAGACCTGGACCCGGCTCAATGCCGACCGCCAGCTCACGCAGTCGCTGGCCAAGGTGCCCGAGAACGCGGGCCCGCTGAATTCGCACCACCTGGTGCACCGCTCGCTGCTGCTGATGCGCGAGCTCTCGCCGGCCTACCTGCACCGCTTCATGGGCTATGTCGACACGCTGATGTGGGTCGAGCAGGCGCACACCCAGGTCGCCACGCCGAGCCCGGAGGCGCCGCGCGCCCCGGCACGCAAGAGCGCGCGCGCCAAGGCGCGCTGACGGCCGCTCAGGCCAGGACCCGCAGGCCCGCCGCGCCCGCTTCGGTGTGCCCCACCACGGCCGCCTGCGCGAAGCCCTCGTCGCGGAACGCCTGCAGCACCGCCGCCACGGTCTCGGGCGCACAGCTCACGAGCAGGCCGCCCGAGGTCTGCGGATCGCTCAGCAGGTTCTGCGCCGTCGCGGGCAGGCCCTCGGCCAGCACCACCTCGGCGCCGTAGCCCTGCCAGTTGCGGCCCGAGGCGCCAGTCACGAAACCGTCGGCCGCCATGGCTTCGACGCCATCGAGCAGCGGCACCTTCGACCACTCGATCACGGCCGTGAGCCCCGCGCCGCGCGCGAGTTCGAGCGCGTGGCCCGCGAGGCCGAAGCCGGTCACGTCGGTCAGCGCATGCACGCCGTCGAGCTGCGCCAGCGCGATGCCCGGCGTGTTGAGCTTCGTGGTCGTGTCGATCATCTGCCGGTAGCCGGCTTCCGACAGCTTTTCCTTCTTGAGCGCCGCCGACAGCACGCCCACGCCCAGCGGCTTGCCCAGCACCAGCAGGTCGCCGGGTTGCGCGCCCGCGTTGCGGCGCACGCGCTCCGGGTGCACCAGGCCCATCACGACCAGGCCGTAGATCGGTTCGACCGAATCGATGGTGTGGCCGCCGGCGATCGGGATGCCGGCCGCACGGCACACGTCCTGGCCGCCGCGCACGATCTCGCCGATCACCTCGATCGGCAGCTGGTTGACCGGCATCGCGACCAGCGCCAGCGCCATGATGGGCTTGCCGCCCATCGCATAGACGTCGCTGATCGCGTTGGTGGCGGCGATGCGGCCGAACTCGTAGGGGTCGTCCACGATCGGCATGAAGAAGTCGGTGGTGGCGATCAGCGCCTGCGTGTCGTTGAGCTTGTAGACCGCCGCGTCGTCGGCGGTCTCGATGCCGACCATGAGCTCGGGCGGGATGAAGCCCGCGTGGCTGTTGCGGAGGATTTCCGACAGCACCCCCGGCGCGATCTTGCAGCCGCAGCCGCCGCCATGGGAAAAACTGGTCAGGCGCAGCGGGGCGAGCGGGTTCATGGGCGTGGGGTTCATGCGGGGATTATCGAAGGACGAAGGCTTCCTACAATGGTCCGCCCCCCGTCCTGCAAGCCCACAAAGGTAAACCCCATGAAGACTTTCGCCCGGCTGACGCTCGCTTTCTCTGTCTCCCTCGCCGCCTGCGGCGCCTTTGCCCAGACCCAGGTGCTGCGCGTGTCGGCCATCCCCGACGAGGCACCCACCGAGCTGCAGCGCAAGTTCACGCCGCTGGGCGACTACCTCAAGAAGGAGACCGGCCTGGACGTGCAGTTCACGCCCGTGACCGACTACGCGGCGGTGGTCGAGGGCCTGGCGACGAACAAGATCGACCTGGCCTGGCTGGGCGGCTTCACCTTCGTGCAGGCCCGCATCCGCACCAACGGCGGCGTGGTGCCGATCGCGCAGCGGGCCGAGGACGAGGTCTTCACCAGCAAGTTCATCGTGCCCATCGACAGCACGGCCAAGTCGGTGGCCGACCTCAAGGGCAAGACCTTCGCCTTCGGCGCGCCCTCCTCCACCTCGGGCAGCCTGATGCCGCGCTACTTCCTGCTGCAGGCCGGCATCAACCCCGAGAAGGACTTCAAGACCGTTGCCTTCTCCGGCGCGCACGACGCCACCGTGGCCTTCGTGGCGGCCAACCGCGCCGAGGCCGGCGTGCTCAACGCCTCGGTCTGGGACAAGCTGGTGGAGGCCAAGAACCCCAATGCCGCCAAGGTGCGCGTGCTCGCCACCACGCCGACCTACTACGACTACAACTGGACCGTGCGCCCGGGCCTGGACCCGGCGCTGCAGAAAAAGCTGACCGAGGCCTTCCTCAAGCTCGACCCGGCCAACCCGGCGCACAAGCCGATCATGGACCTGCAGCGCGCGAGCAGGTTCATCGCCACCAAGTCTTCCAACTACGACGGCATCGAGACGGCGGGCAAGTCCGCCGGCCTGATCAAGTGACCCTGGCGTGAGCTTCGCCCTCGAGACCGTCGGCGTCGTCCACCCCAACGGCCAGCGTGCGCTGCAAGGTGTGACGCTGGCTGCGCGCGACGGCGAGCGCATCGCGGTCATCGGCCCTTCGGGCGCCGGCAAGACCACGCTGCTGCGCGTGCTGGGCGCGGCGCTGCGGCCCGGCGAGGGCTCGGTGCAGGCGCTGGGCACGGCGCCCTGGCGCCTGCCGCCCGCACCGCTGCGCCGGCTGCGCGCGCGCATCGGCACCGTGCACCAGGCACCGCCGATCGCGCCGCGGCTGCGCGTGGTGTCGGCCGTGCTGGCCGGGCGGCTGGGCCAGTGGTCGACGGCGCGCGCGCTGCGCTCGCTGCTGCATCCCGCCGACATCGAGGGCGCGCACGAAGCGCTCGCCCGCGTGGCGATGGAAGACCGGCTGTTCGAGCGCTGCGACCGCCTCTCGGGCGGCCAGCTGCAGCGCGTGGGCATCGCGCGCACGCTCTACCAGCGGCCCGCGCTGCTGCTGGCCGACGAGCCGGTGTCGGCGCTCGACCCCACGCTGGCCGACGCCGCCGTGCGCACGCTGATCGCGCAGAGCGAGGCCACGGGCGCCACGCTGGTCGCCTCGCTGCACGCGGTCGACCTGGCGCTGCGCTGGTTTCCGCGTATCGTGGGCATGCGCGACGGTGGTGTGCTGTTCGACCGCCCGGCCGCCGAGGTGACGCAGGCCATGCTGGTGGCGCTCTATGCGAGCGAAGGCGGGCCGCCGAGTGCGGACACGGCCGTGCAGCCCCTCGCCGAACCCACCTTCCGCCGGCCCGACTGCCCGTGAGCCCCGCCGCCGCGACACCCCGGCGCGACCCGCAGGCCCGCGCGCGCATCGGCTTGACGGTCGTCGCGCTGGTGATCGCCTGGCCCCTGCTGGTGCTGGCCGAGTTCAAGCCCTGGGCGCTGTTCGCCCCGGGCAACTTGGCGGTGATCGGCGGCTTCCTCGCGGGCTTCCTGCCGCCCGAGGGCTCGCCCGACTTCCTTGCATTGCTGGCCCGCGCCACGCTCGAGACGCTGGCCATGGCCACGGCCGGCACCGCGCTGGCCTTCGCGATCGCGGTGCCGCTGGCCTGCCTGGGCACGCGCGCGCTGTCGGTCTCGCGCATCGGGCCCGGGCCGGGCGGCGCACGCGCGATGGCCGGGCGCCA
The DNA here is from genome assembly GCF_014170375.1 of Variovorax sp. UMC13. Classification (GTDB taxonomy): domain Bacteria; phylum Pseudomonadota; class Gammaproteobacteria; order Burkholderiales; family Burkholderiaceae_C; genus Variovorax. The sequence continues at coordinate 10,839 of NZ_LZZW01000042.1, read as the reverse complement.
GGCCGTGCGCTCGCTGCTGATGGTGCTGCGCGCCATCCCCGAGATCGTCTGGGCGCTGATCTTCGTGCGCGCGCTCGGCCTGGGCCCGGCCGCGGGCGTGCTGGCGCTGGCCATCACCTACGGCGGCATGCTGGGCAAGGTCTATGCCGAGATCCTCGAATCGACCGACACGCGCCCGGCGCGCGCGCTGCTCGAGGCCGGCAGCGGCCGCATCGCCGCCCTGTGCTACGGCCTGTTGCCAAACGCGGCCCAGGAACTGGCCTCCTACACCGTGTACCGCTGGGAGTGCGCGGTGCGCGCCTCGGTGGTGATGGGCTTCGTCGGCGCGGGCGGGCTGGGCCAGCTCATGGACCAGTCGATGAAGATGCTCAACGGCGGCGAGGCCAGCAGCATCCTCTTGGTGTTCCTGGCCCTGGTGCTGCTGGCCGATGCGCTGAGCAACGCACTGCGGAAGCTGCTCGCATGACGACGCTGCCCCCCGCGCCGCCGCCCTGCATCCGCTGCCGGATCGTGACCGTAGGCGTGCTCGCCGCCGTGGCCGCGAGCTTCGTCTACCTGGGCATCGACTACCGCGCGCTGTTCACCGGCGAGTCGTTGCGGCTGATGGCCAAGTTCGTCGCCGAGTTCTTCCCGCCCGACCTCTCGCCGGCCTTCCTGGCCAAGGCCGGCTGGGGCGCCTTGCAGACGCTGGCGGTGTCGGCGCTGGGCACGCTGCTGGCCGCGGCCGCGGGCGCGCTGCTGGCACTGCCGGCCTCGGGCCGCTTCGGGCGCATCGCGCAGCCGCTGTCGCGCTTCGTCCTCAACTTCCTGCGCAGCGTGCCCGAGCTGGTCTGGGCCGCGCTGATGGTGCTGGCCGCGGGCATCGGCCCCTTCGCCGGTGCGCTGGCGCTGGGCCTGCACACCACCGGCGTGCTGGGCCGGCTGTTCGCCGAAGGGCTGGAGAACGCGCCGCGCGCGCCCGAAGACGCGCTGGTGCAGGCCGGCGCCGGCCCGGTCTCGGCCTTCGTCTATGCAAGCCTGCAGCTGGTGCTGCCGCAGTGGGTGGCCTACACGCTCTACCGCTGGGAGATGAACATCCGCATGGCCGCGGTGCTGGGCTTCGTGGGCGGCGGCGGGCTGGGCCAGCTGCTGTACTTCCACCTGTCGATCTTCCAGCAGCCGCAGGCGATGACGGTGCTGATCGCGATGTTCGGGCTGGTGGCGCTGGTCGATTTCCTCAGCGCCCGGCTGCGGCGTGGGTTAGGGTCGGCCTATGCATGACCGGCCCTCCAAGAACTTCCAGCCCACGCGGGTGAAGGACCGCCACGCCTTCGACACGATCGTCGACGCGCGCACGCCGGCCGAGTTCGCGCTCGACCACATCCCGGGCGCGATCAACTGCCCGGTGCTCGACGACGACGAGCGCCGCATCGTCGGCACCCTCTACAAGCAGACCGGCGCCTTCGAGGCCCGGCGCGTGGGCGGCGCGATGGTGGCGGCCAACCTCGCGCGCCACCTGCGCGAGCAGTTCGCCGACCGGCCCGCGTCGTGGCGGCCGCTGGTCTACTGCTGGCGCGGCGGCCTGCGCAGCGGCTCGATGGTGCAGTGGCTGCGCCTGGTCGGCTGGGACGCGCAGCAGCTCGCGGGCGGCTACAAGAGCTTTCGCCACCATGTGCTGGAACAGATCGAGACGCTGTGCCCGCAGCTCGACCTGCGCGTGGTCTGCGGTGCCACCGGCAGCGCCAAGACCCGCGTGCTGGAGGCGCTGGCCGCGCGCGGCGCCCAGGTGCTGGACCTGGAGCATGCCGCCCGCCACAAGGGCTCGCTGCTGGGCGCCTGGCCGGGCGTGCCGCAGCCGTCGCAGAAGCATTTCGAGACCTGCATCGCGACCGTGTTCGAAACGCTCGACCTGGCGCGGCCGCTGTACGTCGAAGGCGAGAGCCCGCGCATCGGCCGCATCGCGCTGCCGGTGCCGCTGGTCACGCGCATGCGCGCCGCCCGCTGCATCGAGGTCGAGGCCACGCCCGCGGCGCGGCTGGACTTCCTGCTGCGCGACTACGCCTACCTGGGCGAGGACCGCGACGCGCTGGCCGAGACGCTGGGCCGGCTCAAGGAGATGCAGGGCAAGGAAACGGTGCAGCGCTGGCAGGCCTGGGCCCGGGCGGGCGAACTGCCGCTGCTGTTCGCCGAGCTGATGGCGCTGCACTACGACCCGCACTACGCGCGTTCGCAGGAGCGCCACTTCGCGGCCTGGCCGCAGCGCGAGCGGGTCGCGGCGCCGGACCTCACGCCGGCCGGCATCGACGCCGTGGCCGACGCGATCCTGGCCCTGCCGGCGCGCGCCTGAGGGTCCTCAGCGCGGCGCGTCGCCCTTGCGGAACTCGGCCGTGAGTTCGTCGAGCTTCAGCTTGAGGGCCGGGTCGAGCCGGTACGTGGCTGCGGCCAGCGTGGCGTCGAGCTGATCGGGCCGGCTCGCGCCCAGCAGCGGCGCGGTGATCGACGGGTTCGCGAGCACCCAGGCCACGGCCAGCGTGGCGAGCGGCACGCCGGCCTCCTGGGCCAGCGCATGCAGCCCCTGCACGGCGTTGAAGCTGCGCTCGTTCCAGTAGCGGTCCTGGTACATCGTGCCGGCCGTGCCCAGCGTGAAGCGGGTGTTCTCCTGCGGCTTCGAGCCGGGCTGGTACTTGCCCGTGAGCAGGCCGCCCGCGAGCGGGTTGTAGGGAATCACGCCCAGGCCTTCTTCATCCACCAGCGGCAGCAGCTCGCGCTCGATCTCGCGGAACAGCAGGCTGTAGCGCGGCTGCACCGAGACGAAGCGCGTGAGCCGCAGGTAGTCGGCCCGGCCCAGCGCGCGCGCCAGCCGGTAGGCCAGGAAGTTGGACACGCCGATGTAGCGCGCGCGGCCCGACTTCACGATGGTGTCCATGGCCTCGATGGCCTCGTCCAGCGGCGTCTCGCGGTCGTCGCTGTGCAGCTGGTAGAGGTCGACGTGGTCGAGCTGCAGCCGCGCCAGCGAGGCGTCGATGGCGGCCAGCAGGTGCTTGCGCGAGGCGCCCTGGTCCCAGGCGTTGGGCCCCATCTTGCCGACCGCCTTGGTGGCGACGATGAAATCGCCGCGCCGGCCCGGGCCCTGCGCCTTGAGCCAGCGCCCGACGATCTCTTCGCTGCGGCCCGCGCGCTCGAGCCCGCCGCCCAGCGGATAGACGTCGGCGATGTCGAGGAAATTGATGCCGCCCTCGGTGGCCTTGTCGAGGATCGCGTGCGAGACCGACTCCTCGGTCTGCAGGCCGAAGGTCATGGTGCCCAGCGCCAGGCGCGACACGGTGAGGCCGGTGCGGCCGAGGCGGGTGGTGGGGATGCTCATCGAATGCCTTGTGTGGAATCGGAGGAGCCGAAAGTGTAGGCAGTTGCGCGGATTCGCGCGCGCAAGGCCCCGATGGTCAGATCGCGATCTCGTAGGCCTGGTTGCTGCGCACCCAGCTCGCCAGCCCCGCCTGCAGGTTGCGAGCCCGCCAGGCGACGAAGTTCGGATCGCCGTTGAGCGCATCCAGCGTGGACCCGAGCTGGCTGGCCGACTCGCAGCGCACGACGAAGGTCATGTTGCCGACCTCGCCCACCTGCACGTTCCAGAGGCTCACGTCGGCCCCGTGCTTTCGCCACATCTCGGCCGCCTCCTTGATCAGCGCGAGCAGCTCCTGGAGGTTCGCGCCCGGGTTGGGCTTGAACACGTACTGAACGACGGTGGCGGACATGGCGGTCTCCTTGGCGTGGCGACAGGGCCGGGCGAGATGCCGCGGCTCCCGGGGCGATTGGGCGACCAAGGGAGAAAGTAGTCAATTAGCATTACATATCGCAGCGTCCGCCAGGGAGAACCCAGGACGGCCTTCGCATCGAGGCAGCCCCCCAAGGGCCTATGACAAAAAAGAAACGTTGGTACTACTTGTGTGAAAAAAGCCCGCACAAAGATGAAACCATAGTTCTCATTTTTTCGGTTTGAGGTTTAAATACTTCAACTGCAACAGATTGTGAATAGGCCGCCCCATGGATAACAGCTTCGACCTCGACTACGCCCCCGATGCGCTGGACGTCCAGGTGTCGGAACTGTTGATCGCGACCTCGACGCAGACAGACCCGAACATTCACCGGGCGGTGCACCAGGTGCTGAAACTGCTGCGCGAGCAGCAGCAACTCGACGCGGCCTTCGCCTGCGAAGTGCGCGACGGCCGCCGGATCTTCCGCCGCTACGCGGCCGGCGAAGGCGCGCAGTTCATCGACGAGAAGACCCAGCCGCTGGAACTCGCCTTCTGCAAGCAGGCCGTCCGGGCGCCCGCCAACGTGAGCTGCTACCTCAGCGCGCCCATGGTGCTGAGCGACGGCCGCATCTACGGCACCTTCTACGCCTTCAGCTTCGACGCCGACCTGCTGCTGCGCCAGCGCGACCTGCGCAAGCTGGAGCTGGCCGCGCAACTCGCCGCGCGCATGGTCGAGGAACGCGCGACCCAGGCGGCCGCGGCCTGATCAGTCCTGCCCCGCCCCCGGGGCATAGAGCACGCCGCGCGGCGCGCGGCACATGCCCCACAGGCGCACGCCCGACAGCTCGGCCATGCGCACGCCCATCGCGGTCGGCGCCGAGATGGTGGCCAGCGCCGCCAGCCCCAGCCGCGCGCACTTGCGCACCAGCTCATGGCTGCCGCGGCTCGACAGCACCACGAAACCCGGCGCTTCGAGACGGTTCGCGCGCGCCAGCGTGCCGATCAGCTTGTCGAGCGCGTTGTGGCGGCCCACGTCCTCGAGCACGTCGGTGAGCTCGCCATCGAGCGTGGCCCAGCCGGCCGCGTGGATCGCACCAGCCTCGGCGTTGAGCCGCTGGCGCGCGGGCAGCGCCTGCAGCGCGCGCAGCACGGTCGGCAGGTCGACGCGGGCGATCCAGTCGCGCGGCGCCAGCGCCTCGGTCGTGAGTTCCAGCGCATCGAAGCTCTCCACGCCGCACACGCCGCAGCCCGTGCGGCCCGCCATGCTGCGGCGCCGGCCCTTGAGCCGCTCGAAGCTGCGGGTGGAGATGTCCAGCCGCACCTCGGCCGCGGGCACGCCTTCGGGCAGGCCGGCGGCCTCGGCGGAGAAGGTGCGCACCTCGATGTCGCGGCAGTCGCGCGCATGGTCGAGGATGCCCTCGCTGAGCGCGAAGCCCAGCGCGAACGCCTCGAGGTCCTGCGGCGTGGCCATCATCACCGCATGCGAGATGCCGTTGAAGACCAGCGCCACCGGCACCTCGGCCGCGAGCGTGTCCTCGCGCACCACGTCCGAGGCCGCATCGCCGCCTTCGCCGAACACGTGCACGGTGCGGCGCAGCAGCGAAGGCAGGGAAACGGCGGGATCGGTGGTGTCGGGCATGGGGGTCGCGGCCATTGTGCCGCCCTTCTTCGCTCAGCGCGGCAGCGTGTCGGCCAGCGCGCGGCCGGCCGCTTCGAGGTGCACCACCCAGCGATCGTCCTGCTGCGCCACGCGCACCCAGCCCGGGCCGGGCACGCCGCCCAGCGTGGCGTCGCCCATGCGGCTGAGTTCGCGCATCAGCGAACTCGCGCCCAGGCCCAGCTGCTTGCCCAGGCGCGGCAGCGAGACGCCGCCGCCGTCGCGCGCGGGCGCATCGGCCAGGGCCCGCAGGATGGCCTGCGCCAGCGCGTCGGGTGCGTCCATCAGGCGCCCACGGCGTAGGGCGTGCGCGCGGTCTCGACCTCGGCACCCTGCTCGGGTGCCACGTGCGGCACCAGGATCACCGGGATCGACTTCGAGGCCGGCGTGCCCGCGTTGAGCGCCACCGAGGACAGCGGCACCAGCGGGTTGGTCTCGGGGTAGTAGGCCGCGAGGTTGCCGCGCGGGATGTCGTAGGCCACCAGCTTGAAGCGGTCGGCGCGGCGCTCCTGGCCGTCGTCCCAGACGGTGCGGAGGTCGACCCAGTCGCCGTTCTTCAGGCCGATGTCGCGGATGTCGTCCGCGTGGATGAAGACCACGCGGCGCTGGCCGAACACGCCACGGTAGCGGTCGTCATGGCCGTAGATGGTGGTGTTGTACTGGTCGTGGGAGCGCGTGGTGAGCAGCGTGAACACGCGCGTGTCGCCTTTGGTCCCGCCCTTGCCGGCGAAGCGCGCCCGCGCGCGGTGCGAGGGCGTGTCGCGCGGAACCGGGTGGGTGAAGAAGCCGGCCTTCCTCGACGACGTCGCCCACACGCGTTCGCTGGCGGTGTTGCGCAGGCGGAAGCCGCCCGGCACGGCCACGCGCCGGTTGAAGTCCTTGAAGTCGGCGAACACCGCCTCGATGTGGTCGCGGATGCGGGCGTAGTCCTCCACCAGCCAGCGCCAGGGCGTGCGGCTGCGGTGGCCGATCGTGGCCTCGGCCAGCCGCGCGACGATGGCCGGCTCCGACAGCAGCTGCGCCGAGGCCGGCGGGTTGATGCCGGTCGAGATGTGGACCATGCTCATCGAGTCCTCCACCGTCACACCCTGCGGGCCCGCGGCCTGGATGTCGATCTCGGTGCGGCCCAGGCAGGGCAGGATCAGCGCCTCGCGGCCGTGCACCACATGGCTGCGGTTGAGCTTGGTCGCCACGTGCACCGTGAGCTCGCAGCGGCGCAGGCCCTTCCAGGTCTCGTAGGTGTCGGGCGTGGCCGCGGCGAAGTTGCCGCCCAGCGCGAAGAAGACCTTGCCCAGGCCGTCGCGCATCGCGGCGATCGCCTCGACCGTGTCCATGCCGTTTTCACGCGGCGGCTCGAAGCCGTAGACCTCGGCCAGCCGGTCGAGCAGCGCGGCCGGCGGCTTCTCCCAGATGCCCATGGTGCGGTCGCCCTGCACGTTGCTGTGGCCGCGCACCGGGCAGGGGCCGGCACCGGGCCGGCCGACGTTGCCGCGCATCAGCAGCAGGTTGCCCAGCATCTGGATGGTGGCGACCGAATGCGCATGCTGGGTGATGCCCATGCCCCAGCAGACGATCGCGCTGTCGGCCGCGGCATAGACGTCGCCGGCGGCGCGCAGCTGGGCGCGGTCGAGGCCGCTCTCCTGTTCCAGCACCTCCCACGACTCGGCGCGCAGGTCGGCGGCCAGCGCCTCGAAACCGGTGGTGTGCTCGGCAATAAAGGCGGCGTCGAGCAGCGACTCGCCCGCGTCCTGGCGCTCGAGCAGCTGCTTCATCATGCCCTTGACCGCGGCCAGGTCGCCGCCGATGCGCAGCTGGAAATAGTGGGTGCTGATCGGCGTGGCGCCCATCGTCACCATCTCGCGCTTGTCCTGCGGATCGGCGAAGCGCTCGAGGCCGCGCTCGCGCAGCGGATTGAAGCTCACGATGCGCGCACCGCGCTTGTGGGCCGCGCGCAGCTCGCCCAGCATGCGCGGGTGGTTGGTGCCGGGGTTCTGGCCGAAGATGAAGATCGCGTCGGTGCGCTCGAAATCGTCCAGCGTGACCGTGCCCTTGCCGACACCGAACTGCGGCCGCATGCCGCTGCCGCTGGGCTCGTGGCACATGTTCGAGCAGTCGGGGAAATTGTTGGTACCGTACTCGCGCACGAACAGCTGGTAGAGGAAGGCCGCCTCGTTGCTGGCCCGGCCCGAGGTGTAGAAGATCGCCTGGTTGGGATCGGGCAGCGCGTTCAGGTGGCGCGCGATCAGCGCGAAGGCGGCGTCCCATTCGATGGGCTGGTAGCGGTCGCTGGCCGCGTCGTAGACCATCGGGTGCGTGAGCCGGCCCTGGTCCTCGAGCCAGAAGTCGCTGCGCGCCGCGAGTTCGGTCACCGTGTGCTGCGCGAACAGTTCGGGCCCGGCGCGGCGCGCGGTGGCTTCGGCCGCCACGGCCTTGACGCCGTTCTCGCAGAACTCGAAGGTCGAGGCATGGTTGCGGTCGGGCCAGGCGCAGCCCGGGCAATCGAAGCCGTCGGGCTGGTTGGCAGAGAGCAGCGTCTTCGCGCCCTTCACCGGGATGTCCTGCGCCAGCAGCGCGCGCGTCACGCTGCGCAAGGCGCCCCAGCCGCCCGCGGGCCCGTTGTAGAACTCGATTTTTTGCTCTTGCGCCGCCATGGAATGTCCTTTGGCGAAACAGTCTACGGACCGCCGCGCCTGGAAGCCAATGGGTTCGGGACATGGCCCGATTCGATCCGGAAATGAATCGTTCATCGCGTTGACACGGCCTGGCCACAAAGCCCTGCCACGCTCGCGCCCCATGCCTTCCCCCCTCGATTCGCTGCTGTTCGAGCAGCTCGGCGCCGGCCTGGCCGCGGACCCGCGGCTGCTGCAGCTGGCGCTGCCCATGTCCTCGGTGGCGAGCTGGGCGATCGTCGCGCTGCTGGCGCTGAGTGCGCTGCGCCACCGGGGCGCGCGCCTCGACGCCGTGTGGGTGCTGCTTTGCGCGGCCGGCGTCGGCCTGCTCTCGCATGCGCTGGCGGCCTGGCTGGACACGCCGCGGCCCTTCATGCTGGGCCTGAGTGCCGACTTCGTGCAGCACGGCCGGCGCGGCGGCCTGCCCAGCACCCATGCGAGCGTGATGGCGGCCATCGCGGCCTTCTTGTGCTGGCGCCCGCTGCTGCGCCCGGCGGGCGTCATCGTGGCCGCGCTGGCCGTGGCCACCGGCCTGGCGCGCATCTACCTGGGCGTGCACTTTCCTTTCGATGTGCTCGCCGGCTTCGCGCTGGGCACGGTCTGCGGCACCGCGGCCGCGGCGCTGCGGGCCCAGGTGGCGCTGTGGCTGCGGGCCGCCTCGACTCAGGCCACGGCCGAGGCGAGCTCGGCGCGCCAGTCGGCGCTGAGCGCCAGGTCGACCGCCGCCTGAAGCGCGCGCGACATGCGCTCGCTGGCATGGGTCATGAAGCCCAGCGGCGTCTCGAGCGTGGGCGCGACCAGCGGCCGTGCCTCGAAGGGGCCGTGTTCACGCACCAGCAGCTCGAGCGCCGCCCCCGGCAGCACGCTGGCCAGCGCGCCGACGCTGCGCACCAGCGTGTGCAGCGAATTGGTCTCCATCGCCGCGCTCACCGGCGTGCCGGCCATCTCGAAGGCCTGGTCGACGATCGCGCGGTTGTGCATGTCGGGCGTGAGCAGGCACAGCGGCAGTTGCGCCGCTTCGGCCCAGCCGATGGGCGCGCCGATGCGCACGGCGTCTTCGTTCTCCGCCGAACCCGCCGCCCGCTGCACCAGGTAATAACGCTCGGTGCACTGCGGCCAGATCGCCAGGCGCACGTTGCGCACCCGTGTGCGGTCGGTGTAGCCCAGCGCCAGGTCGACCGACATGCCGTCGAGGGCGGTCTCGATCTCGAGCGAGCTCAGCGACACCACCGTCGGCGCGATGCCCGGGTGGCGCGCCCGCAGCGCGAGGGCGAAGCGCGAGAGCAGCGTCATCGCCGCCGGCACCGCGGCCAGCCGCAGCCGCCCGCGCGGGTGCGCGGCCTCGCTGTGCAGCTGCTCCTGCAGCAACGCCTGTTCGTGCAGCATGCGCTGCGCGGTCGCGAGCACCGCCTCGCCTTCGACCGTGAAACCCTCGAAGGCGCGCCCGCGCTGCACGATCAGCACGCCGAACTCGTTCTCCAGCGCGCGCAAGGCGTTGGACAGCGCGGGCTGCGTGATGTGGCAGGCCTGCGCCGCGCGGCCGAAGTGGCGGTGCTCGTTGAGCGCCGCCAGGTAGCGCATCGAGACCAGGACGTTCATCGCAGGGCGGCCCCGGAGATCAGGTGTCCTTGCTGACCGTGATCGTCGGGAACTTGGACGAGAAATCCTTGGCCGTCTCCGCGATGCCGATCGCCACGGTGCGCGCGATGGCCTTGTAGATGCCGGCCACCTCGCCCTCGGGATCGGCCACCACCGTCGGCTGGCCGCTGTCGGCCTGCAGGCGGATGTTGATGTCCAGCGGCAGCGCGCCGAGGTAGTCCATGCCGTACTGCGCGGCCAGGGTCTTGCCGCCGTCGGCGCCGAAGATGTGTTCGACGTGGCCGCAGTTCGAGCAGACGTGCACCGCCATGTTCTCGACGATGCCCAGGATCGGCACGCCGACCTTCTCGAACATCTTGATGCCCTTCTTGGCGTCGAGCAGCGCGATGTCCTGCGGCGTGGTGACGATCACCGCGCCGGTCATGGGCACGCGCTGCGACAGCGTGAGCTGGATGTCGCCGGTGCCGGGCGGCATGTCGACCACCAGGTAGTCGAGGTCCTTCCAGTTGGTCTGGCGCAGCAGCTGCTCGAGCGCCTGCGTGGCCATCGGGCCGCGCCAGATCATGGCCTGGTCGGGGTCGACCAGGAAGCCGATCGACATCACCTGCACGCCGTGGTTCTCCAGCGGCGTCATGGTCTTGCCGTCGGCGCTGTCGGGGCGGCGGTCGATGCCCAGCATCATGGGCAGGCTGGGGCCGTAGATGTCGGCATCGAGCAGGCCCACGCTGGCGCCCTCGGCCGCCAGCGCCAGCGCCAGGTTGACCGCGGTGGTGCTCTTGCCCACGCCGCCCTTGCCCGAAGCCACGGCCACGATGTTCTTCACGCCCGGCAGCAGCTGCACGCCGCGCTGCACCGCATGGCTCGCGACCTTGGTCGTGATGTTGACCGAGACGTTGTCCACGCCCGCCACGGTGCGCGCCGCGGCGACCAGGGCCTTGCGCAGGGCCGCATGCTGGCTGCGGGCCGGGTAGCCCAGTTCGACGTCGAAGGACACGTCGCCGTCGGTGATCTGCAGGTTCCTCAGCGCCTTGGTGCTGATGAAATCCTTGCCGGTGTTGGGATCGAGGACCGCCTTGAGCGCATCCTGAAGTCCCGCTTGCGTGAGGGCCATTGACAACTCCTGAATCGGGGTAGTCTACGGCCCGATCCATGCCCGCTTCCGCCCCCGCCCCAATGCCCCCAC
>NZ_LZZW01000041.1 GCF_014170375.1 Variovorax sp. UMC13 | reverse complement strand
GTGGCGCCTTCGCCGCCTCCGGTGGCCCCGCCGCCCGCCACCGCCGGCACCGCGGCCGCGCCATCCGATGTGTTCCCCTACACGCCGCCCCCGTCCGCGCAGCAGCGCCGCGCCGCGCGTGCACGCGCCCGGGCGGCGCCGGCCGAGGCGGGCACGGGGGACGCCGCCGCGGGCGCCTGGGTCGAGCCCTCGCGACCGCCTGCGATGACCTCCTCGCCGAGCTACCGCGACGACGGGCCGCCGATCGTGCCGGGCCCCGGGCCCGCCGCAGGTGCGGCGGTGCCCGCGGGTTCAGGCGCCGTGGTGCCGCCGGCCGACCCGGGGCCGCCCGTGGTGGCCGGCCCGGGTCCGCACTACGACTTCTCGACGCCCGGCGCGCGCGGGCGTTAGGGCGTCAGAGCACCACCGGCACTTCGGTGGCCGGCGGCGTGTTGCGGCTGCGGCCGCTGCGCACGATGCCGTCGATCATCACCATGCCCACGCCCGGGATGTCGCCCAGCGCCACGCTCTCGAGCAGGCCCGGCGCGGGCGAATGCTGGGCGCGGTCCATGAACACGAAGTCGGCGTCGCGGCCCACCTCGATCAGGCCGCAGTTCAGGTTGCGGATGCGCGCGGTGTTGCCGGTCGCAAAGCAGAACACCTGCTCGGCCGGGATGTTGGCGAAGGCCGAGATGAAGGACACCATGCGCAGGATGCCCAGCGGCTGCACGCCCGAGCCGGCCGGGCCGTCGGTGCCCAGGATCACGCGGTGCGGGCACTTGAGCTCGATGGCGGCGCGGGCCGCGGCGATGGCCGTCTTCTCGTTGCCGTTGTGCACGATCTCGATCGCGCGCGAGGACTTCTCGCACAGCTCGCACACGTGCGCTTCCGGCAGCGAGGTGTGGCCGCCATTGATGTGGCCGATCACGTCGGCGTCGGCCTCGAGCACCACGTCCTTGTCGATGTAGCCCGAGCCCGGCACCGAGGGACCGCCGGTGTGGATGGTGCTCTGGATGCCGTACTTGCGCGCCCAGGCGACCATCTCCTTGGCCTCGTAGCCGGCCTTGACCGAGCCCAGCCCGACTTCGCCCAGCAGGCCCACGCCGGCCTCGGCCAGCTCCTTGAAGTCGCTCTCGACCATGCCCTTCTCGATCACGGGCGCGCCGGCCAGCACCTTCACGCCGCTGGGGCGGAAGTTGTCGTAGGCGCGCTGCGCGGTGATGGCCAGGGCCTTGAGGCCGACGATGTCCTTGGGGCGCCCCGGCAGGTGCACTTCGCCGGCCGAGATCATGGTGGTGACGCCGCCGTTCATCGACGAGTCGATCCAGCCCAGCTGGCTCTGGCGCGGCGTCCAGTCGCCGAACACCGGGTGCACGTGGCTGTCGATCAGGCCGGGCGCGACGGTGGTCTTCCGGCAGTCGATGACGGTCTTCGCGCCCTCGAGGTCGCAGTCTTTTTCCTTGCCGACCGCGACGATCAGGCCGTCGTTCACCACGATGGTGTCGGCGTCCAGGATGGGCTTGTCGATGTCGCCCGAGAGCAGCAAGCCTATGTTCTTGATGACGACCTTGCCCGACTTTGCGCCGGCTGCGATTTCTGCCATGTCAGTTCCTCGTGGGGTGGGGTGGGTTCTGTGTTCTCGTTCTCGTCGGCGCGCACGGTGCGCAGCACGGTCTCGACGATGAAGTCTTCCCAGTGCGCGACCGCCTCCGGCGTCTCGAGCGGCTCGCCGAGGAAGGTCGTCAGCGTGTGCCGGTTCGAGGTGTAGAAGTAGCCGGTGGCCGCGATCAGCAGGTAGACGTCGCGGGCCGCCAGGTCGGTGCGGAACAGGCCCTGCGATGCACCACTGGCGAGCAGTTCGCGCACGATCGTGACCGCGCGCGACGAGTATTCGCTGGCGCGCAGCGACTTCGCGATGTGCCGGCCCTTGTGCAGGTTCTCGGTGTTGAGCAGCGTGACGAACTCGGGGTTCTTGCGGTAGTAGCCCAGCACGAAGTGGATCACCGCCGTCAGCGCCTCGACCGGGCGCGAGGTGTCGAGGTCGAGCGCGGCCTCGGCCTCGTCCATGCGCCGGTAGATGCCTTCGAGCACCGCAATGAAGAGGCCTTCCTTGCTGCCGAAGTAGTAATAGATCATCCGGTCGTAGGACTTGGCGGCCTTCGAGATCTTCTCGACGCTGCCGCCGTCGTAACCGTAGCGGGCGAACACCTTGGTGGCCGCCTTGAGGATCGCGTCGCGCGTGGCCTGCGCCGCTGCTTCGCGCACGCCGGTCTTGCGCTGGGGCTTGGCGGCGGGCTTGCGGGTGGTGGACATGCGGATGAAGGCGGGAGCGGAGACCGGACGCAGAGGACGCGGAGACTACGCAGAAGGCGCGAAAGAATTCAGAAGAAATTCTTCCGGTCTTCCTTTCGCGTCCTCTGCGAATCCTTTGCGTCCTCTGCGTCCGGCTGTCCGCATGGGGTTTATTTCTCGGCGAAAGCGCGTTCGACCACGAAATCGCCGGGCGTCGAGGTATTGCCTTCCTTGAAGCCGCGGCCTTCCAGCATGTGCTTGAGGTCGACCAGCATGCCCGGGCTGCCGCACAGCATCACGCGGTCCTCGGCGGCGTTGATCGGCGGCAGGCCGAGGTCGTCGGTGAGCTTGCCGCTCTCGACCAGCTCGGTGATCCGGCCCATGTTGCGGAATTCCTCGCGCGTCACGGTCGGGTAGTAGAGCAACTGCTTCTCGATCATTTCGCCCAGGATCTCGTGCTTGGGCAGGTGGTCGCTCACGAGGTCGTGGTAGGCCAGTTCGTCGACCTGGCGCACGCCGTGCACCAGGATGACCTTCTCGAACTTCTCGTACGTTTCCGGGTCGCGGATGATGCTCATGAACGGCGCCAGGCCGGTGCCGGTGCCGAACAGGTACAGGCGCTTGCCCGGCAGCGTGTAGTCGATCAGCAGCGTGCCGGTGGGCTTGCGGCCCACGATGATCGTGTCGCCGACCTGGATGTGCTGCAGCTTCGAGGTCAGCGGGCCTTCATCGACCTTGATGCTCAGGAACTCGAGGTACTCCTCGTAGTTGGCGCTGGCGATGCTGTAGGCGCGCAGCAGCGGCTTGTTGTTCACCTTGAGGCCGATCATGGTGAAGTGGCCGTTGGAGAAGCGCAGCGCGGGGTCGCGCGTGGTCGTGAAGGTGAACAGGCGGTCGGTCCAGTGGTGAACCGAGAGGACGCGTTCTTCGCTGAATGCACTCATGGGATGACTCGAAAAAAAGTGGACGAAATGGCAGGCGACGAGGGCTTGCTGTACCTGGCTGGCAGCGTCAACCGGCGGGCTCCGCCCGATTGTCGGTCACTGCGCACCAAGTCTGGGAGCCGAGGCCTGTTCAACCCGCCTCCGATCCCCGGAAACAGCTTCAACGGACCCTAGGAAAACACCCATGCAAGCATCGGGCCGGATCGGTACATTTCATGCGTCCAATGTAGTGAACACCACATGAAAGTGGAGTGGATGCTACACAAATGACAAATTGCGCACAAGCGTGGAACCGGCATGTTTGTTGCACGTGCTGCAGGACGCTTCAAGAGAGATGCCACGATGACTGAACACACCAAGACAGATGGCCTGCCGGGCATGGACGTTCCCACGGCCGCCGATACCGCGGGCTTCGGCAAGGCGCCGCCGCGCAGCGAAAAGATGAGCGTCGCCAAGGTCGAGTGCAACGCCTGCCCGGTGCTGTGCCAGATCTCCGAGGGCCGCACCGGCGCCTGCGACCGCTATGCCAACCGCGCCGGCGTGCTGGTGCGCGTCGACCCGGTGGTGCTGCTGCGGCGCGAACTCCAGAGCCCTGCGCCCGCGCTGGTGCCCTTCGCGCGCGAAGGCGTCGAACCGGCGGCCGAAGGCTTGGAAGCCGACTGGAACGGCGACCTGCTGCATGCCGACGAGGTGTTCGTGACCGGCGTGGGCTCCTCCACCACCTACCCCGACTACAAGCCCGCGCCCTTCATCGTGGGTTCGAAGGCGCAGGGCGTCGACATGGTCACGGTCGTGACCGAAGGCATCTTCAGCTACTGCAGCTTCAAGGTGAAGATCGACACCGACCGCTTCCTCGGCGCCGAGCAGGCCAACGTGCGCTACAAGGGCGAGGTCGTGGGCCATGTCACCACGGCCGAGTACGGCTCGCAGATGCTGTCGCTGGGCGGCGTGCACCACCTCACCGGCGGCAGCAAGAAGGAGGGCCGGATGACGGCTGAACTGATGCAGCTGCTGGGCAACAAGAAGCCGGTCGAGTGCACCATCGACGGCGGCTCCAGCCTCGTGATCCAGGCCGGCAAGGCGCCTATCGTCAACGGCGTGGAAGAGCAGCGCATGCGCGTGGGCTGCGGCTCGGCCGCAGTCGGCATCTTCGCGCGCCAGTTCGCGGGCGTGGCCGACGAGGTGGTGGTGGTCGACGACCACATCACCGGCGTGCTGACCCAGCACCAGGCCGGGCGCTGCCTCGACATGCCCGAGTCGGGCATCAAGATGCTGGGCCGCAAGTCCACGCCCGGGCGCTACTTCCAGGTGGCCAACCCCGGCGACGGCTGGGGCGGCACCGACATCGCCGATCCGCTGGCGATCATCGAGGGCTGGGAAGAGGGCGTGGCCAAGCCCGGCCTGCGCCTGCTCATGACCTCGACCACCGGCGAGCATGCGCAGTGGTACGTGCTCGACGAGGCGCTCAAGCCGGTCGAGCGGCCGATGCCGCCGGAAGTCAAACGCATCGTGGATCGCATCGGCGAGAACTGCGAGCCCTCGCTGTGCACCGTGCTCTTCCTCGGCGGCGCGGGCGGCAGCCTGCGCGCCGGCGTCACCGAGAACCCGGTGCTGCTCACGCGCGCCATCAAGCGCGCGCTGGTCAACGTGACCTGCGGCGGCGCGCCGGCCTATGTGTGGCCGGGCGGCGGCATCACGGTGATGGTCGACGTGATGCGTATGCCCGACAACAGTTTCGGCACCGTGCCCACGCCGGCCATCGTCGCGCCCATCGAATTCAGCATGCGGCTCGAAGACTACGCGGCGCTGGGCGGCCACGTCGAGCATGTGTTCCCGCTGCAGGAAGCGCTGGCGCGTGGCGCCTGGCAGGACGACGGTGCGCCGACCGCGCGGCAGTGGGTGCGCATCGACGATGCGAATCCCTGGCCGCTGGGCCAGCCGCCGATGCTGGGCTGACACCGGCCATTCCATGCACGCCGAACGCCGCCAGCTCGACGCCCAGCGTTGGCACTTCCAGCACGGACCGATCGATCTGCTGATCGAGGCCGAGGGAGAGGCCGCGGCCGTGGCCGACGCGCATGCGGCCGCCTGGGCGCGCTTCGAGCCGCTGCTGGTCGAGCTGGTGCGCGAGCTGCCCGCGCTGCGCGCGCCCGTCGGCGCGAGCTGCCCGCTGCAGGGCCCGGTCGCGCAGCGCATGTGGCAGGCCTGCGCGCCGTTCGGCGAGAGCTTCATCACGCCGATGGCCGCGGTCGCGGGCGCGGTGGCCGAGGAGATCGTCGCGTTCTACCGCCGGCCCGGCATCGAACGCGCCTGGGTCAACAACGGCGGCGACATTGCGCTGCACCTGGCGCCGGGGCGCTCGGCGCGCGTCGGCCTGTTCGCCGACCTGGCGCGCTTCGACCTGCGCGACACCGGCCCGCTCGCGACCGATGGCCAGTTCGAGATCCAGGCGGCGCAGCCGGTGCGCGGCGTCGCCACCAGCGGCTGGCGCGGCCGGAGTTTCTCGCTGGGCATCGCCGACAGCGTGACCGTGCTGGCCGCCACCGCTTCGCAGGCCGATGCCGCGGCCACGGTGATCGCCAATGCGGTGGACGTCGACGACGCCGCGATCCGCCGGCTGCCGGCGCGCGAGTGCAAGGACGACAGCGACCTTGGCGACATCCCGGTCACGGTCGAGGTGCCGCCGCTGGCGCCCGACTCGGTGCGCCGTGCACTCGATGCGGGCGCGCGCCGTGCACAGGCGCTGCAGCAGCAGGGCCGGATCTGGGCCGCGGTGCTGGTTTGCCAGGGGCAATGGCGCCAGGTCGAACCTTTATGCTCCATCCGCGCCAACGTGCCGGCCGCTGCAGTTGGTTCAGTATTTGCTTAACGAAAAGACAGGCCTTCATTCCATGATCGATATCCGTCGCGTCTTCACCCATGTCGAGCACATCCACCACGAGTTCGGCCCGCGCGCCGCGACGCCGCTGGTGCGTGGCGCCATCGGCGTGGTGATGACCAATCCCTTCGCCGGCCGCTACGAGCCGGACATCCTGCCGATGATGGCGCTGCTCGACCCGGTGGGCGTGGACATGGCGCACCGGCTGCACGCGGCCATGGACGTGCCGCTGGAAGCCATCGCCACCTACGGCAAGGGCGCCATCGTCGGCGCCGCGGGCGAACTCGAGCACGGTGCGCTGTGGCATGTGCCCGGCGGCTACGCGATGCGCGAGCTGCTCGGCTGGAAGGGCGACCGCGCGGCCTACACCGCGGGCAAGGCCGAGGACAAGAGCGGCCAGCCCGGCAACGCGCTGTCGATCGTGCCTTCGACCAAGAAGGTGGGCCCGCCCGGCGCCACGCTCGACGTGCCGCTGACCAACATCAACGCCAGCTATGTGCGCGGCCAGTTCGACGCCATCGAGGTGCGCGTGCCCGGCGCGCCGGCGGCCGACGAGATCGTCTTCATCCTCGCGATGAGCACCGGCTACCGCATCCATGCGCGCGTCGGCGGCCTGCTGGCCGAGAACATTTCCAAGTGGGACGGCCTGCGCTGAGCCCGAGACAACCAAAGAAGATCCAGACATGACCGCCAACATCCGCAAGCTCGTCATCCAGGTCGACGAGACCCGCAAGGAAATGGGCCAGGACGTCACGCCGCCCACGCGCCGCGCCGTCGCCATCGCCGTGATCGAGAACCCCTACGCGGGCCGCTACAGCGAGAACCTCGACCAACTGATCGCCATCGGCGAGGAACTCGGTGCGCTGCTGGGCCAGAAGGCCGTGGCCGCGCTGGGCATCGCGCCCGCCGACGCCCAGAGCTACGGCAAGGCCGCCATCGTGGGCGAGGCCGGCGAGCTCGAGCATGCGGCCGCGATCCTGCATCCCAAGCTGGGCGCACCGCTGCGCGTGGCGGTCGAGAAGGGCGCCGCGCTGGTGCCCTCGGCCAAGAAGCGCGGCACGCTGGGCACCGCCATCGACGTGCCGCTGGGCCACAAGGATGCGGCCTTCGTGCGCAGCCACTTCGACGCGATCGAGGCCCGCGTGTCCGATGCGCCGCGCGCCAACGAGATCGTGGTGGCCGTGGCCGTGACCGACAGCGGCCGTCCGCTGCCGCGCATCGGCGGGCTGCAGCATGCCGAGATCAAGGGTGAAGACGGCCTGAGGTAAAGCACACCCCCAGTCTGCGCGCACTGCGTGTCGCTCCGCCAACCCCCTTGCAGGGGGCGACACCAGCGGCCCGGCAAAGCCGGTTCCGCGGCGTCCCTGGTGAATGCAACACTGAACCGATTTGTTTTCTTTCGACCACTTAGGAGTTTCCCGATGAACCCATTGCGTCATGTCTTCAGCGCGGCCGCCGTCGCCACGCTCGCCACCGCCCTCGTTCCCGCGCATGCGCAGGGCGTGATCAAGATCGGCGAGATCAACAGCTACAAGGCGCAACCGGCCTTCCTCGAGCCCTACAAGAAGGGCATGGAACTCGCGGTCGACGAGATCAACGCCGCGGGCGGCGTCAACGGCAAGAAGTTCGAGCTCATCAGCCGCGACGACAACGCCAACCCCGGCGACGCGGTGCGCGTGGCCGAGGAGCTGGTCTCGCGCGAGAAGGTCGACGTGCTGACCGGCGCCTTCCTGTCGAACACCGGCCTGGCGCTGACCGACTTCGCCAAGCAGAAGAAGTTCTTCTACCTGGCGGCCGAGCCGCTGACCGACAAGATCGTCTGGAGCAACGGCAACCGCTACACCTACCGCCTGCGCCCCTCGACCTACATGCAGGTCGCGATGCTGGTGCCCGAGGCGGCCAAGCTCAAGAAGAAGCGCTGGGCCGTGGTCTACCCCAACTACGAGTACGGCCAGTCCTCGGTCGCGACCTTCAAGCAGCTGCTCAAGGCCGTGCAGCCCGATGTGGAGTTCGTCGCCGAGCAGGCGCCGCCGCTGGGCAAGGTCGACGCGGGCAGCGTGGCGCAGGCGCTGGCCGATGCCAAGCCCGACGCGATCTTCAACGTGCTCTTCGGTGCCGACCTGTCGAAGTTCGTGCGCGAAGGCAACACGCGCGGCCTGTTCAAGGGCCGTGAAGTGGTCAGCGTGCTGACCGGCGAGCCCGAGTACCTCGACCCGCTCAAGGACGAAGCGCCCAACGGCTGGATCGTGACCGGCTACCCCTGGGATTCGCTCAAGACGGCCGAGCACAAGGCTTTTGCCGACGCCTACCAAGCCAAGTTCAAGGACTACCCGCGCCTGGGCTCGGTGGTCGGCTACAGCGCGATCCACTCGCTCGCGGTCGGCATCAAGAAGGCCGGCAGCACCGACACCGAGAAGCTGATCGCGGCCTTCAAGGGCCTGCAGGTCGACAGCCCCTTCGGCAAGTTCATGTACCGCCCGCAGGACAACCAGTCCACCATGGGTGCGTACGTCGGCAAGACCAAGAACGAAGGCGGCAAGGGCGTGATGGTCGACTACGTCTACCTCGACGGTGCCAAGTTCCAGCCGAGCGACGAAGAAGTCAAGAAGATGCGCCCCGCCGAGTAACTGTTGCTCGCCCCCAGGCTGCGCGCACTGCGTGTCGCTTCGCCAACCCCCTACCGGGGGCGGGCCGGCCGCTTCGGGCGGCCGCGCGCGGCGGCCCCCACGAATGAATAAAGCGTCCCCCAAGGATCCCCGATGAGTTTTTCAGGTTTTGTCGTTCAGTTGCTCAACGGGTTGGCCGGTGCCTCCTCGCTGTTCCTCGTGGCGGCCGGTCTTTCGCTGATCTTCGGTGTGACGCGCATCGTCAATTTCGCGCACGGCTCCTTCTTCATGGTGGGCATCTATGTGGCCTACACGCTGGTCGAGAAGCTGGGCGGCAGCCTGGGCTTCTGGCCGGCCCTGCTGCTCGCCGCCGTGGTGGTGGGCGTGCTCGGCGCGCTGATCGAGGTGCTGCTGCTGCGCCGCATCTACAAGGCGCCCGAACTCTTTCAACTGCTGGCCACCTTCGCGCTGGTGCTGGTCATCAAGGACGCGGTGCTCTGGCTCTGGGGCCCCGACGAGCTGCTGGGCCCGCGCGCGCCCGGCCTGCGCGGCTCGGTCGAGATCCTGGGCCGGCAGTTCCCTTCCTATGACCTGTTCCTGATCGTGGTCGGCCCGGTGGTGCTGGGCCTGGTCTGGCTGCTGCTCACCCGCACCCGCTTCGGTACGCTGGTGCGCGCCGCCACGCAGGACCGCGAGATGGTCAGCGCGCTGGGCGTGAACCAGGCCTGGCTGTTCACCGCGGTGTTCGCGCTCGGCGCGCTGCTGGCCGGCCTGGGCGGCGCGCTGCAATTGCCGCGCGAACCCGCGACGCTGGAGATGGACCTGAACACCATCGGCGCCGCCTTCGTGGTGGTGGTGGTGGGCGGCATGGGCTCGCTGCCCGGCGCCTACGTCGCGGCGCTGCTGATCGCGGAACTGAAGGCGATCTGCATCTGGCTGGGCGTGGTCAACATCTTCGGCTTCGCCGTCTCCTTCTCCAAGCTCACGCTGGTGGTCGACTTCCTGGTGATGGCCGTGGTGCTGGTCTGGCGCCCCTGGGGCCTGATGGGCCGGGCGCAGGCGCCCAGCCGCTACGTGGGCATGCAGGAAGAACCGCTGCGCCGCGCGGGCCGCGGCTACGTGATCGGCGCCGCGCTGTTCGCGCTGGTGCTGGCGGCGGTGCCGCTGCTCACGGCCAATGCGCCCTACACCGTGGTGCTGATGATCGACCTGCTGATCGCCGCGCTGTTCGCCGCCAGCCTGCACTTCATCATGGGCCCGGCCGGCATGCACTCCTTTGGCCATGCGGCCTACTTCGGCCTCGGGGCCTACGCCGCGGCACTGCTGGTGCGTTCGAGCGGCATGCCGATGGAACTGGCGCTGGTGGCCGCGCCGCTGATCGCCGCGCTCGGCGCCTTCGTCTACGGCTGGTTCGCGGTGCGCCTGTCGGGCGTCTACCTGGCCATGCTCACGCTGGCCTTCGCGCAGATCACCTGGGCCGTGACCTACCAGTGGGACAGCTTCACCGGCGGCAGCAACGGGCTGACCGGGGTCTGGCCTTCGGAATGGTTGTCGGACAAGCGCGTGTACTACTGGGTCACGCTGGCGCTGGTGGGCGGCGGCGTGTGGTGGCTGCGCCGCGTGCTGTTCTCGCCCTTCGGCTATGCGCTGCGCGCGGGCCGCGACTCGGTGCTGCGCGCCGACGCGATCGGCATCGACGTCAAGCGCATGCAGTGGGCCGCCTTCGTGGTGGCGGGCACGGTGGCCGGCCTGGCCGGTGCGCTGTATGCCTTCTCCAAGGGCAGCATCTCGCCCGAATCGATGGCGGTCGGCAAGTCGGTCGACGGCCTGGTGATGGTGCTGCTGGGCGGCATCCAGACGCTGGCCGGCCCGGTGGTGGGCGCCGTGACCTTCACCTGGCTGCACGACACCGTGGCCCGCAACACCGACTACTGGCGCGCGATGCTCGGCGCGATCATCCTGCTGCTCGTGCTGCTGTTCCCGCAGGGGATCGCAGGCTCGATCAAGCAGATGGTCGACCGCCGGCGCAAGAGCGCCAAGACCGAAGCACCGGCGCTCGGGGAGGTGAAGGCGTGAAGGTCAGGGGGCTTTCTTTCCACGCCGTCGCCGCTCCGGGCGCCTTGCCCTGCGCGCCTGCGCGCACCGCTTTCCAACGAGATTCCCGATGACCCTCCTGCAAGTCACCAACCTGGGCAAGTCCTTCGGCGGCGTCAAGGCCGTCGACGGCATCAGCTTCGACCTCGCGCCCGGCGAACTGCTGGCGCTGATCGGCCCCAACGGCGCCGGCAAGTCCACCACCTTCAACATGGTCAACGGCCAGCTCAAGGCCGACCAGGGCTCGATCAGGCTCGGCGGCCAGGAACTCGTGGGCCTGAAGCCGCGCGAGATCTGGCGCATGGGCGTGGGCCGCACCTTCCAGATCGCCGAGACCTTCGCCTCGCTGACCGTGGTCGAGAACGTGCAGATGGCGCTGCTCTCGCACGACGGCAAGCTGTTCTCGATGTGGCGGCGCGCGGCCGACCACCGGCGCGAGGACGCGCTGGCGCTGCTCGAACAGGTCGGCATGAAGAGCCAGGCCGATCGCCCCTGCAGCGAACTGGCCTACGGCGACGTCAAGCGCGTCGAGCTGGCCATCGCGATGGCCAACGCGCCCAAGCTGCTGCTGATGGACGAGCCCACCGCGGGCATGGCGCCCAAGGAGCGCAATTCGCTGATGGCGCTGACCAAGGAACTGGTGATCCAGCGCGGCATGGCCGTGCTCTTCACCGAGCACAGCATGGACGTGGTGTTCGCCTATGCCGACCGCATGATCGTGCTGGCCCGCGGCCGGCTGATCGCGCAGGGCAAGCCGCTGGAGATCCGCGACCATCCGAAGGTGCAGGAGGTCTACTTCGGCAGCGGCAAGACATTCGAAAAAATCGCAGAGAAAGCCGCGCAAGTGAATGCCGCGGTAGGAGCCTGAGCATGAGCACGCACGAGACACTGCTGTCGGCGAAATCGCTGTGCGCCTGGTACGGCGCCGCACAGATCCTCTACGACGTCGACCTCGAGGTGCGGCGCGGCGAGGTGGTGGCGCTCATGGGCCGCAACGGCGCGGGCAAGTCGACCACGCTCAAGACATTGATCGGCATGCTGGCCAAGCGCAAGGGCAGCGTGAGCTTCCTGGGCCAGGACATCTCGAAAAGCGAGCCGCACGTCGCGGCCCGGCTGGGCCTGGGCTTCGTGCCCGAGGACCGGCGCGTGTTCACCGACCTCACGGTGATGGAGAACCTCGAGGTCGGCCGCCAGCCCGAACGCCGCTGGAACGACGGCAGCGCCGCGCCCGTGTGGACGCCCGAGCGGCTGTTCAAGCTGTTCCCCAACCTGGGCGAGATGCCCCACCGTCCTGGCGGCCGCATGAGCGGTGGCGAGCAGCAGATGCTCACGGTCGCGCGCACGCTGATGGGCAACCCCTACCTGGTGCTGCTCGACGAGCCCTCCGAAGGCGTGGCGCCGGTGATCGTCGAGCAGATGGCCAACATGATCCTCGAGCTCAAGGCGCAGGGCGTGAGCATCCTGTTGTCGGAGCAGAACATGCACTTCGCCGAGCTGGTGTCCGACCGGGCCTACGTGCTCGAGAAGGGCCAGATCCGCTACCAGGCCACGATGGCCGAACTGGCGGCCAACGACGAAGTCCGTCGCGCCTATCTCAGCGTCTGATCCCCTTCCTCATCACCTCGTCAGGAGTTCCACCATGCACCGCAGAACCGTTCTCCAAGCCGGCGCCGCCCTCGGGCTGGTCGCGCTGTCGCCGCAGCTCTTCGCCGCGGGAAAGCTCAAGCCCGGCGGCAAGGCCGCGCTGATCGTGGTCGACGTGCAGAACTGCTTCCTCGAAGGCGGCACGCTCGCGGTCAAGGGTGGCAACGAGGTGATCCCGGTGATCAACGCGCTGGCGCCGTCGTTCGAGAACATCGTGGTCACGCAGGACTGGCACACCGCGGGCCATGCCTCCTTCGCGAGCACCTACTCGGGCAAGAAGCCCTTCGAGACCACCAAGCTCAACTACGGCACCCAGGTGCTGTGGCCCGACCATTGCGTGCAGGGCACCGAGGACGCCGCGCTGGGCAAGGAGCTCAAGGTGCCGACCGCGCAGCTGATCATCCGCAAGGGCTTCCACAAGGAGATGGACAGCTACTCGGCCTTCGAGGAAGCCGACCACAAGACCGCGACCGGCCTGGCCGGCTACCTCAAGGCGCGCGGCATCAAGACCGTGTTCGTCACCGGCCTGGCCACCGACTTCTGCGTCGCCTGGACCGCGATGGACGCGCGCAAGGCCGGCTTCGAGGCCTATGTGATCGAGGACGCGACGCGCGGCATCGACCTCAACGGTTCGCTGGCCGCGGCCTGGAAGCAGATGGCGTCCAAGGGCGTGAAGCGCATCCAGTCCTCCGACATCGGCTAGGCCAGGCGCTGCGTTGGTCGAACTCGCACTCGTCGTCAACTCGCGCGCGACCACGCTGGCCGTGTCGCACGAGGCGACGCTGCTCCATGTGCTGCGCAACGAACTCGGCCTCAACGGGCCGAAGTACGGCTGCGGGCTCGGGCAGTGCGGCGCCTGCACCGTCTGGGTCGACGGCGTGGCGGCGCGCAGCTGCGTGATTCCGGCGCATGGTGTGCATGGGCGAGAGATCACCACGCTCGAAGGACTGGGCTCGCGTGCCCACTGGCACCCCGTGCAGCAAGCCTTCGAGGACGCGCAGGCCGCCCAATGCGGCTACTGCCTCAACGGCATGGTGATGCAGGCCGCGGCCCTGCTGGCGCGCGAAGCGCGGCCCAGCGAGGCGCGCATCCGCGCCGAACTCTCGGGCAACTTCTGCCGCTGCGGCACGCATGTCGAGATCGTGCGCGCGGTGCAGCTGGCGGCCGAACGCATCGCCGGCGGCGCCGCATGAGCGCGCGGCGCGCCGACCTGCCGCACACCCGCGGCGACTTCCTCTCGGCCGAGGGCGTGCTGGTCGTGAGCCGGCCCACGCCGCCGCCGATGGCGCCGGCCAAGGGGCAGCCGATCGCGGTGGCGGGCAACCCGGCCGAGGGCGACGAGATCCTGATCGCCGTGTGGGACGACGGCAGCGTGACCGCCCTCAACGGCCACGTCGACCTGGGCACGGGCATCCGCACCGCGCTGGCGCAGATCGCGGCCGAAGAGCTCGACGTGCCGCTCGGTGCCTTGAACATGGTGCTGGGCGACACGGCGCGCGCGCCCAACCAGGGCGCGACCATCGCCAGCGCCTCGATCCAGATCCATGCCGTGCCCCTGCGCGCCGCCGCGGCGCAGGCGCGCGCCTGGCTGCTGGCGCGCGCGGCCGCGCACTTCGGCGTGCCCGTCGAGGCGCTGCGCATCGACGACGGCGTCGTGAGCCTGAAGGCCGACGCGGCGCAGCGCCTGACGATCGGCGCGCTGGTCGCGGGCCAGCGCACCGTGCTCACGCTCGACCTCCATGCGCCACTCAAGAACGCGGCCGACTACAAGCTGGTCGGCACGCGCCAGTCGCGCGTCGACATCCCGGCCAAGCTCGCGGGCGAGCTGGTGTTCGTGCACGACATGCGCGTGCCCGGCATGCTGCACGGCCGCGTGGTGCGCCCGCCCTATGCGGGCGCCGACCACGGCGACTACATCGGCAACACGCTGGAGTCGGTCGACGAAGCCTCGATCGCGCACATCCCCGGCATCCGCGCGGTGGTGGTGCTGCGCGACTTCGTTGGCGTGGTGGCCGAGCGCGAAGAGCACGCCGAGCAGGCGATGCGCGAACTGCGCGTGCGCTGGAAGGCCTGGCCCGGCATGCCCGACCTGTCGGACGTGGCGCAGGCACTGCGCGACAACCCCGCGACGCAGCGCCTGCTGGTCGACGACGGCGATGTCGACGGCGCCCTGGCACGCGCCGCGCAGCCGATGCGGCGCACCTATGTGTGGCCCTACCAGATGCATGCGTCGATCGGGCCCTCGTGCGCGCTGGCCGACTGGTGCGTCGACGCGGCCGACGGTTTCCAACTCAAGGTGTGGGCCGGGTCGCAGAACCCGCATGTGCTGCGCGCCGACCTCGCCAAACTCATGGGCCTGCAGGATCTGCAGATCGACGTGGTGCGCATGGAGGCCGCGGGCTGCTACGGCCGCAACGGCGCCGACGACGTGGCGGCCGACGCCGCGCTGCTGGCGCGCGCCGTCGGTGCGCCGGTGCGGGTGCAGCTCTCGCGCGAGCAGGAGCACGCGTGGGAGCCCAAGGGCGCGGCGCAGCTGATGGAAGTCAACGGCGGCCTCGATGCCGAGGGCGGCATTGCCGCCTACGACTTCGAGACCTCGTACCCGTCGAACGGCGCGCCCACGCTGGCGCTGCTGCTCACGCGCACGGTCGAGCCGGTGGCGCAGGCCTACGAGATGGGCGACCGCACCGCGCGCCCGCCCTACACGGTCGACAACCTGCGGGTGAAGGTCAACGACATGGCGCCGATCGTGCGCGCCTCGTGGCTGCGCGGCGTGTCGGCGCTGCCCAGCTCTTTCGCGCACGAGTCGTACATCGACGAACTCGCGACCGCGGCCGGCGTCGACCCGGTGCAGTTCCGGCTGCGTCACCTGCACGACCCGCGCGCCGCCGAGCTGGTGCAGGCCACGGCGCAGAAGGCCGGCTGGCGCATGCGCACCGGGCCGCAGGAGAACGCCGATGGCGGGCTCGGAGAAGGCGGCGACATTCTTTTCGGCCAGGGCTTCGCCTATGCGCGCTACATCCACAGCAAGTGGCCGGGCTTCGGCGCGGCCTGGGCCGCCTGGGTGGCCGACGTGGAGGTCAACCGCGTGACCGGCGAGGTGCATGTGCGCCGCGTGGTGGTGGGCCACGACGCCGGGATGATGGTCAACCCCGCGGGCGTCGAGCACCAGATCCACGGCAACGTGATCCAGACCACCAGCCGCGCGCTGATGGAAGAGGTGCGCTTCGCGCCCCAGCAGGCCGGCGGCGCGCCCGCCGGCGAAGTCATGGCGGGCCGGCCCGCCTCGGGCGTGGTCGCCAACCGCGAGTGGGGCGGCTACCCGATCCTCAACTTCCGCCAGGTGCCGGTGATCGAGGTGATGCACATGCCGCGCCAGGGCGAGGCGCCGCTGGGCGCGGGCGAATCGTCCTCGGTGCCGGGCACGGCCGCGATCGCGAACGCGATCTTCGACGCGACGGGCGTGCGTTTCCGGTCGCCGCCGTTCACGCCGGAGATGGTGCTGGCCGCATTGAACGGGGCTTCACTCCCTCCCCCTCCGGGGGAGGGCGGGGGTGGAGGCCTGCGGCCTGGGCGAGGTGAGGCTGCCGTGCCCCCATCCCAGCCTTCCTCCGAAAGGGGAAGGAGCAAGACCGATGCGCCCTGGCCTCAACGCAAAGGCGTCTGGGCCACCGGCGCCGCGCTGGTCATCGGCGGCCTCGGCGTGGTCGCCGGCCTGCTGGGCTGGCGCTCGGTCATCGCGCCGGTGTCGCTCACCGCGCCGGTCTACAGCGCCACCACCATCGAGCGCGGCCGCGTGCTGGCCGCGATGGGCGACTGCGCGGTCTGCCACACGGCCGCGGGCGGCACGCCCAACGCGGGAGGGCGCGCGATGGACACGCCCTTCGGCACGATCTACACCACCAACCTCACGCCCGATCCCGAGACCGGCCTGGGCCGCTGGTCCTTCAGCGCCTTCCAGCGCGCGATGCGCGAGGGCGTCTCGCGCGACGGCCACCACCTGTACCCGGCCTTTCCGTACACGGCCTTCGCCAAGACCACCGACGACGACCTGCAGGCGCTCTACGCCTACTTCATGTCGCTGCCGCCGGTGGTCGCCGCGACGCCGAAGTCGGACCTGAAATTCCCCTACAGCGTGCGCCCGCTGATGGCCGGCTGGAACGCGCTGTTCCACGATCCCGCGCCCTATGCGCCGGTCGCCACGCAGAGCGCCGAATGGAACCGCGGCGCCTACCTGGTCAACGGCCTGGGCCATTGCGGCGCCTGCCACACGCCGCGCAATGCGCTGGGCGCGGAGCAGGGCGGCAGCGCCTTCCTGTCGGGCGCGATGGTCGACGGCTGGGAGGCGCCCGCGCTCACCGGCCGCTCGAAGTCGGCCGTGCCCTGGGACGCCGAATCGCTCTACCGCTACCTGCGCAACGGCCACGCGCCCGCGCACGGCACGGCCGGCGGGCCGATGGCCGAGGTGGTGCGCGAGCTGGCCCAGGTGCCCGACGCCGACATCCGCGCGATGAGCACCTACCTCGCCTCCTTCAACCCCGAGGTGCCCGATCCGCAGGCCCTCGCCACGCAGGCCGTGCAGGCCGCGGCGGCCAACAAGGGCCGCCTGATGGGCGCGCCGCAGCGCCTGTTCGACAACGCCTGCGCGGCCTGCCACCACGACGGCGACGGCCCGACGCTGCTGGGCGTGAACACGCCGCTGGCGCTCAACAGCAACCTGAGGAGCGACCGGCCCGACAACCTGCTGCGCACCATCCTCGATGGGGTGCGCGAGCCGGCCTCGAAGGACATCGGCTTCATGCCCGCCTTCCGCGAGGCGCTCGACGATGCGCAGATCGCCGAACTGGCCGGCTACATGCGCGCGCGCTTCGCGCCGCAGGCCGCGCCCTGGCCCGAGCTGGCGAAGGACGTGGCGCGCGTGCGCGCCGCCACGCCGCCTTAACCCCTGGTCTTCGCGGACGCGAGCAGCGTCTCGATCTGCGCGTCCTTGAAGGCCCAGAGCTCGGCCAGCCAGCGGTGGAAGCTGCCGCGGAAGGCCGAGTCGGCCTCGTAGTCGCCCCGGCCCAGTTCGGCCGGGATCGGCACCTCGCGCGCACGCAGCATCACGCGCGTCGTGCGGCCGCACAGGAAGTCCCAGAAGCTGGGCACGCCCTCGGGATAGACGATGGTCACGTCGATCAGCGACTGGAACTTCTCGCCCATCGCGTCCAGCGCCAGCGCCAGCGCGCCGGCCTTGGGCTTGAGCAGGTGACGGTAGGGCGAGGACTGGCCCTGGTGCTTGGCGGCGGTGAAGCGCGTGCCCTCGGCGAAGTTCATCACGCTGGTGGGCACCAGCGCGAACTTCTCGCAGGCACGGCGCGTGGTCTCGCGGTCCTGGCCGCGCAGCGCGGGGTTCTTGCGCAGGTCGGCCTTCGAATGGCGCTTCATGAAGGGAAAGTCCAGCGCCCACCAGGCCAGGCCGATCACCGGCACGTAGATCAGCTGCTGCTTGAGGAAGAACTTGAGCAGCGGGATGCGCCGGTTCATCGTGTGCTGCAGCACGAAGATGTCGACCCAGGACTGGTGGTTGGCATTCACCAGGTACCAGCCGCGGTAGGCCAGGCCCTCGACGCCCTGCACGTCCCAGGTGGTGCGCTGCGTGAGCCGCATCCAGCCGCTGTTGCAGGCGATCCAGGCGGTGGCGATGGCGTTGAGCACCGGGTCGATGCCGCGGCGTATGGCCGCAAAGGGCAGCAGCAGCTTGACCAGCGAGAGCAGCAGCAGCAACGCACACCAGAACAGCGTGTTGATCACCAGCAGCAGGCCGGCGATGACGCCGCGGACGAACGGGGGGAGGAATCCAAGCATGGGTGTCGGTGCGGAAGAGAGGGGAGGTGCGGCGCGCGCAGAAGGGTTGATTGTGCGCATGGCGCGAAGCCGGGAGATGATGCAGCGCAAACCCGCTCGCCAAAGCCCCTCGCTTCGCAGGTCCAACAGCAGGCGTTATCGTTGCGGACTGCGCCGCCCGGGCCTTCGTCCGCGCGCGTCGCGTTCTTCCATTCCAAGATTCCAGAGACACACCATGCCCCTCGCCCTCGACATTTTCTCCGCCCTTCCGCGCGACGCCGCGACCGCCACGCTGGTCGGCCGGATCTGGCTGCCCGAAGTCGGGCCGGTGCTGGTCGCGGTGCATGGCGACCATCTGCACGACCTCTCGCGCGTGGCGCCCACCCTGAGCCAGCTGCTCGAAGGCGATGCCCCGGCGGTCGCGGTGCGCGCGGCGCTGGAAGACGGCATCGCGCCGCGCATCGCCGCGCTCGACGCGGTGATCGCCAACAGCGACGAGAGCGCCCGCGATGCCACGCAGCCCTGGCTGCTCGCGCCCTGCGACCTGCAGGCGGTCAAGGCCAGCGGCGTGACCTTCGTCGAGAGCCTGCTCGAACGCGTGATCGAGGAGCAGGCCCGCGGCGACGCCTCGCGCGCCGAGGCCACGCGCCAGGCGCTGGGCAGCGTGCTCGGCGACAACCTCGCGGGCATCGTGCCGGGCTCGCCCGAGGCCGCGCGGGTGAAGGAGGTGCTGATCGCGCAGGGCGCGTGGTCGCAGTACCTCGAAGTGGGCATCGGCCCCGACGCCGAGATCTTCACCAAGGCCCCGGTGCTGGCGGCCGTGGGCACCGGCGCCGACGTGGGCATCCATGCGGGCTCGGTCTGGAACAACCCCGAGCCCGAGGTGGTGCTGGCCGTCAACAGCCGCGGCCAGACCCTGGGCGCGGCGCTGGGCAACGACGTCAACCTGCGCGACTTCGAAGGCCGCAGCGCGCTGCTGCTGGGCAAGGCCAAGGACAACAACGCCTCCTGCGCGATCGGCCCCTTCGTCCGGCTGTTCGATGCCGGCTTCGGCATCGAGGACGTGCGCCGCATCACGGTGGTGCTGCAGGTCAAGGGCCCCGAGGGCTTCACGCTCGAAGGTTCGAGCTCGTTGTCGAAGATCAGCCGCGACCCGCTCGACCTGGTCGGCCAGGCCATCGGCGAACACCACGACTATCCCGACGGCCTGATGCTGTTCCTGGGCACCATGTTCGCGCCCACGCAGGACCGCCACGGCCCGGGCCAGGGCTTCACCCACGTGGTGGGCGACCAGGTCACGATCTCGGCGCCCGAACTCGGCGCGCTGGTCAACCGCGTGGTGCACGCCGACCAGGCGCCGCGCTGGACCTTCGGCATCACGGCGTTGATGCGCAACTTGGCCAAGCGCGGGCTGCTCTAAGAGCGCGCGCTGATCAGCGCAGCGCGCGCCGGTACTGCACGGCCTCGGCCACGTGCGCCGGCTGCACCGCTTCGGCGCCCGCCAGGTCGGCGATGGTGCGCGCCACCTTGAGCGCGCGGTGCGTGCTGCGCGCCGACCAGCCCAGCCGGCTCGCGGCCGTGTGCAGCAGCTGCAGCCCCTCGGCGGCCAGCGAGGCGTGGCGGTCGATGGCCGTGCCCTGCAGCGCCTGGTTGGGCGTGCCCTGGCGCGCCATCGCACGCTCGCGTGCGGAGACGACGCGTGCGCGGATGGCGGCGGTCGACTCGCCCGGCGCGGCATCGAGCAACTGCTGCGGCGGTATCGCCGGCACTTCGACGTGCAGGTCGATGCGGTCGAGCAGGGGCCCGCTGAGCTTGCCCTGGTAGCGCGCCACCTGCTCGGGCGTGCAGCGGCAGGCCTTGAGGGCCGAGCCCAGGAAGCCGCAGGGGCAGGGGTTCATCGCGGCGATCAGCTGGAAGCGGGCCGGGAATTCGGCGCGTCGCGCGGCCCGCGCGATGGTGATGGTGCCGGTCTCGAGCGGCTCGCGCAGCGCCTCGAGCGCCGCGCGGGCGAATTCGGGGAACTCGTCGAGGAAGAGCACGCCCTGGTGCGCCATCGAGATCTCGCCCGGCCGTGGCGGCGAACCGCCGCCCACCAGCGCCACCGCGCTGGCCGTGTGGTGCGGGCTCGCGGTCGGGCGGCACATCCAGCGTTCGATGGCGAAGCGGCCGCCGAGGCTGGCGATGGCGGCGCTCTCCAGCGCCTCCTCGACCGTCATGGGCGGCAGCAGCCCGGCGAAGCGCTGGGCCAGCATCGACTTGCCCGAACCCGGCGGACCCACCATCAGCAGGCGATGCTGGCCCGCGGCGGCGATCTCGAGCGCCCGCTTGATCCCCGCATGACCCTTGACGTCGGCCAGGTCGGGCCCGGGTGCGGCCGGTGCGCCGGGCTGCGCATGGACGCGCGCCCAGCCCTCGGCGGCAGGCGCGGCCGCGCCCTCGGCCTGCGTCAGGAACTGGCCGACCACGTCGAGCAGGTGTTGCGCGCCATAGATCTCGGCGCCGGGCACCAGCGCGGCTTCCTGCGCACTGTCGGCGGGCAGCACCAGCCGGGTCGCCACGCCGCGCGTGTGCAGCGCCAGCGCCATGGCCAGTGCGCCCCGCACCGGCCGCAGATGGCCCGAGAGTGAGAGCTCACCTGCGAATTCGTGGCCGGCCAGCCGGGCGGCATCGATCTGGCCGCTGGCCGCCAGGATGCCGAGCGCGATCGGCAGGTCGAAGCGGCCCGAATCCTTGGGCAGGTCGGCCGGTGCCAGGTTCACGGTGATGCGCTTGTTGTGGGGAAACTCCAGCCCGGCGTTCTGGATCGCCGAGCGCACGCGTTCGCGCGCCTCCTTGACCTCGACCTCGGCCAGCCCCACCAGCGTGAAGCTGGGCAGTCCGTTGGCCAGATGCACCTCGACGGTGACGCTGGCCGCTTCGAGCCCCAGCAAGGCACGGCTTTGCACCAAAGACAGACTCATTCCGCTCCCTTTCCCCAACATGGTGCGCGGTGGCGGCCTCGTAGGGGCACAGCTCACATTGGTGCGCAACCTGGATTTGAAACACGCCGGTAACGCGGCGCAACCGTCTTCTCCCCCGATGGCCAGCCCGGTGACAGGCGGTCTGGCGCATTTGGCACGCTCCCTGCTTTAAGAAGGTTCCCCCTACCTTCCAATTTCCCGAGGAGCCGTTCGATGATGCACCGTAAAACCGCCCAGGCCCTGGCCGTGGCCGCCCTTGCCGCCCTGCCGATGTTCGCGAGCGCCCAGCTCTCGGCCAACGTCGCCCTGACCAGCAACTACAAGTTCCGCGGCCAGGACCAGGATTCGAGCAAGAGCAAGGCCGTCAAGCCGGCGATCCAGGGCGGCTTCGACTACGCCTTCGGCGAGACCGGCTGGTATGTGGGCAACTGGAACTCCAGCGTCGACTGGCTGCCGGGCAACAGCATCGAGAGCGACCTCTACGGCGGCTACAAGTTCTCGGCCGGCGGCATCGGCTGGGATCTGGGCGCGCTGACCTACATCTACCCGGGCAACAAGAACGGCAACACGACCGAGCTCTATGTCGCCGGCAGCTACGGCCCGCTGACGCTCAAGTACTCGCACACCATCTCGAAGGACTACTTCGGCTGGGCCGGCGAGAACTCGGGTTCGGGCCTCAAGGGCCAGAACACCGGCTACCTGAACCTCGGCTTCGCCCAGGAAGTGGCGCCCTCGCTGACGCTCAAGGCCAACGTCGGCTACACCCGCTTCGCCAGCGACATCAAGGACCTGGGCGTGCCCAACTACGTCGACTACGCCGTGGGCGTGTCGTACGACTTCGGCAGCGGCGTGGCGCTCTACGGCGGCGTGCAGGGCGCCAACAAGAAGGCCTTCTTCGGCGACGTGAACAAGGCGCGCGCCATCGTCACGCTCAGCAAGACGCTCTGAACAAAGAACAAGGCGCGGCCCATGCTGCCGCGCCGCCCCCTTTCATCTCCAGGAGAAATTCCATGAAGCTGGTCACAGCCATCATCAAACCATTCAAGCTCGACGAGGTGCGCGAAGCCCTCTCGACGATCGGTGTGCAGGGCATCACCGTGACGGAAGTCAAGGGCTTCGGCCGCCAGAAGGGCCACACCGAGCTCTACCGCGGCGCCGAGTACGTCGTCGACTTCCTGCCCAAGGTCAAGATCGAAGCGGCCGTGGCCGACGAACTGGTCGATCGCGTGATCGAGGCCGTGGAAGGCGCGGCGCGCACCGGCAAGATCGGCGACGGGAAGATCTTCGTCTACAACCTGGAGCAGGTCGTGCGCATCCGCACCGGCGAAACCGGCCGCGAGGCCCTCTGATTCCAGCGCATCACGGCACGAAAGAACAATCGACATGAAAAAACTGCTTGTCTCGTTGGCGCTCGGCTTGAGCGTGCTCACCGCCGGTGTCTCCGGCTTCGCCCAGACGCCGACCGCGGCTGAACCCGCCGCGTCGGCGCCCGCAGCCGCCGCACCGGCCGCCGCACCCGCCCCGGTCGCCGCAGCGGCCCCCGCTGCCGCTGCACCCGCCGCGGCCCCGGTTCCGAAGGTCGATTCCGGCGACACCGCCTGGATGCTGACCTCGACCCTGCTGGTCATCCTGATGACCATCCCCGGCCTCGCGCTGTTCTACGGCGGCCTGGGCCGCTCGAAGAACATGCTGTCGGTGCTGATGCAGGTCTTCGTCATCTTCTCGCTGATCAGCATCCTGTGGGCCATCTACGGCTACAGCCTGGCGTTCTCGGGCGACGGCAACTTCATCGGCGGTCTGGACAAGATCTTCCTGAAGGGCGTCACCACCGAGACCTTCGGCGCGCTGACGACCATCCCCGAACACGTGTTCATCGCCTTCCAGGGCACCTTCGCCGCCATCACCGTGGCGCTGATCGTGGGCGCCTTCGCCGAACGCGCCAAGTTCTCGGCCGTGCTGCTGTTCGCCGTGATCTGGTTCACCTTCAGCTACCTGCCGATGGCGCACATCGTCTGGGGCGGCGGCCTGCTGGGCAAGGACGGCGCGCTCGACTTCGCTGGCGGCACCGTGGTGCACATCAACGCCGGTATCGCCGGCCTGGTCGGTGCCTACATGGTCGGCAAGCGCCTGGGCTACGGCAAGGAAGCCTTCACGCCGCACTCGCTGACGCTGACCATGGTCGGTGCCTCGCTGCTGTGGGTGGGCTGGTTCGGCTTCAACGCCGGCTCGGCCGGTGCGGCCAACGGTGCGGCCGGCCTGGCCTTCATCAACACGGTGCTGGCCACCGCCGCCGCGACGCTGTCGTGGATCCTGGGCGAGAGCATGCACAAGGGCAAGGCCTCGATGCTGGGCGCCGCTTCGGGTGCCGTCGCCGGCCTGGTTGCCGTGACGCCGGCCGCCGGCTTCGTCGGCCCGATGGGTTCGATCGTGCTGGGCCTGCTGGCCGGCCTGGTCTGCCTGTGGGGTGTGAGCGGCCTCAAGCGCATGCTGGGCGCCGACGACGCGTTCGACGTGTTCGGCGTGCACGGCGTGGGCGGCATCCTGGGTGCCATCCTGACCGGTGTGTTCGCTTCGCAGAGCCTGGGCGGCACGGGTGGCCTGACCCCCGACACCTTCTCGATGGGCGCCCAGGTCTGGGTGCAGGTCAAGAGCGTGGTGTTCACCATCGTCTGGTCCGGCGTGGTGGCCTTCATCGCCTTCAAGATCGCCGACCTGGTCGTCGGCCTGCGTGTGACGGAAGAAGAAGAGCGCGAAGGCCTCGACATCTCCTCGCACGGTGAGACCGCATATAACAGGTAACACCCTCGAGGGTCCAGGCGCACTGCGTGTCGCCTGGCCCTTCCCCCTCAAGGGGGCAACACCGGCGGCCCGGCAGAGCCGGTTCCGCGGTGTTCCTGGAAGGGGAGAAGAGCGGAACGAGTTTCTACGCGAGAGTCTCCTCGGATGTTCAGCCCGCAGCGCTTCGGCGTCGCGGGCTTTTTTTTGTCCGGGGAGGGCGCCGCGTTGCGGCAGGGCTCAGCGCGTGGCGCGCAGGGCGGCGTTGATCTGGGCCGCGGCCTCGGTCAGCAGCGGCAGCTGTTCCTTGAGCATGCGCTGCTTGGAGTTGCGCTCCGCATGGCCCGCCACGTTGATCGCGGCCACGATCTGGCCGCCGCGGTCGCGCAGGGGCATGGCCACGGCCGTGAGGCCGCTTTCGAGTTCCTGGTTGACCCAGCAGTGGCCGTCCTTGTGCGCGCGCTGGATCAGCGCCTCGAGCCGGCCGATGTCGGTCTCGGAGCGCGGCGTGAGCGGCCGCAGGTCGCTCTGGCGCAGGCGTTCGGCGCGGTCGGCCTCGTCGAGACCGCCCAGCAGGATGCGGCCGGTGGCCGTCGCCCAGGCCGGCAGCCGCGTGCCGACCGAGAGGTTGAGCGACATCACGCGCCGCGTCGAGGCACGCGCCACGTAGACCACCTCGTGGCCGTCGAGCACGCAGACCGAGCACGACTCGCCGGTCTTCTCGGCCAGGTCGACCACGTAGGGCTCGACGATGTCGGTGATCGGCAGGCCCGACAGGTAGGCATAGCCCAGCCGCATCACCTTGGGCGTGAGCCTGAAGCTGCGGCCGTTGTTGAGCGCATAGCCCAGGTGGCACAGCGTGAGCAGCAGGCGGCGCGCGGCGGCGCGGCTGACGCCCGCGATGGCCGCGACTTCCGACAGCGTGAGTTCGGGGTGCTCGGCATCGAAGGCGCCGATCACGGAGAGGCCGCGCGCGAAGGCGTCGACGTAGGTGCTGGATTCGACGGGGCGCGGTTCCAAGGGCGTGCAATCGGCGGGCTGAGAGGGCGCAAAGTCTAGCCCAGCCCGACGCGATCGCCGCGCCCCGTCACTCGGGCTGGATGCCCGCCGCGCGGATGGTGTCGCCGTAGCGCACCAGCTGCTCCTTCACCAGCTGGGTCAGGCCGGCGCCGTCGCTGGGCACCAGCTCGAAGCCCTGCTTCTCCAGCGTGCCGATCACGACCGGGTCCTTCATCGCATCGTGGAAGGCCGCGCGCAGCTTGGCGACGCGGTCGGCCGGCGTGTTCGCGGGCGCGAAGAGCCCGGCCCACGAGGTGATGTTGAAGCCCTGCACGCCGGCCTCGGTGAGGGTGGGCACGTCCGGCAGCAGCGGGCTGCGCGCGCGCGAGGTGGTGGCCAGCACGCGCAGCTTGCCGGTCGCCAGGTGTGGAATGCCCAGCGCCGGATTGCCGAACATCACCTGCACCTGGTTGCTCAGCACGTCGAGGATCGCGGCCGGCTCGCCCTTGTAGGCCACGTGTTCCATGCGGATGCCGCTGATCGAATTGAACTGCAGCGAGGACACCAGCGCCGTGGTGTTGCCGGTCGCGAAGTTGAGCTGGCCCGGGCGCTTCTTCGCCACATCGATCAGTTCCGCCACCGACTTGGCCGACAGCCCCGCATTGACGTAGAGGAAGAAGGTGTAGCGCCCGAGCGAGCTCACCGGCGCGAAGCTGGCCACCGGGTCGTAGGGCAGCTTCTTCTTCAGCGCGGGCGAGGCCGACAGCGCGCTGTTGGTGCCATAGAGCAGCGTCAGCCCGTCGGGCCGGGCGCGCGCCACTTCCGAGGCCGAGATGATGCCGTCGCCGCCGGCCTTGTTGTCGACGATCACCGGCTGGCCCAGGCTGCGCGCGGCCGAGCTCGCCAGCGTGCGCGCGATGGTGTCGGAGGCCGAGCCCGGCGGGAAGGGGATCACCAGGCGCACGGGCGCATCGGGGAACGCGGCCTGGGCAGAGGCCAGGCCCGCCACCGAGGCGAGCAGGGCGGCACCGGCGACGGCGCGGAGGAAGAAGCGTGTGTTCATGAAAAAAAAGACTCGCTGAAGGAGGAAGGTGGATGGCCCGCTCAGGGACCGAAGCTCGAGCGCATCTGGATGCCCCAGGCGTCGTCGACGCGCGTGAGCACGTAGAGCGATTCATAGATGCCGATCACCGAGCCGTCGCTGCGAAAGCGCGTGTAGCTCAGCGCGACGTGCGCCTTGGTTTCGCTGAACTGCACGAGCTCGCGCGTGCGCCAGCTGCTGTGGCGCCAGTCGTCCTCGGCCTGGAGCTTCTGGAACAGGTCCATCGGGTTGCTGCCTGCCGCTTCGTAGGTGCGCAGCTGTCCACCCGCGAAGCGCACGTGCGGGAAGTGCATGGTCGCGTCCATCGCGGTGGCGTCGTGCGCATTGAGCGCGTCCATGAAGCGGTCGAGCACCGCGAAGCAGGCGGTCTGGGTGGCGTGTCGTTGATCGGGCATGCAGGTCCTGGAAGGCGAGGAAGAAAAAGGGATCAGGTCGAGCTCGCGAAACGCATGACCGCGTCCGCGAAGGCGGCCGGCGCACCCAGGTTGCCCAGGTGCGCGACCGGCAGCTCGAGGTAGCGCGAGGCGCGCAGGCCGTCGTGCAGCGCGCGGCCCTGCTGCGGCGGGGTCGCGAGGTCGTGCGTGCCGGCGATCACCAGCGCGGGCAGCGCGAGCGATGCGAGGCGCGGGCGGAAATCGAAGTCCATCACCGCCTGGCCGCACTGCAGGTAGCCCTCGGCCTTCACCTGCGAGAACATGTCGCGCAGCAGCGCCACCGTGTGGGGCTCGGCTTCGGCCTGGGCCGGTGTGAGCCAGCGCGCGCTGCTGGCCTCGAACAGCGCCATCACGCCCTCGTCGCGGGCGCGCGCCAGGCGCTGGCGCCAGAAGTCGGCGGCGCCGAACTGCGCGGCGGTGTTGCTCAGCACCAGGCCCTGCACCCGCTCGGGCGCACGCGCGGCCAGTTCGAGCCCGATGGCGCCGCCCATCGACAGGCCGCAGTAGTGGCAGCGCGCGATCGCCAGGTCGTCGAGCAGCGCCAGCAGCGCTTCGGCGAGCGCACCCATGTCGAAGGGCGCGGGCCAGGCCGCGGCACCGCCATGGCCGGGCAGCTCGAAGCGCAGCACGCGGAAGTCGCGCTGCCAGGCCTCGACCTGCGCGTCCCAGAGCCGCCCATCGGTGCCCAGCGAGTTGCCCAGCACCAGCACCGGCGCATCCGCGCGCCCGTCGAGGCGGTAGGGAAGGCGGGCGTGGTCGATGGCGGGCATGGGCGTCCTTGGCGAAACAAAAAAGCAGTGCGATTCATTTTGTGCGCACAACGCACAAACGTGCGCATAGCGAATTATCGAATCGGCTTGGCGCTTTTGTCAAACCGGGGTCCGGGACGCGCGGCAGAATGCATCGCATGTGGAATGCAATCGAAGACTCTCTGTGCCAGCTCGGCGAATCCCCGTTCTGGCATCCGCAGGAACGCGCGCTCTACTGGATCGACATCGTGGCGCGCGAGGTGCTGCGCACGCGCGGCGAGGGCGCTTCGGCGACGGTCGAGCGCTGGCGCTTGCCCAGCGAGCCGGGCTGCATCGCGCCCGCGCGCAGCGGCGGCCTGGTGCTGGCGCTGCGCGACGGCATCTACCGCGCGAAGACCTGGGGCGGCGAACTGGCGCTGCTGGCGCGCGCCGATTACGACACCCGCACGCTGCGCTTCAACGACGGCAAGTGCGACCCGCTGGGCCGCTTCTGGGCCGGCACGGTGAACGAGGCCAAGGACGGGCCCAGCGCCGCGCTCTACTGCCTCGACGCGCGCGGCGGCCGCACGCCGGTGCTCACGCGGATGGCGGGCGAGGCCACCACCGCCAACGGCCTGGGTTTCTCGCCCGATGCGCGCACGCTCTACTGGGCCGACACGCCCTCGCATGCGGTCAAGGCCTGGGACTGGGCGATGGAAGCCAACGTGCTGTCGAACCCGCGCGAGTTCGCGCGCTTCGACGCCAAGCCCGCGGGCTGGACGCCCGAATCGTCGCAGCCCTACGACGGCCGGCCCGACGGCGCGACCGTCGACGCGGCGGGCCACTACTGGGTCGCGATGTTCGAGGGCGCGCAGCTCGTGCACCTCGATCCCGCGGGCCGAAGGATCGAGACGCTGGCGCTGCCCGCGCAATGCCCGACCATGCCCTGCTTCGGCGGCGAGGACCTGCGCACGCTGTTCGTCACCAGCGCGGCCAAGGGCCGCAGCGAGGCCGAGCGCGCGCGCCTGCCGGCCTCGGGCAGCGTGTTCGCCACGCGGGTCGCGGTGCCGGGCCTGCCGGTGCACTTCTTCGAGGACTGACCCGCTCCATCGCGCCGGGCCCCGGCGGTACCATCGACCGCATGGACTCCGAGCTTCAAACGATCGTCGAGCGCATCCGCGCCGCCCATGCCCACGCCACGCCCTTGCGCATCCGCGGCGGCGGCACCAAGGACTTCTACGGCGAAGCGGCGCAGGGAGAACTGCTCGACACCCGCGCGCTGGCCGGCATCCGCAGCTACGAGCCCAGCGAGCTGGTGGTCACGGTGCGCGCCGGGACCCTGCTGTCCGAGCTCGAAGCGCTGCTGGCCGGACAAGGCCAGTGCCTGCCCTTCGAGCCGCCGCATTTCGAGGCCGGCGGCACCGTCGGCGGCATGGTGGCCGCGGGGCTCTCGGGGCCGGCGCGCGCCAGCGTGGGCGCGGTGCGCGACTACGTGCTGGGCGCCATGCTGGTCGACGGCCGCGGCGAGGTATTGAACTTCGGCGGCCAGGTGATGAAGAACGTGGCCGGCTACGACGTCTCGCGTGTGCTGGCCGGCTCGCTGGGCGTGCTGGGGCTGATCGCCGAAGTCAGCCTCAAGGTGCTGCCGGTGGCGCCGGCCGAGGCCACGCTGCGCTTCGAATGCGGCCAGGCCGAGGCGCTCGATTTGCTCAACGGCTGGGGCGGCAGGCCCCTGCCGCTCAACGCCAGCTGCTGGGTCGAGGACCAGGGCCGGGGCGTGCTCTACCTGCGGCTGCGCGGGGCGGTGGCGGCGGTCGATGCGGCCTGCGCGCAGTTGGGCGGCGAGCGCCAGCCCGATGCCGCGGCCGACTGGGACCTGTGCCGCGACCAGCGCCTGCCGTGGTTCACCGAGGCCCCCGGCGGGCACGACCTCTGGCGCCTGTCGGTGCCGCAGACCGCGCCGGTGCTGGACCTCGGCGGCGATGCGCCGCCACTGGTCGAGTGGCACGGCGGCCAGCGCTGGTACCACGCGGCACCGGCCGAGGGCCCGCGGCTGCGCGCCGCGGCCGCCGCGGTCGGCGGCCATGCCACGCTGTTTCGCACGGCCGGCGAGACGGCATCGCCACTGCCGCGCTTCGAGCGCCCGTCGGCGCCGCTGATGCGCATCCATGCGGCCCTGCAGCAGGAGTTCGACCCGGCCGGCGTGTTCGACCGCGGCCGCCTGTACCGCCGCGACGCGACGGCGTCCTGACGCCAGCGCCATGCGCCGCCTGCTCCACCTCACCGGCCGGCATCGCACGGCCTCGGTCGACCGGATCTTCGGCCTGCTGCTGGCCTTCAACGCGGGCGCGGTGAATGCGGGCGGGCTGCTGGTGGTGCACATGTACACCTCGCACATGTCGGGCTTCGCCTCGCAGCTGGCCGACGGGCTGGTGCTGGGCAGCGTCTCGCTGCTGCTGGGGGCGCTGGGCGCGCTGCTGGCCTTCGTGGTCGGTGCCGCCTCGACCGCGGTGATCGTGCACTGGGCCCATCGGCACCACCTGCGCAGCGCCTTCGCCATGCCGCTGATGCTCGAGGCCGCGCTGCTGCTGGTCTTCGGCCTGCTGGGCGCGGTCACGCTGAGCTGGCCGACGCCCTTCGCGGTGCCGCTCACCGTGCTGCTGCTGGCCTACATCATGGGCCTGCAGAACGGCCTGAGCTCCAGCATGTCGCACGGCAAGATGCGCACCACGCACATGACCGGCCATGTCACCGACCTGGGCCTCGAGCTCGGCCGGCTGGTTTACCGCAACGCACCCGGCACGCCGCCGGCATTGCGCGTGCGCGCCAACCGCGCGGCGCTGCGCCTCTATGGCGGCCTGCTGGCGATGTTCATCGCGGGCGGCGTGGTCGGCGCGGCGGGCTTCAAGTACGTGGGCTTCGTCTGGGTCGTGCCGCTGGCCTCGCTGCTGCTCGCGCTGTCGCTGCCGCCGTTCCGGCGCGACCTGCGGCGCTCGGCCTACCTGCAGCTGCTGCTGGCCTCGGTCACGCGCCGATTCCGGCGCGGCGCGCCGCCCTCGACCTAGCCGCCCGACAATCCCCAGAAGAACAAGACAAGCCCACCATGCAAACAGAACTCGCCCCCGAATTCAAGGACAGCGCCGACGGCCGCGAGGCTGAGGCCATCCTGCGCAAATGCGTGCACTGCGGCTTCTGCACCGCGACCTGCCCGACCTACCAGCTGCTCGGCGACGAGCTCGACGGGCCGCGCGGGCGCATCTACCTGATCAAGCAGGTGCTCGAGGGCAAGGAACCCACGCGCAGCACCCAGCTGCACCTCGACCGCTGCCTGACCTGCCGCAACTGCGAGACCACCTGCCCGAGCGGCGTGCAGTACGGCCACCTGGTCGACATCGGCCGCAGGATCGTCGACGAGAAGGTGCCGCGCCCGGCGCTGGAGTCGGCCACGCGCTGGCTGCTGAAAGAGGCGCTGCCCTCGCCGCTGTTCGGCCCGGCGATGAAGCTGGGCCAGTCGGTGCGCGGCCTGCTGCCGGACGCGTTGAAGGCCAAGGTCCCCGCAAAGCAGGATGCCGGCACCTGGCCCACGCGCACCCATGCGCGCCAGGTGCTGATGCTCGCGGGCTGCGTGCAGCCGTCGATGATGCCCAACATCAACAGCGCGACCGCGCGCGTGCTCGACGCCGCCGGCATCCAGACGCTGGTCGCGCCCAAGGCCGGCTGCTGCGGCGCGGTGAAGTTCCACCTCAACGACCAGGACGGCGGCAAGGCGCAGATGCGCGCCAACATCGACGCCTGGTGGCCCCAGGTCGACGGCGGCGCGGTCGAGGCGATCGTGATGAACGCCTCGGGCTGCGGCGTCACGGTGCGCGAGTACGGCCATCTGCTGCGCGACGACCCGGCCTATGCGCACAAGGCCGCGCGCATCAGCGCGCTCACGCGCGACCTGAGCGAATTGCTGCCCGACCTGGTGCCGGTGCTCCGATCGCGCGTGAAGGCGCCGCAGGGCGTGGTCGCCTACCACCCGCCCTGCACGCTGCAGCACGGCCAGAAGCTGCGCGGCGGCGTCGAGGTCCACCTGCGCGCGCTGGGCTTCGATGTGCAGGTCGCGAAGGTCGAGGCCAACCTGTGCTGCGGCTCGGCCGGTACCTACTCGGTGCTGCAGCCCGAATTGGCCTACCCATTGCGCGACCGAAAACTCGGGCACCTGCAGCAATTGCAGCCCACGGTCATTGCCTCGGCCAATATCGGCTGCATCACGCATTTGCAAAGCGGTACGGCGGCACCGGTGCGCCATTGGATCGAATTGCTGGACCAGGCGATTTCCAATTGAGAGCGGAAGCGCTCATTCCGATGAATGGAAAGCCGTAATTGACAATTCGTTAAAGGTCGCCAGAGAATGTATCAATGTCCCTGGCGGCGCCGCGAATTGAATACCACAGCACCGATGACCTGGCGCCTGGCGACCGTTTCGGCTTCTGGGCCGACGAACTCGGGCGCAAGATCGGCCTGGCCCGCTACGACAGTCCGCAGCGCCCGGCATTCAGGCAGAGCCTGAGCATCCTGGATGCAGGCCCGAT
Source organism: Variovorax sp. UMC13 (assembly GCF_014170375.1). Classification (GTDB taxonomy): domain Bacteria; phylum Pseudomonadota; class Gammaproteobacteria; order Burkholderiales; family Burkholderiaceae_C; genus Variovorax. The sequence goes on along the minus strand of NZ_LZZW01000041.1, from coordinate 76,533 downwards.
CTGCGTCATGCGCGCGCAGGGCAGCGGCGTCGACCTCTATCGCTCGCAGCACAGCCTGTTCAAGGACGCGGCGGAGTATTCGTTGCAGCTGGTGCTCAAGACCGGGGGCGAGGGCGGCTCGCTGATCGAACAGGGGCACCGGAAAACCGTCTTCCAGGCCGGCGACCTGGTGGTGAACGATTCGCGCCAGGCGCTGCGGCTGAGTTCAGGGCAGGCCACCGACGCGGTGCTGATCGGCCTGGCCGCACCGCTCGTGACCCGCTGGCTGGGGCCGGCCGAGCAGATCGCGGCCCATCGCTTCGACACCCAGCGGGGCTGGGGTGCGATGCTGGCGGGCTACCTGCGCGCGCTGCAGATCGATCACCTGGCGCAGGTCGCGGATCGCCACCAGCAGACCCTGGTGGCGGACCATGTGCTCTCGCTGTTGTCCTTTGCGATGGAGCAGGAGGGTCTGCTGAAAAGCGGCGGCGAAGCCGTGTCGCCGCGCGACCAGGACCTGCATCGGCGGATGCTCGCGTGCATCCGCGAACGTTATGCGGACACCGCGTTCGACGCCTCGGCGCTGGCGGCGCATCTCAACGTGTCGGTGCGCTACGTGCACAAGGTGTTCGCTGCAGCCGGGCGCGGCAGCACCTTTCTCGGCACCTTGCGGCAGGAGCGGCTGGCGGCGGCCGACCGCCTGTTGCGCACACGCGCGCCCTCGATGACGGTGGCCGATATCGCCTGGCAATGCGGCTTTGCCGACCCGGTGAATTTCGGCCGCGTGTTCCGGCAGGAAAACGGCATCACGCCCGGTGCGCTCGCGCGAAAATCCGACGTAATTCACGAAGCCTCGCCGTCGAATTGAATCGCCCCCTTGGGCGGGCATCGCGCGGCGAAAGGTCCATGAGAATGCGCGCATGGACCAACTCGCCGCCATGAAATCCTTTCGCGCCGTGGTGGAGACCCAGGGTTTCTCCGCCGCGGCCGCACAGCTGCAGATCTCCCACACGGCCGTCTCGCGCCAGGTGCAGCAGCTCGAGGCCCTGCTGGGCGTGCAGCTGCTCCACCGCACGACGCGTCGCTTCGCGCTCACCGAGGCCGGCCAGACCTACTACGCGCACAGCCAGCAGATCCTCGACCAGCTCGAGCAGGCGGCGTTCGCCGTCACGCAGCACCAGGGCAAGCCCTCGGGGGTGCTGCGCATCAATGCGCCGATGTCCTTCGGCCTGGAGGAGCTCTCGCTCTGGCTGCCGGCCTTCCTGGCCGCCCATCCGGGCGTCTCGGTGGACCTGGTCTGCAACGACCGTTTCGTCGACCTGATCGAGGAAGGCTTCGACGTCGCGCTGCGGCTGGCCTACCAGCTGTCCGACTCGACGTTGGTGGTGAAACGCCTCGCGGTCTGCGACGAGTGGTGGGTCGCCACGCCCGGCTACCTGCGCCGGCACGGCACGCCGCAGGTGCCGGCCGACCTGGCCACGCACAACTGCCTGGTCTATTCGCTGATGCAGAAGGCCACCCAGCCGCATTTCATCGGGCCCGACGGCACCGGCCACAGCGTCACGGTCCGGGGCAGCCTGCAGGCCAACAGCGGGATCGCTCTGCGCGCCGCGGCCATGGCGGGCCTGGGCCTGGCCTTGTCGCCGGCCTTCCTGGTGCACCGCGAGGTCGCGCGCGGCGAGCTGGTGCGCGTGCTGGGCGACTACCGGCAACCGCCCCTGACGCTGAGCGCGCTCTATCCGCAAAGCCGCCACCTGTCGCCCAAGGTCCGCGCGCTGGTCGACTACGCGGCCGAGCACTACCGCACGCCGCGCTGGTAGGGGCCCCAGCTCGGTACGGGCGCGGTTCGGGCACACGGGGCGCCAGGACACGGACAGTTTTTTCATCGCTGCACGAATTGCATATCGGCAGTTCCCGATCCGACTAACGCTGCGCGCGGCCTAAAACTAAAGTCTGAGCATGCCGCGCATCTGTCATGCAGCCTTGCGGCAACGGGTCCGAGGAGGGCCCGGGCTGTGCAGGAGTTCACTATGCAATCCAAGCTCTTTCGGCGGCAGCGCATCGCGATCCTCGATCCGGATCTGCGCGGCCGCGAGCATGCGCGCCGCGCGATCCGGGCCACCGGGCACGCGCCCTATGTCTTCGCCGACATCGAGGAAATGCAGGAGGTCGACGCCACGGAACGGCCCTTCGCGATGGCCTACCTGGGCTGTGCGTCGGGCGACGAGACGATCGAACAGACGGTGCGCGAGGTGCGCGCCTGCCTGGGCGACACGCTGCCCCTGCTGCTGGCCGTCAAGCCGGTGGCCGTCCGGCGCGTGGCGCAGGCGCCGACCATCGCCGCCGACCACGTGATTCCCCTGCAGCCGCGTTTCAGCGAGCTGTACCTCGAGATTTCGGACTTCATGTGGGCGCACGGGCCCCATCCGCAGCAGACGTCGTTGAACTGGGGCGAATTCCGTTTCCGGCCCGCCGCCCGGACGGTCCAGATCGGCGAGGCCTTGCCGATGTCGCTGTCCATCTTCCATTTCGAGCTGGCGCTGGAGTTGTTCCACAACGTGGGCCGCAGCCTCTCGCGCAGCTGGCTGAACACCATGCTGGCACCGCCCTCGCGCGCCATCTCCGCCTTGGCGTTCCAGGATGGCGTGAACCGCGTGCGGCACCTGCTGGCCCTGCAGACGCCCGCCGCCTGGCAGGTCCAGTCGCTGGAGGACGGGGCGGTCCGGCTGGTGGCGGTCGCGCCCGAGGCCAGCCGGCCGGCCTTGGGCTCGGCGGTTCCGCGCCTGGCGAACCGGGCACGGACCGGCCATGGCTTCCAGAGCCTGATGACGCTGTCCTGAGCCGGTGCCGTCCAGGACGATTCTGCGCACGGCCGAATGCGCCGTGCGCCGACGCACCGGGCCCCGGTGGTGGGCGAACATCGCATGCGTTCACCCTGTTGTTGGAGCTTCGTCATGACTTCTTTCGCCTTGAACCTGCGCCGTGGCCTGGTGGCCTGCGCCGTCCTCTCCCTTTCGAGCCTCGCCCTGGCCCAACTGCCGCCGATGCGCGGCGAGGGTGCGGCACGCTATGTGTGCGGCGGGATCGGGCTCGACGAATCGACGGCCTTCCGGGCCGCGATGAAGGACCATCCGCTGTCGCTGCTGTTCGCGCGCGCAGACGGCGCCTATGTGGCCGAGGTGCGGGTGCGCATCGAGGGCGCCGACGGCCGCCCGGTGCTGGCCCTGCGCGCCGGCGGCCCGGTCTGCCTGGTCGACCTGCCGGCCGGCCGCTACGTGGTCCACGCGGAGGCGGAGGGCGAAATGAAGCAGCAGTCCGTCACGGTCGGCACCGGCAGCCGAACCGCGGATTTCCGCTTCGGCGGCAAGGGCTGAGGGTGGCGGCGCCGGGACTCAGCCCGCGAGCGCCTTCTCGATGTCCTGGGCCAGCGAGGCCGGCTTGTCGAGCGGCGCATAGCGCTTGAGCACCTGGCCGTCGCGGCCCACCAGGAACTTGGTGAAGTTCCACTTGATGGCGGTGCTGCCCAGCAGCCCCGGCTTCTCCTTCGTGAGCCAGCGGTACAGCGGTGCCGCATGGGCGCCGTTGACGTCGATCTTCTCCATCATCGGGAAGCTCACGCCGTAGTTCTTCGTGCAGAAGGCGCCGATCTCCTCGTTGCTGCCCGGGTCCTGCGAGCCGAACTGGTTCGACGGGAAGCCCAGCACGATCAAGCCCTGCTTCGCGTACTGCTGGTGCAGCGCCTCGAGCCCGGCGAACTGCGGTGTGAAGCCGCACTGGCTCGCGGTGTTGACGATCAGCAGCACCTGGCCGCGGTAGGCGCCGAGCGCCACCGGCTGGCCGTCGATGCGTTGGGCTTCGAAGTCGTAGACGGTGGTCATGGCAGCGTTCAGAAGTGGCGAGGGCTCGAATCTACGCGCTAGTGGTGCTTGTCGCTGCGCGCGATGTTCAGCAGGTGCTCGACCTCTTCGGGGTACTTGCGCAGGTTGTTCTCGTGCCAGCGCTTGATCAGCCACATGAAGCCCGCCACCACCACGCCGAAGGCCGTGATCGCCGAGTAGGCCGACAGGCCCAGCCCGGTGCAGGCGCTGTAGAAGGCGCCGAGCACCAGGATGCAGGCCTGCTCGTTGAAGTTCTGCACCGCGATCGAACGGCCGGCGCCCATCAGGTTGTGGCCGCGGTGCTGCAGCAGAGCGTTCATCGGCACCACCAGGAAGCCGCCCAGCCCGCCCAGCAGGATCAGGAAGGGCACCGCCACCCAGATGTTGTCGATGAAGTTCATGCCGATCACCAGCAGGCCCATGCCGATGCCCATCGGGATCACGCGCGTCGCCATGTCCAGCCGCATCTTGATCGAGGCCACCACCGCGCCGACCGCGGTCCCGATGGCCACCACGCCGGTCAGTGACGAGGCCTGCGCGGTGCTGTAGCCCAGCGCCAGCGAGGCCCAGGCCAGCACGATGTACTTGAGGTTGCCGCCCGCGCCCCAGAACAGCGTGGTGGTGGCCAGCGAGATCTGGCCCAGCTTGTCGCGCCACAGGCGCGCGTTGCAATGCCAGAAGTCGGGCAGCAGCGCGACCATGTTGCGCGCGAAGCTGTGCTGCGCGTTGGCGCGCAGCGGCCGCATCTCGACGCCGGTGTGCGGGATGCGGGTGTTGAACCAGGCCGCCAGCATGTAGACGAAGATCAGCGCGGCGATCGCCGCTTCGGGCGCGGTCTCGATGCCGGTGTCGATGAAGGGCAGGTCGATCGCCAGCAGGTGGCTCGAGACCGCATGGCCGACCAGCACGCCGCCCAGCACGATGCCCAGGATGATCGAGGCGATGGTCAGGCCCTCGATCCAACCGTTGGCCTTGACCAGCTGCGAGGCCGGCAGCAGTTCGGTGAGGATGCCGTACTTGGCCGGCGAGTAGGCCGCTGCGCCCAGGCCCACGATGGCGTAGGCCAGCAGCGGGTGCGAGCCGAACAGCATCATCAGGCAGCCGACCACCTTGATCGCATTGCTGATGAACATCACCCGGCCCTTGGGGAAGGCGTCGGCGAAGGCGCCCACCAGCGGCGCGAGCGCCACGTAGAACAGCGTGAAGATCGGGACCAGCGCCGCGCGCTGCCACTCGGGTGCGCCCGAGGTTCGCATCAGTTCGACGGCCGTCACGAAAAGCGCGTTGTCGGCCAGTGACGAAAAGAACTGGGCCGACATGATGGTGTAGAAACCGCGCTTCATCGATGGGCTGGCTGGCCAGGGGGCTGGCGACTTGGTTAGGGCGGTAGAAGAAAGGCTTCGCTCACAGGCGAATGCGCGGTTATAGCATGGGGGTGCGATGCCAAAATGGTGCGCCGGGGCCCATGTCCCTCGGTGTTTCCATGGGTTTCCTCCGCGCCAGAAAGGTTCAGTTTTCCGTGCCTCGCCCGATCCTCGCCACCATCCACCTCGACGCCCTGCGCCACAACCTGGCGCGCGTGCGCCGCAATGCACTCGATGCGCGGGTCTGGGCCGTCGTCAAGGCCGATGCCTATGGGCACGGGATAGAGCGGGTCTTCGACGCCTTCCGCGCCGCCGACGGCTTCGCGCTGCTCGACCTGGCCGAGGCCGCGCGCGTGCGCGCGCTCGGCTGGCGCGGGCCGGTGCTGCTGCTCGAAGGCGTGTTCGAGGCGCGCGACCTCGAGCTGTGCTCGCGCCTGGACCTCTGGCATGCGGTGCATTGCGACGCGCAGATCGACATGCTCGCGGCCCACAAGACGCAGGTGCCGCAGCGCGTGTTCCTCAAGATGAACTCGGGCATGAACCGGCTGGGCTTCACGCCCGAACGCTTCCGCTCGGCCTGGACCCGGCTCAACGCGCTGCCGCAGGTCGACGAGATCTCGCTGATGACCCACTTCAGCGATGCCGACGGCCCGCGCGGCGTGGCCGAGGCGATGGCCGCCTTCGCGCACGCCACGCAGGACCTGCCCGGCGAACGTTCCGTGGCCAACAGCGCCGCCGTGCTGCGCCACGCGCCCGAGACCCGGGCCGACTGGGTGCGTCCGGGCATCGTGCTCTACGGCAGCGCGCCCGACTTCCCCGAGCACGATGCGCAGCACTGGCAGCTGCAGCCGGGCATGACGCTGTCGACCCGGCTGATCGGCGTGCAGGCGCTGCAGGCGGGCGCCAGCGTGGGCTACGGCTCGACCTTCGTGGCCGACGCGCCCATGACCATCGGCATCGCGGCCGTCGGCTATGCCGACGGCTACCCGCGCCATGCGCCCACCGGCACGCCGGTGCTGGTGAACGGCGTGCGCACCCGCCTGGTGGGCCGGGTGAGCATGGACATGGTGATGGTCGACCTCGACCCGCTGCTGCGCGCCGGCCAGCCCGCGGGTTTCGGCAGCGAGGTCACGCTGTGGGGCCGCGCGAGCGGCGGCGCGCTGCTGTCGATCGACGAGGTCGCGCATGCCGCGGGCACCGTGGGCTACGAACTGATGTGCGCCGTGGCGCCGCGCGTGCCGGTGGCGGTGGACGAAGGCTGAGGCGCGTCAGGCGGCCGCGGCCGGGTACAGCCCCAGCCCGCGCGCCTGCAGCCGCGCCAGCCCCAGCAGCGCATCGGTGAAGGGCGTGGGCACGCCGCTCAGCTGACCCAGCTCACGCACCGCGCCCACCAGCGCATCGAGTTCGACCGCGCGGCCGGCTTCCACGTCCTGCAGCATCGAGGTCTTGAAGGCGCCGAGCTTGCGCGTCACCGCATGGCGGTCCTCGGGCGTCTCGGCGATCGGCAGGCCGATGCGCGCGCCGATGGCCTGGGCCTCGCGCATCACGGTCGAGACGAAGTCGCGCACCAGGTCGTCGGCCAGCACGAGGTCGGTGGTGGCGCCGGTCAGCGCGCTGATCGGGTTGACCGTCATGTTGCCCCAGAGCTTGTACCAGACGTCCTTCTGGATCTGCGGCGACACGCGCGCCTCGATGCCGCCGCGCACCAAGAGCTCGACCAGCGCGCGCACGCGCTCGGTGGCCTGGCCCGAGGGCTCGCCCACGATCAGGCCGTTGCCGAAGTGGTGCCGCACCACGCCAGGCGCATCGAGCGAGCAGCTCGCGTGCACCACCGCGCCGACCACATGGCGCGCGGGGATCGCGGCGGCGATGGCGCCGTCGGGGTCCACCGCGGCCAGCCGGCGGCCCGTGAGTTCGCCGCCGAAGCCGCCGTCGAGGAACCACCAGGGCACGCCGTTCATGGCCGTGAGCACGATGGTGTCGGGGCCCAGCAGCGGCGCGATGCGCTGCGCGACGCCGGCCAGCGCCGGGGCCTTGACCGCGATCACCACCAGGTCCTGCACGCCGAGCGCGGCCGGGTCGGCCACCGCATGCACGGGAATCCGCGTGCGCTGCTCGCCGCGCACCAGCACCAGGCCGTCGCGCTGCAGCGCCTCGAGCGTGGCGCCGCGCGCCACTACATTCGGACGCTCGCCCGCTTGCGCGAAGGCGGCGCCGATCCATCCGCCGATCGAGCCGGCGCCGTAGATACAGATTTTCATGAACCCGATGGTGCCAGAGCTTCAGTCGCGGTAGCCGGGATCGATGCGGTCGACCTGGCGCACCAGCGCGTCGAACATGTCCTGCCCGCCGGTCTCGGGCGAGTGGAACTGCAGCGCATCGCGCGCGCAGCCGCGCGCCACCGCGTCGCTGATCATCAGGCCCGTGCCCATCGACAGCGTGGCGCGCTGGATGTCGCAGGCGCGCTGCAGCGTCCAGAGCACGGCGAAAGTCTGCGGCAGCGTGCGGCCCCAGGCCAGCAGGCCGTGGTTGCGCAGGATCACGGCCGGCTTGTCGCCGATGCTGCGCAGCAGCCGCGGCCCTTCGTCGGCATGCACCGTGATGCCCTCGAAGTCGTGGTACGCCACGCGGCCGTGCAACTGCGCGCTGTAGAAGTTGCTCTGCTGCAGCCCGCCCTCGACGCAGGCCACGGCCATGCCCGAATCGGTGTGGGTGTGCATCACGCAGTGCGCGCCGGGCAGGCCATCGTGGATCGCTGCATGCACGGTGAAGCCCGCGGGGTTCACCGGATGCGCCGAGCCGTCGAGCACCCGGCCCTGCAGGTCGATCTTGACCAGGTTACTGGCCGTGACCTCGCTGTAGTGCAGGCCGAAGGGGTTGATCAGGAACTGCTTGCTCCCGTCCGCCCCATCGGCCAGCCGGACCGTGATGTGGTTGTAGATCAGCTCGGTCCAGCCCAGCATCGCGAAGATGCGGTAGCACGCGGCGAGCTGGATGCGCGCCGCGCGTTCGTCAGTCGAGGTCAACCCTCTGCGGTGAAGCCGACCTGCTTGACGATCGGGCCCCACTTGGCCGTGTCCTTCTTGATCAGCTCGGCCAGTTCGGCCGGCGTCGAGGACATGGCTTCGAGGCCGAAGGTGCCCAGGCCGTCGATCACGTCCTTGGAGGCCAGCGCGGTCTTCATCGCGGCATTGAGGCGCGCCACGACTTCGGGCGTGGCCTTGGCTGGCAGGAAGAAGGCGAACCACTCGCTGTGGGCCATGTCCTTGATGCCCTGCTCGCCGAAGGTCGGCACGTCGGGGGCGAAGCGGCTGCGCTTGGCGCCCGAGACGCCCAGGATGCGCACCTTGCCGCTGGGCAGGTGCTGCGTGATGTCGCCGATCGGGCCCGACACCGCCGAGATGTTGCCGCCCAGCAGGTCGAGCATCGCGGGCTGCGTACCGCGGTAGGCCGCGTGCTTGAGTTCCACGTCGGCGCTCTTGCCCAGCAGCGCGCCGATGAAGTGCGGCGTCGAGCCGGCGGCGGGCGAGCCGAAGTTGGCGCCGGCCGGGTTGGCCTTGGCCCAGGCCAAGAACTCGGGCACGGTCTTCACGCTCGTCGGCACCGACGGGCCGACCGCGAAGCCGAAATCGAACACGCAACCCAGCGACACCGGCGCCAGGTCCGCCTGTGGGTCGTAGGGCAGCTTCTTGTAGATGTGGGGGTAGATCGTCAGCATCGACGTCGGCGTCTGCAGGATGGTGCCGCCGTCGGCCGGACGGCCCTTGACGTAGGTGATGGCGATCTGGCCACCGGCGCCGGTGCGGTTCTCCACCACCGCGACCTTGGCGAACTCGGGGCTGATCTTCAGCGCCAGGCGACGGCAGATGGTGTCGGAAGTGCCGCCGGCCGCGAAGCCGGTGACGAAGGTGGTGGTTTCGAGCCCGGCCTGGGCGAAGGCCTGGTGGCCGATGCTGGCCAGCAGCGCCGACGCGCCCGTGGTCTGCAGCAGATGGCGGCGGGTGAAGTTCATGCGGTTGTCTCCGAAGGTTGAAGCCGGGCCGCGTCACGCCGGTAAAAAGCGGCCGCGTCCGATGGGGTCGCGGCGCAGGGAGGGCTCCGTGCGCGCGCAGGACACACATTTTTCCAGTTGTGGACCCTTCGGTACCCCCGCGTTTACGCCACGTTGGCGCGCTATTTTTCAGTAGCTGCCGGCGGTCGGCGGCGGCGCGTCCTTGCGGTAGAGAGCGAGCAGTTGCTTCGCCGCGGCCGCCAGCACCATCGTGTCGACGCCGACCGCGACGAACAGCGCGCCGGCCGCCAGCCACTTGCGCGCCTGCGCCTCGGTGGTCGAGAGGATGCCCGGCGCCTTGCCGGCCTTCAGGATGCGCGCGATGCCGTCGGCGATCGCGGCCTGCACCTCGGGGTGGTCGGGCCGGCCGGGGAAGCCCATCGAGGCCGACAGGTCGGCCGGGCCGATGAACACGCCGTCGACGCCGGGCGTGGCCGCGATCGCGTCGAGGTTGCGCATGGCTTCGACCGTCTCGGCCTGCACCAGCAGGCAGGCTTGCGCGTTGGCCTCGTGGATGTAGTTCGGGTGTTCCTGCCAGCGCGAGGCCCGGGCCAGCCCGGCGCCCATGCCGCGGATGCCCTCGGGCGGGTAGCGCAGCGCCTGCGCCAGCTGGGCGGCCTGTTCGGCGGTGTCGACCATCGGGATCAGCAAGGTCTGGGCGCCGATGTCCAGGTACTGCTTGATCAGCGCCGTCTCGCCGTGGGGCAGCCGCACGATCGGCTGCGAGCGATGGGGCAGCGCGGCCCAGGCGCTGGACACGGCCTGCAACTGGGCCAGCACCGAGCGCACGTCGTTGGGCGCGTGCTCGCCGTCGATCAGGAGCCAGTCGTAGCCCACGCCGGCCAGCAGTTCGGTCGCATAGCCGTCGGCCAGTCCGACCCACAGGCCGATCTGCGGCCGGCCCTCCTGCATGGCTTTCTTGAAGGCATTGATCGGTGTGTGCATGGCGAGTCTCTTCAGGGTTGGAAGTCCGGGGGGGAAGGCGATTATTGAATGCGCCCGCCAAAGCTGCAGCCGTGCGCTGCCTACACTCTGCCGATGGCCAAGGAAAAAACAATCTACGTCTGCACCGAGTGCGGCGGCACCAGCGCCAAGTGGCTGGGCAAATGTCCCAGCTGCGGGGCCTGGAACACGCTGATCGAACAGGTGGCGCAGCCCCCGGCGGGCGCCAGCGCCAACAACCGCTTCAACACCCCCTTCGCGGCGCTGGGCGGCACGGCCGACCTGGCGGTGCTGTCGGAGATCGAGGCCAGCGACGTCGACCGCACCCCCACCGGCATCGACGAGCTCGACCGCGTGCTGGGCGGCGGCATCGTGCCCGGCGGCGTGACGCTGATCGGCGGTGACCCGGGCATCGGCAAGTCGACCTTGCTGCTGCAGGCGGTCGACGCGCTGCAGCGCGCCGGGCAGAACGCGCTCTACGTCTCGGGCGAGGAGAGCGGCGCGCAGGTCGCGCTGCGCTCGCGCCGGCTGGGCCTGGACCACTCGCAGGTGCAGGTGCTGCCCGAGATCCAGCTGGAGAAGATCATCGCCACGCTCGACGCGCACCGCCCGGCGATCGCGGTGATCGACTCGATCCAGACCGTGTATTCCGACCAGCTCACCTCGGCCCCCGGTTCGGTGGCGCAGGTGCGCGAGTGCGCGGCCCACCTCACGCGCTTCGCCAAGGCCAGCGGCACCGCCATCGTGCTGGTCGGCCACGTCACCAAGGAGGGCGCGCTGGCCGGCCCGCGCGTGCTCGAGCACATGGTCGACACGGTGCTGTACTTCGAGGGCGACACGCACTCGAGCTTCCGGCTGGTGCGCGCGATCAAGAACCGCTTCGGCGCGGTCAACGAGATCGGCGTGTTCGCCATGACCGAGCGCGGCCTGAAGGGCGTGAGCAACCCCAGCGCGATCTTCCTGAGCCAGCACCCCGAGCCGGTGCCCGGCAGCGTGGTGATGGTCACGCTCGAGGGCACGCGGCCGATGCTGGTCGAGATCCAGGCGCTGGTCGACAACGGCGGGCCGAGCCCGCGGCGGCTGTCGGTGGGCCTGGACCGCGACCGGCTCGCGATGCTGCTGGCGGTGCTGCACCGCCATGCGGGCGTGGCCTGCATGGACCAGGACGTGTTCGTCAACGCGGTCGGCGGCGTGCGCATCAGCGAGCCCGCGGCCGACTTGGCTGTGATGCTGGCCATCACCTCCAGCCTGCGCGGCAAGCCCATGCCCAAGGGTTTCATCGCCTTCGGCGAGGTCGGCCTGGCGGGCGAGGTGCGGCCGGCGCCGCGCGGCCAGGAGCGGCTCAAGGAAGCCGCCAAGCTGGGCTTCAGCGTGGCGGTGGTGCCCAAGGCCAACGCGCCCAAGAAGGGCTCGAAGGAGATCGAGGGCCTGACCATCCACGCGGTCGAGCGCATCGAAGAGGCGATGGACGTGGTGCGCCGCCTCGACTGACCCCCGCATTCACCAAGGAACGACCATGCAACTCATCGTCTCCGCCGGCCTGATCGCCGCCGTCGTGCTCTGGGGGCTGGTGTCGCCCGCCACGCTCGACCGCATCTTCAGCGCGCTGCTGGCCGACATCACGCGCAGCTTCGGCTGGTTCTATCTCTGGGTCGTGCTCGGGCTGGTGGTGCTGGCCTTCTTCCTGGCCGTGAGCCGCTACGGCGACCTCAAGCTGGGCGACGAGGACGAGGAGCCCGAGTTCTCGGTCGGCGCCTGGTTCGCGATGCTGTTCGCCGCGGGCATGGGCATCGGGCTGGTGTTCTGGGGCGTGGCCGAGCCGGTGTCGCACTACGTGAAGCCGCCGCCGGGCATCGTGCCCGGCACGCCCGAGGCCGCGGGCGTGGCCATGCGGTATGCCTTCTTCCACTGGGGTTTCCATCCCTGGGCGATCTACGGCATCGTCGGCCTCGCGATCAGCTTCTTCACCTTCCGCCGCAAGGCGCTGCCGCTGGTGAGCTCGGCCACCGAGGCCTTGCCCTGGCCCTTCGTGCGCCGGCTGTCGCCGGCCTTCAACGTGCTCGCGGTGGTGGCCACCGCCTTCGGTGTCGCGGCCTCGCTGGGCATGGGCGCGACCCAGATCAACAGCGGGCTGCACACCGCCTTCGGCCTGCCCATCGGCCCGCTGGTGCAGTCGCTGGTGATCGTGGTCACGACCGCGGTGTTCATCACCTCGGCGGTCAGCGGCGTGGACCGCGGCGTCAAGTGGTTGTCGATCGGCAACCTGGTGCTTGCCGGGCTGCTGGCGCTGGTGGTGCTGTGCCTTGGGCCGACGGTGGCCATCGTCGACACCCTGACCAACACGCTGGGCGCCTACATCAGCGAGTTCGTGCGCATGAGCCTGCGCATGTCGCCCTTCCGCGAGAACTCCTGGGTCGGCGACTGGACCATCTTCTACTGGGCCTGGTGGCTCGCCTGGTCGCCCTTCGTGGGCCTGTTCATCGCGCGGGTCTCGCGCGGCCGCACGGTGCGCCAGTTCCTGGTGGGCACGGTGCTGGCGCCCAGCCTGGTCGGCTTCGTCTGGTTCGCGATCTTCGGCGGCACCGCATTGAACATGGAGATCTTCCACGGCGTGCCGCTGGCCGAGGCGGTCACGGCCAACGTGTCGACCACCATGTTCGTGATGTTCCAGGCCATGCCCATGGGCCTGGTGCTGTCGGGCGTGGCGACCCTGCTGGTGTTCGTGTTCTTCGTCACCTCGGGCGATTCCGCGACGCTGGTGCTGGGCACCATGAGCACCGGCGGCAACCCCAACCCGCCGAACCGGGTCAAGGTGGTCTGGGGCGTGCTGGTGGCGGCCATCGCGCTGAGCCTGCTGCTGGCCGGCGGCCTCAAGGCGATCCAGACCGCGACCATCGTGTTCGCGCTGCCCTTCTCGGTGGTGCTGGTGCTGATGGCGGTCTCGGTCACGCTGGCCATCCGCGAGGACTGGGAAGCCGAGCAGAAGCGCGAGCGCGCGCTGCGCCGCAAGATGCGCGAGTTCGTGCGTGATTGAAAAAGCCGGCCCGGGCGGGCGGTGACAATGCGGCCCATGAATTTTCAGAAAATCCTTGTTCCGCTGACCGGCCTGGCGGCCCTCGTGCTGGCCTTCTACCGCTACGGCTGGGCCGGCGTGGCCGTGGTGACCGGCGGCATCGTGATGTTCCTGCTGCTGCACTTCACGCGCACGATGACGGTGCTCAAGCGCGCCTCCGACCGGCCGATCGGCTATGTCGCGAGCGCCGTGATGCTCAACGCCAAGCTCAAGCCGGGCGTGACGCTGCTGCATGTGGTGGCCATGACGCGCTCGCTGGGCGAACTGAAGACGCCCAAGGACCAGCAGCCCGAGACCTACCGCTGGACCGACGGCGGCCTGTCGTACGTCGAAGGCATCTTCCAGAATGGCAAGCTGCAGAGTTGGGCGCTGACCCGTCCGCCGGCCGAGGACGAGGCCGCGGCCGGCGGGCACTGAGCGAGGCGCTCAGGCGGCAGCGGGTGCCACCGGCTCCCTGCGCGCGTTCAGCAGCACCAGCGAGATCGTCATCGACAGCATGATCCCGTAGTAGGTGTGGGCGAAGTTCACGTTGGTCAGGCTCGCGCTCATGTGCATGAACAGCACGCCGGCGAGCTGCCAGCGGGCCTCGGCCGCCTGGCGGCCCAGCCGGCGCACCGTCAGCGCCAGGCCGCCGATCCATGCCAGCACGGCCGCCAGCCCCAGCAGGCCGTGGTCCATCGCCGCGTGCAGGTACTGGTTGTGGACGTGGCCCAGGCTCAGGATCATCGGCGACTGGGTCTTCTCGCCCAGCGCCTTGATGCGCCGCTTGCGCTCTTCGCCGCCGATGCCGATCAGCGGTGAACTCTCGAAGCCGCGCACGGCCATCTGCCAGAGGTAGATGCGGGCGCCGACCGAACTGTTGGCGCCGTCGCCGGGCTTGTGGGCCTCGGCGGCCAGCTCGAATTCGCGCGCGGCCTGCTCGATGCGTTGCGCCGAGGTCTGGATCACGTGCGGCAGCAGCACCCCGGCGGCCACCAGCACCAGCGCCAGCGCGATGCCCAGACCCACGCCGTGGCGCGTGACGCTGCGGCGCCGCAGGATCGCCACGCCGTAGAACAGCACCGCCCACAGCACCACGCCATAGGCGCCGCGCGTCTGCGACAGCACCACCGCCACCATGCCGACCAGCGACGCCACCATCCAGGCGAAGCGCATCCGCAGCGGCCGCGTCGCGTCCAGCGTCCGGGGCAGCAGCAGGCAGACCATGAAGCCCACGGCCACGGCCCAGGGGATCACGTTGGTCGGATAGCTGTCGCGGTCGTCGCCCTTCCAGGCCGCCAGCCCGGCCGCGGCGATGCAGCCCAGCGACAGCGCGTGCGCCAGGATGTCGCGGAAGTTCTCGCCGAAGCGGAAGCGCCGCACCAGCCCCAGCGTGGCGGCCGCCGCCAGCATCAGCCGGATCGGCGCATGGAGTTCGTCCCAGGGGTCGCCCCAGATCGCCGTGGCCAGCGTCTCGAAGGCCAGGCCGATGAGGCAGGCGATCAGCCAGGTGCGGGCGGCGCTGTCCTCGCCCGGCGCGATGTCGATGCGCGGCCGGCGCAGCGCGGCCCAGGCGCCGACCAGGCAGAAGAGGATCCAGGCGGCCCCGGCAGTCTTGGTGGACAGCGGCGCGATCGCCATGCCGCCCAGCACCAGCCACAGCCCCCACGGCGGTTCCGGCTGGAGCCGGTTCGCAATGGACGCCATGCTCAGAAGGGCGCGTCGTCGGCCTCGGCCGACGTTGCGGACGCCACGGCGGGTGCCGCGGGCTCGGCGACGGCGGCGGTGAAGGCCGCCTCGCCGCCCAGCGCCTCGAGCAGCGCGGGCACCATCTCGCCGAGTTCGCCCGTGGCGATCGCGGCGTCGGCGTCGAAGTTGTCTTCCTTCTTGCCGTCCTGGGCCGCGTCGGTGCCCTCGATGAACACGATCTTGCGCAGCTGCATGGTCTCGCTGAGCTCGAAGGACACGCGGTCTTCCCAGGTCATGGCCAGCCGCGTCGGGCGCTTGCCGTCGGCGATGTGCTGGCGCACTTCCTCGATGTCCAGCGCATGCTTGGCATAGCGCACCACCGACTTCGATTCATCGGTGGCCTTGAGCTCGCATTCGCGGTCGATGGTGAAGCCCGGGGGCGCTTCCTGGGTCGACAGCCAGGTCGACATGGCGGCGGCCGGCTCGATCTGGGTGTTGATCTGCGTCACGGCGAAGCCTTCGAGCGCCTTGACCAGGCTGGTCACGATCTCGTCGGCACGGGCCGCGTTGCTGGCGTTGATCACCAGGCGGCGTTCCTTGGGATCGATCCAGACTGCCACGCGCGCATGGCGGGTGAAGGCCATCGGCAGCAGTTCGTGCGTGATGTCTTCCTTGAGGTCGCGCTTTTCCTTCTTGCCCGGCTTGCGGCCGGTGGTGGCCTCGATCTGCGCACAGCGCTCGTCGACCTTGCGCCGCACCACCGAGCCCGGCAGCGTCTTGGCCTCGATCATGAACTCGAGCAGCCACTGGCCGCCCACCGATTCGACCAGCGGTCCGTGCTCCTGGCCGCGGGGCTCGACCCAGCCGGCCGACTTTTCCTGGGAGGGGGCGCAGGGCACGAAACGCTGTTCGGCCAGGGCGTTCTCCGCGTCGGTGAGCGACGGCGACCAGGGCGCTTCGATGCGATAGACGATGACGTTCTTGAATACGGACACTGAAACCTTCCTGGGGGTCTGATTGGCAAAACCGGCCATTGTGGGGGTGCCGGCTTCGGCCTCCATCGTAAAATCGAAAGCTTTTGCGACTTTCCGTTGCTTCAAAAGGACAAACAACATGAGCGTGCTCCCCCCCTCGCTGGATGACCGTGACGGCAAGATCTGGATGGACGGCCAACTGGTGGAATGGCGCGATGCCAAGATCCACGTGCTCAGCCACACCCTGCACTACGGCTGCGGCGCGTTCGAAGGCGTGCGCGCCTACAAGACTGTGGGCGGCACCGCGATCTTCCGCCTGCAGGAGCACACCGACCGGCTGTTCAACAGCGCCAAGATCCTGCGCATGAAGCTGCCCTTCACCAAGGAAGAGCTCAACGAAGCGCAGCTCCAGGTGGTGCGCGAGAACAATCTCGAGAGCTGCTACCTGCGCCCGCTGGTGTGGATCGGGTCGGAGAAGCTGGGCGTGAACCCGCGCGGCAACACCATCCACGCGATGGTCGCGGCCTGGGCCTGGGGCGCCTACCTGGGCGAGGAGGGCATGAAGCGCGGCATCCGCGTGAAGACCTCGAGCTACACCCGCCACCACGTGAACATCACGATGACGCAGGCCAAGGCGGTCAGCAACTACAGCAACTCGATCCTGGCCAACATGGAAGCGCTGGACGACGGCTACGACGAAGCGCTGCTGCTGGACGCCAGCGGTTTCGTGTCCGAAGGTGCGGGCGAGAACGTGTTCGTGGTCAAGGACGGCGTGGTCTACACGCCCGACCTGTCGGCCGGCGCGCTCAACGGCATCACGCGCAACACCATCCTGCACATCTGCAAGGACCTCGGCATCGAGCTGGTGCAGAAGCGCATCACGCGCGACGAGGTCTACATCGCCGACGAGGCCTTCTTCACCGGCACGGCGGCCGAAGTCACGCCGATCCGCGAGCTCGACCGGGTCGAGATCGGCATCGGCTCGCGCGGCCCCGTCACCGAGAAGATCCAGGCGGCCTTCTTCGACATCGTGAACGGCAAGAACCCCAAGTACGCCCACTGGCTCACGAAAGTCTGAACATGGCCACCCAAGCTGTCGTCGAACTGCTCGCCACCGACCTGAACCACCAGGGCGGCGTCTTCTGCCCCAACCCCAAGGCCGACATGAAGCTCTGGAGCGGGCACCCCAAGGTCTACCTGGACGTGGCCCGCAACGGCGAAGCCAAGTGCCCGTACTGCGGCACGGTGTACCGCCTCAAAGCCGGCGAAACGGTGGCCCACGGCCACTGACCCGGCCCATCGCGTGACCCAGGCGCCTGCCGCAAGGCCCACGCTGACCATCGGCGTGCTCGCCAAGAACGAGGCGCACCGCATCGAGGCCTGCCTGCGCAGCGCCGCCTTCGCCGACCAGCTGCTGGTGATTGACAGCGGCAGCACCGACGCCACGGTCGCGCGCTCGCAGGCCGCGGGCGCCACCGTGGTGGTCTACCCCGACTGGCAGGGCTTCGGCGTGCAGCGCAGCCGGCTGCTCGAACACGCCACCGGCGACTTCGTCTTCTTCCTCGATGCCGACGAGGTCGTCACGCCCGCGCTGCAGGCGCAGATCGAGGCGGCGGTGCGCTCGAACGAGGCCGCGGTCTGGCGCGTCTGCTGGCGCATGGTGGCCTACGGGCACGAGCTCAAGGCCTACCGCGCGGGCAAGGGCCCGGAGCGGCTGTTCCGGCGCGACATGCTGGCCGGCTACACCGGCGTGGTGCACGAGGAGGCGGTGTTCTATCCCGGCTTCGCCGATGCGCCGCGCCATGTGCTGCGCGGCAAGCTGCTGCATCACTCGCGCGAGACGGTGCGCGGCAGCCTGGAAAAGCTCACGCAGTACGCGATGCTCGGCGCCGCCAAGCGGGCCGCGCTGGGCAAGCGCGGCGGCGTGCTGCGCGGCATGGCCGGCGGCACCGCGATGTTCCTGCGGCTCTATGTGTTCCGGCTCGGTTTCCTGTGCGGCGGCGCCGGTTTCCTGTACTGCTACTTCGTGGCGCTCGAGGCCTTTTTCCGCTACGCGGCGCTGCACTACGACCGCGCATCGCTGAGCAGCCAGGTCGGCCGCTAAAAGCTGATCTCAGGCCGTGCGCATCGGCAGCTCGAGCACGAAGCTGGCGCCGCCGCCGGGCCGGTCCTCGCAGTGCACCGTGCCTTCGTGGCGCTCCACGATCGACTTGACCAGCGCCAGGCCCAGGCCCACGCCGCCGTCGCGCTCGCTCGCGCCCGGCAGCCGGTAGAAGGGCTCGAAGATGCGGTCGCGCAGGACGGGCGGCACGCCCGGGCCGCGGTCGCTCACGCTCAGGCGGACCTGGTCGCCGTGCGTCGCGAGCTGCAGGCTGATCTCGCCCGCGCCGTAGCGGCGCGCGTTCTCCAGCAGGTTGCGGATCGCGCGCCGCAGCAGCCGCGAGACGCCGCGCACCTGCAGCGCCGCGCTGTCGGTGCCCTCGGCCAGGTCGAGCTCGGCCGTGGTGCGCGCGCATTCCTCGGCCGCCAGGCCCAGCAGGTCGACCGTCTCGATGGTGCCCATGTCGGCCTCGCTGGCGTCGAGCCGGCTGGCCAGCAGGATCTCGTCGATCAGCTGGTCGAGCTCGCCGATGTTGCGCGAGATCTCGTCGCGCGCGCCCGGGCTGGGGCGCTCGCCGATCAGTTCCAGGCCCATGCGGATGCGCGTGAGCGGCGAGCGCAGTTCGTGCGAGGCGTTGGCCAGCAGCGACTTGTGAGAGCGCACCAGCGTCTCGACGCGCGCGGCGGCGGCGTTGAAGTTCTTGGAGAGGTCGGCCACCTCGTCCTGCCCCTCTTCGGGCACGCGCGCCGACAGGTCGCCTTCGCCCCAGCGCTGCACGCCGCGCTGCAGGGTCTCGAGCCGTTGCGTGAGGCGCCGCACCACCGGGAACAGGCCGATCGCCACCGCCAGCCCGACCAGGCTCAAGAGCCAGAAGAAGCCCGACTGGGGCCGGACCCAGGGCGGCGGGCCGCCCGTGCGGTTCTGGCGCGGGGCGAACTGCATCTGGAAGTTCTGGCCATCCTTGAGCGTGACGGTGAACTCCAGGCCCTCGCCCGGCCGGCTGGTGCGCAGCGACTGGCCGGTGCCGATCACCCGGTCCTGCTCGTCGCGCAGCACCACCTCGCGCGGCAGCGGCGCGCTGCGCTGCTCGTCGGCCATCTGCCAGGCCCAGCCCGCGGCCAGCGTCACCACGGCCACGCCGGCCAGCACGGCCAGCCAGATGCGCACGTAGAGATGGCGGGTGAAGAGCCGGATCATGGTCGTCGAGGCCTTCGCCTCAGTCCTGCTGCTTGGCGAACACGTAGCCCACGCCGCGCACCGTGAGGATGCGCTTGGGGTTCTTCGCGTCGACCTCGATCGCGGCCCGGATGCGGCCCATGTGCACGTCGATCGAGCGGTCGAAGGCCTCGAGCTCGCGGCCGCGCACGGCCTCCATGATCTGGTCGCGCGTGAGCACGCGGCCCGCGCGCTCGGCCATCGCGACCAGCAGGTCGAACTGGTAGGAGGTCAGGTCGGCCAGCACGCCGCCGACCGTCACGCTGCGCGCGTTGCGGTCGATCTCGAGCGTGCCGAAGCGCACCACCTCGGTCGCGGTCGCCTCGCTGGTGTTGTCGCTGCGCCGGCGCAGCACCGCGCGGATGCGCGCCAGCAGCTCGCGCGGCTCGAAGGGCTTGGGCAGGTAGTCGTCGGCGCCGATCTCCAGGCCGATGATGCGGTCCATCGGATCGCCCTTGGCGGTGAGCATGAGGATCGACACCTTGGCCAGCGCACCCGGCAGCGCGCGGATGCGGCGGCAGACCTCGAGCCCGTCGATGTCGGGCAGCATCAGGTCGAGGATCACCAGGTCGGGCGCGTGCTCCTGCAGCTGCGCCAGGCCGGCACCGCCGTCCGCCGCGTGCCTGACGCCGAAACCCGATTGCGCCAGGTACTCGCTCACCATCTGTGCGAGGCGGGCGTCGTCTTCGATCATCAGGATCTGGGGTGTGCTCATGGCCGCCATGATGTTCCGGTGCCGACAAGTCGGCTTGAACGCTCCGTAAAGTTAAAGTAAACATGCTCGCCCCCAGGCTGCGCGCACTGCGTATCGCTTCGCCAACCCCCGACCGGGGGCACCACCAGCGGCCCGGCTAAGCCGGTTCCGCGGTGGTCCTAGAAGGGGACGGAGCGTGGGTGGGGGCCTCGAAGAGCATCACCGAGTCGGTTTGGCTTGCGGCGGGGCGCTGGTCCAGCAGGGCGCGCAGCGCGCTGTCGTCGATCGTCGGGTCGCAGGCCAGCGCGCGATCGCGGATCTCCTGCGCGAGCTGGTGCAGTTGCGCCACCGAGCCCCGGATGCGGGCCTGGAAGGCGGCGTCGTCGAGCGTGTCGTTCATGCTGCGGTTGAGTTCGGCGAACCAGGGCAGCGAAGCCTGGTCGAGCATCACGGCCGCGTTGTGCTTGGGGCTGGCGGCTGACCAGGCGCGCATCAGCGCCTGCACCTCGATGTTGAGGGCCTGCGAATGCTGCAGCTCTTCCTTCAGGCTGCCCAGCAGCGCCAGGTCGGTCAGCCGGTCGTGGAAGAAGATCTGCGCGAGCACGCCCCAGTAGTAGGTGTAGTCCCAGATCACTTTCACCGGCAGCACCTCGGGGTCGCCGAACAGGCCGTACTGGTCCTGGTAGAGCGCCAGCGTGCTCTCGTAGAAGGAGTGGTAGAGCTGGTCGTAGAGCTGCGCGCGCGCGCTCAGCGAATGGCCGGCGCGGTCGTGGCCGATCAGGTCGGTGATGTAAGTGTTGCCGATGGCGATGAAGTCGCTGCCGGGCGAATAGAAGGGGTCGAGGAACAGGCCCGCCTCGCCCGTCAGCGCCCAGCGCTTTTCGGAGAAGACCTGCTGGCAGCCGTACGAGAAGTTCTTGAAGAAGGCGAAGTCCTGCAGCAGGTGCCGCTTGCCGTCGAGTTCGTCGAACAGCCGTGGCTGGTAGCGCGCGAACCAGTCCATGGCCTTGTCGAAGCGGTCCATGGTGTCGAGCGGGTGGTACTTGGGGTCGGCCACGATGCCCACCGAGTGCGAGCCAGAGGCCAGCGGGATCAGCCAGACCCAGTAGCCCGCGCCCACCAGGTGGTTGGTCGAGAGCCAGCGCGCCTGCGGCGTGCAGCGCGCGCGCCATTCGGGGTCGTCGCTCCAGTCGTCGAGCGTGATGCGGTCGCTGATGCGGAACCACACCGCATTGGCGTCGTGCGCATTGGGCTCGGCCAGGCCCAGCTTGCGCTTGAGCATGCCGGCGCGGCCGCAGGCGTCGATCAGCCAGCGGGCGGCGATGGTGTGGGTTTCGCCGTCGCGGGTCCAGCGCAGCGTGTGCGGCGCCTGCGTGTCCTCGGCCAGCTCGATGCCGCGCACCAGTGCATGGTCGATGAACTTCACGCCGCGTCGCGCGGCCTCCTCGGCCAGGTAGTTCTCGAAGATGCCGCGGTCGATCTGGTAGCTGGGCACCGCGAGGTAGCGGCTGGCGCCGATCTCGGTCACCTGGTCGATGTCGCGCCGGCCCTCGCTGAAGAAGAAGCGGAAGCCGAACTTGCGCAGCTGTGCGTCCTGCATGTGCGGCTTCAGGCCCAGCACCGTGTCGAAGTAATGGGCGCCGATCTCCACCGACGACTCGCCCACCTTGTGCGCCGCATGGGGCACCGGGTGGCTCCGTCGTTCGAGCACCAGCACGTCGATGTCGGGAAAGCGCTGCTTGAGCTGCAGCGCGAGCGTGAGGCCGGCCAGGCCCCCGCCCATGATCACCACGTCGTGTTGCTGCGGATGCGAGCCGGTCGGCGTGGTGGGGGTCGTCATGTTCAGCCTTGCTGTCGAAGCTGCAGTTGCAGCGAGAGTTGCGCCGAGAGTGGCATCGAAACGATTTCCGGCTGCCCGCCGGCCAGGGCCTCGAACAGCGGCAGCGCGTCGGCGATCGCGTTGGCGCCGAGCGCCTGCGCCGCTTCCGAGCGCGGGGCCGCCAGCGCCGAGGGGCCGGTGACCAGCGACCAGTCGAAGGCGGCCACCGTGCGCTCGGTGCGCGCGGGCGCGATCACCAGCGCCACTGCGAGCAGGCCGCGGCTGGTGGTCACCGAGGACAGCGCGCCGACCGCCGGCATGTCGTAACCCACCAGCAGCACGGCTTCGTCGTCGGCCGCGCACTGGGCTGCGGCTTCGAGCAGCGCCGAGGCGAAGGTGGCCTCGAAGGCCGAGACGGAGTTGCTCGCGGCCATGCAGCCGGTGCCGATGGTCCAGTAGCCCACCGCGGCGTTGTGCACCGAGTTGTGGAACTTGATCGGCGACAGCATGGTTGGGTCGGCCGCCAGCGTGCCGCACATGTAGTCGTTGATACCCAGGTCGCCGTGCGCCGAGGCGAACACGCAGGGCAGGTCCTTGGCCTCGCGGCCGGAGGCGGCCACGGCCTGCGCCGCGACTTCGAGCGCCAGCGCCACGGTGTCGGGCGCGCGGCGGCGCTCGGCCGGTGCCAGCACCTGTGGCGCGGGCCGCTTGGCCGGCGGATCGACCGGGGCGCCGGTGCCGTTGAAGGCCGCGCGGGCGATGTCCCAGCCGGGCAGGGTGGGGGCCCAGAAGGCCGGGCCTTCGATGTAGAGGGTGGGCGTGCTCATGCGGCGGCTCCCTTGCCGAAGATCAGGGCGCAGTTGTTGCCGCCGAAGCCGAAGGAATTGGACAGGGCGTACTTCACCTCGCCGCGCGCGGGCTGCAGCTTGATCTGCGGGCCGCAGTCGGTGTCGAGCACGGTGGTGTTCACGGTGCCCGGCATCAGGCCGGTCTCGAGCGAGAGCAGGCTGATGGCCGCCTCGACGATGCCGGCCGCGCCCAGCGTGTGGCCGGTGAAGCCCTTGGTCGAACTCGCGTGCGTGCTTTCAGGAAAGCGCCGGGTGATCAGCGCGCCTTCCACCTCGTCGTTCTTGGTGCTGGCCGTGCCGTGCATGTTGATGTAGTCGATGTCGTCGGTGCCGAGGCCGGAACGTGCCAGCGCCTCGTCGAGCGCGCGCTCGGCGCCCGCGCCCTGCGGGTGCGGCGTCGACATGTGGTGGGCGTCGCTGGCCTCGCCGTAGCCCAGCAGGTAGAGCGCATCGGCGGGCGCGTCGGTGGCGGCACGCTCGACCAGCGCGAAGCCCGCGGCCTCGCCCAGGCTGATGCCATCGCGCGCCGCGTCGAAGGGGCGGCAGGGCTGGGGCGACACCAGCTCCAGCGAATTGAAGCCGTAGAGCACGCTGCCGCACAGCGTGTCGACGCCGCCGACCACGGCCGCGTCGACCAGCCCCAGGCGGATCAGCCGCTCGGCCGAGGCGAAGGCCTTGCCGCTCGAGGAGCAGGCCGTCGAGATGGTTTCCGACGGGCCTTCGAGCCCCAGCGCGGCCTGCACGAACATCGAGAGCGAATGCGGCGTGTGGACCAGCGGGCGCTGCTGCGCGGCCGGGAAGCCGCCCTCGGCCGTCAGCGCGGTGTAGGCGGCTTCGGTCTCGCCGATGCTGGAGGTCGAGGTGCCGAGGATCACGGCCACGCGCGCCGGGCCGTACTTGGCGCGGGCCGCGGCCACCGCCTCGGCGAAGCCGTCGGCCTGCAGCCCCAGCCAGGCCAGGCGGTTGTTGCGGCAGTCCCATGAAGCCAGGGACTCGGGCAGCGTCAGCGCTTCGAGGCCGTCGACCCGGCCGATCCAGGTCGGCAGGCGCTGGCCGCTGGCCGGCAGCTCGCCGAAGTCGTTGGGCCGCAGCCCGCTGCGCGAGTTTTCGAGGGCGTCGAGCAGCGGCGTCTTGCCGACGCCGACGGCCGACGTCGTGGTGTACGCGCTGATCTGGAGGGGAGGGATGCGGGACGGCACGGTGGTGGGCTGGAAAGTGGCGAAGCGTGAACGATGCCACAGACTAGCAGGGGCAGCATGACGGCCGCGTCGGCCAATGCCCCGTGCCCCGCGGTCAGCCGCTGCCGCCGACCCGCTGCCAGCGCGCCGCCAGCGCCACCAGCACCAGCACCGGCAGGCCCAGCGCCGCGGTCGCGACGAAGAAGGTGGAATAGCCGTAGGCGTCGACGAAGACGCCCGAGTAGCCGGCCAGGAACTTGGGCAGCAGCAGCATCAGCGAGCTGAACAGCGCGTACTGCGTGGCCGAATAGCTGATGTTGGTCAAGCTCGACAGGTAGGCGATGAAGGCCGCCGAGGCGATGCCGCCCGCGAGGTTGTCGGCCGACACCACGAAGATCAGCAGCCCCAGGTCGTGGCCGCGCATCGCCAGCCAGGCGAACAGCAGGTTGCTGCCCGCGCTGAGCACCGCGCCCAGCATCAGCACGCGCATCACGCCGAAGCGCATCGACAGCACGCCGCCGACGAAGGCGCCGACCAGCGTCATCACCACGCCGTAGATCTTGCTGACCGTGGCCACCTCGTCCTTGGTGAAGCCCATGTCCACGTAGAAGGGGTTGGCCATGATGCCCATCACCACGTCGCTGATGCGGTAGATCGCGATCAGCGCCAGGATCAGCGCGGCCTGCCATTTGTAGCGGCGGATGAAGTCGGCGAAGGGCTCGATCAGCACGCTGTGCAGCCACTCGGCCGCGTTGCGCGCCGGCGGCAGCACGCGGCGCACCGGTTCCGACGACACCAGCACCGTCAGCACGCCCACCACCATCGAGGCCGCCATCACCAGGTAGGCCGCCTTCCAGCCCGCGTTCTGGTAGCCCGCGGTGCCGGCGATCTCGGTCCAGGCGGCGATCCACAGCACGCCCGCGCCGGCCCAGATCATCGCCATGCGGTAGCCGGTCTGGTAGGCCGCGGCCAGCGCCGCCTGCTTGCGGGTCTCGGCCGATTCGATGCGGAAGGCGTCGAGCGCGATGTCCTGCGTGGCCGAGCCGAAGGCCACCAGCAGCGCGCACCACACCAGCGGCCGCAGCCCGGCGCGCGGATCGGCCATGGCCATGCCCACCAGGCCCGCGATCACCAGCGCCTGCGCCAGCAGCAGCCAGCTGCGGCGCCGGCCCATGAGCCGGGTGAAGAGCGGGATCGGCAGCCGGTCGACCAGCGGCGCCCAGGCCCACTTGAAGGCGTAGACCAGCCCGACCCAGCTCAGGTAGCCGATGTCGGTGCGCGCCACCCCGGCCTCGCGCAGCCGGAAGCTCAGCGTGCCCAGCACCAGCAGCAGCGGCAGGCCGGCGGAGAAGCCCAGCGCCAGCATGCGCAGCGTCGCGGGTTCGAGGTAGACCCGGAGGGCGTCGCGCCAGGACAGCGGTGCCTCGGGGGGAGCGGTGGAGGAAGCTTCGGCAGCCGTGGGTGGGGACATTGAGGGGGCGATCGGAATGGCTGCTTATTATTCCCGCATGTGTTCACGCTGCGAGCTTCTTCTGGGTCCCTGGCACGGCCGCCGCGCCTTTCTGCGCCTCGCGGGGGCCGGTGCCGCCGTCTCGGCCGCGCCGGTGCTGGCGCAGGTCGACGTGGGCCAGTCCTCGGTGGCGCGCAACCTGGTGCCCGCCGACACCGTCGAGCAGGCCGGCGTGCAGCAGTACGGCGAGCTGCTGGCCAAGGCCAAGGCCCAGGGCGCGCTGGCGCCCGACGGCCATCCGCAACTGCAGCGCCTGCGCGCGATCGCCGCGCGGCTGATCCCCTTCGTCGGCAGCTGGAACCCGCGGGCCGCGCAATGGAAGTGGCAGGTCAACCTGATCGGCAGCAAGCAGATCAACGCCTTCTGCCTGCCCGGCGGCAAGATCGCCTTCTACACCGGCATCCTCGACCAGCTCAAGCTCAGCGACGACGAGGTCGCGATGGTCATGGGCCACGAGATGGCGCACGCGCTGCGCGAACACGCGCGTGCCCGCATGGCCAAGAGCGCGGGCACCGGCGCGGCGCTGTCGATCGCCTCGCAGCTGTTCGGCCTGGGCGAGGTGGGCAACATGGTGGCGAAGGCCGGCACCCAGCTGCTCACGCTCAAGTTCAGCCGCGGCGACGAGACCGACGCCGACCTGGTCGGCCTCGAGCTGGCGGCGCGCGCGGGCTACGACCCGCGGGCCTCGGTGTCGCTGTGGACCAAGATGGCCGCGGCCTCGAAGAACGAGGGCGGGCTGAACTTCCTCTCGACCCATCCCAGCGGCACCGACCGCATCCGCATCCTCGAAGCCAACGTGCCCAAGGTCGACGGCCTGTACCGCGCGGCGAAGCGCGGCTGAAGGCTGCCGGCCCGGGCTCAGCCCGCGGCCAGGTGCTCCCAGAGGATGGCGGTGCCGATGCCGAACAGCACCACGCCGCCGAAGATCTCGGCCCGCTTGCCGGCCACCGCGCCCAGCACCCGGCCCACCATCACGCCCAGCGTCACCATCACGAAGGTCGTGAAGCCGATCGCCGCGGCCACCGGCAGGATGTCGACGTCGAGGAAGGCCAGGCCCACGCCGACCGCCATGGCGTCGATGCTGGTGGCGAAGCCGGTCACGGCCAGCAGCCAGAAGCCGTGTCGGCTCGGCTTCTCGGGTGCCACCGCCTCCGGCGCGGCGAAGCCGGCCCACACCATGCGCAGGCCCAGCACGCCCAGCAGCACGAAGGCGATCCAGTGGTCCCAGGCCTTGACGTAGTTGGCGGCGCCCAGGCCCAGGGCCCAGCCGGCCAGGGGCGTCAGCGCCTCGATCACGCCGAAGATGGCGCCGGTGCGCAGCGCTTCGCGCCAACGGGGGTTCTGCAGGGCCGTGTCCTTGCCGACGGCGGCGGCGAAGGCGTCGGTGGACATCGCCAGCGACAGCAGCGAGATGGAAACGAAATTCATCGGGGGGTCTTTTTCCGGCCGGGCGAACGCAACGGCGCGCCACCACTGCCCGACCTGTTGTCGTGCTGGCGCGCCGATGGTCTCGCCAACCCGAAAGGTTGCCGGCGCCACAGCCCGCGAGGCGGGCCGAGTGTGTTGACGCAGGCGCTTCCACGAAAGAGGCGGAAGCCGGCTACTCCCCATAGGAGAGCCGCGAGCTTAACCGCCCGGCCTGTCGCCGCGTGCGGCGGCTGCCAATGCCCCGATGCGTGGTTTGTTGAAGGGTGGGGCGCGACATGGAAATTGTCACTTCTTGTTACGGCGATGCGAGAATGGGCCGATCCGGACCGATGGCCGGCCGCCGGCGAACTGCGGCCCGTCGGACTGCTGCCGAGACTCGAGAAAACGGAGACTTCATGCGCAAACTGCACCTGGCGGCCCTGCTGGCCGTTGCCCTCCTGAGCGCCTGCGGCGGTGGCGGGGACAACGGCTCGACGCCGGCCACCGCGCCGCCACCCGCCCCGGCCCCTGGGCCGGCCCCGGTGCCCTCGCCCGAGCCGGAGCCCGCGTCGGGGCCCGTCTTCGGCGCCCAGATCTCCTTCGGCGACAGCCTGTCCGACGTCGGCAGTTACGCGGTCGGCACCGTCAAGGCCCTGGGCGGCGGGAAGTTCACCATCAACGGCGACAACACCGCGATCGACCCCGCCCTGACCGGCCGCAACTGGACCGAATTGACGGCCGCCCGCTTCAGGCTGCCGGCACCCTGCGCGGCGCAGACCGGCCTCGACGGCGACGCGTCGCAGGGCTTCTCGGTGCCGGTGGTGGCCCATGCGGGCTGCTACGGCTACGCCCAGGGCGGCTCGCGCGTGAGCAATCCCATCGGACCGAGCCACAAAATGACCGGCAGCGTGCTGGGCGGCCTGACCGTGCCCGTGCGCCAGCAGATCGCCAACCACCTGGCCGTCTCGGGCGGCCGGTTCAAGCCGGACGACATGGTCTTCGTGATGGCCGGCGGCAACGACGTGCTGTTCCAGCTGGCCGAACTCGATGCCGCGGCCAAGTCGGCCGGGGACGCGGCCGGCCGGCAGGCCTACTTCGCCAGCCTGGTCCCCGCGCTGGCGGCCCAGGCCACCGAGCCGGAGGCGGCGACCACGGCCATCATGCTGGCGATCCAGGGCGCCAGCGCCGCGCCGGACGCCACGCTCGCCAGCATCACGCAGGCGGCCATCGGGACCGCGGCCGACCAGCCGGGCAATGCGGCGGTGGGCTCGCCCGGCGTCTACGGGCCGATGGTGACGCAGGCCAATGCCGACGCGACGGCGGCCGGCCAGGCCGCGGGCGTCGACTACGCCACGACCCACGGCCCCGAACTCGTGTCCGCCATGAGCGCGGCCGGCGCCGAACTGGCCGGGCTGGTGAAGACCCAGATCCTCGCCAATGGCGCTCAGTACGTCACCGTCAACAACCTGCCGGACGTCGCCTCGACGCCGGCCGGCCGCTCCGAGTCGCCCCAGATCCAGGCCCTGATCGCGGCCATGGGCCAGGCCTTCAACGCCCAGCTGAGCGCCGCCCTGGGCGGCGAGGCCCGAGTGCTGCTGGTGGACGTCTACGCCCTGAACCAGGATTCGGTCGCCCGCCCCGCCGCCTACGGCCTCAGCAACGTGACCGACACCGCCTGCGACATGTCGCAGGGCAAAAACGCGCTGGGCAGTTCGCTGGTCTGCAATGCCTCGAACCTGAAGGCGGGCGACGTCAGCCACTACGCCTATGCCGACGAGGTGCACCCCACGCCCTACTACTACGGGCTGCTGGCCAGGCATGTGCTGGAGAAGATGGTGGCGCGCGGCTGGCTCTGAGGTCGCCTCGACCGGCGGGCCGCCCGCCATGCATCCGTGCTGAAATCCCCGGCATGACCCTGCGCCTGCATGCCCGTGCCCTGTCGTACTTCGATGCGATACGGCGCGCCGGCTCCATCCGCGAGGCGGCGCGCCGCCTGCACATCGCGTCGTCGGCGGTCAACCGCCAGCTGCTCGAGCTCGAGGACCAGATCGGCTCGCCCCTGTTCGACCGGCTGCCCGAGGGGCTCAAGCTCACCGCCGCGGGCGAGGTGGTGGCCCGCCACGTGATCATGGTGCTGCAGGATGCGCGCCGGGTCGACAGCGAGATCGACGCGCTGCGCGGCATCCGCAAGGGCGAGGTCACGCTGTGGGCGGTGGAGGGCCTGCATGCCGCCTTCCTGCCCGGCGTGCTGGCCGCGATGATGGAACGCTACCCGGGCGTGCGCGTGATCACCCGGCCCAGCGGCTCCGGCGCGATGGCCGCCGCCGTGGCCCAGGGCGAGGCCGACGCGGCCATCGGTTTCTCGCTGCCGCGCCGGGCCGAGCTCACGCAGATGGCCGTGGGGCGTTTCGCCATCGGCGCGGTGATGACGCCGGAGCACCCGCTGGCCGCGCGGCGCACGGTCGGCCTGAACGACTGCGCGCGCCATCCGATGCTGCTGCCCAGCGCCGACCTCTCGGTGCGCTGGCTGCTGGACCCCTGGCTGGAGCGGCAGACGCGCGCGCTGCAGATCCCGCTGGAATCCGGCTCGATCGAGCTGATGCGCAACCTGGCCCGCGGCGGTGTGGGCATCGCCTTCCAGACCCGGCTGGGCCTGGAGGCCGAACTGGCGGCGGGCACGCTGGTCTTCGTGCCCTTGCGGTCGCCGGGTGCGCTGGTGTGCGAGCTGGGCGTCTACGTGCGCGCGGGGCGCGCCATGCCGCCGGCGCTGGACGCGCTGATCCGGCTGATGGCCGAGGCCATCGAGCGCGCCGAGGCGCGCGAGACAGGCTGAGGGCAGGACGCCGAGGCGGCGGCCCGCGCCCCTGCTCTGATTTTTCGAGCGGGTAGCTGCTAATTCTGCGCTTGGCGGCAGCGCGGTCCGGTCCCTACAGTGCGGTCGAAACGCTCCTTCTTCGATCTCCCAGGAACCCCCGCCCATGAAACGCCGTCTCCTGCTCCAGGCCAGCACCGCTGCCGCCCTGGGCGCCGCCCGCATCGCACGCGCCAGCGCCACCCGCTTCAAGTTCAACC
This sequence comes from Variovorax sp. UMC13, assembly GCF_014170375.1. GTDB lineage: Bacteria > Pseudomonadota > Gammaproteobacteria > Burkholderiales > Burkholderiaceae_C > Variovorax. Next base: position 46,760 of record NZ_LZZW01000041.1, on the reverse strand, counting down.
TCGGCTGGCGCTTCGAGGCCTCGGCCGCCGGCTTCCTGCTGGCACAGAACCGCGGCTACTACCGCGATGCGGGCCTGGACGTGAGCATCGACACCGGCAACGGTTCGGCCGCCGCCATCAGCCTGGTGGCCAGCGGCGCCTACGACGCCGCCTCGGCCGACCTGGCCTCCATGATCGAGTTCGGCGTGCGCAACCCCGGCGGGGGCCTCAAGGCGGTCGCCATCCAGTACGACCTCAACCCCAACGCCGTGATCGCGCGCAAGGGCGGGCCCATCCGCGGCCCCGCCGACTTCGCCGGCAAGACCATCCTGGGCCAGCCCTTCAACGCCTCGCGCAAGCTCTTCCCCGTCTTCGCCAAGGCGCAGGGTTTCGATGCCTCGGGCGTGCGCTGGGAGAACGTCGAACCGGGCACCGGCGACATGCGCTTCGCCAAGGGCGACTTCGATGCCGCCGCCTACTTCTATTTCACCGGCCTGCTGAACCTCAAGGCGCGCGGGGTGGACCTGTCGACGCTGGACGTCTACCGCTTCAGCGACTACGGCATGAAGTCCTATGGCAACGGCCTGGTGGCCGGCCCGGGCGCCATGGCCAATGCCGGTGCGATGAAGGCCTTCGTGGCGGCCTCGACCCGCGGCTGGCTCGATGCCATCGCCGATCCGGCCGCCGGCGCCGCGGCCGTCAAGGCGCGTGAACCCCTGGTCACCGAAGCGCTGGAAGCCGAGCGCCTGCGCATGATCGTCGACGGCACCATGAAGACCGCGCAGACCCGCGCCAACGGCTGGGGCGCGGCCCTCCCATCGCGCATCCAGGCCACGGTGGACGAGACGGTCGGCGCCTTCGGCCTGCCCTCGACGCTGGGCCTGGAGCAGGTCTGGACCGATGCCTTCCTGCCCGCCGCATCCGAGCGCCGCCTGCGCGGCTGAACGCCCGATCGCGCAGCACATCGCCATGACCCCTTCCATTCCCATCCTCGACCTCGACGGCGCCCTGGCGCGCGGCGGCCCGCGCAGCGCCGAGGTCGCCGCCCAGCTGCGCGAAGCCGCCATCGGCTCGGGCTTCTTCTACCTGCGCCACCACGGCGTGCCGCCGCAGCAGGTGGCGCGCCAGTTCGAACTGGCGCGCCAGCTCCTGGAGGACGTGCCGCCGCGCACCCGCGAACGCCTGGCCATGGCGAATTCGCCCACCCTGCGCGGCTACGAGATGCTGGGCGCGCAGACGCTGGACCTGGCGTCGCGGCCCGACATCAAGGAGAGCTTCTACTGCGGCATGGCCTACCCCGACGACCATCCCTACGTGCGGGCCGGCTACCAGACCTACGGCGGCAACCAGTGGCCCGACGAAGTGCCCGAGGCGCCGGCGCTGTGCGAGGCCTACATCCAGACCCTGCTGGCGCTGTCGCGCCGCCTGATGCAGCTGCTGGCGCTGTCGCTGCGGCTGCCCGAGGATTATTTCGACGCCACCAGCGCCAGCCCCATGATGACGCTGCGCATGCTGCGCTACCCCGCCCATCCGGCCGATGCCGACGCGCTCACCTTCGGCGCGGGCGCGCACACCGACTGGGGCGCGCTCACCATCCTGGCGCAGGACATGCACGGCGGGCTGGAGGTGGCCATGCCCGACGGCAGCTGGGCCGAGGCCACGCCCATCGAGGGCTGCTTCGTGGTCAACCTGGGCGACATGATCCCGCGCTGGACCAACGGGCTCTACCATTCCAACCCGCACCGGGTGCGCAACCGCTACTCGAACGGCCGTCCGCGCTATTCCATCCCCTTCTTCTACGAGCCCGACTACCTGGCGCGGATCGAGGCGGTGCCGGGCACCGTCGCGCCGGGCGAGGCGCCGCGCTTCGCGCCCTGCACCGCCGGCGAGCACCTGCGCGAGATGTACCGCCGCACCTACGGCACGGTGGCCGCATGAGGGTGCTGTTCAACCTGTTCTGCCGCGACATCGAGGCCCAGGTGCGCTTCTACGGCGCGCTGCTCGGCCTTCCCGAACTGTCGCAGCTGCGCTCGCCGATCTACCGGGCGCTGGCGGCCGGGGAGACGGAGCTGGGGTTCAACGGCGAGGCGGCCTACGAACTGCTGGCGCTGGCCGAGCGCCGGCCGGTGGCAGAGGCCGCGGCGCCGGTGACGGCCTATGCGACCTTCATGCTGGACGCATGCGCCGACGTGGACGCGGCGGCCCACCGGGCCGTCGTACTGGGCGGCGGCATCGTCAAGGCACCGTACCGGACCTACTACGGGCACTGGCAGGCGGTGCTGCACGACCCCGAGCACCAGATCTTCCGGGTCAGCGCCGAGGCCTGAAGCCGCGGGCCGGACCCGCTCCCACGCCGCTCAGAGCGTGAAGTCGTAGTCGATGGTGATCGGCGCGTGGTCGCTGAACTTCACGGTCTTGTAGATCGACTCGTGCTGCGCCAGCGCGCCCAGCGCCGGCGTGGCCAGGTGGTAGTCCAGCCGCCAGCCCACGTTCTTCGCATAGGCCTGGCCGCGGTTGCTCCACCAGGTGTAGGCGTCGCCGGTGGTGTCGGGCTTGAGCTTGCGGTAGACGTCGACCAGGCCCGCGCCCTCGGCGCCGGCGTCGAGCAGGCGGGTCATCCAGGCGCGTTCCTCGGGCAGGAAGCCGCTGTTCTTCATGTTGCCCTTGAAGTTCTTCAGGTCGATCTCCTGGTGCGCGATGTTGATGTCGCCGCACAGGATGAACTCGCGTTCCTTCTTCAAGGCCAGCAGGTGCGGGAAGAAGCCCTGGAGGAAGCGGAACTTGGCCGCCTGGCGCTCCTCGCCCGAGGAGCCGCTGGGGAAGTAGCAGCTGATGATCGAGAGCTTGCGTTTCGGCGTGTCGAAGCGCAGTTCGAGGTAGCGGCCCTCGGCGTCGAATTCGGCGTCGCCCCAGCCCACCACCACCGCGCTGGGCGCATGCTTGGTGTAGATCGCGGTGCCCGCGTAGCCCTTCTTCTCGGCGAAGTGGAAGTGGCCCTGCAGGCCCGCCATCTGCTCGAAGCGGCCTTCGATGTCGCTGGCCTGGACGCGGATTTCCTGCATGCAAATACAATCCGGCGCCAGTTCGGCCACCCAGTCGGCCACGCCCTTGGTGGTCGCCGAACGCAGGCCGTTGAGGTTGAGACTGGTCAGTTTGAACAAAGGAATTCCTGATGGCTGAGGTGAATGAGGCGGGCGCTGCGGCGGCTCTGGATTTCGTGCAATTCGCGATCGAGTCCGGCGTGCTGCGGTTCGGCGAGTTCAAGACCAAGGCCGGTCGGCTGAGCCCGTATTTCTTCAACGCCGGCCTGTTCGACGACGGCGCGAAGATGCTGCGCTTGGCCGAATTCTATGCAGAGCGCCTGATCGCCAGCGGACTCGAGTTCGACATGATCCTCGGCCCGGCCTACAAGGGCATCCCGCTGGGCGCCACGGTGGCGACCGAACTCGCGCGGCGCGGCCGCAGCGTGCCCTTCGCCTACAACCGCAAGGAAGCCAAGGACCACGGCGAGGGCGGCACGCTGGTCGGTGCGCCGCTGCGCGGGCGGGTGCTGATCGTCGACGACGTGATGTCCGCCGGCACCGCGGTGCGCGAATCGATCGCGCTGATCCGCGCGGCCGGCGCCACGCCGCATGCGGTGGCCATCGCGCTCGACCGCCAGGAGCGCGCCACCGAGAACGGCGTCGACGTGCCCCACAGCGCCGTGCAATATGTCCGCGATCAGCTCGGCATGCAGGTGCTGGCGATCGCCACGCTGGACGACTTGTTACAGTACCTCACGACGCAAGGCACGGGAGAGCTCGAGGTCCACCGTGCGGGCGTGCTGGCTTACAGGGAGCGCTACGGCGCCTGAGGCGCGACTCTGCAACTGGAGAAGGAATGGCACTGCAAGATCGAACCCACGCCGGGGCCTGGTCGATGCTGCTGCCGCTGCTCGCGGCCGGCACCGTCGCCGCGCAGTCTGCATCGCCCTCCGGCGGCAGCATCTACAGCTGTACCGACGCCCGCGGCCGCACGCTCACGGCCGATCGCCCGATTCCCGATTGCAGCGACCGCGAGCAGCGCGCCCTGAGCCCCAGCGGCGCCCGCCGCATCGTCGAACCCAGCTACACCGCCCAGGAGCAGGCCGAGCGCGACGAACGCGCGCGCCAGGCCGCGCAGCAGGCCGCGCGGCTCAACGAGGAACGTCGCCGCGAGCGCGCACTGCTGATGCGTTACCCCAACCTCGCCACCCACGAGCGCGAACGCGTCGAGGCCATGCAGCAGATCGACACCGTGATCGATGCCGCGCGCAAGCGGGTGAGCGAACTGGCCAAGGAGCGCCAGTCGGTCGACGACGAGATGGAGTTCTACAAGAAGGACGTCAGCAAGGCGCCGCCGTCGCTGCGCCGCAAGCTCGAGGACAACGAGCAGAGCGTGGCGGTGCAGAACCGCTTCATCGCCGCGCAGGACGACGAGAAGAAGCGCGTCAATGCGCGCTTCGACGAGGAGCGCGTGCGGCTCAAGCCGCTGTGGGCCGCCAATGCGCCACCCGGAGGGGCCGGCGCCGGACGCTGAGCGCCCGCGCCCGCGGCCTCAGCCCAGCTTCGCCTTCAGCAGCGCATTGACCTGCGCCGGGTTGGCCTTGCCCTGGCTGGCCTTCATCACCTGGCCCACCAGCGCATTGAAGGCCTTGTCCTTGCCCGCGCGGTATTCGGCGATGTTCTTCTCGTTGGTCGCGAGCACGCCGTCGATGATGGCTTCGAGCGCGCCGGAGTCGCTCATCTGCTTCAGGCCCTTGGCCTCGATCACCGCGTCGACCTCGCTCGCTTCGCCGGTCCACAGCGCCTCGAAGACCTGGCGCGCGGCGTTGTTCGACACCGTGCCGTCGCCGATGCGCACGATCAGCTTCGCGAGCTGCGCGGCGCTCACCGGCGCCGCGGTGATCGCGATGTCCTGCGTGTTCAGGCGCCGGGCGATCTCCCCGGTGATCCAGTTGCTGGCCAGCTTGGGCGCGGCGCCCGCGGCCACGGCGGCATCGAAGTAGCCCGCCAGCGCGGTGCTCTGGGTGAGCTGCGTCGCGTCGTAGGCCGACAGGCCATGGCTCGCGACATAGCGCTCGGCCATCGCGCGCGGCAGTTCGGGCATCTCGGCGCGCACGCGCTCCACCCATTCGGGCGCGATCGCCAGCGGCGGCAGGTCGGGGTCGGGGAAGTAGCGGTAGTCGGCCGCGTCTTCCTTGGTGCGCATCGCGCGCGTCTCGCCGGTGTCGGGGTCGAACAGCACCGTGGCCTGCTGCACCTTGCGGCCGTCCTCGATCTCCTCGATCTGCCAGCGGATCTCGTAGTCGATCGCCTGCTGCATGAACTTGAAGCTGTTCAGGTTCTTGATCTCGCGCCGCGTGCCCAGCTTGTCGCCGGGCTTGCGCACCGACACGTTGGCGTCGCAACGGAAGCTGCCTTCCTGCATGTTGCCGTCGCAGATGCCGATCCAGGTCACGATCTTGTGCAGCTCCTTGGCATAGGCCACGGCCTCGGCGGTGGAGCGCATGTCGGGCTCGGTCACGATCTCCAGCAGCGGCGTGCCGGCGCGGTTCAGGTCGATGCCCGACTGGCCGATGAAGTCCTCGTGCAGCGACTTGCCCGCGTCCTCCTCGAGGTGGGCGCGCACCAGGCGCACGGTCTTGGTCTCCTCGCCCAGCAGGAAGGACACCGCGCCGCCCTGCACGACCGGGATCTCGAACTGGCTGATCTGGTAGCCCTTGGGCAGGTCGGGGTAGAAGTAGTTCTTGCGCGCGAACACGCTGCGCGGCGCGATGGTCGAGCCCAGCGCCAGGCCGAGCTTGATCGCGCGTTCGACCGCGCCCTTGTTCATCACCGGCAGCGTGCCCGGCAGCGCCATGTCGACCGCGCAGGCCTGGGTGTTGGCCTCGGCGCCGAAGGCGGTCGAGGCGCGGCTGAAGATCTTCGACGCGGTCGAGAGCTGTGCATGGGTCTCGAAGCCGATGATGACCTCATAGCCCTGCACCAGCGGGCCGGTCGGGCGGCCCTGTTGTTGTTCTTCGAAGGAGTTCACGGGTTCGCTCATCGTCAAATGCCCTGGGGTGCGCGGGAATGCCAGTCGGTGGCCTGCTGGAAGCGGTGCGCCGCATTGAGCAGCCTGGCTTCGGCGAAGTAGTTGCCGATCAGTTGCAGGCCCACGGGCATCGCGTGTTCGCCGAAGCCCACGGGCAGGCTCATGCCGGGCAGGCCGGCCAGCGAGGCGGGCAGGGTGAAGATGTCGGCCAGGTAGTCGGCGACCGGGTCGTCGCCGTGCTCGCCGAGCTTCCAGGCGACGGTGGGCGCCACCGGGCCGGCGATCAGGTCGCACTGCGCGAAGGCCTGCTGGAAGTCGTCGGCGATCATGCGGCGCACCTTCTGCGCCTGCAGGTAGTAGGCGTCGTAGTAGCCGTGCGAGAGCACATAGGTGCCGATCATGATGCGGCGCTTGACCTCGTCGCCGAAGCCTTCGGCGCGGGTCCTGCCGTACATGTCGGCCAGGTCCTTGTAGTCCTTGGCGCGGTGGCCGAACTTCACGCCGTCGAAGCGGCTCAGGTTGCTCGAGGCTTCCGCGGCCGCGAGGATGTAGTACACGGGGATCGACAGCTCGGTGCGCGGCAGCGTGATGGCCACGCGCTTCGCGCCCAGCTTCTCGTACTCGGCCAGCGCCGCATCGACCGCGGCGCGCACGCCGGGGGCCACGCCGTCGCCCAGGAACTCCTTCGGCACGCCGATGCGCAGGCCGTCGAGCGAGCCGTTCAGCGTGCGCGCATAGTCCTCGGCCGGGCGGTCGATCGAGGTCGAGTCGCGGTCGAGGTCAGGGCCGCACAGGGCCGACAGCAGCAGCGCGCAGTCCTCGGCCGAGCGGGCCATCGGGCCGGCCTGGTCGAGGCTGGAGGCGAAGGCCACCATGCCGTAGCGCGAGGCGCGGCCGTAGGTCGGCTTGATGCCGGTCACGCCGCAGAAGGAGGCGGGCTGGCGGATCGAGCCGCCGGTGTCGGTGCCGGTGGCGGCCGGCGCCAGGCGCGCGGCCACGGCGACCGCGCTGCCGCCCGACGAGCCGCCGGGGATGCGGCTGGTGTCCCAGGGGTTGCGCGCCGGCACCACGGCGTCGCCGCCCACGGCCGGCACGGCCACGTTCTCGTTGGCCGAGCCCATGGCGAATTCGTCGCAGCTGAGCTTGCCCAGGGTCACCGCGCCGGCGTCGGCCAGGCGCTGCACCACGGTCGCGTTGAAGGGCGAGCGGTAGCCCGCCAGCATGCGCGAACCGGCGGTGGTCGGGAAGTCGGTGGTGACGAAGATGTCCTTGTGCGCGATCGGCACGCCGGCCAGCGCGGGGGCGTGGCCGGTGGCGATCAGGGCGTCGGCGGCGCGGGCCTGGGCCAGCGTGACGTCGGCATCGACCGCGACGAAGGCGCCGAGCGCGGGCTGGGCCTGGATGCGGTCCAGGAAATGCTGGGCCGTTTCCACCGCCGAGACTTCGCGTGCGGCCAGCGCCTTGGCTAGGCCGGCCACGCCGAGTTGGTGCAGATCGGCGCTCATTCGATCACCTTGGGGACGAGGAACAGGCCGCGTTCGACCGCGGGCGCACTCTTCTGGTTGGCCTCGCGGGCGTTGGGTTCGCTCGCCACGTCGTCGCGCAGGCGCAGCGTGATGTCCTCGATGGCGGCCACCGGATGGGCCAGCGGCTCGACGCCGGTGGTGTCGACCGCGCGCATGGTTTCGACGAGGTCGAAGAAGCCGTTGATCTGGCCCAGCATCCGCGTGCTTTCGTCGGGCGCCAGTTGCAGGCGCGCGAGCGTCGCGATGCGGGCGATATCGGAAGAGGTGAGTGACATGAGAAATCGAGCTGAAATCGAGCGAAACGGCAGCTAAACCGGCCCTGCAAAGGGGGCGAAGGCGGGGGAAACCCAGGGGATTCGGGTATTATCCCGCCTTTGCCGCAACCCCCGCGAACGCGCTGGCTTTTGCTGCAAAAACAGATCAATCCACCCCGTCAGACGACCACAAAATAAGCGACGACATGCCGATGCGCATGCCGTGCTTCAGAGGAATTCCACATGTTTGGAGCTTTCCGTCGGTACTTTTCGACCGACCTCGCGATCGATCTCGGCACCGCCAACACCCTCATCTTCGCCCGTAACAAGGGCATCGTGCTGGACGAGCCGTCGGTCGTAGCCATTCGCCACGAAGGCGGCCCCCACGGCAAGAAGGTGATCCAGGCCGTCGGCCGCGAAGCCAAGGCCATGCTGGGCAAGGTGCCCGGCAACATCGAGGCGATCCGCCCGATGAAGGACGGCGTGATCGCCGACTTCGTGATCACCGAGCAGATGATCAAGCAGTTCATCAAGATGGTGCATCCGCGCTCGCTGCTCGCACCGAGCCCGCGCATCATCATCTGCGTGCCCTGCGGCTCGACCCAGGTCGAGCGCCGCGCGATCAAGGACGCGGCCGAAGCGGCCGGCGCCACCAAGGTCTACCTGATCGAGGAACCCATGGCCGCGGCCATCGGTGCCGGCCTGCCGGTGTCCGAAGCCAGCGGCTCGATGGTGGTCGACATCGGCGGCGGCACCACCGAGGTCGGCGTGATCTCGCTGGGCGGCATGGTCTACAAGGGCAGCGTCCGCGTCGGCGGCGACCGCTTCGACGAGGCCATCATCAACTACATCCGCCGCAACTACGGCATGCTGATCGGCGAGCCGACGGCCGAAGTCATCAAGAAGACCATCGGCTCGGCCTTCCCGGGCTCCGAGGTCAAGGAGATGGAAGTCAAGGGCCGCAACCTGTCCGAAGGCGTGCCGCGCAGCTTCACCATCAGCAGCAACGAAGTGCTGGAAGCGCTGACCGATCCGCTCAACAACATCGTCTCGGCGGTGAAGAACGCGCTCGAGCAGACGCCGCCCGAACTGGGCGCCGACATCGCCGAGCGCGGCATGATGCTGACCGGCGGCGGCGCGCTGCTGCGCGACCTGGACCGCCTGCTGGCCGAGGAAACCGGCCTGCCGGTGCTGGTGGCCGAAGACCCGCTGACCTGCGTGGTGCGCGGCTGCGGCATCGCGCTGGAACGCATGGACCGTCTGGGCAGCATCTTCACCAGCGAATAAGCTCCCCCTGGTTGCCGGCCCGCCCTTGCCGGGGCGGCTCCGCAGCCCGGCCCAGCCGGTTTCGCGCCCGTCCTGAAACAAGCCACAGCCAGGCACCTGCCACTCGTGGCATAAAGCGTCATGCCACTCGGCACCCTCGACCGCTCCGCACCGCCCCTGTTCAGCCAGGGGCCGTCGGCGCTGAGCAAGCTGATCTTCTTCAGTGCGCTGGCGCTGTTCCTGATGGTGGCCGACGCGCGCTTCCACCTGACGCGGCCGCTGCGCGCGAGCATCGGCGCGGTGCTCTATCCGGTCCAGTGGCTGGCGCTCAAGCCGGTGCAGCTGTTCGCCCAGGGCGGCCTCTACATGGAAGACCTGCAGGTCGCGCAGCGCAACGAGGCCGAGGCCCGCCGCGCGCTGGCGCTGCAGGCCGAGCGCGCGAGCCAGGCCGACACGCTGTCGATCGACAACGAGCGCCTGCGGGCGCTGCTCGAACTGCGCCAGACCACCCGCACCCCCGGCCGCGCGGCCGAGGTGCTCTACGACGCGGCCGACCCCTACACCCGCAAGATCGTGATCGACCAGGGCCTGTCGCAGGGCATCGAGGCCGGCTCGCCGGTGATCGACGAGCACGGCGTGCTGGGCCAGGTCACCCAGGTGCAGCCCTTCACCAGCGAGGTCACATTGGTGATCGACCGCGACCTCTCGATTCCGGTCCAGAACGCCCGCACCGGCGCGCGCAGCGTGGCCTTCGGCGACGCCAGCGCCCACGGCAGCGGGCTGGAGCTGCGCTTCATGGCCGCCAACGCCGACCTGCAGGAGGGCGACCTGCTCGCGACCAGCGGCGTCGACGGCGTCTACCCGGCCGGCCTGCCGGTGGCCAAGATCGAGCGCATCGAGCGGCGCGCCGACTCGGGCTTCGCACGCATCTACTGCCTGCCGCTCGCGCGCGTGACGGCGGCGCGCTACGTGCTGGTGCTGACGCCCGTCGGCACGCCCAGCGCGGCGCCGCCCGCGGCGGCGGCCAAGAAGAACGACAAGCCGCCGAAGGCCGCGGCCTCCGCGGCAGCCGCGCCCGAGACCCGGCCGGCGCGCAGGGAAAGGCGCACGCCATGATCATGCGTCCCGGGCAGCAGCAGCTGCTGCTGCCGGTCAACCCGATCTTCATCTGGGGCAGCCTGATCGTCGCCTTCCTGGTCACCATGGTGCCGCTGGGCCGCGGCGCCTGGGCGCCCGACCTGCTGGCGCTGGTGATCGTGTTCTGGAGCGTGCACCAGCCCGCGCGGATCGGCATCGGCGCGGCCTTCGTGTTCGGCCTGTGCATGGACGTGCACCAGTCGGCGCTGCTGGGCCAGCACGCGCTGTCGTACACCTCGCTGAGTTTCCTGGCGATCATGGGCCACCGGCGCATCCTCTGGTACTCGGTGCTCTCGCAGTCGCTGCAGGTGCTGCCGCTGTTCGCGCTGTCGCACCTGATCGAACTCGTGATCCGCATGATCGGCGGCGGCGTGTTCCCGGGCTGGACGCTGCTGATCGCGCCGGCCCTCGAGGCGCTGCTGTGGCCGCTGGTCAGCGTGATCCTGCTGGCGCCGCAGCGGCGCACGCCGGACCCGGACGCCAATCGGCCGCTATGAGTGCTTTCGGCCTCGTGGGTGCCAAGCGTGCCTTGCTGCCTGCGCAGGCGGCGCGTAGCCTGTACGCCGCATGACCGAGATCCGCAACGTCGTCGCCGACCTCGCCCGCTTCAAGCGGCGGGTGATCGTGATCGGGCTGGTGGTGCTGGGCGCCTTCGGCCTGCTGTGCTCGCGGCTGGTGTACCTGCAGATCGTGCGCCACGCCGACCTGGCCGAACAGGCCGAGAGCAACCGCACGGCGATCGTGCCGGTGGTGCCCAACCGCGGCCTGATCCTCGACCGCAACGGCATCGTGCTGGCCTCCAACTACTCGGCCTACACGCTGGAGATCACGCCGTCGAAGGCCGGCAAGGTCGACGAGACCATCGACGCGCTGGCCGAGGTGGTCGAGGTCACGCCGCGCGACCGGCGCCGCTTCAGGCGCCTGCGGGAAGACTCGCGCAGCTTCGACTCGGTGCCGATCCGCACCCGCCTGTCGGACGAGGAGGTGGCCCGCTTCGCCGCGCAGCGCTACCGCTTCCCGGGCGTCGAGATCAAGGCGCGGCTGTTCCGCAACTATCCCAACGGCGATGTCGCGAGCCATGTGCTCGGCTACATCGGCCGCATCAACCAGCGCGAAAAAGAGGCGATGGAAGACTGGGACGACGAGGAGATCGCCAACTACAAGGGCACCGACCACATCGGCAAGCTGGGCGTCGAGCAGAGCTACGAGAAGACGCTGCACGGCCAGACCGGCGTCGAGCAGATGGAGACCTCGGCCGGCGGGCGCGCGGTGCGCCGGCTCGCCAGCCACCCGTCGACGCCGGGCGACACGGTGATGCTGTCGCTCGACATCAAGCTGCAGAAGCTGATCGAGGACATGTTCGGCGACCGCCGCGGCGCGCTGGTGGCGATCGACCCCAAGACCGGCGCGGTGCTGGCCTTCGTGAGCAAACCCACCTTCGACCCCAACCTGTTCGTCGAAGGCATCGACACCGAGAGCTGGAAGGAACTGAGCGAGTCGCTCGACAAGCCGCTGCTCAACCGGGCCCTGCGCGGCACCTACCCGCCGGGCTCCACCTACAAGCCCTTCATGGCGCTGGCCGCGCTCGAGACCGGTTCGCGCGGGCCCAGCGTGGTGGTCAACGACCCCGGCTTCTTCAACTTCGGCGGCCACCGCTTCGGCAGCCCCGAAGGCAACCTGGGCAACCTCGACATGCGGCGCGCGATCCAGGTGTCGAGCAACGTGTATTTCTACACGCTGGCCAACGAGATGGGCGTGGACCGCATCCACGACTTCATGAAGCCGCTGGGCTTCGGCCAGATCACCGGCATCGACCTCGGCGGCGAGGTGCGCGGCGTGCTGCCCAGCACCGAGTGGAAGCGCAACGCCTACAAGCGGCCCGAGCAGAAGAAGTGGTTCGCCGGCGAGACCATCTCGCTGGGCATCGGCCAGGGCTACAACAACTTCACCATGCTGCAGCTGGCACAGGCGGCGGCGATCGTGGCGGACGGCGGCGTGCGGCATCGGCCGCACCTGGCGCTGGCGGTGCGCGACACCGTCACCGGCCAGGTCAAGTCGGTGATCCAGCCGCCGGCCGAGAACTTGGGCTTCTCGGCCGCCAACGTGGCGGTGGTGCGCGAAGGCCTGGTCAGCGTGGTCACCAGTGGCACCGCGCGCGGCGTGTTCGCCGGTGCCGGCTACGGCGCGGCCGGCAAGACCGGCACCGCGCAGGCCGTGACGCAGGCGCAGAACACCAAGTACAACGCCCGCGCGCTCGAGGAGCACCAGCGCGACCACGCCCTGTTCATGGGCTTCGCGCCGGCCAACGACCCGAAGATCGCGCTGGCCGTGATCGTGGAGAACGCCGGCTGGGGCGCGGGCGCCGCCGCGCCGATCGCGCGCCGCGTGTTCGACTACTGGCTGATGGACCAGTACCCGAGCGAGGCCGACATGGCGGCGGTGCGCATCGGCAAGGCCACGGCGCCGATAGGCAAGCCGCGCGTGGCGAGCGAGATCGCATGGCCGGCGCCCTCGGGCCCGGCCGCGGCACCCTAGCGCAGGAAGGCGTCGTAGCCGGTCTTGAGGATCAGCGCGCTCACCACGAACAGGAACACGCCGCGCACGAAGCCCGCGCCATGCCGCAGCGCCACGCGCGCGCCGATCAGGCTGCCGGCCACGTTGGCCACCGCCATCACCAGGCCGTAGTGCCACCACACATGGCCCTTGGCCGCGAACAGCAGCAGCGCCCCCAGGTTGGTCATGGTGTTGAGCAGCTTGGCCGAGGCCGAGGCGTTGAGGAAGTCGTAGCCCAGCCAGCGCACGAACAGGAAGACGAAGAAGCTGCCGGTGCCGGGGCCGAAGAAGCCGTCGTAGAAGCCCAGCATCAGCCCGACCGCGCCGGTGGCCGCCAGCTCGGCCCGGCCGCTGAAGCGCGGCGTGTGGTGGCGGCCCATGTCCTTGCGCGCGAGCGTGTAGGCCAGCAGGGCGAGCAGGATGAAGGGCAGCAGCTTGCGCAGGAAATCGGGCGAGACCTGGGTGACGGTCCAGGCGCCCAGCAGCGAGCCAAGGAAAGCCAGCACGGCGGCCCCGGCCAGCGCGCGCCAGCGCAGGTCGACCTTGCGGGCGAACTGGGCCGTGGCCGCGGCCGTGCCCCAGACCGAGGCGCTCTTGTTGGTGCCGAACAAGGTGGCGGGCGCGGCGCCCGGGAAGACGCTGAAGAGCACCGGCACCAGGATCAGTCCGCCCCCTCCCACGATCGAATCGATGAAGCCCGCGAACAGCGAGCCGAGCGTGAGCACCAGCATTTCCATGGGGCGGGATTGTCGCAGGGGCCTGGGGCGGCCCTGGCGCGGCGCCTGGTGGCGCCCAAAAGAAAAGGCGCCGACCAGCGGCGCCTTTTCCATTTCTTCAACGGCATTTCTGATGAATGCCTGGTCTTGTCTCTGTTCTTGTTGTCGGCGTTCGTGCGCCTCGAAAAATTGTCTCCTCGGTACCCCCGCGCTACGGGCGTGCCGTCTGCGAGTGGCGCAACTTTAGGGGGTGCACCGCGGCAGTGCATCGGGAATTACCCGCTGGTGGCGGGTGCACCGCCGTGGATGTTTCAAGATGTGGCCGGTGGCACGGCTCGTGCAAGACGCTTTTCGTTCCCACAACGAAGGCGAGCGGCACATGAAGCACCGGAAACTGGCGGTTGGCCTGTCAGCCTTGCTGGCGGGGGCCTGCGGCGGCGCTGCAGCGGACCCGGCCGGCCCGGCGGTCGTCGCCCAGGCCACGATCAGCGCGGCCGACACCGGCTGGATGATGACCGCCACCGTGCTGGTGCTGCTGATGACGCTGCCCGGCATCGCGCTGTTCTACGCCGGCATGGTGCGGCGCCGGAACGTGCTCAACACCATGGCGGCCGTGATCGGGATCGCGGCGGTGGTGTCGCTGGTGTGGTTCGCGCTGGGCTATTCGCTGGCCTTCACCCCGGGCTCGCCCTGGGTGGGTGGCAGCTCGCGCTTCGGCTTCGCGGGCTTCGACTACCTGCACGAGGCGGGCACGCTGGCCGTGAGCCACATCGCGCCGCGGATCCCGGAATCGGTCTATGCGATGTTCCAGCTCAGCTTCGCGGTCATCACCGCGGCGCTGGTGATCGGCGCCTTCGTCGAGCGCATGCGCTTCGCCGCCGTGCTGTGGTTCGCGGCGCTCTGGAGCCTGGTGGTCTACGTGCCGATCGCGCACTGGGTCTGGGAGCCGGGCGGCTGGCTGGCGCAATTGGGCGCGCTCGATTTCGCGGGCGGCTCGGTGGTGCACGTCAATGCGGGCATCGCGGGGCTGGTCTGCGCCTACGTGCTAGGCCCGCGTCGCGGCTACGGCCGCGAGCCCTTCGAGCCCTACAGCCTGGCTTTCACCATGGTCGGCGCGGGCCTGCTGTGGGTCGGCTGGTTCGGCTTCAATGCCGGCTCCGCCCTGGCGGCCGACGGCCGCGCCGGCCTGGCCATGGTCTGCACCCACATCGCGGCCTCGGCCGGGGCGCTGAGCTGGATGCTGGGCGAGTGGGCGGTGCGACGCAGCCCCTCGCTGCTGGGCCTGTGCTCTGGGCTGGTGGCCGGCCTGGTGGCGATCACGCCCGCGGCCGGCTTCGTCACGCCCGGGGCGGCGGCGCTGATCGGCGCCATCGCCGGGCTGGCCTGCTACTGGGGCGCGACCGCGCTCAAGCGGCTGCTGCGCGCCGACGACTCGCTCGACGTGTTCGGGGTGCACGGCATCGGCGGGCTGGTGGGCTCGCTCTTGACCGGCGTGTTCGCCGATCAGCGCCTGTCGGGCTTGCGCGGCAGCGTGGTGACGCAGGCGCTGGCGGTGGGCGCGGTGGCGCTCTACAGCGCCGTGGCCACCGCGCTGGTGCTGTGGCTGGTGCGCCTGATCGTGGGCCTGCGGGTGAGCGAGGACACCGAAGCCCTCGGCCTGGACCTGGGCGTGCACCGGGAGCGCCTGGGCGGATGAAGCATCACATGGGAGGCCGTCAATGACCGAGAACGAACGGATCGCCATCGCGGCGCGTTTGCACGTGGCGCTGCGGCGCAAGACCGGCCGCGTGACCGACACCGAATGGATGGCGGCCAACGCCGACTACGCCATCGAGGTGCTGCGCTTCGCGCGCGCCCATGCCGCCGAGCAGCACGATGCCGAGCTCGCGGCCATCGCCGACCGCCTCGAGCAGGCGATGGCGCCCATCGTGGCCGCGGCGCGCCTGCGCGAGACGCTGCTGCGGCAGGGTGCGCCCGGTGCTCCGGCGTCGCGCTACGTGGGCGGGCTGCGCTGAAGCCCCGGCTTACTTGGCGTAGCTTTCCAGCGGCTTGTCGTTGGGTTCGGCGATCAGCTGCTTGAGCGCCGGGCTCATCGGCAGGTTGAGGCTGGTGTTGCGCGGCGGGATCGGCGAGACGAACCACTTGGTGTAGACCTTCTCCAGCTCGCCGCTCTTCATGAGCTTGCGCAGCGCGTCGTCGACCGCGGTCTTGAAGGCCGGGTCGTCCTTGCGGAACAGCAGCGCGATCGGCTCGGCGCCCAGCGCATCGCCCACGATGCGGTAGGCCGTCGGGTTCTTGGCGTTGGCGATGATGCCGGCCAGCAGGTTGTCGTCGAGCACGAAGGCGTCGGCGCGGCCCGATTCCAGCATCAGGAAGCTCTCGAGGTGGTCCTTGCCGAGCATGGTGTTGTAGGTGGCGTTGGTCGCGCGTTCGCGCTTGCGCAGCAGCTGCACGGCGGTGGTGCCGGTCGAGGCCGACACGTTGCGGCCCGCGAGCTGGTCGAGCGTGGTGATTCCCGAGTCGACCTTGGTCGCCATGCGCACCTCGCTCACGTAGGTGGTGAGGGCGAAGGCCACCTGCTGCTGGCGCGCGAGGTTGTTGGTGGTCGGGCCGCAGCCGATGTCCAGCGTGCCGTTCTGCACCAGCGGGATGGTGTTCTGCGCCGTCACGGCCATGTACTCGAGCTTGGCGCTGGGCACGATGTCTTTCAGCACGCGCTCGCACAGCTCGACGTGGTAGCCCACGTACTTCTCGCCCGCGCCCAGCATGTAGGCCATGGGCGGAGAGGCTTCGCGCACGCCCAGCACGGCCTTGCCGCTGGCCTTGATCTTGTCGAGCGTGCCGCCGGCCGGGGCCTGCTGCGCGGTGGCGCCGGCGCAGGCGAGGGCGCACAGGGCCGCCACGGCGAGGGACTTGAGGGGCTTCTTCATGTTGTGTTGTCTCCGGGGGGGAAGGATCGGTACGGGGTGGGAACGGCCAACGGGCGCGAGCGCCACTGTCGGTCAGCCGGGCCCCATTGCATAGCGAAAAAGTGGAAGAACTTGATGCTGGTGGAGAATGAAGTGTGGCTGAGCGCCGGGGCTGCATACCGACCCGGCCGACGACGCAGCATCCTTCATTCCTCCCTCGAATGACCATGTTCAGAAAATCCTTCCTGCCGCCGGTTGCCGACCTGCTGGCCTTCGAGGCCGCGGCGCGGCACCACAGCATCTCGCGCGCGGCCGACGAGCTGCACCTCACGCAGAGCGCGGTCTCGCGCCAGATCCGCCAGCTCGAGGAGCAGCTCGGCGTGGCCCTGTTCCACCGGGTGCGCCAGCGCATCGTGCTCACCGACGTCGGCCGGGTCTATGAGGCCGACGTGCGCGCGGCGCTGCAGCAGATGTCCGCCGCCACGCAGAAGGTCATGGCCTCGGCCGGCGGCGGCGGGCTGCTCAACCTGGCGGTGCTGCCCACGCTGGGCACGCGCTGGCTGATCCCGCGGCTGGGCGGCTTCGTCGCGCTGCATCCGGAGGTCACGGTGAACTTCGCGGCCCGCTCCGAGCCCTTCGACTTCGCGCAGGAGCCCTTCGACGCGGCGATCCACTTCGGCGCCCCGCACTGGGCCGGCGCGGCCTGCGAGTACCTGATGCACGAGGCGGTGGTGCCGGTGTGCAGCCCGGCCTTCGCCGAGCGCCACGCGATCCGCAGCCCGGAGGACCTGGCGGCGGTGGTGCTGCTGCAGCAGAGCACCCGGCCGATGCAGTGGGCCGAATGGTTCGAGCAGGTGGGCGTGGCCGGCGCGCCGGCGCTGCGCGGGCCGCGCTTCGAGCAGTTCTCGATGATCGCGCAGGCGGCGGTGTCGGGCCTGGGCGCGGCCCTGCTGCCCAGCTTCCTGGTCGAGGCGGAGATCGCGGCCGGCACGCTCACCGTGCTGTTCCCGCAGGCGCTCACCAGTTCCGACGCCTACTACCTGGTGTACGCCGAGTCGCGCGCGCAGGCGCCGCTGCTGCGCGCCTTCAGGGACTGGATCGTGGCCGAGGCGCGGCGCGGCGACTGAGTCGCCGCGGCCTCAGTCGCCGCGCACGATCCATTCCGCGGCCCGCTCCGCCATCATCAGCGTCGGGCTGTTGGTGTTGCCGCTGGTGATGGTCGGCATCGCACTGGCGTCGACCACGCGCAGGCCCGCGATCAGGCCGCCCTTGCCGTCGCGCACCCGGAAGTGCGAGTCGAGCACGGCCATCGGGTCATGGTCGGCGCCCATCTTGGCGGTGCCCACCGGATGGAAGATGGTGGTCGCGATGTCGCCGGCCAGCCGCGCGAGTTCCTCGTCGGTCTGGTACTGCAGGCCGGGCTTCCATTCCTCGGGCTTGTACTTCGCCAGCGCCGGCTGCGCCACGATGCGCCGCGTCACCCGCAGCGAATCGGCGGCGACCTGTCGGTCCTCGGCGGTGCTCAGGTAGTTGGGTGCGATCGCGGGCGCGTCGCCGAAGCGCGCGCTCTTGATGCGCACCGTGCCGCGGCTGGTCGGGTTCAGGTTGCACACGCTGGCGGTGAAGGCCGGGAAGGCGTGCAGCGGGTCGCCGAAGGCATCGAGCGACAGCGGCTGCACGTGGTACTCGAGGTTCGGCCATTCGTGTTCGGGCGAGCTGCGCGTGAAGGCGCCCAGCTGCGAGGGCGCCATGCTCATCGGCCCGGTGCGCTTCATCGCGTACTCGAGGCCGATCTTCGCCTTGCCGAACAGCGAGGAGGCCAGCACGTTGAGCGTGGGCGCGCCCTCGATCTTGAACACCGCGCGGATCTGCAGGTGGTCCTGCAGGTTGGCGCCCACGCCCGGCAGGTCGGCCACCACCGGGATGCCGTGCTGGCGCGAGAGCTCGGCCGGGCCGATGCCCGAGAGCTGCAGGATCTGCGGCGAGCCGATGGCGCCGCCGCACAGCACCACCTCCTGGGTCGCGTGCGCGGTGACCATCTCCTTGCCGTCCCAGACCTCGACGCCGGTGCAGCGCTGGCGGCCGTCGGCCTGGGTCTCAACGATCAGCCGGGTGACGTGGGCGTTGGTCCACATCTCGAAGTTGGGCCGGCCGTAGCAGACCGGGCGCAGGAAGGCCTTGGCCGTATTCCAGCGCCATCCGTTCTTCTGGTTGACCTGGAAGTAGCCCACGCCTTCGTTGCTGCCGCGGTTGAAGTCGGTGGAGTGCGGGATGCCGGCTTCCTGCGCCGCCAGCGCGAAGGCGTCGAGGATGTCCCAGCGCAGCCGCTGCTTCTCGACCCGCCATTCGCCACCCGCGCCGTGCATCTCGTCGGCGCCCAGGTAGTGGTCCTCGTGCTTCTTGAAGGCCGGCAGGACCTCGCTCCAGCGCCAGCTGTCGTCGCCGGTGAGCGCGGCCCACTGGTCGTAGTCGCGCGCCTGGCCGCGCATGTAGATCATGCCGTTGATCGAGGACGAGCCGCCCAGCGTCTTGCCGCGCGGGTAGCGCAGCGCGCGGCCGTTGAGGCCCGGATCGGGCTCGGTGTTGTAGAGCCAGTCGGTGCGCGGGTTGCCGATGCAGTAGAGGTAGCCGACCGGGATGTGGATCCAGTGGTAGTCGTCGCGGCGGCCGGCCTCGATCAGCAGGGTGCGCTTCTGCGCCTGCCGGGTGAGCCGGTTGCACATCAGGGCGCCGGCCGTGCCGCCGCCGATCACGATGTAGTCGAAGGTGCTTTCGCTGTCACTGTCGCTCTTGCTCACGCGTTGTCTCCAGATCGAAAAAAAAGCCCGGGCCGGTGTGTCCGTGCCTCGGGCTGGTCAGTGTAGGTGGCGATTCCCGCCGGAATGCTGACAGGCTTACTTCGCCGTCGGCATGACGAACTCGGCGCCCTTGCCGATGCTTTCCGGCCAGCGCTGCATGATGCTCTTCTGCTTGGTGTAGAAGCGCACGCCTTCCTCGCCGTAGGCATGCATGTCGCCGAACAGCGAGCGCTTCCAGCCGCCGAAGCCGTGCCAGGCCATGGGCACCGGGATCGGCACGTTGATGCCGACCATGCCGACCTGGATGCGGCGGCCGAACTCGCGCGCCACGTTGCCGTCGCGGGTGAAGCACGAAACGCCGTTGCCGAACTCGTGGGCATTGATCAGGTCGACCGCGGCGGCCAGGTCGTCCACGCGCACGCAGCCCAGCACCGGGCCGAAGATCTCTTCCTTGTAGATGCGCATCTCGGGCGTGACGTGGTCGAACAGCGTGCCGCCCATCCAGAAGCCATCACCGCAGCCTTCACCGGCCTTGGCGCCGTCGAAGCCGCGGCCGTCGACCAGCAGCTTGGCGCCTTCCTTCACGCCCAGGTCGATGTAGCCGGTGATGCGTTCGTGCGCGGCGCGGGTGACGATCGGGCCCATCTCGGCCGCGAGGTTCTCGCCATCGAGCACCTGCAGCGTCTTGGTGCGCTCGATCAGCTTGGGCAGCAGCCGGTCGGCCACGTCGCCCACCAGCACCGCCACCGAGATCGCCATGCAGCGCTCGCCGGCCGAGCCGTAGCCCGCGCCGATCAGCGCGTCGACCGCCTGGTCGATGTCGGCGTCGGGCATCACCACCATGTGGTTCTTCGCACCGCCCAGGGCCTGCACGCGCTTGCCGTGGCGGGCGCCGGTCTCGTAGATGTAGTTGGCGATCGGCGTCGAGCCGACGAAGCTGATGGCCTTGACGTCGGGGTTCTCGAGCAGCGCATCGACCGCGACCTTGTCGCCCTGCACCACGTTGAACACGCCGTCGGGCAGGCCGGCTTCCTTGAGCAGTTCGGCCATGCGCAGCGAGGCGCTCGGGTCGGTCGGGCTGGGCTTGAGCACGAAGGTGTTGCCCGCGGCGATCGCCACCGGGAACATCCACATCGGCACCATCACCGGGAAGTTGAAGGGCGTGATGCCCGCCACCACGCCCAGCGGCTGGCGCAGCGTCCAGTTGTCGATGCCGGTCGAGACCTGCTCGGTGAAGTCGCCCTTGAGCAGCTGCGGAATGCCGCAGGCGAACTCGACGATGTCGATGCCGCGGCTGACCTCGCCCTGCGCGTCGGTGAACACCTTGCCGTGCTCGGCGGTGATCAGGTGGGCCAGCTCGTCCTTGTGTTCGTTGAGCAGCTGCAGGAACTTGAACATCACGCGGGCGCGGCGGATCGGCGGCGTGTCGGCCCACTTGGGGAACGCGGCCTGCGCAGCGGCCACGGCGGCGTTGACCTGGTCGACGCCGGCCAGGCCGACCTGGGCGGTGACGACGCCGGTGGCCGGGTTGGTCACGTCCTGGGCGCGGCCCGAGGTGTTGGCGACCGGCTGGCCTTGGATGTAGTGGGCGATGGCTGTGGACATGGACGGTCTTTCGCGTGGACGGGTGTCTGGGAGGGGAGAGTGCCCGCAGTTTAGGCAGCGGGTCGGCGCCCGCCTAGGCGCGAAAACTGAATTGATTGTTCGCGATGGTGAACAATGGCGGCATGGAAGACCAAAAGATCGAGTCGCTCTGGACCCACCTGCACTGGCTCACGGTGCTGAGCCAGCAGGGCAGCTTCACCGCCGCCGCGCAGCGCCTGGGCGTGAGCAAGGCGGCGATGAGCCAGCGCATCGCCGAGCTCGAGCGCGCGGCCGGCGTGCCGCTGGTGCAGCGCACCACGCGCAGCGTGCGGCTTACCGAGGCCGGGCAGCGGCTGGTGGAGGACATGCGCGCCCCCTTCGAACAGATCGCCCACAGCTTTTCCGGCGTGCGCGACCTGGCGGGCGTGCCGCGCGGCCGGGTGCGCGTGACCGCGCCGGTGGCCTTCGCGCGCCAGCAGCTGGTGCCGCGGCTGGCCGACTTCCTGCGCGCGCAGCCCGAGGTGCGCATCGAGCTCGAGCTGTCGGACCGGCTCAGCTCGCTGGCGATGGAGGGCTTCGACCTGGCGGTCCGTCATACCGCCGCGCCGCCCGACACCCACGTGGCGTGGACGCTCTGCGAGACCCGCTCGGTGCTGGTGGCCAGCCGCGCCTACCTGCGACGGCGCGGCCTGCCGGAGGCGCCGGCCGACCTGGGCGGCCACGACTGCCTGCACTACCCGCGCGCGCAGGACACGCCGGCCTGGCATTTCGAGACGCGCAAGCCCTCGGCCGCGCCGCGCGTCACGGTGCCGGTGTCGGGCCCGCTGGCCGCCAACAACAGCGAGGCGCTGCGCGACGCCGCGATCGCCGGCCTCGGCATCGCGCTGCTGCCCGACTTCAGCGCCCAGTCGGCATTGCAGGCCGGCAAGCTGGTCGAGGTGCTGCCCAAATGGCAGCCGGTCGGCGCCTTCGGCGACCGGCTCTATGCGATCCGCCCCTATGCCACGCACGTGCCGCGCGCGGTGACGGCCTTCGTCAGCTGGTTGCGCGAGGAGCTGGCCGAAGGGTTCGCGGCCTGAGGAGCGTCGGGCTTCAGGCCTTGATGCCCAGCTTGTCGATCAGCTGCTTGAAGTTCGCGTTGTCGCGCGCGATCAGCGCCTTGAAGGCGGGCTCGTCGAGGTAGCCCTCGCCCATGTTCTGCTTGGCCATGGTCTCGCGCAGCGCGGGCTCCTGAAGCGTCTTGGCGAAGGCGCTGGCCAGCAGCGCGAGCACCTCGGGCGGCGTGTTCTTCGGCGCCGCCAGGCCGCGCCAGCCGCCGACAACCAGGTCGATCCTGCGTTCCTTCAAGGTCGGCACCTGCTCCCAGCCGGCCGCGATGCGCTGCTCGGCCATCACGGCCAGCGGCCGGATCTTGCCCGCGGCCACGTAGGTCGCGACTTCCACCGGCGTCACCGCCACCGCCTCGATGTGGCCGCCCAGCAGGTCGAGCACCGCCGGGTTCGCGCCGCGGAAGGGCACGTGGTTGAAGCGGGTGCCGGTCTTGTCCTCGAGCGCGGCCGCCGCGAGGTGGCCCAGCGAGCCGGGGCCGGCGTTGCCGATGCGCACGCCGCCCGCGTCCTTGCGCGCGGCCGCGAGCAGGTCCTCGAGGGTCTTGAACGGCGAATCGGCACGCACCGCGAGCGTGGCCGGGTCGGCGTTGAGGCGCACGATGGGCGCCAGGTCGTCGGCCGTGAACTTGGCCAGGCCCATGTGCGGGATCATGGTCAGCTCGACCGTGATGATCGCGAGCTTGTAGCCATCGGGCTTGGCATTGATCAGCTCGGACCAGCCCACGGCGCCGCTCGCGCCGGCCTTGTTGATCACGATCAGGCTCTGCGGCAGGTGCTTGCGCGCCGACTCTGCGAGCGAGCGCGCCAGCACGTCGGTGCCGCCGCCGGCGGCGAAGGGCACGATCAGCTCGATCGGGCGGTTCGGGTAGGCACCCGACTGGGCCGCGGCGGGCAGCACGGCGCCGGCCATCAGCGCGGCGAGGGCGCCGCAGGCGCTGCGGCGGGTGGGAAGGCGGGATGGGTTCATGAGGGTCTCCGTTGGCGTGCCGGGATTCAGTCCAGCTTGATGTTGGCGGCCTTGATCACGCCCGACCAGAGCTTCTGCTCGCTGCGCGTGAAGTCGGCGAACTGCTGCGGCGTCATCGGCATCGGCTGGATGCCGATCTCCTCGAGCTTGGCGCGCGTCTCCGGGTTCCTGAGCGCCGCGACCAGGTCCTTGTTGAGACGCTCGATCACCGTCGGCGACAGCTTGGCCGGGCCGACGAAGCCCTGCCATGCGTAGGCCTCGAAGCCGGGCACGCCGGCCTCGGCCATGGTCGGCACGTCCGGCAGGATGGCCAGCCGCTGCGGCGTGGCCACCGCCAGCACGCGCACCTTGCCGGCCTTGATCATCGACAGGCTGGGCGGCAGGTCGACGAACATCGCGTTCACCTGGCCGGCCATCAGGTCCTGGATCGCGGGCGCCGAGCCTTTGTAGGCCACGTGCAGGATGTCGGTCTGGGTGCGCTGCTTGAAGAGCTCGAGTGCCACGTGCAGCGGCGATCCCGGGCCCGAGGAGCCCGACGAGACCGCGCCCGGCGTCTTGCGCGCGAGCGCCAGGAACTCCTGCACGTTCTTCGCCGGGAAGGCGGGATGCACCGCCAGCACCAGCGGCATCCGGCCCAGGCCGCCGATGAAGCTGAAGTCCTTGTCGGCGTTGTAGCTCAGGCTGGAGTACATCGCCGGGTTGAAGGCGAGGGTGCCCGAGTCGGCGGTGCCGACCGTGTAGCCGTCGGGCGCCGAGCGCGCGATGAAGGTGGCGCCGATGATGCTGGCCGCGCCCGGCTTGTTGTCGACGATCACCGGCTGGCCCAGGTCCTGGCCCATGCGGATCGCCAGCTGGCGTGCGATCACGTCGGTCGTGCCGCCCGGGGCGTAGGGCACCACCCACTTCACGGGCTGGGTCGGAAAGCCAGGCTGCGCCTGCGCGCCGAAGGTGGTGGCCAGCAGGGCGGCCGCGAGGATGCGAAGGGTGTTGCGCTTCATGGTGAGGGTTGTCTCCGAGTGTTGAACGCTGTGCCCGCGCGCCGTCGCGCGGACTCTTCTTTTTGTGGGTGCGGTGCTGGCGTCGCCGTCAGCGCGGCGCCACCATCCATTCGTGGGCGGGGTCGTTCTTGAAGGCCCAGCGGCGCTCGGGGCCTGCCATGGTGTTCAGGTAGTACAGGTCATAGCCGTGCGGCGCGACGCAGGGGTGGTAGCCGCGCGGCACCAGCACCGTGTCGCGGTGCTCCACCGCCATCGATTGGTCGATGCTGCGGTCGTCGGTGTAGACGCGCTGGAAGGCGAAGCCCTGGGCCGGGTTGAGCTGGTGGTAGTAGGTCTCCTCCAGCACGGTCTCGGCCTCGCCGGCGCTGTCGTGTTTGTGCGGCGGGTAGCTCGAGGCATTGCCCGCGGGCGTGATCACCTCGACCACCAGCAGCCCTTCGGCCGGCGCCGACTCGGGCAGGATGTCGCACACATGGCGCGTGTTGCTGCCCTGGCCGCGCACGCTGCGCGTCATCTGCTCGGGTTCGATCACGCGGGCGTCGAAGCGGCCGGTGGCGGGCGCGGTGCTCAGCGCAATCTCGGCCGCGCCGAGCGCGGTGACGCGCACCTCGCGTCCGGGCGGCACGTAGACCGCCGTGGGCGAGCGTTCCTCGAACACGGAGGCGCGGCTGCCCAGCGCGCTGAAGCGGCGCTCGCCG
Source organism: Variovorax sp. UMC13 (assembly GCF_014170375.1). Lineage (GTDB taxonomy): Bacteria > Pseudomonadota > Gammaproteobacteria > Burkholderiales > Burkholderiaceae_C > Variovorax. Next base: position 22,212 of record NZ_LZZW01000041.1, on the reverse strand, counting down.
ACATGCACGTCGACCTGGCCGCTCAGCACCGTGATGCAGAGCTCGCGCGCGCCGGTGTGCCAGCGCTCTTCGTCGCCCGCGGACAGGCGCAGGGCCTTGAAGCCCACGTGCGTCCAGCCGGCGGAGGCGGGCGTGACCTCGGCGATCACGCGGCCGTCGGGGTTGGCTTTGACGAGCAGGCTCATGCCGCCACCTCTTCGCCGTTCGCCACCGTCGCGCGGCTCGCGCGCCAGCCGGCGATCAGGCGCCGGAAGTCGGCCGCCACCCGCGCCTGCAGTGTGCCGTCGTCGATCTCGTTGCGCAGCCACGCGAGGCTGTGGCCGGCCCAGACGGTGCGGCCGATCATGAAGCCCTTGACGATCGGCGCCTGCGCCTCGGCGAAGCCCGCCACCAGCTGCTCCAGCGGCTGCGACAGGCCCAGGATCACCGCGCCGCGGCAGTAGGGGTCGCGCTCCTGTACCAGCGCATCGAGCGCCTGCCAGTGGCGCGCTGCCATGGTGCCGACCTTCCACCACTCAGGCTTGAAGCCGAGGTCGTAGAAGTGGCGGATGGCGCGCAGCACGGCCTCGCCGGTGTCGCCGGGCGCCAGCGTGTCCTTGGGCGGGATCACCTCGAGCAGCAGTTCGTGCCCGCTCGCGCGGGTCGCTTCCCAGACCTGCTGCAGCCATTCGTCCTGCTCGGCGCGCAGCGCGGTGGCGTCGTCGGGGTGATAGAACACCAGGCACTTCACCGTGTGCTCGCGCGGCCAGTGCAGCAGCTGCGAGGCCAGCGAATGGGTGCCGTCGAAACGCAACGGGCGCGAGCCCGGCTTCTCGATCGGGCGACCGATCCACCAGCCGCGGCCGGTGGCGTCGTGCAGCGCGGCCTCGCCGATGCGGCCGTCGATCAGCACGCCCAGCTTGCCTTCGCAGCCCGGGTCGCGGCCGACCTCGGCCACCACCTGATTGATCAGCTTCTTCAGCCCCGGGAGGCGCGCGGCGTCGGCGCCGGCCTGGCGCGCCAGGTCCTCGAACTGGGAGCGGTGGTCGTAGGCCAGCACATAGAGCTCGGGCCAGGCGGCGCGGCGGACCGACACGCGGTGCAGGTGCGACAGCTGCGGGTCGCGGTCGGGCTTGGGATGCCGGTGGCCGGAGAACCAGTGGTCCAGCTCGGCCGGCGTCGGCATCGCGGGCGCGCAGCCGTGGCGCGACACCACGATCGCGCCGCAGGCGTTGGCGATGGCGGCCGATTCGGCCAGCGACTTGCCGCGCAGCAGGCCGGCCAGCAGGCCCGAGGCGAAAGCGTCGCCCGCGCCCAGCACGTTGAGCACCTCGATGCGCTCGCCGAACACGGTCAGCGCGTCGTCGAGCGCCGCGGGGATCGCGCCTTCGACGATGCTGCAGCCCAGTGGCCCGCGCTTCACCACCAGCACGGCCTGCGTGCATTCGCGCACGCGGCGCAGGCAGGCCATGAGGTCGCCCTCGACGCCGCCGGCGATCAGCCACTCTTCCTCGGTGCCGATGATCAGCTCGAACTGGTCGAGCTGCGCCTGCAGGTGGCGGCTCACGTCCTGGTTGCCGATATAGCGCGTCTCGCCGTCGCCCTTGGCCGCCAGGCCCCAGAGCACCGGGCGGTAGTCGATGTCGAGGACGCGCACCAGGCCGTGGCGGCCTGCGATGTCGAGCGCGCGGCGGCTGGCCGCGAGCACGGTCGGCGTGCTCAGGTGCGTGCCGGTGATCACCAGCGCGCGGCAACGGGCCAGGAAGGCCTCGTCGATGGCGTCGGCGTCGAGCGCCATGTCGGCGCAGTTCTCGCGGGCGAACAGCAGCGGGAAGGTGTCCTGGTCCTTGATGCCCAGCAGCACCATGCCGGTCAGGCGCTGGTCGTCGATCTGCACCTGGCTGGTGTCGCAGCCTTCGCGCCGCAGCGTGTCGAGCAGGAAGCGCCCGTTCTGCTCTTTGCCCACGCGCGAGACCATGGCCGAGCGCAGGCCGAGGCGGGCGGTGCCGAAGGCGATGTTGGCAGACGAGCCGCCCAGGTACTTGGCGAAGCTGGTCGCTTCTTCGAGGCTGCAGCCGATCTGCTGCGCGTACAGGTCGACGGCCAGCCGGCCCAGGCAGGCCACGTCGAAGGGCCGCTCCGTTGGAAAGTGAAGTGTGCTCATCGCGTCCTCGCGTGGTCTCCGGGAGGGTGCGCCAGGCCGCGCTGCCGCGGGCGGAAAAGGCGCACCAGATAATGGTTTGCAAGGCCGATGATAGTGGAAAATAGAAAAGTATTTCTAAATTAATGAAAACTAGAAAATCCTCTCCGAGCAGCACCGATGTCGAAGGGCCCGTGCCGTATGCGACGGCCGACGAGTTCCTGGCCGCCGTGCATGCGGGCTACGCGTCGCTGAGCCGGCAGCTCAAGAACATCGCGCGCCATGTGGAGAAGAGCCGCGACCGGCTCGCGCTCGAAGGCATCCAGGAGGCGGCGCGCCAGTGCGAGGTGCAGCCTTCGGCGGTGGTGCGCTTCGCCAAGCACTTCGGCTTTTCCGGCTTCACGCAGATGCAGGCTCTGTTCCGGGTCGGCGCGGTGCGGCAGCTGGCGCCGAACCGCGACTACCAGGAGCGCATCCGCGACCTGGTCGGCGCCGGCAAGGATTCGCTCTCCGCGGCCCACATCGCACACGAGGTCATCGGCGGCAGCATCGACAGCCTGCATGCGCTGCAGCGTGCCCTGCCCGACGCGCAGTTCGACGCGGCCGTGGCGCTGATGCTCGACGCGCCCGCGCTGTGGCTGGTGGCCTCTCGCCGCGCCTTCCCCGTCGGCGCCTACCTCGCCTATGCGCTGCAGCACACCGCCAAGCCGGTGCACTGGCTCAACGGCCTGGGCCACATGCAGCAGGGCCAGCTGCGCGCGCTGCTGCCGGGCGACCTGCTGATCGCGGTGTCCTTCGAGCCCTATGCGCAGGAAACGCTCGAGGTCGCGCAGGCCGCCGTCGCGCGCGGCGCGCGGCTGCTCGCGATCACCGACAGCCAGCTGAGCCCGCTGGCCGCGCAGGCGCAGGCCACGCTGCTGGTGCAGGACGGCGCGACCTTCGGCTTCCGCTCGCTGACCAGCACGCTGGCGCTCGCGCAGTCGCTGTTCCTGGGCCTGGCCTACCGGCTCGAACTGGCCTATGAGCAGAAGCAGCCGATGACCCGCTAGCGCGCGCGGGCGACTGCGCGTCACCCCCTGCGGTTAGGATGACGCGGCCGTCACAAAGAGCTTTTCCGGAACAGATCGCGTCCATGCCACCTTCAGCGCCGCACACCGCGCCCACCCCCGTCGCTGTTGCGCCGAGCGGGGTGGTGTCCGCGCCGCCGCGCATCGTGGCCGATGGCGCCGGCGGGGTCGTGGCACAGGGGCTCTGGACGGTGCTGGCCTTCTCCTCGCGCGGCGACTGGAACGCGCTGGCGCAGGGCCTGCGCGCACTGCCGCAGCAGTCGGAGCTGGCCTGGGACCTGCGGCCGATCGAGCAGCTCGACCACATCGGCGCCCAGGTGCTCTGGAACCACTGGGGCGGCGCCTGGCCGCAGCGGCTGGAACTCGATCCCTCGCACAAGGCGGTGCTCGAGCACGTCGCCAAGTTCACCTGCCGGCCGCCGGTCGAGCCCCGGCCCACGCTGGCGGACCGCTTCAAGTCCTTCGCCCACAACGGTCCGCGCGGGCTGGCGGTGGCGCGCGACTTCCTGCAGATGATCGGTCAGCTGGTGCTCGACATCGGCACGCTGATCCGCGCGCCGCACCGCGGCCCCTGGCGCGACCTCTCGGGCCAGCTCTACCAGTTTGGCACCACGGCGCTGCCGATCACGGCGCTGGTCGGGCTGCTGATCGGCGTGGTGCTGGCCTACCTGACCTCGAACCAGCTGCGCAACTACGGCGCCGAGACCTTCATGGTCAACATCCTGGGCCTCTCGCTGATCCGCGAACTCGGGCCGGTGCTGGCCGCGGTGCTGGTGGCGGGCCGCTCGGGCTCGGCCATCACCGCGCAGATCGGCGTGATGCGCGTGACCGAGGAACTCGATGCGATGCGCGTCATGGGCATCCCACCCGGCTTCCGGCTGGTGATGCCGCGCGTGCTGGCGCTGGCCATCGCGATGCCGCTGATCAGCATGTGGACCTCGATGGCCGCGCTGTTCGGCGGCATGATCGCGGCCGACCTCGCGCTCGACCTGTCGCCGGCCTACTTCATGCAGGCGCTGCCGCGTGCGGTGCCGCTGTCGAACCTCTGGCTCGCACTGGGCAAGTCGGCGGTGTTCGGCATCCTGATCGCGCTGGTGGCCTGCTACTTCGGCATGAAGGTCAAGCCCAACACCGAGAGCCTGGGGCGCGGTACCACCTCCTCGGTCGTGACCTCGATCACCGTGGTGATCCTGGTCGATGCGCTGTTCGCGGTGCTGTTCAAGGGCGTGGGCTTCCGATGATCGACGCACCCGCCGCCGACGCGCCCGTGGTGGTCGAGATCCGCCAGCTCCGGACCGCCTTCCCGTCCTCGAACGGCGGCGGCGAGCAGGTGGTGCACCGCGACCTCGACCTGACGATCCGGCGCGGCGAGGTGCTGTCGCTGGTCGGCGGCTCGGGCACCGGCAAGACGGTGCTGCTGCGCCAGATCCTCGGGCTCGAGCATCCGACGCGCGGCGAGGTCACGGTGCTGGGCCAGCGCCCGGGCCAGCTCGGCGCGCGGGACGCGGCCAAGGTCGGCATGCTGTTCCAGCACGGCGCGCTGTTCTCGGCCTTCAGCGTGCTGGAGAACATCGCGCTGCCGCTGCGCGAACTCAAGCTGCTGCCCGACGACCTGATCCGCGACGCGGCGCTGGTCAAGCTGCAGCTGGTGGGGCTCGATCCGGCGCAGGCCCACAAGAGCCCGTCGGCGCTGTCGGGCGGCATGATCAAGCGGGTGGCGCTGGCGCGCGCGCTGATCATGGACCCGCCGCTGCTGCTGCTCGACGAGCCCACGGCGGGGCTCGACCCCGAGAGCGCCGACGGCTTCTGCGACCTGCTGCGCAGCCTGCACCGCGAGCTCGGGCTCACGGTGGTGATGGTCACGCACGACCTCGACACGCTGTTCGACCTGAGCACCCGCATCGCGGTGCTGGCCGACCAGCACGTGATCGTCTCGGGCCTGCCGCGGGAGGTGATCGCTTGCGAGCATCCCTTCATCCGCGAATACTTCCTCGGCGGACGCGGCCTGCGCGCGATGGAAGCCCTGCATGACGTGCCGGCCCCCGCCGCGGCCGCCGCTTCGGAAAGATAGCCCCATGGAAAACAAGTCCCATGCCCTCGCCGCCGGCGCCTTCGTGCTCGGCCTGATCGCCGTGCTGGTGGCGCTGGTGGTCTGGCTCACGCGCGACAACACCGTGCGCCACACCTACGAACTCTCCACCCGCGACGCGGTCAGCGGCCTGCAGCCGCAGGCCATGGTGCGCTACCGCGGCATCGCGGTCGGCAAGGTCACGGCGATCGACTTCGACCCCAAGGTCAAGGGCAACGTGCGCCTGCGCATCGCGGTCGACGAGCGCGTGCCGCTCACCACCTCGAGCTTCGCGACGCTGAGCTACCAGGGCGTGACCGGCCTGGCCTTCCTCGCGATCGACGACAAGGGCGAATCGCAGGTGGTGCTGGCGCCCGACGACGAGAACCCGCCGCGCATCCCGCTCAAGCCCTCGGCGCTGGCGCAGCTGCAGGACCGCGGCGAGGCCATCCTCAACCAGGTCGAGGAGGTCACGAAGCGCGCCAACACGCTGCTCGGCGACACCAACCAGAAGCGCATTGCCGACGCGCTGGAGAACATCGCCCAGGCGGCGGCCAGCGCCAACCAGCTCACGCGCCAGATCGACAACACGGTCAAGACCGGGCTCAACCCGGCGCTGCAGGCGCTGCCGCCGCTGATCGACCGCACGCGCGACACCATGGGCACGGTCAAGACCGCGGCCGGCGACATCTCGCGCGTGGCCAACAACCTCAATGCGACCGCCACCCGGCTCAACGCGCCCGACGGGCCGATCGACCGGCTGGGCGAGGGCACCAAGGCGCTGTCGCAGGCGGTCGACAGCTTCAACGGCGCGACGCTGCCGCGGCTCAACCGCGTGGCCGACGACACCTCGACCGCGGTGCGACGCCTCGGCCGCGCGGCCGACGGCATCAACGACAACCCGCAGTCGCTGCTGTTCGGCAACGGCGGCACGGCCGCCGGCCCGGGCGAGCCGGGCTTCTCGGCGCCCGCCGCCGCACGTCCCTGATGAAGGCGATGACCATGAATTACGCACCCTCGCTTCCCACCGGCCTGCGCGCCGGCGCGCTGCTGCTCGCGGCCCTGCTGGCCGGCTGCGGCGCGCTGCCCGACCGGCCGGCGCGCGCCACGCTCTACGACTTCGGCCCGGTGCTGTCGCTGCCGCAGGCGCCGGCCGATGCGGCCCGCCTGCCGACGCTGGCGCTGGCCGAGATCGACGCCGGCGCGCGGCTCGAAAGCCCGCAGATCCTCTACCGGCTGGCCTACGCCGACGCCAACGAGATGCGGCCCTACGGCCAGTCGCGCTGGAGCATGGCGCCCAACCAGCTGATCTACCAGCGGCTGCGCGATGCGCTGGCCGTGCAGCGCACGGTGCTCAACCGGGAAGAGAGCGCCACCCTGGCGCGCAGCGCGGGACGCGTGCCGCGCACCTTGCGCATCTCGCTCGACGAGTTCAGCCACTACTTCGAATCGCCCACCCGGAGCTCGGGCCTGGTGCGGCTGCGCGCCACGCTGATCCAGAGCGCCGCCGGCGGCGACAGCGTGCTCGCGCAGCGCAGCTTCGTGGTGCAGCGCCCCGCGCCCAGCGCCGACGCGCCGGGCGGCGTGAAGGCGCTCGCGGCCGCCAGCGACGTGGCCATCGCGGAGGTGGTGGCCTGGGTCGACCAGGTGCGCTGACGCGCCCCTTTCGTCAGAGCGCGCCGCGCCCCAGCACCGGAAACAGCTTGCCCAGGCCGTCGGCCATGACCTCCACCGCCAGCGCGGCCAGGATCAGGCCCATGAGCCGGGTCATCACGTTGATGCCGGTCTTGCCCAGCACGCGCGCGATCGGCTCGGCCAGCGAGAAGGCCACGCCGGTCGCGAGCCCGATCACCACGCCGTAGCCCACCAGCAAGGCCAGCTCCCAGACGTGCTGCGTCTTCTCGGCATAGATCACCATGGTCGACATGGTGGCCGGCCCGGTCAGCAGCGGGATGGTCAGCGGCACCACCGCGATCGAGGCGCCCAGCGAGGCCTTGACCTCGGTGGCGCGGATCTCCTCCTCGTTGGTCTTCGATTCGGCCGGCTGCGCATTGAGCATGTTGAGCGAGCTGATCAGCAGCAGCATGCCGCCGCCGACCTGGAAGCTGGCGATCGAGATGTTGAAGAAGCCCAGCAGCTGCAAGCCGATCAGCGCGCTGGCGGCGATCACCAGGAAGGCGCTGAAGGCCGAGACCCAGGCGGTGCGCCGGCGCTGGTCTTCGGTGTAGCCCTGCGTGTAGTGGATGAAGAAAGGCACGATCGCCAGCGGGTTGACGATGGCCAGCAGCGTGATCAGCGGCTTGATCAGGTCCATGGTGGGGCTGGCCATCTCAGCGGCCCCCGGTCACGTCGAGCAGCGCCATGGTGGTGTAGCTGGCCTCGGCCGACAGCAGCCACAGGATCGCGCCGGCGATCTCCTCGGGCGTGCCGGTGCGCTTCATCGGCACCGTGGGCGCCAGCGCCGCGGCGCGTTCGGGCATGCCGCCGGAGGCGTGGATCTCGGTCTCGATCAGGCCCGGGCGCACCGCGTTCACGCGGATGCCCTCGTCGGCCACTTCCCTGGCCAGCCCGACGGTGAAGGTGTCGATCGCGCCCTTGCTGGCCGCGTAGTCCACGTACTGGCCGGCCGAGCCCAGCCGGGACGCGCCGCTCGAGACATTGACGATCACACCGCCCTGGCCGCCGTGCCTGGTGCTCATGCGCCGCACCGCCTCGCGCGCGCAGACGAAACTGCCGATCACGTTGATGCGGAACATGCGCTCGAGCCGCGCCACGCTCATCTCGTCGACCCGCGCCTGCCGGTCGACCACGCCGGCGTTGTTGACCAGCGCGTCGAGCCGGCCGAACCTGGCGTCGAGCTTGCGGAACATGGCCAGCACCTGGGCTTCGTCGCCCACGTCGGCCTGCACCGCGATGGCGGTGCCGCCGTCGGCACGGATGCGCCGCACCACCTCGTCCGCCGCCAGCGAGTTGCTGGCATAGTTGACGGCGACCGCGTAACCGCGTCGCGCCGCGAGCAGGGCGGTGGCGGCACCGATGCCGCGACCGCCGCCGGTGATCAGAAGCACTTGCTGGTCCAAATCCCGCCTCCTGCACAAAAGCTGTGCCTCGGTTAAAAAAGCTGCCGAGCCGGATTACAGCACCGCCCACACCCCGAGGACCGCCATGCCCCGCACGATCGACTACTTCTTCACTCCGCAGAGCCCCTGGACCTACCTGGGCCACGCGCGCTTCGTCGCGATGGCGCGGGCCGCGGGCGCGACGGTCCGGCTGCGCCCGGTGGATTTCGGCGCGGTGTTCCCGGTCTCGGGCGGCCTGCCGCTGGGCAAGCGCGCACCGCAGCGCCAGGCCTACCGGCTGATCGAGATGGCGCGCTTCTCGCGCCACCTGGGCCTGCCGATCAGCCTCAAGCCCAAGTTCTTCCCGGTGTCCGGCGACGACGCGGCCAAGTTCCTGATCGCCATCGACCTGCACGACGGCACCGAGACCGCGCTGCGGGTCGGCAGCGCGGTGTTCGCCGCGGTCTGGCTGCAGGAGCGCAACATCGCCGATCCGGCCGTGCTCGAGGCGCTGGCCGTCGAATGCGGCCTGCCGGCCAAGCGGGTCGAGCAATCCCAGAGCCAGGCCGTGCAGGAGCGCTACGAGGCATACACGCAGCAGGCCATCGACGCCCAGGTCTTCGGTGCGCCCACCTACGTGGTCGACGGCGAACTGTTCTGGGGCCAGGACCGCCTCGATTTCGTCGAGCGCGCATTGAACGAACCGGGCTGAGCCGGCCCCAAGACATTCCCCCGCAACCTTGAAGGAGCACCGACCATGGGTCAATTCATCGATCTCACCGCCAAAGACGGCTTCACCTTTCCCGCCTACGTGGCCGAGCCCGCGGGCCAGCCCAAGGGCGCGGTCGTCGTGGTGCAGGAGATCTTCGGCGTCAACTCGCACATCCGCTCGGTGGCCGACGGCTACGCGGCCGAGGGCTACCTGGCCGTCGCGCCGGCGACCTTCCAGCGCGTGAAGCCGGACGTCGAACTGGGCTACACCACCGAGGACATGAACGCCGGCTTCGCATTGAAGACCGCGGTCGAGGCGCTGCCCGCGCCCGGCGTGCTGCAGGACCTGCAGGCGGCTGTCGAGTACGCGGCGCGCGGCGGCAAGGTCGGCATCGTGGGCTACTGCTGGGGCGGCCTGCTGACCTGGCGCGCGGCGGCCGGCGTGAGCGGGTTGTCGGCCGCGGCACCGTACTACGGCGGCGGCGTGACCACGCCCGAGGAGATCGCCCGCAAACCCAAGGTGCCGGTGCTCGCGCACTTCGCCACCGAGGACCACTGGATCCCGCTCGACAGCGTCGAGGCCTTCAAGAAGGCCCATCCCGAGGTCGAGGTGCACTTGTACGAGGCGCACCACGGCTTCAACTGCGACCAGCGCGGCGCCTACAACGCCGAGGCCGCCAAGGTGGCACGCGAGCGCACGCTGAAGTTCTTCGCGCAGCACCTGGCCTGAGGCCGTCCGGCCGAGGCCGCGCGGGCGATCAGGTCGCCGCGACGGCCTTGGCTTTCGCCTTGGCCTTGGCGTCGGTCTTGGCGCGGGTGCCGATGCGGGTCTGCAGGAAGTCGACCAGCGCCCGCAGCGCCGCGCTGTTGTGGCGGCGCTGGAGGTAGGCGGCCGACAGCCACATGTCGACGCGCACATAGTCCTGCAGCACCGGCACCAGTTCGCCGCGGTCGAGGTAGGGCTGCACCAGCAGCGCGGGCATGTAGGTCACGCCGAAGCCCTGCAGCGCCACCTCGATCAGCGGCGCCCCTTCGGTCGAGTCCATGCGGCTCTTCACATGCACGTCCAGCGGCTTGCCGTCGACCTCGAAGCGCCACTGCGGATGCGGGCCCAGGCGCGAATGCGTGAGCGTGTCGTGGGTGGCCAGCTCCGAGGGATGCTCGGGCTTGCCGTGCTTCTTCCAGTAGATCGGCGAGGCGCAGACCACCAGCGGCATCTGCAGCAGCTTGCGCACGATCAGGTTGTCGTCCTCGATCGGGCCGAAGCGCAGCGCCAGGTCGACCGCTTCCTCGGCCATGTCGACCGTGCGGTTGGTCAGGTGCAGGCTGATGCTGACCTCGGGGTAGTAGCCCATGAACTGCGCCAGCAGCAGCGGCAGGTCGCCCTGGCCCATGCCGTGCGGGGCGGTGATGCGCAGCCGCCCGGTGGGCCGGCTCGCATGCTCCTGCAGTTCGGCCTGGGTGAGGGCCACCATTTCCATCACCGGCTTGCTGCGCTCGAGCAGCAGGGCGCCGGCGTCGGTGAGGCTGACCGAACGCGTCGAGCGGTTCAGGAGGCGCACGCCGAAGCGCGATTCGAGCTCGGCCACGTACTTGCTGACCGTGGCCTTGGACATGTCCAGGCGCTTGGCGGCACCCGAGAAGCTGCCGAGTGCAGCGACCTCGCGAAAGGTCTTGAGTAGGTCTAGGCTGTCCATGGTCTTCCGTGTTGGGGCCGGGGAGGGCAAGAGTGCTGTGAAAAACGATACAAAGCCCCGGGTAGAGGCCCGGGAATGCCCCATTGTTTCGTTTTCGTGAACACCGTGGTTCCGTTTCCTGCGGGTTTACCCCATATTTTCGCAGCACAATTCATCCCACGGGCCAGCCTTCCAAGCAAGCCCGAGTGAACAGGGCCTCGAGGGTGCCGCGCGTCATTCAGGACCGCCACCACTCCCGACCGGTTCGATAGCTCTCTTGAACACTGAAGGAAATGAAAATGAAGACCACCCAAATCATCGCTGCTGCTGCCCTGTCGTTCATCGCCGTTGCCGGCGCCCACGCTGAAAACTACCAAGGCGTGCAACAAGTCAACTCGGTGAACAGCCGCGCCACCATCGAAGCGCAAGGCGTCGCCGCTGCGCACGCTCCGAACCAGAACGTGACCAACGGTTCGCGCGTCACGCCGGCCCTGGTCTCGTCGACCAGCCGTGCTGCCGTCGCCGAGCAAGCCGTCGCTGCCGCCCACGCACCGAACCAGAACCTGGATCGCAAGGCTTTCGTGAACAGCACCATCCCCGCTGCCTACACGAACGGTTCGCTGGCCCGCACCAACCAGGCCGGCCTCTGATCCACGGCCGCCCGAGCGGCGGTTGAGATCGAATCCGGAAGAACCGGGCGATGCGCAAGCGTCGTCCGGTTTTTTCATGGGCGCCCGGTTTCAGCGCCCGGTGCGCGCGAGGTAGCGCTTGCGCCAGAACACGACCACCAGCGACAGCGCGATCACGCCCATCGAGGCCATCGCGATCCAGAAGCCGTCGGCCTTGTGCACCAGCGGGATGAACTCGAAGTTCATGCCGAAGATGCCGGCGATCAGGTTCAGCGGCAGGAAGATGGCGGTCAGCACCGTCAGCACCCGCATGATGTCGTTGGCCCGGTGGCTCTGCACGCTGAAGTGCATCTGCACTGCGGTCTCGGCGTTCTGCTCGAGCCGGCGCACGTGGTGCACCACGCGCTCGATGTGCTCGAGCACGTCGCGGCTGCGCACCATGAGCAGTTCGCGCTCGCGCAGTTCGGGCGCGGTGTCGGGCGTCGGCAGCGTTTCCATGGCGTCGATCCAGTCCTGCACCGCGGCGCGCTGGTCCTCGCAGATCTCGTCCAGGTGGTGCAGCGACTGGCGCGCTTCCATCAGCGCGCTCCAGTTGGTGAAGCGGCTTTTCGGGTCGATCAGCTCGGCCTGCCAATGGTCGAGCTGCCGCGTGAGTTCGCGGCGCAGGTCGAGGTAGGCGTCGACGATCTGGTTGACCACGCGCAGCATCAGGTCGGCCGGGCTGGTGGGCACGCGGGCGCTGGTGGCGCGCACGTCGAGCGCCGGCGCCGTGCCCTCGGGCCGGTCGTTGCGCGCCGCGGCCAGCAGCTTGGCGGCATAGGCGTCGCGCACCGCGCCGTCGTCCGGATGCACCGAGAGCAGCACGCGGTCGAACACCGCGAAGCCCACCGGCCGGGTGTCGACGCGCCGCAGCACCGGCGGCCCGCCGCGCGCCAGCCGCGGCTCGCCCTCGGCCCGGGGCGCCGCGGCGCCGGCCGCCAGGCGCCGGAACACCAGCACGTCGTAGAGGGAGGTGTAGTCGTAGTGCGAGGGCAGCTGGTCATTGAGCAGGTCGCTCACGTGCAGGTCGACCAGCTGGGTGCCGCACAGCGACTGGAGGATGCCCTGCACCTGGGCCAGCGAGGCACGGAATTCCTCGCGCGTGAGCGAGATCCAGAGGTAGCCCAGGCGGCAGGCGCCCGGCAGGGCGAGCGGTGCCAGCGCGTCGTGCTCCTCGACCTGGGAACCGGTGATCTCGAAGAGGCGCATGCCGGGCCGGGGGGGCGGACTCAGCGCTGCTGCTGGAGCAGCCGGGCCGCGTCGAGCGCGAAATAGGTGAGCACGCCGTCGGCACCGGCGCGCTTGAAGGCCAGCAGGCTCTCCAGCACCACGGCGTCGTGGTCGAGCCAGCCGTTCTGGGCCGCCGCCTTGAGCATCGCGTACTCGCCGCTCACCTGGTAGGCGAAGGTGGGCACGCGGAACTCGTCCTTCACCCGGCGCACGATGTCCAGGTAGGGCATGCCGGGCTTGACCATCACCATGTCGGCGCCTTCGGCGATGTCCAGGCCGACCTCGCGCAGCGCCTCGTCGCTGTTGCCCGGGTCCATCTGGTAGACCTTCTTGTTGCTCTTGCCCAGGTTCGTCGCCGAGCCGACGGCATCGCGGAAGGGGCCGTAGAAGGCGCTCGCGTACTTGGCGCTGTAGGCCATGATCCGCGTGTGGATGTCGCCGTTGGCCTCGAGCGCGGCGCGCACCGCGCCGATGCGGCCGTCCATCATGTCGCTGGGCGCCACGATGTCGACGCCGGCCGCGGCCTGCACCAGCGCCTGCTTGACCAGCACCTCGACGGTGGGGTCGTTGAGCACGTAGCCGTCGTCGTCCAGCAGGCCGTCCTGGCCATGGCTGGTGTAGGGGTCGAGCGCCACGTCGGTCATCACGCCCAGTTCCGGGAAGCGCGACTTGAGCGCGGCCACGACGCGCGGGATCAGGCCCTCGGGATTGAAGGCCTCATCGCCGGCGGGTGTTTTGAGGCCCGCATCGATGACCGGAAACAGCGCCATCACCGGAATGCCGAGCGCCACGCATTGCTCGGCCACGGGCAGCAGCGTGTCGAGGCTGAAGCGCTCGACGCCGGGCATCGAGGCCACCGCATCGCGCTTGCGTTCGCCTTCCTGCACGAAGACGGGATAGATCAGGTCGTAGGAAGTGAGCGCGTGCTCTCGAACCAGGTTCCGTGTGAACGCATCGCGGCGAAGGCGGCGCGGACGGCCGGCGGGGAAGGGGGCATGCAACGTCATGCCGAAAATTGTGCCTGATGTGCCGGCGTATGCCCGAAGCACTCGCGGTAGCCCTTGGACGGCCCCGCGCATGCCTGCAAAGAATTAGTATTTTGGAATTCAGTTCGAACCGTCAATTGTTAAAAAATAATGGTTCACGTGCTTGATACGTTCCTGTCGCTTTGTTAAATTAGCTCCGGGCGGCTTGCCGCTCCCCGCTTTTCCTCCCTGAGCGGGTGCCTTGATGTGTGACAGCAAAAGGGCTTCCCAGCCCGGCGTTCGACGCCGGGCTTTTTTTTAGGCATTTCGGGTTCGCCCCCGGTCGCGCTCACTGCCTGCAGCGCGCCGCACCCCTGCCGGCGGAGCCCGTTCCGCGGTGATCCACGAAAAGAGCGCGCTTCCCGGCGCCGGCTTTGGGCTCCTACTAAACTGCCCGCCATGCTCTGGATCAAGTCGCTGCACATCGTTTTCATCGCCAGCTGGTTCGCCGGCCTCTTCTATCTGCCGCGCATCTTCGTCAACCTGGCGATGGTGCCGCCCGGCTCGGAGGCCGAACGCGCGCGCTTGCTGCTCATGGCGCGCAAGCTGATGCGCTTCACCACCTTCCTGGCCGTGCCGGCGCTGGTCTTCGGCGTCTGGCTCTGGATGGGCTACGGCATCGGCCGCGGCCCGGGCAATGGCTGGATGCACGCCAAGCTGGCGCTGGTGCTGCTGGTGCTCGGCTACCACCATGGCTGCGGCGTGCTGCTGCGCAAGTTCGTGGCTGGCGCGCCGATGCGCAGCCACCGCTGGTACCGCTTCTTCAACGAGGTGCCGGTGCTGCTGCTGCTGGCCATCGTGGTGCTGGTGGTCGTCAAGCCCTTCTGAGGCTCGGCGCACCGTTCCGGCCGCCTGCACGGTGAACGCCTCGCACAAGTCCACCGCCTTGCCGCTGACGCTGGCGTATGCGGCGCTGATCGTCTACGCCAGCCTCTACCCTTTCACGGACTGGCGCGACCAGGGCCTGGCACCCTGGTCCTACCTCTCGGCGCCCTGGCCGCGCTACTGGACCGGCTTCGATCTCGGGATCAACGTGGCGGGCTACGTGCCCTTCGGCTTCCTGGCCGCGCTGGCGGTGCTGCGCACGCAGGCGGGCGCGGGCGTGCTGCAGGCGGTGCTGCGCGCCACCCTGGCCGGCGCCGCGATCGCCTTCGCCATGGAGACGCTGCAGAGCTACCTGCCGATGCGCATTCCCTCCAACCTCGACCTGGGCCTGAACGCGCTGGGCGCGCTGATCGGCTCGATGCTGGCGGCGGGGCTCGAGCGCCTGGGCGCGGTCGCCCACTGGGGCCGCGCGCGATCGCAGTGGTTCGTCGACGATGCGCGCTACGGGCTGGTGCTGCTGGCGCTGTGGCCCGTGGCCCTGCTGTTCCCGGCGGCGGTGCCCTTCGGCCTCGGCCAGGTCTTCGAGCGGCTGGAGAACGCGATCGCCGAATGGCTGGTCGACACCCCCTTCCTCGACTGGATGCCGCTGCGCGAGTTCGAGCTGCAGCCGCTGGTGCCCGGCATCGAGCTGCTGTGCGTGATGCTGGGGGCGCTGGTGCCGTTCCTGCTGGGCTTCATGGTGACGCGCTCGGTGCCGCGCCGCGCGATGCTGATGGCCGCGCTGCTGTGCGCGGGCCTGGCCGGCAGCGCGCTGTCGGCGGCGCTGAGCTGGGGCCCCGGCCATGCCTGGGCCTGGTTCAGCCTGCCGGTGCAGATCGGCACCGTGGCCGCGGTCGTCTTCGGCCTGCTGCTGCTGGCCGCGCCGCGCCGGCTGTGCGCGGCCCTGCTGCTGATCGCGCTGGTGCTGCAGCTGAGCCTGCTGAACCAGGCGCCCGAGAGCGCCTACTTCGCCCAGACGCTGGCGACCTGGGAGCAGGGGCGCTTCATCCGTTTCCACGGGCTGGTGCAGTGGCTGGGCTGGCTGTGGCCCTTCGCGACACTGGGCTACGTGCTCGTGGCGCTGTCCCGGCGCAGACGCCAAACCTAGAATGGGCCGATGCCCCGTTCCCCGACCCCAGCCGCATCCGCCGCGCCCGTTGCGCCTGGTTATTACGAGCGCCACATCTTCTTCTGTCTCAACGAACGCAAGGGCGGCGAGGACTCCTGTGCCCTGCACGGCGCGCAGCAGGGCTTCGACCATTGCAAGGCCAGCGTCAAGGCGGCCGGCCTGTCCGGTGCCGGCAAGGTGCGGGTCAACAAGGCCGGCTGCCTGGACCGCTGCGCGGGCGGCCCGGTGGCCGTGGTCTACCCCGAAGCCGTCTGGTACACCTTCGTCGACCAGGCCGACATCGACGAGATCGTCGAGTCGCACCTGAAGAACGGCCAGGTGGTCGAGCGCCTGGTGCTGCCGGCCGACGTCGGTCGCTGAGCGGAGGCGCCGTCATGAATTCGCAAACGGAAAAGCTCCGGCTCGAAGGCGCGGCCGGTGTGATCGAGGCCCAGCGCGACCTGCCGGCCGACGGCCAGCCCTCGCGCGGCGTGGCCGTGATCGCGCACCCGCACCCGCTGTTCGGCGGCACCATGGACAACAAGGTGGTGCAGACGCTGGCGCGCGCCTTCGTCGCCAGCGGCTGGACCGCGGTGCGCTTCAACTTCCGCGGCGTCGGCGCCAGCCAGGGCGTGCACGACGAGGGCCGCGGCGAGAGCGAGGACTACCGCGCGGTGGTCGCGCAGCTCGCGCCTTCGGGCCCGCTGGCCGTGGCCGGCTTTTCCTTCGGCGCCTTCGTCGCGATCAATGCATTGCAGGAACTCTGGGCCGAGCGCGAGGTCGCACACCTGACGCTGGTCGGTGCCAGCGTTGCGCGCGTGGTGCCGCCGGTGCTGCCCGAAGGGGCGGTCGAACGTACGTTGATCGTGCATGGCGAAGCCGACGACACCGTCGCGCTCTCGGCCGTGATGGATTGGGCTCGCCCACAGTCACTTCCTGTCACAGTCGTCCCCGGAGGCGGTCATTTCTTTCACGGACAATTGCCGCTCTTGAAAAATCTTGTCGTCCGCCACCTGCGCGCGGACCTGTAGCTGGTCTCCCATTCCCATGAATCGTCTGTCTGTCGCGCTCCGCGCGCTGGTGCTGTTTTTTTCGGCATCCTTCTGCCTGTTGGCCGCGGCGCAAATGCCCGTTCCCCCCGAGGTCGCCGCGCGCAGCTACCTGCTGCTCGACGTCACCGCCAACCAGCTGCTGGCGCAGAAGGACATCGACAGCCCGGTCGAGCCCGCCTCGCTGACCAAGCTGATGTCGGCCTACCTGGTGTTCGACGCGCTCAAGGCCAAGAAGATCTCGCTCACCCAGACGCTGCCGGTCAGCCCGCGCGCCTGGAAGATGCCCGGCTCGCGCATGTTCATCGACCCGAAGATGCAGGTGCCGGTGGAAGACCTGATCAAGGGCCTGATCGTGCAGTCGGGCAACGACGCCACGGTGGCGCTGGCCGAAGGCGTGGGCGGCACGGTCGAGCACTTCGTCCAGCTCATGAACGAGCAGGCCAAGGTGCTGGGCATGAAGAACACCAGCTACAAGAACCCCGAGGGCCTGACGGCGCCGGGCCACACCACGACGGCGCGCGACCTGAGCATCCTGGCCACCCGCCTGATGCACGACTTCCCCGAGTACGTGCAGTACTACGCGATCAAGAAGTACCGCTACCCGGGCACGCCCTCGACCAACGACACCAACCGCAACCTGCTGCTGTTCCGTGACCCGACCGTCGACGGCCTCAAGACCGGCCACACCGACGCGGCCGGCTACTGCATGATCGTCACCGCCAAGCGCGACTTCCCGAACCTCAACGGCGGCCGCCGCCTGCTGTCGATCGTGCTCGGCGCGGCCAGCGAGAACGCGCGCGCCAACGAATCGCAGAAGCTGCTGAACTGGGGCTACACCGCCTTCGACGCGGTCAAGCTGTTCGACGCCGACCAGCCCGCGGCCACGCCAGCGGTCTGGAAGGGCAAGGCGAACACGCTCAAGCTGGGCCGCCCGGAAGCCATCGTGGTCTCGGTGCCCGCGGGCTCGGCGAGCAAGATCAAGACCCAGGTCGCGCGCCCCGAACCGCTGGTCGCGCCCTTCACCAAGAACCAGCAGGTCGGCACGCTCAAGGTCACGCTGGGCGACGAGCCCGTGGCCGAGGTGCCGCTGGTGGCGCTCGAGGCGGTCGAGCAGGCCGGCATCCTGGGCCGGGCCTGGGACGCCGTCCGCCTCTGGATCAAGTAACAGGGCTGGTCAAGCAGCCAGCCTGACTGCTATACTCGCGGGCTTTTCGGAAATTTCCGAAGGGTTTCACGTTTTCGTCAATTCCCGGCTTCCCATGTCACGGTGGGGTCCAAGGTCGGGATGTTTTGGGATTCATTCATTCATGCCAACCATCAATCAACTGGTGCGTCAGGGTCGAACGGTCGAGAAGATCAATTCGAAGAGCCCTGCCATGCAGAACTCGCCGCAACGTCGCGGTGTCTGCACCCGCGTCTACACCACGACGCCCAAGAAGCCCAACTCGGCGCTTCGTAAAGTTGCCAAGGTCCGCCTGACCAACGGCTTCGAAGTCATCTCCTACATCGGCGGCGAAGGCCACAACCTGCAGGAACACAGCGTCGTGCTGGTTCGCGGCGGTCGTGTCAAGGACTTGCCCGGTGTCCGCTATCACATCGTGCGCGGTTCGCTCGACTTGCAAGGCGTGAAAGACCGCAAGCAGTCGCGTTCCAAGTACGGCGCGAAGCGTCCCAAGAAGGCTTAAGCCTTCCTGTCGTCAGAAAACAAGCGGTGTTCGGTTGCCTTGGCGGGCACATCGAACGAAGTGACCCAATGTCGGGTCGAGTAAGTGAGAGTTCGAACTGGCTCTCGCGGTACCGGAAACGGTGCCAACTGAAGCAAAGAGGTTGAAAAAATGCCACGTCGTCGCGAAGTCCCCAAACGTGAAATCCTGCCGGATCCCAAGTACGGCAATGTCGAGCTGTCGAAGTTCATGAACGTGATCATGGAAGGCGGCAAGAAGGCTGTTGCCGAGCGCATCATTTACGGTGCCCTCGACTTCATCGAGAAGAAGAACCCGGACAAGGACCCCCTCGAAGCGTTCACCGTTGCCATCAACAACGTGAAGCCGATGGTCGAAGTGAAGTCGCGCCGCGTGGGCGGTGCGAACTATCAAGTGCCGGTCGAAGTCCGCCCTGTCCGTCGCCTCGCCCTGTCGATGCGCTGGATCAAGGAAGCCGCTCGCAAGCGCGGTGAGAAGTCGATGGCCCTGCGCCTGGCCAACGAACTGATGGAAGCCACGGAAGGCCGTGGCGGTGCCATGAAGAAGCGTGACGAAGTGCACCGCATGGCAGAAGCCAACCGGGCCTTCAGCCACTTCCGCTTCTAAGGCCTTTCCCCCTCAAATCAGACTGGCTGGAAGCCCGACTCACCATGTGGTGGGCGGGCTTTCATCCGTTAACGGAGTAAATTTTCATGGCACGCAAGACCCCCATCGAGCGCTACCGCAACATCGGTATCTCCGCGCACATCGACGCTGGCAAGACCACGACGACCGAGCGCATCCTGTTCTACACCGGTGTGAACCACAAGATCGGTGAAGTGCATGACGGCGCCGCCACCATGGACTGGATGGAGCAAGAGCAGGAGCGTGGCATCACGATCACCTCCGCCGCCACGACCTGCTTCTGGAAGGGCATGGCCGGCAAGTTCGACGAACACCGCATCAACATCATCGACACCCCCGGCCACGTGGACTTCACCATTGAAGTCGAGCGCTCGATGCGCGTGCTGGACGGCGCCGTGATGGTGTACGACGCCGTCGGCGGCGTGCAGCCCCAGTCGGAAACCGTCTGGCGCCAGGCCAACAAGTACAAGGTGCCCCGTCTCGCGTTCGTCAACAAGATGGACCGTACCGGCGCCGACTTCCTGCGCGTGCGCCAGATGATGGTGGACCGCCTGAAGGCCAACCCCGTCGTGATCCAGATCCCGATCGGTGCCGAAGACCACTTCCAGGGCATCGTCGACCTCGTGAAGATGAAGGCGATCATCTGGGACGAAGACAAGGGCGTGACCTTCAAGTACGAAGAGATCCCCGCGAACCTGGCTGCCGTCTGCGCCGAGTACCGCGAGAAGCTGGTCGAAGCGGCTGCCGAAGCCAGCGAAGAGCTGATGAACAAGTACCTCGAAGGCGGCGAGCTGAGCGAGGTGGAAATCAAGGCTGCCATCCGTCAGCGCACCATCGCCGGCGAGATCCAGCCGATGCTGTGCGGTTCGGCCTTCAAGAACAAGGGCGTGCAGGCCATGCTCGACGCGGTCATCGAATACATGCCCGCACCGACCGACATCCCGCCCGTCAACGGCCTGGATGAAGACGAAGCGCCCGTGGTCCGCAAGGCCGACGACAGCGAGAAGTTCTCGGCCCTGGCATTCAAGCTGATGACCGACCCGTTCGTGGGCCAGCTGACCTTCGTGCGCGTCTACTCGGGCGTGCTGAGCAAGGGCGACAGCGTCTACAACCCGGTGCGCGGCAAGAAGGAACGCATCGGCCGGATCGTGCAGATGCACGCCAACAACCGTGAAGAAGTCAGCGAAATCCGCGCCGGCGACATCGCCGCCTGCGTGGGCCTGAAGGAAGTGACCACGGGCGAAACCCTGTGCGATCCGACGGCCATCGTGACGCTCGAGCGCATGGTGTTCCCGGAATCGGTGATCTCGCAGGCCGTCGAGCCGAAGACCAAGGCCGACCAGGAAAAGATGGGCATCGCCCTGCAACGCCTGGCTCAGGAAGATCCTTCGTTCCGCGTGAAGACCGACGAAGAGTCGGGCCAGACCATCATCGCCGGCATGGGCGAGCTGCATCTGGAAATCATCGTGGACCGGATGAAGCGCGAATTCGGCGTGGAAGCCAACGTGGGCAAGCCGCAGGTGGCCTACCGCGAAACCATCCGCAAGACGGTCGAAGATGCCGAAGGCAAGTTCGTGCGCCAGTCGGGCGGCAAGGGCCAGTACGGCCACGTGATCCTGAAGGTCGAACCGCAAGAGCCGGGCAAGGGCTTCGAGTTCGTCGACGCGATCAAGGGCGGTGTGGTTCCTCGCGAATACATCCCCGCGGTCGAAAAGGGCGTCATCGAAGCGCTGGGCCAGGGCGTGCTCGCCGGCTACCCGGTGGTCGACGTCAAGGTCACGCTGCATTTCGGTTCGTACCACGACGTGGACTCGAACGAAATGGCTTTCAAGATGGCCGCGATCTTCGGTTTCAAGGAAGGCTGCCGCAAGGCCAGCCCGGTGATCCTGGAGCCGATGATGGCCGTGGAAGTCGAGACCCCGGAAGACTACGCCGGCAACGTGATGGGCGACCTGTCCTCGCGTCGCGGCATGGTCCAGGGCATGGAAGACATGATGGGTGGCGGCAAGGCCATCAAGGCCGAAGTGCCGCTGTCGGAAATGTTCGGCTACTCGACCACGCTGCGCTCGATGTCGCAAGGCCGCGCCACGTACACGATGGAGTTCAAGCACTACGCCGAAGCTCCCCGTAACGTCGCCGAAGCCATCGTGGCCGCTCGCGCCAAGTAAGTTCTGAAGAATGCAGGGCCACGCAGTGCGTGGCCCTCTTTGTCTGCGATCCGGTGCCGCCACGTTCCCGTGCGAGGCGAATCCGCAATCGGGTGCAGACATAAAACCAATACACGGGAATGCTCTTTCAAGGATTGAAAAATGGCAAAAGGTAAGTTCACCCGCACCAAGCCCCACGTCAACGTGGGCACGATCGGTCACGTCGACCATGGCAAGACCACGCTGACCGCTGCGATCGCAACGGTGCTGTCGGCCAAGTTCGGCGGCGAAGCCAAGGCCTACGACCAGATCGACGCGGCGCCCGAAGAAAAGGCACGCGGCATCACGATCAACACCGCGCACGTCGAGTACGAAACGGCCAACCGCCACTACGCACACGTCGACTGCCCCGGTCACGCCGACTACGTGAAGAACATGATCACCGGCGCCGCCCAGATGGACGGCGCGATCCTGGTGTGCTCGGCTGCCGACGGCCCGATGCCCCAGACCCGTGAACACATCCTGCTGGCTCGCCAGGTGGGCGTGGGCTACATCATCGTGTTCCTGAACAAGTGCGACATGGTCGACGACGCCGAGCTGCTCGAGTTGGTCGAGATGGAAGTGCGCGAGCTGCTGGACAAGTACGACTTCCCGGGCGACGCCACCCCCATCATCCACGGCTCGGCCAAGCTCGCCCTCGAAGGCGACAAGGGCAAGCTGGGCGAAGAAGCCATCATGAAGCTGGCCGAAGCGCTGGACACGTACATCCCGACGCCCGAGCGCGCCGTGGACGGCACGTTCCTGATGCCCGTGGAAGACGTGTTCTCGATCTCGGGTCGCGGCACCGTGGTGACCGGCGCCGTCGAACGTGGCGTGATCAAGGTCGGTGAAGAAATCGAGATCGTCGGCATCCGCCCGACCGTCAAGACCACCTGCACCGGCGTGGAAATGTTCCGCAAGCTGCTGGACCAAGGTCAAGCGGGCGACAACGTGGGCGTGCTGCTGCGCGGCACGAAGCGCGAAGAAGTCGAGCGCGGCCAAGTGCTGTGCAAGCCGGGTTCGATCAAGCCGCACACGCACTTCACGGCTGA
>NZ_LZZW01000040.1 GCF_014170375.1 Variovorax sp. UMC13 | reverse complement strand
GAGGGGGCGGTGGAAGGGGGCAGGGGCATCGGGAGACAATCGGCGGCGTGAAGACCGCACCTCCAATTTTAACGACCGCCCTCGACCGCCTGATCGGCCAGGCCATTCAGCGCGCCGGCGGCTGGCTGCCCTTCGACCGCTTCATGGCGCTGGCGCTCTACGCGCCCGGCATGGGCTACTACGCCAACGCCAGCCGCAAGTTCGGCCACATGCCCTCGTCCGGCAGCGATTTCGTGACCGCGCCCGAGCTCACGCCCCTGTTCGGCCAGGCGCTCGCGGTGCAGGTGGACGAGGCGCTCAAGAAGACCGGCACCGACGAGGTCTGGGAATTCGGCGCCGGCTCGGGCGCGCTGGCGCTGCAATTGCTCGACACGCTGGGCGACCGGATCGCGCGCTACCGCATCGTCGACCTGTCGGGCTCGCTGCGCGCGCGCCAGCAGGAGACGCTGGCCGGCCATGCGGCCAAGGTCGAGTGGCTCAGCGAACTGCCGGCGACGATGCGCGGCGTGGTGGTGGGCAACGAGGTGCTCGACGCGATGCCGGTGCAGCTGCTGGCGCGCGTCGGCGGCCGCTGGTTCGAACGCGGCGTGGTCGCGGGCGCGCAGGGCGGCTGGGCCTGGGAGGACCGCCCGACGCTGCTGCGGCCGCCGCTGGACATCGAGGGCGAGCACGACTACCTGACCGAGATCCATCCGCAGGCGCAGGCCTTCGTCGCCACCCTGGCCGACCGGCTCACGCAGGGCGCGGCCTTCCTGATCGACTACGGTTTTCCCGAATCGGAGTACTACCACCCGCAGCGCCACATGGGCACAGTGATGTGCCACCAGAGCCACCAGGCCGACGGCGATCCGCTGGTGGCGGTGGGCGCCAAGGACATCACGGCGCATGTCGATTTCACCGGCATCGCGCTGGCCGCGCAGGACGCGGGCCTGTCGGTGCTGGGCTATGCGAGCCAGGGGCGCTTCCTGATCAACTGCGGGTTGCTCGGGCTGTCGGACCAGGCCAGCGTGCAGCAGCGCGCATTGGCCGCGCACCTGGTGCACGAGCACGAGATGGGCGAGCTGTTCAAGGTGATCGCGCTGGGCGCCGGCGAGGCCTGGGAGCCGCTGGGCTTCGCCGAGGGCGACCGCAGCCACACGCTGTAGCTGCAGCCGCGGGACGTTCAGCGGTTGCGCACCTTGCGCAGTTCTTCCCGCAGGAACTCGCCGGCCTCGCGCGGCGGTGCATCGCCGACCTTCACCCTGTAGGGCTTGCCGGTCATCTCGGAGCGCGAGGCGCAGAGGTCGATGAAGTCCTCGGCGGTGGTGATCTTCTCCTTGAAGTAGGCGTACTTCGCCTGCATGTGCTGCGCCGCCTCGGCCGAGGTGTGGGCCGTGCCGTTGCGCATGAAACTCATCGTCGTCATCTGCTCCACGCGCTGGATCAGCGCGGTGATCGTGGCGTGCTCGTCGGCCGAGGGCGTGGCCTGCGCAAGCGATGCGCAGGCCAGCAGCACGGCGGGCAGCAGCCGCTTCAGCCATCGAACCCATGCCATGCCGTGTCTTTCGTGAACCTGAGATGAGCCCATGCTAGACAGGGCTGCCATGCCATGTCAAACGCGCTCGGGTCTAATCGACCTTCCGCCACGGCTTCCGTCTTTTTGCTCCCATGCGTCCTCTGCCCGACCTGCTCCGCACTGCCCATGCCCTCGCCGACGCGGCGGCGGCCCAATCGATGGCGTATTTCCGCACGCCGCTGGACATCATCACCAAGGCCGACGAAAGCCCCGTGACGCTGGCCGACCGCGCGGCCGAGACCGCGATGCGCGCCGCGCTGGCCGCCGCGCTGCCGGACGACGGCATCTACGGCGAGGAGCACGGCCAGGAACGGCTCGATGCCGGCCGTGTCTGGGTGATCGACCCGATCGACGGGACGCGCAGCTTCATCACCGGCTCGCCGCTGTGGGGCACGCTGATCGGCGTGCTCGAGGGCGAGCGCATCGTGCTCGGCATGGTCGACATGCCGGTGCTGGGCGAACGCTGGGTCGGTCAGGCCGGCGTGGGCGCCCACCGCAACGGCGTGGCCGTGCGCGTGAGCGGCTGCAGCGAGATCGCCCAGGCGCGCATCGTCACCACCTCGCCCGACATCTTCGACGCCGCCGACTGGCAGGCCTTCGACGCGCTGAGCCGGCGCTGCGCGATGCGCCGCTTCGGCGGCGACTGCTACGGCTATGCGCAGCTGGCCGGCGGCACCATCGACCTGGTGGTCGAGACCGGCCTGCAGCCTTACGACTACCTCGGCCCGGCCGGCCTGATCGAGGCGGCCGGCGGCGTGATCACCGACTGGGAAGGGCGTGCGCTGGGCCTGCGGTCGAACGGCCGGGTGGTGGCCGCGGCCACGCCCGAACTGCACCGCCAGGCGCTGGCCGCGCTGGCGGCCTGAGGCGACGCGATGATCCGCTGGCTGATCGTCGTGGTGCTGGCGCTGGTGCTCATGAGCGGGCTCACGGCGTGGCTTCGGCGCTTCGGCTTCGGGCGGCTGCCCGGCGATTTCGCGTTCCGGCTCTTCGGTCGCGAGTGGCAGCTGCCGATCGCCAGCACGCTGCTGCTGAGCATGATCGCCGCGCTGGTGGCGAAACTGATCTGACCACAGAGAAGAAAAGGACGAGACGAGATGAGAGCGTGCGTGGACATCGGCGGCACCAAGGTCGCCGTCAGCCTGGCCGAAGCCGGCAGCGAGCAGCTGCAGGCCCGCCGGACCGAGCCGACCGCCAAGACCGGCGACAACGATGCGGTCGCGCAGCAGGTGCTGCGGCTGATCGACGCGGCCTGCGCCGAGCTCGGCGTGCCAGCGACATCCATCGACAGCGTGGGCGTCTCCTCGGCCGGCCCCTTCGTGCTCCATGACGGCTGCGTCGAGCTCGCCACCCCCAACATCTGCGGCGGCCTGGCCGGCCCGGCGCGGGGCCTGCCCAACGACTGGATGACCGCCGTGCTCGAGGCCCCGCTGCGCCGGCGCTTCGCCCGCGTGCGGGTCGAGAACGACGCGGTCGCGGCGCTCGAGGCCGAGCGCCGCTGGGGCGCACTGCAGGGCATGGACCACTGCGCCTACGTCACCTGGAGCACCGGCGTGGGCGTGGGCCTGTGCGTCGACGGCCGCGCCCTGCGCGGCAAGAACGGCAACGCCGGCCACGCGGGCCACACCTTCGTCTCGGACGACGACAACCACGACGCGCTGTGCGGCTGCGGCAACGTGGGCGACGTCGAGGGCCTGATCGCCGGCAACTCGGTCGAACGGCGCTTCACCCAGCCCGCGGCCGAGCTGTTCGCCGCCGCCGTGGCCGGCGAGCCGCAGGCGCTGCAGCGCACCGACGCGCTGTGCCGCGTGATGGGCCGCATGCTCTACAACCTGGTGGCCACGCTGGACCTGCAGGCCATCAGCCTGGGCGGCAGCGTGTACTGGCACAACCGCGAATTCCTGCTGCCGCGGCTGCAGGCCGAACTCGACGGCCGGCTGCTGCCGCTGACGCGCGGCGTGCGGCTGCTGTCGGCCGGGCTGGGCGACAAGGTCGGCGACTACGCGGCGCTGGCGCTGGTCGACTGAGTCGGTCTACAAGAACATCCCGCCCGACGCCTCGATGCGCTGGCCGTTGATCCAGCCGTTGCCCGGCTGCAGCAGCAGCGAAATGGCGCCGCCGATGTCGTCGGGCAGGCCGACGCGGCCCAGCGCCGTCTGGCTGGCGATCATGGCGTTGAGCTGCGGGTTGTCGCGCACCATGCCGCCGCTGAAGTCGGTCTCGATCGCGCCCGGCGCCACCACGTTGACCGCGATGCCGCGCGGCCCCAGCTCCTTCGCGAGGTAGCGCGTCAGCACCTCGATCGCGCCCTTCATCGACGCATAGGCCGAGGAGCCGGGCAGCGTGAAACGGGCCAGGCCGCTCGAGACGTTGACGATGCGCCCGCCGTCCGCGAGCAGCGGCAGCAGCGCCTGAGTCAGGAAGAAGGGCCCTTTGAAATGGACGTCGACCAGCGAGTCGAACTGCGTTTCGGTGGTGTCGGCGAAGGCCGCGTGCGTGCCGATGCCGGCGTTGTTCACCAGGTGGTCGAAGGTCCGGCGCTCCCAGGTGCGGGCCAGCGCCGCCTTCACCTGCGCGGCGAAGGCCGGGAAGCTGGCGCTCTGCGCGACGTCCAGCGGCAGCGCCACCGCGCGGCGGCCCAGCGCCTCGATCTCGCCCACCAGCTGCTGCGCTTCGTCGGCGCCGCTGCGGTAGGTCAGGATCAGGTCGGAGCCCTGGCGGGCCAGGTGCTGGGCGGTGTTCCTGCCAAGGCCGCGGCTGGCGCCGGTGATGAGGGCGATGGGTGCGTTCATGGTCTGTCCTGAAGGGGAAGTGATCGATGGAATGGACTTTAGGAAAAGACAGTCCAGCGATAAATCCCCAGGAAAAGACCGAACTGTTCAGATGTGGAGAACAATGAGGCCATGAGCATGGACCTCAGCGCGCGGCGCACCTTCGTCAAGGTCGCCGAACTGGCGAGCTTCACCCGCGCCGCCGAGCAGCTGGGCATGCCCAAGGCCCGGGTCTCGACCACGGTGCAGCAGCTGGAGGCCGAACTGGGCACGCGGCTCCTGCACCGCACCACGCGCACGGTGCGACTGACGGCCGACGGCGAGCAGTTCCGCGAGCGCTGCCTGCTGCTGCTGGCCGACGCGGACGAGCTGCAGTCGCTGTTCCAGCGCACGCCCGGCGCCCTGCGCGGCCGGCTGCGGGTCGACGTGCCGATCGGCATGGCGCAGGCGGTGCTGATGCCGCGGCTGCCCGCCTTCCTGGCCGCGCATCCGCAGGTGGAACTCGAACTGAGCACCACCGACCGCCGGGTCGACCTGGTGCACGAGGGCTTCGACTGCGTGCTGCGCGTGGGCACGCTCGACGCCTCCGATCTGGTGGCGCGCCGGCTCGGCGAGCTGGCGCAGGTCAACGTCGCCAGTCCGGCCTACCTCGCGCTGCACGGCACGCCGCGCACGCTCGCCGACCTGGCCGCGCACCGGCTGGTGCGCTACGCGCCGGGGCTGGGCGCCGGGCCGGCGCTGTGGGAATACGAGGAAGAGGGCCGCTACCGGACGCTGGCCATGCCGAGCACGCTCACGGTGACCAGCAGCGATGCCTACCAGTCGGCCTGCCTGGCCGGCCTGGGCCTGATCCAGGCGCCGGTCATGGGCATGCAGCCGCTGATCGACGCGGGCCGGCTGGTGCGGGTGCTGTCCGGCTTCGATGCGCCGCCGATGCCGGTGTCGCTGCTCTATCCGCACCGGCGCCAGCTGTCGAAGCGGGTGCAGGCGCTGATGGCGTGGATGGACGAGGTGCTCGAGCCCTTCCTGGCCGGCAAGCCCTGAACGCCGCGTTCAGCGCACCTGGGGCATGGCGCCGAGCGTGTCGAGGAAGGTGCGGCGCCACCAGTGCACGTCGTGCTCGCGGATGCGCTGCAGCAGCTTCTGGTGGCGCGCGCGGCGTTCGTCCAGCGGCATCTGCAGCGCCTGCTGCACGGTCTCGGCCGTGCCGTGCACGTCGTAGGGGTTGACCAGCAGCGCTTCCTTCATCTGCTCGGCCGCGCCCGCGAAGCGCGACAGCACCAGCACGCCCGGATCGGCCGGATCCTGCGCCGCCACGTACTCCTTGGCCACCAGGTTCATGCCGTCGCGCAGCGGCGTCACCAGCCCCACGGCCGCGGCGCGGCACAGGCCCGGCACGCGCTTGCGCGCCACCATGCGGTGGATGTAGCGCACCGGCATCCAGTCGAGCTCGCCGTAGTCGCCGTTGATCGCGCCGCACAGCGACTCGAGCTCGCGCCGGATGTCGGCATAGGCGTCGACCGATTCGCGCGTGGGCGAGGCGATCTGGATCAGCGTGGCGCTGCGGCGGTTCTCGGGGTAGTTGGCCAGCAGCTCGCGGAAGGCGCGCACCCGGTGCGGGATGCCCTTGGAGTAGTCGAGCCGGTCGATGCCCAGCAGCAGCCGGCGGCTCGCGTACTCGCGCTTCATGGTCTCGTACATGTCGCGCGATTCCTTGGCGTGCGTGAGCGCCGCGAACTCGTCGACGTCGATGCCGATCGGGAAGGCGGTGCAGCGCACGGTCTGGCCGTAGGCGCGGTACATGTCGTCGGCCAGCGCTTCGCCCCGGGCCTCGTTCTTCACGTAGTGCGCGAAATGCTGCACGTCCTGGTTGGACTGGAAGCCGATCAGGTCGTAGGCGAACAGCGAACGCGCGAGCCACTCGTGCTGCGGGATCGCCGCCATGATGATCTGCGGCGGCAGCGGGATGTGCAGGAAGAAGCCGATGCGCTGCCTGCAGCCCATGGCGCGCAGTTCGGCCGCCAGCGGGATCAGGTGGTAGTCGTGCACCCAGATGATGTCGTCTTCCTGCAGCAGCGGCATCAGCTTGCGTGCGAACAGCTGGTTCACGCGGCGGTAGCCGCCGATGAAGCCGGCGTCGAAGTTGGCCAGGTCCAGGCGGTTGTGGAACACCGGCCAGAGCACGTCGTTGCTGTAGCCGGCGTAGTAGCTGTCGTGGTCTTCGCGGCTCAGGTCGATGGTGGCCAGCGTGACCTTGCCGGCCTGCTGCTTGTGCAGCTCGCCTTCGCCGGTCGGGCCGTCCTCGACGATGGTGCCGCTCCAGCCGAACCACAGGCCGCCGGTCTGCTGCAGCGATTCGCCCAGCGCCACCGCCAGGCCGCCGGCGGCGGGCTTGCGCGGATCGGCCACGCGGTTGGAGATCACGACCAGGCGGCTCATGGCTTGACCTCCGGGCGCGGTCCGTTGGCCAGCAGGTCGCGCGCCTCGAGCAGCCACTCGTAGACCGCCAGCGTGGAGTCGAGCCGGTGCAGCGCCTGCGTGGGGCCGGAGCCGACCTTGATCGCGATGCCGCCGCGCGGCTGCACGATGGCGAAGCCGCTCTCGTCGGTGGTGTCGTCGCCCGCGAACACCGGCACCCGGCCGGTGAAGGGGGCTTCGTGCAGGAAGGCGTCGATGGCGATGCCCTTGTTGATGCCCGCGGGCTTGACCTCGAACACGAACTTGCCGTGCAGCAGCTCCAGCTGCGGCTGGCCGTCGAGCACGCGGACCATGGCCTCGCGGCAGACGGCTTCCAGGTCGGGCGCCATGCGGTAGTGCAGCGCGATCGCCGCATGCTTGCGCTCCACCAGCAGCCCGGGGTGCGCGCCCGCGAGCTCGTTGCAGGCCTCGAGCACGAAGCCCAGGTCGGGCGCGCGCTGCTCCTGCATGTGGCCTTCGGCATCGCGGCGCTGCACGCCGTGCTCGCCGGCGGCCGGCAGGCGCAGCGGCGCGAGAAAACGGTCGATCGCATCGATCTGCCGGCCCGAGACGATGGCCAGCGCACCGCCCAGCAGCTCGTGCAGGTCGGTGAGCAGGGCGACGAGGGCGGGGGGGACCTCGATGGCCTCGGGCGTTTCGGCGAGGGCCACGAGCGTCCCGTCGAAGTCGAGGAAGAGGGCGGCGTCGGGGGTGAGTCTTGGAGGCGTCTGCATCGGTCTGTCACCTTAGCAGTGCGCTGCGCCGCGCCGCGTCGGCCAAAGCCGCGACCCTGGCCTCAGTTCGAGCCCTGGAGCCACGCGGCGATGGCGGCCGTGCGCGCGCGCGCCACCGCCTCGCCGATCGCCGGCCCGGTGGCGCCCGCAGCCGCCGCGGCCTGCGCGATCGGGCGCGTGGCCACCGCCAGCGCGGCGTCCAGCACCGCCTGCAGGCGCTCGCGCTGGGGGTAGGGCCGCTCCTCGAAGCCCCGCCGGCCGCGCGCGTCGCATTCGCAGGCCTGCAGCACCTGCGCGAAGCGCTCGGGCTTGCGCAGCGCGTCGCAGCGCTCCAGCAGCCGCATCAGCGCGGCCGCGCCCAGTTCGGCGCTGCGGTGGATGTTGCCGTGCTCGCGCGCCACCACCTCGGCCAGCTCGCGCAGCTCGACCGGCACGCGCCAGCGCTCGCAGACCGCCTGCAGCAGCTTGACGCTGCGCTGCTCGTGGCCGATGTGGCGCGGCAGCACGTCGGCGCGCGTCGTGCCCTTGCCCAGGTCGTGCACCAGGCAGGCGAAGCGCACCGGCAGCGGTGCCTCCAGTCGGGCCGCCATGTCGAGCACCATCATCAGGTGCAGGCCGGTGTCGATCTCCGGGTGATGGGCTTCCGGCTGTGGCACGCCCCAGAGGCGGTCGACCTCGGGCAGCAGCACGGCCAGCGCGCCGCAGTCGCGCAGCACCTCGAACATGCGCGAGGGCCTGGCTTCCATCAGGCCGCGCGACAGCTCCTGCCAGACGCGCTCGGGCACCAGCGCATCGACCTCGCCGGCGGCCACCATCTCGCGCATCAGCGCCAGCGTGTCGGGCGCGATGCCGAAATCGGCGAAGCGGGCCGCGAAGCGCGCCACGCGCAGGATGCGCACCGGGTCCTCGCGGAAGGCCTCGGTGACGTGGCGCAGCACCTTGTCTTGCAGGTCCCGCTGGCCATGGAAGGGGTCGACCAGGTCGGCCGCATCGGGGGCCTCGGCGCCCGCGCGGTCGGCGGGCAGGGCGATCGCGTTGACCGTCAGGTCGCGCCGGGCCAGGTCCTGTTCCAGCGTGACGTCGGGCGCCGCATGCACGACGAAGCCTCGGTAGCCCGGCGCGCTCTTGCGTTCGGTGCGCGCCAGCGCGTACTCCTCGCGCGTGCGCGGGTGCAGGAACACGGGGAAGTCGCGGCCGACCGGCAGGTAGCCCAGCGCGCCCATCTGTTCGGGAGTGGCGCCCACCACCACCCAGTCGCGATCGCTCCCGGAGCGGCCCAGCAGCGCATCGCGGATCGCGCCGCCGACGAGGAAAGTCTTCATGTGTCCAAGTGTAGGGAGAATCCCTTGGTGAAAAAAGCACGATCGTTCGTTAAGCTGCCGAAGCCGGTCAGCGGAACCCCGCGGCGTGCCGGCGGCAATCCATGGAGGCTATTCGTCAAATGAAGAAAACAATGTATGCCCTCGCGGCCCTGTCCGTTCTGGGATCGGGCAGCGCCCTGGCCCAGAACGCGGGCGACTGGGTGCTCGGCGCCGGCTGGCTGCACTTCGCGCCGCAGGATTCGAGCAAGCCGCTCACCTTCACCTCGCCGATCAACGCGGTGGTGCCGGGCTCCGGGTCCGGTGTGGACAGCTCGAACACCCTGGGCCTGAGCGCGGTGTATTTCATCGACAGCCGCTGGGCCGTCGAAGGCGTGTTCGGCGTGCCGCCGAAGTTCAACCTGCAGGGGGAAGGCTCGCTGGCACCCATCGGCAAGCTGGGCGATGCCAAGCAATGGAGCCCGACGCTGCTGGCCAAGTACTACTTCGGCAATGGCAACGATGCCTTCCGCCCCTTCCTGGGCCTGGGCGCGACCTATGTCTGGTACAGCGACGTCAGCCTCACGCCCGGCCTGCAGGGGGCGCTGGGCGGCCGCCTGGGCCTGCCGCCGGGGGCCACCAGCACCAGCGCCAAGCTCGACAAGTCCTTCGCGCCGGTGTTCAACCTCGGCGCGGCCTGGCAGTTCGACAAGCACTGGGGCGTGTCTTTTTCGGTCTCGTACATTCCGCTCAAGACCACGGCCAAGCTCACCACGCGCACCGCGGGCGGCACCACCGTCGCGACCAGCGAGGCGCGCCTGAAGCTGGACCCGATCGTGACCTACCTGTCGGCCACCTACCGTTTCTGATCTTCGTTGCTGTCACACATGAAAAACGCCGCGCGATGCGCGGCGTTTTTCATGGGGCGCGAAGCGGCGTCAATCGCGCAGCCGGTAGGGTTCGTCCACCACCACGAACTGGTGTTCCTCGAGCGCCGCGTCGGTCCAGGCCTTGACGCCCGGCAGCGCGTGCACGCGTTCCACATAGGCCGCGACCTCGGGCGGCACCGGCAGCGCATAGGTCTTGAGGCGCGAAGCCATGGGCGCGTAGTAGGCGTCGGCGATGCTGAACTCGCCGAACAGCATCGGGCCGCCGTGGCGGGCCAGCAGGCCACCCCACAGTTGCACCAATCGCGCCAGTTCGCCGCGCACGTCGGCGCGGTCGCGCATCAGCAGCCGGCCCTGCGATGCCAGGTCGGCCTCGACGTTCATGCCGCAGTGGTTGCGGATGGCGCGGAAACCCGCGTGCATCTCAGCGCAGGCGCTGCGCGCCTCGGCCCGCCGTGCCTTGTCCGCGGGCCACAGGGCCTTGTCGGGGAAGGATTCGGCCAGGTACTCGGCGATGGCCAGGGTGTCGGACACCACGGTGCCGCCGTCGACCAGGAAAGGCACGGTGCCTGCGGGGTTGAGCGGCTGCACCACCTTCTTGAACTGCGAACCGGGCTCGGAAAAATCGTCGCCGAAGCGGACCATCACCTCCTCGAAGGGGATGCCGGCCTGGGTCATCAGCACCCAGGGTCGCATGGACCACGAGGAGTAGTTCTTGTTGCCGATGTAGAGCTGGAGCATGGCGATTCTTCCGCGAGCAAAAGACGCCATGCTAGCGCCGCCGCGCCGTTCGATTGATGCCCAAGCGCGGCGCCACTGATGCGTTCAGCGCGACGGCGGCGGGCCGGGGTCCTTCGACAGCAGGGTCTGCGACAGCTCGGTGGCCGGCCGGAAGCCCGGCACCCGGCCCAGCAGGGTCACGATGCGCGGCACCAGGCCCAGCACGACCAGGGCCAGCAGCGTGCTCAGCACCGCCGTCACCTCGCGTCCCAGGCCGCAGGCCATGCCGATGGCGGCAGTCAGCCAGAGGCCGGCCGCGGTGGTCAGGCCCTGCACCTGCTGTTCGTCGCGGCCCGACTTGAGGATGGTGCCGGCGCAGAGGAAACCCACGCCCGCCACCAGGCCCTGGATCACGCGGCTCATGTCGGCCGGCAGGATGCCGGTCTGCTGCGGGATCAGCACGAACATCGCCGAGCCGATGGCCACCAGCATGTGGGTGCGCACCCCGGCCGCCTTGCCGTGCTGTTCGCGCTCGAAGCCGAGCATGAAGCCGAGGACGGAGGCGAGCAGCAGCCGCACCAGGATGCGCACGAACTGCGCGAGGTCGGGGACATCGGAGAACTCCGAGGCGATCACCGCAGTGACGTCGTTCCACCAGTCCATGGTCGTGTGTGCCGGGCAGTTGCTGAGCCCGACAGTGTGGCGCGGCAGGGGCTCCCGGCCTGTAGGCTGGTGCCCTTTTCGCGCGGGACGCTCAGAGGCGCGTGGCGGGGGCCGCGGGCGGCGTCTCGTGCGCCAGGGCGATGCCGACGTGGGCCGGCAACGCGGGCAGGTGGCCGTGCCAGCGCCGCACCGAGCGCTGGAAGAACAGGCTGTTGGGGATCTTCAGCGTGGTGCCGGCCTCGGCGCTGCCGCTTTCCTCCAGCGTGGTGTAGACCAGGTTGATGTCCAGCACACGGCCCTTGAGGCCGGGCTTCTCGCCGTTCTCCAGCACCTCGACCAGGTCGTCGAGCCGGAACATGCGCGTGGTGAAGATCAGCAGCGCGCAGAAGATGTTCGACAGCACGCTCCAGGCGGCGAAGAAGGCCACCGCGCCGACGGCCGCGAAGCCGGTGAAGGCGGTCCAGAGCACCGTGCCCGAGACACCGATGCGCCCCAGGCTCCAGAGGATGGCGCCGCCGTAGATCAGGAAGCCCGCGAGCCGGCGCGAGACCACCGCCACTTCGTTGGGCAGCGCATAGCCGGTGGTGACGCGCCGGATCAGGCGCCGGACGATGCGGTAGAGCAGCCAGGCGCCCAGCAGGATCAGCGCGACCTGCACCGCGGGGACGATGATTTCCAGCCATTCGAGCACCCAGTCGGGCAGGCTGGCGCGCAGGTTCTGCAGCGATCGGTTCATGTCGTCAGCGGGCGCGGGTCAGGGCAGGTCCTTGCTGGGGTCGGGCTCGCCTGCGTTGCGCGGGCCCACGCGGCCCAGCCGGCTCTTGAGCGATTGCGGCTGGCCACTGATGATGGCCGCGTAGTTGGTGGTGTTGGCCAGCACCTTCTTCACGTAGTCGCGCGTTTCCGCGAAGGGCACGTTCTCGGCCCAGATC
Organism: Variovorax sp. UMC13; assembly: GCF_014170375.1. Lineage (GTDB taxonomy): Bacteria > Pseudomonadota > Gammaproteobacteria > Burkholderiales > Burkholderiaceae_C > Variovorax. Next base: position 133,958 of record NZ_LZZW01000040.1, on the reverse strand, counting down.
GCGGCATCGAGCACCGGCCCGTTGCGCCAGTTGCGCGGCCGGCCCGGGCCGGCGTTGTAGGCGGCCGCGGCCATGGCCATCGAGCCGTCGAAGTCGTCGAGCGCCAGCTTGAGATAGGCGGTGCCGATGGTGATGTTGGTCTCGCGTTCGTTGATCTGGCTGGGCGTGAAGCCGGTCAGGCCGATCTTGTTGGCGGTCCACTTGGCGGTGGCCGGCATCACCTGCATCAGGCCCGAGGCGCCGACGCCCGAGCGCGCGTCCATGATGAAGCGGCTTTCCTGGCGGATCAGGCCGTAGACGTAGGCCGGGTCGAGGCCGATGTCCTGGCTCTTGCGCAGCACCGTGTCGTGGAAGGGCATGGGGAAGCGCTGGTCGATGTCGATCGCGCCCTTGGTGCGCTCGCTGGTGTTGATGCAGCGGTCCCAGACCTCGCGCTGGCAGGCCAGGTCGGCCGCGGCCAGCAGCTCGCGGTCGCCCAGGCCGCCGGCGTCGTGCAGGTTGGTGGCGTAGTTCCACTCGCGCACGCCCTCGGGCCGCAGGCCGATCGCGATCGCGTAGAGCCCGCGCGCCAGCGAGGGGTTGTTGCGCGCGGTCTGCTTCTCCTCGGCGGTCAGCGGGGCCGGCTTGGTCGGCACCACGGCGCGCTGGCCCAGGTCTTCCAGCGCCAGCAGCTCGTAGAAGCCGCGGGTGCCGGCGATGGTTTCCAGCAGCGTGCGGGCCTGCGCCTTGCGCTCGTCGCCGCCCATCGCGTTGAGCGCGCGGGCGCGCCAGTAGACCCAGGTCGGGTCGGCCTGCGCGGCCTCGCTCATGGCCGTGACCGAGGCGTTCACGTCCTTCCACTGGCCGCTGCGCAGCGCGGCGCGCACCTTCCAGCCCAGCATGTCGTCGGACAGGTCGCTGTTCTTCGTCACGTTGGCGAAGTAGAGGTTGGCCTGCGGCGAGAGCTTGCCGGCCGACTGGCGGCCGATCGCGCCCCAGACCCAGTTGCGCTCCTCGGCGCTCAGCATCGGGCTCCACTTGCCTTCGAGCTGGGCGGCGGCCACGTCGGGGTCGGCGATGGCGGTCTTGATCAGCGCCAGCACCACCATTTCCTTGCGCGCCTTGGAGGCGGCCATCACCGCGCCGGTCAGGAACTTGGGCGCGCTGGCGTTGACCTGGGCGAACATCGGCAGCGCCTCGGGCTCGACCAGGCCGATGGCGTCGCGCGCGGGCTGCGGGCGGTTGGCTTCGATGGCCAGCCGCGCCTTCTTCCAGGCAACGTCGGGCGAGAGCTGGCGCGCGGCCAGCAGCTGGCCGGCGGCGGTCAGGCAGCCGTCGTCGGCCTCGCGCTGGCGCAGCCAGCCCTCGCGCACCTCCTCGACCTGGGCCTTGGTGACACCGCCCGTGCGCTGCATGTCGGCCAGCACCGCGTAGCAGCGCACCTGCACGTCGTCGCGCATGCGGAAGCCCGCGTACATCGGGGCGAAGCCGTCCCAGTCGCGGCGCTTGCCCAGCAGCAGCAGCCAGTCGTTGCGCAGCCGGTCTTCCTGGTAGCTGCCCGCGTAGCGCGAGAGGAAATCCTGCACTTCCTGCGGGCTGGCGTCGTCCAGGCGCGCCTTGAGCTCCCAGTAGGCGGCCCAGGGCTCGAGCGCATGGCCGCGGGCCTGCGGCAACAGGGCCGCGAGGCGGGCCTTGTCGCCGCGCTGGAACGCCTGTTTCATCTGGACGAGCACGTCGTCGTTGGCGTTCTGTGCGCACGCAGGTTGGAGGAAGGATGCGATCGCGAGAGCGAATGCACCGAGGAGGTGGCGCCGGGGTGCCAGAATGCCAGGAACTTGCATCGGGGGATTATGGACAAGGCACACGATGGAAACGCGGCGGAAGGCCGCAAGGAAACGGCTGCTTTTCTCAAAGCGCAGCTTCGGACCGCGCTGATCGAGCAACGCCTGGGGATGCCGGACCGCCTACAGCGCTCCGATCTTTTGCAGCGCGTGATGCGGATCTGGCTGGTCGGACGGCCCGACACCGTGATCGGCGCCTACTGGCCGATCAAGGGCGAATTCGACCCCTTGCCGGCGCTGCACCGCTGGAAGGAGGACGGCGAACTGATCGACGAGCCGCACCGGCGCCGGATCGGCCTGCCGGTGGTCAACCGCGACCACAAGACGCTGACCTTCCACTCGTGGTACCCCGGCTGCCCGATGGAGAACGATGCCTACGACATCCCCAAGCCCAAGGACACCGAGCTGATCGTGCCGACGCTGCTGTTCGTGCCCTGCCTGGGCTACAGCGCCGGCGGCTACCGGCTGGGCTACGGCGGCGGCTTCTACGACCGCACGCTGGCCGCGCTGGAGCCGCGGCCCTTCACCGTGGGCCTGGGCTTCACCGACGGCTTCCTGGAGAACCTGGAGCCCGAGGCGCACGACGTGCCGCTGGATGCCATCCTGAACGACAACGGCGTGGTCTGGCCGATCAGCTGACTCGCCCCCGAGGGCTCGCGCACTGCGTGTCGCTTCGCCTTCCCCCGTCCGGGGGCGACACCGGCGGCCCGGCAAAGCCGGTTCCGCGGTGTCCCTGGCCTGAAACGGCGAGGCCTCAGTCCAGGTAGTCGATGGTGTCGGGGTCGGGCACTTCGCCGATGGTGGCGCGGGTGGTGGCGGCCTGCTGCTGCAGCCAGTCGCAGAAGGCCGAGACCTCGGGGCGCAGCGCGTTGCGCGGGCCGACCATGAGCCAGTAGGCCATGGGGGAATCCAGCCGGTGCTGGGGCAGCACCTCCACCAGGTCGCCGTTGGCCAGGCTTTCGGCGATCAGCGAACTGCGGGCCAGCACCAGGCCCTGGCCGGTGAGCGCGGCCTGCACCATCTGGTAGGCGTAGTTGAAGTAGAGCCAGCGCTTGGGCTGCGCCCGGCTCTGGCCGTGTTCCTCGAACCAGCGGCGCCAGGTCAGCCATTCGAGGTGCGTGCGGTGGGCGTCGCCGGCCTCGATCAAGGTGAAGCCGGCCAGGTCGGCCGGTGACTTGATCGGCGGCCGGCTCTTGATCAGCCAGGGGCTGGCCACCGGCGTGAGCGTCTCGCCGAACAGCCGGATCGCCTCGCGCGGCATGTTCTCGGGCGGCGCGTAGCGCAGCGCCATGTCGACGTCGGCCACCTCGAGGTCGACCGCGGTGTCGCTGGCATCGATGCGGATGTCGATCTCGGGGTTGTCGCGCTGGAAGGCCTCGAGCCGCGGGATCAGCCACATCGATGCGAAAGACGCAAAAGTCGTGAGCGACACGCTCTTGCGCCCCGCGCTCTGGCGGATCTGGCGCACCGCGCCGTCGATGCGCGGCAGCGACTGCTGCACCGCCAGCAGCAGCTGCGCCCCGGCGCCGGTCAGCTCGACCGCCCGCGTGTGGCGCAGGAACAGCGCCACACCGACCTCTTCCTCCATCGCCTGGATCTGCCGGCTGACGGCCGATTGCGTGAGCGCCATCTCCTCGGCGGCTGCGCGGAAATTGAGGTGGCGCGCCACCGCCTCGAAGGCCCGGAGGTGGCCGGCGGAGATCGGCCGGGTGCGCAGATGGGTCTGGGAGTGCTGCATGGATTGATGCGATATGGGAATCAGTAGCGTACTTCCATTTCATTGGACCGCCAATGCGGGGAAGCAGATGATTCATTCCCGAAGCGCGCAATCTGCGCCTTGGAGAAACAGCCCCCCAGGAGTCCACCATGTCCGCCGTCTGCACCTCGCCATCGCTCTCTTCCCTGTCCCTGCCGTCCCAGGCCGCCGTGCCGCCCGCCGTGCGCCGCGGCGCCTGGCAACTGGCCGCCGGCCAGGCCCTGAGCCTGAAGGCGCAGGGCGACAGCGTGCTGAGCGTGCGCCAGGGCCGGATCTGGGTCACGCGCGACGCCACCGTCCAGCAGGCCACCGAGGACCTGGTGCTGGCGCCGGGCGAGACGCTCAAGGTGGCCTCGGGCCAGCGCGTGGTGATGGAGCCGTGGGACGGCTTCGGCGCCACCTACAGCTGGGACGCCGCCTGACATCCCGGCGGGCCGCCTGGCGCGGCCTCAGCCGTGGATGTCGAAGCCGGGCTTCAGTGCCAGGAAGCGCTCCAGCGCGGCGCTCCCCTCGAGAGCCTGGATGCCCGCCATGTCGTCGTCGGCGTCGCTCTGGGCAAAGCCCAGGTCGAAGCGCCGATAGCGGCGCTCGGTGCGCGACCCCTCATAGACCACCCGCAGCCCGGTGTGGCGCGGGTCCTGCCGCAGGCGTTCGAGCAGGGCCAGGACGGCCTCGCGCGGCCCCTCGATGTGCTGGCAGAAATGAATCCCGTCGAACACCAGCAGGCCGGTGATGCCGCGCTCGGTGTTGTGCCGGCGGGCCTGCGCCACGATCTGGCCCACCACGGTCGGCATCTGGTTCTGCGCGAGGACGCTGCAATAGAGAAGTTCGTGGAGAAGCGGTTCGGTCGTGGACATAGCGGGGGCGCAGGGCGTGCGGAGTGTAGGCAGCCCGGCGGCGCAACGAAATGTCAAAAGACACAGTCCACGCGCCTATAGTGCGGGCGTGAAATTGGATGAAAACGCACCCTCCGCGTCTCCGCCTGCGCGCGGCGAGAGACCCTGCGATGCCTGCGCCTTGCGCCGTCATCCGGCCTTTCTGCAGGCTTCGCCGGAGGAGCTGCGGACCATCGAGGACTTCCGCGTCGGCACCCGCACGGTCGCGGCCGGCCAGGCGCTGGTCCAGGAGCACCTGCGCAGCCCGCAGCTGTTCACGCTCTACAGCGGCTGGGCTTTCCGCTACAAGACGCTCAGCGACGGCCGCCGCCAGATCCTGAGCTTCCTGCTGCCGGGCGATTTCATCGGCCTGCAGGACGAGTTCGCCGAGGGCCAGACCCATGGCGTCGAGGCCGCCAGCGAGGCGAGTTTCTGCGTGTTCGAGCGCGACGGGCTCTGGGACGTGTTCCATGCCCAGCCCAAGCTGGGCTACGACATCACCTGGCTCGCCGCCCGCGAGGAGAAGATGGTCGACGACAACCTCGTGACCGCCGGCCGGCGCAATGCGGGCGAGCGGGTGGCGATGCTGCTGATGCACCTCTACCGGCGCGCCGAACGCCTGGGCATGGTGCGCGACGGCTGGGTGCCCTTTCCCTTCAACCAGCAGCACATCGCCGATGCGCTGGGGCTGTCGCTGGTGCACACCAACAAGACGCTGCGGCGGCTGCAGCGCCTGGGCCTGCACAAGCTCGACGCCGGCTGGCTGCGCATCCTGGAGCCGCATGCGCTGGAAACGCTGGGCGACTATTTCGAGCGGCCGCTGCGGCGCGTGCCGCTGATTTGAGACCTGTGTCACGACCGGCGGCGGCGCGCATGTGCCGCCGGGCGCGCCATCGCGTATCGTCGGGGCTCCCTTTCCGGCCGGCGCCCGCCGCCGTGCCGAGCCTTTCACTTCTCCCGCTCCCAGCCATCGTCCCGTGAAGCTTTTGTCCCGCCAGCGTCTGCGCCAGATCTTCATGGTCGGCGGCGTCGAGTCCTTCGGCGTGATCCTGAGCGGCATCGCCGGCCTGCTCATCGTGAACGTGCTGCCCAAGGAGCAGTACGCCGCCTACACCTTCCTCATCGCCTGCACCACGCTGATGATGGGCATCACCGACCTGGGCCTGGCGCACTGCTGCCTGCCGGTGGTGGGCCAGCGCAACCGCGACGTGCCATGGGTGGTGGCGGCCTGTCACCATGTGTTCCACAAGCGCTGGGTGCTGCTCTCGGCCGGGCTGCTGATCATCGTGCCGTACTGGTACTTCACCTCGCGCCAGCACGGCTGGACCGGCCCGGGCTACTGGCTGGCCTCGGTGCTGGTCCTGGGCGTGGTGCTGGTGCAGCTGCGCGAGCACTACGCCACCACCGTGCTGCTGATCCTGGCGCAGATCTCGACGCTCAACCGCATCACCTTCGCCTCCTACGGGGTGCGCATCGCGCTGGTGGCGGCGGTGCTGCTGCTGCCCATGACCGCCTATTCGACCGCCGGCCTGATCACCGCGACCGCGGGCGCCAGCCTGGTGGCGCTGATGCTCTACGGGCGCCATTTCCACCAGCAGGGCATCGGCACCCATCGCCTGGGCGCCGACGATGCCCGGCGGGTCGACGGCGAGATCCTGCGCATCGCCAAGCCGCTGGTGCTGCCGGCCGTGTTCTACCAGGTGCAGGGTGTGGTCACGGTGTTCATCGTGTCCCTCTTCGGCACCGCCAACATGGTGGCCGAGGTGGGGGCCTTCGGCCGCCTGGCGATGGCGCTGGTGGTGGTCGACCGGGTGGCGAACGTGCTGCTGTTCCCCGCCATCGCCCGGGCGCCCGCGGGTCCGCGCTTCGTGCGGGTGCTGGCCCAGATCCACGGCCTCTACCTGCTGGCCATGGGCTGCACCTTCCTGACCTCGCTGCTGTTCCCGCAGTACTGGATCCTGCTGCTGGGCGAGCAGTACCGCAGCATGACGCCGCTGGTCTGGATGATGTTCCTGTCGTCGCTGCTCGGCAACGCCGCGGGCTTCGCCTTCCGGACGCTGACGGTGCGCGGCGCCACGGCCCGCCAGAGCTTCAGCATCGTCGCGACCCTGGTCACGCAGGTGCTGTACCTGTGGCTGGTCGGCATCAGCGACCTGAAGTCGGTGCTGGGCTTCGGCCTGGCCAGCAGCGCCGCCAGCTTCGTCTTCCAGTACAGCCTGCTGCTGGCCTGCTGGCGCGAGTGGCGCACCGAAGCCGTGTCGCCGGCCTGAGCGGGCCGCCTCAGCGGCGCTGGTAGACCCGGCCGATGGCCGACGCCAGGCGCAGCGCGAAGCGATGGCGCTTGATCTCGGCGTCCGAGAAGGCCCGGATCGGACCCTCGATGTGCTGGAAGTAGGCCTTGGTCGCGACCGAGGGCGACTGGCCGCCGATCGCGTTGCGGATGTGCGGCGTGTTCCAGGGCTTGGGCGAGCCGATCGCATGCGACAGGTAGTAGCCGCCGGCGGTGAAGTCCATCGCGTCGGGGCCCGCGGTGTTGAGCGTCGCCTCGTGCGCGGTCAGCGCGAAGTTCAACGCATCCTGGTCGGTCGAATGGAAGAGCGCGGCCGAGCCGCCGGCCTTCAGGTGCTTGACGCCCTGGTTGTAGTCGAGCACCAGGCTGCACAGGCGCTCCCAGAGCACCAGGAAATCGACGTGCTGGCGCGGCACGCCGATGAAGCCGGCGTTGTAGTAGCGCTCGATCGGCCGGGTCGACGCGATGCCGTGCTGGGCGAAGAAGGCGCTCCAGAGCAGCCGCTTCGGGTGGCGCGACGGAAAGGCCCAGTTGACGTCTTCGGCCAGCGAGAGGGCGTCGTCGGTGAACCAGCCGCAGAAGGAGGGCCAGTCGCACTTCATCACGATGTCGGGGTCGATGTAGGCCACCGTGTCGCTGTCGGGTGCGTACTTCTCGAACACGTCGCGCACGAAGGTCGGCTTGTAGTAGGTGAAGTGCACCGGCGTGTTGAGCAGCACCATGCGCAGCTGGAAGTCGGGGCTGACCTGGTAGGTGGCCGTGGCCGCGTCGTACGACGGCGAGCCGGTGAGCCAGGCCGGCAGCGCGCCCCGGTAGCCCGCCCACAGCACGCCGGAGAAACCGGCGGCGACCAGCGAGTTGGAGAGTGCGGCAACCCCGAAGTGGTAGTTCCCTTCGAACAGCGTGCAGAGAGAAATTTTCATGAAGCTTGGGGTTGTGGCGCGCGAAGTGTAATCAAAAGTTTTAGTTCTCTTGTTTCTTTTCCCGACGCGCCGCGCGATTGTGCAGTTGCGGACGCCAGACTGTGACGAAATGGACATCTGCCACGGCCGATAATCCGGCCCGACCGAACACCAGAGAAGCAAGAAGCATGAACAAAGCGCAAACCGAGCAGCACACGACGGCTGTCGACGTCGTGGTGATGGCTGCCGGCAAGGGCACCCGCATGAAGAGTGCGCGTCCGAAGGTGCTGCACCGCCTGGGCGGCCGGGCCCTGGTGGCACGGGTGCTCGACACCGCCGCCCAACTGGGCGCGCGCCACGTCGTGGTCGTGACCGGCCATGGCGCCGAGGCGGTCGAGGCCGCCATCGGCGCCGATTTCACCGCCATGGCGCCGCGCTTCGCGCGCCAGATGCCGCAGCTGGGCACCGGGCACGCCGTGCAGCAGGCCATGCCCAGCCTGCCCGACGACGGCACGGTGCTGGTGCTGTCGGGCGACGTCCCGCTGATCGGCGAGGCCGCGCTGCAGGCGCTGGTCGCGGCCAGCGCCGGCGAACGCCTGGCCTTGCTGACCATCGAATTCGACGACCCCACCGGCTACGGCCGCATCCTTCGCGCGCCCGATTCGGGCCAGGTGCTGGCGATCGTCGAGCAGAAGGACGCCAGCGAGGCGCAGCGCGCCGTGCGCGAGGTCTACAGCGGCATCATGGCCGTGCCGGCGCGGCTGCTCAAGCCCTGGCTGGCGCGCCTGGACAACCGCAACGCCCAGGGCGAGTACTACCTGACCGACATCGTGGGCTTCGCCACCGGCGACGGCGTGCCGGTGGTGGCGCACCGCATCGACGACGCGGCGCAGGTCGCCGGCATCAACAGCCCGGCCCAGCTCGCGGCGCTCGAGCGCGTGCTGCAGCTGCGGCAGGCCGATGCGCTGATGACCGCCGGCGTGCGGCTGGCCGACCCCGCGCGCTTCGACCTGCGCGGCACGCTCGCCTGCGGCAGCGACGTCGAGATCGACGTCAACTGCGTCTTCGAGGGCACGGTGTCGCTGGGCGACGGCGTGCGCATCGGCGCCCACTGCGTGATCGCCAACGCCCGCATCGAGGCCGGCACGGTGATCCATCCCTTCACCCACATCGACGGCGAGAAGGCCGGCGTGAGCGTCGGGCCCGATGCGCGCATCGGCCCCTTCGCGCGGCTGCGCCCCGGCGCGCAGTTGGGCGCCGAGGTGCACATCGGCAACTTCGTCGAGGTCAAGAACTCGACGCTGGCGGCCGGCGCCAAGGCCAACCACCTGGCCTACCTGGGCGACGCCACGGTGGGCGAGCGCGTCAACTACGGCGCGGGCAGCATCACCGCCAACTACGACGGCGCGAACAAGCACCGCACCGTGCTCGGCGACGACGTGCACATCGGCAGCAACTGCGTGCTGGTGGCGCCGGTCACCATCGGCGCGGGCGGTACCGTGGGCGGCGGCTCGACCATCAGCAAGAGCACCGAGCCCGGCGCGCTGACCGTGGCGCGCGCGCGGCAGGCCAGTTTTCCGAACTGGCAGCGGCCGCTGAAGAACAAGGGCTAGCTAGATCGGGAACAGCGGCAGCCGCGGGTCGAACTTCGCGCGCTTGACCGAGAAGAAGGCCTTGACGTTGCGCACGTTGGCGTCGGCGTTGAACAGCCGCTGCGCCAGCGCGTGGTAGTCGGGCATGTCGCGCGCGATCACCACCAGGATGAAGTCCGGCCCGGGCGACACGCGCCAGCACTGCTGCACCGCGTCGTCGGCGACCGCGCGCGCCTCGAAGGCGTCGAGCGAGGCGGCGTCCTGGCGGTCCAGCGAGATCTCGGTCAGCACCTGCAGGCCGTGGCCCAGCAGCGGCGAGAGCCGGTCGGCCGAGAGCAGGGCGACCTGGCGCTCGATCATGCCGGCGGCGCGCAGCCGCTGGACGCGGCGCATGCAGGTGGGGGGCGAGATGTGGACGCTGCCCGCGAGCTCCTGGTTGGTCTGCAGCGCATCCTGCTGAAGCGCGTCCAGCAGCCGCAGATCGATCAGATCAAGGGTTATTTCTTCCATTTTTCAATTGAATGAGAAAGTTAATTTCTCCTTTGTGATTGGGGGTAATTTTATTCCAAAAATACAGGAATATTGACGACAAATATCTTGAACCCAGCCCTACGATCGCGGCCTCTCCAGCTCCATTCAAAGGCTTTCCCATGTGCGGCATCGTCGGCGCAGCCTCCCATCGCAACATCGTTCCCGTCCTCGTCCAGGGCCTTCAGCGTCTCGAGTACCGCGGTTACGACTCCTGCGGGGTGGCCGTCCATGCGGGCAACCTGACGCGCACCCGCACCACCTCGCGCGTCGCGGACCTGGTCACCCAGGTGCACGACGACCGCGTCGAAGGCCTGACCGGCATCGCCCACACCCGCTGGGCCACCCATGGCGCCCCGGCGGTGCACAACGCCCACCCGCACTTCAGCTACGGCCCCGGCGAAGACGCCGACAGCGCCAAGGCGCCGCGCGTGGCGCTGGTGCACAACGGCATCATCGAGAACCATGAAGTGCTGCGTGCCGCGCTGCAGGCCAAGGGCTACGTGTTCTCGAGCCAGACCGACACCGAGGTCATCGCCCACCTGATCGACAGCCACTACGACGGCGACCTGTTTGACGCGGTCAAGGCCGCGGTGCGCCAGCTGCACGGTGCCTATGCGATCGCGGCCATCTGCCGCGACGAGCCGCACCGCGTGATCGGTGCGCGCGCCGGCTCGCCGCTGATCCTGGGCGTGGGCGCCGACGGCGCCGAGAACTTCCTGGCCAGCGACGCCATGGCCCTGGCCGGCGTGACCGACCAGATCGTCTACCTGGAAGAGGGCGACGTGGTCGACCTGCAGCCGGGCAAGTACTGGATCGTCGACCGCGAGCACAAGGCCGTCAGCCGCACCGTGCGCACGGTGCTGGCCCACAGCGGCGCGGCCGAGCTCGGCCCCTATCGCCACTACATGCAGAAGGAGATCTTCGAGCAGCCGCGCGCCATCGGCGACACGCTCGAGGGCGTGCAGGGCATCGTGCCCGAGCTGTTCGACGGCGTCGGCCAGGACGGCGCCACCGGCGCCAGCGCGCACCGCGTGTTCCAGGCCATCGACAAGGTGCTGATCCTGGCCTGCGGTACCAGCTACTACAGCGGCTGCACCGCCAAGTACTGGCTCGAAGGCATCGCCAAGATCCCGACCCAGGTCGAGATCGCGAGCGAATACCGCTACCGCGATTCGGTGCCCGACCCGAAGACCCTGGTCGTGACCATTACCCAGTCCGGCGAGACGGCCGACACGCTCGCCGCGCTCAAGCACGCGCGCTCGCTCGGCATGGAACACACGCTGACCATCTGCAACGTCGCCACCAGCGCCATGGTGCGCGAGTGCAAGCTGGCCTACATCACGCGCGCCGGCGTCGAGATCGGCGTGGCCTCGACCAAGGCCTTCACGACGCAGCTGGCGGGCCTGTTCCTGCTGACCCTGGCGCTGGCGCAGGCCAAGGGCCGGTTGAGCGAGGCCGACGAGGCGCGCTACCTCAAGGAGATGCGCCACCTGCCGGTCGCGCTGCAGTCGGTGCTGGCGCTGGAGCCGCAGATCATCAGCTGGGCCGAGGACTTCGCGCGCAAGGAGAACGCGCTGTTCCTGGGCCGCGGCCTGCACTACCCGATCGCGCTCGAAGGCTCGCTCAAGCTCAAGGAAGTGACCTACATCCACGCCGAGGCCTACGCCGCCGGCGAGCTCAAGCACGGCCCGCTGGCGCTGGTGACCAGCGAGATGCCGGTGGTCGCGGTGGCGCCCAACGACGCGCTGCTGGAGAAGCTCAAGAGCAACCTGCAGGAAGTGCGCGCCCGCGGCGGCGTGCTCTACGTGCTGGCCGACGGCGATGCGCGCATCGAGAGCAGCGAAGGCCTGCACGTGATCCGCATGCCCGAGCACTACGGCGCGCTGAGCCCGCTGCTGCACGTGGTGCCGCTGCAATTGCTCGCGTACCACACGGCCTGCGCGCGTGGCACCGACGTCGACAAGCCGCGCAACCTCGCGAAGAGCGTGACGGTGGAGTGAGGGGGCGGGCCCCGTGCGCGCGTCGCAGGCCTTCCGCCAGCGGCTTCGCTGAGCCGGGCGTCAACTGCGCGCCGTGGCGGGCTGCAGCGCTTCCAGCACGAAGCGCGTCGGACCGCTGGCGCCGCGCTCGCTGACGGCCACACCCAGCTGCCGCCACAGCGGCGGGCTCAGCGGGCGCACGACGATGCGGGGATCGCGCGCGGGCTCCTGCGATTCCTGCGGCAGCAGGGCCGCGCCGTAGCCGGCGGCGACCAGCGTGCGGATGGCGTCGTTGTAGTTGAGCTCGATGCGCGGCCGGCAATGGACGCCCGCCGCGGAGAACCATTCCGCGGTCAGCCGGTAGAGGCTGGTGGAGGCGTCGTTCATGATCAGCGGCCGCTCGGCCAGCCACTGTGCACTCAGCCGCCGGGGTGCCTTCCATTCCGCCGGCAGGAAGGCCACGACCGCCTCGCGCCGCACGGGCGTGACATGGAGGCCGCGCACAGCCGCCTGCGGCAGCGCCACGATCGCCAGGTCCAGGCTGCCCGCGGCGAGCCGGGCCATGCTGTCCTTGGAGGTCAGCACCTGCACGTTGACGTCGATGCCCGGATGGTGGCGCGCCAGGCGCTCGAGCGCGGGCGGCAGCAGGTGCGCGATGGCGCCGGTCGAGGCGCCCACCCGCACCCGGCCGGTCTGGCCGGCGAGCTGGCGCCGCACGTCCTCCACGGCATCGTCGGCGTCCGCCAGCAGCCGGCGCGCACGCGCGATGAAGCCTTCGCCCAAGGCCGTCGGCTGTGCCGGGCCCCGCCCGCGCACGAGCAGCTGGCCGCCCAGGCGCGACTCCAGTTCCGCGATCTGCACGGTGACGGTCGGGGCCGCGAGATGGAGGGCGCGCGCGGCATTGGCCAGCGACCCGAGGTCGGCGATGGCCACCAAAGTGCGCAGATGGTCGAGGCTCAGTTCACGCATCGCGCTAATTTAACTTTTCTTAATCTCGGCTTCCAGATATTTAACTGGAGCCATCGCGGCTGCGTGCCTACCATCGCACGCCATGGACCTCACTCTCTTCATCGACGGCGACCAGGGCACCACCGGCCTGGACCTGCAGAACCGGCTCCAGGCTGGGGAATTCCGCATCCGCACCTTGCCGGCGGCCCTGCGTAAAGATGCGGCGGCCCGGCGGGACGCGCTCAATGCCTGCGATATCGCGATCCTCTGCCTGCCCGATGCCGCGGCGCGCGAGGCGGTGGCGATGATCGAGAACCCCTCGGTGCGTGTCATCGATGCCAGTTCGGCGCACCGCACCAGTCCGGGCTGGGTCTACGGCCTGCCGGAACTCGATGTGGCGCAAGCCGGGCGCATCGCCTCGGCGGCGCGGGTCACGAATCCGGGCTGCTACCCCACGGCCGCGATTGCCTTGCTGCGGCCGCTGACGGACGCAGGCCTGCTGCCCGCCGACTACCCGCTGGTGATCCACGCGGTCTCGGGCTACTCGGGCCAGGGCCGGGCCGGCGCGGAAGCGCACGAGGCCGGGGAGGGCGCGCATTCGTTCAAGGTCTATGGCCTGGCGCTCGAGCACAAGCACGTGCCCGAGATCGAGGCCTATGCCGGCCTGACGCAGCGTCCGCTGTTCGTGCCGGCCTATGGCAGCTACCGGCAGGGCATCGTGCTCACCATCGCATTGCATGCGCGGCTGCTGCCTGCCGATGCGTCGGGCGCGCACCTCCACGAATGCCTTGCCGAACGCTACCGCGACGCGGCGCATGTGCGCGTGCTGCCGCTGTCTTCCGACGCGCCGATCACCGAGCTGGACCCGCAGGTCCACAACGGCAGCAACGACATGAGCCTGGCCGTCACATGGAACCAGCGCACGGGCCAGATCGTGCTGAGCGCGGTGCTGGACAACCTGGGCAAAGGGGCCGCGGGCGCGGCGGTGCAGAACCTGCGCCTGATGGCCGGGGCCTGAACGAAGGGGCTGCCCGGATGAACTCCGGCGCAGGCCTCGATCGGCGGCGCCTCGCGGAAGGCGCGGCCGTGGCCGGTCAGCCTTTCTGGTCCAGGCTCAGCCGGTCGGACATGAAGTCCAGGAACGCGCGGATCTTGCTCGGCATGCCCTTGCGGCTCAGCACTAGGGCGGTGGCGTGCATCGAGGGGCTCTCCCAGTCCTTGAGCACCCGGCGCAGCCGGCCCGAGCGCAGGTCGTTGGCGCACATCACGTTGGGCAGCATGCTGAGCCCCACGTGGCCGATGGCCATCTCGCGCGCGATCGAGATGTTGTTCACCACCACCTTGCCCTCGATGTGCGCGAAGCGGTGCGTGGCCTCGTTGCGCAGCGTCCAGATGCCGTCCGCGCGCTGCTGCGTGGTGATGATGCAGTCGTGGCGGTGCAGCTCGTCCACCGACAGCGGCACGCCGCGGCGTTCGAGGTACTCGGGGCTGGCGTAGACGCCGCGGGTGATCGTCGCGATGCGCCTGTAGGTCAGTTCCGTGTCCTTGAGCGGCCCGAGCTGGATCGTGAGGTCGTAGGGGTCTTCCCTTGGATTGACCGCGCGGCTGTTCACGTCGACCTCCAGTTCCAGCTCCGGATAGGCCAGCACGAACTCGGCGATCGCCTTGCCGATCCACGACACGCCGAAGTCGATCGGAATGCTCACCCGCAGCGCGCCGCGCATCGCGGTCTGCAGCTGCAGCGTCTCGAGGCCGGCCTGTTCGACCTCGTCGACCACGCGCCGGCAGTGCTCGTAGAAACGCGCGCCGATCTCGGTGGTCGTGAGGCGGCGCTGGCCCTTCTTCAGCAGCACCGTGCCCACCTGCTGCTCGAGTTGCGTGAGCTTGCGGCTGATGGTGGATTTGGGCATGTCCAGTTCCGTCGCCGCGCGCGTGATGCTCTGCGCGTTCACGACGTCATAGAACAGTCGAAGCGAATTCAGATCCAGTTTGTCGGCCATGGCCCGGGTGTCTCTCTCGTGTGCTGAAACAGGCGCCGAGGGTAGTCGACATCGCCGCCCGTGGGGACTTCGTGCGTTCCACGGCTGGAACGCCCGGTCCAGATCTGACCCTATTCGGAACGCAGGCCCGTTCCTACCATTTGCCCACAACAAGACAAAGCGCGTGGCCCCTGGTGCAGGGGCCGCGCCCCGGATTCACCACAAGACGGAGACACGCCAATGAACAGACACGCACTGTCGCGCCGGACGCTGCTTCGGGCCGCCTCGGCCTGTGCACCCGCCTCGGTCCTGGGCCTGGGCACGCTGGCCGCGCGCACCGCGGCCGCCCAGCCGGCCCTCAAATGGGCCAACCTGGCACCGGGCTTCACCACCCTGCTGACCGACTACATGGTCGCCAAGGAGCTGGACAAGGCCAACGGCCTGCAGCTGGGCAAACCCACGTCGTACACCGCGGTCACCACCTACTACAACGACTTCGTCGCGGGCAACTACGACATCTGCATCGGCAGCTGGGACACCTTCGCCTCGCGCCACCTCGCGGGCGTGCCGCTGCAGTACGTGTGCTCGGTGACCACCGGCAACATGATCAACATCATCACCCAGGCCAAGGGCCCGGCGACGATCCAGGCGCTCAAGGGCAAGACCCTGGCGGCACCGCAGTCGACCGGCACCTACCGGATGATGCGCGCCGTGGTGAAGGAGCTCGCGGGCATCGACCTCGAGAGCCATGCGGTGGTGCAGAACGTCGACAACCCCGCGGCCTCGGTCACGCTGGTGATGGCCAACCGCGCCGATGCCGGCCTGACCTGGGAGCCCAACGTCTCGGTCGGCCTGGCGCGCGTGCCCGACATGCGTGTGCTCTACAACGCCGGCGAGGAATACCGCCGCCGCGTGAACCTCGACCTGCCCTACTTCGGCGTGGCGGTGCGCAAGGACGCCATCGCGCGCGACCCGACGCTGGTGGCGCGGCTCAACAAGGCCTTCGCGCAGTGCATCGATGGCATCACCGGCAAGACCGATGAGGCCGTGGCCATCGCGGGCGCCAACTCGGGCATCCCGCCGGAGGTGCTCAAGACCGCGATCGCCTCGAAGCGGCTGGAGTTCAAGCACACCTCGATGCAGACCGAGGAGGGCCGCCGCAGCATCCGCACGGCCAACGAGTTCCTGGTGCGCAACGGCGCGCTGCCCAAGGTGGTCGACAACGGGTTCTTCGCAGAATGAAACAGGCCGACATCCAGATCCCCGGCGCGGCCAAGCCCGCGCCCTCCGTGTCGGCGCGCAAGCCGCCGACCACCGCCGCCATCGTGACGCCGAAGCCACGCGACCGCAGCGACCTCAAGGCGCTCTGCGTGGTGGTGGTGCTGATCTTCGCCGCGATGGAGATCGGCAGCTGGTACGTGCCCGACTACGTGATGCCCTCGCCGGTGGTGATCGCCAAGGCGCTGGGCCAGCTGCTGAGCACCGACCTGCTGCATGTCGCGATCACGCTGGGCCGGCTGTGCGTGGCCATCGTGTTCTCGGCCTTCGTCGGCGTCGCGATCGGCCTGCTGATGGGCACCTCGAAGAAGGTCGGCCCCTACTTGAAGGCCCTGGTGGTGGTCGACACCGGCATCCCCGCGCTGTCGTGGATGCTGCTGGCGGTGTTCTGGTTCAAGGACCCGGAGGCGCGGATCTTCTTCATCCTCACCGTGATCCTGCTGCCCTTCTATGCGCTCAACGTGTACGAAGGCGTGCGGGCCCTGTCCACCGACTGGGTCGACATGCTGGAGAGCTTCCGGCCCAGCCGCTGGCAGATGCTGCGCTACCTGGTGGCGCCGCACATCGTGCCCTACATCTTCCTCACCACCAAGTCGGTGATCGGCTATGCGATCCGGATGGTGATCTTTGCGGAACTGGTGGCCTCGGCTTTCGGCATCGGCTCGCGCATGAGCTTCGCGCAGTCGACCTTCCGCATCGACCAGGTGCTGGCCTGGACCGTGCTGCTGGTGGTTCTCAACCTGGTGATCCAGTGGATCGCCACCCTGGCCGAGGCGCGTTTCCTCGGCTGGCGCAAGGAAGCGAAGGTGCGCTGATGACGAACGTCCCCACCCCCCTGATCGAGCTGCGCGACGTCAGCAAGCGCTTCGGCAGCCACACCGCGATCGACCACCTGTCGATGGAAGTGCGCGAAGGCGAGACCGTGGCGCTGCTGGGCCAGACCGGTGCCGGCAAGAGCACCGTGATGTCGCTGCTCATGGGCACCTCGTCGGCCGACGACGGCACGGTGCGCGTGGCCGGCGCCGATCCGGCCCGCGACTTCGTGGCGCTGCGCGGCAAGCTGGCCGTGAGCTTCCAGACCGACCGGCTGCTGCCCTGGCGCACCGCGCAGGAGAACGTCGAGCTCGGCCTGCTGCTGCTCAACCGGCCGCGTGCCGAGGCGCGCGAACGGGCCGCGCAATGGCTGCAGCGCGTGAAGCTGGGCGATGCCGGCCACAAGTACCCGGCCGAGCTCTCGGGCGGCATGCGCCAGCGGGTGTCGCTGGCGCGCGCCCTGGCGGTCGATCCGGCGCTGGTGCTGCTCGACGAATCGTTCAGCCAGCTCGACCACGTGACCTCGCAGACCCTGCGTCGCGACTTCGCCGAGATCGTGCGCGAGCAGCGCAAGACCTGCGTCTTCGTCACCCACCGCATCGAGGACGCACTCGAGATCGCCGACCGCATCCTGGTGCTGGCCGCGCCGGCGCGGGTCTGCCTCGAGCTGTCGGTGAGTGCCGCGCAGCGCCAGGACGCGGCCTGCATGGCGCGCATGCATCAGCAGATCGAGCGCGCCATCGGCGGCGACACCGACGATCCGGCCGAGGCCGACCCCTCTTCATTCACGACCACAGAGCACTAAGAGAAAGCGAAACTTCCCATGAGCTACCAGGACATCATCGTCGAGCAGGTGGAGGGCTGGCTGGAGGTCACCCTCCACCGGCCCGAGAAAATGAACTCGCTGCGCGAGACCACCGCCGAGGAGATCCTCGACGCGCTGGGCGAGGCCGAGTCGAAGCGCGAGATCGCCGCCGTGATCCTGCGCGGCAGCGACAAGGCCTTCTGCACCGGCATCGACACCAGCGAATTCACCATCGGCGACAACGAGTACTTCGACTTCTATCGCAAGCGCCGGCGCGCGCGCAAGGTCAACGAGCTGTTCCGTTCGCTGCCCGGCTACAGCAAGCCCGTCATCAGCGCTATCGAAGGCTTCGCGCTCGGCGGCGGCCTCGAGCTGGCGCTGGTGGGCGACATGATCGTGGCCGGCGCCAACGCCAAGTTCGGCCTGCCCGAGATCCGCCTGGGCCTGATGCCCGGCGGCGGCGGCACGCAGACGCTGCCGCGCCTGATCGGCCCCGCGCTGGCCAAGGAGCTGATGTGGACCGGCCGCCGCATCAGCGCCGCCGAGGCGCGCGAGTACCGGCTGGTCAACCACGTGACCGAGGCCGGCCAGGCGATCGAGAAGGCGCGCGAGCTGGCCCGCACCATCGCCGGCAACGCGCCGCTGTCGGTGATGTTCACCAAGTCCGTGATCGACCGCGGCATGGACCTGCCGCTGGCCGAGGGCATGGCCGCCGAGGGCGACGTGTCCTTCATGTTGTATTTCACCCAGGACCGCAAGGAAGGCCTGAGCGCCTTCCGCGAAAAGCGCGCCCCTGGTTTCCGAGGAGAGTGAGAGATGAAGAAAAGAGACATCGTGATCGGCGGCTACGCCGAGACCGCCATCGATTTCAAGACCGGCCGCAGCGCCTACGACCTGGCGGGTGAAGCGCTCGACCAGCTGCTGGAACGCACCGGCATCGACCGCAGCGAGATCGACGGCCTGTCGGTCACCACCGCGCTGTCGGAGGCGCAGAACCCCTTCTTCGCGGTCTACATGACCGAGGCGCTGGGCATCACGCCGACCTGGCTCAACTACGGCGGCATCGGCGGCTGCTCGGCCACCGGCGGCGTGGCGCGCGCCATGTCGGCCATCCGCGACGGCATGTGCAAGCTGGCGGTCGTGATGTCGTCCGACGCGCCCAGCTCCGACTGGCGCTCCAACTACGGCGCCTACCGCAGCGAGTTCCAGGACCCGCCCGGCGTGCAGGGCCCGCCTGCGACCTTCGGCCTGCTGATGAGCCGCTACATCCACCAGTACGGCCTCGACCCCGAGGCGCTGGGCAAGATCGCGATCACCCAGCGCGCCCATGCACTGCACAACCCCAATGGCTACAAGAAGTTCCAGAAGGAACTCACGATGGAGGAGTACCTGAAGTCGCGCGTCATCTCCGACCCGCTGCGCGTGCTCGACAGCGTGATGTTCTGCGACGGCGCCAACGCCTTCATCGTCACCACCGAGGAGAACGCCAGGCGGCTGGGCCTGAAGAAGATGGTCTACCCCGTGGCCTACGGCGAGGTCACCAACTTCAACGGCAGCGATCCGCTGGCCGACATCACGCAGTCGGGCTTCACCAGGATTGGCCCCGAGGTGCTGCGCAAGGCCGGCCTCGCGCCCAAGGACGTGCGCATGTTCCAGCCCTACGACGACTTCACCATCGCCGTGATGATGCAGTTCGAGGCCTTCGGCTTCTGCGAGCGCGGCGAAGGCTCGGCCTACACGCTGCGCACCGACCTGTCCTTCAACGGCGAGCTGCCGCTCAACACCGGCGGCGGCCAGATCTCGGCCGGCCAACCCGGCCTGGCCAGCGGCGGCCTCAACCTGGCCGAAGCCGTGCGGCAGATGTTCGGCGAAGGCGGCAGCCGCCAGGTGCCCGACCCGCGCAACGCGCTGGTCACCGGCATCGGCGTGATCCCTTACGGCCGCAACTGGGGCACCAGTTCGGCCATGGTCCTGGAGGCATGAAGAACATGAGCGATACCACCCCCACCACGCCGGCCGCGCCGGTCCGTCCCGTGCCCCGGCAGGGCGTCTACGTCGACAGCAAGCCCTTCTGGGACGGCATTGCCCAGGGCAAGCTGGTGCTGCAGTACTGCACCGTCGCCAAGCGCTTCCAGCATTACCCCAAGCCGGTCAGCGGCTTCACCGGGCGCCGCACGCTCGAGTGGCGCGAGGTCGCCGGCACCGGCACCATCTACGCCTGCACCGTGGTGCGCATCCCGGGCCCGGGCGTCGAAGGCCGGATCCCGCTGTGCGTGGCCACGGTCGAGCTCGACGAGGGCGTGCGCATCATCGCCAACGTGCTGCGCTGCGCGCCAAGCGACCTGGCGATCGGCAAGCGGGTCCGGCTGGCGATCGACCAGCTGACGCCCGAGCAGGCCTACCCGGCCTTCGAACTGGCCTAGGAACGTCATGCGTCTCGAACACTTCATGGCGGCGCATGCGCTGCGCACGCCTTCGAAGCCGGCCGTCGTCGTCGGCGCCCAGCGGCTGAGCTACGGCGAGCTGCTGTCGAGCGCTCGCTCGCTGGCGGCCGGCCTGCGGCGCGCCGGCGTGGTGCAGGGCGACCGCATCGTCGTCTACCTGCCCAACTGCATCGAGTTCGTGCAGATCATGTACGCGGCCTTCTCGGTCGGCGCGATCGTGATCCCGGTCAACACCCGCAACACGCCGCGCGAACTGGTGTATTTCGCGCAGGACAGCCAGGCGCGCGTGCTGGTGTTCCATGCCGAGAGCGCGCCGGCCATCGACGCGCTGGCGAGCGAACTGCAGGGCATCCGCCGCGTGGCCGTGGGCGGCACGGTGGCGGGCGCCGAGTCCTTCGAGACGCTGCGCACCCATTCCGACGAACGCCTGCCCGAGCTCGCGCTGTCGCCCGACGACGCGATGATCCTCTACACCTCGGGCACCACCGGCAAGCCCAAGGGCGCGATCCTCACGCATGCCAACTTCGTGATCGGCAACGCCTTCATCAACGCGGTGGAGTGGGGCGTGACGGCCGACGACGTGTTCCTGGTGACCACGCCGCTGGCACACCGCACCGGGCTCGCGCGGCTCATGAACTCGATGTGCCTGGGTTCCAAGCTGGTGGTGATGGAGCGCTTCGACGCGCAGGCCGCGGTCGACACCATCGAGCGCGAGCAGGTCAGCGCGGCGGGCATGGTGCCCACCGTGGCGCGCATGCTGATGCCGGTGCTGGCCGAGCAGGCTGCGCGCTGCGCGAGCCTGCGCCACATCATCGTCACCGGCGAGGCCTTCCCGGTCGAGCTCAAGCGCCGGATGATCGGTTACCTGCCGCAGGCGCGGCTGCACTCCTTCTTCGCGATGACCGAGGTCGGCTCGGTCACGGTGCTGGGCCACGAGGAGCAGTTCACCCATCCCGCCTCGGTCGGCCGCGTCACGCCCGGCGTGCAGGTCAAGCTGGTCGACGACAAGGGCCAGCAGGTGTCGGTCGACGACGTGGGCGAGATCCTGGTGCGCTCGGGCGAGGCCGGCCGCTTCACCACCATGAAGGGCTACTTCGGCCGGCCCGAGGCCACGGCCGCGACCATCATCGACGGCTGGATCCACACCGGCGACATGGGCCGCTTCGACGCCGACGGCTACCTCTACATCGTCGACCGCAAGAAGGACATGGTGCTCAGCGGCGGCTTCAACATCTACACCAAGGAAGTCGAGCAGGTGCTGGTCGAGCACGACGACGTGGCCGATGCGGCGGTGGTGGGCGTGCCCGACGAGATCTTCGGCGAGGCCGTGGTGGCCTTCATCGAACGCCATCCGGGCCGCGCGCTGAGCGTGGAGGCGGTGCAGG
Source organism: Variovorax sp. UMC13 (assembly GCF_014170375.1). GTDB lineage: Bacteria > Pseudomonadota > Gammaproteobacteria > Burkholderiales > Burkholderiaceae_C > Variovorax. The sequence continues at coordinate 112,561 of NZ_LZZW01000040.1, read as the reverse complement.
AGCACACCCGCTCGCGCATCGCCAGCTACAAGAAGCCAAAGCACGTGTTCTTCGTCGACGCGCTGCCGCGCAACGGCGTGGGCAAGGTGATGAAGGCCGAGCTGCGCGAGATGGCGCTGGCGCGGCTGGCGCCGCAGCCCGCGCGGCGCGTACCGGCATGAGCGCCGAGGCCATGCGCTGGGACACGCAGGCCGCGCACTGGATCGGCGGCCAGTGGCTGCCCGCGGGCCCGTCCTTCGCGTCGACCAACCCGGCCGACGGCACGCTGGTCGGCCATGCGCCGGCCGGCGGCGCGGTCGAGGCCCGGGCCGCGATCGATGCCGCGCGCCAGGCCTTCGAGACCACGCCCTGGCGCCACAGCCCGCGGCTGCGCGCCCAGGTGCTGCTCGACATGGCGAACCGGCTGGCGGCCGACGCGGCATCGCTCGCGCTGCTGCTCACGCTGGAGAACGGCAAGGTGCTGCGCGAGTCGGCCGGCGAGGTCGAGGGCGCGGCCTCCGAACTGCGCTACTACGCGGGCATGGCGCGCAGCGCGGCCGGCCGCGTGCTCGAGCCCGCGCCGGGCGTGCGCTCGCTGATCACGCACGAGGCCGCGGGCGTGGTGGCGATCATCGTGCCCTGGAACGCGCCGCTGATCCTGTTCGTGCGCTCGCTCGCACCGGCGCTGGCGGCCGGCTGTACGGTGGTCGTCAAGGCGGCGCCGCAGGCCGCGCTGTTCATGCACCGCGTGGCGCAGCGCCTGGCCGAGACCGAGGGCCTGCCGCCCGGCACCGTCAACATCGTGCACGAGGCCGGCAGCGAGGCGGCGCAGGCCTTCGTCACCGCGCCCGGCGTCGACGTGCTGAGCTACACCGGCAGCACCGCCGTCGGCAAGGCCATCATGGCGGCCGCCGCGCCGCAGCTCAAGCGGCTGTCGCTCGAGCTCGGCGGCAAGGCGCCCTGCGTGGTCTGCGACGACGCCGACCTGGGCCTGGCGGTGCGCGAGATCCTCGCGGCCGGCACCATCCTGTCGGGCCAGCAGTGCACGGCCGCGAGCCGGATCCTGGTGCAGCGCCGCCTGCTGGGCGACTTCCGCGATGCGATGGCGGCGGCGATGCGCGACTTCCGCGTCGGCCCGGGGCACCTGCCCGACAGCCGCATGGGTGCGGTGATCGACCGCGCGAACCGCGACCGCATCCTGGGCCTGGTCGAGCAACTGGGCGAGCGCCATCGCCTGGTGGTGCGCGGCGGCCCGGTGGCGGACCTGCCGGCGCACGGCGCCTTCGTGTCGCCCACGCTGGTGGAGGTCGACGACCCGCAGTGCCCGGCGGTGCAGGACGAGCACTTCGCGCCGCTGATGACGCTCGAGGCCTTCGACGACGACCGCGGCGCGGTCGTGCTGGCCAACGCCACCCGCTTCGGGCTGGGCGCGAGCGTGTGGTCGCGCGACAGCGCGCGCGCCCAGCGCATCGCGCGCGAGATCCGCTGCGGCACCGTGTGGATCAACGCCCACAACAAGCTGTTCGCGGAAGCCGAGGTCGGCGGCTACAAGGAGAGCGGCTTCGGCCGGCTCCATGGGGCCGAGGGCATGCACGACTTCCTCGAGATCAAACACGTCTACCAGGAGATCGGCAGCCTCTAGGCGGCCGCGATTGCCACCATGCTCAGACCCGAATCGGCCGCCGACGCGGCCTTCCGCCACGAGGTGCGCGACTGGCTCGCGGCCCACGTGCCCGAGGCCTTGCGCCACAAGACCTTCCGTCCGCTGCCCGCCGAGGGCATGCCCTGGTACCGCGCGCTGTCGCAGCGCGGCTGGATCGCGCCGCACTGGCCGCGCACGCACGGCGGCATGGGCGCGAGCCCGGTGCAGCAGGTGATCCTGATGGAGGAGATGGCGCGCGCCGGCACCCCCGACTTCCCGACGCAGGGCCTGAACCACATCGGCCCGATGCTGATCGCGCGCGGCACGCCGGCGCAGCAGCAGCGCCACCTGGGGCCGATCCTCGCGGGCGACGCGATCTGGTGCCAGGGCTATTCCGAGCCGGGTTCGGGATCCGACCTGGCCAGCCTGCGCACCCGCGCCGAAGTGCGCGGCGACACCCTGGTCATCAACGGCCACAAGATCTGGACCACCTGGGGCCACCACGCCGACTGGATGTTCGCGCTGGTGCGCACCGCCAGCAGCGGCAAGCCGCAGCATGGCATCACTTTCGTGCTGATCGAAATGAAGACACCGGGCATCCGGCGCCGGCCGATCCGCACCATCGCAGGCGACGAGGAGTTCGCCGAGGTTTTCCTCGACGAGGTGGTGGTGCCGCTGGAGAACGTGGTCGGCGAGATCGACAAGGGCTGGCAGGTGGCGACCGCGGTGCTCAGCGAGGAGCGGCTGCGCATCGGCGCGCCCGCGCAGGCGCTGCGGGCGCTGGAGCGTCTGCGCATGATGCTGCGCGCCACGCCCGCGGAGCGCGTGCCGCCCGGCGTGCACGAGGCCGTGGCGCTGGCCGAGGTGGAGGTCGAGACGCTGGTCGCGGCGTATCTCGAAGCCGCCGAAGCGGCGGAGCAGGGCCTCGCCGCCGACAGCTCCTACCTCAAGCTGCTGGCCACCGACACCGTGCACCGGCTCCTCGAACTGGTGCGGCAGGTCGCGGGCCCGGCCGCCGCGCTGCGCGACGCCACCCGCCATGGCGCCGACCTGCTCGACGCCACCGAGATGTTCCTGCAGGCGCGCCGCCTGGGCATCTACGGCGGCAGCAGCGAAGTGCAACGCAACATCATCGCGACGCGGGTGCTGGGCCTGCCGGTCGCCGGAGCCAAGCCATGAACGCCGAAGCGAGCGCACCCCTGCGCATGATTGCCGAGAGCGCCGCCGACTTCGCGGCCTCGCACGGCGGACCGGGCGCCGCGCGCCGCGTGCACGAAGGCGGGCCTGCATGGGAGGCCGATGCCTGGAAGGCCATCGCCGGACTCGGCTGGCTCGGCATCGCGGTGCCCGAGGCGGCAGGCGGCCTGGAACTCGGCGCACCGGCGCTCTGCGTGGTCGCCGAGGAAGCCGGACGCGCGCTGCTCATGCCGCCGCTCACGGCGGGCATGGCGGCGGCGGCGGTGCTGGCCGAGGGCGGCGACGCCGCCGCGCCCACGCTGCAGGCGCTGATCGAAGGCACGGCCCATGTCGCGCTGGCGCAGGCCGAGCGCGGCGCGGACGGCACGCGCACGGCCTCGCTGGTGCCCGAGGGCGACGCGGCGGCGCAGTGGCTGGTCGCGAGCGGGCAGGGCGCGGACTTCGAGGCGCGAGGGCTCGACCCGGCCGCCCACGGCATTGCCCTGCGCGTGCGCCATGCGGTGGACGGCAGCCGGCTGGCCGACCTGGCCATCGAGCCCGCGGCCTGGGCCGATGCGCCGTGCCTGCTGTCGGGCGCGGTGGGCGAAGCGGCCTGGGCGCGCGGCCGGCAGCTCGCCTGGCTGGGCGATGCGGCCTACCTCTGCGGCCTCATGGACGCGGCCTTGCGCCTGGCGCTCGATTACCTGCGGCTGCGGCGCCAGTTCGGCGTGCCGATCGGCAGCTTCCAGGCGCTGCAGCACCGTGCCACCGACTGCCATGTGGACGTCACCGCCACGCGGGCGCTGGTGCACGAGGCCGCGCGCGCCGCCGGCACCGCGCGCGCGGCCTGGGCCGCGGCGGCCGCGGTGCAGCGCGCGTCCGCGGCCGCGTTGCGCGTCACGCAGGAGGTGGTGCAGTTCCATGGCGCGATCGGCTTTGCCGACGAGCACGATGCGGGCCTCTACCTGCGCCGCGCCATGACCGTCGGCGCGCGCCATGCCGGCGCGGCGCTGGCGGCGCTGCAGGGCCGCTGAGAACGAACGAGAAGAACAACAGGAGACAACCGAGATGAGCTACCCCACGATCGTTTTTTCCGGCCGCACCTTCACGCCCGAATGGATGGAGGCCGAGGTCGAGCGACTCTGCGCCGGCCTCGAGGCCGCGGCCGTGGCACATGGCCAGACGGTGGCCGTGATGATGCGCAACAGCCCGGCCTATGCGGCGTTGATCCTGGCCTGCCGCCGGGCCGGCGTCTACTTCGTCTCGCTCAACTGGCACTGCAAGCCGCCCGAGGCCGCCTTCATGCTCGAGGACAGCGGCGCCGCGATGCTGTTCGTGCACGACGACCTGCTCGCGCAGGTGCTGGCCGGCGTGCCGGCCGGGGTTGCGCTGGTGGCGGTGCCGGCCGACCCGGCGCGGCCGCTGCCCGACGTGTCGGGCCGGGCCGCGCGCTGGGACGGTTTCGGCGTCGGCGTGCCGCCGATGGCATCGCGCCCGCGGCTGCATTTCGGCTCGGTGCAATACACCTCGGGCACCACCGGCAAGCCCAAGGGCGTGCGCCGGCTCGCGCTGGCGCCCGAAGTGCGCGATGCGCTCGAGCTGGAGTCGCGCCGCATCGGCCGCATCGCCTCGGGCATGGCGCCCGGCGTCACCGCCATGCTGTGCGCGCCGATCTACCACAGCGCCTCCACCATGTACCTGGTGCAGGCCTGCGACGCGGGCGCGACGCTGATCCTCGAACCCGCCTTCGACGCGCTGCGCACGCTCGAGCTGATCGAGCGCCATGCGGTGACCCACGCCTACCTGGTGCCCACCATGTACCGCCGGCTGCTGGCACTGGGCGAGGCCGAGCGCGCGCGCTTCAGCGTGGCCACGCTGCGCCATGTGGCCTCCACCGGCTCGCCCTGTCCGCCCGAGGTCAAGCGCCGCATGATCGACTGGTTCGGACCGGTCATCACCGAGGCCTACGGCGCCAGCGAGACCGGCTACGTGACCTTCATCGATTCGCCCACCTGGCTGGCCAACCCGGGTTCGGTGGGCCAGGCGCTGGGGCCGGCGCAGCTGCGCATCGTCGACGAGGCGGGCCGCGCGCTGCCCGCGGGCCAGGTGGGCGCGATCCATGTGCGCCAGCCCGCCTTGCCCGACTTCACCTACGTCAACAACCAGGCGGCGCGCGACGCGATGGAACAGGACGGCCTGGTGGCGCTCGGCGACGTGGGCTACCTCGACGAACGCGGCTTCCTCTATATCTGCGACCGGCGCACCGACATGATCATCTCGGGCGGCGTGAACATCTACCCGGCCGAGGTCGAGGCCGTGCTGCAGGGCATGCCCGGCGTGGCCGACTGCGCGGTGTTCGGCATTCCCGACGAGGAGTTCGGCGAGGGCGTGGCGGCCGCGGTGCAGCTGCGGCCCGGCGCCGAGCTCGATGCGGCCCGCATCCAGGCCTTCCTGCGCGCGCACATCGCCAACTTCAAGGTGCCGCGCACCATCGACTTCCATGCCGCGCTGCCGCGCGAGGACACCGGCAAGATCTTCAAGCGCCTGCTGCGCGAACCCTACTGGCGCGACCAGACGCGCCGCATCTGAAGCCCCACCGTCGAGGCGCGTCCCGCGGGACGTGCGCCGCCGGTGTGCCCGCCCATCGCCTCCAGGAGTCCACGCATGCGCCTTCCCCCGATCCTTTCCGAGCGGCTGCGGCTGCCGGTGATCGCCTCGCCGCTGTTCATCATCTCGAACCCCGAACTGGTGATCGCCCAGTGCAAGGCCGGCATCGTCGGTTCCTTCCCGGCGCTCAACGCGCGACCGCAGGAGGAACTGGCGCGCTGGCTGCAGCGGATCACCGACGCGCTCGCCGCGCACGACCGCGCCCATCCGGATCGGCCGGCCGCGCCCTTCGCGGTCAACCAGATCGTGCACCGCACGAACGACCGGCTGCAGCAGGACCTCGAGGTCTGCGCGCGCTTCAAGGTGCCGATCGTGATCACCTCACTGGGCGCGCGGCCCGAGGTGAACGAGGCGGTCCATGCCTACGGCGGCATCGTGCTGCACGATGTGATCGACAACGCCTTCGCGCGCAAGGCGATCGAGAAGGGCGCCGACGGCCTGATCGCGGTGGCGGCCGGCGCCGGCGGCCATGCGGGCACGCAGTCGCCCTTCGCGCTGGTGCAGGAGATCCGCCAGTGGTTCGACGGCCCGCTGGTGCTGTCGGGCGCCATCGCCAGCGGCCGTTCGGTCCTGGCGGCGCGCGCCATGGGCGCCGACCTGGCCTACATGGGCTCGGCCTTCATCGCCACCGAGGAGGCCAACGCCGCGGCGGCCTACAAGAAGATGATCGTCGACAGCACGGCCCGCGACGTGGTGCACACCAACCTCTTCACCGGCGTGCACGGCAACTACCTGCGCCCCTCGATCGTCGCGGCCGGCCTCGACCCCGACCAGCTCGCGGCCGGCGACCCGGGCGCGATGAACCTGGGCACCGGCCGCATCAAGCCCAAGGCCTGGAAGGACGTCTGGGGCTGCGGCCAGGGCATCGGCGCCATCGACCGCGTGCTGCCGGCTGCGGCGCTGATCGACCGGCTGGCGGCCGAGTACGACGCTGCGCTGGGCGAGGGGCTGGGCCGCCGGCGCACCGCGGCCTGAGTCGGGTTCGAGATAAACAACAGAAGGAGACAGGCATGACGAAGCATCTTTGGATTCGGGCCGCGCTGTGCGCGGTGGCGGCGGTGGCGCTGCAGCCGCCGGCCTGGGCGCAGGCCGCGCCCACGCTCAGCAAGCCCGGCCGCATCGTGGTCACCGTGCCGCCCGGTGGCGGCATCGACACCATCGCGCGCCGGCTCGCGACCAAGGTGGCGCCGGCCATGGGCCAGCCCGTGATCGTCGAGAACCGGCCGGGCGCCTCGGGCGTGCTGGGCGTGGACAACATCGTGCGCTCCGCGCCCGACGGCAGCTCGCTGATCCTCGCGGCCGGCTCCACCATCACCGTGCTGCCGCACCTGATGAAGAAGCTGCCCTACGACGCCACGAAGGACCTCACGCCGATCGCGCAGATCGGCGTCACGCCGCTGGTGATGCTGGTCAACGCCGACAACCCCGCCAGGACCCTCGGCGAGTTCGTGGCCGCGGCCAAGGCCCGGCCGGGCAGCATGAGCTATGGCTCCTACGGCAACGGCACGCTGGGCCACCTGATCGGCGAGGCCTTCAAGCACGCGGCCGGCGTCGACCTGGTGCACGTGCCCTACAAGGGCTGCGCGGCGGCGATCAACGACCTGATCGGCGGCCAGCTGAGCGCCGTGATGTGCGACATCGGTTCGTCCGCCGCCTTCCTGCAGCCGGGCAGCCGGCTGCGCGGGCTGGCGATCACCGGCACCGGCCGCGTCGCGGCCTTCCCCGCGATCCCCAACTTTCCCGAGGCCGGCTATCCCACGCTCGGCCCGCTGGTCGGCTGGCTGGGCATCTTCGGTCCGGCGAACATGCCCAAGCCGCTGGTCGCGACGCTGATGGCCGACTTCGCGGCCGTGATGAAGACCGAGGACATGCGCGCCGCGCTGGCCCAGATCGGCTACGAGATCGGCGACCCCGACCCGGCGCGCTTCGCCCGCACGGTGCGCGAGGACACCGTGCTCTGGGGCAAGCTGATCCAGAGCATCGGCGGCATCGCGCTGGAATGACGAGGAGCACCCGCACCATGCGCGAAGCCTTCACTGCCCCCGCTGCCTTCATCGGCCGCACGCACGGGGTCCGCTGACGATGGACCTCGACTTCACCGCCGCCGAAGAGGCCTTCCGCACCGAGGTGCGCGCCTTCCTCGCCACGCAGCTGCCGGCCGCGCTGCGCACCCGCGTGGCCGAGGGCCGCACGCTGACCAAGGCCGAGATGGTGCAGTGGCACGCGATCCTGCAGTCGCGCGGCTGGCTCGCGAGCCACTGGCCGCGCGAGCACGGCGGGCCGGGCTGGACCGCGGTCGAGCGCTTCATCTTCGAGTACGAATGCGCGCTGGCCGATGCGCCGCGCACCTTGCCCTTCGGCCTGATCATGCTGGGGCCGGTGCTGATCCGCTACGGCACGCCGGCGCAGAAGGCGCACTGGCTGCCGCGCATCCTCGACGGCAGCGACTGGTGGTGCCAGGGCTACTCCGAGCCCGGCGCCGGCTCGGACCTGGCCGCGCTGCGCACCCGCGCCGTGCGCACCACCGACGCGCGGGGCGAACACTACCTCGTCAACGGCCAGAAGACCTGGACCACGCTCGCGCAGCACGCCGACATGATCTTCTGCCTGGTGCGCACCTCGACGGACGCGCGCCCCCAGCGCGGCATCAGCTTCCTGTTGATCGACATGAAGTCGCCCGGGGTGGAGGTGCGGCCCATCGTCACGCTGGACGGCGAACACGAGGTCAACGAGGTGTTCTTCACCGACGTGCGCGTGCCGCTGGAGAACCTGGTGGGCGAGGAGAACGAGGGCTGGACCTGCGCCAAGTACCTGCTCACGCACGAGCGCAACGCCGGCATCGGTTTCTGCGTGGCGGCGCTTCAGCGGCTGAAGACGGTGGCGGCGCGCGTGCAGCGCCAGGGCCGTCCCCTCGACCAGGACCCATTGTTCGCGGCCCGCATGGCGCGGGTCGAGATCGCGCTGGAGAACCTCAAGACCACCAGCCTGCGCGTCACCGCCACCGTGGCCGCGGGCGGCTCGCCCGGCGTGCAGAGCTCGGCGCTCAAGGTGCTGGGCAGCGAGATCCGCCAGGAGCTGTCATCGCTGATCCGCCGCGCGGTCGGGCCGCGGGCCCAGGCGCAGCTGGCCGATGCGCTGGCACTCGACGGCAGCCCGCCCGAGGCCGCCACCGCCACCGCGCAGTACCTCAACAACCGCAAGCTGTCGATCTTCGGCGGCTCCAATGAAGTGCAGCGCGGGATCATCGCGAAGACGATGCTGGGCCTGTGAGCCATGGAGGAGGTGGAGGTGGCGCGGCGTTCAGTGGGCGGGCCGCAGGCTGCGCAGCATGTTCACCAGCCGAGGGCCGATGTCGTGCACCAGGTCTTCCCGAGTGCAGCGGAAAGTGGGCACGACGCAGTTGAAGATCAGCTGGCGCCCCTCGGGCGTGGTGTCGAAGGGCGCTGCGACCGCGGCCACCTCGGGCCGGAGTTCGCCGTGGTTCGCGCAGAAGCCGGCGCTGGCATAGAAGTTCAGGTTGGCACGGATGTTGGGCTCGTACTGGGCCCACAGCGCCGGCTGCCGCAGCCGGATCTCGTGGATCAGCGCCTGCCGCTCCGTCACGGGGCAGGCCGCGAGGTAGGCCCAGCCGATGGCCGTGGCCGCGATCGGGTAGCTCAGGCCGATGTCGGCGATGCGTGCCGAGAAGGCCGAGCGGCTGCGGCTGACCTCGATGAAGACCATGTCGAGCCGGTCGCGGATCGCCAGCGACACCGAGCCGCGCACCGAGGCCGAGAGTTCGTGCATCGGCGCGCGCGCGGCCTGGCGCAGCCCGATGTTCGCCAGCAGCGGATAGGCCAGCGACACCACCGCCGAACCCAGTGCGTAGCGCTGCGAGTCCGGCACGTTGCGCAGGTAGCCCAGTGCGCAGAGCGTGTAGGTGAGGCGGGAGATGGTGGCCTTCGGCAGCCCGGTCTGCTCCGACAGCTCGCGGTTGCTCAGGGTCGGCCGGGCGGGCGTGAAGCATTTGAGCAGCGCGAGGCCGCGCGCCAGCGTGGTGGCGAACTGGCGATCGCCGCCGAAGTCGGCGTCTTCGGCCAGCACGCGCCGCACCGATGGCGGCGTTTGATTCTTGTTGGATGACATAGCGAAACATCGATAGAGATACGAATGGAATATCCATATCTTGGACGTCCCTATTAAACCGGAGACCCACCATGTTCTACGAACCCGGCCACACCGCCAGCGGCCTGCCCTACAACCCCTTCAAATCCTGCTGCGTGCCGCGACCCATCGGCTGGATCTCGACCGTCAGCCCGCAGGGCGTGCACAACCTCGCGCCCTACAGCCAGTTCCAGAACCTGACCTGGGACCCGCCGACCGTGACGGTGGCGGTCAACTGCCGGCCCGACGGCTCGATGAAGGACACCGCCGCCAATGCGCTGGCCACCGGCGAGTTCGTGTGGAACATGGCCACCTACGACCTGCGCCAGTGGGTGGTGTCCTCGGCCCAGGCTTTCGGGCCGGAGGTCGACGAGTTCAGCCAGCTGGGCATTCCCACAGTGGCCTCGCACCGGGTCAAGCCCCTGCGCGTGGCGGCCTCGCCCGTGCATTTCGAATGCCGGCTTCGGCAGTCGCTCTACATCCCGGCCAACACGCCGGAGGCGAGCACCTACCTGCTGATCGGCGAGGTGATCGGCGTGCACATCCAGGAGGACGTGATCGACGCCGACGGCGTGCTCGACATCCTCAAGATCAAGCCGCTGGCGCGCGTCGGCTACCTCGACTACGTGACCGTCGAGTCGAAGTTCCAGGTGGTGCGGCCCGACTTCGAGGGCCTGGACACCGTGCCCTACATGCAGGAGGCGATGAAATGAGAAGGCGCCTGATGCTGCGCGTCGCCGCCGCTGGCGGACTGGCGGCGTCGACGGCCACGCTGCCGGCGCGGGCCGCCGGCTACCCGAGCCGGCCGCTGCGCATCGTGGTGCCGTGGGCCGCCGGCACCGGTACCGACCTGAATGCGCGCGCGATCGCGCAGCAGATCACGGCCGACAGCAGGCAGGTGGTGGTGGTCGACAACAAGGCCGGCGTGGGCGGTTCGATCGGCACCGCCGAGGTCGCGCGGCTGCCGGCGGACGGCTACACGGTGCTCGCGACCTCCAATGCCCATGTGGCGAACCTGTTCCTGATCAAGAACCTGCCGTATGACCCCTTGCAGGATTTCGTGCCCGTGGGCAGCACGCGGCGGCTGCCTTCGTTGCTGGTGGCGCGGCCCGGCCTCGGGGTGTCGACCATCGCGCAGCTCACCGAGCTGGCACGGCGCGAGCCCGGCAAGATCAGTTTCGGGGCCGGCACCTCGGCCGGCCGCATGGGCATGGAGCTCTACCAGCAGATGGCGGGCGTCAAGCTGCTGCACGTGCCCTACAAGAGCGCGACCGCGGCGCTCAACGACCTGCTGGGCGGGCATTGCGACGTGATGTTCGTCGACATCTTCAACAGCCTCACGCAGATCCGGGCCGGCACGCTGGTGCCGCTGGCGGCCTCGGGCCGCACGCGGCTCAAGGTGCTGCCCGAACTGCCGACGGTGGCCGAGTCGGGCCTGCCCGGCTACGAGATGACGAGCTGGAGCGGCCTGTGGCTGCGCAAGGGCGCGCCCGAGGCGGCCGTGGCCTACCTCAACCGGATGGCACGCAAGGCGGCGGAGGCCGAGCGCGAGAGCGTCGAGGCCACCGGCGGCGAGGTATTCGTGGACACGCAGGAAGCCTTCGCGCGCTTCGTCGACGCCGAGGTGGCGCTGTGGCGCCGCACCGCGGCGGCGGCGAAGATCGTGCCCGAGTGACGCACGGCGCGCCCTGGCGCCGCTAAGCTCGCGCCATGTCCCATGACCGTTTCTCCGAGCTCGCCGTGTTCGTCCGCGCGGTCGAAAGCGGCAGCTTCTCGGCCGCCGGGCGCCAGCTCGACCTGAGCGCCTCGGCTGTCAGCAAGGCGATCTCGCGCCTGGAGGAACGGCTGGGCGCGCGCCTGCTCCACCGCACCTCGCGCTCGCTGCAGCTCACCTACGAAGGCGAGGTGTTCATCGTCGGCGCGCGCCGGGTGTTGGAGGCGATGGACGATGCGCAGCGCAGCCTCAGCGAACTCACGGCCGAGCTGAGCGGCAGGCTGCGCATCTACACGCTGCCCAGCTTCGGCTACACGCTGGTGCCCTTCATCGCCGAGTTCGTGCGGCGCTTTCCGCGCATCAAGATCGACATCCAGCTGGGGGCCGAGCGGGTCGACCTGGTGGAGCGCAACATCGACCTCGCGATCCGCCTGGGGGCGCTGCAGGACAGCGCGTACTTCGCGCGCAAGATCGGGCTGACCAAGCACGTGATCTGCGCCGCGCCGGCCTACCTGGCGCGCCGCGGCACGCCGGCCACGCCGGCGGCGCTGAAGGACCACAACTGCCTCAACTTCTCGATCCGCACGCATGACATCCACTGGGGGCTGCGTGCCGAGTCGCCGCTCAAGCCGGCCTCGGTCGATGGCGACATCACCTCGAACCAGGCCGAGATGCTGCACCGCCTGTGCGTGGCCGGCGTGGGCATCACCGAGCTGCCCTACTACGTGGTGGAGCAGGACATCGCCAGCGGCGCGCTGGTGACCCTGCTCGACAGCGACGCGCAGCCCGAGCACGATCCGATCTGGGCGATCTACCCGCACAACCAGAACCCGAGCCCGCGCACCACGGCCTTCATCGAGTTCCTGCGCGAACGCATCGCGGCCTCCCCCGGCTTCCTGCCGCCGGGCTGAAGCGCGCGAATCAGGCCGCCTGCGGCCCGGGCCACAGCAGCGTGCGGCCGTCCCAGTCGCGCGCCTGCCGCGCGATGCCGGCATAGAAGGCCTCGCTGATGTCGGTGATCTCGATCAGCTCCTTCATCGCGTGCAGCGGCGTGGCGCCCTCGAAGTAGGCGATGCGTGCGCCGCGCGCGGTGCGCGCCGTGTAGAGCGCCTCGCGACCCTGCGCCTGTTCTTCGGCCACGCGCGCATCGAACTGCCGCGTGCCGATGCCCCAGTGGTGGAAGCCGTGGCCACGGCGCGCCACGCCGTCGCGGAACACCGAAGGCTGGTCGTCGTGCTGCTGGATCAGCTCCAGCATCAGGGTGCCGTGGAAGGCCAGCGCGATCGACAGGTCGTGGTTCACCTCGCGGCCGCGATAGAACGCGCCGGGCCGCGGCTGCGAGGTGCGGAAGCGGTACCAGGGCCCGACCCGGAGCTGGGCGCTGAAGCTGGCCATGGCCTGGTCGATGTCCTCGACCACATGGCCGGCCTGGATCGCAGTCTCGGGGCGGCCGCCGAAAAGGAAGTCGTTCATCGTGGGGTGCGGGTTTCGAAGGAGTGGGGGAAGAGCAGGGCCTTGGTCGCGACGCGGCTGTAGGCCGCTTCGAAGGCCTGCAGGCCGTCGCGCAGCGCGTAGCGGTGCGTGACCAGCGGTGCGAACTGCGCCGGGTGCGCGGCCACGGTGTCGATCACCTGCTGCCAGCCCTCGCGCGTGTTGCCGTAGCTGCCGCGCAGCTGCAGCTGGCGCCGCACCAGGCGCGTGATGTCGATCGTGCCCGGCGCCGGGTGGATGCCGGTGGCCACCAGGGTGCCCTGGCGGCGCAGCAGGCCCAGGCCCTCGTCGACGGTGGAGGCCACGCCGGTCATCTCGATCACCGCATCGAAGCCCTCGCCGGCCAGGGCCGCGAGCCGCTGTTCGGAGCCGGCCTCGGCGCGGTCGACCAGCGTGTCGAAGCCCATGCGGCGCAGCACGGCGAAGCGGTGCGTGTCGGCATGGCCGGTGACGACGATCTGGCGTGCGCCGGCCAGGCGCGCGAACAGCGCCGCGCCCTGCGCGATGGCGCCCGCGCCCATGACCAGCAGCCGCTGGCCCGGCCCGATCCCCGCGCACGCCACCGCGTGGTGCGCCACGGTGAGCGGCTCGATCAGCGCGCCGAGCTCGGCGTCGAGCGTGTCGGGGATCGGCAGGCAGTGGGCGGCCGGCACCGTGACCCAGGGCGCGAAGCAGCCGTCGCGCTGGGTGCCGATGCCGACCGGCAGCGCGACCACGCGCCGGTCCAGCAACGCGGCCGGTGCGCCGGCGCCGAGCCTGACCACGCGGCCGCAGAACTCGTGGCCGAGCGTGAGCGGCAGCCGCGGCCACAGGAAGTCGTAGGCCGAGCCCTTGGCGTCGTAGATGTGCAGGTCGCTGCCGCAGATGCCGGCGGCCTCGACCTCGATCAGGACGTCGCCGGGCGCTGGCGTCTGCGGTGCGGCGGCCTCGGCCAGCGCGACGCCGAAGCCGGGCGTCAATTTTCGCAATGCAAGCATGGGGCGCTCCGGTTCAGGCGCTGTTGGCGCGCAGGCCGCCATCGATCACGAAGGGCTCGCCGGTCACGTAGGGCACCAGCCCGGCGGCCAGGGTCGCGACCAGCCGGCCGACGTCCTCGGCCTCGCCCCAGCGCCGCAACGGCACCTCGCCGCTCGCGATGCGCGCGTCCTGCGGGCCGGTGTCGAGCGAACCGGTCATCTCGGTGCGGATGAAGCCGGGCCGGACGTCGTGCACATGGATGCCGTGCGGTGCGAGCCGCAGCGCCATGATCTTGGCCATCATCGCCACCGCGGCCTTCGACATGCAGTACTGCGAGCGGTTGAGCCGCGCGTAGTGCGCCGCCATCGAGGAGATCACGATGACGCTGCGGTAGGGCCGCGGCGCCGGGTCTTCCAGCATGCGCCGCGCGACGGCCTGAGTCAGGAAGAAGGTGCCGCGGATGTTGAGGTCGAAGTTGTGGTCGAAGTCCGCGGGCGTGATGTCCAGCACGTCCTTCAGCGGCCGCGCGGCCACGCCGGCGTTGTCGACCAGGCAGTCGATGCGTCCGTGCAGCGCGAACGCATCGGTCACCAGCGCCGCGTGGCCTTCCAGGTCTGCGATGTCGGCCGTGCGGAGATCGGCCCGGGCGCCGAGCGCGCGCAGTTCGGCCATCGTGGCCCGTGCACGTTCGTCGTCGTGCAGGTCGACCAGCACCAGGTCGAAGCCCTGAGCGGCCAGGGCGAGCGCGCAGGCGCGGCCGATGCCCTGGCGCCCGCCGGTGACCAGGGCCACCGGGCGGTCCGTCGGCGCGCTCATGTGCCACCGCCCAGCTGGCTCGGCCGGCTGCCGTAGGCGGTGAGCGGCGGGCAGGCCGCCGGGTCGACGATGACGTCGATCACCGTTGCCCGGTCGGCCGCCAGTGCGTCCTGCAGCGCGGCGCGCAGCGCGCCCGGCGCCTCGACCGCGACACCGTGCAGGCCGCAGGCGCGCGCCACGGCAGCGTGGTCAACCCGCTCGAAGCGGGTGTCGGTGTGGCCGCCGTAGCGGAACACCTCCATGTCCTCCTGCATGCCGAGCACGCCGTTGTTGAGCACCAGCAGCACCAGCTTGATGCCGTGGCGCCGGATCGTCTCGAGCTCGCTCCAGACATGGCCGAAGCCGCCGTCGCCCACCACCGACACCACGGTCGCGCCGGGTTGCGCGAGCTGCGCCCCCATCGCAAGCGGCAGGCCCCAGCCCAGGCCGGCTAGGCCGCGAGGCACGAGGAAGCGGTCGCCCGCGCGGCGTGCCGTGAGGTAGAGCGTGGTCCAGACCGAGGCGTAGCTGGCGTCGGCCGTGACGATCGCCTCGGCCGGCAGCAGCTGCTCGAGTTCGTGCATCAGGCGCTCGGGCCGGATCGGCAGCCGGTCCTCCGTGCGCACCCCCTGTTGCAGCCGGCGCGCTTCGGCATGCGAGGACGCGATGCGCTGCTGCAGCGCGGTGCGGCCGGCGTTGCGCAAGCCGGGCTCGTGTTGTGCCATCGTCTCGGCCAGCGCCTCCAGGCCCAGGCGCGCATCGCCGACCAGGCGCAGCGCCTCGTAGTTTCGGTCGATCTCCACCGGGTCGATGTCGAGGTGGATGAAGCGTGCGTGGCGCGGGTACTGGGCCCAGGTGTCGGTGCCGTTGGCGGCGGTGCGCGTGCCCACCAGCAGCACCACGTCGGCGTCTGCGATCAGCGAGCGCGCCTCGTAGGCCGGCGCACCGACCGCGAGCACGTTGCCGATCACGCCGAGCGACAGCGGATGCAGTTCCGATACCGCGCCCTTGCCCATCATGGTAGTCGCGACCGGCAGGCCGAAGCGCTCCTGCAGCTCCGCCAGGGTCTGTGCCGCTCCCGACAGGTGGACGCCGCCGCCGGCGATGACCAGCGGGCGCTGCGCGGCCATGAGCAGGCGCGCGGCCTCGCGCACGCGCTCGGGCGCCGGCACCACGGGGTCAAGCGGGAAGCGGCCGTTGTTCGCGCGGCGCGTCGGCGCATCCGTGGCCTCGCTGTCAGCGACGTTCACCGGCAGCAGCAGCACTGCCGGGCCGCAGCGGCCGCTGGTCGCGGCGCGAAAGGCCATGTCGACCCATTCGTCGACACGGTCGGCCGTGTCGATGCGGCCGACCCACTTGGCGCAGCCGGCGAACAGCTTCAGGTGGTCGTACTCCTGGAAGGCATTGCGCTCGCGCAGTGCCACCGGCACGTCCTGGACCAGCGCCACGATGGGCACCGAGGACTTGAGCGCCTCGGCCAGCGGCGCGACCAGCAGCGTCGCGGCCGGCCCGTTCTGCGCGGTCACGACCGCGGTCTGGCGGCTGATGCGCGCATAGCCGTCGGCCATGGCGCCTCCGGCGTTCTCGGTGCGGTAGCCGATGTTGCGCATGCCTTGCCCGGGCACTGCGAGATGGAAGCGCACGGGGTTGCACTGGCCGAAAACGACCTCGACGCCATGGCGACGGCAAGCCGCCGCCACACGGTTGGCCACGCTGCCACCGTTCTGTTCGGAAATGGACATGAAAAACCTACTTGGGGGAAGAACTGGGGAAGCGGCTCTTGAGCTTGGCGACGTCGTCCTGCGAGCGCTCCAGCACCACGCGGTACTGCGCGCCCGTGAGCGGTGCCGGCTCGATGCCGTAGGTGTCGCGCAACTGGGCCTGGAAGGCCGGGTCGTTGACCACCTTGAGCGTGGCCGTCTCGAGGCGCTTGCGGATGGGCTCGGGCAGGTTGGCGGGTCCGCCGACGCCGAAGTAGACGTCGGTCACCACGTCGTAGCCCAGCTCGCGCAGCGTGGGCACCTCGGGCAGTTCGCGCAGCCGCGTCTCGCTCGCCACCGCCAGCGCGCGCAGCTTGCCGTTCTTGACGTGCGGCATGAAGTCGGTGGGGTTCTGCAGTACCACGTCGATCTGCTTGCCCAGCAGCGCCACCACCGAGTCGGAGCCCGAACGGTAGTTGGCGGTCTCGAACTGCAGCCCGGTCTTCTGCGCCAGCAGCAGCATGCCGAGCGTGTTGACCGAACTCGGCGCGCCGAAGTTCAGGCCACCCTTGGCCTTCTTCGAGGCCGCGATCAGGTCGTCGATGTGCCGGTAGGGCGAGTCGGCGTTGACCACGATCGCGTACAGGTAGCGGCCGACGCTCGCGATCGAGCTGAAGTCCTTGACCTTCTGCGGCGTGTCGGTGACGAGCTGCCAGGTG
Organism: Variovorax sp. UMC13; assembly: GCF_014170375.1. Taxonomy (GTDB): domain Bacteria; phylum Pseudomonadota; class Gammaproteobacteria; order Burkholderiales; family Burkholderiaceae_C; genus Variovorax. The sequence goes on along the minus strand of NZ_LZZW01000040.1, from coordinate 95,578 downwards.
GACATGCCGGAAGACAGCATGCCGATCTGGTAGCCGTCGGGTTGGGCGCGGGCCAGCAGCCCGCCCATCACCGTGCCCTGGCCGCCAGGACGGTTGAGCACGATCACGGGCTTGCCCAGTTCCCTGGACAGTTCGGCGCCGAGCGCGCGGCTCACCAGGTCGGTGGTGCCACCGGGGCCGAACTGGACCATGAAACCGATCTCGCGCTCGGGCCACTCCGCGCAGGCGGCGGTGGTGAAGAGCGCGAGCAGGAAGGCCCCGAGGGCTTGGCGCCACGGTCGGGAACGGGCGGGAAAGAGGGTCATGTGGGCGGGTCTCCGTTGTTGAATGGCCGCCACGCAGGCCCTGTCATGGCACTGTCGAAGCGGCCCGGAAATGCTACGGAGATCGCGCACCGGGTTCGAGCCATCGCGCGGAATCACGAGGATGAACATCCGTCACAGATGGCGGCATGCGGGGCCGTTGGCATCAAGGCCGATGCGCTGCGCGCGCGCTTCCTGTCCACCACGCTGCCGATCTTCGAGCGGCTGGGCATCCATGTGGTGTCGGTGTTGGCGCCAGACGCGCCGCGGGGGCATCTCTGGTACATCCGAAGTCCAGCGGGCCGCGGCCTGGGCGGCCTTCGGGGCGGACGAGGAATGGCGGCGGGCCAAGGCCGCGTCCGAAGGGGGCGGGCCACTGCTGGCCAGCCAGAAGGGCTGCCTGCTCGCGTCGCTGCTCGAGCGCGCAGGCTGACTCCGCGCGGCCCGCGAACCTCAGCGCCGTTCGGGCGTCCCGAGGTGCCGCAGCAGGGCGGCGTCGAAGGCGGCGGGTTGGTCGATGTTGGGGAGGTGCCCGGCCTGGGCGATGACATCGAGCATGGAGCCGGCCATGCGCCGCTGGATCTCGGCCATGGCCTGCGGCAGCACGCCGTCGTTGGCGCCGACGATCAAGGTGGTGGGCAGGGCGATCTCGTGCACGCGTGCGAGGTAGTCCAGCCCCTGGATGGCGCGCGCGCAGCCCACGAAGCCCGTCACCGAGGTCGATGCCGCGACCTGCAGCAGGCGCTGCGCGGTGTCGGGATGCGCGTCGAGAAAGGCGCGGCCGAACCAGCGTTCCAGCGTGGGCTGGGCGAGTGCGGCGCAGCCTTCGCGCTCGGCGGTGGCGATGCGCTCGTCCCAGGGCGCCGCGGCTTCGGGCGGCATGTCGGCGCGCGCGGCGCACAGGCAGAGGCTGTCGAGCCGGTCGGCATGCGCCAGCGCCAGGCCGAAGCCGCTCATGCCGCCCAGCGACAGGCCGACGTAGTGCACCTTTTCGAGCCCGAGCGCGTCGAGCACCGCGACCGTGTCGTCGACCAGTTGCTGCATCGTGGCGGGCGGCTGGTGGGCGACCGAGTCGCCGTGGCCGCGCGTGTCCGCGCAGAGCACCTGCCAGCCGCGCGAGGTCAGCAGCGCCGCCTGTGCCGTCCACATGGCGCTGCTCGAGAGGATGGAGTGCGCCATGTAGACGGCCGGTGCGCGGGGGTCGCCGTGGCGATGCACCGCGATCTGGCCGGCGGCCGAGGGCAGGGGGATGAGCTCCGAGAGGGTCTGCATGGAAAGCGTCCTGAAGTGCTGGACAGAGGGGCGGCTCAATAGCCGGCGAAGAATTCGATCGCCACCTGCTCGGGCGACACGCCGCAGGCGTCGAGGCAGTCCTGCATGGCCGCGACCATCGCCGTCGGTCCGACGATGTAGTAGTGGCAGGCCTGCCAGTCAGGCACTTCCTGCTGGATGACGTCGGCCGTGATGAGTCCGGGGCGCGTGGCAGACCCGAGTGCAGTCTCAGGCAGCGAAGCCTCGCCCTGTTCCGCGATCACATGGACCACGCGCAGCGATGGCAGCTCGGCGCAGAGCCGCGCGAGTTCGTCGCCCCAGGCCGCGAGATCGGGCGTGCGGTTGCCGTAGAGCAGGGTCACGGGCGGCGTCGGCCTGCCGGCCGCGGCCTCGTGCTGCAGGTGCCGCAGCATGCTGAAGAAGGGTGTGATGCCGATGCCGCCGGCCAGCATCACCAGCGGCCGGGTCGGGTCCGCGGGCAGCACGAAGTCGCCCATCGCCGGGCTCAGCAGCACGCTGGCGCCTTCGCTGCCGACCGCGCAGGCCGACAGGTGGCGCTTGAAGGGCGTGTCGCGCATGCGCATCGCGATCATCAGCTGCGGGTCGTGCGGCGCGCTGGCGATCGACAGCATGCGCTCGCCGTCGTCGGAGCCATCTTCGGGGGTGTCGAAGCCGGCCAGCTGCACGCTGACGAACTGGCCGGCCTCGAACTCGAAGCCCGCGGGGCGCTCGAGGAAGAAGGCCACGGTGTCGGTGGCGACGGTCGTGCGTGCGAGCACGCGGACGGAGAAGCTGTCGGGGTCGGTCATGGGACGCTGCCGTTTCGGGTGGGGGAAGGGGCGGGGGACCAGGAGACGCTGACGTCGCCGCCGACGAAGGTCTGGCAGGCCATGCGGTAGCCCTGTGCCAGCTCGGCCTCCGACAGGTGCTTGCGCTCCTTGGGCTTCACCGTGTCGGCATGTTCCAGGCCGCGCTCGATCCGGCATTTGCAGGTGCCACACAGGCCGCCGCCGCACTTGAAGGGAATGCCGCCCTGCCCACGCAGCGAAACCCGCAGCAGGTTGCTGTTCTCGGGCGCGGTCAGGACCTTGTGGTCGTTGGTGATGAAGGTGATGCTGATCATGGGCGGTCGAGTTCTGATGCGTCGATGCGCAGCAGGCGCACGTCCAGGGTCCCGAAGTTCACGAGCTGCGACAGTTCCTCGCGCGCGGCCTCGAGCGTGTCGAAGCCCGGCAGGAACTTGGAGGGCACGAGATTGCGCAGGGGCGGATCGCCGTCTTCCACGATCGCGACCTTCACCGGCCGCTGCAGCTGCGCGATCACGAAGCGCGCGCGCCGCTGGCCGCAGAAGAAATAGTCGTGGGCTTCGACGGCATGGAGTCCGTCGCACAGTTCGGTGCGGAACTGCCCGTCCTTGTTCGTGAGGATCACGTATGCAGAGGCCATGGGAGGGGTCGGTGGGGTGTCAGGTGGGCGCGCTCTCGCCCTGGCTGATCTCGATGTCGTGGTGGATCCAGAGCTGGCAGGCCAGCCGGAAGCCCGCATCGAGCTGCGCGCCGAGTTGCTTTTTCTCTTTCCAGTTGGGCTCGGCCAGGTGCTCGGCGCCGCGCAGGACCCTGCACATGCACTTGGAGCACTTGCCCATCCCGCAGCCGTAGTCGAGGTGCGGAAAAGGAAACTGCTTGATGCCGGCGCGCACCACCAGGTTGGTGTTGGGCCGCACCTCGCCTTCGTGGCACTGGCCGTCTTTACGGATCACAACTTTGGGCATGGGCAATCGGTTCCATGGGTCGCGGGGTGGGGCGCTCGGGCCGCATCGGTCGGCGCCAGGGCTCGAGGGCTAATGTCGAAGCGAAGCCCTGCGCGCGTCAAACCACATCAGCGCCGCCGATGCGTGGCATCAGAAATATTGATAGGAGTGGACGGTTTGCATCGGCTGTCCATAGGATCACGACAAGCCCGAAAAAGGCCCCGTGCCGTGCGCCTCTCGGTGGCCGCGGACCTCCGTTCAGACCCACAAAGGACCACCCCATGACCGCATTGATGAGCAAGGAAGATTTCCGCCACGCACTCGAGGAAAAGGTGCGGGGCAAGAGCGCGAACAAGTCGCCGTTCAGCATCGCCTGGGCCGAGGGCCGGCTCTCGCGCGCCCACCTGGCGCGCTGGGCCGAGAACCACTACCACTACGTGGGCCCGTTCGCGGACTACCTGGGCTTCATCTACGCGCGCACGCCGGCCCACCTGCTCGAGGTCAAGGACTTCATGCTGGCCAACATGTACGAGGAAGAGATCGGCGGCGACCGCCACACCGACCTGCTGATCCGTTTTGCGGAAGCCTGCGGTTCCTCCCGCGCGCGGGTGACCGATCCGGACAACATGCTGCCCTCGACGCGCGGCCTGCAGAGCTGGTGCTATTCGATGGCCATGCGCGAGAACCCGATCATTGCGGTGGCCGGCATCGTGGTGGGGCTGGAGTCGCAGGTGCCCTCGATCTACCGCAAGCAGGCGCCGACGCTGCGCGACCAGTACCAGTTCACCGACGAGGAGGTCGAGTTCTTCGACCTGCACATCGTGTCCGACGAGATCCACGGCGAGCGTGGCTACCAGATCGTGATCGAGTATGCCGACACGCCGGAGCTGCAGGCCGCCTGCCTCAAGGCCTGCGAGGTCGGCGCGCAGATGCGCCTGCTCTACACCGCGGAGCTCTTCCGCGTGTACGTCCAGCAGGACCTGGAAAAGGAAGCGGCCGCGCTGGTCGACTGAAACCCCCGATTCCCGCACCCACATCGACACAGCATGAGCACTCCACAGGACGCCCTCAACCTCATCGACGGCCGCTGGCAGCCCGCGGCCGGTGGCGCATGGGGCCACCGCCACGACCCGGCCGACGGCGCGCCGCTCGGTCGCCATGCGGCCTCGGAGCGCGGCGACGCCGAAGCGGCCGTGGCCGCGGCGCGCCGGGCCTTCGAGCTGCCGGGCTGGTCGCAGAACCCGCGCCTGCGCCAACTGGTGATGCTGCGCTGGGCCGACCGGCTGGAGGCGCAGGCCGAGCCGCTGGCGCAGCTGCTGACCCGCGAGAACGGCAAGGTGCTCGCGCAGTCGCGCGGCGAGATCGCGGGCGCCGTGTCGGAGATCCGCTACTACGCGGGCCTGACGCGCTACATGCCGGGCCATGTGTTCGAGGTCGAGCCCGGCGCCTACTCGACCCTGCTCAAGGAACCCGCGGGCGTGGCCGGCATCATCGTGCCGTGGAACGCGCCGGTGGTGCTGCTGATCCGTTCGCTGACCCCGGCCCTGGCCGCGGGCTGCACCACGGTGATCAAGCCCGCGCCGCAGACGGCGCTGATCACCGCGCGCGTGATCGAGGCCCTGCATGCCTGCGAGGGCCTGCCGCCCGGCGTGGTCAACCTGGTGAGCGAAGACGGCCACGCGGTGGCGCAGTACCTGAGCGAGAGCACCGAGGTGGACGTGCTGAGCTTCACCGGCTCCAACGCCACCGGCCAGCGCATCATGGCCGCGGCCGCGCCCACCATGAAGAAGCTGTCGCTGGAGCTCGGCGGCAAGTCGGCCTGCCTGGTGTTCGAGGACGCCGACGTCGAGCAGACGGCGGCCGCGATCGCGGTGGCCGCCACCATCATCAGCGGCCAGCAGTGCACGGCCGCGCGGCGCGTGCTGGTGCATGCGCGCCAGTACGAGGCCATGCAGCAGGCCCTGACCGCGGCGCTGGCCGCGCAGCGCGTGGCGCCGGGCCTGATCGAGGGCGCGCAGATCGGGCCGCTGATCGACGCCGATGCGGCCCGGCTGGTGGGGCAGCGCATCGACGATGCGCTGCAGGCGGCCGACGCGGTGCTGCTGCGCGGCCGGCGCGAAGGCAACTTCGTGCACCCCTCGCTGGTGGCGCACCGCGACACGCGGGCCTTCTTCGTGCAGGAGGAGATCTTCGGCCCGCTGCTGGTGCTGGAGCGCTTCGAGGACGAGCGCGAGGCCATCGCGCGCGCCAACCACACCGAGTTCGGCCTGTCGGCCAGCGTCTGGACGCGCGACGGCGCGCGCGCGATGCGCGTGGCCCGCGCGCTGCGCAACGGCACGGTCTGGATCAACGACCACAACAAGCTCTTCGCCGAGGCCGAGACGGGCGGCTACCGGCGCAGCGGCCTCGGCCGGCTGCACGGCTACGACGCGCTGATCGACTTCCAGGAGATCAAGCACATCTACCAGCAGGTGGGCACGGCCTGAGCCAAGGCTGCGCGGGCGCCTTCTACAATCGCGCTTCACCCGCGCCTCCGGGCGATCTCACACCACAAGGCCCGCGTGGACCTCCGGCAGATTCAGTACTTTCTCGCGCTCTTCGAAGACGGCTCGATGACGCAGGCCGCGAAGCGGCTCGACGTGGTCCAGCCCACGCTGAGCATGCAGATCGCGAAGCTGGAGGAAGAGCTGGGCCAGCCCCTGTTCGAGCGCAAGCGGCGCGGCATGGCGCCCACCGCGCACGGGCGGCTCATGTACCGGCTGTTCCTGCCCATCGTGCGCGACATCGACACCGCGCGCGAACAGCTCGCGCAGCGCAGCGAGGTGGTCACGGGGCATGTGTCGCTGGGCCTGATCTCCTCGGTGGCCGAGAGCGTGCTGCCCGATGCGCTGTCGCGCTTCAATGAAGCCTATCCGCACGTGGAGGTCACGGTCTCGGTCGGCTACAGCGCCATGCTGATCGACTGGGTGACCAGCGGCCAGCTCGACGTCGCGATCATCAACGAGCCGCGCGCCAAGCTCTCGCTGGCCACCGAGTCGCTGGCCGAGGAAGACATGCTGCTGGTCACGAGCGCCGAGCACGGCCCGCGCCTGCCCGCCAACGTGCGGCTCGCACGGCTGCCCGAACTCGACCTGGACCTGGTGCTGCCCACGCGCCGGCATGGCCTGCGCGGCGTGCTGGAGGCCTCCGCCCGGCAGGAGGGCATCGTGCTCGCGCCCAAGTTCGAGATCGACGTGCTGAGCACCATCGTTCGCTTGGTGGAGCGCTCGCGCTTCGCCACCATCCTGCCGCGCATCGTGGTGCAGCGCGCGGTCAACGAGGGCACGCTGTCGGTTTGCCCGATCCTGTCGCCGCGCATCGTGCGGCACGTGGTGCGCGTCAGCCACAAGCGCCGGCCGCTGAGTGCCGCCACCCATGCGCTGATCGACCTGGTGGCCGACGAGATCCGGCGCGTGCTGAGCGCGGGCGACCCGCGCAAGTGAGCCGCGCGGGCGTGCGCTGAAGCGCCCCCGTGCCGCATCGACGCTTCGCCCGCAGCCTGAGCGGCCTTTGCCAATTCGCAAGCTTCGCAAATTCGCGGATTTCACTTCGCACAGATTCGCCTTTTCAGTCCTTCCGTCGATGCAGGCCTTTGCGTAGATTGCGAGGCCATGAACCCACCCGCTGGAACCACCGCGCTGCACGAACTGGTGCTGCCCGCCCACGCCAATCACCGCGGCACGCTGTTCGCGGGGCAGGGGCTGCAGCTCATGACCAAGGCCGCCTTCCTGGCGGCGCGCGGGCTCGCGCAGCGCGAGGTGGTGATGGCCGGCGTGACGCGCGCCGACTTCCTCGCCCCGGTTCCGGTGGGCCACCAGCTCACGCTGCGCGCCTGGGTCAGCCGCATCGGCCGCAGCTCGATGACCGTGTGCGTGACCGGCCTGGCCGACAGCCCCGGCATTCCCGCGGAAGAGGTTCTCAAGGGCGTGTTCGAGATGGTGGCGATCGACGCCGCCGGACGCCCCGCCGCCATCGACCGTTCTTACCTGGACAAGGAAACCGCATGACCACCACGACCACCCTGACCGAGCGCGCCGCACCGGCCGCCGCCTTCAAGCCCAAGAAGTCCGTCGCCCTGTCGGGCGTGACCGCGGGCAACACCGCGCTGTGCACCGTCGGCCGCACCGGCAACGACCTGCACTACCGCGGCTACGACATCCTGGACATCGCCGAGGTCTGCGAGTTCGAGGAGATCGCGCACCTGCTGGTGCACGGCAAGCTGCCCACGCGGGCCGAACTCAAGGCCTACAAGGCGCGGCTCAAGGCCATGCGCGGCCTGCCCGCGAGCGTGAAGAGCGCACTCGAGAGCCTGCCCGCCGGCGCCCATCCGATGGACGTGATGCGCACCGGCGTCTCGGCGCTGGGCTGCATCCTGCCCGAGAAGGACGACCACAACCTGCCCGGCGCGCGCGACATCGCCGACCGGCTCATGGCTTCGCTGGGCTCGATGCTGCTGTACTGGTACCACTGGAGCACCCAGGGCAAGCGCATCGAGGTGGAAACCGACGACGACTCCATGGGCGGCCACTTCCTGCACCTGCTGCACGGCGAGAAGCCATCCGAGGCCTGGGTGCGCGCCATGCACACCTCGCTGAACCTCTACGCCGAGCACGAGTTCAATGCCTCGACCTTCACCGCGCGCGTGATCGCCGGCACCGGCAGCGACATGTACTCCTCGATCGCTGGCGCCATTGGCGCGCTGCGCGGGCCTAAGCACGGCGGCGCCAACGAGGTGGCCTTCGAGATCCAGAAGCGCTACGACGCACCCGATGAGGCCGAGGCCGACATCCGCCGGCGCGTGGAGGCCAAGGAAGTGGTGATCGGCTTCGGCCACCCGGTCTACACGGTCAGCGATCCGCGCAACGTGGTGATCAAGGGCGTGGCCCGGCAGCTGTCCGACGCGGCCGGCTCGACCAAGATGTACGACATCGCCGAGCGGCTCGAGTCGGTGATGTGGGAGGTCAAGAAGATGTTCCCCAACCTGGACTGGTTCAGCGCGGTGAGCTATCACATGATGGGCGTGCCCACGGCCATGTTCACGCCGCTCTTCGTGATCGCCCGCACCAGCGGCTGGGCGGCCCACGTGATCGAGCAGCGCGTCGACAACAAGATCATCCGGCCGAGCGCCCACTACACCGGTCCGGAAGACCTGGTGTTCGTGCCGATCGGGGCGCGCAGCTGAAGCGCGGCGCTGGATGCCCACACGGCGATCCGGCGCCGTGCCAAAGTCGTGCAGCACAACGACTCCCGCACCGAACAAGAACCGAGCCTTGATTCCAGAGAGGCGCGCGGCGCGCCCCGCGACCGACCCACCACGATGAACTCCTCCTACCGAAAAAGACTTCCCGGCACCGCGCTGGACTACATCGACGCGCGCGCCGTGGTCGACGCCCTGCGGCCCGGCGCCTGGGACGGCCTGCCCTACACCGCGCGCGTGCACGCCGAGAACCTGGTGCGGCGCTGTGACCCGGCCATCCTCGAGGACTGCCTGCTGCAGCTCGTGGAGCGCCGGCGCGACCGCGACTTTCCCTGGTACCCGGTGCGCGTGGTGTGCCACGACATCCTGGGCCAGACCGCGCTGGTGGACCTGGCGGGCCTGCGCGATGCGATCGCGGCCGAAGGCGGCGACCCGGCGCAGGTGAACCCCGTGGTGCCGGTGCAGCTGATCGTGGACCATTCGCTGGCCGTGGAGTGCGGCGGCTTCGATCCTCAGGCCTTCGAGAAGAACCGCGAGATCGAGGACCGGCGCAACGAGGACCGCTTCCACTTCATCGAGTGGACCAAGCGCGCCTTCGCCAACATGGAGGTGATCCCGGCGGGCAACGGGATCATGCACCAGATCAACCTGGAGAAGATGTCGCCGGTGGTCTACGTGCAGGACGGCCTGGCCTTCCCCGACACCTGCGTGGGCACCGACAGCCACACGCCGCACGTCGATGCACTGGGCGTGATCGCGGTGGGCGTGGGCGGCCTCGAGGCCGAGAACGTGATGCTGGGCCGCGCCTCGTGGATGCGCCTGCCCGACATCGTGGGCGTCGAGCTCACCGGCCGGCGCCAGCCGGGCATCACCGCCACCGACATCGTGCTGGCACTCACCGAATTCCTGCGCCAGCAGAAGGTGGTCGGCGCGTATCTCGAATTCTTCGGCGAAGGCACGCAGGGCCTGACCATCGGCGACCGCGCCACCATCTCCAACATGTGCCCCGAATACGGCGCCACGGCCGCGCTGTTCTACATCGACGAGCAGACGCTCGCCTACCTGCGGCTCACGGGCCGCGAGGACACGCAGGTTGCGCTGGTCGAGCGCTACGCGAAGACCGCCGGCTTCTGGGGCGACGCGCTCCAGACCGCCCGCTACGAACGCGTGCTGCGCTTCGACCTCTCGGGCGTGGTGCGCAACATGGCCGGCCCGTCGAACCCGCACCGCCGCCTGCCGACCTCGCAGCTGGCCGCGCGCGAGATCGCCGTCGGCCTCGACGCGGCGCGCCAGCAGGAGGCCGCGGGCCTGATGCCCGACGGCGCGGTGATCATCGCGGCCATCACCTCGTGCACCAACACCTCGAACCCGCGCAACGTGATCGCGGCCGCACTGCTGGCGCGCAATGCCAACCGGCTGGGCCTGCAGCGCAAGCCCTGGGTCAAGTCCTCGCTGGCACCGGGCTCCAAGGCCGTCGAGCTCTACCTGCGCGACGCCGACCTGCTGAAGGACCTCGAACAGCTGGGCTTCGGCATCGTGGCCTTCGCCTGCACCACCTGCAACGGCATGTCGGGTGCGCTCGATCCGGCGATCCAGCAGGAGATCATCGACCGCAACCTCTACGCCACCGCAGTGCTCTCGGGCAACCGCAACTTCGACGGCCGCATCCATCCCTATGCCAAGCAGGCCTTCCTGGCCTCGCCGCCGCTGGTGATGGCCTACGCGATCGCGGGCACGATCCGCTTCGACATCGAGCGCGACGTGTTGGGCGTCGTCGACGGCAAGGAGATCCGCCTGCAGGACCTCTGGCCCGGCGACGAGGAGATCGATGCCATCGTCGCGGCCTCGGTGCGGCCCGAGATGTTCCGCCAGGTCTACGAGCCCATGTTCGCGATCCATCCGGACAGCGGCGAGAAGGTCAGCCCGCAGTACGACTGGCGCCCGCAGTCGACCTACATCCGGCGCCCGCCCTACTGGGACAGCGAGGGCGTGGGCGCGCTCGCAGCCGTGCCGCGCACGCTGCGCGGCATGCGGCCGCTGGCCATCCTGCCCGACAACATCACGACCGACCACCTGTCGCCCTCCAACGCGATCCTGCTGGACAGCGCCGCGGGCGAGTACCTGGCGAAGATGGGCCTGCCGGAAGAGGACTTCAACTCCTACGCCACGCACCGCGGCGACCACCTGACGGCCATGCGCGCCACCTTCGCCAACCCGCAGCTGGTCAACGAGATGGCGGTGGTCGACGGCGTGCAGCAGAAGGGCTCGCTGGCGCGCCTCGAGCCCGAGGGCCGGGTGGTGCGCATGTGGGAGGCCATCGAGACCTACCTGAACCGCCGGCAGCCGCTGATCATCGTGGCCGGCGCCGACTACGGCCAGGGTTCGTCGCGCGACTGGGCCGCCAAGGGCGTGCGCCTGGCGGGCGTCGAGACGGTGGTGGCCGAAGGCTTCGAGCGCATCCACCGCACCAACCTGCTGGGCATGGGCGTGCTGCCGCTGGAGTTCAAGCCCGGCACCACGCGCCTCACGCTGGGCCTGGACGGCAGCGAAACCTTCGACGTGGCCGGCCGGCCCGCGCCGCGCACCGATCTCACGCTGGTCGTGCACCGCAGGAGCGGCGACGTGCTGCAGGTGCCGGTGACCTGCCGGCTCGACACGGCCGAGGAAGTGTCGATCTACGAGGCCGGCGGCGTGCTGCAGCGTTTTGCGCAAGACTTCCTGGCCGCGAACAAGCAGGCCGCCTGAAGACCACCACCATTCCCTCACCATGGCATCCGTACCTCAGATCAAGATCCCCGCCGTCTACATGCGCGGCGGCACCAGCAAGGGCGTGTTCTTCCGCCTGCAGGACCTGCCGCCGGCCGCCCGCGAAGCCGGGCCGGCACGCGATGCGCTGCTGCTGCGCGTGATCGGCAGCCCCGACCCCTACGGCAAGCAGATCGACGGCATGGGCGGCGCGACCTCGTCCACCTCGAAGACCGTGATCCTGTCGCCGTCCACGCGCCCGGACCACGACGTCGACTATCTCTTCGGCCAGGTCTCGATCGACAGTGCCTTCGTCGAATGGACCGGCAACTGCGGCAACCTGTCGGCCGCGGTCGGGCCCTTCGCGATCTCGCAGGGCCTGATCGATCCGGCCCGCGTGCCGCAGAACGGCCTGTGCACCGTGCGCATCTGGCAGGCCAACATCGGCAAGACCATCGTCGCGCAGGTGCCGATGGTCGACGGCGAAGTGCAGGAGACCGGCGACTTCGAACTCGACGGCGTGACCTTTCCGGCCGCCGAGGTGGCGCTGGAATTCATCGACCCGGCCGACGAAGGCGACGGCGAGGGCGGTGGCGCGATGTTCCCGACCGGCCAGGTGGTGGACGACCTGGTGGTGCCCGGCGTGGGTACGTTGCGATCCACGCTGATCAACGCCGGCATCCCCACCATCTTCCTCGACGCCGCCGACATCGGCTACACCGGCACCGAGCTGCAGGAGGCCATCAACGGCGATGCCAAGGCGCTGGCCATGTTCGAGACCATCCGCGCGCATGGCGCGCTGAAGATGGGGCTGATCCAGCACATCGGCGAAGCGGCCCGGCGCCAGCACACGCCCAAGGTGGCTTTCGTCGCACCGCCCGCCGGCTACACCGCCTCCAGCGGCAAGGCCGTGCAGGCGGCCGACGTCGACCTGCTGGTGCGCGCGCTGTCGATGGGCAAGCTGCACCACGCCATGATGGGCACGGCCGCGGTCGCGATCGGCACCGCCGCCGCCATTCCCGGCACGCTGGTGAACCTCGCGGCTGGCGGCGGCGCGCGCCAGGCCGTGCGCTTCGGCCACCCCTCGGGCACGCTGCGCGTGGGTGCCGAGGCCCGCCAGGTCGATGGCCAATGGGTCGTGACCAAGGCCCTGATGAGCCGCAGCGCCCGCGTGCTGATGGAAGGCCGGGTCCGCATTCCCGGCGACAGTTTCTGATTGGAAGATTTCGAATGTCCACCCGCAAGCAACTCAAGTCCCTCGCCGAGGCCCGCCGCGGCCTGATTGTTCCCGGCGCCTTCAACGCGCTGTCCGCCAAGGTGGTCGAAGACCTGGGCTTCCAGGCGATCTACATCACCGGCGCCGGTGTCACCAACATGTGGTTCGGCATGCCCGACCAGGGCTTCATGGGCCTGGCGGAAATCGCCGACCACACGGCGCGCATCCGCGATGCGGTGTCGGTGCCGCTGATCGTCGATGCCGACACCGGCTTCGGCAACGCGCTCAATGTACGCCACACGGTGCGCACGCTGGAGCGCGCCGGTGCCGACTGCATCCAGTTCGAGGACCAGGTCGCGCCCAAGCGCTGCGGCCATTTCTCGGGCAAGGAGGTGATCGCCACCGAAGAGGCCGTGAGCAAGATCAAGGCCGCGGTCGACGCGCGCCAGGACCCCGACCTGCTGATCATGGCGCGCACCGATGCCGCCGCCGTGCACGGCTTCGAGGCCGCCATCGAGCGTGCCCAGAAGTTCGCCGAGGCCGGTGCCGACATCCTGTTCGTCGAGGCCGTGACCACGGTCGACGAGATCCGCGCGCTGCCGCAGCGCCTGGCCAAGCCCCAGCTCATGAACATGGTGATCGGCGGCAAGACGCCGATCTTCAACGCCACCGACCTGGGTGAACTCGGCTACGGCATCGTGCTCTACGCCAACGCGGCGCTGCAGGGCGCGGTCGCGGGCATGCAGAAGGCGCTGACCGTGTTGCGCGACGACAAGCAAGTGCAGGAGTCCAGCGGCCTGGTCGCGACCTTCGCCGAACGCCAGCGCCTGGTGAACAAGCCCGCGTGGGACGCGCTGGAGAAGCGCTACACCTGAGGCCGGTGTCCGGTGCCGTCGCAGGCGGACCGAACGCCCTTGGCCTCACGCCGTGGCGAACCGTTCCTTGGCCAGCTTCGTGCCTGCGGCCAGCGCTTCCAGCTTGCGCCATGCCACGTCGCGGCTCATCGGTGCCAGGCCGCAATTGGTGCACGGGAACAGCCGCTCCTTCGGCACGAATGCCAAGGCGCGGCCGATGGTGTCGGCCACTTCCTCGGGGGTCTCGACCACGTCGCTGGCCACATCGATCACGCCGACCAGCACGTCCTTGCCGGCCAGCAGCCTCATCAGGTCGGGCGGCACATGGGAATGGATGCATTCCAGGCTCACCTGGTCGATGGTGCTGCGGGCGAGCGCGGGAAACACCGTCTCGTACTGGCGCCATTCGTCGCCCAGCGTGCGCTTCCAGTCGGTGTTGGCCTGGATGCCGTAGCCGTAGCAGATGTGCACCGCCGTGGTACAGCTCAGGCCCTGCGCCGCGCGCTCCAGCGCCTGCACGCCCCAGTCGGCGGCATCCTTCATGTACACATTGAAGGCCGGCTCGTCGAACTGGATGATGTCCACGCCATCGGCCTGCAGCGCGAGCGCTTCCTGGTTGAGCAGCTCCGCGAACGCGAAGGCCATCTTCACCTTGTCACCGTAGAAGCGGTCCGCCACGGTGTCGACGATGGTCATCGGGCCGGGCAGGGTGAACTTCAGCTTCTTCTTCGTGTGGGCGCGCGCCAGCTGCGCTTCGAAGGCATGCACGCGGCCCTTCAGGCGCAGGGCCGACACCACCTGCGGCACCATCGCGTCGTAGCGGTTGTCGCGGATGCCCATCTTCACCTTGTGCTCGAAGTCGATGCCTTCGACCTGCTCGAGGAAGCCGTGCACGAAGTGCTGTCGCGATTGCTCGCCGTCGCCCACGATGTCCAGGCCGGCGTCTTCCTGGGCCTTGATCCACAGCAGGGTCGCGTCGGCCTTGGCCTGGCGAAGCGCATCGCCTTCGGCCTTCCATTGGGGCCAGAGCTTGTGGGTTTCGGCGAGCCAGGCGGGTTTCGGCAGGCTGCCAGCGATGGAGGTTTCGAACATCTGGGGTTTCCTCTTCAAGAAAAGATGGGTGTGGTGAGCGGGAGCTCAGGCCGCGCAATCGGCAACCCATTGTTCCAGCACATTCCTGTAAGGCTTGATGAAGTGCTCCTCGGCAAACTTCCCCTGCTGGACCGCCAGCTGGCTGCGCTCTTCCCGGTCATAGACGATCTGCGTCGACGAGTAATCCTGGTTGTTCAGGCTGGGTCGGTAGAGTTTTCCCGCCGCTGAATTGGCGTTGTAGATCTCGGGGCGGTAGATCTTCTGGAAGCTTTCCATCGTGCTGATGGTGCCGATCAACTCGAGGTTGGTGTAGTCGCCCAGCAGGTCGCCGTGGAAGTAGAAGGCCAGCGGTGCGACGCCATTGGGCGGCATGAAGAAGCGAACCTGCATCCCCATCTTCGCGAAGTAGCGGTCGGTCGAGGACAGCTCGTTCTGCTGGTACTCCACTCCCAAGGCGGGGTGCTGGTTTCCGTTCCGCTGATAGGTCTTGCTGGTCGAGGCGCTGATGCAGATGACAGGCGGCTTGTGGAAGTGCTTGCTGTAGGTGACCGAGTTGGCGAATTGCTGGAACAGCCTGCCATGCAGGTCGCCGAAATCGTCCGGCGTGCCGAACTCCGTTCGATGGGCGTTGTACGCCGGAAGCACGACGCTGAAGTCGTAGTCGCGCACGTAGGAGGAAAAGTTGTTCCCCGCGATGCCGTCGATGCGCTGGTTCGTCTTCCTGTCGAGGATGCGGGTCTTCAGGATCTCGATCAGCGGAAATGCACCCTCGCCGCGCTTCGCATCCATGCCCACCTCGACGGAGATGATCTCGAGCTCGACCGCGTAGCGATCTCCCGTCGGATTGTCCCAGTGCGCCAGGTCATTGAAGCGGTTGTCGATCATCCTCAGCGTGTTGCGCAGGTTCTGGAGGCGGCTCGTTCCCCGGGCCAGGTTGGCGAAGTTGGTGGTGATGCGCGTACCGTCCGATGGCTGATAGTTCTCGTCGAAACGGATGCTCTTGATGTGAAAGCTGAGTTCTGGGTTCATGGCGATCTCGTGACCTGGTTCTTCTGAAAATGGACGGCGCTGGTTCAGGCCACGGCCTCGGCGAGCGAGGGTGTGGCGTGGTGCGTGAGCGCGATCAAGGGCAGTGCCCGCTGGACGGCCAGGGTGGCCCGATGGACCAAGGCCTCATTCCGCAGGCGGTGGTCCACGAAATCCGTGTCGGTCGCGTAGACGCCCAGCGGCAAGGTGCGCGCCTGGAAGAAGCTGAACAGCGGCCGCAGCTGGTGGTCGATCACCAGCGCATGGCGCTCGCTGCCGCCGGTGGCAGCCAGCAGCACCGGCTTGTCGATCAGGGCGTCCTGGTGGATGAAGTCGAAGAAGTGCTTGAACAGCCCCGTGTAGGCACCGCGGAAGACCGGCGTCGCCACCACCAGCACGTCCGCCTGCTCGACCGCCGCAAGTTCCCGCTCCACCGTATCGGGCAGTTGCGAGCGCCAGACCGCGCCGGCCAGCTGCGGTGCGAGCTGGCCGAGTTCGACCAGGCGCGTCTCGCACGGAAGTTCGTCGGCGATCAGGTCCAGCAGGTGCTCTGCCAGGGCGGCCGACCTGGAAGGGCGTTGCAGCCCGCCGGAAACTGCGACCAGGCGGAGGGGGCGTGTCATTTCTTCTGTCTTTCTTTCATCTGGATGGTCTCCCGTGCCTATCGATGGGGCACACCGCTGCAGCACGAAGGCCAGGGCCGCTCTCGAGAAGGAAAGCGACCGATGGAAGCGGATGGTAGGGATGTGGTTCGATGAAGTAAAATGGTTTTATTTCACCAATCCATGAGTGGAATTCATTCGAATGCTTGAGCGCATCCACCTCAGCATCGTCCAGCAGGTCGAGGCCCAAGGGTCGTTGACGGCCGCCGCGGGCGTGCTCAACCTGACCCAGTCGGCCCTGAGCCACAGCATGAAGAAGCTGGAGCAGCAACTGGGCACCGACGTCTGGCTGCGCGAAGGCCGAAGCCTGCGCCTGACCCAGGCCGGCCAGTACCTGCTGGCGGTGGCGAACCGGGTGCTGCCGCAGCTGGACCTGGCCGAAGAGCGGCTGGGCCAGTTCGCGCAGGGCGAGCGCGGTGCGCTGCGCATCGGCATGGAATGCCACCCGTGCTACCAGTGGCTGCTCAAGGTGGTCTCGCCCTATCTGGCCGCATGGCCCGACGTGGATGTGGACGTGAAGCAGAAATTCCAGTTCGGCGGGATCGGCGCGCTCTTCGGCTACGAGATCGACCTGCTGGTCACGCCCGACCCGCTCTACAAGCCGGGGCTGAAGTTCGAGCCCGTGTTCGACTACGAGCAGGTGCTGGTCGTGGCCAAGGGCCATCCGCTGGCTTCGGCGGCGTACGTGAAGCCGCAGCAGCTGACGCGGGAGGTGCTCATCAGCTACCCCGTGGACGTCGAGCGGCTGGACATCTACAACCAGTTCCTGCTGCCGGCCGGCGTCACGCCCAAGCGCCACAAGGCCATCGAGACCACCGACATCATGCTGCAGATGGTGGCCAGCGGCCGCGGCGTGGCCGCCCTGCCGCGCTGGCTGGTCGAGGAGTACGCGGCCAGGATGGACGTGGTGCCGGTGCGGCTGGGCGCGCGCGGCATCGCCAAGCAGATCTTCCTGGGCGCGCGCGAGGCGGACATCGCCATCGACTACGTGCGGGCCTTCATCGAACTGGCCCGCCAGCCTGCCGCCGCCATCGGCATTGCGCAAGGAAGCGGCCGCCCATGAAAAAGCCCGGCGCTCTCGCGAGCCGCCGGGCCAGGATCGTCAGCGCGGCGCGCCGGTCATTTCTTCTTGCGGTTGGTCGCGCGCGTGGCGGGCGGCGTTGTGCGCGGCAAGCTGTCGCCCGCGCGCAGCGGGTCACTCGCAGGATCTACTTGAGGTGCGGTAGATGGTACCGACAGGAATCTCTGAACTCCCGCGCCTCATGTTGCAGCCACATCTCGACCTTCTGAACTGAATCGTCAGCGTCGGGTGGCGTGATGAAGGCATAGGAGGCGACAGAAGGTACGCTGAGCTTGAAGATGTCGATCAAACGGCCGGACACCAGGTCATCGAGAACCAATGCAGCCCGCCCCATGGCGACTCCCTGGCCATTGGCAGCGGCAGCAAGCGCGAGCAGAGAAAGATTGAAGGTGTTTCCGAGCTCCAGCTCGCCAATGCCGACCTCCGCTTGCTCGAGCCAGAATTCCCATTCCTCGTATTCGCCGGCACCAACCCATGGGCTGCTGTCGTGCAGTAGCCATTGCGGCTTGAGCTGCGCCGGTGTCTTCAGCTCTGGATGCTGTTCCAGAAACTTCGGACTGGCGACGGGCAAAAGCCATTCGTCCAGAAATGGCTTGGCTTCCAGGTCCTCGTAGCGGCCGAGGTCGTATCGCACGGCTGCATTGAGCCCCTGCCGATGAAGTTGCAGCAGGTCGAGCCGGTGAAACTCCCCCTGAATCTTCAGATGGGTGCCGGGACAGGTTCGAAAGAAGTTGCCCAGCCGCGGGGTGAGCCACACCATGGCAAAGGATGGGGAGCAGCTCAGAGTGACTTCTTCACGGTTCTGGCTGGCGCGAAGCTGGGAAAGCGTGAGGTCCAGCGAACGAAAGGAGTCGTGCGCCACGGCATACAGTCGCTCTCCTTCGGGGGTCAAGGAAAGTGAACGGGAGGCGCGTACAAAAAGAGGGCGCCGCAGGGCGCCCTCCAAGTTTTTCACCTGCTGGCTGATCGCGCCTTGCGAAACGCAAAGCTCCGCTGCTGCGCGGGTGAAGTTGGCATGCCGGGCGGCCGCCTCGAAGCTCCGCAGCCACACCATCATGGACGAAGAAAGCATGCTCATGAATCGACCACAGACTGTGAATGGAAGGAGGGGTTTGGGATCGAGCCCGGGCTTCGTGGCGGCTGTTGGTCGAAACGTCAGGCCGCAGCGATGGCGCTTGGGTCGGCCCGTTGCCGACAACAGTTTGCCTCAGCTTCTGCAGGCAGGATGTACCCGCTGGGTCCGAGTGGCCGCTGGGGCGAGCCGGGCGACGAACCGGTCCACAGCGCCGTGGCCATGCACGAGGAGCAGCGTGCGCAGGCGACAGCGCCAACACCACCCAGCAGGCGCTGATCGGCGCGAGGCATGGAAGCCAGGGATCCACCGATCAACGCGTGAGCAAGAGAGGCGCGGTCGATGAGACCGCAACCCACAGCGCCAACCTTGCCGAGCGTCTAGGCGCCTGGCGCCACGGCATGCACACGCGCGCCTTCAGCGAGGTACGTCTCGTATTCTTCCTTCGGGACCATGCCGCCGCCCGTGGCCCAGATGAGATGCGTCGCGTTGCGCCATGCGCTTGGAGAAATCCCCAGGCACTGGGAATGCGCATGGAGCCGGGCGAAACCTGGGGCGCCCGCCACTGCGGACGGCTCCAGCCGGATGCCCTCGCTCGACTGCGCCATGTACACCAGCGCAAACATCTCGTCATCGGTCAGCGAGTAGACAGCGCTGATCATGCGGTGCATGGCACGCCCGACGAAACCCGATGGCCGCCCCACGGCGAGCCCGTCCGCGGCGGTGTGATTGCTGATGCCGAAATCGCCGATGGCGACCTCATCGTGAAGGCCTGTGTACATCCCGAGGAGCATGCAGGGCGACTGCGTCGGCTCCGCGAAAACACAGTGGACGTTGTCCCCGAAAGCCTGTTTGAGCCCGAAGGAAATGCCGCCAGGGCCACCCCCGACGCCGCAGGGAAGGTAGACAACGAGCGGCGATTCCGCCGTCACGGCAACGCCCATCGCCTCCAGTTGCTGCTTAAGTCGCCACCCGCCGACGGCATAGCCGAGGAACAGCGTGCGGGAATTCTCATCGTCGACAAAATAGCTTGCTGCATCGCGCTCGCTTTCCTTGCGGCCGTTCTCGACGGCCACGCCGTAGTCTCCCGCATGCTCGACCACATTGACACCGTGCGAGCGCAGCTTGGCTTTTTTCCAGGCGCGAGCGTCATCCGACATGTGAACCGTCGTGGCAAAGCCAAGCGTCGAGGCAGCGATCCCGATCGACAGGCCCAGGTTGCCGGTGGAGCCGACAACCACGCCATGACGGGAAAAAAGGTCCTTGACCGAGGGCTCGGCCAGCTTCACATAGCTGTCCCCCTCCGAAAGCAATCCTGCCATCTGCGCCAGTTTCTCGCCGTGGCAAAGCACTTCGTAGATGCCTCCACGCGCCTTCACCGAGCCGGAAATGGGAAGGTGGCTGTCGAGCTTCATCAGCAGCCGCTTGGGCACCTCCACGTTGTAGCGGCGAGCGATCTCCGTCGCGAGTTTGGGAATCTCGCGGACTTCGGATTCGATGAGGCCTGCAGCTTCGCTCACTTCGGGGAAAACGCTCGCCAGATACGGCGCGAAACGCTGCAGGCGCGCCTCTGCGTCGGCCAGGTCCTCGTATGTCAGCTCGATATCGGCGCGTGCCTGCGTGAATGCGACCATGTTGGGATTGAGCCAAAGCACAGGCTCGCCCTTGACCACCTCTCGCATCAAGGGATGGGAATCGACCCAAGCTTCGAGGGTTTTTCCATGCACGACCTTCCCACAGGAAATTTCAGTAACGTTGCGATCTTTGACTGCATCCATGTCGTTCGGGCCTACTTGACGGTGCGCTCGAGGGCCTGAAAGAACAGCTCGGACTGAAGGCGCTCGCCCTGTAGTTGAGCCGCGGTGATGGCCACCAGTTCAACGTTGACCGAACGCGTCGGCACCCCCATCGCCCTGGCCTGAACTTCAAGCTGGCAGGCGCGTTCCAGGTAATAGAGATCGTCGTAGGCGTAGTCCAGGCGATCCCCGCACACGATCACGCCGTGGTTCGCCAGGAAGACGACGTCGGCCCCCTGGGTGGCGCCGGCAATGCGCTGCCCTTCCGCATGGTCCAGTGCGAGACCGTTGAAAAGTGGGTCACTCGAGATGCGCCCATGGAACCGCATGGCGTTCTGCGAGAGCGTGGTGTCCAAGGCACATTGCTCCGTCAGGCTCAATGTGGTGGCGAACGGCGCATGGCTGTGGAGCACCACCTGCTTCCTGGCCACGCGATGCATGGCCGCGTGGATGAACATCGCCGACGGTTCCACACTGTGGCGGCCGACCAGCTTCTCGCCGTTTCCATCCACCAGGAGGATGTCGTCCGCCTGGATCTCCTGCCACATCAATCCACGCGGGTTGAGCAGAAACTTGTCACCGTCCTGCGGGAGTGCGACGCTGAAGTGGTTGCACACGCCTTCAGCCAGCCCGTGCATCGCCGCTGCACGGAGCGCCACGGCCAACTGCTCGCGCAGGCGACGGATCGGGGGAGCCAAATAGATTTGGGCGACGCTGTCGGAGACCGCGCAGAAATCTTCAGACAACAGGGGGGGCGTAGTGGGCATCGCAGTTCCAGAATGTTCGACTTTTGTGTTCGACTTTTATCGGGCACTGGCGCAGGCCAGCGGGGAGGGGGACTCTGCGCGTTCCTTCATTCGCAGAATCAGCACGAGAACAATCGTGAGCAGCATCCCGCCTGCCATGTACACCAACCCGTAGGCCAGGCTGCCGGTGCGCTCCTTGATCAGGCCGATGCCAAAGGGACCGAGGTATCCGCCCAGATTGCCAATCGAATTGATGGCGGCCAGACCCGCTGCCGCACCCGCACCGGTGAGAAAGCGGCCGGGGAGGGTCCACAGCACGGCAGATGCCGAGTACAGGCTGAACCCCACGAAGCAGAGGCAAAAGAGTTGCATCGCGAGTGAGGAAAAGAACGCCGCGCCCAGCAGCCCCAGGATGCCAACAAGGGAGCATCCGATGATGTGAAAGTGGCGCTCGTTCCGCTTGTCGGAACTGCGTGGAATCACCAGCAAGCCGATCACACCGAAAAGGAAGGGGACGGCCGACAGGAACCCGGTCGTCAGGTCGGTCACTGCAAACCCTTTGATGAGCGTGGGGAGCCACAGGGACAGGCCGTAGATTGCCAACGGAATTGGCACGTAGGCAAAGGCAAGCATCAAGACGCGCGAATCCTTCAGCGTGCCCAGAAGACTGTGGCTTGCTTCCTTCGAGCGGATTCTGTCCGCGTCCTTCTTGACTTCGCGGTTGAGGATCTCCGCCTCTTCCTTGGTCAGCCACTTGGCGTCAGACGGTGTATCGGGCAGAAGCTTGAGCGTCGGGATGACAAGCAGAACCGCTGGAACGCCGCACACGATGAAGACCCATTGCCATCCTTGAAGACCCCCCAGGCCATTCATGCCGAGCAGTGCACCCGCCAGCGGGCCCGCGAGCATGGGTGCGAGGGGTTGGGCGAAAGCGAAGAGACCGTAGATTTTTCCGCGCCGCTGGGCGGGGTACCAAAGCGTGAGGTAGTACAGAACGCCAGGGTAGAAGCCGGCTTCCGCCGCACCCAGCAGAAATCGGAACCAGTAGAAGCTGGTCGGACTTTGAATCAGTGCCATCGCGGCAGTGATGCACCCCCACGTGAACAGAATCCGGGCAAACCACTTCCGGGCGCCCACGCGTGTCAGGATGAGGTTGCTGGGAATTTCGAAAGCGATGTAGCCAAGGAAGAAAAGGCCTGCCCCCAGGCCGTAGGCCGCATCGCTGATCCCCACGTCGACGTTCATCTGGAGCTTGGCGAATGCCAGGACCGATCGGTCGATGTACGCGACCAGATACAGGAGGACGAGGAACGGGATCAGCCGCAAGGTTACGCGTTTGTAGAGTGCATCTTCTGACGTCATGTTTGTCTCTGCTTCGTTCTTTGAGGGGTTGGGAGTTGGCGCGTGTTCAGCAGGTGAACGGTTCGGAAATGTCTGTGTCGCGAGGCCAGAACGGCGTGACCTTGTTCTTCCAGGGAAGCGCGGCAAGATTGGAAGACGATGAGCCGACGCTGTCGATCAGGAACCATGAGGCCCCTTCTGCGAGAAGATTCCGGAAATTCATGCCGTTCTTCAGCACCACGATGTCCATTCCGGCGCTGTCGATGCCAACCGCTCGAAACTGCTCGTCCGCATACTCGTAGGTGCCATGGGTCGTCACGAGGACGAAGATGTTGCGAACCTGCAGAACGGCGCAAGGCCCCATGTAGCCCGTCGTGCCCGCGGACGGGCCGGCCAGATAGGTGAATTCGCCGGAGTGGACAGTCACCACCTTGGCGGTGATGCAGAGCGGCGCCCCGTGCCTGCCGTCGAGCTTGAACCCGACGGCGACAGACACCGTGGCGCCGACGCCTGCGGCCGTTGCCAGGCTCGCCACCTCGGCGTCGACCAAGGAGAGGGCGCACTTCGCTTCCCCCGCCTGCGCCATCAGATGCGCAAGAACGAATGAGGCATCGCCTGCGGCGCCTGCGCCGACGCTGTCACCGGTGTCGGCCAACACACATGGCTTCACCTCGGCAGCGAGGGCGCGCGAGATGGCGTCGTCGATCGGCAGGAGCGGCAGGACGAAGGCTTCACGGCGCGCCCAGAAATCGCGGGCGACCGTTTCCGCGGCCGCTTTCGCAAGGTCCATCTTCTGGTCTGCGATGGCGACCACCACATTGCTCGCGCGGTCGTCGTCCAGCCACGGCTGACAGGTGAAGTAGCTGATGGATTCGACGCCATCGCGTTCGAGCTTTCTCGCCAACGCCTTGACTTGCTGCAGCGGCGCGCCCGGCACGAGCGTCGATCCGCCAACCACCGGGATCAACATCTTGAGCCGCACCATGGACATCACGGGCCGCAGTTCACCGACGAGCGCGCGCAGCAACAGCCGGCAGGCCTTCTTTCCTGTGGTGTACGCGTCATCGTGGGGGTAGTTTTCGTAGCCGACAAGAATCGACGCGTGCTCGATCATTTGCGCGGTGACATTGGCATGCAGGTCGAGACTCACGGCAATGATGGGCTTGTCACCGACAGCCTCACGAACGCGACGAAGCAGTTCGCCTTCTGCGTCCGGATAGCCGGGCGACGTCATTGCGCCGTGCAGGGCAAGATAAATACCCTCCACAGGTCCGATATCTTTCAGGCCCTGGATGATCTTGTCGACGACATGCTCGAAGAAGCTTCTGTCGACGGTGCCACCGGACCCGCCTTGCGTCGCGAGAATGGGGATGACGCCGACGGAAGCGCTCTCTTGCAGCGTCTCGATGCCACCCGTGAGGGCGAGCGGACTCGCAGCGATCCCGGGGATCACCTCGGCCTTTTCCAGGAACAGGGCGAATTCGCGAGGGCCGCAAATTTTGGGGGAAAAGTCGTTGCCTTCGAATTCAAAGCTCGCGACAGCAACATTGAAATGCGTGGAATTCATTGACTCTTTTTTGGAACGAGATGTGGGAGCGTCGAAGCGTCGCTCGAACGGGATTCAACTGTTGACGTCGAAATTATTGGTTTGTTTGAGTCAAAGAAAAAACCATTTATAGTTCTCTGACCATTAGTCAAACTAATTTATAGGCGGTGTTCGATTTGACGGCGCTTGCCCGAGATCGGCGTGATCACGCGGGCGCTGACGCCGAGTTCTGGGGGCGCCGTAGCCTTTGAACGAAGCGTTCTGCCTGACCCCGGCTCCTGGCGCGCAGGAGTGGCATCGGTGCGACCCTGCAGCGACGCGGTGGGCAGAGTCAGGGCCTGGGCGCAGCGGGACCGATGTAGCGGAACGACGGCGCAGTGATCCTGCAGCACACGTCGATGGGCGCCACCCAGTCGCTCGCCATGAAAAAAGCCCGGCGCTCTCGCAAGCGGCCGGGCTTCGTGTTTTGACGGCGGATGCCGATCACGCGCTCATTTTTTCTTGCGCGTGGAATTGCGCGTGGCCCCTGGTGCCGAGGTCTGCGACGGCGCCGCGGCGCCGTCCACGCCCAGCCGGCCGCCGCCGCCCAGGCCCTGGCCCCGGACCGACTGCGCCTTGTAGTTGCGCAGCGCCACCACCATCTGGTTGAAGGCGTCCATGAAGGCCGCGCTGATCACCTTGCCCTGCGCGGTGTTGGTGTAGCCGCCCAGGCCGCCCGCGGCGGTGCCGCCGAAGAGCTGGCCGAAGCCGCCGAAGTCGGTCTTGGAGGCGCTGCCTTCCGAGGCCGCGACCTGCACGCCCGAGCGGTTGTCGATCAGCGTCAGCAGCGTGCTGGCTTCCTTGGTCTGCAGGTTGCCGCCCACGGCCGCGAGCACGCCGCCGTAGCGGCCCCCGACCAGGCCGCCGAGCGACGCGCCCATGCCGCCGGCATTGTTGTTGTTGAACACGATCTCGGGTGACAGGCCGTAGTCGGAGGCCACCATCTGGCCGCCGCCGAAATTGCTGCCCTGGCGCATCTCGCCCGACTGCATCAGTGCGCGCTCGCGCGTCATCGCGTTCATGCCGGCCGCGCCGCGCTCGACCACCACGAAGCAGTTCGATTGCTGGATCAGCAGGCGCAGCAGGTTGGCGGTGGGTGGCAGCTTGTATTCGTTGCGCAGGATCGTGTACCAGCCGGCCGACTGGTTCTCGATCAGCGAGACCGTGCCCAGCGGCGAGTCGCACTTCTCG
This sequence comes from Variovorax sp. UMC13, assembly GCF_014170375.1. Lineage (GTDB taxonomy): Bacteria > Pseudomonadota > Gammaproteobacteria > Burkholderiales > Burkholderiaceae_C > Variovorax. The sequence goes on along the minus strand of NZ_LZZW01000040.1, from coordinate 70,611 downwards.
AGCGCGCTGTGGGCGTTGGCCGTGGCGTCGCCCGCGGCCGCGCCGGTGGCGACGGTCTTGGCGCCCTGGGCGCCCATCTGCATGTCGGTGGTCTGGCAGGCGGCGAGCATCGCCAGGCCGGCCAGCACCGATGCGGTCCGGGTGAAGCGCATCAGGCGCGCGGGGGGAGTGGCAGTGTGCATGGTCAGGATCCGAAGCTGCCGCGGCATGCGCGCAGAACGACGGCTCTGGCCGCAATCCGCAGACTGCTCTTCATTGATAACTTTGGTGAGGGAGGGAGCGCCCGGGGCGGGCGAGCCGAAAGTTAAGCGTTGGGCACCGGCGCCGCCAGTGCCGAAAGTCATGTGTCGCTGCTGAGCGCGCGCCGCAGCGCCGCGGCGTTGACCGGCTTGAACAGCATCGGCACGCCCGATTCGCGCGCATGCCGCAGCGGCTCGGGCGCGGTCTCGCCGGTGATCAGCAGCAGGGGCCGCTCGATGCCGAAGCGCCGGTGCAGGCGCAGGCCGACGTCGAGCCCGTTGACGCCGTCGGGCAAGCGGTAGTCGCAGATCAGCATGTCGGCCTGCTGCGAGGGCACCCGGGCGCGGCTCAGCGCGTCGATGGCGCCCTGCTCGTCGCCGACGGCCATCACCTCGATCGACCAGGCCCGCAGCAGCACGGTCATGGCTTCGCGGATGTCGGCCTCGTCGTCGATCAGCAGCACGCGCCGCGGCAGGCTGCCGGCCGTGCGCGCGGCCTGCGCGACGCGCGCGCGGGCTTCGGCCAGCGGCAGCGAGATGCGGAAGCGGCTGCCGCGCCCGACGCTCGAACGCAGTTCGACCGGATGGCCGAGCAGGCGCGACAGGCGCTGCACGATCGACAGGCCGATGCCCAGGCCGCGTGCGCGGTCGCGGCCCGAGTTGCCCACCTGGTAGAACTCCTCGAAGATCCGGTCGCGCTGGTCGGGCGCGATGCCCGCGCCGGTGTCCAGCACGTCGATGCGCACCATGTGGCCGTGCGCGCGCGCCGTCACGGTGACGCCGCCGCGCTGGGTGTATTTGATGGCGTTGTCGATCAGGTTCGACAGCATGCGCGCCAGCAGTTGCGGGTCGCTGTGCACCCACAGGCCGCTGGCGCGCAGGCGCAGCTGCAGGTCCTTCTGCTCGGCCTGGGCCGAGAACACATGGTTGAGCGACAGCAGCAGGGCATCGATCTGCACCGGCTGGAAGGTGGGCGTGACCACGCCGGCGTCCAGGCGCGACACGTCGAGCATGGTGTCGAGCGATTTGCCCAGCGCGTTGACCGCGCGCATCAGGCGCTCGGCGTTGCGCCCTTCGGGCCGGGTCTGGAGCGCGGTCTCGAGTGCGGCACCGAACAGCGCGACCGCGTGCAGCGGCTGGCGCAGGTCGTGGCTGGCGGTGGTCAGGAAGCGCGTCTTCTCGGCGCTCGCGCGCTCGGTGGCCGCGACCTGCTCGCTCAGGCGCGCGGCCAGGGCCTCGTTCTCGAAGCGCAGCAGCAGCGCGTCGGTCAGCTGCCGGTGCTCCTGCACGCCGACCCGCAGCATCAGCGTGAGGTTGACGGTGGCGAAGGCGGCGAGGAACCAGTGCATGCCGTCGCCATGCACGATCAACGCGGCGATCAGTCCGCCCAGCATCGGCAGCGTGTGGCCGTACATCGCGACCGTCAGCGGCCGCAGCGACTGCACGGCGCGCGCGCAGTTGCCAAGCATCACCACCATCAGCACCGCGGTCACGGCGATGTTGCCGGCCGGCACGAAGAGCCAGGGCGCCATCGCATCGGCCAGGCCCATGAGCGTGACGGCCACCGTGATGCGCCGCACCCATCGCGGGCTCTCGGCGGCCGGCGCCGCGGGCGTCCAGCGCGGCGCGAAAGCCAGGTAGGCATAGAGCGCGAGGTGGATGCCGACGAAGGCAATCACCGCCGGTTCGCGCAGCTGCACGTACAGGAAGGCGCCCAGCACCAGGATGAACACCAGCCGCGCGACCAGCGTGGCGTTGTAGATGTAGTAGACCGAGGCGACGTGTTCGCGCAGCACGCGCTGTTCGAGCGCGTCGTCGGCGCTGCGTGCGCCCATGGGCCGGGGCTTCAACGCAGCTGGCTGATCAGCTGCGCCCGCGAGCGCACGCCGAACAGCAGCAGCAGCGTCGAGACATGGTTCTTCACCGTGCCTTCGCTGAGATGGGCCAGCTGCGCGATCTCGCGGTTGGCCTTGCCCTCGAGCACCCATTGCAGCACTTCGAGCTGCCGCGGCGTGAGCTGCTCCAGGGCCTCGGGCCGCTCGGTCGGTGGCAACGCGCCGGGCAAGCCGATGGCGGCACTCTGCACGTCCAGCAGCCCGCAGGCGCGGATGAAGCTCACCACCTCGTTGAGGTCGGCCGACTTGGGCAGGAAGGCCACTGCGCCATGGTCCAGCGCACCGCGCGACAGCGCCGTGTCGACGGTGCCCGAGAGCACCACGATGCGGGCCGAGGGATGGCGCGCGCGGAAGGCGATCAGGCCCTCGAGGCCCTGGGTGTCGGGCAGCGCGAGGTCGAGCAGCACCAGGCCGATCGCGTCCTGCGCGGCCGCGTAGAGCGACAGCGCGCTGGCCAGGCTGTCGGCCTCGAAGACCTCGGTGGCGGTGGCGGCGTGCGGGCGCGCGAGGGGGGACGGGATCGATTCGGTTCGCATTGCGAACCATGGTAGCGAAGCGCCCGGCACGCGGAAGTGCCGGAAGTCATCTTCGCGCCGGCTCAGCCCTGCGCCGGGCCACCCACGGGATCGGCGTCCTCGTCCTCCACCGCCGGGTCCGGTTTCAGGAAGCCGGCCGCGTTCTCGTCGGCGCCGGGCTTGCCGGCCGCTTCCGCTTCTTCCTTGTCGACCTGCGCGACGCGGATCTGGGCCTCGGTGCGGGCCTGTTCGACGAGCACCTCGGTCTGCGCGAGTTCGTCGTGCGTGGATGGCTGCATGGCATGGTCTCCTTGGGTGGGGGCCAAGGGTTGCCGGCCTCCGGTCCCGAGGGTGTAGGAGGCCGCGCAGTGCCGCGATGGGCGAGATCGCCGCGCTGCGGCCGGAAGAGGGCTTCAGCGAACGCCGCGCCCTTCAGCGCACCGCGACGATGAACAGCCGCGGGAAGGGCAGCAGCACCGTGCCGTCGGCCAGCGGCGGATAGGCCTCGGTCACGGCCGCGAGGTAGCGGGCCAGGAAGGCGGCCTTCTCGTCGGCGTCCAGCGGCCCGAGGTAAGGGCGCAGGGCCGAGCCCTCGAACCATTCGACCACCGCCTGCGGGCCGCCCGCCAGCGGGTGGAAGTAGGTGGTGCGCCAGACGTCGACCTGGCTGCAGTGCGGCCGCAGCAGCTGGAAATAGAAGTCCGCGCTGTGCCGCGCGGGGTGCTTGACCGCGCCGATCCTGGCGGCCCAGGGGCCGTCGGCCGCGGTCTGGCGCGCGAGGCGGTGCGCGGGCTCTTCCAGGTTGTCGGGCGTCTGGATCGCCAGGCTGCCGCCGGGCACCAGCTGCTGCGCCAGGTGCGGGTACAGCGTCGCATGGTCGGGCAGCCACTGGAGCGCGGCATTGGCCAGGATCACGTCGAAGGGTTGGGGCGGATTCCAGCGGCCGATGTCGGCCAGCGCGAAGTCCAGGCCCGGCAGCCGCTGGCGCGCGGCGGCCACCATGTCGTCGGAGCTGTCGACGCCGCTCACCTGGGCCTGCGGGAAACGCGCGGCCAGCACTTCGGTGGAGTTGCCCGGGCCGCAGCCCAGGTCGATGGCGCGCTGCACCGCTTCGGTCGGGATGGCCGCGACCAGGTCGCGGACCGGGCGGGTGCGCTCCTGTTCGAAGGTCGAATATTTCTTGGCAGACCAGGTCATCGTGGGTTCCTTGGGAGTTCGGGTGGGTGTGAGCCTCAGCGTAAATCGATAGAGATATGATTTCAAATGCCATGAATGAAGAGTTGCCATACTCCTGAGGTATATCGATGCTGGAACTGCGCCGACTCCATGCCTTTGTCGCGATCGCGCAGGAAGGCCACATCACCCGCGCCGCCGAGCGCCTGGGCATGCAGCAACCGCCCTTGACGCGCCTGCTGCAGGGCCTCGAAGCCGAACTGGGCGTGAAGCTGGTCGAGCGCCTGCCGCGCGGCGTGCGGCTCACCACGGCCGGGCAGGCCCTGCTGGAGGAGGCGCAGGCGGTGCTGGCGCGCGCGGCCGGCGTCGTCGAGGTGGTGCGCCGCGCCGACCGCGGGGAGCAGGGCCGGCTCGGCATCGGCTTCACCAGTTCGGCCGCGCTGCATCCCTTTGTGCCGCGGGTGCTGCGCCAATTCCGGGAAACGCTGCCGGGCGTCGCCGTGGTGCTGGAGGAAGCGGGCACCGGCGAACTCATGGATGCGCTGGTCCACGAGCGGCTGGACGCCGCCTTCGTGCGTTCGCCGCTGAGCGGCACGCCGGCGCTGCAGGCCGTGCCCCTCCTGGAGGAGCCGATGCTGCTGGCGCTGCCCATGGAACACCCCTTGGCGCGCGAGCCCGCCGCGGCCCTGCCGCTGTCCGCGCTGGCCGGCGAGGCCTTCGTGCTGTACCGGCGCAGGGTGGGACTGGGCCTCTACGACGCGATCCTGGTGGCCTGCCGCGAGGCCGGCTTCAGTCCCCGGGTGGTGCAGGAGGCGCCCCGCATGACGGCCACGCTGAGCCTGGTGGCGGCGGGCCTGGGCGTGTCCATCGTGCCGGCCTCGATGAAGCGCCTGCGCGGCGATGGCATCGTCTACCGCGCGCTCTCCGGTTGCCCGGGCCTGAGCGCACCGCTGCACCTGGCGACGCGGGTGGGTGACAGCGCCTCGGTGCTGCGCCGCCTGCGGGAGATGGTGGCCGAGGCGGCCCGGGCCGAAGCCCTGCCACGGCGCGCCGACTGAATGCCGCAGCGCTTCGGCGGGGCGCTGCGCCCTGGAGAAAGGCCGGATATCAATTCGTGAAAACCTTGGCAAGGGGTGGTTCTAGAACTTTTGACAACTGTCATAAAAGGTCTGTTGAGCACTACGATGACCCCATGTCCTTCCCGAACCCCGACTCCTCCGAATTCGCCGCACTGATGGATTTCATCGCCACGGGCGGCCGCGAGCGCGAGGAACTCAAGGCCTACCGCGACCCCGACGCCCTGAGCGCGGAGATGCTGGCGCCGCGGGCACGCGCCATGACCGCCAGCCTGGTGACCATCGCCAAGGCGGTGATCGGCCGGCCCGGCTGAAGCTAGCGTGCCGGCGCCGGAATCGGCGTGACGGTCTCGCGGATCACCCCGCCACCCAGCACGCTGCCTTCGGTCGCCGAAGCGCCCGTGCCGCGGATCCTCGCCTCGCAATCGGCCCGGTCCGCCACCGGCTGCAACTGGCAACGCTCGAGCGCGTTCTGGTCGTAGGTGCCGGACGAGGCGCTGGTCAGCCCGCTGCGCTGGGCCTCCTGCCTGGCCGCGCCGGCTTCCCGCAGGCAGGCCGCACGGTCCTGCTGCACGCCATCGCAGGTGGCGCGTTCGCGCTGCATGCGGGCGTCGGTGCCGGGCGCCGCGGCCTGGGCGAAGGCAGCGGGCGCACCGGCCAGCGCGCCGGTGGCGCAGAGGGCGAGGGCCAAGGAACGGACAGAGATCGTCATGGTTGCAACTCCTGGATGAGAGGATGAGTGAGAGAGGCCGCCGGTGCATCCGGGGGCCTGGGCCTGCCACTGTGGACGCCCGCCTGCCGACCGCTGCGGGACGGCATGGCGAAGCGCAGGGCGGCGCGCCGCCAATCGCTGTCGGACGGTTCTTTCAAGCGGCCGGGCTGTCGCCGCCCGACGCCGGCGCCTGCGTCTTGAACAGGCCGCGCACGTTGGTGGCGGCCAATCCGAGCTGCAGGGCGATCAATGCCCAGGCCTGGGTGTGCAGTCCCCAGGCCACCCAGAGCGCATTGCTCAGCAGGAAGCACCAGAAGCCGATGTTGCGGCGCGGCTTGGCATTCGAGCCCATGAGCCAGGCCGCGCCCAGCGAGGCCACCATGGCGGGCCATTGGACGAGGTCCAGCCATTCGGCGGAGAAGATCGGCATGGCAGTGCACTTTCCGTGACGGTGAGGGGAGCCCATCCTAGGAGGGCGGGCCTGCCATCCGCTGCAGGCGGCCGCCTCTCTTCGCTGCGGGGGCCACCAAGTGTGGCGATTGGCCGACAAGACCGCTTCGGCTTCGCAGGCATCATCCCTGCGCCAAAACCGGCAGGCTGCGCTGCGGCATCTTTTTCTTCATCGCATGTCCGATCACCCTTCATCTCTCGCCGTGACCGAGGCGACATCGCCGGATCTGCTCTCGTCCTGCCACACGGAACCGATCCGGGTCCCTGGCGCGGTGCAGCCGCACGGCCGCCTGCTGGTGCTCGACCCCGTGACCCGCCAACTGGTGGCCCGCAGCGAGAACTGGCCGCCCGACGCCGTCCCCGCGGCCCTGCACGCACTCGAGGCCTTCGCGCTGCCCGAACTGCCGGCCGGTGCCGCACCGGCGTCGCTCGGCGTCTGGACGCTGGATGGCGCCCGCTGGGACGTGTCGGGCCATCGGACCGAGCGGCACCTGCTGCTCGAGTTCGAACCCGCGCGCCCGACCGAGGGCAACGAGGCCCCGATCTATTCGCTGACGCGGGTCTTCCTGCCCCGCCTGCAGGAGGCCGATTCGGTGCCGGCGCTGACGCAGCTCGTGGCGGTCGAGATGAAGCGCCTGACCGGCTTCGGCCGCTGCCTGGTCTACCGTTTCGACGAAGCGGGCCATGGCGAGGTCATGGCCGAGGCCATCGATGCCGGCTACGACAGCTATGCGGGCCATCATTTCCCGGCCGGCGACATCCCCCAGCAGGCGCGCGCGCTCTACGTGCTCAACCAGTTCCGGCTGATCGCCGATGCCAACTACATCCCGGTCCCCTTGCGCATCGAGGCCGCCTCGCTGTCCGCCGCGGACATCGACCTGTCGCAGGCACAACTGCGCAGCGTGTCGCCGGTCCACCTCGAGTACATGCGCAACATGGGCACGCTGTCGTCCATGTCGGTCTCGATCGTCATCGACGGGCAGCTCTGGGGCCTGGTGTCCTGCCACGACCACGCGCCGCGCTTCATCGGCATGTCGACGCGGCTGGCCTGCGAGCATCTCGGTCAGTTGCTCGCGCTGCAGATCAGCTCGAAGGAAGCCAATCGCCTGGTCGCCGAACGGCTGGTGCTGCGCCAGCTGACGCTGCAGATCGTCGCGCACCTGTCGGACAGCGATGCCACGCTCAAGCGCCTGGTGCTGGAACCCTCGCTGATGCTGCGCGTCGCGCGGGCCACCGGGGCCGCGGTGGTGCTGGACGACGCGGTCTGGAGCGTCGGCGACGTGCCACCCGAGGCCGACATCCAGGGCCTGGCGCAATGGATCTCCGGCCTCGGCCAGGAGGTCTATCACAGCGACACGCTGGCCCGGCACTACGCACCCGCGGCGGCGCTCCAGTTCTCGGCCGCCGGCGTGCTGGCGGTCTCGATCTCGCAGGTGCACCGCCACCTGATCCTGTGGTTCCGGCCGGAGATCGTCAAGACCGTGACCTGGGCCGGCAACCCGCGCAAGAACGCCATCGCCGAGGACGGGCGCATCCACCCGCGCAAGAGCTTCGAGAGCTGGCAGGAGCGCATCCGCGGCAGCGCCCAGGCCTGGTCCGATGCCGAGATCGGCGCCGTCGGCGAACTGCGGCAGGCGCTGATCGGCATCGTGCTGCGGCGGGCCGAGGAACTGGCCGAAGTGGCGCACGAACTCACCCGCGTGAACAAGGAACTCGAAGCCTTCTCGTACACGGTGTCGCACGACCTGCGGGCGCCGATGCGCCACATCGCCGGCTATGTCGACCTGGTGGTCGACGCCGAGGGCAAGGCGCTGTCGCCGCGCGCGCTGCGCTACATGGCGAACGTCAAGGACGCCGCCTCCTTCGCCGGCCAGCTGGTCGATGCGCTGCTGGACTTCTCGCGCATGGGGCGCGCCGCGCTCAAGCGGCGTCCGGTCGACACACGCTTGCTGGTCGGCGACCTGGTGCGCGAACTCTCGCGCCAGGAGCCGCCGCAGCGGCAGGTCGAATGGGTGCTGGACGCGCACTATCCGGCGATCCATGCCGATCCCCTGCTGCTGCAGGTCGCGACGCGCAACCTGCTGGCCAATGCCCTGAAGTACTCGCGCGGCCGCGATCCCGCGCGCATCGTGGTGCGCACCGTCAGCACCGAAGCGGGTGACGGCCTCGAGATCGAGGACAACGGCGTCGGCTTCCAGATGCAGTACGTCGGCAAGCTCTTCGGCGTGTTCCAGCGCCTGCACCAGGCCGAGGAATTCGAAGGCACGGGCATCGGCCTGGCCAACGTCAAGCGCATCGTCGAACGCCACGGCGGCACGGTGTGGGCCGTGGGTGAGCCCGGCGCCGGCGCGCGCTTCGGCTTCGTGCTGCCCCGGCGCGAGGACATCCCCGCCCAGAACCCTCCAGACACCTCTCCAACCTCCCCGCACGGAACCCTGTGATGCTGAAGCCGATCCTTCTCGTCGAAGACGACAAACGAGACCTCGAACTGACCCTGATCGCGCTCGAGCGCAGCCAGCTCGCCAACGAGGTGGTGATCCAGCGCGACGGCGCCGCGGCGCTCGACTACCTGAAGCGCGATGGCGATTACGCCGGCCGCAGCGAAGGCAATCCGGCCGTCATCCTGCTCGACCTGAAGCTGCCCAAGGTCAACGGGCTGGAGGTGCTCGAAGCCGTGCGCGCCGACCCGGCCCTGCGCAGCGTGCCCGTCGTGATGCTGACCTCGTCGCAGGAAGAGGCGGACGTGCTGAAGAGCTACCAGCTGGGCGTCAACGCCTACGTGGTGAAGCCGGTGGCCTTCGACCGCTTCGTCAGCGCCATCGCCGACCTGGGCGTCTTCTGGGCCGTGCTGAACGAGCCGCCGCCGGGTTCGCTGAAGGCGCTGCGCCACAATGAGCAGCCCTGATCCGGCCGCACGCCCCGGCCATGCGCCCCCGCTGCGCGTGCTGATCCTCGAGGACTCGCGCTTCGACGCCGAACTGCTGACCGAGACGCTGGACCGCACCTACGCGGCGATCGAGACGACCATCGTGCAGGACGAGCAGGCCTTCGTGCAGGCCCTGGCCCACGACCGCTTCGACGTGATCCTGTCCGATTTCGAACTGCCCGGCTTCTCCGGCGGGCAGGCGCTGGAACTGGCGCGCAAGGCCGTGCCCTCGGTGCCCTTCATCTTCGTCTCCGGCGTGATCGGCGAGGACAACGCGGTCGAGCTGCTCAAGCGCGGTGCCACCGACTACGTGAGCAAGGGGCGCCTCGCACGGCTGCCGCTGGTGCTCGAGCGCGCCTTGAAGGAGGCGGCCGATCGGCGCACGCTCGGCATCGCGGAGCACCGCTTGCGCGACGCGCATGCGGCGGCCGACCGCATCGAGTCGCGCCGGATGGCGCTGATCGAACTGAGCGACCACATCCGCGACATGGACGACCCGGCTGCGATGGCCTACATGGCCGCGCAGATGCTGGGGCGGCAGCTCGGCGTCGACCGGGCCGGCTACGGCGTCGTGGACACCGTGGCGGAAACGATCGTCATCGAGCGGGACTGGAACGCACCGGGCGTGCACAGCCTGGCCGGGGTCATGCGATTCCGCGACTACGGCTCCTACATCGAGGATCTCAAGCACGGCGTGACGGTCGCCTTCGCCGATGCGCGCGAGGACCCCCGCACGCACGCCACCGCCGCCGCGCTCGAAGCCATCCGTGCGCGCGCGGTCGTGAACATGCCCATGACCGAGCAGGGCGGGCTGGTCGGCCTGCTCTACCTGAACCATGGCGAGGTGCGACCGTGGCCCAGCGACGAACTGGAATTCGTGCGCGACGTCGGTGACCGGCTGCGCTCCGCCATCGCGCGGCGCGAGGCGCAGATCGCGTTGACGGCCTTCGCCGCATCGCTCGAGCGCCAGGTGGAGGCGCGCGCGGCCGAACTCGAGGCCGCCAAGGAGCAGCTGCGCCAGAGCCAGAAGCTCGAGGCGGTAGGCCAGCTCACCGGCGGGCTGGCGCACGACTTCAACAACCTGCTGGCGGCGATCTCCGGCAGCCTCGAACTCATGCGCCGGCGCGGCCCGCTGGCCCGTCCGGGCGACCTCGAGCGCTACATCGGCGTGGCACAGGGCGCGACCCAGCGGGCGGCGGCCCTGACCCATCGCCTGCTGGCCTTCTCGCGCCGCCAGACGCTCGAACCCAGGCACCTGGACCTCAATGAGCTGATCCACGGCATGGAAGACCTGATCCGCCGCACCGTCGGGCCGGAGATCACGCTGGACGTCCATGCGGCGCCGGGCCTCTGGAGCGCGCACGTCGATGCGGGCCAGTTCGAGAATTCGCTGCTCAACCTGTGCATCAACGCGCGCGATGCGATGCCCGGCGGCGGCCGGCTCGTCATCGAGACGGCCAACCTGTCGCTCGATGCGCAGGCGGCCCGCGCCGCCGACCTGTCGCCCGGGGCCTATGTGTCGATCTGCGTGCGCGACAGCGGCGTCGGCATGTCGGAGGAGGTGGCGCAGCGGGCCTTCGACCCCTTCTTCACCACCAAGCCGCTGGGCATGGGGACCGGCCTGGGCCTGTCGATGATCTACGGCTTCGCCAAGCAGTCCGGCGGCCGCGTCGGCATCCGGTCGAAGGTGGGGGAAGGGACGACGGTGACCATCGAGTTGCCGCGCAGCGAGATGCCGGCCGAGGCGCAGGCCACGCAGCCCCAGGGCCTGGAGCCGGCGCCGCGCGCGCCCGCCGGGGAGACGGTGCTGGTGGTCGACGACGAAGCCGCGCTGCGCATGCTGATCGTGGAGGTCATGCAGGAACTCGGCTATGCCACGCTCGAGGCCGGCAACGGCGCCGAGGCCCTGCGCTGGCTGCATTCGGGCCGGCAGATCGACCTGCTGATCACCGACGTGGGCCTGCCCGGCGGCATGAACGGCCGCCAGGTGGCCGATGCCGCGCGCACCGGGCGGCCCCAGCTCAAGGTGCTGTTCATCACGGGTTACGCGGAGAGCGTGGTGCTCGGCCAGGGCTCCTTCGACCGCGACATGCACGTGATGACCAAGCCCTTCGAGATGCACGCGCTGGCCCGGCGCGTCAAGGACCTGATCGACGGGCCCTGAGGCGCGCCGGCTCCGGTGGCGCGCCTATTCCGGCAGCGTCGCCGCGACCCGCCCGGCCGCGATGCGCTGCGCCAGGTGCGCCAGCGCCTCCTCGACCTGGTCGACCAGGATCAGCGAGAGGTCGCCCGGCTGCAGCATCGCCAGCGCGCGGTCGATGGCCACGAACTCGCCGCGGATCTCCTCCACGTGCTGGGTACGGCGCGCGCCCTGCAGGCCCTGGCGCAGCAGCGCCATCACCTCGCCGTCGGCGCGGCCGCGCTGGGCCGCGTCCTGGTAGAGGATCACGTCGTCGAAGGCCTCGCCCAGGATGGCGGTCTGGTCGCGGATGTCGCAGTCGCGCCGGTCGCCGGCACCGCTGATCACCACCGAGCGGCGCTGGGCCGGCAGGGTGTCGACGGCGGCCACCAGCGCCTTCATGGCGTCGGTGTTGTGGCCATAGTCGGCGATCACGGTGGCGCCGTTGTACTCCATCACGTTGAAGCGGCCCGGCACGCCGGCTGCGTCGTTCATGAAGCTCGACAGCCCGCTGCGGATGGTGTCCCAGTCCAGGCCCACGGCCCAGGCCGCGGCCGTGGCGGCCATCACGTTCTCGACCTGGAAGGGCAGGGTGCCGTTGCGGGTGATCGGCACGTCGCGCAGCGGCACGCGCTCGCGCCACGAGCCCTCGGCCGCCACCAGCGCATCGCCGTCGATGTGCACGGTGCGCTTGCCCTGCGCGCGGTGCGTGGCCATCACCGGGTGCTGGCGGTCGACGCTGAAGAAGATCACGCCGCCGGGGCAGCCGGCCGCCATCGCGGCCACGTTGGGGTCGCTGGCGTTGAGCACCGCGTAGCCGGCCTCGGCCACGTTGCGCACGATCACCCGCTTGAGCACCGCCAGGTCCTCGACCGTGGTGATGTAGTTCAGGCCCAGGTGGTCGCCGCTGCCGATGTTGGTCACCACCGCCACCTGGCAGCGGTCGAAGCCCAGGCCCTCGCGCAGCACGCCGCCGCGCGCGACCTCGAACACGGCCGCGTCGACCTCGGGGTGCAGCAGCACGTTGCGCGCGCTCTTGGGGCCGCTGCAGTCGCCGCTGTCGGTCTGGCGGCCGTCGACCCACACGCCGTCGGTGTTGGTCATGCCGGTGCGCAGGCCGCTCGAGGCCAGGATGTGGTTGATCAGCCGCGCGGTGGTGGTCTTGCCGTTGGTGCCGGTGACGGCCACGACCGGGATGCGGCCGTCGTCGCCGTGGGCGAACAGCGTGTCCATCACCGCCTCGCCGACCGCGCGGCCGCGGCCGAACGAAGGCGAGATGTGCATGCGCAGGCCCGGCGCGGCATTGACCTCGACCACGCCGCCATGCTGCTCCTCCAGCGGGCGCAGCACGTTCTCGCAGACCATGTCGACGCCGCAGATGTGCAGGCCGACCATCTGCGCCGCGTCGACCGCACGCGCGGCGATCTCGGGGTGCACGGTGTCGGTCACGTCGGTGGCGGTGCCGCCGGTCGAGAGGTTCGCGTTGTTGCGCAGCACCACGCGCTGGCCCAGTGCGGGCACGCTGTCGGGCGTCAGGCCCTGGGCTTCGAGGCGGCCGACCGCGATGTCGTCGAGGCGGATCTTGGTCAGCGAGGTCGCATGGCCTTCGCCGCGGCGCGGGTCGAGGTTGACGGTGTCGACCAGCTGCCGGACCGTGGCGCTGCCGTCGCCGATCACCTGCGGCGGATCGCGCCGCGCGGCGGCCACCAGCCGATCGCCCACCACCAGCAGGCGGTAGTCGAAGCCGGGCAGGAATTTCTCCACCATGACTTCGCCGTAGGTCGCGGCCGAGGCGTAGGCGGCGTCGAGCTGTTCGCGGCTCACGATGTTGACCGTCACGCCCTTGCCCTGGTTGCCGTCCTGCGGCTTGACCACCACCGGCAGGCCGATCTCGAGCGCGGCGGCCCAGCCGTCGGCGGCGTCGCTGACCGGGCGGCCCAGCGGCACCGGCACGCCGGCTGCGTTGAGCAGCTGCTTGGTGAGTTCCTTGTCCTGCGCGATGGCCTCGGCCACGCCACTGGTGCTATCGATCTCGGCCGCCTGGATGCGGCGCTGGCGCGAGCCCCATCCGAACTGCACCAGGCTGCCGCGCGTGAGCCGGCGGTAGGGGATGCCGCGGGCCACGGCCGCATCGACGATCGAGCCGGTGCTCGGGCCCAGGCGCTCGGATTCGTCGAGGTCGCGCAGCTCGGCCAGCGCGGCCTGCAGGTCGAAGGCGCCGTCGTCCAGCGCGGCGGCGATCAGGTCCTCGGCCAGCTTCACCGCGCGCCGGCCCACGGCCTCCTCGCAGTACTGCATCACCACCTGGTAGACGCCGTCCTCGGTGGTGCGCGTGGTGCGGCCGAAGACCACGCTGCAGCCCGACTGGGCCTGCAGCGCCATCACGGCGTTTTCCAGCACATGGGCCAGCGCAAGCGGCTGGCCCAGCACCATCGGGTGCAGTTCGCCGATGGTCGGGAACAGCGCGCGCAGCCGGGCCTCGAAGCCGGGCAGTTGCTCGATCGCGTTCTCGGCGCCGTGGCAGGCAACGACGGCTTCGATGGCCGTGTGGCGGCTCCAGAGATTGGGGCCGCGCAGGGCGCGGGTGCGGGTGACTTGCATGGCGTTGAAACCTTTGCGGCCATCGAAGGCCGTCGATTCATCAGGCGAATTGGGGCTCGGGCTGGGGTGCGCTCTGCGACAGCTGCAGGGAGGCGAGGGCGGCTTGCAGATCGGCCTCGAAGGCCTCGGCGCCGGCACCGATCAGGTTGAGCGGAATGCCCAGCGCCCAGGCGGCGGCGACCGCGGCCAGCAGCACGTCGAGGCTGACGCCCGCGTGCGTGGCGCGCCAGACCGTGAGCCGGCCCAGGCCGGGCAGGAAGGATTCGCTGGTGCCGTTGGCCAGCACCACGCGGTCCTGGCGCACCAGCACGGCACGGCCGCCCTCGGCGCGGTGCGGCGCCAGCGCGGCGGCCTGCGGGTCGGCCGCATAGAGGATCACGGCGCCGTCGCACAGCGGCGCCAGCGCGGCCACGCGCGGGTCGGCGGCGTTCAGCACGGCGGTGCCCTGGGGCAGCACCACGTCGACCTGGGTGCGCAGCACCTTGACCATCTGGTCGCTCTCGGTGATATCGAACTCGGCCAGCGCCTCGGCGCCGTCGAGGTCGGTCACGATGCCGACCTGGCAGCGGTCGTAGGCCAGGCCGTCGCGCAGGATCGACGCGGCGCCGTTCTCGATCACCACGGCCTGCACCGAGCGGTTGACCAGCAGCCGGTGGCCGGCTTCCCAGTTGGCGCTGGGGCGGGCGTCGACGCGGCGGCGCTCGAGGAACAGGCCGTCGCCGCAGGCCAGGCCGGTGTAGCGGCCGCCCAGGCCGGTGAGCCAGGCCAGCAGGCGCGCCAGCACGGCCGTGTCGCGCGAGCCGGCCACGCCGACCACGGGGATGCGGCCGGGCAGTTCGGCGTCGTCGCCGTCGGGGAACAGGTGCTCGCAGATCACGCGGCCCACGGGGCGCGGCGAGCCGACGGCCGGCTTCAGGTGCATCAGCAGGCCCGGGCCGGCGTTGACCTCGACGATCGCGCCGCGTTGGGCCGCCAGCGGCCGCGAGATGTCCTCGGCCACCAAGTCGATGCCGGCGATGTCCAGGCCGACCACGCGCGCGGCCAGCACGGCCGCATGGGCCACTTCGGGGTGGACCTGGTCGGTGCAGTCCACGCCCAGGTTGCCGCTGCGCTGGATCGTGACGACCCGGCCCTTGGCCGGCACGGCACCGCCGTCGAGCGCCTGGCGCTGCAGTTCGAGCTGCAGCTTGGCGTCGGTCGCGACGTCGATCACGTCGAGCGGGAATTCTTCCTCGGCGCCGCGGCGCGGGTCGCTGTTGAGCTGGCTGTCGATCAGCGCGGCCACGGTCGAGGTGCCGTCGCCGGTCACGGTGATGATGTCGCCGCGCGCCGCCGCGACCACCTGGCCGCCGACCACCAGCAGGCGGTGCTCGTGGCCGCGCACGAAGCGCTCGACCATCACGTCGCTGCCTTCGGGCTCGGCCACCGCGAAGGCGGCCATGACTTCTTCGCGCGTCGTGAGTTCGAGCGAGACGCCGCGGCCGTGGTTGGCGTCGGAGGGCTTGACCACCACCGGCAGGCCGATGTCCTCGGCCGCTTCCCAGGCTTCCTCGGCGCTCTCGACCACCTGGCCTTCGGGCACCGGCACGCCGCAGCTCTGCAGCAGCGACTTGGTCAGTTCCTTGTCGCTGGCGATCGATTCGCCGATGGCGCTGGTGTGGTCGGTCTCGGCGGTCCAGATGCGCTGCTGGCTCGCGCCATAGCCCAGCTGCACCAGGTTGCCGCCGTTGAGGCGCAGGTGCGGGATGCCGCGGTCGGTGGCCGCGCCCACGATGGCCGCGGTGCTCGGGCCCAGGTAGCAGTCCTCGACCTTGGCCTTGACCACGTCGACGGCGCGCTGCACGTCGGCGGCGTCGAAGGGCGTGTTGTTGATGGCGGCCATCAGCAGGCGATGGCCCTCGGCCAGCGCGACGCGCGCGACCTGCTCGTCACGGGCGCGGAACACCATCCGGTAGACCGCGTGCTGCGAGGTGCTGCGGGTCTGGCCGAAGCCGGTCGGCATGCCGGCCAGGTTCAGCAGCTCGATCACCACGTGCTCGAGCACATGGCCGGCCCAGGTGCCTTCGTTGAGGCGCTGGATGAAGCCGCCGCGCTCGCCCACGCCGCAGTGGTGCTCGATCAGCGCCGGCAGCAGGGTGGTCAGGCGCTCGGTGAAGCCGGGCACCAGGTTGGAGGGGAAGTCCTCGAGCCGGCCCAGGTCGAGCCAGACCTCGAGCACCGGACGGTAGGTCCAGAGGTTCGGGCCGCGCAAATAACGGGTACGGAGCAGTCGGATGTCGTCGAAACAGGTCATGGAAACGTTCGTTGTGCTTGGGCCGAGCACGCGGGCGCCCTCAGGCGCGCCCATGGCGATCGATCAGAATCGGCGCCGGGCGGGCACCTTGGCGTGGTTCGGCGAGGACCAGAGACACAGAAAGACAATGCAACATCACGATCCAATCGGCACCCCGGAGGGCGAAGCGGGGCCGGTTTCAGAAGCGCTGAAAAGCCGGCTCTCAGTCGCGGAAAACGTTCTGGCGACGCTCACGGTTGACCTTGACGGCGAACTTCGGTTTGCACAAGGGCTGCTGGCCCTCAGCGATCGACGGCTGCTGGCCCGATCCGCAGAGGGGGTTTGGCGTGAGTGGGCGCTCACAACAGCCGGACTTTCCATGCAGCTGAGCGATCACGCGGGCGTCGGCACCATCGACCTGCAAAGCGATGCCGGCCATCTGGCGCGCTGGCGTTACACCTTGGCACAGCAAGCGGACGCGCTGCGCCTGTTCAAGTTGCTGGGCCAGCGGGCCGGCAGTGTCGCGCTGGCGACAGAGCCGGTCGACGCGGAGGAACTGCCCGCGGAAACCGTGTCGGCCGCGCCGCCCTCCACCTGGGTGCTGCTGCGCCTGGGCCGTTTCGCCAAGCCCTACCGCAAGCAGCTGATCGCGGGCTTCCTGCTGACGCTGGCCTCGACCGCCGCCACGCTGGTGCCACCCTACCTGACCATCCCGCTGATGGACGACATCCTGATCCCGTTCCAGAACGGCCATCAGATCGCCATGAGCAAGGTCGCGCTGTTCCTGGGTGCGCTGCTCACAGCCGCGCTGGCCGGCTGGGGCCTGGGCTGGGCCCGCACCTACCTGCTGGCGCTGGTGTCCGAGCGCATCGGCGCCGACCTGCGCACCACCACCTACGAGCACCTGCTGACGCTGCCGCTGGACTACTTCGGCGGCAAGCGCACCGGCGACCTGATGGCGCGCATCGGCTCCGAGACCGACCGCATCAACGTCTTCCTCTCGCTGCACGCGCTCGACTTCCTGACCGACGTGCTGATGATCGTGATGACGGCGGTGATCCTGTTCTCGATCAACCCGCTGCTGGCGGTGGTGACGCTGGTGCCGCTGCCCTTCATCGCCTGGATGATCCATGTGGTTCGCGACCGGTTGCGCACCGGCTTCGAGAAGATCGACCGGGTGTGGAGCGAGGTCACCAACGTGCTGGCCGACACCATCCCGGGCATCCGCGTGGTCAAGGCCTTCGCGCAGGAAAAGCGCGAGGCCGACCGCTTCCATGCCGCCAACGCCTACAACCTGCAGGTCAACGACAAGCTCAACAAGACCTGGTCGCTGTTCACGCCCAGCGTGTCGCTGCTGACCGAGATCGGGCTGCTGGTGGTCTGGGGCTTCGGCATCTGGCAGGTGGCGCGCGGCAGCATCACGGTGGGCGTGCTGACCGCCTTCATCGCCTACATCGGCCGCTTCTACACCCGGCTCGACTCGATGAGCCGCATCGTCTCGGTCACGCAGAAGGCCGCGGCCGGCGCCAAGCGCATCTTCGACATCCTCGACCATGTGAGCAACGTGCCGGAGCCGCTCAACCCGGTCAAGGTCGACCGGCCCTCGGGCCGCATCGAGCTGGCCGACGTGGGCTTCCGCTACGGCTCGCGCGCGGTGATCCGCGACCTCGACCTGGTGATCCAGCCCGGCGAGATGATCGGCCTGGTGGGCCACAGCGGTTCGGGCAAGAGCACGCTGGTCAACCTGATCTGCCGCTTCTACGACGTGACCGACGGCGCGATCAAGGTCGACGGCACCGACATCCGCCGTTTCGCGGTGGCCGACTACCGGCGCCACGTCGGACTGGTGCTGCAGGAGCCCTTCCTGTTCTTCGGCACCATCGCGCAGAACATCGCCTACGGCAAGCCCGAGGCCACGCGCGAGGAGATCGTCGCGGCCGCGCGCGCGGCCCATGCGCACGACTTCATCCTGCGCCTGCCGCACGGCTACGACTCGCTGGTGGGCGAGCGCGGCCAGGGCCTGTCGGGCGGCGAGCGCCAGCGCATCAGCATCGCGCGCGCGCTGCTGATCGACCCGCGCATCCTGATCCTCGACGAGGCCACCTCGGCGGTCGACACCGAGACCGAGAAGGAGATCCAGAAGGCGCTCGACAACCTGGTGAAGGGCCGCACCACCATCGCCATCGCGCACCGGCTGTCGACGCTGCGCAAGGCCGACCGGCTGGTCGTGATGGACCGCGGCGAGGTGGTCGAGGTCGGCCCGCACGACGTGCTGATGGAGAAGCAGGGCGCCTACTGGCGGCTCTACCAGGCGCAGTTGCGCCAAGCCGACGAGGAGGCCAGCGACGGTGCCGTGGCCGAGCGCGCCGCGGTGGCCGTGGCGCTGCTGTCGAACCAGAACCATGCGGCCCATCCCGCGGGAGAGGCGTGATGACAACCCCCGACTTCCAACTCGCGCGCGACGCCTTCGACCGCCTGGTGCTGACCGACGCCGAAGGCCAGCGCCACGAGGGCATCGTGCCGGTGCGCGCCTTCCCGCTCAGCGCGCCGCAGGCCGGCCTGTCGCTGGTGGGCGCCGACGGCCGCGAGCGGCTCTGGATCGACCGGCTCGACGAGCTGCCGCCCGCCATGCGCGCGCTGCTCGACGAGGACCTCGCGGCCCGCGATTTCGCGCCCGCGCTGCTGAAGCTGCATGCGGTGTCGAGCTTCGGCGTGCCCAGCACCTGGCGGGTCGACACCGACCACGGCCCGACGAGCTTCGTGCTCAAGGCCGAGGAAGACATCCGCCGGCTGGCCGACGGCGCGCTGCTGATCGCCAGCGCCCACGGCGTGCAGTTCCGGATCGCCGACCCGAAGACCTTGGACCGGCCTTCGCGCAAGCTGCTCGAGCGCTTTCTCTGAGGCGCGGCGGACCGGCCGCGCGTGGCGACCGGTGCGTCAAGAAAGAAACATTCGGCGAGTCCGACCGTGCACAGGTCGCTCGCCGTTTTCTTTGGTCCGAATGAAAACTTTCCAATTCTTTTTTGGCCTCAACTGAGGGGTCTGTATGCAATGTCTCAATTCATTGAAATGACATTGAATTTCCCTCTGCTACGAGGAGAAGTGGTGATTTTCAAACCGTTTTCCAGGGGAAAAATTGGCCTTTAGGATGTAATAAAAAAACATTAGATCCACGAAGCTTTTACAGGCTTCGGAATTGAGAAAAAGGACGCAAAAAAGCACGCTTCAATAGCGCAAGCGTGTAACGAAAGGCTGATAATTGTTTCCAGTCGTTATGAATTCAGTCCTTTTTCCAATTGCCATCCGCACGCGTTTCGACCGGTCGAGCGATCGGGCGCAGGGCGGGGGGCGGGGTTCCAGATGACGGACGCAGCCACCGCGGCACTGCGCAGGCCCTCGCTGGGCCTGAGCGTCGAAGGGTTGGCTCCGCGCGACGAGCTGCTGCTGAAATCCCTGGTGCGCCTGCTCGATCACCGCACGCAGCACCAATGGAGCTTCCATGCCGCGCGCTGCGACCTGCTGATCGCGGGCGAGGGCCTCGGCGGCCTGGCCACGGTGTCGGGGACTGCCGCGGGCGACGGGCCGCCACCGACCGTCCTGCGGGCCGCTCGCGCCGGAGCGGGCGCCCACGCACTGAACCTGCCCTTGAATCCCGAAGCGCTCGAGCAGGCGCTCAACCGCGCTGGCGCCGCCATCGTCGAGGCGCGCCAGCGGGCCGAGGCGCAGGCGGCGGTGCCGATCCTGGATGACGAGCGGGCCTTTCAGCTGACGCGCTGGCCGCCGTCGGAGCTGCTGCGCGGGCCGGGCCGCCTGGCGCTGGCGACCCTGCTGGTCAGCCGGCCCTGCACCGTGACGCAGCTGCATCTGCGCGGCTGCGCCGAGCGTTCGGTCTGCCTCGCCTTCCTCCACGAACTGCAGCGCGCGCAGCTGTTGCGCAGCGACGAAGCCCACACCGCCGGACCGTCGAGCGCCCCGGTGCCGGCACCGGCGCTGCCGGGCCTGTTCGCCCGCATCCGCCGCCGCCTCGGCCTGCTGCCGGGCCTCGCCTCATGATCGAACACAAGATCCTTTTCTCCGGCACCATGGGTGCCGGCAAGACCACGGCCATCGCCGCGGTCAGCGAGATCGGTCCCTTGAGCACCGACGTGCGCAACACCGACGAATCGGTGGCCAAGGCCACCACCACCGTCGGCCTCGACTACGGTGAGCTGACCCTGGACAACGGCGAGCGCCTGCGCCTCTACGGCACGCCGGGCCAGCCGCGCTTCGCCTTCATGTGGGACATCCTGGCCCGCGGCGCGCTCGGCCTGGTGATCCTGATCGACAACAGCCGGCCCGATCCGCTGGCCGACCTCGACGTCTACCTCGACGGTTTCGCCGACCTGATCGGCCGCTCGGCCTGCGTGGTCGGCATCGGCCGCTCCGAGACCCATGCGTCGCCCGACATCGACGCCCACGGCCGCCACATGGCCGCGCGCGGCGTGGTGTGCCCGGTGCTGCCGGTCGACGTGCGCGAGCGCGCGCAGGTGCTGCAGCTGCTCGATCTCCTTCTTCTCCAGCTCGAATCCCGGTCCCTGTCGGACCTGCGCGCATGAACATCCCTCCCCACATCCATGCGGTCGCCCAGGCCGCCGTCGACAGTCTCATGCGCGAGGTCAAGGGCGTGCGGGCCGTGGTGGTGTCCACCGAGGACGGCTTCGAGGTCACGGGCCGGATCGAGAACACCGCCAAGGTGGCGCAGCTGTCGGCGGTGGCCAGTTCGCTGGCGGCGCTGGGCTCGCTCTCGGGCGAGGAAAGCAACCTCGGCGCCTGCACCAGCGTGACGGTGGAAGCGGCCCACGGCCATGTGGTGATGGTGCAGGCGCGCCACCGCGAGGTGGACCTGATCGTGAGCGTGGTCGCCGGGCGCGATGCGGTCATCGGCCAGGTCCTGTACTTCGCCAAGCAGGCGGCGCGCACGCTGGCGCAGGCCTGAACGCGGCGTCGCACACACATCGATCGCCGGCGCCCATTTCTCGCCCGGGCGGCGGCTTTTTCAACGGGCGATGAACTCAACGAGGAAATGAAATGGCAACCATCAAGCAATCCATGGAAGACCTGATGACCAGCGACGGCGCCATGTGCGCCGCCCTGGTGGACTCGGACAGCGGGATGATCCTGGGCCAGATCGGCTCGGGCCTCGACCTCGAGGTGGCTGCCGCGGGCAACACCGAAGTCGTGCGTGCCAAGCTCAAGACGATGCGCTCGCTGGGCATCAACGACGCGATCGAGGACATCCTCATCACGCTCGGCAAGCAGTACCACATCCTGCGCCCGATGGTGAAGCAGGAGGGCCTGTTCCTCTACGTGGTGCTCGACAAGGCCAAGTCGAACCTGGCGCTGGCCCGCCGCAAGGTGCTGAGCGTCGAGCAGGACCTGGTGATCTGAGCGGGCGGCCGAAGAACGGCCGCCCGGCCGTTCAGTCCAGCAGGTCGGAGTACTCGCCGCGCTCGTAGCTGCCGATCTGCTGCCAGGGCAGCGCCTTCGGCGCCGCGATGGCCGAGGCGGTCATCACGTTGAGCGAGGTGCCGTGCGCGTTGCGCTGCTCGATCTTGCGCGCGTAGCGGCCTGCCACGTCCCAGTCGATGCGCAGCGTGCTCTCGCCCTGCTGCAGCTCGTAGCGCTGCACGCCCTTGCCGGCCGCGCCCAGGTCCTTCATGCGCTTCAGGCTCGCCGGGTCGACCAGCCAGTAGGCGTTGGCCCAGGAGCCGTTGTAGCCGACGTTGCCGTAGTTGGCGGCATCGACCTCGATCAGCTTGCGCTGCTGGCGCAGCACCATCCCCACCTGCACCTTGCCGCCCGCATCGCGCCGCACCCACAGCGGCGCCGCGGTGTTGTCGGCATGGGCGTGGCCGATGTGCACCTTGCCCTCGCGGGCCTCGTGCGCATGGTCCTCGCGCAGCGCCGGCGGCAGCTCGCGCTCGACCCACACCGAATCGGCGCGGCGGAACATCAGGTCGGCGTAGCGGCTCTCGCGCTGCACGCCGTCCTTGCCGATCGTCAGCACGTGGTGGCTGATGCGCAGGTTCTGGTCGGGCGCCGTCGCATCGCCCGCGGCGATTCCCGCCAATGGAACGACTGCGAGAAAAGCCGCCAGCCCCAGGCCAGGGATGCCGCGGAACCGGCTTTGCCGGGCCGCTGGCATCGCCCCCTGGAAGGGGGTTGGCGAAGCGACACGCAGTGCGCGAAGACTGGGGGTGAGCCTGTTCACAGGCCCGCCGCTTCCTTGACCTTGTTGAACACCTTGGTGTTCTCCACGGTGCCCTTGAACAGCTTCGAACCCGCGCCGCCCGCGAACAGCATCACATCGCCGCCGCCGTGCGTTTCCGCGCCGGGCGTGCCGAGGTTGATGCCGACTTCCTGCAGGTAGTTGTCGTCGGTGGTGTCCATCGCGCTCTGGTCGTCGCGCACCGGGCCGCGTGCGGGCGCGATCCAGGGCTTGTTGCCGTCTTCGGCGTTGACCTGGCTCGAAGGCGTGGCGTTGGGGCGGCCGCCGTTGCCGAACACCAGCGTGGTGTAGGGCTTGCCGTCCGCGGCCTTCGTGGGCTTGCCGTCGGCGTAGCCGTTGACCAGGCCCAGGATCGGGTTGCCGATCTTCGGGTAGCCGTTGAAGGCCATCGCGTGGTCATGGTCGGCCGTGACCACCACCAGCGTGTTCTTCAGGCCCGGGTCCTTCTTGTTCATGATGTCGAGCGCGGTCTGGATGGCCGCGTCGAAGGCCAGCGTGTCTTCCAGCGCACGCTTGGCGTTGGTGCCGTGCAGCGCGTGGTCGATGCGGCCGCCTTCGACCATCAGGAAGAAGCCCTTGTCGTTCTTGCTCAGCACGCCCAATGCCTTCTCGGTCATGTCCGACAGGCTGGGCTGGTCGAGCTTCTGCTTCACGCGGTCCAGCTCGTAGGCCATTTCGCTGGGCGAGAACAGGCCCAGCAGCTTGCCGGTGGCGG
Organism: Variovorax sp. UMC13; assembly: GCF_014170375.1. Taxonomy (GTDB): domain Bacteria; phylum Pseudomonadota; class Gammaproteobacteria; order Burkholderiales; family Burkholderiaceae_C; genus Variovorax. The sequence goes on along the minus strand of NZ_LZZW01000040.1, from coordinate 47,590 downwards.
CCGTGTCGACGGCTTTGAGCTGGGTGCCGGTGTCGACGTAGGCATAGCCCTTGGCCTTCATCGCGGCCACCAGGTCCACGCCGTCGGTGCGCTTGGTACCGGCGCCGACCAGGTAGTTGCGCTGGCCGCCACCCATCAGCACGTCGATGCCGTCGAGCAGCTTGGGGTTGTAGTTGGCATGGCCCGGCACGCTCTGCTCGGCGATGGTGTTGTAGCCGTTGCGGTTGCAGATGTGGGCATAGGTGGTGGCTGGCGTGGCATGGCCGACGCGCGTGGTCGACACCGCGCCGACCGCGCGGCCCTTGGCCTTGGCCAGCTCGAGCAGCGTGTCGGCGGCCTTGCCGTTGGTGGGCTGGCAGGTGGTGTCTTCGCCGTTGATGTACTGCTTGCCGGCGCTGTCGTAGGCCATGGTGTCGCTCGACATCGAGATCACCTCGTTGCGCATCTTCACGCCCGTCATGTAGGCGGCCATCGAGGGCGCGCTGTCGGTGGTCTGGCCGTCGAGCGAAAAGGTCTTCACGCGCGCCGCGTAGGGCAGCGACTGCATCACGAGGGTGGCGCGCTCGGAGCTCACCAGCGAGCCGGGCTTGGCGGCCAACTGCTTCTCGCCCTTGTAGATGCGCGCGGCGGTCACGGTGACCGGGCCCATGCCGTCGCCGAGGAAGAAGATCACGTTCTTGGCTTCGCCGGCGGCGTGGGCGCCGAAGGCCAGCGTGCCGGCGGCGGCGCAGACGAGGGCGGCGGCCAGGCGGGTGGTGCGGTTGGTGCGGTTCATGGTCGTGTTCATGGTTGTGTTCGTCGGTGGGCGGCGTTCGCCACTCACAGGCCGACCGCCTTCTTGATCAGGCCGAACACGTCGGTGTTGGTGAGGACGCCGGCAAAGTTGTCGGCGCCCAGGCCTTGCGCGCCGAGGAACACGTCGGCGCCGCCGTGGGTTTCGGAGTCGCTCGTGGGGTCGGTCGGGACCACGGCTTCCTGGCGGTAGTCCTTGTTCTCCAGTGCCGTGCTGTCGATGCCGCTACGCGTGGCCAGTCGAACCGGGCCATTGCCGAAGCCGATGATGGTGTACGGGTTGCCTTCGACGTCCTTGCTGGTTTTGCTGGTGTCGACATAGTCCTTTACCAGACCGAGCACGCCCGGCTTGTTGGCTTCGGTCTTGCCGGTGCGCGCGGCATAGCCGTTGAGTTGCAGCGTGTGGTCGTGGTCGGCCGTGACCACCACCAGCGTGTTCTTCAGGCCCGGGTCGACGGCTTGCATCTTGCTCAGCGCGAGCTTGATGGCGTCGTCGAAGGCGCCGGTGTCCTGCAGCGCGCGGCGTGCGTTGGTGGCGTGCAGCGCATGGTCGATGCGGCCGCCTTCGACCATCAGGAAGAAGCCCTTCTTGCGCGCGGCCAGTGCGTCGATGGCCTTGCCGGTCATCTCGGCCAGGCTCGGTTCCTTGCTGGCGTCGCGGTCCAGGTCGTAGGCCATGTGGCTCTTGGTGAACAGGCCGACGATCTTGGTGCTGCCGTCGACCGGCAGCTTGTCGAAGTCGCTCTTGCTGGCGGCGTAGCTGTACTTGGCGGTCTTGAGTTCGGCGATCAGGTCGCGCTTGTCGTTGCGCTTGCCGCCGGCTTCCTTGGACAGGAAGTAGTCGGTGCCGCCGCCGAAGAGCACGTCGATGCCGTCACCCAGCTTGCCGTTGAAGCCGCTGCCGCCCGGCACCAGCGCCGCGGCGATGGTGTTCTCGGCGTCGCGGTGGCAGACGTGCGAGTAGGTGGCGGCCGGCGTGGCGTGCGTGATGCGGGTGGTGGTCACCACGCCGGTGGCGTAGCCCTTGGCCTTGCTCTGCTCGAGCAGCGTCTCGACGGCCTGGCCGTTGGTCGACGGACAGGTGCTGTCGAAACTCACGTGATACGCCTTGCCCGCGGCGTCGGTGGCCTTGGTGTCGGGCGTCATCGAGATGACTTCGTTGTTCATCTTGATGCCGGTCATGTAGGCCGACATCGAGGGCGCGCTGTCGGTGACCTGGGCGTCGTTCGAATAGGTGTGGACGAAGGCCGTCTCGGGCAGCGTGTCCATCGTCAGGTCGCCGTCCTCGCCGACCTTGTAGATGCGCGCGGCGGTCATGGTGGTGATGCCCATGCCATCGCCCAGGAAGAACAGCACGTTCTTCGGCGCCTGTGCCACCGGCGGCGGTGTCGTCGTCGGCGGTTGCAGTTGCGGGCCTTGGCTGCTGCCGCCGCAGGCGGTCAGCAGCAGTGAAACGCCCAGCAGCGCTGGGGCAATGAAGCGTTGGGTCATGCGACTCCCTCGGATGGTTGTTCGGGTGGTGCGCGCGGCGCGCACCTGTTCCGAGGCGGGAATCTAGAGACCGCAGATGACCGGTCCGTGACGAGTCGGATCCCGCACGGAAGTTCACTGCATGGCGAAAAAGATAGGCAGTGCCGGTCGTCGGCTTGTCATGTGCGGCGTGCAGGCGCATGGCACGGCCTGCGAAAATCGCGGCTTTGAATGCAGCGGCCCGGCCGTTGAAGGAAATGCCCGTGCACACCACTGCCCTCGTCCTGTTCTCTGGCGGCCAGGACTCCACCACCTGCCTGGCCGACGCCCTGTCGAAGTACCAGCGCGTCGAGACCCTGGGCTTCGATTACGGCCAGCGCCACCGCGTGGAACTCGACGTGCGCCGCACGGTGCGCGAGCGCATCGCCGAACGCTTCCCGGACTGGGCGCCGCGGCTGGGCGAGGACCACCTGCTGACGGTCGATGCGCTGTCGCAGCTCGGCGGTTCCTCGCTGACCGAGGAGGTGGCGTTCGCAATGCAGGCCGACGGCCTGCCCAACACCTTCGTGCCCGGGCGCAACCTGCTGTTCCTCGCGCTCGCGGGCGCGCTGGCCTACCGCCGCGGCCTGCAGGTGATCGTCACCGGCGTCTGCGAGACCGACTACTCGGGCTACCCCGACTGCCGCGACGACACCATGAAGGCGATGCAGCTCGCGCTGTCGCTCGGGCTCGACCGCCGGCTGGTGATCGAGACGCCGCTGATGTGGATCGACAAGGCCCAGACCTGGGCCATGGCCCACCGGCTCGGCGGTGACGCGCTGGTCGAGCTGATCGTCGAGGAGACCCACACCTGCTACCAGGGCGACCGCAGCCACCGCCACCCCTGGGGCTACGGCTGCGGCGGCTGCCCGGCCTGCGAACTGCGCAAGACCGGCTGGGCGCGCTACGCCGCGGGCTGAACCGCCGTGGTGGTCAGCCGGTAGCGCGCGCCGCCGGCGTCGCCGTCCTGCTGCGGCACCAGCGTCCAGCGCTGGTTGTGGAAATCCCCGACGGCGGCGCGGTGCGCGATCGACACCATCGCGCCGCCCGCGGCCTTCACCGTGTCCGACAGCCGCTGGTAGAGCACGCCTTCGGCCTGCGCGTCCAGCGCGCTGGTGATCTCGTCGGCGAACAGCCAGGCCGGTTTCTTGAGCAGCACGCGCGCGATGGCCAGCCGCTGCTGTTCGCCGCCCGAGAGCTTCTGGCTCCAGGCGTCGCTGTCGTCGAGGCGCGCGGCGAGATCGGGCAGCAGGGCGTCGTTCAGGGCCTGCCGCAGCTGGTCGTCGCCGAAGTCGGCGGCCGGGTGGGGGTAGGTCAGCGCGTCGCGCAGCTTGCCGTCGGGCACGTAGGGGCGCTGGGGCATGAAGGCCACGTTGTCGGGCACCTGCATCCGGCCCGTCGAGAACGGCCAGATGCCGGCGAAGGCGCGGAACAGCGTCGACTTGCCGCTGCCCGAGGGGCCCTGCAGCAGCACGCTGTCGCCGGGCTTCACCGCGAGCGCGGCGCCGGCCAGCAGCGGCGTGCCATTGGGCAGGGCCACCGCCAGATCCTCGGTGTGCAGCACGGCCGAGGGCGTGCGCCGCAGGCCGTCTTCGCGTTCCGCATGGGCGCGCATGCCGTCGTCGAAGCTGGTCAGGCGGTCGGTGGTGGCGCGCCACACGGCCACGCTGTCGTAGTTGTCGACGAACCAGCTGAGCGACTCCTGCACCTTGCCGAAGGCCGAGCTGATCTGCATCAGGTGGCCGAGCTGGAAGGCGCCGCCGAAGTACTGCTGCCCGGCCACCAGGAACGGAAAGATCACCGCCGCCTGCCCGAAGAAGGAGGTGAAGGTGACCAGGTTCTTCTGCTGCTTGATCAGCGCCAGGTAGTTGCGCAACACGTCGCCGAAGCGCAGCTCGAGCCGCTCGCGCTCGACCGTCTCGCCCTTGTCCAGTGCGATGGCCTCGCTGTACTCGCGCACCCGCACCAGGTGGTGGCGGAAGTCGGCCTCGTAGCGTTGCTGCCTGAAGTTCAGCCCGATCAGCGGACGGCCGATGAAGTGCGTGATGGCGGTGCCGACGATGGAGTAGCCGAGCGCCACCCAGACCATCGCGCCCGCGACCTGGTAGGTGGTGCCGTGGAAGCTGAACGAGAAGCTGCCCGACAGCGCCCACAGCAGGCCGATGAAGCTCATCAGCGTCACCACCGCGTTCAGCAGGCCCATCGACAGCGTCATCGTGGCGCTGGTGAAGATCTGCATGTCCTCCTGGATGCGCTGGTCGGGGTTGTCCGGCGTGTGGCTGTCCTTGGCCGCATAGCGCGCGAGCTCCAGGTGGTAGAAGGTGCGGTCCGCCATCCAGCGCGACAGGTAGCTGCGCGTCATCCAGGCCCGCCAGCGCAGCTGGAGCAGCTGCGTCACATAGAACTTGAGCACCTGCACCGCGATGTTGGCGAAGGCGATCCAGCCGAAGACCCCCACCTCGTGCCAGAAGACCACCGAGTCCTTGTTCTGCAGCGCATCGTAGAAGCGGCCATACCACTGGTTGCCCAGCACGGCCACATACACGAACAACAGGTTCAGCGCGACGATGCCCAGCAGCATCGCGCGGGCGCGCCATTTCTCTTCCGAGCGGAAGTAGGGCGCCGCGAGCGTGAAGACGCGCCGGAGCACCTGGGCAAAGCTGCCGGCACGCGCCGAGATGGATGGAGACATGCGTATTCCCTCGCTGGCGTCGTGCGCCGAACATCGTGAGGCGCCCATGGTAGGGGGCGAATCCTTAGCCGGGGCTGAAAGCGTGCGCCGATGCGCTCGTCCCGGCACCGGCCCGGTGACGCCGGCATGACAGGCGAGCGGCCGGAGCGCGCAAGACACCGGTCACGGGTCTGACAAATCTCTGTCACATGGCACTGCGAGCATCGCCGCGTTGACCTGTGTCGACGTGCTTCGCGCACGTCCCCTCCTTCTTTCCTAGGGACTCCCCAACATGCTGCGTCGTTCTTTCCGCTGGGCCCTCGTGCCGGCCGCCCTGCTCTCGATGGCCTTCACCGTGGCCGCGCAGGGCCGCACCGAGCTGCTGGTCTACACCGCGCTCGAAGCCGACCAGGTGCAGGCCTACAAGGCTGCGTTCGAGAAGGAGAACCCGACGATCGAACTGAAGTTCGTGCGCGACTCCACCGGCATCGTCACCGCCAAGCTGCTGGCCGAGAAGGCCAACCCGCAGGCCGACGTGGTCTGGGGCCTGGCCGCCACCTCGCTGATGCTGCTCGACAAGGAAGGCATGCTCCAGCCCTACGCGCCCAAGGGCCTGGACGCCATCAAGCCCACCATGCGCGACCCGGCCAACCCGCCCAAATGGGTCGGCATGGACGTGTGGTCCTCGGCCATCTGCTTCAACACCGTCGAGGCGCAGAAGAAGAACCTGCCCAAGCCCATCAGCTGGGCCGACCTGACCAACCCGGTCTACAAGGGCCAGGTCACCATGCCCAACCCGGCCGCCTCGGGCACCGGCTACCTGATGGTCTCGGGCTGGATCCAGATGATGGGTGAGGACAAGGCCTGGAAGTACATGGACGCGCTGCACCAGAACATCGGCATCTACAGCCAGTCGGGCAGCAAGCCCTGCCGCCAGGCCGGCGCGGGCGAGTTCGCGCTGGGCATGTCCTTCGAATACCGCGCCAACAAGACCAAGCGCGACGGCGCGCCCATCGACATCGTGCTGCCCAAGGAAGGCCTGGGCTGGGACATGGAGGCCACCGGCATCCTCAAGACCAGCAAGAAGCAGGACGCCGCCAAGGCGCTGGCCGACTGGGCCGTGACCAAGCAGGCCAACGAGCTCTATGCGAAGAACTTCGCGGTGCTGGCGCTGCCGGGCGTGCAGGAGAAGCTGGAGTTCGTGCCGGGCGACGTCGAGAAGCTGCTGGCCAAGAACGACTTCACCTGGGCCGCGTCCAACCGCGAGCGCATCCTGACGGAGTGGTCGAAGCGCTACGAGTCGAAGTCCGAGAAGAAGCCCCTCTGACCGGGCCCCGAGACCGCCGCCGCACATGACGAGCTTTCTTTCCCTGCGCGGCATCGGCAAGTCCTTCGGCGCCACCCGCGTGCTCGACGGCATCGATCTCGACATCGAGCCCGGCGAGTTCGTCTGCCTGCTCGGCCCCTCGGGCTGCGGCAAGACCACGCTGCTGCGCATCGTCTGCGGCATCGAGCGCGCCGACCGCGGCCAGATCCTGCTGGGCGGCCAGGACATCGCGGGCCTGCCGCCGGCGGCGCGCGGCTTCGGCGTGGTGTTCCAGTCGTACGCGCTGTTCCCCAACCTGACGGCCGCGCAGAACATCGCCTACGGCCTGCATCCCACCGGCGCGCTGGCGCGCGAGATGGCCAGACGCTCGCGCGAGATGCTCGACCTGGTCGGCCTCGCCGCGCATGCCGACAAGTACCCGGTGCAGCTCTCGGGCGGCCAGCAGCAGCGCGTGGCGCTGGCACGGGCCCTGGCGCCCAATCCGCGCCTGCTGCTGCTCGACGAGCCGCTGTCGGCACTCGACGCGCAGGTGCGCGCCAGCCTGCGCAGCGAGATCCGCGCGCTGCAGAAGCGCCTGGGCATCGTCACCATCATGGTCACGCACGACCAGGAGGAAGCACTGTCGATGGCCGACCGCGTGGTGCTGATGCACGACGGCCGCATCGCGCAGGCCGGCACGCCCGGCGAGCTCTACCGCCAGCCGCGCACCCGCTTCGTCGCGGGCTTCGTGGGCCGCATGAACATGCTGCCCGCGACCGTGCTGGCAAACGGCAAGGTGCGCGTGCGCGACAGCGAGCTGGTCTGCGCCCCGGGTGACCTGCGCGTGGGCGCGCAGGTCACCGTGGGCATCCGGCCCGAGCATGTGGTGGTCTCGCGCTTCGGTTCGGAACTGGGCGTCAACAGCTTCGCGGCCCGCCTGCTCGACACCGAGTTCTTCGGTCACCGCACCTCGGCCCGCCTGGCCTGCGAAGCGCTGGGCACCGAGATCGAGGTCGAGCTGCCGGCCGATGCGCGCGGCGATGGCGGCGAGCCGCTGGTGCCCAGCAGCATGGTGCACATCCAGCTTCCCCTGAACGCACTGTCCGTTCTGGCGCATTGAGCATGAGCAGTCTTCCGGGCGCCGTCGCCGTACCGCCGGTGGCGATGGCGCGCAGCAGCGCCTTCGACCGCGAGCGCTGGCTGACCGGCGTCGCCGTGGGGCTGATGGTGGCGCTGCTGGTCGTGATCGTCGCGCTGCCCGTCGGCGCGCTGGTCGGCCAGAGCTTCTTCGACCGCGCGGGCGCCTTCGTCGGCCTGGCCAACTTCGCGCGCTATCTCGACAACCCCGCGCTGGTGCAGTCGGCTTTCAACAGCCTCTGGCTGGCGGCGATCAGCGCGGTGATCTGCACGGCCATCGCCTATGTCTACGCCTACGGCCTCACGCTGTCGTGCATGCCGGCCAAGGGCCTGCTGCGCGCGGTGGCGCTGGTGCCGCTGCTCGCGCCTTCGCTGCTGCCGGCCATCAGCCTGGTCTACCTGTTCGGTAACCAGGGCCTGTTCAAGGGGCTGCTGGGCGAGGTGTCGATCTACGGGCCGCTGGGCATCGTGCTGGGCTCGGTGTTCTGGACGCTGCCGCATGCGCTGCTGATCCTCACCACCGCCATGGCCACCTCCGATGGCCGGCTCTACGAGGCCGCGCAGACCATGGGCGCCTCGCGCTGGCGCATCTTCCGCACGGTCACCTTGCCGGCTTCGCGCTATGGCCTGATCGTGGCCGCGATGGTGGTGTTCGTGCTGGTCATCACCGACTTCGGCGTGCCCAAGGTGGTGGGCGGCCAGACCGGCGTGCTCGCGACCGACATCTACAAGCAGGTGGTGGGCCAGCAGAACTTCCAGATGGGCGCGGTGGTCGGGCTGGTGCTGCTGATCCCGGCGGTGCTGTCCTTCCTGGTCGAGCGCCGCGTGCGCAGCCGGCAGGCCGCGGCGCTGTCGGCGCGCGCCACGCCCTACCAGCCCGAGCCGGTGCGCGCGCGCGACCGCGCGCTGCTGGCCTTCTGCGTGTTCACGGCGCTCGCGATCCTGGTGATGATCGGCATGGCCGTGTTCGCCTCGCTGGCCACCTACTGGCCCTACAAGCTCACGCCCTCGCTGAAGAACTACGACTTCAGCAACATGGACGGCGGCGGCTGGGGCAGCTACTTCAACTCGCTGCGCCTGGCCGTGTGCGCGGCGGTGGCGGGCGCGCTGCTCACCTTCGTCTCGGCCTACCTGGTCGAGAAGCCGCGCCACTTCGGCCTGCTGCGCGAGCTGCTCAACCTGCTGGCCAACCTGCCGCTGGCGGTGCCGGGGCTGGTGCTGGGCGTGGGCTACATCTTCTTCTTCATCTCGCCGTCGAACCCGCTGCGCGCCATCTACGGCAGCATGACCATCCTGGTGGTGTGCACCGTGGCGCACTTCTTCTCGGTGGCGCACCTGACCTCGCTCACCGCGCTGCGCCAGCTCGACCGCGAGTACGAGTTGGTGTCGGAGTCGATGGGCGTGCCCTTCTGGCGCACGCTGTGGCGCGTGCACCTGCCGGTGGCCTTGCCCACGGTGCTCAACGTGGGCGGCTATTTCTTCGTCAACGCGATGACCACCGTGTCGGCCGTGGTGTTCCTCTATTCGCCGCAGACCACGCTGGCCGCCATCGCCGTGCTCAACATGGACGATGCCGGCGACGTGGCGCCCGCCGCGGCCATGGCCTCGCTGATCATGCTCACCGCGGTCATCGGCCGGGGCGTGTTCGCGCTCGCGGGGCACTGGGCGATCCGACGCACCCAGGCCTGGAGGCACCGCTGATGCCCGACGTCACCCAACACTTCGACCTGGTCGTCGTCGGCGCCGGCATCGTCGGCCTGGCCCATGCCTACACCGCGGCACAGCGCGGCCTCCAGGTGTGCGTGGTCGAGCGCGATGCGGCCGCCATCGGTGCATCGATCCGCAACTTCGGCTTCATCACCGTCACCGGCCAGGCACCGGGCGACATGTGGCGCCGGGCGATGCACAGCCGCGAGGTGTGGAACGCGGTCGCACCGCAGGCCGGCATCGACATCGTGCACCGCCACCTCTGGCTGGCGGCCTATCGCCCGGAGGCGCATGCGGTGCTCGAAGCCTTCATGCGCACGCCGATGGGTGAAGGCTGCCAACTGCTCGACGCAGACGATGCACAGGCCAGGGCGCCGGCCCTGAGCCTGGCCGATGCGCAGTCGGTGCTGTTCAGCCCGCACGAGCTGCGCGTCGAATCGCGCACCGCCATCGGCCTGCTCACGAAGTGGCTGGCCGAAGCGCATGGCGTCGTGTTCCGCTTCGGCGAAAGCGTGCACGAGGTCGATACGCCGCGGGTGCGCACTTCGCGCGGCACACTGCACGCCGAGCGCGTGGTGGTCTGCACCCACACCGAGCTGCACGGCCTGTTCGCCGATCGCATCGCTGCGCAGGACCTCACGCTGTGCCGCCTGCAGATGTTGCGCGTCCAACCCGAAGCCGGTTTCCGTCTGCCGGGCGCGGTGATGACGGACCTGAGCCTCGTGCGCTACGAGGGCTACAGCCGCCTGCCCGAGGCCGCGGCCCTGCGCGCGCGGCTGCAGGACGAAGAGGCGGCGTCGCTGGCGCACGGCATCCACCTGATCGTGGTGCAGAGCGCCGACGGCTCGCTGGTGGTCGGCGATCCGCACCACTACGCCGACGCGCCCGAGCCCTTCGCGATGGAGGCGGTCGACCAGCTCATCCTGCGCCACCTGCGCAGCACGCTGAACCTCGAGGCCGCGCAGGTCACCGAGCGCTGGACCGGCGTCTACCCCTCGTCGAAGACCACCCCCTGCGTCATCGATGCGCCCGACGACGCCACGCGCGTGGTGCTGGTCACGAGCGGCAGCGGCGCGAGCACCGGCTTCGGCATTGCGAACGACGTCTTCGAGGCTTGGTGACGCCGGCCGCTCAGATGTTGGTGCTCGACGGGATGCGGCTCGGCAGCAGGTGCTCGTAAGGGCGCGATCGTGTCGCGTTGCGCTGGCGGATGGTGGCTTCGATGCCGACGAGCGCGCGGCGGAAGCGCTCCAGCGGCCCGCCGGGGCCCGCGATGGCCGGGTCGATCAGCACCGGCAGGTGCGGGAATGCGTTGTCCTTGTACTCGCCGAGCATCCGGTAGTACACGCCTCCGAGCACGTGGAACAGCAGAATCTGCTCCTGCGCCGCAAGCCGTGAAGGCAGCATCTGCGACCAGGTGGCCTCGGTCTGACCGGTGCGCGTGACGGGGGCCGGCGTGCCGGAAGTGCCGGCGCTGAAGGGCGCGTAGGTCATCACCGAGTACTGCGGGAAGTTCACGGCCGCATGCTGCGCGCTGGTGTTGAACAGGATCGCCGTCAGCACGTCGACCAGCTGGGCCCGCGTGGTGATCGGCCGGAAGCCGTGCACCTTGCCCTGGGTCGCGAGTTCGGTGGCCCAGGCCTTGAGCTCGTAGTCGGCGGTGACGTCGCCGTCGCTCAGGTAGTAGGTGCCGACGTAGTCGCCGACCCACTGCGCGATCGCCTTCCACACCAGCAGCGCGTCGTCGCGGTAGGGATAGTCGGGCAGCGCCGCCGTGTCGTCCACGCCGCGCGCGCGCAGGTCGTTGGGCAGCATCATGCGCTCGTAGAAGTCATAGGCCAGCCGGTCGCGGCCGCACTCGCGCTGCAGCGTCTCGATGGGTGCGGTGAGGATCACGTCGCCCGTGGTCAGCGGCGCCATGATCAGCAGCGTGGCGGCCTCGTTGATGAACATCGTGCCCTCGAGGTGCGGCGACAGCAGCCGGCTCAGCGGATGCGCGGTGGCCAGCTGGCGCTGCGTGGCCATCGCGAAGGCCTCGGACATCAGGTGCGTGCGGCCCAGGTGCACGAACATCTCGTGGTAGTTGAAGTCGGCGACCTGCACCACGGTCTTGGCCGATTGCCAGGCCCAGTAGGCCTCGGCATTGGCCGTGTCGTCGACGCGCAGGAAGATCGGGTTGCGCGTCGCGTCCTGGCCGCACTGGATCGCGACCGGCACCAGCGAGCGGCCGGCCTTCGGGCGTGCGAACAGCGCGATCGGTGCCGCGGCATAGCCTGTGCCCGTGAGCGGCTTGCTCGTCGGTCCCTGGGGCGCCATGTCGCCCAGGTCCTGGTAGTCGAGCAGGTAGAGCCGGCCCGAGGCCGCGGCATCGGCGAGGCTGTCGCCGGCGCCCATCACCTGGCGATACTGCGCGTCGCCGAGCGGGAACTTGGCGGGCAGTGCCGAGGCGCGCTGGATCAGCATCGGATTCGGTCCGGCGACACGCATGGCGGCGAACAGGTCGTTGTCGTGCAGCAGCTGCGAGATCGCCGGTTTCTCGATGGTCACGAACAGCGCGTCGTACTGCGCCACGGTCTTGGGGCCGCCGAGCGCGTTCAGCGGACCTTGCGACAGCAGCTGCTGGTGGATCTGCCGCAATTGCGTGCCGATGTCGCCCGCGGTGCCGACCAGTCCGGCGAGCAGGCTCAGGGCCGTGGCCGGCAGGGTGAGCAGGCCGCCGTTCGCGGCCAGCAGCTGGTCGAAGGCCGCCTGCAGGCTCGCGAGGCGCGTGCGCAGGTTGTCGAGCGCCTGCAGGCTGCCCGGGGCCTGTGCGCTGGTGACGAAGGAGGCCGCGAAGTTGGTCACGGCCTCGAGCGCCTTGGTGAGCGTCTTCAACTGGTGCTCGAGCGCGGGCAGCTCGCCCGGGGGCACCACCGCGCCCATCGGCACGCCGGCGAGGTTGATGTGCGATTCGGTCCACACATAGGTGGCCTGGCGCCCGGCCAGCTCGAGCCGCCGCGCCGCGGCGCTGAGCGGATCCAGCTTCTGCGGCAGCCGGGGCTGGAGGACCGGGACGGCCGCCGACGCGGTCGATGCCTGCCCGGCGAGCAGGCCGAGGCCCCCCATCGAGGCGGACCATTTGAGAATCTCTCTGCGCTTCATCGTTGAACTCCCTGACGTTGTGATTCCTGGAGCGTTCGAAGAGGTGACAGCCGGATCGAACGCTCGTTCCATTCGGCTGCGGATTCTGTGGAGGGGCCCTGGCCTTGGCAACGCCGGTCTTCGCCTGCCGCGCGAATGCGAGGAAAAATGCCGTTTGGGCGGGGCTTTTCGTCCTGGGGCGAAAGCCGAACGAAAGGCGACCGGCTTCAGCGGTCGGCGGCGTGCGGATGCCTTGCGCCTTCGTACAGCGCCTGCGCCAGCGCGCGATGCCGCGCGAGCAGGGGCGCGAACTCGAGGCCGGTGAAGCGTCCGGCGCGGATGCGCACCTGGCCGTCGATCACGCTCAACGCAGTCGAGGCCGGCGTGCAGAACACGAGGGCCGCCACCGGGTCATGGCCGGCGCCCGCATGCGCCACGCCGCGCAGGTCGAAGGCCACGAGGTCGGCCGACATGCCCGGCGCGAGCGCGCCGATGTCGTCGCGGCCCAGCACCTGCGCGCCGCCCAGCGTCGCGATCTCCAGCGCCTCGCGCGCGGTCATCGCGGCCGGGCCGTGGCCCACGCGCTGCAGCAGCAGGGCCTGCCGGGCCTCGCCCAGCATGTGGGCGCCGTCGTTCGAGGCGCTGCCGTCCACGCCCAGGCCCACGGGCACGCCCGCGCGGCGCATCGCGCCGACGGGTGCGATGCCCGAGCCGAGCCGCATGTTGGAGCAGGGGCAGTGCGCCACGCCGGTGCCGGTGCGGCTGAACAGCGCGATGCCGGCCGGGTCGAGCTTGACGCAGTGGGCATGCCACACGTCGCGGCCGACCCAGCCCAGGTCCTCGGCGTATTCGGCCGGCGTCATGCCGAACTTCTCGCGCGAGTAGGCGACGTCGTTGTCGTTCTCGGCCAGGTGGGTGTGCAGCGACACGCCCCGCGTGCGCGCGAGCACCGCCGACTCGCGCATCAGCTCGCGCGAGACCGAGAAGGGCGAGCAGGGCGCGAGCACGATGCGGCGCATCGAATGGCGCGAGGCGTCGTGCCAGCGGTCGATCAGGCGTTCGCTGTCGGCCAGGATCGCGGCCTCGGTCTCGACCACCGCATCGGGCGGCAGGCCGCCCTGGCTGCGGCCCACGCTCATGCTGCCGCGCGCCGCGTGGAAACGCATGCCCATGGCGTGCGCCGCCTCGATCGAGTCGTCGAGCCGCGCGCCGTTTGGAAAGAGATAGAGGTGGTCGCTGGTGGTGGTGCAGCCCGAGAGCATCAGCTCGGCCATCGCGGTCTGCGTCGACACGCGCACCATCTCCGGCGTGAGGCCGGCCCAGAGCAGGTAGAGGTTGGTGAGCCAGCCGAAGAGCTCGGCGTCCTGCGCGGCCGGCACGGCGCGCGTCAGGCTCTGGTACATGTGGTGGTGCGTGTTGACCAGGCCCGGCGTCAGCACGTGGCCGTGCAGGTCGATGGCCTCGGCCTGGCCGTTTCGCCACGCCTCCAGGTACACGGCGGGCAACTCGGCCGTGGGGCCCACCCAGGCCACCGCGGGGCCATCGCACACCACGGCGCCGTCGGCGATTTCGCGCCGCGCGGCGTCCATGGTGACCAGAACGTCGGCATGTCGAAGGATCAGCATGCCGGCATTCTGCCGCCGCTCAGCGTTCGGACAAGCCCATCGCCGGATCGCTCACCGTGTGCTTGCCGGTTTCCACGCGGCCGGCGAAGCGGCGGTAGTAGGCCGGGTCGCTGTCGCAGGTGACCGCGAAGTCGTACCACTGGCCGCTGGCCGCGAGCTCCCAGTGCTGGTCCACGCTGGCGCCGCCGGCCACTTCCGCGGTCCAGGGGCCGTCGTTGCGGTAGGCCTTGGGGACGATGGTGAAGCGGCAGGCGGTCTTGCCGTCGTTGCGCATGCTCAGGTAGACGTTGCCGTTGGCGATGTCGTAGCAGACGCGCACTTCAGGACTCGCGGCGCCGCCCGCGCGCAACGTGTTGAGGTTGCCCTTGAAGTGGCGATGGAAGCCGTTCGGGCCAAGCACCCAGAGGTCGTAGGCGCCGGCGTTGTCGCTCATCGCGCTCCAGGCGTCGTCGAGCGTCTTGCCCGCTTCGACCATGTAGCGGCGCGGCAGGCGGTCGAGGTTGAGCTTGTCGTAGACATGGAACACCGCGGCGGCCTTGCCGCTGTTGGCGAACAGCAGCTGCACCTTGCCGTTGAGGGCATCGGTCCTGGCGCTCGCGTGCAGCTCGTAGGGCAGCGCGCGCGAAGGGCGGGTGCCCGTGGGCTGGCGCGGCAGCTGCGGATCGAGCGGCAGCGGCACCTGGGGCAGCTTGCCCTGGTCGGTGCGCAGCTGGTCAGCCTGGTCCCGGCTCAGGCGGCCGCCGAGCGTCGGCAGCGTTTCGGTGTTGGGCGTGGCGAAGTTGAAGGCGCTCGTGAGGTCGCCGCACACCGCGCGCCGGAAGGGCGAGATGTTCGGCTCCTTGACGCCGAAGCGGGCCTCGATGAAGCGCAACACCGAGGTGTGGTCAAAGGCCTGCGAGTTGACCCAGCCGCCGCGGCTCCAGGGCGAGATCACGTACATCGGCACGCGCGGGCCGGGGCCGAAGACGCGGCTGTCGGTGGGGGGCTGCGAGCTGCTGCCCGCGGGCGGCGGCTGCGTGAAGTACTCGTGCGCCAGGTCGGCATCGGCCAGCGTGGTCTTGCCGGCCGGCTTCTTGCTGGCGTCGAGCGAGGGCGCCGAAGGCGAAGGCACGTGGTCGAAGAAGCCGTCGTTCTCGTCGAAGTTGACCAGCAGCACGGTCTTGCTCCAGACCTCGGGCGCGGCGGTCAGGGCGTCCAGGATCTCCTGGATGAACCAGGCGCCCTGCACCGGGCTGGAGGGGCCTGGATGCTCGCAGTAGGCCGAGGGCGCACTGATCCAGCTCACCTGCGGCAGGCGGCCCGCCAGCACGTCCTTGCGGAAGGCGTCGAGGTACTCCTCGGGCTTGGTGCCGGGCAGGGTGTTGGCGATGCCCTTGTAGAGCGGGTTGCCGGGGTTGTCGCTGGCCGCGTCGTAGGCGTGGTAGGGCACGGCCTGTCCGGGGTTGGAATACGGCGCGCCGGGGCCGCCGCCGCTGGAAACCGGGAAGGCCGAGGCGCGGTTGGCGCGGCGGAACTGGCGGAAGGCGCCCAGCATGTTGTCGCCCCATTCGTCGGGCATGTTCTGGTAGCAGATCCAGTTCACGCCCGCGTCCTCGAGCCGCTCGGCGTAGGTTTTCCAGGTGTAGCCGGTGTTCACCGCGGACGCGCGACCGTCCAGCCAGTCCCATTCGTTGTTGACGTAGGCCACGCCCTGCGCGGTCGGGCCGTTGGTGCCCGTGAGGTGGAAGGAGCGGTTGGCATCGGTGCCGGTGTGCATCGCCGCGTGGTAGCTGTCGCACAGCGTGAAGGCGTTGGCCAGCGAGAACTGGAACGGCACTTCGGCTTCCTTGAAGTAGCCCATCGACGCATCGGTCTTGTAGCGCGGCCATTGCGAGAGGCGGCCGCCGTCCCAGGCGTTCTGGCTGTCGTCCCATTCGTGCGGCGTGCCCTTCACGCGCTGCGCGTTGCCCTTGGACTGGTCGAGGTGGTAGGGCAGCACGAGCCGGCCGTTGCCGTCGGCCTGCTGCCACACGTTGCGCCCGCCGGGCAGCGGCACGGTGAAGCGGTCGCCGAAGCCGCGCACGCCCGGCAGCGTGCCGAAGTAGTTGTCGAAGGAGCGGTTCTCCTGCATCAGGATCACGATGTGCTCGACGTCCTGGATGGTGCCGGTCTTGTTGTTCGCGGGAATGGCGAGCGCGCGGCGGATACTGGGCGGGAAGGCGCTCAGCGAGAGTGCGGCCAGGCCGGTGGTGGCGGTGCCGGTGAGGAATTTGCGACGGGAATTCATGGCTTGCTTCTTCGGATCGTTCATGGCGCGCAGCGCATCACGGGGGCCACGCCGGTGTCGGGCTGCGTGGTCGGTGGGGTCGGTGTCGTGGGCGGGGTGGGCGCCGCTGCGCCGTTGTCGCTGCTGCCGCCGCAGGCCGAGAGGGCGCCGGCCAGGACGAGCACGGTCGCGAGACGCGTGCCAAGGGTTGAGATTCGCATGAGAGACCTCCGGGTGTTGTTGTGATCGACAGAGCGTCGGCGCGGGCGCGATGGCCTGCATTTCGCTCGTGAAGGCGTGGGGAGGTCCGTGGACCGGACCGCGGCCCAAGGCTAGGCAGCGGGCATGACCTCGCGATGAACGTTCCATGACATGGCGTGCATCGAGATCGCGCCCGAGGCGCCTCGGGGCGTGGAGAACCGCAGGGAAGAATGCGCGACCCGGCGTCGCGCGCGGCGCTCAGGACTCGTTGCTGATGCCGCTGCTCACATGCCCGGCCGGCACATGGCGCGCGGCCGCATCGACGTGGCCGGTCTGGTCGTCGAAGAAGAAGTCGGGCTCGAACTCGCGCAGGAACTCGCCCTTGGGCAGGCCGCCCAGGAACATCGCCTCGTCGACGCGGATGTTCCAGTTCATCAGCGTGCGGATGGCGCGCTCGTGTGCCGGTGCGCTGCGCGCCGTGACCAGCGCGGTGCGGATGCGCATCGAGGCGTTGCCGGCCATCTGCAGGCGATGCAGGGCCATCAGCAGCGGCTTGAACGGCCCCTCGGGCAGGGGCAGCTCGGCCTTGCTCGATTCGTGCAGTTGGAAGGCGTCGAGCCCCTCGGCCTGGAACACCCGCTCGGCCTCGTCGCTGAACAGCACCGCATCGCCGTCGAAGGCGATGCGCACTTCGTTGGGAAAGGCGTCGCTGGCCTTGACCGATTCGACCAGCACGCGCGCCGCGGGAAAGCCCGCGTGCAGCGCCTCGCGCACATCCTGCGCGTTGACCGAGAGGAACAGGTGGGCCCGCAGCGCACGCAGGTAGCCGAAGGGCGCGCGGCCCTGGGTGAACACGCCGCGCTGCAGCGGCAGGCCGGCGGCGGTGCTGGAGCGGAAGATGCGCATGCCCGAGACCGGGTCGTTGCGCGAGAGGATCACCACCTCGACCCGCTGTACGCCGTCGTCGTTGAAGCGCAGCAGCTTGCGGATCAGCGAGTAGGCGATGCCCGGGGCGGCCGGCTGGTCGATGCGCTCGAGCTGCAGCCGCATGTAGCCCTCGTTGTCGCCCGACTCGAAGATCCGGTTCTCTTCCTCGAGGTTGAACAGCGCCCGCGAGGAGATCGCCACCACCAGCTTGTCGTCGAGGGTGGCGGCCATGGCGTTTATTTCACGAACTGGTTGAGCTGGATGATCGGCATCAGCACCGCCAGCACGATCAGCATCACGACCCCGCCCATGCCGACGATCAGCAGCGGCTCGAGGATGGTGGCCAGGTGCATCGCGCGGCGCTGCACTTCGGCGCCGAGCTGGGTGGCCGCCCGCTGCAGCATCAGCGGCAGCGTGCCGGTCTGCTCGCCCAGCCGCGCGAACATCGAGACGATGCCGGGGAAACGCTTCTTCTGTGCCAGGGCCGAGGCCAGCGGCGCGCCTTCGCGCACCAGCACCAGCGCGTCGAGCGCGTCGGCGCGCATCGCGCGGTTGCTCAGCGTCTCGGCCGCGGCCTGCAGCGCGCGCAGGATCGGCACGCCGGCGGTCGTCAGCATGGCCAGCGTGCTGGCGAAGCGCGCCGCGTTGTAGCCGCGCGCGAGCTTGCCCACCAGCGGCAGGTTGAGCCAGGCGGCATCGAACTTCTCGCGGAAGGCCGGCCGTGCGAGCGCGGTGCGGATGGCGACCGTGCCGGCCACGATGGCGATCAGCATGGTCCAGCCGTAGTTGCGGACGAAGTCGCTCAGCGCCAGCATCGCCACCGTGAGGAAGGGCAGCGCGCGCTTGGTGCCGGCGAACACGTTGGCCACCTGCGGCACCACATAGCTCACCAGGAAGATCACGATCACGATCGCCACCAGCGTGACGATGGCCGGATAGAGCGCCGCGCCCACCAGCTTCTGCTGCAGCGCCTGGCGCTGTTCGAGGTCGTCGGCCAGGCGTTCGAGCACCAGGCCCAGGTTGCCGCTGTGCTCGCCGGCGCCGATGACCGCGGTGTAGATCGGCGAGAACTCGCGCGGGTGCTGCGCCAGCGCGCGCGCGAAGGGCGAGCCGGCATTGACCTCGGCCCGCAGCGAGGCCACGAGGTTGCGCTGGTTCTCGCGCTCGGCCTCGTCGGTCAGGGCGGTGAGGGCACGTTCCAGCGGCAGGCCGGACGACACCAGGCCGGCGATCTGCCGTGTCCACACGGCCAGCTCGGTGGTGCTGAAGGCCCGCGCGCCGCCGAACAGCTTGCGCCAGCCGCCCGCCTCGCGCCGCTGCGCGTTGGCGTTGCCGACGATGGTGACTTCGAGCGGGATCAGCTGCTGCGCGCGCAGCATGCCGCGTGCGTTGCGCGCGGTGTCGGCCTCGAGCACCCCCTTGCGGGCGTTGCCCTGGGCGTCAATGGCTTCGAAGGAATAGGCGGGCACGTCAGTCTCGCGTCACGCGCAGCAGTTCGGCGCGTGAAGTGACGCCGGCCTGCACCAGCCGCTCGCCGTCGGCGCGCATCGAGCGCAGGCCGCCGCGTTCGGCCGCGGTGAAGATCTGGCTCTCGGGCGCGCGGCTGTGGATCAGCGACTGCACGGCCTCGTCGGCCACCAGCAGTTCGAAGATGCCGGTACGGCCCTGGTAGCCCGTGTGGCCGCAGGCGTCGCAGCCCACGGGCACTACCTCGCCGTTCTCCGAGCGCGTGGCGCAGGTCGGGCACAGCTGGCGCACCAACCGCTGCGCGAGCACGCCCAGCAGCGAGGAGCTCAACAGGAAGGGCTCGACGCCCATGTCGGTGAGCCGGGTGACGGCGCTGACCGCGTCGTTGGTGTGCAGCGTGGCGAGCACCAGGTGGCCGGTGAGCGAGGCCTGGATCGCGATCTGCGCGGTCTCGAAGTCGCGGATTTCGCCGATCATGATCACGTCCGGGTCCTGCCGCAGGATCGCGCGCAGGGCCTTGGCGAAGGTCAGGTCGATCTTGGCGTTGACCTGGGTCTGGCCGACACCGGCCAGCTCGTACTCGATCGGGTCCTCGACCGTCATGATGTTGCTGCGCGTGGCGTCGAGCCGCGCCAGCGCCGAGTACAGCGTGGTGGTCTTGCCCGAGCCGGTCGGGCCGGTCACGAGGATGATGCCGTGCGGCTGCGAGATCAGGGTCTCGAAGCGCGACAGCGTGTCGCCCAGCATGCCCACCGATTCGAGCGTGAGCTTGCTCTCGTTCTTGTCCAGGAGCCGCAGCACCGCGCGTTCGCCGTGCGCGCTGGGCAGGGTCGACACGCGCACGTCGACCGCGCGGGTGCCGATGCGCAGCGAGATCCGGCCGTCCTGCGGCAGGCGTTTCTCGGCGATGTCGAGGTCGGCCATGATCTTCAGCCGCGAGATCAGCGCGGCATGCAGCGCGCGGTTGGGCTTGACCACCTCGCGCAGCGTGCCGTCGATGCGAAAGCGCACCGACGACGTGCGCTCGTAGGGTTCGATGTGGATGTCGCTCGCGCCGTCGCGCGCGGCCTGCGTGAGCAGGGCGTTGAGCATCCGGATGATGGGCGCGTCGCCGGCCGATTCCAGCAAGTCCTCGACCGCCGGCAGCTCCTGCATCATGCGCGAGAGGTCGGCCTCGCCCTGCACCTCGCTGACCACGGTGGCGGCGTTCGATTCGCCGTTGGAGTAGGCGGCGCTGATGCGCTGCGCGAGCTGCTCGGTCGGCAGCGGCTCGAAGGTCTTGATCGCGAAGCGGCGCGCGACTTCGCCCAGCGCGCTGCGCGGCGGGTCGCGCGGCATCCAGAGCGTCAGGCTGCCGTCGTCGGCCTCTTCCAGAAGCAGCTGCTGGGCACGCGCGAAGGCGTAGGGGAGGGGGTAACGCATCGCCCGTCGGTGCTCAGGGAAGTTCGCGCGTGGTCGCGGGGTCGGCGGTCGGGGGCAGCGTGCCCTTGAGCGGCGTGTCCTTGGGCGCGACCCTGTTGTCGATCATCGGCGGCGGGATCAGGCGCGTGCCCTCGATGCGGCGGCTGCTGTCGTTCGACTCGGGCGTCGGCTGCAGCAGCAACTGGGGCAGCTGGGGCAGCACCGGCGCCTCGGTCACGCCGCGCAGCATCACGTTGTCGGTGGCCGGCTGCAGGTTCTGCTGCAGGGTGCGCAGCATGTCGTAGCGCTCGGTCGCGAGCGCCTCGCCGCTGATGCTGTCGCGCAGCACCATCGGCCGCAGGAACACCATCAGGTTGGTCTTCTTGCGGCTGCGCGTCTCGCTCTTGAACAGGTTGCCGAGCACCGGGATGTCGCCCAGGCCGGGCACCTTCTCGTCGGCGCGCGTGTACTCGTCGGTCAGCAGGCCGCCGATGACGATGATGCTGCCGTCGTCCACCAGCACGCTCGATTCGATCGAGCGCTTGGAGGTGGTCGGCCCGTTGGTGTTGTTGGCGGTGCCCGCGACCACGCTCGACACTTCCTGGAAGATGGTCATCTTGACCGTGCCGTTCTCGCTGATCTGCGGGCGCACGCGCAGCGTCAGGCCGACGTCCTTGCGTTCCACGGTCTGGAACGGGCTGACGTTGGTGCTGCTGCTGCCGGTGTTGGTGTACTGGCCGGTCACGAAGGGCACGTTCTGGCCGATCACGATCTTGGCTTCCTCGTTGTCCAGCGTCAGCAGGTTGGGCGTGGAGAGCACGTTGCCTTCGCCGTTGCTCTGCAGGAAGCGCGCCACCAGGCCCAGCGCGTTCACGCCGTTGATCTTGGTGCCCAGGCCGATGTTGAAGCCGCTCGAGGGCTGCGAGGGCACGCCGCCGGCCGCCGTGGCCGCCGACAGGTTGAAGATGTTCTGGCCGCCGAGGCTGGAGTTGGTGCCGACCGCGCCGGTGGAGCCGATGGCGGTCTGCCACTGCACGCCGAACTCGGCGGCCTTGTCGGCATTGACCTCGACGATCAGGCTTTCGACCATCACCTGCGCGCGGCGGCTGTCGAGCTTGTCGATCACCGCGCGCAGCTGGCGGTACTGCGGCTCGGGCGCCGAGATGATCAGCGAGTTGGTCGAGGGGTCGGCCTGGATCTGGCCGCCGGTCGAGGGCTGGTTGGCGTTGTTGAGCGGCGTGGTGGCCGCGGCGCTGGTGGTGCTGCCGCTCTGGCTGTTGGTGCCGGTCTGGCCCGCGGTCTGCGGGTTGGTGGCGCTGCCCAGCGTGCCGGCCGCGCCGGAGTTGCCGCCGGTGCCGCGCGCATCGGTCGACATAGCGGCGCGCAGCGTGGTGGCGAGCCGCACCGCGTCGGCGTTCTTGAGGTACACCACGTAGATGTTGCCGGCCGCGCCGTTGCCGTTGTCGAAGGCCGGGCGGTCGAGCTTGTCGACCAGCGTGCGCACCAGCTGGACCCGCGCCGGGTTGGCCGCGCGCAGGATCAGCGCGTTGCTGCGCGGGTCGGCCACCAGCGTGGTGCGGAAGGTGGCGTCGACCGTGCCGGGCGCGGCGCCCGCCGGGCCGGTGGCGCTGCCGCCTTCGATCAGCCGCGTGATCAGCGGCACCATGTCGGTGGCCACCGAGTGGCGCAGCGGGATCACCTCGATGTCCGACGCGTTGGGCACGTCGAGCGAGGCCACGATGCGCGCCAGGCGCTGCATGTTCTCGGCGTAGTCGGTGATCACCAGCGAGTTGTTGCCGGGGTTCACGTTGATGGCGTTGTTCGGCGCGATCAGCGGGCGCAGCACCGGCAGCAGGTTGTTGGCCGCCTCGTAGTTGAGCTTGAAGACCTGCGTGACGATCTGGTTGCCGCTCATACGGGCCGCGGCGCCGGTGGAGCTGACCACGGTGCTGCTCTGCAGCTTGGCGTCGGCCTCGGGCACGATCTTGTAGAGGCCGTCGGCCTCGACGATCGCGAAGCCCTGCAGCCGCAGCGCGGCGGCGAACTGGTTGAAGGCGGCCGCGGGCGGAATCGCGCGGTCGGTCTGCAGGCTGATCGTGCCCTTGACGCGCGGATCGACCACCACGTCGCGGCCGGTGATCACGGCCATGGTGCGCGCCACCGATTCGATCTCTGCGCTGCTGAAGTTCAGCGTGATCGGCTCGCCGCGGCGCGGTGCATCCTGCGCGAAGGCCGCGGGAAGGCAGGCGGTCATCAGGACCTGTGCCGCGAGTGCGACAAGGCCGAGGCGCATGCCGTGAGAAGACAGATGCTTCATGGTCAACCCAGTGTGATGAGCGAGCGCGTGCCCTGGCGCCGCCCGATGATGTTCAACAAGTTCGAAAGCGCGTCTTCGCGGCCCGGGGCCGCACTGGCCTCGCCGTCGAAGCGCATCGCGGTGCCGTTCCAGCGGCCGCTGCCGCTGAGCACCAGGCTGCCTTCACGGGTGGTCAGCAACAGGCTCGGCGCGGGGCCGCCCTCGATGGTGACGCGGTAGCTGCCCATGGGGCGCAGCGTGGAGAGACTCGACGAGATGTCGGTGGCGTCGAGCGTGGCCCGGCCCGAGAGGCCGAGTGTCCGGCCCTTGAGTTCCATGACGAAGGCCTGCGTCGACAGTTCGAGCATGCCTTCGGGCTTGAGCGTGTTCCAGGGCGCGCCGAAGCCGCTCAGCATGGCTGCCGGCCAGTTCGAGCGGCCGTCGCCCCAGGCGAGCAGCGCGCCGTCGGTGCGGGGCCGCACCTGCAGGCGCAGGGGTTGCGGGGCGCAGCAGGGCAGCGTGAAGGCCGCGTTGACGGCGCCCCAGCCCGGCCGCAGCGTCCAGCTCAGGGTGCCGGGCAGCGAGATCGATTCGGCCCCGCGTCCGCCGCTGGAGAACACCACGCCAGCCTGGCCGTTCCAGACGGTGCCGCGCGCATTGATGAGTTGCAGCTGGTTGCCGCTGGCCTGGGCCAGGCCGGCGGCCAGCCAGCGCGCCGGCGCGTAGAAGGCCAGCGTCGCGAGCGCGCCCAGCAAGGCCCCGACGAGCGCCCAGCGCCAGCCGGCGCTGGGCGGGGCCTGGGAAGAGGAGCGGGGCGCCATGCGGAGCGGCCTCACTTCGCGGGCAGGTTCATGACCAGCGTGCCGTCCCAGCGCACCAGGGCATCGGTCGGGGCGGGGGCGGCCGTGGCGCCGCGCGGCGCCGGGGCGGCACCCGCCTGCGAGCGCGTCAGGTGCACTTCGCGCGGCACCGCGCGGGCGTTGCCGCGCGCCTGGGCCAGCCACTGTGCCAGGCCGTCGGCCGAGGTGCCGCGCAGCGTGACCAGCACGCCTTCGCCGGACCCGGCGACCTGGATCTGCGCATTGCTGCCCAGGCTCTGCTGCACCGAGGATTCGATGGCGCGCAGGGCTTCGTCGCGGCTGGCGCGAGGTTGCGATTGCAGGGCCTTGGCCTGGATCTGCAACGCGCTCATGCGCTGCAGCTGGGCGTCGAGTTCGGCATGGGCGGCCGGGGCGGTGGCCAGGGTGCGCAGCGCCGGCGCCAGCCCCACCCACCAGAGCAGCGCCAGCAGCAGCAGCGCGACCATGCCCTGGACCAGGCGCTGTTCGCGCAGTGCGAGCGATGGCCACCAGGCGTCCCAGCGGGCTTGCAGCTTGTCGATCCACGGGCTCATCGTTGGGCCTCCGCCTGCACCAGCAACAGGTCGCCTTCGCTGCGGGCGCTGTAGCCGCGCGATGCCAGCGTGGCCGACAGGGTGCTGGTCTCGGCCATGCCCAGGGCCAGGCCGCGCAGGCGCAGCTGGCCGCCGCTGTAGTCGACGGCGGTGGGCACGCGGCCGGGCGGCAGGCTGCTGGCCAGCGCGCCGAGCATGGGCTCGAGGTCGGCCGGCGACACGCCGCCGGTGGCCTGCTGCAGCGCGGCGACCTCGCGGCTCATCTGAAGCTGGGGTTCATAGATCGGCACCGAGGGGAAGGTCTGGGCCAGGATGCTGCGGACCGTGCCGCGCTTGGCGTCGAGCGCGCGGCGCTCCTTCCAGGCCCAGGCGTTCACGCCGACGAGCTGCGCGACCAGCAGCAGCAGCACGCCCCAGCGCGCGGCACGCCACTGCGGGCCGCGCCACAGCGCCTGCACGATCGCGCCGAGCTTCTTGCCGGCGCGCGCGCGGCCGGTGGAGGCGAGATCGAACTGCGCCAGGTCCCAGCCCGACTGCGCAGCCTCCAGCCAGCGCTCGGCCGGCTTGGTGATCGGCAGCCGGTGCGCGAGCAATTCGTCCGCCAGTTCGGCCACCGCCGGCTCGGCCGAGGCGATCGTGTCTTCGGGCAGGTTGCCCAGCGCGCTGACGCCGGCGGGCGCGAGCGGCAGCGACAGCACGCCCTGGCCGTCGCACAGCGTGAGCGATGCGTTCTCGGCCTGGCCGGTGGCGAACAGCCGCGGTGGTGCGCCGGCGGGTTGCGGCGTGAATTCGGGGACGATGCGGTTGACGCGGTGGCCCGCGCCTTCGAGCGCCTGGACCGCGCTGCGCAGCCAGGCCTTGTGGCAGGCGGCGACCCAGACCGGCTTGCCCGTGGCCGCGGAGGGCTCGAGGGCGAAGTGCAGGTTCTCGGGCTCCTCGAGCAGCCGGTCTTCCAGCAGGCCGTTGAGCACGGCGCGCAGGCGCGAGCTGCTGCTCAGGCTGCCCTGCGGCAGCGTCACCTGGTGCCAGGACAGCGCGGCCGCGGGCAGGGCCAGCACGAGCTCGTCGCTGGCGGGCAGCAGGGCGGGCAGGGCATTGCCTTCGCCGCGTGCCTTGCGGCCATCGGCAGACCACATCGCCCAGCCGTACTCGCCACCGGTGGGCGCCGGTGGAGGGGGAAGGGTGACGATGAGCAAGGGCATGGCGGTCGAAAAGGGGGCTATTGTAGGAGAGGGCTGACCGCGTTCGCTATGGACTTCATAGCGATCGATTCAGTGCCGGTGCGTGCTCGCGGCACTTTTAAATGATCTTTGTGTCAGCACGTTTAACGTGTCACCTTGTCCGTGGGCAAGGTCACGCCGGCACCCCGTTCGCGCCAGACGATGCTGAGTTCCATGCCGTTGCGCTTCACCAGGGAATGCTCGTCCACCCAATGGCGGTCGAGGCGCAGCCGGCCGTGCACTTCGAAGTAGTTGGTGCGCACGGCATGCTGACCATCGGGGAACTGCGCCGAGCCCATGTAGGGCTTGGCGTCGTCCGGCTTGCGGAAGTAGCTGCGCGCCCGCTGGCTCACCAGGCGCTGGGCCCCCGCGAGGTCGAGCTCGGGGATGCTCGCATACAGGGCTTCGGCGCTGGCGGTGTTGATGTTGAGCGGGGTGCGATCGGGCAGCACCGTGACGTACGGCTCGATCACCGCCACCGTGGCCGGCGACACGCCGAGCCAGACCAGCTGCGAGACCTGCTGCGGGATCAGCGGCTTGCCGGTGTCGTCCGTCGGTGGGCTGACCGGCGTGCCGCCGTTCGGGGAGGGCACGGCCGGTGGCGGGCTGGCGCGTTGCAGGGCATTGGTCATGGTCGCCACCTCCTGCGGCGGCAGGCTCAGCAGCGCAAAGAGCTTGACGAAGGCCGCGACCGCCGCGGGCACCGGCTTGCCTTCGTTGACCAGGTTCATCACGTTGAGCTTGGACTGCGCGTCGACGATGCGGCCCGACAGGAAGGCATCGGGCAGGCCCTCCAGCGCGTCGCTCGACACGTTCTTGTCGCCCGCCAGGAAGCTCGACAGGCGCGCTTCCTCGAGGGGCACCGCCCAGGGCTCGGTGAGGTTGTCGTTGTCGGGGTTGCGGCCGTCCTCGCGCAGGATCAGGCGCGACCAGTCGAGCGCGCCGATCAGCACCCACGAGGCCTGGACCCGCGCGCGCTCGGCCGATTCGACCTCGGTCGCGCGCCACTGCTGCCACAGCGCCGCGGCGGCGAAGGTGGCCACCAGCGTGACCGTGAGCATCGCGGCCAGCAGGGCGGCACCGGCCTGCCGGCCGGGGCGGAAGGTGGGGCGCGGGTTCATGTCTTGGGCGTCGCGGCGGTGGGCTTGACCCAGTCGCGGGTCAATGTGCCGGTCAGGGCGGCGCCGGGCGGCAGCTGCAGCACCAGGCGGATGCCCTCGGGAATCGCGTTGGTCTCGGTGCTGACCGCCTGGGTCCAGACGCCGCCCTGGAAATAGGCTAGCTGCCAGCTCGCCAGCGGGACCAGCGACAGCGCGCTGCCGCCGGCGACCACACCCTCCTGGCCCCAGGCGCCGGCGCGGTCCCAGGCCTGCTGCCACTCGACGCGGGTGACGATGGGCGGGGACTGCCAGCGCTGCCATTGCGTGGCGCCGGCCGCGTCGGCGTGCATCGCCCAGGCCACCACGTAGAGCGCGGGCTGGGCGTTGTCCGCGCTGCGGCGCGTGAGCCGCAGCACGCTGCCGTTCCAGTCGAGCGGCCGCAACTGCGTCAGGGCCACCGTGGCATCGAGGTCGGTCGACCACTGCGACAGGGTGGTCTGCAGCGTGAGCACCGCATCGCCGCGGGCCTGGGTCTGTGCCTGGGCGCGCGTCATGCCGTCGATGCCGCGCCAGCTCATCATGGCGAGCAGGGCCATGGCCGCGATCGCGACCATCAGCTCGATCAGCGTGAACCCGCCGGCGCTTCTTCGGGTGCGCATGTCAGTAACGGCTGATCACGGTCGAGACCTGCAGCACCGACGCGTCGGACGCGTCGCGCACCTGCACGTCGACGCGGCGGAAGTTGGGGTTGAGCGTCTGCGTGGCGGACACCGTGACGGCGAAATCCACACCGGCCTGGCTGCACACTAGCGTGGCGGTGCCCACGGCCGGCATCTGGCGCGACAGGCGGGCCTTGACCAGTTCGTTCTCGGCGCACAGCTGGGCCAGCATCACGTCGCTCTGGCGCTGGGCATTGCGGGTCAGCGCCGAGACCGCCTGCGTGCCGGCGGCCAGCGCGATGGCCACGATGGCCAGCGCGACCAGCACCTCGATCAGCGTGAAGCCGGCCGCCCTGGCGTTGCGACGGCTCATGGCGAGACCACCGCGAAGGGCCGCAGGCCGTCGGTGGCGATGCGCAGCGTGCGCCCCGGCGGGGCGCTGCTGGTGATCAGCACCTGCTGCGCGGCGATGATGGGTTCGGGCCCCAGTTGCAGCCCCACGACCGGCTGGCCGTCGGCCGCCACCGCTTGCGCGCTGATGCCGTCGGACATCCAGGCGGAGGGGAGCGCGTCCGGCGGCAGGCCGTCGAAGGCGAAGGCGCCCGGGCCCTGCGGCGTGGGCCGCCAGCGCACCGTGGCGCCGCTGGCCCGCGATTGGGCGCGCGCCGATTCGAGCAGCGCGGCGAGCCGGTCGCCCTCGCGCTCGAGCGAGGCTTGCCCGGAGTCGCGCAAGGACAGGCCGACGCCGGCGGTGGCCATGGCGATGATGGCGATCACCACCAGCAGCTCGAGCAGCGTGAACCCGTCGGATCGAACGGGCGCCCGGACCTTGCGTGGCGGCGCTCGCTTACTGCCAGCTGCCGATGTCGGCATTGTTGCCCTCCCCGCCGGGCTGACCGTCGGCGCCCAGCGAGAGCACGTCGATCTCACCCTTGATGCCAGGGTTCAGGTACTGGTAGGGGCGGCCCCAGGGGTCGTTGGGCAGCTTGTCGACGTAGGGCTTCCAGTTCGGGGCGGCGGGGCCGGTGGTGGGGCGCGTCACCAGCGCCTGCAGGCCTTGCTCGGCCGTCGGGTAGCGCTGGTTGTCCAGGCGGTACAGCTTGAGCGCCTGCATGATGTTGTTGACGTCGGTCTTGGCGGCGGTGGCGCGCGCGTCGTCGGCGCGGCCGATCACGTTGGGCACGATCAGCGCGGCCAGCACGCCGATGATGACCAGCACCACCATCAGTTCGATCAGCGTGAAGCCGCGCTGCAGGGCGCGTGCGGTAGGGCTGCGGTAGGAAGACATGGGAAAAGTATCGGTCGTTGACATGAAGGGAGTGCGTCGCTGCATGATAATCCGGCCCCATGTCGCTTCTCTACGCATCTCCTCGCTGGCCCGCCGCCACCGCCACCCTCGGGGTGTGGGCGCTGGCTGCGGCCAGTGTGGTGTTCTGGGGACTGCGGCTGGCGTCGCCCAGCGACGGGCTGGCCCCGCCCCCGGTGGCCGGCGTGGCGGTCGCGACGATCGATTCCGCGGCGGTGGCGCAGCTCTTCGGTGCGCCCTCGGACAAGACGGCCGCCGCCGTCGCGACGCCCCAGGCGGCCAGCCGCTTCGTCCTGCTGGGCGTGGTGGCCGACAGTGCCCGGCAGGGCGCCGCGCTGATCGCCGTCGACGGCAAGCCGGCACGGCCCTTCCGCGTCGGCAGCCGGCTGGTCGACGGCTACGTGCTGCAATCGGTGAGCGTGCGCAGCGCCGCGCTGGGCGGCAGCGTCGGTTCGCCCACGGCGATCACGCTGCAGCTGCCGGCGCAGGCCATGGCGATTCCCGCGCCGCCCGCACCCGTGACCGCGGGTAACAGCTGAGACCTTTCGCTCAGGCCTGCAGGAACAGCCGGTAGACCGGGTTCGCGGTCTCTTCCACGAAGGGATAGCCCAGCGTCTTCAGGAACTCGTCGAAGGCCGCGTGGTCGCCGGTGGGCACCTGCAGCCCGACCAGGATGCGCCCGTAGTCCGCGCCCTGGTTGCGGTAGTGGAACAGGCTGATGTTCCAGTTGGGCCGCATCATGTTCAGGAACTTCAGCAGCGCACCCGGCCGCTCGGGGAACACGAAGCGCAGCAGCCGTTCGTCGTGGGCCAGGCCGGTGCGGCCGCCGACCATGTGGCGGATGTGCTCCTTGGCCAGCTCGTCGTGCGTCAGGTCGATGGCGCCGAAGCCGTGGGCCTCGAAGGTGCCGGCGATGGTGGTGGATTCGCCGCGCACGGTGGTCGTCAGGCCGACGAACACATGCGCCTCCTTGGTGTCGCTGATGCGGTAGTTGAACTCGGTCACGTTGCGCGACGCGCCCGGCAGCGTGCTGACCAGTTCGCAGAAGCGGCGGAAGCTGCCGCGCGCCTCGGGAATGGTCACGGCGAACAGCGCCTCGCGCTCCTCGCCGACTTCGGCGCGCTCGGCCACGAAGCGCAGCCGGTCGAAGTTCATGTTCGCGCCGCACAGGATCGCGGCATAGGTCTCGCCGCGCGTGCCGTGGCGCTCGACGTATTCCTTGATCGCCGCCACGGCCAGCGCGCCGGCCGGCTCGACGATGCTGCGGGTGTCGATGAACACGTCCTTGATGCCGGCGCAGACGGCGTCGGTGTCGACCGTGATGAAGTCGTCGACCAGGTCGCGCGCGATGCGGAAGGTCTCCTCGCCCACCAGCTTGACGGCGGTGCCGTCCGAGAACAGGCCCACGTCGGGCAGCGTGACGCGTTCGTGCGCCGCGACCGACTGCATCATGGCGTCGGAGTCGTTCATCTGCACGCCGATCACCTTGATCTCCGGGCGCACGGCCTTGATGTAGTTGGCGACGCCCGAGATCAGGCCGCCACCACCGATGGCAACGAAGACCGCGTCGAGACGCCCCTGGTGCTGGCGCAGGATCTCCATGGCGATCGTGCCCTGGCCGGCGATCACGTCCGGATCGTCGAAGGGGTGGACGAAGGTCAGGCCCTGGGCCGCCTGCAGCTCCAGCGCGTGGCCGTAGGCGTCGGAGTAGCTGTCGCCGAACAGCGCGACCTCGCCGCCGAGCGCGCGCACCGCGTCGATCTTGAGCTGGGGCGTGGTGACCGGCATCACGACCACCGCGCGGGTCCCGAGGGTGCGGGCGCTCAGCGCCACGCCCTGGGCGTGGTTGCCGGCCGAGGCGCAGATCACGCCGTTGGCCAGCTGCTCGGTGCTGAGCTTGGCCATCTTGTTGTAGGCGCCGCGCAGCTTGAAGCTGAACACCGGCTGCTGGTCTTCGCGCTTGAGCAGGACGGTGTTGCCGATGCGCGCGCTCAGGGCGCGGGCGGGTTCGAGGGCCGATTCCACCGCGACGTCGTAGACGCGGGCGGTCAGGATGCGCTTGAGGTAATCGGCGGGGGTCAGCGGGGGGGTGTTCTGTGGCATGGAACGCCGATCATAGTTTTCCACTGCCCCCCAGGCCGGCGCAAGCCATTCCAGGGACACCGCGGAACTGGCTTCGCCAGGCCGCCCCGGTGTCGCCCCCTTGAGGGGGAGGCGCTGAAAGCGCGTCGGGGGTGGGACAGGTGCCCCCTCGAGGGGGAAGCGCTGAAAGCGCTTCGGGGGTGGGACAGCCGCCAAGAAAAAAGCCCCGAGTCTTGCGACTCGGGGCTAAATCCACCAATTGAGAGGGTGGAGGAGACAACCGGTGCACACGGCTTCGTGTGCGATGAAATAAAGTATATCGGTTGTTTGCTGCAATGCAACAAGCAGTGATGCTTTTCCCACACAAATCGGGCCGCCACCGTGACTTTTAGACGGTAGCGCCTACTTTTATGGAGTTTCTGGACATGGAATGCACAGTCAGCTGGACCGGCAACGCGGGCACGCGATCGGCCATGGGCTTCGTGGCGGAGACCGGCAGCGGTCACGTCCTCACGATGGACGGGGCCCCCGATGCCGCCAAGCCGCAGAACGGCGGCCAGAACCTTGCGCCGCGCCCCATGGAAACCTTGCTCGCCGGCACCGGCGGCTGCACCGCCTACGACGTGGTGCTGATCCTCAAGCGCGGTCGACATGCGGTGGAAGGCTGCAGCGTCAAGCTCACCAGCGAACGCGCCGAGACCGATCCCAAGGTGTTCACCAAGATCCACATGCACTTCACCGTGACCGGCAAGGGCATCCCGGCTGCGGCCGTCGAGCGCGCCATCGCGCTGAGCCACGAGACCTACTGCTCGGCCAGCATCATGCTGGGCAAGACCGCCGAGATCACGACCAGCTTCGACCTGATCGAGCGCTGAGCGAAGACCTGGGTCTCAGGGTCTCAGATCCGGTGCGCCATCGTGGTCATGACCTTGGAGGCGGCCCGCATCAGCAGCTTGGCCGGCGCCGGCAGGTCGGTGGCGCCGGCGTCCCAGGCCTGGGCAGCGTGGCGCGCCTCGTCCAGCTTCATCTGCGTCACCACGGCCCGTGATGCGGTGTCGCCCGCGGGCAGGCGGTCGAGGTGGCTGTCGAGGTGCGCCTCGACCTGCCGTTCGGTTTCGGCCACGAAGCCCAGGCTCAGCGGATCGCCCGCGCGTCCGGCCAGCAGGCCCAGCCCGAAGGCGCCGGCATACCAGAGCGGATTGAGCCAGGAAGGTCGGTCCCCCAGTGCATCCAGACGCTCGCGGGTCCAGGCCAGGTGATCGGTCTCTTCCTGCGCGGCCTCCATGAAGTGCGCGCGCAGGACCGGGTCGCGGGTCGATGCCGCCTGCGCCGTGTAGAGCGCCTGGGCGCACACCTCTCCCACATGGTTCACCCGCATCAATGCGCCGGCCTCCTTGCGTTGGGCCGGCGTCAGTTCCGAGGGAGCGGACTCCGGTGCGGGTGTGGCGCGCGTGGCGTGCGGTTTGGCGAACAGGGTGCGCAAGGCCGAGTCGGCGGCCACGAGAAACGGGTCGATGGAGCGAAGCATTCAGTCATTCTGACGCGGTGGCCGCCCGTGTGCCTTGAGGCCTCGTCGCTTTTCACATGGTGGGGTTTTGGGGGTGCGAGGTGCTTTGTCGCATCTTTGCAACGAAAGGCGCGGCCCAGTCGACATTTCGGGTGAATTCTTTTGCCCTGCCGCGGATGGTCTGGTGCAATAGCAACAACTTCCCAAAAGGAGGTTGGCCCGGGGTCCGGTGGGAGCGCAAAGTGTTCAGCACAGCGTTCTCTCTGCACCGGAGCCCTATGTTTAACCTTGGAGAAACTTGCAATGAAAAAATCCCTAGTTGCTCTGGCTGTTCTGGCTGCTGCCGGTGTTGCCTCGGCCCAGTCGTCGGTCACCCTGTTCGGTATCGTCGACGCTTCGGTCAGCCACTACTCGGTCAAGGATGGTCAAAGCCAGACCGTGCTGGGTAACGGCGGCTACAACTCCAGCCGTCTGGGCTTCCGCGGCACCGAAGACCTCGGTGGCGGCCTGGCTGCTGGTTTCTGGCTCGAAGCTCCCCTGTCGAACGACGACGGCAGCCAAGTGCGCGCCTTCAACTTCACGCGTCGTTCGACCGTGAGCCTGTCGGGTGGTTTCGGTGAAATCCGCCTCGGCCGTGACTACACCCCGACCTTCTGGAACGACACCGTGTTCGATCCGTTCGGCACCAACGGCGCCGGCACGAACCTGATCTCGACCATCCACAACGCTGGTGGCCTGATCGGTGGCCTGCCCGCAGGTGCTCTGACCGACGGCAACTACGTCCGCGCCAGCAACACCATCGGCTACTTCCTGCCGCCGAACCTGGGTGGTTTCTACGGTCAAGTACAACTCGGCCTGGACGAGCAAGTGCACAACGACGTGGGCTTCAACTCGAAGGCCGGTCGTTATGCAGGCGGTCGCATCGGCTACGCCAACGGCCCGCTGGACGTCGCTCTGGCCTACGCTCAAAGCAAGACCTTCAACTCGGCTACCACGTCGGTTGACGTGAACACGCTGAACCTGGGCGCTTCGTACGACTTTGGCGTCGTCAAGCTCTTCGCTGAAGCGTCGCAAGTCAAGAACGACGTGCAACAAGCTGGTCTGGCTGACACCGACGCGAAGGCCAACGGCTTCCTGTTCGGCGCTACCGCTCCGATCGGTGCTGGCCTGATCCGCGCTTCGTACTCGATCGTCAAGCTCGACGTCGACGGCGTGTCGGCTGACCCGAAGGCTCAAAAGTTCGCACTGGGCTACGTGCACAACCTGTCGAAGCGCACGGCTCTGTACGCTACGCTGGCTCACGTGTCCAACAAGAACGGCGCGAACTTCACGACCTACCCGGGCGGCAACGCTGTGACCGGCATCGCTGGCACCGCCAACAAGAGCTCGAACGGCTACGACTTCGGTATCCGTCACTCGTTCTAATCCCTGGCTGGCCTCTGGCCAGCTTGGTTGACAGAACCCAAAGCCGCCCGGCGCAAGCCGGGCGGCTTTTTTCATGCGCGTCGTTTGCAGGATCGGGCCTTTTCGGTCCAAAACAGTGCGCGCACACTGCATCTGCATGCACTTGTCAACATCGCTTGACCCGGGGTCGGGCACGGTGCTTGCTCTGTAGCATTCATCCTTTTGACTGCCATCTCCTGAATGCTTGCTTTTGTTCTGCGTCGCCTGTTTCAGGCTGCGATCGTGATGGTCGCGGTGGCGTTCATCTCCTTCTTGTTGTTCCAGTATGTCGGCGATCCGGTCGTGTTCCTTTTGGGACAGGATGCGAAGCCTGAACAGATCCAGCAGCTGCGCTCGGACCTGGGCCTGGACCAACCCTTCTTCGTCCAGTTCTGGCACTTCCTCTCGAACGCGGTGCAGGGCGAGTTCGGCCTGAGCCTGCGCCAGGGCGCCAAGGTCTCGCGGCTGATCGGCGAGCGCTTCCCGGCCACGCTGGAGCTCGCGCTGGTCGCGGGCGTGATGGCGCTGGCCATCGGCATCCCGATGGGCGTCTACACCGCGCTGCGCCGCGGCTCCTTCATGAGCCAGGTCTTCATGACGCTGTCGCTGATCGGGGTCTCCCTGCCGACCTTCCTGATCGGCATCCTGCTGATCCTGGTGTTCGCGGTGCATCTCGGCTGGTTCCCCAGTTTCGGTCGCGGGGACACGGTGCAGCTCGGCTGGTGGAGCAGCGGGCTCTTCACCGTCGACGGCTGGATGCACGTGATCCTGCCGTCGATCACGCTGGCCATCTTCCAGCTCACGCTGATCATGCGGCTG
The DNA here is from genome assembly GCF_014170375.1 of Variovorax sp. UMC13. GTDB lineage: Bacteria > Pseudomonadota > Gammaproteobacteria > Burkholderiales > Burkholderiaceae_C > Variovorax. The sequence continues at coordinate 13,657 of NZ_LZZW01000040.1, read as the reverse complement.
GTGCGCGCCGAGATGCTGGAGGTGCTGCGCACCGACTACATCAAGTTCGCGCGCGCACGCGGCCTGAGCAACCGCGCCATCCACTTCGGCCATGCGTTGAAGAACACGCTGGTGCCGGTGATGACCATCACCGGGCTGCAGCTCGGCGGCCTGATCGCCTTCGCCATCATCACCGAGAGCGTGTTCCAGTGGCCGGGCATGGGCCTGCTGTTCATCCAGGCCGTGACCTTCGCCGACATCCCGGTGATGTCGGCCTACCTGTGCCTGATCGCGCTGATCTTCGTGGTCATCAACCTGGTCGTCGACCTGCTGTACTTCGCGGTCGATCCGCGCCTGCGCGTGGGCAAGGCGGGAGGCCACTGAGATGCAGGCGGCACGACTGCGGCCTGCGGGCCGCGCCTTCGCGCACATCGCGGAATTCCACCCCGAACTCACGGCCCTGCGCCGCGACCTGCATGCGCACCCCGAGCTCGGCTTCGAGGAGGTCTACACCGCCGCGCGCGTGAAGGAGGCGCTGCGCGCCTGCGGCGTCGACGCGATCCACGAGAACATCGGCAAGACCGGCTTCGTGGCCCTGATCCGCGGGCGCAGCGACACGCGCGGCGCGATGATCGGCCTGCGCGCCGACATGGACGCGCTGCCCATGACCGAGCACAACGACTTCACCTGGAAGTCGGCCAAGCACGGCCTGATGCACGGCTGCGGCCACGACGGCCACACCACCATGCTGGTCGGCGCGGCCCGCTACCTGGCCCAGACCCGCAATTTCGACGGCACCGCGGTGCTGATCTTCCAGCCCGGCGAGGAAGGCTTCGCCGGCGCGCGCGTGATGATCGAGGACGGCCTGTTCGAGCGCTTCCCGGTGCAGTCGGTCTACGGCATGCACAACTGGCCCTCGATGAAACCCGGCACCATCGGCCTCAACATGGGCGCGATGATGGCCGCGGCCGACCGCATCACCATCGACGTCACCGGCCGCGGCGGCCATGGCGCCCATGCCTACCAGACCATCGACCCGGTGCTGGTGTCGGCGCACCTCATCACGGCGGCGCAGAGCCTGGTCTCGCGCAACGTGCGCCCGATCGACAGTGCCGTGGTCAGCATCTGCGCGATGCAGGCGGGCGACCTGGGCGCGATGAGCGTGATCCCCGGCAAGGCCACGCTGGTTGGCACGGTGCGCACCTTCAGCACCGAGGTGCAGGACATGATCGAGCACCGCCTGCGCGAACTCTGCAGCGGCGTGGCACTGGGCTTCGGTGCCAGCGCGAGCGTGAACTACGAGCGCATCTACCCGGCCACGATCAACACCGCGCGCGAGGCCGCCTTCGCCGCCGACGTGGCCGAGCGCCTGGTGGGGGCCGAGCATGTCGAGCGCGACATGGAGCCCAGCATGGGCGCCGAGGATTTCTCCTTCATGCTGCAGGTCAAGCCGGGCGCCTACCTGCGCATCGGCCAGGGCGGCAGCAGCGGCGCCGGCAGCACCTCGCTGCACAACAGCCGCTACGACTTCAACGACGAGATCCTGCCCCTGGGTGCCGCCCTGCACGCGGGTCTGGTCGAACAGGGCATGCCGCTCGCGCAGCAGGCCTAACCATTTTTTCAACGCAGTCAGGAGTCCTTCCATGAATCTCAAATCCACCGTGCTTGCCACCGCCGTCCTGTCTGCGCTGTGCGCCGTCGGTACGGCCGCCAACGCGCAGACCATCCGCGTGGCGAACCAGGGCGACGCGCTGTCGCTCGACCCGCACTCGCTCAACGAATCGCTGCAGCTGAGCACCACCGCCAACGTGTACGAGACGCTGGTCGGCCGCAACAAGGACCTGAGCGTCGCGCCGTTGCTGGCCACCAGCTGGAAGCAGACCTCGGACACCGTCTGGCGCTTCGAATTGCGCAAGAACGTGCAGTTCCACGACGGCACGCCCTTCACCGCCGACGACGTGATCTTCAGCTTCGCCCGCGCGGCCGGCGAAGGCTCGGACATGAAGTCCAACACCACCGACATCAAGGAAGTGCGCAAGATCAACGACTTCGTGGTCGAGATCGAGACCCGCGGTCCGTTCCCGATCCTGCCGGAGGTCATCACCCAGCTCATGATCCTGAGCAAGAAGTGGTGCGAGGAGAACAAGGCCACCACCCCGGTCGACCGCCGCAAGGGCATCGAGAACACCGCCTCGTTCAAGGCCAACGGCACCGGCCCCTTCCGCGTGCGCGAGCGCCAGCCCAACGTGCGCACGGTGTTCGTGCGCAACCCCACCTACTGGGGCAAGATCGAAGGCAACGCGCAGGAAGTCATCTTCACGCCCATCGCCAACCCGGCCACCCGCGTCGCGGCCCTGGTCTCGGGCGAGATCGACGTGATGGAACCCGTGCCGGTGCAGGACATCGCGCGCATCAACGCCAGCCCCAACGCCCGCGTGATCGCCGGCCCCGAGCTGCGCACCATCTTCCTGGGCATGGACCAGAAGCGCGACGAGCTGCAGTACTCGAACGTGAAGGGCAAGAACCCGTTCAAGGACAAGCGCGTGCGCCAGGCCTTCTACCAGGCCATCGACATCGTCGGCATCCAGCGCACCGTGATGCGCGGCGCCTCGCGCCCGACCGGGCTGATGGTCGGCCCCGGCATCAACGGCTGGACCGAAGCCCAGGACAAGCGCCTGCCGCTGGACGTCGACGGCGCCAAGAAGCTGCTGGCCGACGCCGGCTACCCGAACGGCTTCGAGGTCACGATGAACTGCCCGAACGACCGCTACGTCAACGACGGCCAGATCTGCCAGGCCGTGGCCGCCAACCTGGCCAAGATCGGCGTGAAGATCAACCTCGCGGCCGAGACCAAGGGCACCTACTTCCCGAAGGTGCTGCGCCGCGACACCAGCTTCTACATGCTGGGCTGGACGCCGACCACCTACGACTCGCACAACGCGCTGACCGCGCTGATGGCCTGTCCTGACGACAAGACCGGCGCCGGCCAGTTCAACCTGGGTGCCTACTGCAACCCCAAGGTGGACGAGCTGACCAAGAAGATCCAGTCCGAGACCGACAAGGCCAAGCGCGACGCGATGATCAAGGAAGCCTTCGACCTGCACACCGCCGATGTGGGCCACCTGCCGCTGCACCAGCAGACGCTGGCCTGGGGCGTGAGCAAGAAGGTCGCGCTGACGCAGATGGCCGACAACTACATGCCCTTCAAGTGGATGAGCATCAAGTAACTGGCCCACCCCCGACTCCGGCGCACTTCGTGTCGCCGGACTCCCCCTCAAGGGGGCAACACCAGCGGCCCGGCAGAGCCGGTTCCGCGGTGTTTCACGAACGGGCTTCGCTTCGCTTGCCATCGGGCAGGCAAGAAGCGGCGCCTTCACTACTCTCACGATGACAAATACTCTCGCGCGCTGGTACGACAGCGACGTCGGCTACAGCTTCCGGACCTCGCCCGTTGCCATGGCGGCGGCGCTGGTCGCGTTCGTCTGCATCTTCTGTGCGGTCTTCGCCGGCTGGGTGTCGCCGCACAACCCCTTCGACCTGGCCAAGCTGGAACTCATGGACGCGCGCCTGCCGCCGGCCTGGTATCCGGAGGGCAGCCGCAAGTACTTCCTCGGCACCGATGACCAGGGCCGCGACATCCTCTCGGCCGTGATCTACGGCGCCCGCATCTCGCTGATCGTCGGCGTGGTGTCGGTGGTGCTCTCGGTCGCGGTCGGCACCATGCTCGGGCTGATCGCGGGCTTCCGCGGCGGCTGGGTCGACGCGGCGCTGATGCGCCTGTGCGACGTGATGCTGTCCTTCCCGCCGATCCTGGTCGCGCTGCTGATCTCCGGCGTCGGCCGGGCCCTGTTTCCGCAGGCCGACACCACGGTGGCCTTCGGCGTGCTGATCTTCTCGATCTCGCTGACCAAGTGGGTCGACTACGCGCGCACGGTGCGCGGCTCGACCATGGTCGAACGCAACAAGGAATACGTGCAGGCCGCACGCGTGATCGGCGTGGCGCCGCTGCGCATCATGGTGCGCCACGTGCTGCCCAACGTGACCGGCCCGGTGATGGTGCTGGCCACCATCCAGGTCGCGACCGCCATCATCACCGAGGCGACGCTGTCCTTCCTCGGCGTCGGCGTGCCGCCGACCTCACCCTCGCTGGGCTCGCTGATCAACAGCGGCAACCAGTACCTGTTCTCCGGCGAGTGGTGGATGATCGTGTTCCCCGGCCTCATGCTGGTGCTGATCGCACTCAGCGTGAACCTGCTGGGCGACTGGCTGCGCGACGCGCTCAACCCGAGGCTCCGCTGATGACCGCCCCCCTGCTCGAAGTCCGCAACCTGGTCGTGGAATTCCCCGGCCGCCGCGGCACGCTGCGCGCGCTGGACAACATCTCCTTCGACATCGCCCCGGGCGAAATCCTCGGCGTGGTCGGCGAGTCCGGTGCCGGCAAGTCGCTCACCGGCGCCGCCATCATCGGCCTGCTCGAGCCGCCGGGCCGCGTGGCCGGTGGCGAGATCCGGCTCGAGGGCGAACGCATCGACCAGCTCTCGCACGAGAAGATGCGCCACATCCGCGGCCGCAAGATCGGCGCGATCTTCCAGGACCCGCTGACCTCGCTCAACCCGCTCTACACCGTGGGCCGCCAGCTGGTCGAGACCATCCAGGCGCACCTGCCGGTCAACGGCGCCGAGGCGCGCCGGCGCGCCATCTCGCTGCTGCAGGACACCGGCATTCCGGCGGCCGAGCAGCGCATCGACCACTTTCCGCACCAGTTCTCGGGCGGCATGCGCCAGCGCGTGGTGATCGCGCTCGCGCTCGCGGCCGAGCCCAAGCTGATCGTGGCCGACGAGCCGACCACCGCGCTCGACGTGTCGATCCAGGCGCAGATCATCCAGCTGCTCAAGCGCATCTGCAAGGAGCGCGGCGCGGCCGTGATGCTGATCACACACGACATGGGCGTGATCGCCGAGACCTGCGACCGCGTGGCCGTGCTCTACGCGGGCCGCATCGCCGAGATCGGCCCGGTGCAGGAGGTGATCCACCAGCCCGCGCACCCCTACACGATGGGGCTGATGGCCTCGATCCCCGACATCGAAGTCGACCGCGAACACCTCAACCAGATCGACGGCGCCATGCCCCGCCTCAATGCCATTCCGCGCGGCTGCGCCTACAACCCGCGCTGCCCGCGGGTGTTCGAGCGCTGCACGCAGGAGCGGCCCGATTTGATCAACGCCGGCGCCACGCGCGCGGCCTGCTGGCTGCACGATGCGCACGACCCGCACACCGCGCTGCACGGGCAGGGAGCGGCGGCATGAGCACGACGACGAACACGATGAACGCCTCGCAGGCCGGTGTGCCGCTGGTCGAGGTGCGCGACCTGGCCAAGACCTTCGACGTCTCCTCGCCCTGGCTCAACCGCATGATCGAGCGCAAGCCACGGCAGCTGCTCAACGCCGTCGACGGCGTGAGCTTCGAGATCGAGCGCGGCAAGACGCTGGCGCTGGTGGGCGAATCGGGCTGCGGCAAGAGCACGGTCGCGCGGCTGATGGTGGGGCTCTACGGCCCCACGCGCGGCGGCATGCAGTTCGACAACCAGGACGCGCACGCCGCCTTCAAGACGCCGGCCGGCCGCACGCTGCGCCGCCGCATCCAGATGATCTTCCAGGACCCCTACGCGAGCCTGAACCCGCGCTGGATCGTCGAGGACATCATCGGCGAGCCGCTGCGCGAGCACGGCATCCTCAAGGAAGGTCCGGCGCTCAAGCAGCGGGTGGGCGAACTGCTGCAGTCTGTGGGCCTGAGCCCGCTGGACATGCCCAAGTACCCGCACCAGTTCTCGGGCGGCCAGCGCCAGCGCATCTCGATCGCGCGCGCACTGGCCACGCAACCCGAGTTCCTGGTCTGCGACGAGCCCACCTCGGCGCTCGACGTGAGCGTGCAGGCCCAGGTGCTCAACATCATGAAGGACCTGCAGCGCCAGCAGGGCCTGACCTACCTCTTCATCTCGCACAACCTCGCGGTGGTGCGCCACGTGGCCGACCAGGTCGGCGTGATGTACCTGGGCCGGCTGGTCGAGGTGGCGGACAAGCACAAGCTGTTCGACAGCCCGCAGCACCCGTACACCCGCATGCTGCTCGACGCGATCCCGCAGATGAAGCACACCGGCCGTTCGCGCACGCCGGTGCAAGGCGAAGTGCCGAACCCGCTGAACCCGCCCACGGGCTGCACCTTCCACCCGCGCTGTCCGCACGCCAACGCGCGCTGCAAGGCCGAGCGGCCGCCGCTGCAGATGCTGCGCGGCGTGAAGGTGGCGTGCCACGCCGTGGAAGAGGGCCGGATCTAAGGTCTGAAACCCGCCGAATCGGCGGGCTCTCGTCCAGCAAGCATCGCAGCGAGGGAAGGGGGCGCCCGTTGCGCGCGCCTACTGCTCTTCACTCCAGGCGAAGCCGTCCCGCGCGATCATCGCGCTCGACGCACTCGGCCCCCAGGTCCCGGCCGCATAGGGCCGCGGCCCGCCGTCCGAACCCCAGCTGTCGATCAGCGGTTCGACCCAGCGCCAGGCTTCCTCCTGTTCGTCGCTGCGCACGAACAGGTTGAGGCGGCCGTCGATCACGTCGAGCAGCAGGCGTTCGTAGGCGCCCACGCGTTCGCTGCCGAAGCGCTTGTCGAAGTCCAGGTCGAGCTGCACCGGCGCCAGCGGCTGCGTGGCGTCGCCGCTGTTGCTGCGCTTGCGGTTGTCCTGGGCCTGCGAGAGCAGGTGCAGTTCGAGGCCGTCCTTGGGCTGCAGGTTGATCACCAGCTTGTTCCGCGCACCCGCCGGCGCGCGGAAGATCGCGTGCGGCGTGGAGCGGAAATTGATCTCGATGCGCGCATCGCGCGAGGCCAGGCGCTTGCCGGTGCGGATGTAGAAGGGCACGCCGGCCCAGCGCCAGTTGGCGATCTCGGCGCGCAGCGCGACGAAGGTCTCGGTGCGGCTCTGCGGATCGATGCCGGCTTCCTGCAGGTAGCCGGGCACGCGTTCGCCATAGGCGGTGCCGGCCGTGTACTGGCCGCGGATCGCGTGCAGGCCCAGGGTCTCGGGCGTCCAGGGCTTGAGCGAGCGCAGCACCTTGAGCTTCTCGTCGCGCAGCGCGTCGGCATGGGCGTTGATGGGCGGCTCCATCGCGATCGCGCAGACCAGCTGCAGCGCGTGGTTCTGCACCATGTCGCGCAGCGCGCCGGTCTGGTCGTAGAAGGCGCCGCGCTTCTCCACGCCCAGGTCCTCGGCGATGGTGATCTGGATGTTGGCGATGTGCTCGCGGCGCCAGATGGGTTCGAACAGCGCATTGCCGAAGCGCAGCGCGAACAGGTTCTGCACCGAGGGCTTGCCCAGGTAGTGGTCGATGCGGAAGACCTGCTTCTCGCTGAGCACCTTGCCCACCGCCTCGTTGATCGCGCGGTTCGAGGCCAGGTCGTGGCCCAGCGGCTTCTCGAGCACCACGCGGGTGCGCGCGGTGTTGAGCCCGGCCGCGGCGATCTGCTCGACCACCTGGGTGAACAGCGCGGGTGCGGTGGCGACGTACATCACCACCGTGTCGGCGTTGCGGCGCTCGAGCGTGTCGGCCAGCTTGGCATAGTCGTCCGGTTTCGACAGGTCCATGCGCAGGTAGTACAGCAGGGACGCGAACTTCTTGAACTCTTCCGGATTCGGGCGCTTGGAGCCCTCGACCGCCTCGAAACGCGACTGGATCAGTTCGCGGTACTGGTCGTCCGACAGGTCGTCGCGCGCCACGCCGATGATGCGCCCGCCTTCGGGCAGGCTGCCGTGCCGGAAGGCCTGGAACAGGGCCGGCATCAGCTTGCGCCATGCGAGGTCGCCAGTGCCGCCGAACAGAACGAGGTCGAAGCTCATGGAAGGAAAATCCGTGAAGTGGGTGAAATGCCGAAGTCGAAGCTTGCCAGCCGAATGGTACTTGTACCGATTCGACAACCGTGGCGTGCGGGCTACGCTCGAGGGGGCGGCCCGTGGGCCGCCGTTCCATTGTCAAAGGCGAGAGTCCAACATGAATAAGAAGTTTTGGGTCGCGGCAGCCCTGGTGGGCATGGCGACCGGTGCATCGGCACAAGGTACCGTCAACGTCATCTGCTCGGTGCAGGCCGACTGGTGCAACATGATCGCGACCGTGTACGCACGCACCACCGGCGTGAAGATCAACCTGGCCCTCAAGGGCTCGGGCGAGGCGCTGGCCCAGCTGATCGCCGAGAAGGACAACCCCAAGACCGACGTCTGGTTCGGCGGCACCGGCGACCCGCACCTGCAGGCAGCCGAGATGGGCCTGACGCTCGAGTACAAGTCGCCCAGCCTGCCGCAGCTCTACCCGTGGGCGCAGCAGCAGGCGCAGCAGTCGGGCTACAAGACGGTGGGCGTGTACTCGGGCCCGCTGGGCTTCGGCTACAACACCGAGCTGCTGAAGAAGAAAAAACTGGACGTGCCCCGCAGCTGGGCCGACCTGCTCAAGCCCGAGTACAAGGGCGACATCCAGGTCGCCAATCCCGCCTCCAGCGGCACGGCCTACACCATGATCGCCACGCTGGTGCAGATGATGGGCGAGGACAAGGCCTTCGAATACCTCAAGGGCCTGCACAAGAACGTCGGCCAGTACACGCGCTCGGGCACCGGCCCGATCAAGGCGGTGGCGCGCGGCGAGACCGCGGTGTCGATCAGCTTCGTGCACGACGCGCCGCAGGAAAAGATGCAGGGCTTCCCGGTCGAGACCGTCACGCCTTCGGAAGGCACGGGCGCCGAGATCGGCTCGATGAGCATCATCAAGGGCGCGCGCAACCTTGAGCAGGCCAAGAAGTTCTACGAATGGGCACTCACGCCGCAGGCCCAGACCTTCGGCGCCGCCGCCAAGCAGTACCAGCTGCCCTCGAACAAGGCGACCGCGGTCGATCCCAACGTGCCGGACTTCAAGAAGATCAAGCTGATCAACTACGACTACGCGAAGTACGGCGCCAGCGCCGAGCGGCGTCGCCTGATCGCGCGCTGGGAGAAGGACGTCAACTCGCTGCCGCGCTGATCCGGTGTCGGCCGCACGCCACCCCCGGACCGCTGTCTGGGCCTGCCTTGTCGCGGGCCTCGTCGGCTACCTGTTCCTGCCCTGGTATGCGATCCAGGACACCAGCTGGTACGAGGCGCTGCCCCAGGTGTTCGGCAGCGCCGAAGGCGCCAACGGCCTGCTGCAGGCCGCGACGCAGGGGCGCCGCTGGCTCTTCGTCGGGCTCGTCGGCCTCGCGCTCTGCGCGGTCGGCGCGCTGCAGCCGCCGGGCCGTGCGCAGGGCCGCTGGCTGCTGGCCGGTGGCGGCCTCGGCTTCGTCGGGCTGGCCGCCAGCGGCTTCCTGATCGGGGCGCGCGGCTGGAGCGTCGCGGCCTTCAACGGCAGCTTCGGCGAGCTCGCGGTCAACCAGTTCGGCATCGGCGCGGGCGGCTTCGTCGCGCTGGCGGCGCTGCTGCTGCTGGCGGCCTTCGGCCTGGCGCGGCTGGGCTTCTTCAAGGGCGACCTGTTCGTCGCGGGCGCGGTGCTCGGCTGCGGCACGATCATGGCGTTGTTCATCGCCTACCCGGTGTCGAAGGCGCTGGCCGGCGCCTTCATCGACGAGGACGGCGGCTGGTCGATCGCGGCGCTGGTGGCGCGCGTCGGCACCGAGCGCATCTGGGGCCTGGGCTGCGTCACGGGTGGCATGCGCTGCGGCGTGGCGTGGAACACGCTGTTCCTGGCGCTGCTCACGGCCGCCGGCACCACCTTCCTGGGCACGCTGATGGCGCTGATGGCCGAGCGCGGCGGCAAGCGCTGGCAGGGGCCGCTGCGGGTGCTGGCGCTGCTGCCCATCATCACGCCCCCCTTCGTGGTCGGGCTGGGGCTGATCCTGCTGTTCGGCCGCGCGGGCGTGGTCAACCAGCTGCTCGAAGCCTGGTTCGGCATCGAGCCCACGCGCTGGTTCTACGGCATGCCGGGCGTGCTGGTGGCGCAGCTGTTCGCCTTCACGCCGATCGCCTTCATGATCATGCGCGGCGTGGTGCAGGGCATCGCGCCCAGCCTGGAGGAGGCGGCGCAGATGCTGCGCGCCGACCGCCGCCGCACCTTCCTCACGGTCACGCTGCCGCTGCTCAAGCCGGGCCTGGCCAACGCCTTCCTGGTGGGCTTCATCGAGAGCATCGCCGACTTCGGCAACCCGGTGGTGGTGGGCGGCCAGTTCTCGGTGCTGTCGACCGACATCTTCTTCGCGATCGTCGGCGCGCAGTACGACCAGGGCCGCGCGGCCTCGCTGGCCTGGGTGCTGATGCTGTTCGCGCTGGGCGTGTTCGCCTTGCAGCGCGGCCTGCTGGGCAGGCAGAACTACACCACCGTCAGCGGCAAGGGCGACGCGGGCATCGCGATGCCGCTGCCCGACGGCGTGCGCCGCACCATCTATTCGATCGCCTTCCCCTGGATCGTGTTCACGGTGGTGGTCTACCTGTTCGCCTTCGCCGGCGGCTTCGTCCAGACCTGGGGCCGCGACTACACGCTGACCTTGAACCACTTCAAGACCGCCTTCGCGCTCGAGTGGGGCCAGTTCGGGCTGGTGTGGGCCGGCACCGCGTGGAACTCGCTGCTCACCACGCTCAAGCTGGCGGGCATCTCGGCGCCGATCACCGCTGGCCTGGGCCTGCTGATCGCCTGGCTGCTGGCGCGCAACGAGTTCAAGGGGCAGGGCGCCTTCGAGTTCGCGGCGCTGCTGGCCTTCGCGATTCCGGGCACGGTGCTGGGCGTGAGCTACATCCTGGCCTTCAACGTGCCGCCTTTCGAGCTCACGGGCACCGGGCTGATCATCGTGCTGTGCTTCATGTTCCGCAACCTGCCGGTGGGCGTGCGCGCCGGCACCGCGGCCTTCAAGCAGCTCGACCGTTCGCTCGACGAGGCCTCGCTGATGCTGCGCGCCTCCACCGCGCAGACGCTGTTCAAGGTGGTGCTGCCGCTGCTCAAGCCGGCGCTGGTGGCCGCGCTGGTCTACAGCTTCGTGCGCGCCATGACCACGGTCAGCGCGGTGATCTTCCTGGTCACGGCCGAGAACGAACTGGCCACCACCTACATCATCGGCCGCGTCGGCAACGGCGACTACGGCGTGGCGCTGGCCTATTGCACCGTGCTGATCGTGCTGATGTCGGCGGCCATCGCGCTGATCCAGCTGGTGGTCGGCGAACGCAAGCTGGGACGGCGCAAGGCCGGCGTGGCGACCCCGGCGGTCGTCGCACACTGAGGCAGGAACAAGACATGACAACGACCCCCACGCTGACCCACGGCATCGAGTTCCGCAACGTCACCAAGCGCTACGGCAGCGACGCCTCGGCCCCGCTGGCCGTCAAGGGCATCAGCTTCGAAGTGCCGGTCGGCACGCTCACCACCATCCTCGGCCCCTCGGGCTGCGGCAAGACCACCACGCTGCGCATGATCGCGGGCCTCGAGTCGCCGACCTCGGGCGCGATCGTGATGGGCGGGCGCGACGTGACCACGCTGGGCCCGGCCGAGCGCAACGTGAGCATGATGTTCCAGAGCTACGCGCTGTTCCCGCACATGGACGTGATCCAGAACGTGGGCTATGGCCTGCGCATGAGCGGCGTGGCCAAGGACGAGGTCGGGCGCCGCGCGCGCGAGGCGCTCAAGGGCGTGGGCCTGGTCGGCTTCGACCACCGGCTGCCCAGCGAACTCTCGGGCGGCCAGCAGCAGCGCGTGGCGCTGGCGCGCGCGCTGGTGCTCGAGCCCGCGGTGCTGCTGTTCGACGAACCCTTGTCCAACCTCGACGCGCGCCTGCGCCGCGAGATGCGCGAGGAGATCCGCATGCTGCAGCAGCGCCTGAAGCTCACGGTGGCCTACGTCACGCACGACCAGAGCGAGGCGCTGGCCGTGAGCGACCAGATCATCGTGATGGACCACGGCGTGATCGCGCAGCGCGGCACCCCGCAGCAGCTCTACTCGCGGCCCGAGAGCGAGTTCGTCGCCGGTTTCATGGGCGAGGCCAGCGTGTTCCCGGCCACCGCGCAGCCCGACGGGCAGGTGGCGCTGGGGCCGCTGCTGCTCACGCCGCCGCATGCGGTGGCGGCCGGCGCGGTCAAGGTGGCGGTGCGGCCCGAGGCCTGGCAGATCGGCACGGCCGAGGGCCTGCCCGCCACCTGCACCAAGGCGGCCTACCTCGGCAGCTTCTACGAATACGGCTTCGACACGCCCATCGGGCCGGTGTTCGCGGTGTCGTCCGACCTGGCGCGGCCGCTGGCGGCGGGGGCGCAGACCGTGCTGGGCCTGGGGCGGCATGGCGTGTCGGTGGTGCCGGGCGGCTGAGGGGCGCTGACAGAGACCTGTCAGGGTGCCGTGGAACAATGGCGCCATGAACGTCGTATTCGATCTGGGCGCCGTGCTCGTCGGCTGGGAGCCCGGCCGCCTGCTGCAGGCGCATTTTCCCGAGCGCGCCGCCACCGCCGAAGCCGGCCGCGCGCTGGCCAAGGCCTTCTTCCACCACGCCGACTGGCTCGACTTCGACTGCGGCATCCGCAGCGTCGACGAGGTGGTCGCGCGCACCTCCACGCGGCTGGCGCTGCCGGCCGACCGGGTGCATGCGATGGTGGCGCCGCTGGGCGAGCGGCTGGAGCCGATCGCCGAGAGCGTGGCGCTGCTGGCCGACCTGCGCGCGCAACGCGAGGCGGGTGCCGAGGTGCGCCTGTACTACCTGTCGAACATGCCTGTGCCTTATGCGCGGGCGCTACAGCGCCGGTTGCCCTTCTTCGAATGGTTCGACGGCGGCATCTTCTCGGGTGACGTGAAGCTCATCAAGCCCCACAGCGACATCTACCAGATGCTGGCCTGGCGCCATGGCTTCGACCCGGCGCAGACCCTGTTCATCGACGACACCGCGGCCAACGTCGAGGCGGCGCGGGCGCTGGGCTGGCACGCGATCCACTGCACCGCGCCCAAGGCGTTGGCGGCGCAGGTGGCGCGCTTCGTGCCGTCGCTGATTTCCGTCTAGGGTGCCGGTGCGCCCGTACGCACCACCCGGTCGACGTCGAAACCCAGGCTGCGCGCGTAGTCGAGCTCGACCTGCAGCGAGGCCTCGTCCAGCACCGGATCGCGCGACAGCACCCAGAGGAAGTCGCGGTCGGGCGTGCCGACCAGCGCGACCTGGTAGTCGCGGTCGAGCTTGAGGATCCAGTAGTCGCCCCACACCACCGGCAGCCAGCCGAGCCAGGCCGGCGCGAAACGCACCTCGAGCCGGCCGGCGCCGGGCTGGCCCGTGATCGGCACCACGCGGGCGCTGCCCACGGCCTCGTCGAAGTTGCCGTCGGAACGGATGCAGCGGTTGCGCACTTCCACCGTGCCATCGGCCAGCGGCGTGTATTCGGCCGTCACCGGCCCCGTGCAACTGCGCTGGAAGCGGTTGGGCAGGCGAGCCTGCTCGTGCCAGAGGCCGGCGTAGCGTTTGAGGTCGACCGGGGCCACGGCCTGCAGCGGCGCGCGCATCAGCGGCGCGCCGTCGGCCGGCCCGGCGGGCACCCGGGCGTGGGCCCGGGCCGCGCGCGCCACGCCGAAGCTCGCCAACGCCAGGGCGCCACCCACGAGGAAGGCGGTGGCCAGGGTACCGACCGAGGCGCTGAAGCGGCGGTCGTCGAAGGGGGCGGGCG
>NZ_LZZW01000039.1 GCF_014170375.1 Variovorax sp. UMC13 | reverse complement strand
CCCGAGACCTGCGGGCGCAGCGTGATGGTCGTGACCGGCGTGACCGTGCCGAGCGCATCCAGGTAGACCGGGATGTCGGCCCGCTTGGCCACCGCCATGCCCACGGTCACCAGCGGACCGGAACCACCGCCGCCGGCCCGCGGGCCACCGGGCCCATGGCGGCGCTGATCGGCACCGCGTGGTACCTGGCGAACCGGCCGCCGGCCGATGCCGCGCCCGGGGGGCGGCCAGGCGGCGGCGCACGCGGACCGGGTGGGCCCGGTGGCCCGCGGGCCGGCGGCGGTGGTTCCGGTCCGCTGGTGACCGTGGGCATGGCGGTGGCCAAGCGGGCCGACATCCCGGTCTACCTGGATGCGCTCGGCACGGTCACGCCGGTCACGACCATCACGCTGCGCCCGCAGGTCTCGGGCGTGATGACCGACGTGCTGTTCACCGAAGGCCAGACCGTCAAGAAGGGCGACGTGCTGGCCCGCATCGACCCGCGGCCCTATGAACAGGCGCTGATGCAGGCCCAGGGCACGCGCGTGCGCGACGAGGCGCAACTCGAGGCGGCGCGCGTCACGCTCGCGCGCTTCCGCACGCTGCTGGGCCAGGACTCCATCGCCCGCCAGGACGTCGACACCCAGGCCGCGCTGGTCAAGCAGCTCGAAGGCACGGTCACCAGCGACAAGGCGGCCGAGGGCGCGGCGCGGCTCAATCTCGAGTACACCCGCGTGACCTCGCCGGTCAGCGGCCGCGTCGGCCTGCGCACGGTCGACCCCGGCAACTACGTGGCGGGCGGCGCCACCACCGGCATCGCCGTGATCACGCAGATGACGCCCATCGACGTGCAGTTCTCGGTGCCGCAGGACCGCGTGCCCGACATCGAGCGCCGCGTGGCGCAGGGCGCGAAGCTCAGCGTGACGGCGCTCGACCGCACCAAGGCCAGCACGCTGGACACCGGCGTCTTCTCCACGCTCGACAACGTGGTCGACGTGCAGACCGGCACGGTCAAGGCCAAGGCCCGTTTCGGCAACGCCGGCAGCACGCTGTTCCCGAGCCAGTTCGTCAACGTGCAGCTGCTGCTGCGCACGGTCGAGGGCGCGGTGGTGGTGCCGGTCACGGCGCTGCGCACCGCGGGCACCGGCAACTACGTCTACGTGATCAACGAGGACCGCACGGTGTCGATGCGCAATGTGAAGCGCGGCGAATCGACGGTCGAGTCGGTGGTCATCACCGAGGGCCTCAAGGACGGCGAGCGCGTGGTGACCGAAGGCGGCGACCGCCTGAAGGACGGCACCACCGTGCAACTGCCGACCGACGCACCGGCCGCGCCGCGTGCGCGCGGCGGCGCCTCGGGTGCGCGCCATGGCGCCTCGGGGCCGCGCGGCGGTGCCTCCGGCCCGCGCCGCCGGCCGGAATGAGGACGCGCCAGCCATGAGTCCGTCGCGCCCCTTCATCGAGCGGCCGGTCGCGACCGCGCTGCTCATGCTCGCCATCGTGCTCGCGGGCTTCGTCGGCTTCCGCTTCCTGCCGCTGTCGGCACTGCCGCAGGTCGACTACCCCACGATCCAGGTGCAGACGCTCTACCCGGGCGCCAGCCCCGAGGTCATGAGCCGCACCGTGACCGCGCCGCTGGAGCGCCAGTTCGGCCAGATGTCGGGCCTGAGCCGCATGAGCTCGACCAGCGCCTCGGGCGTGTCGATCATCACGCTGCAGTTCGGCCTGGCCGAGACGCTGGACGTGGCCGAGCAGGAGGTGCAGGCCGCCATCAACGCCAGCAACTCGCTGCTGCCGGCCGACCTGCCCGCGCCGCCGGTGTACGCCAAGGTCAACCCGGCCGACGCGCCGGTGCTCACGCTCGCGATCAGCTCGGGCACCATGCCGCTGACCGAGGTGCAGAACATCGTCAACACCCGGCTCGCGCAGAAGATCAGCCAGGTCTCGGGCGTGGGCCTGGTCACGCTCTCGGGCGGCCAGCGGCCGGCCGTGCGCATCCAGGCCGACACCAAGGCGCTGGCCTCCTACGGCATCGGCCTGGACACGCTGCGCACCGCCATCTCGGCGGCCAACTCCAACAGCGCCAAGGGCAGCTTCGACGGCCCCAAGCGTTCGTACAGCATCAACGCCAACGACCAGCTGGTCACGGCCAAGGACTACCTCGACCTGATCGTGGCCTTCCGCAATGGCGCGCCGGTACGCATGTCCGACGTGGCGGGTGTGGTCGACAGCGCCGAGAACACGCGGCTCGGCGCCTGGTCGGGCATCGACGGGCAGCTCACGCCCAGCATCATCCTGAACGTGCAGCGCCAGCCCGGCGCCAACGTGATCGCCACGGTCGACGCGATCAAGCGCCAGCTGCCCGAGCTGCAGGCCGGCCTGCCGCCCACGCTCGACGTGCGCGTGCTGAGCGACCGCACCACCGGCATCCGCGCCTCGGTCAAGCACGTCGAGATCGAGCTGGTGCTGGCGGTGGTGATGGTGGTGCTGGTGATCTTCTTCTTCCTGCACAGCTGGCGCGCCACGCTGATCGCCAGCCTGTCGGTGCCGATCTCGCTCATCGGCACCTGCGGCGTGATGTACCTGATGGGCTACAGCCTCAACAACCTGAGCCTGATGGCGCTGACCATCGCGACCGGCTTCGTGGTCGACGATGCGATCGTGATGATCGAGAACATCGCGCGCTACCTGGAGGAGGGCGAGGCGCCGTTCGCCGCCGCCATCAAGGGCGCGACGCAGATCGGCTTCACCATCATCTCGCTCACGGTCTCGCTGATCGCGGTGCTGATCCCGCTGCTGTTCATGGGCGACGTGGTGGGGCGGCTGTTCCGCGAGTTCGCGGTCACGCTGGCGATCACCATCCTGATCTCGGCCGTGGTCTCGCTCACGCTGGTGCCGATGATGTCGGCGCGCATGTTGAAGAGCGAGCCGCACAACGCCACGCGCGGCCTGGCCGGCAAGGTGCAGGCCTTCTTCGACCGCGTGATCGCGCGCTACGACGTGATGCTGCAATGGGTGTTCCGGCGCCAGGGCCTGACCTTGCTCGTGGCACTGGCCACGCTGGCGCTCACGGTGCTGCTCTACGTGTTCATCCCCAAGGGCCTGTTCCCGACGCAGGACACCGGGCAACTGCAGGGCCGCATCGAGGCCGCGCAGGACGTGTCCTATGCCCGCATGGCCGAGCGGCAGCAGGCGGCCGCGCGCGCCGTGCTGGCTGACCCCGAGGTGGAGAGCCTGAGCTCCTTCACCGGCGTGGACGCGGCCAACAACACCATGCTCAACACCGGCCGCATGCTGATCAACCTTAAGGCCGACCGCGGTTCGCAGGAGGCCACGATGAACCGGCTGCGCGAGCGGGTGGCGCAGGTGGCCGGCGTGAAGCTCTACCTGCAGCCCACGCAGGACCTGACCATCGATGCCGAGACCGGCCCGACCGAGTACCGCTTCTCGATCGAGGGCGTGGACTCGGCCACCGTCACCGAATGGGTCAACAAGCTGCGCGCGCGGCTGCAGGACGTGAAGCAGGTGCGCAACGTGACCAGCGACGCCGGCGCGCAGGGCCTGTCGGCCTACGTCGACATCGACCGTGCCACCGCCTCGCGGCTGGCGGTCACGGCCAGCGCGGTCGACGACGTGCTCTACAGCGCCTTCGGCCAGCGCATCGTCTCGACCATCTTCACCGAGACCAACCAGTACCGCGTGATCCTCGAGGCCAAGGTCGATTCGATCGAGACGCCGCAGCAGCTGGGCACGCTGAACCTCACGACCGGCTCGGGCGCGCCGACCTCGCTGGCCTCCATCGCCACCATCCGCGAGCAGCTCGCGCCGCTGCAGATCACGCACGTGGCGCAGTACCCGGCCGCGACGGTCGGCTTCGACACCGCCGACGGCGTGTCGCTGGGCCGCGCGGTCGACGCGATCCGCCAGGCCGCCAAGGACATCGGCCTGCCGACCGGCGTGACCATGACCTTCCTGGGCGCCTCGGGCGCCTACGAGAAGTCGCTGTCGAACCAGCTGTGGCTGATCCTGGCGGCGGTGGTCTGCGT
Organism: Variovorax sp. UMC13; assembly: GCF_014170375.1. Taxonomy (GTDB): domain Bacteria; phylum Pseudomonadota; class Gammaproteobacteria; order Burkholderiales; family Burkholderiaceae_C; genus Variovorax. Next base: position 29,338 of record NZ_LZZW01000039.1, on the reverse strand, counting down.
GTACATCGTGCTGGGCGTGCTCTACGAGAGCTACATCCACCCGCTGACCATCCTCTCGACCTTGCCCTCGGCCGGCGTGGGCGCCTTGCTGGCGCTGATGGTCACGGGCAACGACCTGGGCGTGATCGGGATCATCGGCATCATCCTGTTGATCGGCATCGTCAAGAAGAACGCGATCATGATGATCGACTTCGCGATCGAGGCCGAGCGGCAGCAGGGCAAGACCGCCCTCGAGGCGATCCACCAGGCGGCGCTGCTGCGCTTCCGCCCGATCCTGATGACCACGCTGGCCGCGCTGTTCGCCGCGGTCCCGCTGATGCTGGGCTTCGGCGAGGGCGCCGAACTGCGCCGGCCGCTGGGCCTGGCGATCTTCGGCGGGCTGATCGTGAGCCAGGTGCTGACCCTGTTCACCACGCCGGTGATCTACCTGGCTTTCGACCGGCTGGGCCGGCGCTTCGGCGGGCGGCGTGAAGCGGTGAGCGCAGCATGACCGGCTTCGCGCATCTGCTCCCTCCCCCGCCGGGGGAGGGCTGGGGTGGGGGCCCGCGGCCTGAGGCCATGGGCGCGTCGCTGCCCCCATCCCCGCCTTCCCCCAGAGGGGGAAGGAGCAAGACAGGGGAGATGGCATGAATCTCTCCAAACCCTTCGTCGAACGCCCGATCGCCACCATCCTGCTGACCATCGGCATCGCGCTGGCGGGCATCGCGGCCTTCTTCGTGCTGCCGGTGTCGCCGCTGCCCAAGGTCGACTTCCCGATCATCTCGGTCAGCGCCTCGATGGCCGGCGCGAGCCCCGACACCATGGCCAGCAGCGTGGCCACGCCGCTGGAGCGGCGGCTGGGCACCATCGCGGGCGTCAACGAGATGACCTCGAACAGCTCGACCGGCTCGGCCCGCGTCACGCTGCAGTTCGACCTCAACCGCAACATCGACGGCGCGGCACGCGAGGTGCAGGCGGCGATCAACGCCGCCCGCGTCGACCTGCCGGCCTCGCTGCGCAGCAACCCGACCTACCGCAAGGCCAACCCGGCGTCGTCGCCGGTGATCATCCTGGCGCTGACCTCCAAGACCAAGACGCCCGGCCAGATCTACGACGCGGTGTCCAACATCGTGAGCCAGCGCCTGTCGCAGGTCGAGGGCGTGGGCGATGTCGAGATCGGCGGCGGCTCGCTGCCGGCGGTGCGGGTCGAGCTGCTGCCCTTCGCGCTCAACCGCTACGGCATCAGCACCGAGGACGTGCGCGCCGCGATCCAGGCCACCAACGCCAACCGGCCCAAGGGCGCGATCGAGGGCGAGGGCCGGCGGCTGCAGATCTACACGCCCTCGCCGGCACGCAAGGCCAGCGAGTACCGCTCGATGATCGTGGCCTGGCGCAACGGCGCGGCGGTGCGGCTGTCGGACGTGGCCAACGTGGTCGACGGCGTCGAGAACCGGCGCACGCTGGGGCTGTTCAACGGCCAGCCCGCGATCATCGTGCTGATCACGCGCGAGCCCAGCGCCAACATCATCGAGACGGTCGACCGCGTGCGTGCGCTGATCCCCGAGCTGCGCGCGCAGCTGCCGCAGGACATCGACGTGCAGGTGGCGTCGGACAGCACCAACTCGATCCGCGCCTCGCTCAAGGAGATCGAGCTCACGCTGGTGGTCTCGATCGTGCTGGTGGTGCTGGTGGTCGGCCTGTTCCTGCGCAAGGCGCGCGCCACCATCGTGCCGGCCGTGGCCACCGTGGTGTCGCTGCTGGGCACCTTCGGTGTAATGTACCTGCTGGGTTTCAGCCTCAACAACCTGAGCCTGATGGCGCTGACCGTGGCCACCGGCTTCGTGGTCGACGACGCCATCGTGGTGCTCGAGAACACCATGCGCCACATCGAGGCCGGCATGGGCCGGGTCGAGGCCGCGCTGCGCGGCGCGCGCGAGGTCGGCTTCACGGTGCTGTCGATCAGCCTGTCGCTGGTGGCGGTGTTCATCCCGCTGCTGTTCATGGACGGGCAGGTGGGCCGGCTGTTCCGCGAGTTCGCGATCACGCTGTCGGCCGCGGTGCTGATCTCGCTGGTGATCTCGCTGACCACCACGCCCATGATGTGCGCGCTGCTGCTGCGCCCCGAGCCCAAGCTCGAGGGCCCGCCGCGCCGGCCGTCGTGGCCCGCGCGCTGGGCCGAGCGTGGCTACGACAGGGTGCTGCGCGGCTACGAGCATTCGCTCGACTGGGCGCTGGCGAGCAAGGGCCTGGTGATCTTCATCCTGCTGGCGGTGGTCGGGCTCAACGTCTACCTGTTCGCAAAGGTGCCCAAGGGCTTTTTCCCGCAGACCGACAACGGCCAGCTCAACGGCGGCCTGCGCGCCGACCAGAGCATCTCGTCGGAGGCGCTGGGCAACAAGCTGCGCGAGGCGGTCGACATCATCCGCAAGGACCCGGCGGTCGACACCGTGGTCGGCTTCTCGGGCGGCAGCCGCGCGGGCGGCGGCTTCATGTTCGTCAACCTCAAGCCGGCGGGCGAGCGCACCGTGAGCAGCCAGGCCGTGATCGCGCGCCTGCGGCCGCAGCTCGACAAGCTCACCGGCCTGCGCGTGTTCCTCGGCCAGGTGCAGGACCTGCGCGGCGGAGGGCGCTCGAGCAACTCGACCTACCAGTACACGCTCAAGGCCGACAACATCGCCGACCTGCGGCTGTGGGTGGGCAAGCTGGCCGACCGGCTCAAGCAGGAGACGGCGCTGACCGACATCGACAGCGACCAGTCGGACAACGGCGTCGAGACCTATGTCACGGTCGACCGCGAGACCGCCTCGCGCATGGGCATCACCTCGAGCAGCATCGACAGCGCGCTCTACAACGCCTTCGGCCAGCGCTCGGTCGCGACCATCTACGACGAGCTCAACCAGTACGCGGTGATCATGGAATGGGCGCCCCGCTTCATGCAGGGCCCGGTGGCGCTCAAGGACCTGTACGTGCCTGCCTCGGCGGTCACGGCGAGCGGGGTGGCCGTGACCACGACCTCGGCCAACCCGGGCCAGCGCGGTGCCTCCACCGGCGCGCCGCTGAGCACCAGCGCCACCACCATGGTGCCGCTCAGCGTGATCTCGAAACTGTCCGAACGCGCGATCCCGACCTCCATCTCGCACGACGGCGGCGAGCTGTCGAGCACCATCTCCTTCAACCTCGAGGCCGGCGCCACGCTGGGCCAGGCGCAGGCGATCATCGACCAGGCCACGGCCGACATCGCGATGCCGATCAACGTGCGCGGCAGCTTCGGCGGCACGGCCGCCACCTTCCAGCAGTCGCAGGGCCAGCAGCTGTTCCTGGTGCTGGCGGCGCTGGTGGTGATCTACATCGTGCTGGGCGTGCTGTACGAGAGCCTGATCCATCCGATCACCGTGCTGACCACGTTGCCCTCGGCCGGCGTGGGCGCGGTGCTGGCGCTGATGGTGCTGCGCATGGAGTTCTCGCTGATCGCGCTGATCGGCGTGTTCCTGCTGATCGGCATCGTCAAGAAGAACGCCATCCTGATCATCGACTTCGCGCTCGATGCCGAGCGCGCGCGCGGCCTGAGCGCGACCGAGGCGGTGCGCGAGGCCTGCATGCTGCGCTTCCGCCCGATCCTCATGACCACGCTGGCCGCCGCGCTGGGCGCGCTGCCGCTGGCCATCGGCTTCGGCCAGGGCGCCGAGCTGCGCCAGCCGCTGGGCGTGGCCATCGTCGGCGGCCTGATCGCGAGCCAGCTGTTGACGCTGCTGACCACGCCCGTGGTCTACGTGCTGATGGACAAGCTGCGTCGCCGTTCCCCCAACGAACGCCATCTGGCCCGGCCCGATGCGGCCACCAGCGCGGCCTGAAAAGAAGAAAACGACCTGACATGACTTCCCGACGCTTCCTGTCCACCCTGACCGTGCTGGCCGCCGCGGCCGCGCTCAGCGCCTGCGCGGTCGGGCCACGCTACGAACGCCCTGCGCTGGACGCCCCGAGCGCCTGGAAGGAGGCACCCGCGGCCGAAGGCTGGCTGCCCGCCGCTCCGGCCGATGCGCTGGAGCGCGGCCCGTGGTGGCAACTGTTCGGCGACGCCGACCTGAACGCCCTGGCCGATCGGGTCCAGGTGTCCAACCAGAACATCGCCGCGGCCGTGGCCAGCTATGCGCAGGCGAGCGCGCTGGTGCGCCAGCAGCGCGCCGGGCTGCTGCCCAGCGTGTCGCTGACCGGCGGCGCCTCGCGCAACGGCAACCGCGACACCGGCACCGCCAGCGGCAGCGCCAACGCGACGCTGGGTGCCGACTGGGCGCCCGACGTCTGGGGCCGGCTGGGCCTGGCGGTGGACAGCGCCGCGGCCCAGGCCCAGGCCAGCGCGGCCGATCTCGCGGCGGCGCGGCTGTCGGCCCAGGGTGCGCTGGCGTCGAACTACTTCTCGCTGCGCGAGGCCGATGCCGAACTGGCGCTGCTGGCGACCACGCTCGAAGGCTACGAACGCTCGCTGACCATCGCGCGCAACCGCTACGAGGCCGGCATCGCGGCGCAGAGCGACGTGCTGCAGGCCCAGACCACGCTGGTCAACACCCGCGCCGAACGGGTCGCGCTGCAGCGCACGCGCGACACGCTGGAGCATGCGATCGCGGTGCTGGTGGGCGTGGCGCCGGCCGACTTCCGCATCCCGGTGGCCGCCACCTGGACCCCGACCGTGCCTTCGGTGCCGCTGGGCGTGCCCTCGACCCTGCTGCAGCGCCGGCCCGACATCGCCTCGGCCGAGCGCGCCGTGGCCGCGGCCAATGCGCAGATCGGCGTCGAGCGCGCGGCCTACTACCCGAGCTTCAGCCTCAGCGCCTCGCTGGGCCGTTCGTCGAGCCGCGTGTCGGACCTGTTCGGCGCCTCGAACACGCTGTGGTCGCTGGGCCTGTCGGCCGCGCAGGTGATCTTCGATGCGGGCGCCATCGACGCGCGCGTCGATTCGGCCAAGGCCGCGCACGAGGCCGCGGTGGCGCGCTACCGCCAGACCGTGCTCACCGCCTTCCAGGGCGTCGAGGACCAGCTCACCGCCACCGCCAGCCTGGCCCAGCAGGAAGCGCTGCGCCGCGAGGCTTCGGCCGCAGCCGACCTGACCGAGCAGCAGATCCTCAACCGCTACCGCGCGGGGCAGGTGAGCTACACCGAGGTGGTCACGGCGCAGGCCTCGGCGCTGAGTGCGCGCCGCACGGTGCTGCAGTTGCAGGTCAACCGCCAGAACGCGGCCGTGACGCTGATCCAGGGACTGGGCGGCGGCTGGACCGCACCGGATTGAGGGTTACTCCGGCACAGGCCCGAATCGCATCTATCTACAATATGGACACCCATCCACATTATGGACAGATGAAATGCCCGTCGACGCCAACGACCCCAACCCCAAGACCCCCTACCAGTACCCGAACCCGCCGGAAGCGCTGCCGGAGATCGTGATCAACCACGCGATCCCGCAGGACGAGCGCCTGTGGGTGCCGCAGGCCGAGAACGTGTGGTTCCGCCCGCTGTGCCTCAACGCGAGCCAGGGCTACTGGATGAACCTGCTGCGGGTGCGCAAGTCGGGCGTGCTGAGCCGCCACCGCCATCCGCAGGCGGTGCACGGCTTCGTGCTCAAGGGCCGCTGGCGCTACCTCGAACACGACTGGGAAGCCACCGAGGGCAGCTACGTGTTCGAGCCGCCGGGCGAGACCCACACGCTCTACGTGCCGGAAGACGTCGAGGAAATGATCACCTACTTCCAGGTCAACGGTGTCATGTACTACACCGACCCCTGGGGCAAGGGCATGGGCTACGAGGACGTGTTCACCAAGATCGACATGTGCCGGAAGCACTTCGAGGCCGTGGGCCTGGGCGCGGACTTCACCAAGCAGTTCATCCGATGAGCCAGGCCTACGGCAACGCACGCTACGACTTCGCGGGCAGCGTGGCGATCGTGACCGGCGGCGCGAGCGGCATCGGCGCCGAGGTGGCGAGCCGGCTGCGCGAGAGCGGTGCACGCGTCGCGCTGTGGGACATGGCCGAGAGCGTCGACGCCGAGGCCTGGCAGGTCGACGTGACCGACCGCATGGGCGTGGACAACGCCGCGCAGGAAGTGCTGGCGCGCTTCGGCCGCATCGACTTCCTGGTCAACAGCGCGGGCTTCACCGGCCCGACGCTGCCGCTGGTCGACTACGACCCGGCGCTGTGGGCGCGCATCGTCGAGGTCAACCTGGTCGGCACCTTCAACGTCTGCCGCGCGGTGGTGCCCACCATGCGCGCCGCGGGTGCGGGCCGCATCGTCAACATCGCCTCGCTGGCCGGCAAGGAGGGCACGCCCAATGCCTCGGCCTACAGCGCGGCCAAGGCCGGCGTGCTGGCGCTGACCAAGTCGCTGGGCAAGGAGCTCGCGACCACTGGCATCCTGGTGAACGCCATCGCGCCGGCCGCGGTGCGCACGCCGATCCTGTCGCAGATGTCGATCGCGCATGTGCAGGCCATGGTCGACAAGAGCCCGATGGAGCGGCTGGGCGAGCCCTTCGAGGTCGCCGAGATGGTGGCCTGGCTGTGCTCGGGCTCCTGCAGCTTCAGCACCGGCGCAGTGTTCGACCTCTCGGGCGGCCGCGCCACCTATTGATCCCGAATCTCTTTTTCTTCTTCTTCTCATGACCTATCAGGCAGATCTCTTCAGGGGCAAGCGCGCGCTGGTGTCGGGCGCGACGCAGGGCATCGGCGCCGTCATCGCCAACCACCTGGCCGCGCTGGGCGCGCAGGTCACGGCCATCGGGCTGGGCAACGGCGACGGCACGCTGGATGCGGCGGTCGAAGTCAAGCAGGCCGACGTGACCTCGGCCGAGAGTGTGGAGGCGGCGCTCGCGCCCATCGAACGGCTGGACATCGTCTTCAACTGCGCCGGCATCATCCAGCGCGGGGCCGAGCACGATCTCGAAGTCTTCGAGCGCGTGCTGGCGGTGAACCTCACCGGCACCATGCGGGTGTGCGGCGCGACGCGCGCGCGGCTCAAGGCCAGCGGCGGCTGCATCGTCAACACGGCCTCCATGCTGAGCTTCTTCGGTGGCGGGCTGGTGCCGGGCTATGCGGCCAGCAAGGGCGGCGTGGCCCAGCTCACCAAGTCGCTGGCCATCGCCTATGCGGCCGACGGCATCCGCGTGAACGCGGTGGCGCCGGGCTGGATCGCGACGCCGCTCACGCAGGCGCTGCAGGACGACCCGGCCCGCGCCGGCCCGATCCTCGCGCGCACGCCGCTGGGCCGCTGGGGCACGCCCGACGACGTGGCGCGCGCGGCGATGTTCCTCTGCACACCGGCCGCGGCCTTCATGACCGGCGTGATCCTGCCGGTCGATGGCGGCTACATGGTGGCATGAACGCACGAATGAACCTGCTGCGCACCCCGATCCCGCACCTGCGGTCCTCACCGCACGGGAGTGCGGCTCCGGTCCTCGATGCAGGCTCGGGGCGCTCGCGACGGTTCCTTCGCACGTTCTGAGCGCCAGGGCATGCGCAGATAATCGCGCGGCCCTTCGCCCAGCTCCCTTCTTCCTTCCTCCCATGCCTGCTCTCCGGTCTCCCGCTGCCACCGCCACGCCCGTCACGGCGCAGGTCGCGGGCACCGCATCGTTCTCCAAGTTCATGCATGTGCTGCAGCTGGTGGCCGATGCACAGGAACCGGTCAACGTCGCGGCGCTGATGCGCGCCAGCGGCTATCCACGGCCGACCGTGCACCGCATCGTCGCGGCGCTGATCGTCGAGCGGCTGCTGGTGGAGAACGAGCGCAGCGGCATGCTGGCGCTGGGCCCGCGGCTGATCCAGCTCGCGAGCCGCAGCTGGGGCCGCTCCGAATTGCGGCTGGCCGCGGTCGACGAACTCAAGCGCCTGCGCGACCTCACGGGCGAGACCGTGCACCTGGCGGTGCCCAACGGCAGCAGCATGGTCTACATCGAGAAGCTCGAGAGCCCGAGCGCGGTGCGCATGACCTCGCGCATCGGCACCAGCGTGTCGCTGCACGCCACGGCCGTGGGCAAGGCCTACCTGGCGGCCCTCGACGAGGCCGCGCTCGCACCGCTGCTGCAGGGCCTGCCGCTGCCGCGCTACACCGCGAACACCGCCACCGATATCGCGGCACTGCGCGCGCAGGTCGCGCTCACGCGCACGCGCGGCTGGTCGGTCGACAACGAGGAGAACGAGGCCGGCATCTTCTGCTTCGGCGCCGTGATCCGCGGCGGCACGGGCGCGCCGGTGGCGGCCATCAGCGTGAGCACGCTGGTGTTCCGCCAGAAGGACGATCCCGAGCAGGCCTATGTCGCGCCGCTGCTCGAGGCCTGCCGCGCGATCTCGGAGCGCATCGCGCAGACGCCGGCGCTGTCGGCCGCGGACATCCTCTAGCCGCGCGAACGCGGCGCCGACACATAGGCGCCCGATTCGAACAGCTGCGCCTCGGCCTGGTCGATGCGCCGGACCACCGGCTTGCCCGCGCGGCTGGCCAGCATCTCCACCAGCGCCTCGGCCACCGCCACGCCGGCCGCGATCGAGGGAAAGAACGACGGACTCTGGATCGCGAAGAGCAGGGTCTCGTCGGCCATCAGCGCGAGCGGCGAGGCCAGGCTGTCGGTGATCGCCACCAGCCTGCAGCCCGCGGCCTTGGCCGCCTGCGCCACCTGCACCGCCTCGCGCGAATAGGGCGCGAAGCTGGCCACCACCAGCGCGTCGCCCTTGGCGAAGGCGCGCTGCTGCATCTCGAGCGAGCCGCCCTGGCCGTCGACCAGGTGCACGCTGTTGCGGAAGAGCCGGTACACGTAGACGAAGGAGAAGGCGATCGGGAAGCAGGCCCGAAAGCCGGTCGCATGCACCGCGCCGGCCTTCTCCAGCAGCGCGCAGGCCTTCTCCAGCGCGGCGCCGCTCTGGCGGTGCGTGGCATCGAGGTTGCGGCGCTGCACCTCGAACATCTCGCCGGCCAGCGTGTGGTCAGCCGCGCGGCCGACCAGCGCCTTGGCGCGCGCGCCGTAGGCGTCGGAGCCCAGGCCCATGTCCGAGGCCACCGCCTCCTTGAACTGCGGCCAGCCCGCATAGCCCAGGTGCTGGGCGAAGCGCACCAGCGTGGCCGGCGTGCTGCCGGCGCGCGTGCCCACGGTGCGCATCGAACTGGTCACCACATCGTTGGGGTGGTCCAGCACATGGCGCGCGACCTGCTGCAGCGCGGGGCTGAGGTCGGCGAATCGCTGGAGGAGGTCGGCTTTCACGCCCATGGTCTTTCCCTTGTGCTTGGAACGAATGTGCCGGCTGGAACACGGCTGTTCCAGATTGTGCTTGACGGAACAAATGTTCCAAATCAGAATCGGCCGGCACATTGGTTCCAACGGAGTTTCCTGTCTTGACGCACGTCTTCCACCGCCATCTCCACCAGACACCGCCGGTCGCCGTGTCGGCCCAGGGCCTGCACATCCGCGACGCGGCCGGCCGCAGCTACCTTGATGCCTCGGGCGGCGCGGCCGTGTCCTCGCTGGGCCACGGCCATCCCGACGTGATCGCGGCCATGCATGCGCAGGTCGATGCGCTGGCCTATGCCCACACCAGCTTCTTCACCACCGAGGTGGCCGAGCAGCTGGCCGACGAACTGGTGCGCACCGCGCCCGCGGGCATGGAACACGTCTACCTGGTGAGCGGCGGCTCGGAGGCGGTCGAGGCCGCGCTCAAGATGGCGCGCCAGTACTTCGTCGAGATCGGCCAGCCGCAGCGCACCCACTTCATCGCGCGCCGCCAGAGCTACCACGGCAACACGCTGGGTGCGCTGGCGGTGGGCGGCAACGAATGGCGGCGCGCGCCCTTCGCGCCGCTGCTGGTGCCCGCCACGCATGTCGCGCCCTGCTATCCCTACCGCGAGCAGCGCGCGGACGAGACACCCGCGGCCTACGGCCAGCGCCTGGCCGACGAGCTCGAGGCCGCCATCGTGGCGCAGGGGCCCGAACGCGTGATCGCCTTCGTGGCCGAGACGGTCGGCGGCGCCACCGCCGGCGTGCTGACGCCGGTGCCCGGCTACTTCAAGGCGGTGCGCGAGGTGTGCGACCGCCATGGCGTGCTGCTGATCCTCGACGAGGTGATGTGCGGCATGGGCCGCACCGGCACGCTGTACGCCTGCGAACAGGAGCAGGTGGTGCCCGACCTGGTGACCATCGCCAAGGGCCTGGGCGGCGGCTACCAGCCGGTGGGCGCGGTGCTGGCGCAGCGCCGCATCGTCGAGGCGATGTCCGGCGGCAGCGGCTTCTTCCAGCACGGCCACACCTACCTGGGCCATCCCGTGGCCTGCGCGGCGGCGCTGGCGGTGCAGCGCGTGATCCATCGCGATGGCCTGCTGGCCAAGGTGCGCGCGGAGGGCGAGGTCTTCGGCGGCCTGCTGCGCGAGGCGCTCGGTGCAGAGGCGTACGTGGGCGACATCCGCGGCCGCGGCTTCTTCTGGGGCGTCGAGCTGGTGGCCGACCGGGCCGCGAAGACGCCCTTCGATCCGGCGTTGAAGCTGCACGCACGCATCAAGCAGGAGGCGATGGCCCAGGGCCTGCTGTGCTACCCCTTCGGCGGCACCGTGGACGGCCGCCGCGGCGACCACGTGCTGCTGGCGCCGCCCTTCGTCGCGCAGCGCGAAGAGCTCGCGCGCATCGCCGAACTGCTCGCGTCGGCGATCGCCGCTGTCATGCGTTCGCCCGACGTGCCGGCCGCGCGCTGAGTTTTCCCTTTCGCCTTTTCTTCTTCAACCTTCCTCGAGGAGCTTCGCCATGCCCGTCCCGTCCGTCCTTCGCCAGTCGGTCCTGAATGCTTTGCTTCTGCTCGGCGCCGCCGCGCTGTGGCCCGTCGCCGCGGCCCAGGCCCAGGAGGGCGGCACGCTGGCCAAGATCAAGGCCAGCGGTGCCATCACCTACGGCTACCGCGAATCGTCCTTCGGCTTCTCCTACCTCGACGCCAACCTCAAGCCCGTGGGCTACAGCATCGAGATCTGCAATCGGATCGTCGAAGCGGTGAAGACCGAGCTGCAGCTGCCGGCGATCGACATCAAGTACCAGGCCGTCACCTCGGCCAACCGCATCCCGCTGGTGGCCAACGGCACGGTGGACATCGAGTGCGGCTCCACGACCAATCTGGTCGAGCGGCAGAAGCAGGTGGCTTTCTCGCCGGACATCTTCCGCTACAACGTGCGCATGCTGGTGCGCGCCGATTCGGGCATCCGGAGCATCGCCGACCTGCAGGGCAAGACGGTGGTCACGACCACCGGCACCACCTCGTTCCGCCTGCTGCGCGAGGCCGACAAGGGGCGCAACCTCGAGGTCAACAACCTGGGCGGCAAGGACCATTCCGATTCCTTCCTGCTGGTGGAGAGCGGCCGCGCCCAGGCCTTCGTGCTCGACGACATCCTGCTGGCGGGCCAGATCGCCAACGCTCGCAACCCCAAGGACTTCGTCATCACCGGCGAGAGCCTGCGCACCGAGAACCAGGCGCTGATGCTGCGCAAGGACGATCCGGAATTCAAGGCGCTGGTGGACCGCGTGGTCGGCGGCATGATGAAATCCGGCGAGATGGAGAAGCTCTACAACAAGTGGTTCACCTCGCCCATCCCGCCGAAGAACATCAACATCAACTACCCGCTCAATGCCGAGACGAAGGAGGCCTTCGCCAACCCGTCGTCCAAAGGCATCTGAGCCTTCCCGCATCGCTTCGCTTCATGACCCGCATCGCCCTGATCCACGCGCTCGCCCATTCCGTCGAACCCATCAACGCCGCGTTCGCGCGCGACTGGCCCGAGGCCCAGCGCATGAACCTGCTGGACGACAGCCTGTCGGCCGACCTGGCGCGCGGCGGACAGGGCCTGGACGCGGCAATGCATGAACGCTTCCAGCGGCTCGCGCAGTACGCGGTCGACACCGGCGCGCAGGCCATCCTCTTCACCTGCTCGGCCTTCGGGCCGTGCATCGAGGCGGTGGCGCGCCGGCATGCGGCGCTGCCGGTGCTCAAGCCCAACGAGGCGATGGTGGCGGAGGCCGCCGCGGGCGAGGGCCGGCTGGGCCTGGTCTCCAGCTTCGCACCGACGCTGGTCTCGATGCCGCCAGAGTTCCCCGCACAGGTCGAACTCGACACGGCCCTGGCCGAGGGCGCGCTCGAGGCGCTCAACCGCGGCGACGGGCCGGCCCACGATGCGCTGGTCGTGGCCCAGGCCCTGGCGCTGAAGGCGCGCGGCTGCCGGCGCATCGCGCTGGCCCAGTTCAGCATGGCGCGCGCCCGCGCGGCCTGCGAGGCCGCGACGGGCCTGCCGGTGCTGACCACGGTCGACAGCGCGGTGCGGGCCTTGCGGGCACGGCTGGCCTGATCGCCCCCCGTGGGCGGATGTCTGAACGCCAGCTGACTTGAGGGGTCGCGATAATCCTGCTCTTTGCCAACAGGAGTACGCGTGGACATTGTTTTGCTGGTCAAGGCCGCCATCATGGGGATCGTCGAGGGCCTGACCGAGTTCCTGCCGATCTCGTCGACGGGCCATCTGATCCTCGCCGGGTCCTTGCTGGATCTGCACGGCGACAAGTTCAAGGTCTTCGACATCGCGATCCAGACCGGCGCGATCTTCGCGGTGATCCTGGTCTATTGGCAGAAGATCCATTCCACGGTCGTGGCACTGCCGCGCCAGGCCAAGGCGCGCCGCTTCGCGCTCAACGTGTTTATCGGTTTCCTGCCGGCGGTGGTGCTGGGCCTGCTGTTTGGCAAGGTCATCAAGGCGCACCTGTTCATCCCGACCGTGGTGGCCACCACCTTCATCGTGGGTGGCTTCATCATCCTGTGGGCCGAGAAGCGGCCGCCGGGCTCGATCCGTATCGAGAGCGTCGACGACATGACGCCCTGGGACGCGCTCAAGGTGGGCCTGGTCCAGTGCTTCGCGATGATCCCCGGCACCAGCCGCAGCGGCTCGACCATCATCGGCGGCATGCTGCTGGGCCTGAGCCGCAAGGCCGCGACCGACTTCTCCTTCTTCCTGGCCATTCCCACGCTGATCGGCGCCGGCGTCTACAGCCTCTACAAGGAGCGCGCGCTGCTGTCGACGGCCGACATCCCGCTGTTCGCGGTCGGCCTGCTGTTCTCCTTCCTCAGCGCCTGGCTGTGCGTGCGCTGGCTGCTCAAGTACATCAGCACCCACAACTTCGTGCCCTTCGCCTGGTACCGCATCGCCTTCGGCATCGTGGTGCTGGCGACCGCGTGGAGCGGCGCGGTGGTCTGGGCCGACTGACAACCACTCAGCGCCTCGCGCGCTGCCGCTTCGCCTCCTGCGCCAGGAAGCGGTAGAGCTTGGGGTCGTCCGCATAGCCCACGTTGAAGCGCAGCCAGGGCGTGGGCCGCAGGTCGGTGCGGAACAGGTCGCCCGGCGCGAGCAGGAAGCTCTCGGCGATGGCACGCTGCGCCAGCGCGCGCATGTCGACGTCGTCGCGCTCGAAGCGCGCCCACAGGAAGGGGCCGCCGGCCGGCCGCGTGAACAGCTGCATGCCCGCGGCCTCCAGCCTGTCGCACACGGTGCGCTGCGCCGCCTGCAGGCGCTCGGCCAGCCGCGCCACGTGCGCGCGGTAGCGGCCTTCGACCAGCACGCTGTGCAGCAGCCGCTCGGTGAGCTCGGAGGAGGTGAGGCTGTTGACCATCTTCTGCAGGATCATCTTCTCGGCGAACTCCTCGCTGCAGGCCACGAAGCCCACGCGCAGCGCCGGTGACACGGTCTTGGAGAAGCTTCCCACATGGATCACGCGCCGCAGCCGGTCGAGGCTGGCCAGCGGCGTGGCCGCGCCGGCCGGCTCCAGCCCGGCCATCACGTCGTTGTCGACGATGTGGAAGTCAAGTTGCTCGGCCAGCCGCAGCAGCTGGTAGGCCACCGCCGGCGTGCACTGGCTGCCCGTGGGGTTGTGCAGGTTGGTGGTGGTGAAGAAGGCCTTGGCGCCGTGGCGCTGCGCCAGCGCCTGCAGCGCGGCCAGGTCGGGCCCGTCCGCGGTGCGCTCCACGCCTACCAGCTTGAGGTCGAGCGAGCGCAGCATCGCATAGAGGTTGGTCGAGCCGGGCTCGTCGACCAGCACCACGTCGCGCGGCTGTAGCAGGCAGCGCGCCACCAGGTTCAGCGCCTGGGACGCGCCGTGCGTCAGCACGATCTGGTGCGGCGCGGTCTCGATGCCCTGCTGCGCGAGCAGCATCTGGACCTGCTGGCGCAGCGGCAGGTAGCCGTAGGGCGTGCCGTAGTTCGCCAGGCCGGCCGCCGACTTGCGTGACAGCGCGGCCAGCGCGCGCCGCACGCCGTCGACGTGCAGCATCTCGGGCGGGATCCAGCCGCAGCCGGCGTTGAGCAGCGTGCGGTCGTCCTCGTAGACGTGCTTGAGCAGCCACAGCGAATCGACCGAGGTGCGGCCCAGGAAGGGCTTGCGCCGCGTGGCGGCCGCGCGCTCGGCCTCGGCCACGTAGTAGCCGCTGGCGCGCCGCGCCTCCACTTGGCCTTCGGCCACCAGGCGCTGGTAGGCGTTGGTGACAGTCATGGTGCTCACGCCGCAGTCGGCGGCGAGCGCGCGCACCGACGGCAGCTTGTCGCCCGGCTTCATCGCGCTCGAGGCGATCTGCGCCTGCAGCGCCTCGTAGACCTGGCGAACCAGCGGGATGGACAGCGAAGGGTTGACGGTGATCACGGCAGGGCATGCACGCTTCGTGTGCATGAAAAGGCCCCAACACGGGGCCGACGGGGTGGAGGAAGTGCGACTGTTCTACTACAGAAGAAGATAACTGTATATATGCATTCTGCCGCCTGGATGACCCAATGGAGCCCTCGCCGCCGCCAGCCTTCGCGCTGCCGGCATCGCGTTCCCTGTTCCATCCCTTCCAGGAAGTCACATGCCATCGCAGCTCTTCTCGCCTTCGCCGGCCCGCCCGGCAGCCACCTTGTCGCGCCGCCTTGCCCGGTGGGGTGCCGCCGCGCTGCTGGCCGGCGCCGCCATCGCGCCGGCCATGGCGCAGACCAGCACGCTCAAGATCATTCCGAGCAGCAACATCACCGTGCTCGACCCGATCTGGACCACGGCCTACGTGACGCGCAACTTCGGCTACATGGTGTACGACACGCTGTTCGCGACGGACCTCGAAGGCCACATCAAGCCGCAGATGGTCGACAAGTGGAAAGTGTCGAGCGACAACAAGACCTGGACCTTCACCCTGCGCGAGGGCCTGGAGTTCCATGACGGCAAGCCCGTCACCAGCGAGGACGTGGTGGCTTCGCTCAAGCGCTGGGCCAGCCGCGACACCTTCGGCGCCCAGCTCGCCAAGGTGACCGAGCGCTACGACACGCCCGACGCGAAGACCTTCTCCATCGTGCTCAAGGAGCCCTTCGGCCTGGTGCTCGAAGCGCTGGGCAAGCCCTCGTCGAACGTGCCCTTCATCATGCCCAGGCGCATGGCCGACACCTCGGGCGACGTGCAGGTCAAGGAGTCGATCGGCTCCGGCCCCTACATCTTCAAGGCCGACGAGTTCCGCCCCGGCGAGCGCGTGGTGTTCACCAAGAACATGCGCTACAAGCCGCGCACCGAGGCACCCTCGGGCACGGCCGGCGGCAAGAAGGTGTACGTGGACCGCGTCGAGTGGCTGATCATCCGCGACGCGCAGACGCAGATGAACGCGCTGCTCAACGGCGAGGCCGACATCCTCGAGCAGCCGGCCTTCGAGCAGTACGCCACGCTGCGCACCCACCCCGACATCCAGCTGGTGGATGCACAGCCCGCGGGCAACCAGTTCATCCTGCGCTTCAACTTCCTGCAGCCGCCCTTCAACAACGAGAAGGTGCGCCGCGCCGCGCTGCTGGCGCTGGGCCAGGAGGCCTTCCTGCGCACGCAGGTCGGCACGCCCGGCCTCACGCGCTACTGCAAGAGCATGTTCCCCTGCGGCACGCCCTTCGAGTCGGAGCAGACCGGCGACTACACCGGCATCGCCAACCCGCAGAAGGCCAAGGCATTGCTCGAGGAGGCCGGCTACAAGGGCGAGCCCGTGGTGCTGATGCGGCCCACCGACAACCCGACCATCGGCAAGCTGCCGCTGGTGGCCAAGCAGCAGCTGGAGCAGGCCGGCTTCAAGGTCGACATGCAGTCGATGGACTGGTCCACGCTGGTGGCGCGCCGCGCCAAGAAGGACGCGCCCGCGGCCGGCGGCTGGAGCGCGTTCATGACCTCCTGGACCGCCTCCGACATCCTCAACCCGATCACCATGGCGATGATGAACGCCACCGGCGACAAGGGCTGGTTCGGCTGGCAGAACGACCCGAAGCTCGAAGAGATCAAGGTCCAGTTCGCGCAGGCCAAGACCGAGGCCGAGAAGAAGAAGTTCGCCCAGGCCGCGCAGCTGCGCGCCTTCGAGACCGCCTCGCACGTGCCCGTGGGCCAGTACAACCAGCCCGCCGCGGTGCGCAAGAACGTGAGCGGCCTGGTGCCGGCCGGCGCGCAGGTGTACTGGAACATCAAGAAGCAATAAGCCCATGCTGACCTTCCTCGGCAAGCGCCTGCTCGCCACGCTGCCGGTGCTGCTGGTGGTGGCGATCGCGATCTTCATGATCGTGCGCCTCACACCCGGCGACCCGGCGGCCGTCATCGGCGGCAACAGCGCCACCAACGAAGACCTGGACCGCATCCGCGTGCAGCTGGGCCTGACCCGCCCGCTGTGGGAGCAGTTCGCGATCTGGGGCAAGGGCGTGCTGCACGGCGACCTGGGCTTCTCCTTCTTCCTCAACAAGCCGGTGACCGAACTCATCGGCCAGCGCATGGAACCCACGCTCTCGCTGGCCGGCGGCACGCTGCTGCTGGCGGTGATCATCGCGCTGCCACTCGGCACGCTGGCCGCCTGGCGCATGGGCGGCTGGCTCGACAAGGCCGTGATGGCCTTCTCGGTGGCCGGCTTCTCGGTGCCGGTGTTCGTGGTCGGCTACGTGCTGATCTACCTGCTGGCGATGAAGCTGCAGTGGTTCCCTGTGCAGGGCTACCGGCGCATCGGTGACGGCATCGGGCCGTGGCTGAACCAATTGGTGCTGCCCTGCCTCACGCTGGCCATCACCTACGTGGCGCTGCTGTCGCGGGTGACGCGGGCCGCGGTGAGCGAGGCGCTGACCGAGGACTTCATCCGCACCGCCCGCGCCAAGGGCATCACCGAGCTGCAGGTGCTGTCGCACCATGCGCTGCGCAACGCGGCGGTGCCGGTGGTCACGGTGATCGGCGTGAGCGCGGCGCTGCTGCTGGGCGGCGTGGTGGTCACCGAGACGGTGTTCGCGATACCCGGCCTGGGCCAGCTCACGGTCGACGCGGTGCTCAACCGCGACTTCCCGGTGCTGCAGGGCGTGGTGCTGTTCTTCGCCGTGGTGTATGTGGCCGTCAACCTGCTGGTGGACCTGAGCTACCTGTTCATCGATCCACGCATTCGTTATTGACATGAACACCTTGAAAAGACTCTGGCGCAACACTGCCGTGCGCGGCGGCGTCGTCGTGCTGGTGGGGCTGGCGCTGCTGGGCGTGTTCGCGCCCTGGCTCGGCACCTTCGATCCTTCGGTGATGGATCCGGGCTTCGTCTCGGTCGGCGCCGGCACCGCGGGGCAGGTGACCATGCCCGACGGCGCGCAGTTCGCCCACACCTTCTGGATGGGCAGCGACAGCGTGGGCCGCGACGTCTGGAGCCGCGTGCTCTACGGCACCCGCATCTCGATGACCGTGGGCCTGTTCACCGCCTTCGTTGCGATCGCCTTCGGCTGCCTGCTGGGCATGCTGGCGGGCTACTTCCGCGCGGTCGATGCGGTGCTGATGCGCGTGATGGACGGCGTGATGGCCATCCCCGCGGTGCTGCTCGCGATCACGCTGGTGGCGGTGCTGGGCGCCAGCCTGCCGACCGTGATCCTGGCCATCGCCGTGCCCGAGGTGCCGCGCGTGACCCGGCTGGTGCGCGCGCTGGTGATGAGCCTGCGCGACGAGCCCTTCGTGGAGGCGGCGCGCGCGCTGGCCACGCCCGACATCACGATCCTCTGGCGCGACATCCTGCCCAACGCGCTGGCGCCGCTGATCGTGCAGGGCACCTTCATCGCGGCCTCGGCCGTGCTGACCGAGGCGATCCTGAGCTTCCTCGGCCTGGGCCTGCCCTCGGACGTGCCGACCTGGGGAAACATCATGGCCGAAGGCCGCGTGCAGTTCTCGCAGAGCCCCGGCAACGTGCTGTTCCCCGCGCTGTTCCTGGTGCCCACGGTGCTGGCGATCAACATGCTGGGCGACGGCCTGCGCGACGTGCTCGACCCCAAGTTCTCCAAACGTGTGTGAGGCGCCGATTCCATGACTGATTCCAACCGAAGCGCCGCCATCCTCGAGGTGCGCGGCCTGCAGGTCGCGCTTCCCGCCGACGCCGATCGGCCGCATGCCATCGAACAGCTCGACCTGCGCATCGCCGCCGGCCGCACGCTGTGCATCGTGGGCGAGTCCGGCTCGGGCAAGTCGGTGCTGGCCACCACCGTGATGGGCCTGCTGGCCAAGGGCCTCACGCTGACGGCGGGCGAGGTGCTGCTGTCCGGCGAGAAGCTGGTCGACGACGGCCGCTTCATCGCCGACAAGCGGCTGCGCCAGTTGCGCGGCACCGGCATGGGCATGGTGTTCCAGGAGCCGATGACCGCGCTGAACCCGGTGCTCACCTGCGGCGAGCAGGTCGACGAGCTGCTGCGCACGCACACCGCGTGGGGCGCGGCCGAGCGCAAGGCGCAGATCCTCGCGATCTTCGAGCGCGTGCGGCTGCCCGACCCGGCACGCATCCATGCGAGCTACCCGCACCAGCTCTCGGGCGGGCAGCGCCAGCGCATCGTGATCGCGATGGCCATCATCCTCAAGCCGCGCCTCCTGATCTGCGACGAGCCGACCACCGCGCTGGACGTGACGACGCAGGCCGAGATCCTCAAGCTCATCGCCGAGCTGCAGGCGGAGCAGGGCAGCGCCGTGCTCTTCATCACGCACGACATGGGCGTGGTGGCCGAGATCGCCGACGAGGTGATGGTGATGCACCGCGGCGCGCTGGTGGAGCAGGGCCCGTGTGACCAGGTGCTGCGCAACCCGCGCGAGGCCTACACCCGCATGCTGCTCGATGCCGTGCCCGGCATGACGCCGCCGCCCGCGCGCGCGCTGCCCGGCGGCCCGCCGCTGCTGGCCGGCACCGGCGTGGGCAAGGTCTACACGCGGCGCGACTGGCTCGGCCGCGCGAAACACAACACCGCGCTGCAGGACGCGAGCGTGGCCGTGCACCGCGGCGAGACCGTGGGCGTGGTGGGCGAATCGGGCTCGGGCAAGTCGACCTTCGCGCGCTGCATGATCCGGCTGATTTCGCCCAGCGCGGGCAGCATCCGCTGGGGCGACGCCGAGGTGCGCGAGCTGCCCGAAGGCCGGCTGCGGCCGCTGCGTTCGCGCGTGCAGGTGGTGTTCCAGGACCCCAACCGTTCGCTCAACCCGCGGCGCACCGTGGGCTCGTCGATGGTCGAGGGCGCGATGAACTTCGGCATGGGCCAGCGGCACGCACGCCAGACCGCCGAGGAACTCATGGACCGCATCCAGCTGCCGCGCACCGCGCTCGAACGCTACCCGCACCAGTTCTCCGGCGGCCAGCGCCAGCGGCTGGCGATCGCGCGCGCCATCGCCTGCCAGCCGCAGGTGCTGGTGGCCGACGAGGCGGTGTCGGCGCTCGACGTGTCGGTGCAGGCGCAGATCCTCGACCTGCTGCGCGAGATCCAGCGCGACCTGGGGCTGGGCATCCTGTTCATCACGCACGACCTGCGCGTGGCGGCGCAGCTGTGCGACCGCGTGATCGTGATGAACCAGGGCCGCATCGTCGAGCAGGGCGCCACCGGCCAGGTGTTCAACGCGCCGGCCGACGACTACACGCGGCGGCTGCTGGCGGCCGCGCCGCGCGCCGAACTCGCGACGAGCGCGCGGTGAAGGCAGGGCCTGCCTGGCGTGCAGCCGTCGACGACCCGGCCTGGCGCCACGCCTTTGCGCAAGGGCGGCGCGACATCGCGGGTGCGGCGATCGGCACCCTGGCCATGGGCCTGGTGGCGGGCGTGGCCATGGCCAAGAGCGGCGTCGGGCTGGGCGTGATCCTCGCGATGTCGCTCTTGGTCTTCGCCAGCGCCTCGCAGCTGGCCTGCCTGCCGCTGATCGCGGCCGGCGCGCCGCTGTGGGTGATCGTCGCGACCGCCTGCGTGCTCAACCTGCGCTTCGTGGTGTTCAGCGTGAGCTGGCGGCGCTACTTCGGGCACCACCGCCGCGCGCAGCGCATGCTGCTGGCCTACCTGGCGGGCGACCCGGTCTATGCGCAGTTCGTGCAGCGGCATCCGCAGCCGCCGGTCGCGGGGCAGGCCACGCAGCAGCAGCAGGGCTACTTCCTCGGCCTGGCGCTGACCAACTGGGCCGCCTGGCACATCGCATCGCTGGCCGGCATCTTCCTGGCCGACGCGATTCCCGCGGCCTGGGGCCTGCGCTTCATCGGCGTGCTGGCCCTGCTGGCGCTGGCCTTGCCCATGCTCACCGACCGCGCGGTGCGCTGCTCGGCGCTGGCCGCGGGCGCGGTGGCGCTGGCCACGGCCTCGTGGCCCATGGGGCTCAACGTGGTGGCGGCCATCGCCACCGCCGTCGTGGCCGGCACCTGGGCCGACCGCCGCTGGAGCCCGCGCTGATGCACCTCGGGCACGCGCTCTATGTGTGGCTGGCCGTGGGTGCGCTGGTGGGCGTGACGGTGCTCACGCGCAGCTTCTTCCTGCTGCCCGACGGCGAGCCCAAACTGCCGGGCTGGCTGTGGCGCGGGCTGCGCCATGCGCCGGTCGCGGCCCTGCTCGCGATGGTGGTGCCCGACGTGTTCCTGAGCAACGGGCGCCTGCTGTCCGACTGGCACGATGCGCGGCTCTTTGCCGTGGGCGCCGCATTGGCCTACTACCTCGTTCGGCGAAACGACGTGGCCGGGACGATCCTGGTCGGCACGGGTACGCTGATGCTCTTGCGGCTCGGCTTCGGCTGGCCCTGACACGGTTATTTTTTTGAAGCGATATTGGAGAAAGACAGATGACGCTGGCAATGCGCTGGGATGAATGGTCCGCACATGACGGGATCGGGCTGGCCGAACGGGTCCGCAAGGGCGAGGTCTCGGCGGCCGAACTGGCGGCGCAGGCCGCGGCCGGCATCGCGAAGGTGAACCCGCAGCTCGACGCGGTGGTCGAGGTGTTCGACGATGTGGTGGCCGATCCGCTCAAGGACGGCATGAACCCCGAAGGCGTGTTCGCCGGCCTGCCCTACCTGATGAAGGACCTGGGGCCCACGCTCAAGGGCCGGCTGCAGGAATTCGGTTCGATGATCATGCAGGGCCACCGGCCCGCGGCCGACAGCTTCCTCACGCAGCAGCTGCGCCGGGCCGGCCTCAACATCGTGGGCCGCAGCACCACGCCCGAGTTCGGCGTCTGCAGCTCGGTCGAGAACGCGCTGCATGTCACGCGCAACCCATGGGACCTCGACTACACCACCTGCGGTTCCTCGGCCGGCACGGCCGCGGTGGTGGCGGCGGGCGTGCTGCCGCTGTCGCATGCCACCGACGGCGGCGGCTCGATCCGCATCCCCGCGGGCGTGAACGGCAACATCGGCCTCAAGGTGTCGCGCGGCGTGTTCTCGCTGGCGCCGGGCCTGTCGGACCTGTCGGGCCTGGTGTCCATTCAAGGCTGCCACAGCCGCACCGTGCGCGACACGGCCGCCTTCGTTGACCACTGCCGCGGCGGCGCGCCGGGCGAGTTCATGCCCTTCTGGTCGCCGGCCGAGCCGTACAGCGAGTTGATCAAGAAGGACCCGGGCCGGCTGCGCATCGCGCTGTCGCACGAATGGGGTGACTTCCGCGCCACGCCGCACTTCGTGGCCGAGCTGACGCGCGTGGGCCAGTTCCTCGAAGGGCTGGGCCACCATGTCGAATGGGCGCTGCCCGCGGTCGATTTCCAGGGCGCCTTCGCGGCCCAGACCACCTGCTACATCAGCAACTTCGCGCAGGTCATCGACGGCCACCTGCACCGCCTGGGCCTGGCACGCCCGCCGGCCGAACTGCTGGAGCCGATCAACATCAAGATCTGGGAAGCGGGGGTGCACACCTCGTTTTCCGAGCGCTCGAAGATGCAGGCGGTGTTCAACACCACCTCGCGCGCCTTCGGCCAGTTCTTCCAGGACTGGGACATCATCCTCACGCCGATCACCGCGCTGCCCACGCCCCGGGTCGGCACCAGCGAGTACCTCACGACCAGCACCAACCCCTCGGTGCACGACTGGTTCGCCAACCTCTGGCAGAACTTCGCGTACACGCCGCTGGCCAACCTCTGCGGCATGCCGGGCATCTCGCTGCCGATGGCGGCGCAGGAGAACGGCCTGCCGCTGGGCATCCAGGCGCAGGCCGCGCAGGCCAACGACGGCCTGCTGCTGCAGCTGGCGGCGCAGATCGAACGCGCGCTCGACGGGAAATGGAACGCGGGCCGGCGGCCGGGCGTGCACGTCGCCCAGGCCTGAGCCGAACAGGTCCTAGCCGCGCGCGCCGAGCAGGGCGCTCGTGGCCTGCGCCTCGCGCTGCACCGCCAGCGCGATCGGCCCGCCCAGGGCCGGGTCGAAACCGCCCGTGGCGCCCAGCGCCGTGAGCACCGCGCACACGCGGCCCGCATAGTCGTAGACCGGCGCCGCCACGGCGCTGATGCCGCGCAGGTAGGTGTCCTTCACGCTGGCGCAGCGCGCCAACTGCACCTCGCGGCGCAGCTGGCCGATGGGGTCGGCCGCATCGAGCGTGGCGCGCATCTCGGGCGTGGCCGCGGCCAGCTCCTGCTCGGCCAGCGCCACCACGCGCGACTCGTCGAGCAGCCCGAGGAAGGCGCGGCCGGTAGCCGACCACAGCATCGACATCACCGAGCCGGCGCGCACGTTCACCGTGACCGGCAGGCCCGGCTCCTCGAAGCGCACGATGGTCGGGCCCTTGTTGCCCATCACCGCGATGAAGCAGGTCACCTCCAGCGATTCGCGCAGCCGGATCAGGCAGGGCTCGGCCGCGCGGATCGGGTCGGCCTGCCGCATGGCCGCGAGCCCGATCTGGATCGCCTCGGTGCCCAGGTAGTAGTGCTGCGACGCGGCGTCCTGCAGCACCAGGCCTTCCTCCATCAGGCTGGCCAGGTAGCGGTGCACCTTGGCCGGGCTCTCCGCGACGTGGGCGGAGAGGGCGGTCAGGCTGCTGCGGCCGCCCAGGTGGGCCAGGCCCTTGAGCACGGCCATGCCGGTCTCGGCGGCCTGGACGCGCTGGCGCCGTTCGCGCGCGGGCGCCGGGGAGTCGGGAGAGGAGGAAGTCATGTCGCCTGGATGTTAGGGGCTGGCATCGGTCGGGGCTGGGTGCGGAGGAGGGCGGGTAAACCCTCAATTTGAGATTACGCAATGCGGATGATACTTACGCAATACACAACATCCCATCCGGAGACACCCCATGAAGAAGCACCTCGCCAGCGGCCTCGCGCTGCTGTCCCTCGTCGTCGCAGCGGGCGCCAGCGCGCAGCAGGGCTACCCGACCAAGCCGATCCGCTGGATCGTTCCCTATGCGGCCGGTGGCGGCTCCGACTTCCTGGCGCGCACCGTGGGCCAGACCCTGTCGACGCAGGTCGGCCAGCCGGTGCTGGTGGACAACAAGCCCGGCGGCAACACCGCGCTGGGCGCCGCAGAGACCGCGCGCGCGCCGGCCGACGGCTACACCATCCTCTCGGCCGACAACGGCACCCTGGTGTTCAACCCCGCGCTCTACAAGTCGCTCAGCTACAACGCCACCAAGGACCTGACGCCGGTCACGCTGATGGGCAAGTTCCCGATGATCCTGGTGGTCGGCACCAACTCGGGCTTCGCCACCGCCAAGGACTTCATCGCGCAGGCCAAGGCCAAGCCCGGCGGCATCAACTACGCCTCGGCCGGCGCGGGCAGCCCGCACCACCTGGCGATGGAACTGCTCAAGGTCGAAGCGGGCCTGTTCATGGTCCACGTGCCCTACCGCGGCGCGGCGCCGGCGCTGGCCGACGTGGTGGGCGGGCAGCTGCCGGCCATGATGGTCGACCTGGCCGCGGGTGCCGGCTTCATCAAGGGCAACAAGGTGCGCGCGCTGGCCGTGGCCAATCCCACGCGCCTGCCGCAGCTGCCCGACGTGCCGACCTTCGCCGAGCTGGGCTACAAGAACGTCGAAGCCGCCGCGCTGGTCGGCGTGGTGGTGCCCTCGGCCACGCCGACGGAGGTGGTGAACACGCTCAACCGCCAGATCGTCGCGGCCATCCATGAGCCCGCGGTGCGCACCCGCATGATCGACTTCGGCGTCGAGCCCGTGGGCAACACGCCCGCGCAGTACGCCGAGCTGCTGAAGAACGAGACCACGCGCTGGCACAAGCTGATCCGCGACCTGAAGATCACGCTCGACTGACCCGACCGCCATGCCCGACACCGCCACCCCTTCGCGCGCTTCCGGTTGCCCTGTCGCGCACGGTCCGCTCTCCGCCGAGCGCACGCCCACCGGCTGCCCGGTGAGCCAGCGCGCCGCGGCCTTCGATCCCTTCGAGGACGGCTACCAGCAGGATCCGCCCGAGTACGTGCGCTGGGCGCGCGAGCAGGAGCCGATCTTCTACAGCCCCAAGCTGGGCTACTGGGTGATCACGCGCTATGCCGACATCAAGGCGGTGTTCCGCGACAACATCACCTTCAGCCCGTCGAACGCGCTGGAGAAGATCACGCCCACCGGCGACGAAGCCAACGCGGTGCTGGCGAGCTACGGCTTCGCGCTCAACCGCACGCTGGTGAACGAGGACGAGCCGGCCCACATGCCGCGTCGCCGTGCGCTGATGGACCCGTTCACGCCCGAGGAACTCAAGCACCACGAACCCATGGTGCGCGAACTGGCCCGCAGCTACGTCGACCGTTTCATCGACGACGGCCGCGCCGACCTGGTCGACCAGATGCTGTGGGAGATCCCGCTGACCGTGGCGCTGCATTTCCTCGGCGTGCCCGAGGAGGACATGGACACGCTGCGCAAGTACTCCATTGCGCACACCGTCAACACCTGGGGTCGCCCCAAGCCCGAGGAGCAGGTGGCGGTGGCCCATGCCGTGGGCAACTTCTGGCAGTACGCGGGCAAGGTGCTCGACAAGATGCGCCAGGACCCCGATGCGCCCGGCTGGATGCAGTACGGCATCCGCAAGCAGATGCTGCAGCCTGAGGTGGTGACGGATTCGTACCTGCACTCGATGATGATGGCCGGCATCGTGGCCGCGCACGAGACCACGGCCAACGCCACCGCCAACGCGATGAAGCTGCTGCTGCAGCATCCGCAGGTGTGGCGCGAGCTCTGCGAAGACCCGGGCCTGATCCCCAATGCGGTGGAGGAGTGCCTGCGCCACAACGGCTCGGTGGCCGCCTGGCGCCGGCTGGTCACGGCCGACACGCAGGTCGGCGGCGTGGACCTGCCCGCGGGCTCGCGTCTGCTGATCGTGACCTCGTCGGCCAACCACGACGAAGGCCACTTCGCCGACGCCGACCTGTTCGACATCCGCCGCGACAACGCCAGCGACCACCTGACCTTCGGCTACGGTTCGCACCAGTGCATGGGCAAGAACCTGGCGCGCATGGAGATGCAGATCTTCCTGGAGGAGTTCACGCGCCGGCTGCCGCACATGAAGCTGAGCGCGCAGCGTTTCAGCTACGTGCCCAACACCTCCTTCCGCGGCCCCGAGCACCTGTGGGTCGAATGGGACCCGGCCGCCAACCCCGAACGAAGCAACGCCGGCCTGCGCGACGTGCAGGTGCCGGTGCGCATCGGCGAACCCTCGCGCGGCGCGATCGCGCGGCCGGTGGTGATCGAGCGCGTGACGCGCGCGGCCGACGGCATCGTCCGGCTGCGCCTGGCCTCGCCCGACGGCAAGCCGCTGCCGCGCTGGACGCCGGGCTCGCACATCGACGTGGAGTGCGGCACGCCCGAGCTGTCGCGCCAGTACTCGCTGTGCGGCGACCCCGATGAGGCGGGCGTGTTCGAGATCGCGGTGCTGCACGAGCCCGAAGGCCGGGGCGGCTCGGCCTGGGTGCATGGCCAGCTGAAGGCCGGCGACCGGTTGCGCATCCGCGGCCCGCGCAACCATTTCCGGCTCGACGAGTCGCTGCAGAAGGCGATCTTCATCGCCGGCGGCATCGGCATCACGCCGGTGAGCGCGATGGCGCGGCGGGCGAAGGCGCTGGGCATGGACTACCAACTGCACTACAGCGGCCGCAGCCGCACGAGCATGGCGATGGTCGAGGAACTGCGTGCGCTGCATGGCGAGCGCCTGCACCTGCACATTGCCGACGAGGGCGGCCGCAACGACCTGCAGGCCCTGCTCGCGCAGCCCGTGCCGGGTGCGCAGGTCTACGCCTGCGGCCCCTTGCGCATGCTCGAAGCGCTCGAGGCCTGCTGCGCCGCCTGGCCCGAAGGCGCCCTGCGTGTCGAGCATTTCGAGTCGACGCTGGCGACGCTCGACCCGTCGAAGGAGCAGGCCTTCGAGGTCGAGCTCAAGGACTCCGGCCTGGTGCTCACCGTGCCGCCCGACCAGACCCTGCTCACCGCCCTGCGCGCCGCCAACGTCGACGTGCAGAGCGACTGCGAGGAGGGTCTGTGCGGTTCCTGCGAGGTGCAGGTGCTGGCCGGCAGGGTCGACCACCGCGACGTGGTGCTGACGCGCATGGAGCGCGATGCGAACACCAAGATGATGGCCTGCTGCTCGCGCGCCTGCGACGGGCGCCTGGTGCTGGCGCTGTAGGCGCTTCTGCTCAGCCGACTGTCCCGAGCGGCATGCGCAGCACCACCTGCGTCTCGCCCGGCCGGGACGCGAGCCGCAGTTCGGCCTTGAGCCGCCGGGCGCGTGCATGGAGGCTGCGAAGGCCTGCGCCCTGGCCCTTGGCCGCCGCCTCGACCGCGAAGCCGCGTCCGTCGTCGCGCACGCCCAGCTCCAGCGCGCCGTCCGCACACTGCACGCGCACGTCCACGCGCCGGCTCGCGCTGTGCTTGAGCACGTTGGTCAGCGCCTCCTGCAGGAAGCGCAGCAGCTCCAGGCTCTGCGAGGGCGGGAGTTCCAGCGTCTCGATGCCCGTGACCTGCCATCGGCAGTCGATGCCACTCGCATCGAGTGACTCCGAGATCCGGTGGCGCAGCGGCGCCAGCAGCTCGCCGAAGGCCAGCGGGCCCTCGCTCTGGCCGGTGGCCTCGATGATCAGCCGCAGGTCGTCGCGCAGGCTCTTGAGCATCGCGAGCAGCTGCGGCGCCGACAGCGCCTCGGGCCGGCGTTCCAGCGTCGCGATGCTGCCCAGCAGCATGCCGCCGAGGCCGTCGTGCAGGTCGCTCACGAGGTTGACGCGCTCGCCGATGCGCGCATGCGCGAGTGCCAGCGCATGCTGCTGCGCGAGCGTGACGGCCAGTTCCGACTTGGCGGCGTTCACTTCCTCGATCAGCTCGGTGTTGAAGTGCTCGATGCGGTCGAGGCTCTGCACGAAGCGCGCGGCCTGGGTCATGGCCATGCCCAGCAGCAGCACGTACGAGGACATCGTCGTGTAGTAGGTGTTGCTGTCGATCACCTGCGTGAACACCAGCAGGTCGTGTCCGGCGGCAGCGGCGGACACCGCCATGAAGGGGGCCAGCGAACGCATCGGGCTGCCGCGGTGGCGCAGCGCATGGACGATCGCACCGCAGTTCACCGCGATGGCCGTGAGGCCGCCCACCAGCGTCCAGGCGGCACGGTGCGCGGGCAGGCCGGCGCCGCTGGCCAGCCACAGGTCGAGCACGCCGGCCGCCGCGACCAGCAGCGCGAAGGCTTCGAGGCGGGGCTTGCGCGTCTGGCAGAAGCGCAACGCGAAGACCAGGTAGGCCACGTCGAAGAGCAGCAGCAGCGAGGTGTTCAGCGCCTGCCAGCCGTGGTTGTCGGCAAAGGGCCAGGGGCTGGTCGCGATCTGGTTGTAGCCGAACAGCAGCCACAGCACCGACATCAGCGCGAACCAGCCGTAGGCCGTCTCGCGCCGCCGCAGCAGCCACGCCGCGGCGAAGAAGGCCGACACCGCCGCGCTCAGTGCCAGGCCCAGCACCTGCAGGTCGCGGCGCACGATGCGCTCCTGTTCGAACGCGGCCTGCAGTGTCGCCGGCGGGCCCAGGTCCACCGGTCCCAGTCCCGCCTGGTAGGCGGACAGGCCGGAGACGCGCACCAGCAGCGTGTTGCTGCCGGGCCGCAGCAGCGGCGGCGCCAGCAGCCAGTAGCGCGGCGTGTTCCAGGCGCGGGTGAGCGGCTCGACCAGGCTGGGGTCGCGTGAGATGGGCGTGCCGTTGAGCGACACCTCGCCCGCCATGTTGAGGTAGTGCAGCAGCAGGCCGGTGTCGCGCACCGGCGCGGGCTGCTCCCAAGTCAGCCGGTACCAGACCACGCCGTCGAAGCCGGGCCAGCGCGGGCCCCAGCTGTCGGGCAGGGTGACGGGCACCCAGCCTTCGGCGGGCGGGGCGGTGTCGTCCCAAGCGGCGGCGCGCACGGCCTCGATGTGGAGCGCGGGCGAAGGCTGCTGCGCCCGCACGGGGCTGGCGACAAGAAAGATGAGAAGGGAGGCGAGAAGAAATAGGAAAGAGCCCGTCGTCCGGACACGCCGTGCCGGCTCGGCCGTTCCGTGACTTCGATGCGCGCGTCGACGGTCGGCTGGCGATGCGTGTTCGGCGAGGGGCATTTCAGGCTCGGTCTGGCGCCCGACGGCACCACGATCGCATCGCCATGGTGCAGCGCCTTGGGGCATGCGCGGGAGTCTATCGATTTCCTCTGACGGGGATGGGCGCGCCGGAGCGGACGGACCTGCACGCGTGCCGGCGGTCTCCATTTACCTGTTTTCGGGGATGGCCCGGCCGAGAGGGCGGCGACACACTTTGCCGCGCTCACTTTGACGCGTTCACCTGTTTTGACGGAGAAAAAGTCCATGCCGATCCCAGTCCGCGCTCACGGCGCTTGCGATGCCCCGCCCGAGGCCTTGAAAAGAAAGTCGGGGCTCGCACGAGCGCTGCGGTCGGTGCCCGTGTTGGCCCTGCTCGTGATCGGAAGCGTTCATGCGGCCAGCCATGTGGGCGGCGGCCCGGGCAATGGGGGACCAGCGGACTCCGGTGGAACCGGCGGTGCCGGCGGCAGCGGGGCCGTGGTCTCGGGAGACGGCGCCGCTTCGATCGGCGCCGGGGGGAACGGCGGCGACGGCAACTCTGGCGGAACCGGCGGCGCGGGCGGATCTGGCGCCAGCGCGAGTGCAAACGGGGG
>NZ_LZZW01000038.1 GCF_014170375.1 Variovorax sp. UMC13 | reverse complement strand
GATCGAAGCCGCCGACGAACCCGCCAAGGTGCCGCTGGCCATCGAGGACTGGGCCACCGTCGTGATCATGGGCCTGCTGGCCTGCATCACCTTCGCCAACGTGCTGGTGCGCTACTTCACCGACTCGTCCTTCGCGTGGACCGAGGAGTTCTCGGTCTTCCTGATGATCCTGCTGGCCATGGTGGCCGGCTCCGCCGCGGTGGCTCGCGACCGCCACATCCGCATCGAGTACTTCTCGGAAAGCGGCTCGATGGCGCGGCGCAAGCGGCTGTCGCAGTTCGGCGCGGTGCTGGTGGCGGCGTTGTTCCTGCTGATCGCGGCGCTGAGCACGCGCATGGTCTGGGACGACTTCCGCTTCGACGAGACCTCGCCAGGCATCGGCGTGCCGCAGTGGTGGTATTCGATCTGGCTGCCGATCGTGTCGACCGCGATCGCGCTGCGGGCGGTGGGCCTGTTCATCCGCCGCGGCCGCCGCGATGACAGCGAAGAGGCCTCGAAATGATCGCCACGCTGCTCTTCGTCGCCTTCGTGGTGCTGATGCTGGTCGGCGTGCCGATCGGCGCGGCGCTGGGCCTGGCCGGCGCGGCCTGCATCGCGCTGGCGAACGCCGACGCCCAGTGGTTCGGCCTCCTGGCCGTGCCGCAGAACTTCTACGCCGGCCTGGGCAAGTACCCGCTGCTGGCCATCCCGATGTTCGTGCTGGTCGGCTCGATCTTCGACCGCTCCGGCGTCGCGCTGCGGCTGGTGAACTTCGCGGTCGCGATGGTCGGCCGCGGCCCCGGCATGCTGCCGATGGTCGCGATCCTGGTCGCGATGTTCCTGGGCGGCATCTCCGGCTCGGGCCCGGCCAACGCCGCCGCCGTGGGCGCGGTGATGATCGCCGCGATGTCGCGCGCCGGCTACCCGCCGGCCTTCTCCGCCAGCGTGGTCGGTGCCGCCGCCGCCACCGACATCCTGATCCCGCCTTCGGTGGCCTTCATCGTGTACTCGGTGCTGGTGCCCGGCGCCTCGGTGCCGGCCCTGTTCGCCGCCGGCATGATCCCCGGCATCCTGGCCGGCCTGGCGCTCATCATCCCCGCGGTCTGGATGGCACGCAGCCACAAGATGGGCGCGCTCGAGGCCAGCATGCCGCGGCCCGCGTTCTGGAAGAGCTTTCGCGAAGCGACCTGGGGCCTGGCGGCACCGATCCTGATCCTCGGCGGCATGCGCGCCGGCTGGTTCACGCCGACCGAGGCCGCGGTGGTCGCGGTGTTCTACGGCCTGTTCGTGGGCATGGTGATCTACCGGACCATCAAGGTGCGCGACCTGTTCGTGATCCTGCGCGAATCGGGCGAACTCTCGGCCGTGATCCTGCTGGTGGTGTCGCTCGCGGGCATCTTCGCGTATTCGCTGTCGACGCTGGGCGTGATCGACCCGGTGGCCACGGCCATCGTGAACTCCGGCCTGGGCGAGTACGGCGTGCTGGCATTGCTGATCGTGCTGCTGATCACGGTCGGCATGTTCCTCGACGGCGTGTCGATCTTCCTGATCTTCGTGCCGCTGCTGTGGCCCATCGTGCAGCACTACAAGTGGGACCCGGTCTGGTTCGGCGTGATCCTCACGCTCAAGGTCGCGCTGGGCCAGTTCACACCGCCGCTCGCGGTCAACCTGATGGTCTCGTGCCGCATCGCCAACGTGCGCATGGAAGAGACCGTGCGCTGGGTCGGCTGGATGCTGTTCGCGATGTTCATGGTGATGGTGGCCGTGATCATCTGGCCGCAGCTCGCGCTGTGGCTGCCCGCCAAGCTCGGCTATTGAGCCCCCGCCCGCCCCTGATTTTTCACACGGAGACAAGACCATGAAATTCCGCCGCACCCTGCTCGGCCTCGCACTCGCCGCGACCGCTCTCGGCTTCACCACCGGCGCCATGGCGCAAGCGGCGTACAAGGCCGAGTACAAGATGTCGCTGGTGCTGGGCCCGCCCACGCCCTGGGGCCAGGCCGGCCAGATCTGGGCCAACCTGGTGAAGGAACGCACCCAGGGCCGCATCAACATCAAGCTGTACCCGGGCGTGTCGCTGATCCAGGGCGACCAGACGCGCGAGTTCAGCGCGCTGCGCCAGGGCGTGATCGACATGGCCGTGGGCTCGACCATCAACTGGTCGCCGCAGGTCAAGCAGCTCAACCTCTTCTCGATGCCCTTCCTGATGCCTGACTACGCGGCGGTCGACGCGCTCACGCAGGGCGAGGTGGGCGCCGAGCTGTTCAAGATCATCGACAAGGCCGGCGTGATGCCGCTGGCCTGGGGCGAGAACGGCTACCGCGAGATCACCAATTCCAAGCACCCCATCAAGTCGCCGGCCGACCTCAAGGGCATGAAGATCCGCGTGGTCGGCTCGCCGCTGTTCGCCGACCTGTTCACCGCGCTGGGCGCCAACCCGACGCAGATGAGCTGGGCCGATGCACAGCCCGCGCTGGCCAGCGGCGCGGTCGACGGCCAGGAGAACCCGCTGTTCCTGTTCACCGTGCTCAAGATGCACAACGTGGGCCAGAAGTTCGTCACCACCTGGGGCTATGTGGCCGACCCGCTGATCTTCGTGGTCAACAAGGAGATCTGGGCCTCGTGGACCCCGGCCGACCAGGCCATCGTGAAGCAGGCCGCGATCGATGCCGGCAAGCAGGAGATCGCGATCGCGCGCAAGGGCCTGGTCGAGGCCGACAAGCCGGTGCTCAAGGACATCGCCGGCATGGGTGTGACGGTGACGCAGCTGACGCCGGCCGAGCGCGAAGCCTTCGTGAAGGCGACCCGCTCCGTCTACGCCAAGTGGCGCCCCACAGTGGGCAACGACCTCATGACCAAGGCCGAGAAGGCCATCGAGGCGCGCAAGAAGTAAGGCGCCCGCGCCGCAACGACGAAGGCCCCGCATGCGGGGCCTTTTTCGTGAGTGCGCGCTGCGTTGTTCCTAGCGCAGGTACTCGCCGCTGGCCTCGGGCTGGAAGGCGATGCCCGCGATGCGCAGCGCACCGCCCGAGCCGTCGGGCGCGACCCAGTTCGCCACGTCGCCCACGCGCAGGCCCAGCAGCGCGGTGCCGACCGGCGACAGCACCGAGATGCAGCCGGTGGCGGGGTCGGCGTCCTGCGGGTAGCTCAGCGTGAGCGTGCGCTCGCCCGCACCAGCCAGCTCGGTCACGTTGACGCGCGAACGCATGGTGACGACGTCTGCCGCGATCTCGGTCGGCGACACCAGGTCGGCGTTGTCGAGCACGGCCTGGATCGCCGGCGAATAGACCGCATCGGCATCGGCGTACTTGGCCAGCCGGGCGTGATCGAGTTCGGTCAGGGTGCGGCCGGCGAGGACCGCGGACGAGACGGCGGAAGAAGAGGAAGAAAGGGGTTGAACCATGGAACGCTCCTGGAAGAAATGCACAACGCCGGACGGAGGGCGCCCGGCGATCCAGTGGCGGGAATGAAGGGACGGAAGCGGATCGCCGGGCTCAGGAATGTGCAGCAGCACTTCGAGCCGGCGGCATGCGGCGAAGCTCCGCGCGCGGACGCGTCGCCGGACGGCTCGAGACGAGCCGGCGAGCGAGAACGCAGCCGAGGGAGAACGCGATGGAACGCATGGCCACATCGTAGGCCGACGCAGCCCCGGCGCGGGCAATAGCCTTGCGCCGCATCGGGTACCGCGCGCGCCCCAAGAAAAAGGCCCCGCATGCGGGGCCCTGGTGGATGCAGCGGAGTGCCTGCGATCCGCAAGCTCAGTGCTGCAGGATCTTGTTCAGGAATTCCTTGGTGCGCGGCTGGCGGTGTTCCGGGTGGTTGAAGAACTCGTCCTTCTCGCAGTCTTCCAGGATGCGGCCGCCCACGTCGATGAAGATCACGCGGCTCGCGACCTTGCGCGCAAACGCCATCTCGTGCGTGACCACCATCATGGTCATGCCTTCCTTGGCCAGCGTGACCATCACGTCGAGCACTTCTCCGACCATTTCGGGGTCGAGCGCCGAGGTGGGTTCGTCGAAGAGCATCACGATCGGGTCCATCGACAGCGCACGGGCGATCGCCACGCGCTGCTGCTGGCCGCCCGAGAGCTGGCCCGGGAACTTGTCCTTGTGCGCCATCAGGCCCACGCGGTCGAGCATCTTCAGGCCGCGGGTCTTGGCTTCGTCGGGCGAGCGGCCCAGCACCTTGATCTGCGCGATCGTGAGGTTCTCGGTCACCGACAGGTGCGGGAACAGCTCGAAGTGCTGGAACACCATGCCGACCTTGGAGCGCAGCTTGGGCAGGTTGGTCTTGGGGTCGTGCAGCGGGATGCCGTTGACGGTGATCTCGCCCTTCTGGAAGGGCTCGAGCGCGTTGACCGTCTTGATCAGCGTCGACTTGCCCGAGCCCGACGGGCCGCAGACCACGACCACGTCGCCCTTGGAGATGTTCACCGAGCAGTCGTTGAG
This sequence comes from Variovorax sp. UMC13, assembly GCF_014170375.1. Taxonomy (GTDB): domain Bacteria; phylum Pseudomonadota; class Gammaproteobacteria; order Burkholderiales; family Burkholderiaceae_C; genus Variovorax. The sequence goes on along the minus strand of NZ_LZZW01000038.1, from coordinate 27,596 downwards.
CACCTGCACCGGGCCATACCACTTGGAGACGTTCTTGATTTCAATCATTTTTTCGGACATTTCAAACTCCTATCGACGAGGCGTGCAAGCTGATGTCATACCAGGAACACCGCGGAACCGGCTTTGCCGGGCCGCTGGTGTTGCCCCCTGGAAGGGGGTTGGCGAAAGCGACACGAAGTGCGCGAAGACTGGGGGTCATCTGATAATTGCAATTTTCTTATGCAGGCGCTTCACCATCCAGGAGAGCGAATAGCACAGGATGAAGTAGATGACCGCGGCCAGCAGGTAGGACTCGACGGTGCGGCCGTACTGCTTGCCCATCGTGTCGAAGCCCTTGAGCAGGTCGTAGGCGCCGATGGCGTAGACCAGCGAGGTGTCCTGGAACAGGATGATGGTCTGCGTGAGCAGCACCGGCAGCATGTTGCGGAAGGCCTGTGGCAGGATCACCAGACGCATGTTCTGGTTGTAGGTCATGCCGACCGCTTGGCCCGCGTTCACCTGGCCGCGCGGGATCGACTGGATGCCCGCGCGCATGATCTCGCTGAAGTAGGCCGCCTCGAAGGCGATGAAGGTGATCACCGCCGAGATCTCCGAGCGGTAGTTGGCACCCATCGAGCCGAACAGGCTGTAGAACGAGGCCGGCACCAGCAGGAAGAACCAGAGGATCACCATCACCAGCGGGATGCTGCGCATGCCGTTGACGTAGATGGCCGCGGGTGCGTCCAGCCACTTCTTGCCCGACAGCCGCATCAGCGCCAGCAGGGTGCCGAAGAACACGCCGCCGATGGTGGCGATCAGGGTCAGCATCACGCTGAAGTAGAAGCCCTTCAACACGAAGTTGGAGATGACTTCCCAGTTGTAGAAGGAAAAATCGAGGTTCAACATGTCAGTGGCCCCCACCGCCGCTGGCCGAGACGATGAAGCCCGGAACGCGTGTTTTCTTTTCGATGAAGGACATCAGCCGGTTGATCGCGAAAGCCGAGACCACGTAGAGCGCCGTCACGGCCAGGTAGACCTCGATGCCGCGCGAGGTTTCCTCCTGCGCCTGCATCGCGAACATGGTCAGTTCGGACACCGACACCGCGAAGGCCACCGACGAGTTCTTGAAGATGTTCATCGTCTCGCTGGTGAGCGGCGGAATGATGATGCGGTAGGCCATCGGCAGGATCACGTAGCGGTAGTACTGGAAGGTGGTGAAACCCACCGCCATGCCCGCATAGCGCTGGCCCTTGGGCAGCGCCTGGATGCCGGAGCGCACCTGCTCGGCGATCCGCGCGGAGGTGAAGAAGCCCAGCGCCAGCACGACCAGGATGAAGCTTGGCACCGTCTTCATCGGCGGCACGAGCGCCGGAATGACGTGGTACCAGAGAAAGATCTGCACCAGCAGAGGAATGTTGCGGAACAGTTCGACCCATGCATTGCCGAGGCGAATGAGCCATGGGTTGTCCGGCAGCGTGCGGATGATGCCCACCAGCGAGCCCAGCACCAGCGCGACGATCAGCGCCAGCAGCGAGACCGACAGCGTCCAGCCCCAGGCCGAAAGCATCCATTGCCAATAGGTCGGGAATTTCCCGCCCGGATCCTGCAAGAAGACCTGCCAATCCCAGTTTGATCCCATCGGGACTCTCCTTGTTGTTGTCGACTGATTCGATGTGAAGCGCGCCCAGCTTCAACAGAAACGCCCGCCGGATGTGGCGGGCGTTGGCGCAATGACCTGCGAAGTGATTACTTCTTGACGGCGTAGTCTTCCATCGGCTTGTCGTTCGGGTTCGCCCATGCGTCCTTGGTCGCGTCCGACAGGGCCAGGCCGATCTTCACGTTCGACGGCGGGATCGGTTGCAGGAACCACTTGTCCCACAGCTTGGCGAGGTCGCCGTTCTTGATCTGGGCCTTGATGCTGTCGTCCACGGCCTTCTTGAAGGCCGGGTCGTCCTTGCGGATCATGATCGCGATCGGCTCGACGCTCAGGACTTCACCGACGATCTTGAAATCGTTGGGCGCCTTGGACTTGGCGATGTTCGAAGCCAGGATGGAACCGTCCATCACGAAGGCATCGGCACGGCCCGATTCGAGCAGCAGGAAGCTGTCGGCGTGGTCCTTGCCGAAGACTTCCTTGAAGTCGATGCCGCCGGCGCGTTCGTTCTTGCGCAGCGTCTGCACCGAGGTGGTGCCGGTGGTGGTGGCGACGGTCTTGCCGTTCAGGTCCTTGATCGAGGTGATGCCCGAGTTCGCCTTGACGGCGATGCGGATTTCCTCGACGTAGGTGGTGACGGCGAAGGACACGTCCTTGGCGCGCGTGGCGTTGTTGGTGGTCGAGCCGCATTCCAGGTCGACGGTGCCGTTCTGCACCAGCGGGACGCGGTTCTGCGAGGTCACGGGCTGGTACTTGGTTTCCAGCTTCTTGCCGAGCGACTTTTCCAGGTCCTTGATGATGTTCGCGCAGATGTCGTAGTGGAAGCCGGTGTACTGGCCGTTACCGAGGGTGTAGGAAAGACCGGAGGATTCGCGCACGCCTTCGGTGATGCTGCCCGAGGCCTTGATCTTGGCGAGGGTGTCGTTGGCTTGCGCGAACGCACCGCCGGCGGCCATGACGGCGATGGTCAACGCCAATACTTGCTTCTTCATACGAAACTCCTGAGTGAAACTGAAACAGAGCCAAATTTTAGACAGTCGCGCGGACACGGGCACCCGGTCCAACCCGGTGCACGCCCCGGCACCGGACTGGCGCGGCGCGAAAGCCTTCGATACCGCCTTGGTGCAATGCACCGCAGACGCATGAGATGAAGGGGATTAAGCAGTCTTTGTGCCCGCTTCGCGCGCCCACAGGCAAGCCAGTGGCGTCAGCGCGAAAAAGAGCACACATGCACTGCCTTCCCGCGGTGTGACAGCAAAGCAGGCGGGACTGTATGCGGCGCGCGACGGCCTGACCAATGCCGTATGCGCGCGTCATTATGCATATGACTCATAGTTTGTGCAGTGCAGCAAATAATCAATTGACAGGCTGCGTTTCGACCAGATAGGCCCACAGCGCATCCAGCGCGCGCTTGGGCGGCGCGACGTCGTCATGCGGCGCCTTGGCGACGGCACGGCCGGACTTGGCCGGCACCGCCACGGGGCGCTCGCGGTAGGCGCGGATCTCCATCGTGGCCTCGAGCCGGTCGATCTCGGGCGGCAAGGCGCTCACCAGCCGGCGCGCCTTGACCTCCTTGCGCACCGCGCTCTGCGGCAGGAAGGCGATGCCGTGGCCTTCGAGCGCCATCGCCTTCAGGCCTTCGGACATGTCGGTCTCGTAGACGCGGTCGAGGTGGATCGCGGTGTCCGACTCCTTGATCAGCTGGTCGACGATGCCGCTCATGTAGGCCCCTGGCGCGTAGCCCAGGTAGGGCAGCGGCTGGCCCTGGCGGCCCGGCAGCCGGTAGCGCGGCGCGCCCTCGGCATCGGGCTTGACCCAGGGTGCGACCACCTCCTGCCCCAGCACCACCATCTCGTAGCGGTTGGTGTCGAGCTGCAGCGGCTGCGAGGGGTGCTGGTAGGCGATCAGCAGGTCGCAGCTGCCTTCGACCAGGCGCATCACTGCATCGTGCACGTTGAGCGCGATGAGCCGGCTCTTGAGCGGCCCGAAGTGCTCGCGCAGCGTGGTGGCCCAGGCCGGGAAGAAGGTGAAGGCCAGCGTGTGCGGCACCGCGAACTCGATCACGTCGTGCGCTGCGGCCGAATGCCCGCGCAGCATCGCGCGCGTGCTCTGCAGGCCCTGCAGCATCTCGAGCGCCTGGCCATACAGCGTCTGGCCCGCCGGCGTGAGGCGCGTGGGGTAGGACGAGCGGTCCACCAGGTCGGTGCCGGCCCAGCCTTCGAGCGCCTGGATGCGGCGCGAGAAGGCCGGTTGCGTCACATGACGCAGCTGGGCCGAGCGGCTGAAGCTGCGGGTTTCAGCAAGACTGACGAAGTCTTCGAGCCACTTGGTTTCCATGGGGCTGGATTATGTGCGTCCGCCCGGCTCGCGGTGGCGCCCCGCGGTGTGCTTTTTCAGACCGGCGAGATCACGCCGCGGCCGGTGAAGTGGCCTTCTGCATTGGCGAGGAAACGCTCGAAGGAGGCCTGCGTGGCCTCGGGCGACCAGCCGGCCAGGTGCGGCGTGAGGATCACGTTGTCCAGGCCGATCAGCGGCTCGGGCCGCAGCGGCTCGCTCTCGTAGACGTCGAGCCCGGCGCCCGCGATGCGGCCGTCGCGCAGCGCCGCGGCCAGGGCCTCGGTGTCGACCACGCTGCCACGGCCGATGTTCACCAGGAAGCCCTTGGGCCCCAGCGCGTCGAGGATGCGCGCGTCGATGATGTGGTGCGTGGCCGCGCCGCCCGGCGCCGCGCACACCAGCACGTCGCACCATTCGGCCAGCGCATGCAGGTCGTCGAAGTAGCGGTGCGCCACGCCTTCATTGGGCCGGCGGTTGTGATACCCGATGGCCATGTTGAAGCCGGCCGCGCGCTTGGCGATCTTCTGGCCGATGGTGCCCAGGCCGAGGATGCCCAGGCGCTTGCCCGAGACATTGGGCGGCTGCGGGATGGCCAGGCGCCAGACGCCGTCGCGGCACAGCCGGTCGAGCTGGCGGAAGTTGCGCATCGCCGAGATCAGCAGGCCAAAGGCGTGGTCGGCCACGCAATCGTCGTTGGTGCCCTGCCCGTTCGCCACCACGATGCCGCGCGCACGCGCCGCAGCGACGTCGACCTTCTCGTAGCCCGCGCCCATGCAGCACACCAGTTCGAGCGCCGGCATCGCGGCCATCTCGTCGGCGGTCAGGCCGGTGACGCCGATGGTCAGCACCACGCGGACATCGGCACCGCGCGCGGCGATCGTGGCCGTGCGCTCGGCGGGCTCGGCGGCGTAGCGCAGGTCGAAGTGGTCGGCGAGCACGGCCTGGTGTTCGTGCGAGACGTGGTTCAGCACCAGCAGGGGAATCTTGGTCGTCATTTGTGATGGGTTCCGAATGAGGAGTGTGGTGCGCCCGCTGGACGGAGGCTCCGGCCTCGATGGCCTCAGCTTGTCACCGTCTCGGGACGACGGGAGCATTTTCCATGCGGAGGCAAGGCGGTGGCAGCGCGGGCAAGCATCGTCCCTGAAAAAGCGTCCAGCCGCCTTGGAGAGCCCGGAATCGGCCGGGTATTCTTGTGCCTAACGGTTGCCGATCACCACATAGCCATCGCCGAACTTGTCGGCCTTCGGTGCCACCTTGGCACACAGGCGCTGGTTGCACAGGTTCAGGTCGCCCGCGGCGATGGCACCGAGGACCTGTCGGTTGTAGTCGATCTCCTGCAGCGCCTGGGCATTGCGCCACACCCAGTAGCTGCTGCCCCCCACGACCAGCACGGCCATCGCAAGCAGCGCCAGCGAGACTTTCCACAGCCAGGCCTTCTGGGCCGTAAGCAGCTGGCTCTGCGCCTTTTGCAAGAACTGCTCCGCATTCGTCAGCTCGCGCTGCAGGTTCTTCTGCCCCTCGCGATGCGCGGCGTCAACATCGGCCGACAGATGCGAAGCGCTTCGGTCGAGCTGCTGGCTGGCCTGCGCGATCTGCGCGGTGGCGCCTTCGTTCTGCCGGCGCAGATGCTGCGCCACGCTCGACAGGTTCAGCGCCAGTTCTTGCAGTTGTTCGGGGGTCATGGTGCGGCTGTTTTGGCGGGTAGGGGCGACGATGCCGATGGGGGCAAGGGGTCGGCGATCAGGAATTCGGGGCTGAAGGAGGAAGCGCCGCTTTTTCTCAGTTGGGCTTGGCCTGATTGCCCAAAATCGACGGTGATGGTGATCGGTTCGGTGCTTTCGTCAACCTTCACCTTTTGCCAGAGGATGCTCCACTTGCCGGCCTCGACCACGATGGTGGTGCTCTGGGGTGGGCTGCGGAAGGGGGCGTACTCCGGCGGCCATCGCGCCCGCTTTTCTACTACAGTAACCTGGGCAATCAGTTTATAAATGCCGGGCGGCATCAACGGAGCGTGAGCAGGAAAGCGCCCCTCTCTCGGCCTTAAGGTGACTGAATCAATGTAGTCACGACCAAAGGTAGTGCTAAACCATGCACTGCCTTGAGCTTGCTGCGCGCTCACGTTGGGCACATAGATTTGGGCGTTGACCTTGCCAACACCCGGTGGCTCGCCAATGCGTTCCAAGGTGATAAAGCCGCTGATGATGTATTTTTCCGTCACGCCAAAAGAGGCAGCGGCGTTCCACAATGCGCCCCGCGTCAGGTCAGTCGGTGCTCCCGCTCCATAGTCAGCCGGTGCTCCATAGCTCGTAGGCATATTGCCCCCACAGCGGCTGAAGCATTCGCCGTACCCAACCATGGCGCAGCCCGTCAGCGCCAGCGCTGCCAGTGCGGCAACAGCCCACTTGTACAAAGTGCTCTTCATCGTGCGCTCCCTCTATCGGCCCATCACCGGGCCACGCTGTTGCTGCTGTTGCGCGTCTTCTTGCCGCTGCGCCGCAAGTTGTTGCTCGCGCTCACGTTGCTGCTGCGCAATCAGGGCTTGTTCGTAGTCTTGGCTTTGCTGTTGAAACTTCTGCCATTCGGGCGAAGCCTGGTGCGCCTCAAGCACCCGGTCATAGGCTTTGTCGTCTTTGCGCTCGATGGCATCGACCAGCGCCTTGAACCGCTCGCCAATGGCGCTTTGGGTGATGATGGATGCGGCCAGCGGGGTGTCGGGCGCGGCCGCAGGCGCTTGGGGTTGTTGTTGCTGCGTGTGCTTGCCGTGTGGATGCTGCACCACATCCTGATGCAGCGGGTGGTCTTTGGCAAGGTAGTGTTGTTGGGCTTGGTCGCGTTGCGCATCGATATCGATTTCTACCTCTCGAATAGTCGCTTGCCGCTCAGGCTTCGGATCATTCTTGATCTCCCGATACTTCCCCTCCAAATCCCGCAGCGCCTCCTGATACAACGGACTGCCGTCCACCCTCGGATGGTCATTCTTCCCTTCGGGCAGCGAGCTTTGGCTGACAACCTGCCCTTGCCCATCGCGCGTTTCGACGGCGTAGCTGGGCGTGAAGTAGTTCTGCGCAACGAGCGGTCCGGTCGGCGTCTTGGTCTCTGTGCTCAGGATCTGTCTGGTCACAGGATCGCTCGTCGTCGTGCTGAAGCGCCGCCCCTGGTCGAGGTCCAGCACCTTCTCGATGCGGTGGCCTTGCGCGTCGGCATAGGCGAGCCTGAAGCGGCCATGTTCCATGGCGTTCGCCTGGTCGGCCGGATGGTCCGGGTGGGGCTCCCACACCGGCGCGCCATGCTGCTTGATGCTGTCGATGCTGGGGTGGAAGAAGTCGCGCTCGCGGTCGCTCAGGGGCAGCGTGGCGAACTGTTCGAACTCGGTTTTCTTGAGGCCAGAGGCCCCCATGGCGTGGCCCACCATCGAGAGGGGATCGAAGTCGACGCGCCCACCTTTGTCGCGCAAGGCCGGCATTTCTCCCAGCATGCGCTCGCGAGAAGGCGCGGGGTAGCTGCCCGCCAGCGCTTCGAACCCGGCCACGCCCTTGTTCTTGAAATAGCCGGCGGCGGCGCCTTCGGGCTTCCATTCCTGCAGGCCATGCAGGAACTCGATTTCGGCGGTCGTGCGGATGTCGTGGTAGCGGGCGGCTGCCGCCAGGGCCGTGGCGTGGGTGCCTTGCTCCCAGCCGCTCAGCTCGGCCCAGGTGCGGTATTCGCCGGGGCGTCCAGGCCGCTCGAACGCCTTGTGGCCTTGCAGCATGCGATCGCGCTGGTCGGCGGCATACCAGCACTCGATGTCGTGGCGCTGGGCGATGGTGTCCGCATAGGAATTCGCGCCTGTCGTGCGCGGCACCTCGGGGTCGGCGAGTTGCTGGTGGATCGTGTAGTGCGCCGCCACCTGCGCATCGAGGTTGTAGACCCGGTCGCCATTCGGCAGCACGGTGCCGTACAGATCAGGCCGGCTGCCCTTGGCGGCATGGATCTGGCTGACCCCGCCGAAGTAGTCGGCGCCGGGCGAATTGCCATAGCGCGGCGGCAGGCTCTGATCGGCCTGGTGTCTGTAATCGCCCATTCTTTGAGGCTCCCTGTGATGGCTGACGCATGCACATCCCGGATGAAATGACAGCCGGCCATGCCGCCGCACACCATCCGTTTTGGCGCATGCTACTTCCCTCTGGAGCAACTACAAAGCGATGAGAAATGTGGTCAAAGATTGACCGGCGCCGCCTCGATTTTCTGCAGCGCCCACATCTGCGCATAGCGCCCCTGGCGCGCCAGCAGGTCCGCATGGGTCCCGCGCTCGACGATCACGCCGGCCTCGAGCACCAGGATCTCGTGCGCATCGACCACCGTCGACAGGCGGTGCGCGATGACCAGCGTGGTCTTGTTCTGCGCCGCGCTCTTGAGCTCCGACTGGATCGCGCGTTCGTTGGCCGAATCCAGCGCCGAGGTGGCTTCGTCGAAGATCACGATCGGGGGGTTCTTGAGCAGCGTGCGCGCGATCGCCACGCGCTGCTTCTCGCCACCCGACAGCTTCAGGCCGCGTTCGCCGACCGGCGTGTCGTAGCCCTTGGGCGTGGCGGCAATGAAGTCGTGGATGCGCGCGGCCTTGGCCGCGGCCTCGATCTCGTCGGTCGTCGCGCCGGGGCGCCCGTAGGCGATGTTGTAGGCCACGCTGTCGTTGAACAGCACCGTGTCCTGCGGCACGATGCCGATGGCCTGGCGCACGCTGGACTGGGTCACCTGGCGGATGTCTTCGCCGCCGATGGTGATGCGGCCCTGCTGGACGTCGTAGAAGCGGTAGAGCAGGCGTGCGAGGGTCGACTTGCCCGAACCCGACGGCCCCACCACGGCCACCGTCCTGCCGGCCGGGATCTCGAAGCTCACGTGCCGTAGGATCGGCCTCGAGGGCTCGTAGGCGAAGCTGACGTCCTCGAAACGGATGGTGGCGTCGACGCCGCGGCCCTCACCCCCGCCGCCCTCTTCCGGAGGCAGGGGGCGCAAGGACAAAGGCCGGGCGCCCGGCGCGTCCTGCACCTCGCGCTCCTTCTCCATCAGCACGAACATCTTGTCGAGGTCGGTCAGGCTCTGCTTGATCTCGCGGTAGATCACGCCCAGGAAATTGAGCGGGATGTAGAGCTGGATCATGAAGGCGTTGACCATCACCAGGTCGCCCAGCGTCATGCGGCCCTCGACCACGCCCGAGGTGGCGCGCCACAGCATCAGCACCAGGCTCACGGCGATCAGCAGCTGCTGGCCCGCATTGAGCATCGACAGCGTGCGCTGGCTCTTGATCGCGGCCTTGCGGTAGCGGTCGAGGCTGGCGTCGTAGCGCTTCGCCTCGAACTCCTCGTTGTTGAAGTACTTGACGGTCTCGTAATTCAGCAGCGAGTCGACGGCGCGGCTCTGCGCCATGGTGTCGAGCTCGTTCATGGTCTTGCGGAACTGCGTGCGCCACTCGGTGACGGTCACGGTGAAGCCGATGTACAACACCAGCGCCGCACCCGTGATCCAGACGAAGAGCGCGTCGAACTTGACGCCCAGGATGGTCAGCACCAGCCCCAGCTCGATGATGGTCGGCACGATGCTGTAGAGCGACATCGAGATCAGGGAATGCACGCCGCGCGTGCCGCGCTCGATGTCGCGCGTCATGCCGCCGGTTTGTCGCTCGAGGTGGAAGCGCAGGCTCAGCGCATGCAGGTGGCGGAACACCTCCAGCGAAATGCGCCGCGCCGCGCCCTCGGTGGCCTTGGCGAACACCAGCTCGCGCAGCTCGCTGAACAGCGAGGTCGACAGCCGCAGCAGGCCGTAGCCGACCAGCAGTGCGATCGGCACCACGAGCAGCGCCTGCGCCATGTCGGGCTTGGGCGTCATGGTGTCGACCAGGGTCTTGAGCAGCACCGGCACGCCGACGTTGGCGACCTTGGCGCCGACCATGAAGGTCAGCGCGGCCAGCACCCGCCATTTGTAGTCCCAGAGGTAGGGGAAGAGGCGCCGCAGCGTCGCCCAGTCGGAGCGGTCGGCCCGTGCGGGGGCGCCGCCGGGTGCATGGTGGGGAGAGGAAATGGCTTCGCCGCTGCGGCGCATGGGGGACAATCTGGCTGTTATTTGCTTCGATTGTGCCCATGTCCCATTCTCCCGACGCCAACGTGGCCGCCGTCCTCAAGAGCCTGCCGACCGACATGGAGCTGGTGCTCAAGGTCATTCCGATGCCCGCCGACTGCAACGCCAACGGCGACATCTTCGGCGGCTGGGTCATGGCCCAGTGCGACCTGGCCGGCTCGGTGATCCCGGCGCGCTACACCCTGGGCCGGATGGCGACGGTGGCGGTCAACGAGTTCGTCTTCAAGCAGCCGGTGCGCATCGGCGACATCCTGTCCTTCTATTCGAAGCTGGTGCGCATCGGGCGCACCTCGGTCACGGTCACGGTCGAGGTCTTCGCCGAGCGCTTCAAGGCGCAGGGCAACTACATCAAGGTGACCGAAGCCACCTTCACCTACGTCGCGATCGACGACCACGGGCGGCCGCGGCCGATCGCCGCGACGCCGGCCTGAGCCCACGCCGGCGGATATCGCTCCAGGCCTCCCGATGCCGACGTGCCATGCGGCTGTTGCCAAAGGCGCTTGTCGCGGTACGATGGCCGCATGGCTCCCGCCCGCATGCACCGCTCTACCGGCGCCCCTCTGGGGATGCAGAACGAGAGCGCCGAGACCGACGCTCAGCTCGCGGCTCGAGTGCGGGCGCTCGTTGCACGCAGCAAAGCGGACCCTCGCCCGTCCTTGACGAACGAAGAGGCCCGCACTTACCTCGACCAGCGTTTGGCGTCGATTCTTGGCAAAAAGGCCCCTCGTCCTCGCTCTTGACGGGCGCAGTCCCGCGGCATGCCCTGTCACGTCACCTGGCGGCCTCACGCGTTGGAGCAACTCGCCGAGCTGGTGGAGCGGATCGCGGCGCACGATTTTGCCGCGGCGCGCAGGCTCCACGACGACCTCTGGCAGGCCCCTGATCCGCTGACCAAGGACCCGATGGTCGTTCACAAACCCAGCCCCTTTGTCGAAGGGCAACGGGAAATCGTCGTGCGACCGGCCTACATCGTCCTGTACGAACTGGACGAAGTGACGAAGACGGCCACCGTCACCGCCGTCTATCACGCGCGGCAGCAGCGCCCCTAGTTGCTCATGCGCACCGACTTGTCCAGGTACTCGTTGGTGAACAGCGTGGCCGGCTCGAAGGCCTTCTCGATGCCGATCATTTCCTTGACCAGTTCGTAGTCGGTCTTGACCCGCGTGCTGTCGAAGGCGCCCAGCGCCACGCCGGTGGTGGTGTCGTCGCGCATCAGCTGCTTGATGCGTTCCCACTGGTCGCGCTGGTTGTCGGGCGTCAGGCCGCTCACGCTGGCGGTCAGCGCGTCGAGGCAGGGGGCGAAGTCCTTCACGCAGGCCGCGTAGGCGCGCTGCGTGACGGCCGCGAACTTGCGCACGCGCTCGGGGTTCGCCTTGAGATAGGCGCCGTTCACAAACAGCGAGTTGCCGTAGACGTTCACACCGACCGTGCGCCAGGCCACGAAGCCCAGGTCGGGGCCGAACTCGCGCACCTTGAGGTCGTGCTCGTTGTAGAAGTCGCTGATGATGTCGACCGACTTGCTCTTGAGCGCGCCCACCTTGGCCTGCGGGCTCAGGTTGACGAAGTTCACGCCCGCCGGATCGATGCCCGTCTTCTTGGCGAAGGCCGGCCACATCAGGCGCGCGGCGTCGCCGGGCGGGTTGCCGATCTTGCGGCCGGTGAAGTCCTTGGGCCCGTTGATGCCCGAGGACTTGAGCCAGTAGAAGCCCTGCGGGCTGTTGGCGTAGATCACCATGATCGCCTTCAGGTCGGCGCCCTTGCCCACGGCCTGGATGGCGGTCGGCAGGTCGGCGATGCCCAGGTTGGCGCCGCCCGATCCCACGCGCTGCGCCGACAGCGCCGAGCCCTTGCCGGCCTCGATGCTGAGGTCGATGCCGGCCTCGGTGTACCAGCCCTTGGCCTTGGCGAAGTAGATCGGCGCATGGTCCGCGGTCGGCGTCCAGTTGAGCATCAGGTTCATCGGGTCCGCGGCCGAAGCCGTGCCGGCGAGCCCGAGGGCGCACAGGGCGGAGAAGAAGACGGAAGACGCGCGTGCTCGCATGGGATCGCTCCAGAATGAAGGGGTGGATCAGGACTAGAATTCATATTACCAACTGTTTGGTTGACAATCAATACAACAGAACGAGCAGTACGCATGGCCCCCTCCCCTTCCACCACCGCCCCCCGCACCAAGAAGGCCGCCCCGGCGGAAGGCGCCGCGCGCCGCGACGCCGCCGCCACGCGCGAGGCGCTGCTGGCCGCCGCGGTGGCCGAGTTCTCGCGCAACGGCTTCGCCGGCGCGCGAGTCGACGAGATCGCGCGCACGGCCGGTGCCAACAAGCAACTGGTCTACCACTACTTCGAGAGCAAGCAGGGCCTGTACCTGGTGGCGCTCGAGTCGGTCTATGCGGCGATCCGCGAGAAGGAGCAGGCGCTGTCGCTGGGCGCGCTGGAGCCGGTGGAAGCCATGACGCAGCTGATCGGCTTCTCCTTCGACTACCTGGCCGAGCACCCGGAGTTCATCGCGCTGCTGACCGACGAGAACCGCAACCAGGGCCAGCACATCCTGGGCTCGGAGCGGCTGCAGAAGATGCACTCGCCCTTCATCGAGATGCTCGAGGCCACGCTCGATCGCGGCGTGCAGCAGGGCGTGTTCCGCAACGACTTCGACGCGATCAACCTCTACATCTCGATCGCCGGCATCTCCTACTTCTTCTTCTCCAACAACCACACGCTGTCGGCCATCTTCGGCAAGCCGCTGGGCTCGCGCGGCGCGCTGGTGCAGCGGCGGCGCCATGTGATCGCCTTCGCGCTCAACGCGCTGCGGCCCTGAGCCGCTGAGGGCCCGGCCGGCCCGCCGGCGTCTTTCTCGAGAATTTATCAACCAGTTGGTTGACAGTGCATCGGTCGAATCCTATGATTTGGATTCGACCCGCACTCCCGAGGAAGACGCACCCATGACGGCCTCCGCCACCGCACCCGCCGCCGACCCGCCCGCCATCCAGGCCGCGGGCGGTTCCGACAGCAGCCAGGACAGCCCCGCCTGGCAGCGCTGGGCTGCCATCGTCGGGGTCCACCTGGCCGGCGTGGCCTTGTGGGAGCTCGCGGTGCGCGTGTTCTCGATCCAGACCTTCATCCTGCCCGCGCCCTCGCGCGTGCTGGCCACGCTGGGCAACGGCAACTACCACTGGCTGTCGAACACCGGCGTGACCGCGCTCGAGGTCTTCGGCGGCTATGTGCTGGCCCTGGTGCTGGGCATTCTTTGCGCGCTGCTGTTCATCACCAGCCGGCGCCTGATGCTGCTGGCCTTCCCGCTGCTGGTCACGCTCAACATGATCCCGAAGGTGGCGATGGGGCCGCTGATCATCGTGTGGTTCAGCTACGGCATCGGGCCCAACATCCTGATCACCTTCAGCCTGTGCTTCTTCCCGATCCTGCTGACCACCATCCGCGGGCTCAACGAGACCGAGCCCGAGCTGCTGAACCTGGTGCGCGCGCTCAAGGGTTCGCGCTGGCAGCTGTTCCGCTACATCCAGCTGCCGGGCTCCCTGCCCTATGTGTTCTCGGGCATGAAGGTCGCCACCATCCTGGCCGTCGCCGGCGCGGTGGTGGGCGAGTTCATCGCCTCCGACAAGGGCCTGGGCTACCTGATGATCCAGGTGCAGGCCTCGCTCGACACCCCCGCCGTCTTCATGGCCGTGCTGCTGATCACAGGGCTCGGCGTGCTGCTCTACCTGCTGGTCCTGCTGCTGGAGCGCTTCTTCATCACCCAGGACGCCCGCATCCAATGACCACCTCCACCCCCACGCCCGCCGCCGTGCTCGACACGCGCGCCTTCCCCACGCACTTCGAGACCGAACAGGCGCTCGAGGACTACCTGGCCACGCCCTCGCGGGAACTCATCGACGACCTCGCGCGCCTCGACGGCGACCTGATGATCCTCGGCGTGGGCGGCAAGATGGGCCCGACGCTGGCGCGGCTGGCGCGCAACGCCCTGCCCGCCGGGCGCCGCGTGATCGCGGTGGCGCGCTTCAGCGAGGCCGGCATGCGCGAGATGCTGCATGCGCACGGCATCGAGACCCTCGTCTGCGACCTGCTCGACGCCGCGGCCGTGGCCGCGCTGCCGAAATGCGCCAACGTGGTCTTCATGGCCGGGCGCAAGTTCGGCGGCGACGCCAACAACCCGCTGACCTGGGCCATGAACGTGCACGTGCCCGCGCTGGTGGCGCAGGCCTTCAGCGCTTCGCGCATCGTGGCCTTCTCCACCGCCTGCGTGTACCCCTTCGTGCCGGTCACGGGCCAAGGCGCGGCTGAGGACCTGCCGCCCAGCCCGCCCGGCGAGTACGCGAACTCCTGCGTCGGCCGCGAGCGCATGTTCGAGTACTTCTCGCAGCAGCACGGCACGCCCGGCCGGCTGTTCCGCCTGAGCTACGCGATCGACCTGCGCTACGGCGTGCTGGCCGACGTGGCGCAGAAGGTCTGGCGCGGCGAGCCGGTGGACGTGACCATGGGCCACGTCAACGTGATCTGGCAGGGCGACGCCAACGCGCAGGCGCTGCGCTGCCTGGCCGTGGCCACGGTGCCGACCTCGCCGATCAACGTGAGCGGCCCCGAGACCACCTCGATCCGCTGGCTGGCCGAGGAGTTCGGCCGCCGCTTCGGCAAGCCGGTGCAGATCACCGGCAGCGAAGCGCCCACCGCCTGGCTCATGAACACCGGCGAGGCCGAGCGCCTGTTCGGCTATCCGCAGGTGCCGCTGTCGCAGCAGCTGGGCTGGGTCGCCGACTGGATCGCGCGCGAGCAGCGTCTCTACGGCAAGCCGACCAAGTTCGAGTCGCGCGATGGTAAGTACTGAGCTCGACGCGCCGGTGCACGTGGTCGAGACGCTCGGCGCGCTCGACCGCGAGACGCTGGCGATGCTCGACGCGCTGGTGGTGCAGAGCGGCTGGAACCAAACCGCCGAGGACTGGGGGCTGTTCTCGCAGCAGGGCACGCTGTTCGCGGTGCGCGACGGCAGCGGCTGCATCGTCGCCAGCGGCGCGGTGCTGCCGATGGGCGACACCGGCGCCTGGATCAGCATGATCCTGGTCGCGCCCGCGCTGCGCGGCCAGGGCCTGGGCCGCACGGTGTTCGAGCAATGCCTGCGCGAGGTGCGGCGCCAGGGCCGCGTCGCGCTGCTCGACGCCACGCCTGCGGGCGAGCGGCTCTACACCCAGTACGGCTTCTCGCCGCTATGGCGGCTCACGCGCTGGCAGCGCGCGGCCGCCGCCACGAGCACCGCGCTCGCACGACAGGAAGCGACCGGCCTCGCGCAACTCGCCGCCCTCGATGCCGAAGCGCTGGGCCTGGCGCGCGGCGAGGTGCTCGCGCACCTGGCCGGGCGCGCGGGCTCGCGCCTGCAGCGCCATGCGCAGGGCTTCGCGATCGTGCGCGCCGGCCGCATCGCCCACCAGATCGGCCCGCTGATCGCGACCGACGAGGCCGCCGCCGCGCGGCTGCTGGCCGAGATCGCCGAGGGCACGCCCGAGCCGCTGATAGTCGACGTGCCCGACATGCGCGCCCAGTTGCGCGCGCAGCTGGCCGCCGCCGGCCTCACGCCGCAGCGCGGCTTCGTGCGCATGGCCCTGGGCGAACCCGTGCCCCATGGCCAGACCGCCTTCCTCCACGCCATCGCCGGCCCCGAGTACGGCTGAGCGCCCCTTCACCTTTCCAGGAGTTTCGATGGCCTTGCAACGATCCGATCTTCCCGCCGACGTGCTGGCGCTGCTGGCGCAGGGCACGGTGATTCCGGCCCACCCGCTGGCGCTCGACGCCGAGCGCCAATTCGACCGCCGCCGCCAGCGCGCGCTCACCCGCTACTACACCGACGCCGGCGCGGGCGGCCTGGCCGTGGGCGTGCACACCACCCAGTTCAGCATCCGCGAACGCGGCCTCTACGAGACCGTGCTGCGCGCCGCGGCCGAAGACCGCACCGCCTGGACCGACCGCCCCATGGCCATGGTCGCCGGCCTGTGCGGCCCCACCGCCCAGGCGCGCGCCGAGGCGCGCACGGCCGTCGGCCTCGGCTACCACGCGGGCCTGCTGAGCCTCGCGGCCGTGGCCTCGGCCTCGGAGGACGAACTGATCGCGCATTGCGAGGCCGTGGCCGAGGAGATCCCGCTGATCGGCTTCTACCTGCAGACCGTGGTCGGCGGCCCGATCCTGTCGAGCGACTTCTGGCGCCGCTTCGCACTGATCCCCAACGTGCTGGCAATCAAGGTCGCGCCCTTCAACCGCTACCGCACCATCGACGTGGTGCGCGGCGTGGTCGATGCGCGGGCCGAGGAGCGCGTCTTCCTCTACACCGGCAACGACGACCACATCGTGCTCGACCTCGCCCTGCCCTTCAGCGCGATGCGCGACGGTGCCCTGGTGCAGGTGCGCTTCCGCGGCGGCCTGCTGGGCCACTGGTCGGTCTGGACCGCGAGCGCGGTGCAGCAGCTGGCGCAGATCAAGGCTGAGATCGCGGCCCACGACGGCGCATTGAGCCCGGCGCTGCTGGCCCTCGATTCGCGCGTGACCGACTGCAACGCGGCCTTCTTCGACGTGAAGAACAACTTCCACGGCTGCATCGCGGGTTGCCACGAGGTGCTGCGGCGCCAGGGCCTGCTCGAGGGCATCTGGTGCCTGGACCCGGCCGAGGGCATGGGCGCAGGCCAGGGCGAGGAGATCGATCGCGTCTACCGCCTGCACGGCGACCTGGCCGACGACGCCTTCGTGCGCGACAACCTGGCACGGTGGCTGGCATGAGCGCCGTGTTGCGCGAGCGCGTCGCGACCGGCGCGCCGCTGATCCGCATGCAGCAGCTGCGCAAGGTCTACCGCAAGAAGCAGGCGGGCGGCAGGACCGAGGAGTTCCTCGCCGTGTCCGACGTGTCGATGGACATCCACGAGGGCGACATGGTGTCGCTGGTCGGGCCCTCGGGCTGCGGTAAGTCGACCCTGCTCAAGATCCTGTCGGGCCTGCACGGCCACGACGGCGGCACGCTGCAGATCGGCGGCGGCGCCGGCGGCACGCCCTTCAACGCGGGCCGCGACGTGGGCATGGTGTTCCAGCAGCCGGTGCTGCTCAAGTGGCGCACCATCCTCGAGAACGTGATGCTGCCGGCCGACATCCTGGGCCTGGACCGCAAGAGGGCCCGCGTGCGCGCGCACGAGCTGCTGGAGATGGTGGGCCTCACCGGCTTCGCCGACAAGCTGCCCTACGAACTCTCGGGCGGCATGCAGCAGCGCGCAGCCATCGCGCGGGCGCTGATCCACGACCCGAAGCTGGTGCTGATGGACGAGCCCTTCGGCGCGCTCGACGCGCTGACGCGCGAGAAGATGAACCTCGAGATGCTGCGCATCTGGGAAGAGACCGGCAAGACCTTCGTGGTCGTGACCCACAGCATCCAGGAAGCCGTGTTCCTGGGCACCCACTGCGCCGTGCTCACGGCCGGCCCGGCGCGCATGGCCGATTTCTTCCCCATCGACCTGCCCGCGCCGCGCCGGCTGCACCTCAAGACCAGTCCGGCCTTCGGTGACTATGTGCGGCGGGTGTACGACCTGCTGGGCGTCGAATAACGACGCCGCCGATCAGAGCTTGGAGAAGTCGGGCTTCCTTTTCTGACAAAGGCTTGCGCCTTTGTCGAAAGCCGGCTCGCGCCGCTTCGCGGCCATGCCTCTGGCGAGGCATCGATTTCAGACCTTGCTGAAATCGGGCTTGCGCTTTTGTCGAAAGCTTGCTCGCGCCGCTTCGCGGCCATGCCTCTGGCGAGGCATCGATTTCAGACCTTGCTGAAATCGGGCTTGCGCTTTTCCATGAACGCGCCAAATGCTTCGCGTGCCGCCGGCTCGCGCAGCATGCGGCCGAAGCTCTGGCCTTCCTCGTCCATGCGCTCGATCACCGCGGCCTGCTGCGATTTCTTGAGCAGGCGCTTGGTCTCGATCAGCGCCGTGAGCGGCTTGGCCGCGAGCTTGCGGGCCTGGGCCTGGGCGATGCCGTTGGCTTCGGTCGGCGGCACCACGCGGTTCACCAGGCCGATCTCGAGCGCGGCCTCGGCCATGAAGGGTTCGCCCAGCAGCAGCGCCTCGGCCGCGCGGTGGTAGCCGAACATCTGCGGCACCAGCAGGCTCGAGGCCGCCTCGGGGCACAGGCCCAGGTTGACGAAGGGCATCGAGAAGGCCGCGTTGTCGCCCGCATAGACCAGGTCGCAATGGAACAGCATCGTGGTGCCCACGCCCACGGCCGGGCCGCAGACGGCGGCGACGATGGGCTTGGGGAAGGTCGCGATGCCGCGCAGGAAGCGGAACACCGGCGACTCGGTGGTCGCGGGCGGCGCGTTGAGGAAGTCGCCGATGTCGTTGCCGGCGCTGAAGATGGTCGGGTCGCCCTGGATCAGCACCGCGCGCACGGCCGGGTCCTGCTCGGCACGGGCCAGCGCGTCGGCCAGTTCGCCGTACATCGCGCCGGTGATCGAGTTCTTCTTGTCGACGCGGTTGAAGGTCAGGGTCATCACGCCGGCTTCGGCGTGGACGAGGATGTCGCTCATGGGGTCATTCCTTGAAGTAAACGATCTGGTTGGAGGTGGCGAGCAGCACGCCGGCTTCGCTCCAGAGCTGCGCGCTCTGGTCGAAGAAGCCGTTGCGGAACTGCTGCCCGGCCGCACAGGCCAGAAGATAGCCGCTGCCGACCTCGGCCATCTGCGCCGCGTCGGTGTGGAAGTAGGTGGTGATCGAGACCGTGCCGGCCGGCACCGGCTTGGCGCGGCGCAGCCAGACGCGCGGGAAGAACACGTCGCTCATGGCCGCGAGCGAGGGGAAGTCGAGCGCGCGGGCCTGCGCATCACGCACCCAGAGCCGGGTCTGGCTGTGGTCGCCGCCGCCGTCCCAGGTCGAGGGCGGCGCGCCGCTGACCGGGCGCATGTCGTACTGCGCGAACCAGGCCACGCCGGCACGCGCGGCTTCCATCCGAACCAGGGTGTCGGGCCGCGCGACCTCCGGCATCGCCAGGTCGGCGGTGCCCCAGGTGTCGCGGCGCGCGGCCGTGACCACGGTGGCGATGGTGGTCATCTGCGGCGCGCCGTCGATGCCGGCCTGCGTGATCTGCACCGTCCAGTGCTGGGTCGAACGGTTGGTGCGCACCGGCGTGGCCTGCACGTCGAAGGCGCCGGCCTCGATCGCGGCCGCGAAGTTGACCGTCAATGCGATCGGCGCGCCCAGCAGGTCGGGATGCTGGAGCACCGCCTGCAGCGCGATCGCGGCCGTCATGCCGCCGAAGGGTCCCACCATGTTCCAGTAGTCGGGACTGGTCATGCCGGTGAAATGCCCGGCGCGGATGTCGCTGTGCTGGAGCGCGAGCGCCTTGTCGAATACGTGTTCTGTTGTCACTGCCTGTCTCCTGTTCGATCGGCGGCGCCGGACCCCGCGGGGATCAGACCCGCTCGAAGATGCCGGCGGCGCCCTGGCCCATGCCCACGCACATCGTGACCATGCCGTACTTCAGATTCTTGCGTCGCAAGGCATGCACGACTGTCGCGGAGCGGATAGCGCCCGTCGCACCCAAGGGGTGGCCCAGTGCGATCGCGCCGCCCATGGGGTTGACCTTGGCCGGGTCGATGCCCAGCGTGCGGATCACGGCCAGCGACTGCGCCGCGAAGGCCTCGTTGAGCTCGAACCAGTCGATGTCCTCGTGCTGGAGGCCCGCATAGCGCAGAGCGGCCGGGATCGCCTCGATCGGGCCGATGCCCATGATCTCGGGCGGCACGCCCTTGCTCGCGAAGCTCACGAAGCGCGCCAGCGGCGTCAGGCCGAACTGCTTCACGGCCTTCTCGCTCGCGAGGATCAGCGCGCCCGCGCCGTCGGAAGTCTGCGAGCTGTTGCCCGCCGTGACCGTGCCGCGCGCCGCGAACACGGTGCGCAGCTTGGCCAGCCCCTCGATCGAGGTGTCGGGCCGCGCGCCTTCGTCGAGCGACACGGTGCGGCGCTTGGCGATCGCTTCGCCGGTGGCGAGGTCGGGGGTGCGGTCGGTGACCTCGATGGGCGTGATCTCGTCGGCGAACTCACCGGCCTGCTGTGCGGCCAGCGCCTTCTGGTGCGAGGCCAGCGCGAATTCGTCCTGCGCCTCGCGGCTCACCTTCCACTGCTGCGCGACCTTCTCGGCCGTCAGGCCCATGCCGTAGGCGATGCCCACGTCGCCTTCACGCTCGAAGATCGAGGGCGACAGCGAGGGCGCGTTGCCCATCATCGGCACCATGCTCATGCTCTCGACGCCGGCTGCGATCATCACGTCGGCCTCGCCCACGCGGATGCGGTCGGCCGCCATCTGCACCGCCGACAGGCCCGAGGCGCAGAAGCGGTTGACCGTGATGCCGCCGATGCTGTTGGGCAGGCCGGCCAGCACCGCGCCGATGCGCGCGATGTTCAGGCCCTGTTGCGATTCGGGGATCGCGCAGCCGCAGATGATGTCTTCGATGGCTTTGGGGTCGAGGCCCGGCACGGCTGCGAGCGCGGCCTTGAGCGTGGTCGCGAGCAGGTCGTCGGGCCGGTAGTTGCGGAAGTAGCCGCGGTGCGACTTGCCGATGGGGGTGCGGGTGGCGGAGACGATGTAGGCGTCTTGGACTTGTTTGCTGCTCATGAGGAAGCTCCTGGATTGTCTTGCTCCTTCCCCCTCCGGGGGAAGGCTGGGATGGGGGCTTGCGCCGTCAACAGATCGAGCCGGTTGGCAATCGCCTGAAGCACCCCATCAAGATGGATGAACGGATCGTTGGATGCAAAGCGCAGCACGTCGAAACCCTGCGCCCGGAAAAATGCGTCGCGCCGCGCGTCATAGCCTTGCTGCGCATCGTGTTGCGAGCCATCGAGCTCGACGATCAGCTTCGGCGCCAGGCAGGCGAAGTCCGCGATGTAGTTGCCCAACGGATGCTGGCGCCGGAACTTCACGCCCAACTGCTCTGCGCGGATGCCCGTCCAGAGCTTGCGCTCCGAATCGGTCATCTCGCGGCGAAGCACCTGCGCGTTCGCGCGGGCGTTCGGTGTGGCCTGGTTTCGCATCGTGCTTGGTTGGAGAGCCCCCATCCCTGCCTTCCCCCGGAGGGGGAAGGAGAAAGAAGAGGGAATTCGTCAGTTCCGCACCGGCTTCCCCGTGCTCAACATCCCCATGATCCGCTCCTGCGTCTTCGGATGCACGATCAGCGAGCAGAAGGCCTTGCGTTCCAGCGTCATGACGTATTCCTCCGTCACGAGCGAACCCGCGTCCACGTCGCCACCAGTCACCACGTTGGCGATCAGGCTCGCGATGTGGAAGTCGTGCGCGCTGATGAAGCCGCCGTCGCGCATGTTCACCAGCTGGCCCTTGATGGTCGCGGCGCCGCTGCGGCCCGCCACCCGGAAGGTACGGCGCAGCGGGGCGCGGTAGCCGGCGTCGGCCATGGCCTTGGCCTGCTGCAGCGCCACGTAGAGCAGTTCGTCCTTGTTCGGCACGATCACGTCGCTCTCGAGCAGGTAGCCCAGCTTCTTCGAATCGAGCGCGCCGGTGCCGACCTTGGCCATCGCCGCGGCGGTGAAGCCTTCGGTGAGGAAGGGCAGCAGGTCGGTGCCGGTCGATGCCGATGCGTTCTCGGCCGCGCGGCGCGCGATGTAGGTCAGGCCGCCCGCGCCGGGGATCAGGCCCACGCCCACTTCGACCAGGCCGATGTAGCTTTCCATCGCCGCGACACGCCTGGCCGAGTACACGGCCAGTTCGCAGCCACCACCCAGCGCCATGCCGCGCACGGCGGAGATCACGGGCACGCTGGCGTAGCGGATCTTGAGCATGGTGTTCTGCAGCTCTTCTTCCGCGCCTTCGACCGCGCCGATGCCCGCGACCACGAAGGCCGGCAGCATCGCCTGCAGGTCGGCGCCAACCGAGAACACCTCGTCGGGCGACCAGATCACCAGGCCCTTGTATTCGGCCTCCGCCAGGTCGACCGCGGCGCCCAGCGCCTCGGCCACGTCGGGGCTGATGGCGTGCATCTTCGACTGGATGCTGGCGATCAGCACCTCGCCGTCGAGCGTCCAGACGCGCACGTCGCCTTCGTCGCTGATCGTGGTGCCCGCGGTGGCGGCATCGGCCGCGTTCGCGCCGAGCACGCTCTCGGGGAACAGCTGGCGCGCATGCACGGGCAGCCTGCGCTGCGGCACGAATTTGTTCTGCGAGGCGCTCCACGAGCCTTCGGGCGTGTGCACGCCGCCGGCTTGCGCCACGGGGCCTTCGAAAACCCACTTGGGCAGCGGTGCGCTGCTCAGCGCCTTGCCGGCGTCGATGTCTTCCTGCACCCACTTGGCGACCTGCGCCCAGCCGGCTTCCTGCCAGAGCTCGAACGGGCCCTGCTTCATGCCGAAGCCCCAGCGCATGGCGAAGTCGATGTCGCGTGCGCTCTCGGCGATCTCGGCCAGGTGCACGGCGGCGTAGTGGAAGCCGTCACGCAGGATGGCCCAGAGGAACTGGCCCTTCGGGCCTTCGCTCTCGCGCAGCAGCTTCAGCCGCTCGCCCGCGGGCTTCTTCAGCATGCGGCCGTAGACCTCGTCGGCCTTCTCGCCGGCGGGCACGTAGTCGCCGCTCGCCAGGTCGAAGCGCAGGATGTCGCGACCGACCTTCTTGAAGAAACCGGCCTTGGTCTTCTGGCCCAGGTTCTTCAGTTCCAGCAGCTTGGCCAGCACCGGCGGCGTGGCGAAGTTGGCATAGAAGGGATCGGTCTCGGCGTTGAGGTTGTCCTGCAGCGTCTTCACGACGTGGGCCATGGTGTCCAGGCCCACCACATCGGCGGTGCGGAAGGTGCCCGAGCTCGCGCGGCCCAGCTTCTTGCCCGTGAGGTCGTCCACCACGTCGGGCGTGAGGCCGAACTTCTCGACTTCCTTCAAGGTCGCCAGCATGCCGGCGATGCCGACGCGGTTGGCGATGAAGTTGGGCGTGTCGTGCGCGCGCACCACGCCCTTGCCCAGCGTGCTGGTGACGAAGGCCTCGAGCTCGTCGAGCACCTGCGGCTGGGTGGTGGGCGTGTTGATCAGCTCCACCAGGAACATGTAGCGCGGCGGGTTGAAGAAGTGGATGCCGCAGAAGCGCGGCTTCAGGGCTTCGGGCAGCGCCTCGCTCAGCTTAGTGATCGACAGGCCCGAGGTGTTCGAAGCCAGGATCGAATGCTTGGCGACATGCGGCGCGATCTTCTTGTAGAGATCGAGCTTCCAGTCCATGCGCTCGGCGATGGCCTCGATGACGAGGTCGCACTCGCCCAGCTTGGCCAGGTCGTCGTCGTAGTTGGCGGGCTCGATCAGCACCGCATCGGCCACGTCGCCCAGCGGCGCGGGCTTCTGCTTCTTGAGGTTGTCGATGGCGCGCGTGACGATGCCGTTCTTCGGGCCTTCCTTGGCCGCCAGGTCGAACAGCACCACGGGCACGCGCACGTTGACGAGGTGGGCCGCGATCTGCGCCCCCATCACGCCAGCGCCGAGCACGGCGACTTTCTTCACTTGAAATCGGGACATAAGAGCGCTTGGAAGTTTGGTGTTGATTCGGGACACACCGCGGAACCGGCTTCGCCGGGCCGCTGGTGTGGCCCCCTTGAGGGGGAGGCGGCGACACGCAGTGCGCCGCTACGGGGGTGGGCTAGTTGGCTCTGTTCCAGGTCTGGGTGCGCCAGAACGGCCCGATGTACCCGCGCACCTCCAGCTTCTGCCCACCGTCGATGGGCGTGAAGCTCGCGCGGTATTCCTTGCCGTTCTCGGGGTCGAGGATCTTGCCGCCTTCCCAGACCTCCTTGCCTTCGGCCTTCTTGCCGCCGCGGATGATCTCGAGGCCGGCGATGGGCTTGCCCTTGCGGTCGTCGGGGCACTCGTCGCAGGTGGCATCGGGTTTGGTGTCCTTCTTCAACGAGCGCTCGAGCCGGCCCAGCAGGGCACCGTTGGCCTCGACGATCCGGATCTCGCCCTTGGCCTCGCCGGTCTTGTCGTCGACGTTGCGCCACAGCCCCACCGGGGTGCTCTGGGCCATGGCCGACGCCGCGATGGCGCCGAACAGAAGGGTCGCGAGTGTTTTTTTCATGCGTGTCTCCCGGTGCGTTGAAGAAGAAGGAAGGGCTGGCCTCAGGCCAGTGCGGCGTCGGTGTCCATCAGCACCTTGCTGCCGGCACGCGCGGTGCGCATCAGCGTCGCGGTCTCGGGGAACAGCTTGGCGAAGTAGAAGCGCGCGGTCTGCAGCTTGGCGACGTAGAAGGGGTCGGTGTTGCCGGCGGCGATCTCGCGCAGCGCGACCTGGGCCATGCGGGCGAACAGGTAGCCGAACACGAAGTGGCCGGCCACGCGCAGGTAGTCCACCGCGGCGGCGCCCACCTCGTCGGGGTTCTGGAAGCCCTTGAAGCCGATCTCGGTCGTGAACTTGGTGAGTTGCTCGCCCAGCACCGCGATCGGCGTGATGAACTCGCTCATCTTCTCGTTCACGCCCTCTTCGGCCACCAGCGCGCCGACCAGCTTGCCGAACTTCTTGAGCGTGGCGCCGTTGTTGCCCAGGATCTTGCGGCCCAGCAGGTCCAGCGACTGGATGGTGTTGGTGCCTTCGTAGATCATGTTGATGCGGTTGTCCCGCACGAACTGCTCCATGCCCCATTCCTTGATGAAGCCGTGGCCGCCGAACACCTGCATGCAGGCGTTGGTCGCGGTGTGGCCGTTGTCGGTGATGAAGGCCTTGACGATGGGCGTGAGCAGCGCGACCAGCTCGCCGCTGTCCTTGCGCACCTTCTCGTCGGGATGGTGGTGTTCCTTGTCGAGCAGCAGCGTGCAGAAGATCTGCAGCGCGCGGCCGCCTTCGGCATAGGCCTTGGCGGTGAGCAGCATCTTGCGCACGTCGGGGTGCACGATGATCGGATCGGCTTCCTTGTCCTTGGCCTTGACGCCCGACAGCGAGCGCATCTGCAGCCGGTCCTTGGCATAAGCCAGCGCGTTCTGGTAGGCCACTTCGGTCAGGCCCAGCGACTGGTTGCCCACGCCCAGGCGGGCCGCGTTCATCATCACGAACATCGCGGCCAGGCCCTTGTTGGGCTCGCCCACCAGCGTGCCGGTGGCGCCTTCGATCACGATCTGCGCGGTGGCGTTGCCGTGGATGCCCATCTTGTGCTCCAGGCCGGCGCAGAAGATCGGGTTGCGCTCGCCCAGCGAACCGTCGGCCTTGACGTGGAACTTGGGCACCACGAACAGGCTGATGCCCTTGCTGCCCTTGGGCGCGTCGGGCAGGCGGGCCAGCACCAGATGGATGATGTTGTCCGTCATGTCGTGCTCGCCGGCCGAGATGAAGATCTTGTTGCCGGTGATGCGGTAGCTGCCGTCGGCCTGCGGTTCGGCCTTGGTGCGCAAGAGGCCCAGGTCGGTGCCGCAATGGGGCTCGGTCAGGCACATGGTGCCGGTCCACTCGCCGCTCACCAGCTTGGGCAGGTAGGTCTTCTTCTGCTCGTCGGTGCCGTGCGCCACCAGCGCCTCGTAGGCGCCGTGCGAGAGGCCCGGGTACATGGTCCAGGCCTGGTTGGCGCTGTTGAGCATTTCGTAGAGGCACTGGTTGACCACGAAGGGCAGGCCCTGGCCGCCGAACTTGGGGTCGCAGGACAGCGCGGCCCAGCCACCTTCGACGAACTTGGCGTAGGCGTCCTTGAAGCCCGTGGGCGTCTTGACTTCGTGCGTGGCCTTGTCGAGCACGCAGCCCTCTTCGTCGCCGCCGATGTTCAGCGGAAAGGTCACTTCGGCCGCGAACTTGCCGGCCTCTTCGATGACCGCGTTGACGGTGTCGATGTCGGTCTCGGCATGGACCGGCAGCGCCTTGAACTCGTCGGTGACCTTGAGGACTTCGTGCAGGACGAACTGCATGTCGCGCAGCGGTGGGGTGTAGAGCGGCATCGTGGACTCCGGGAAAAGAAGAAGAGGAAGAAAGAGAAAAGGAAGGAACGCGAAAAAGGAAAGCGGTGGCGCCTCAGCGCACGGTCTTGAGGCGGCGGCCCGCGGGCGCCGGTGTGGGCGCCTCGGCGGTGGCGCTGCGCGCCAGGATGTTGTCGAAGCCGATGTTGGCGCGGCCGATGGAGCCGGGCACCTGCAGGAAGCGCGCCTCGTAGTGCAGCGCGAGGATCAGGCCGTGGATCTCGAAGCCGATCTGGCGCTCGTCGGCATCGGCGCGCAGATGGCCTTCGCTCTTGGCCTGCACGATGGCGCGCAGCACCGCCGCCTGCCAAATGCTGACCGACTCGACCAGCGCATCGCGCACCGGGCCCGGGCGGTCGTCGAACTCGGAGGCGCCGCTGATGTAGATGCAGCCCGAATCGATCTCGGTCGAGGTGCGCTTCATCCAGTTGGCGAACATGGCGCGCAGCCGCGGCAGGCCGCGCGCCGCCTTGAGCGCGGGAAAGAACACCTCTTGCTCGAAACGTGCGTGATACTCGCGCACCACCGAGATCTGCAGCTCCTCGCGCGAGCCGAAGTGGGCGAACACGCCCGACTTGCTCATCTTGGTGATCTCGGCCACGGCGCCGATGGACAGGCCCTCGAGCCCGATCTGCGCGGCCAGCGCCAGCGCGGCGTCGACGATGACGGCCTTGGTCTGCTGGCCCTTCTGGGCGGCCCGGGCGGGCTTGGCGGGAACGGCGTTGACTGCCATGTGAAAACCCCGAAATAAAAACGAACGATCGTTCTATTTTGTCGTGGCTTTGCACTTTTGGCTGCAAGAGTCCCTCAACTCCTGAAGGGTTTGACCGCGGCGCAGGCGCGCGGGCCGGCAGGTCGCGCTCGTTGATAATGAGAAGAGTTCCCATCTACGACGCGCGCAAGGTCAGCCGCCGCCACATCCCACGCCAGCAGTCGACGGAACGCATCACTCCCCTGGCCCTGGTGATCGTGCTCGAGCGCTACTACCGAGAACTGCTGAACTTCCTGTCCCGCACGGTGAACGACCGCGATGCCGCGGCCGACCTGGCGCAGGAGAGCTACGCCCGCGTGCTCGCGCTGCGGCAGTCGGGGCAGGCCATCGCCAATGCGCGCGCCCTGCTCTACCGCACCGCGCGCAACCTGGTGATCGACCGGCACCGGCGCGGCCAGTTCCGCGCCCACGAAGACCTCGACGCACAGGACGGCGCCGCCGAGGGCGCGGCCGCCCCGCGCCACGAGCAGCCCGAGGAGGCCTATGCCTATGCCCAGCACGCGCGCGCCCTCGCCGCGGCCATCGAGGCCCTGCCGCCGCGCTGCCGCGAGGCCTTCGTGCTGAACCGCTTCGAGGGGCTCTCGCACCAGGAGGTGGCCGAGCGCATGGGCATCTCGAAGAACATGGTGGCGCAGCACATCATTCGCGGCGTGCTGGCCTGCCAGGCCTGCGAGGACGCGCTGGACGCTGCCGGCAAGAGGGCCGCCCGGAACGAATAATCGAGGGCGCAGCGCGGCGGCCGCCGACCTCCACTTTCCGGCCGCCCGTGCGTCTACATCCCGAGACCTCCCGCATGACCGCGCCCCCTTCCGCC
>NZ_LZZW01000037.1 GCF_014170375.1 Variovorax sp. UMC13 | reverse complement strand
CCCCATCCCAGCCTTCCCCCGGAGGGGGAAGGAGCAACACAAGAAGGCAGGGCAAGGTCATTTGCGCCGCACCCGGTACTGCGTCAGCAGCGTCGCCACCAGCACCGCGATCAGCGAGGCCGCGACGATCACGTCGGCGATGTAGGTCGGCACACCGACCGCGCGGCTCATGCTGTCGGCGCCGACCAGCACGCCGGCCACGAACACGCCCGCGGCGATCACGCCCAGCGGATGCAGGCCGGCGAGCATCGCGATCACGATGCCGGTGTAGCCGTAGCCCGGCGACATGTCGAGCGTCACGTAGCTGGTACGGCCCGCGACCTCGATCGCGCCCGCCAGCCCGGCCAGCGCGCCCGACAGCAGCGCGACCATGACCACGGTGCGCGTCACCGGCACGCCCGCGAAGGCCGCGCCGCGCGCGTTGGCGCCGACCGCGCGGATGTCGAAGCCCAGCACCGTGTACTTGAAGATTGCCCAGACCATCACCGCCAGCGACACGGCCCAGACCAGCCCGGTGTGCACGCGGGTCTGCGGGATCAGCTTGCCGAGTTCGAGATCGCCCTGCAGTGCCACGCTCTGCGGCCAGCCCATGGCGGTCGGGTCCTTCATCGGGCCGTCGAGCATGGCCGAGACCGCGAGCAGCACGATGAAGTTGATCAGCAGCGTGGTCACGACCTCGTCCACGCCCAGCCGGTTCTTCATCAGGGCCGGGCCCAGCAGCAGCAGCGCGCCGGCCACGGCCGCGGCCAGCATCATCAGCGGGAACAGCAGCCAGGGCGAGAGCGCGAAGCCGGTGCCGCCGTGCATGCCGCCGACCGCGATCGCGGCCAGCGCGCCGGCGTAGAGCTGGCCCTCGGCGCCGATGTTGAACAGCCGCGCCTTGAAGGCCACGGTGGCCGCGAGCCCGGTGAGGATCAGCGGGATGGCGCGGGTCAGGGTCTCGCTCCAGGCGAAAACCGAGCCGAAGCCGCCCTGCAGCAGCAGCGCATAGGTGCGGCCCACGGGCGCGCCGGCCCAGAGCACCAGCAGGGCGCTGACGACGAGCGTGAAGGCGACCGCGCCGATGGGCGCGAGCACGAGGGCCAGGGGGGAAGTCCGGTGACGGCGTTCGAGTCTCATGAATGTTCCATGCCTGCCATCGCGAGGCCGATGGCTTCGCGCGTCCAGGCGGTTGCGGGCCGCGGTTCGCCCAGGTGGCCGCCGTGCATCACGGCGACGCGGTCGCCCAATGCCAGCACCTCGTCGAGGTCGTCGGAGATCACCAGCACCGCGGCGCCGGCATCGCGCGCGGCGATCAACTGCTGCTGCACGTACGCGACCGCACCGATGTCCAGGCCCCAGGTGGGCTGGTGCGCGACGATCAGCCGCGGCGGCTTGCGCTGGCCGTTGGCGGACTCGGGCGCCATCAGCGCGCGGCCCAGGATCAGCTTCTGCATGTTGCCGCCCGAGAGCGAACGCGCGGGCGAGGAGAGCCCCGCGCCGCGCACGTCGTAGGCCTTCTCGACCCGCGCCGCATAGGCGCGTGCGGCGGCGCGTTTGACCCAGCGCAGGCCCAGCGGCGTCCAGCGCGAGAAGGCCGGGCTGCGCAGCCGTTCGGACACCGCGTTCTCCCACACCGGCAGGTCGCCGATCACGCCCACGGCGTGCCGGTCTTCGGGGATGCGCGCGACGCCGCGCGGCACCAGCCGGGCGGGCGAGGGCGGCAGCGCGCGGCCCATCAATTGCACCGAGCCGGCCACCGCGCGGCGGGTGCCGCTCAGCAACTCGGCCAGCGCCACCTGGCCGTTGCCCGACACGCCCGCGATGGCGACGATCTCGCCGGCCCGGAGCGTGAGCGTCACGCCGTCGAGCCGGTCATGGCCGCTGCCGGTGGTGCGCACATGGTCGAGCACGCAGACCGCGTCGCCCACGCTGCGGGCCGGCCGGCGCGCGGTCTTCTCGACCGCATGGCCGACCATCCAGAGCGCGAGCTCGGCCTGCGTGGTGTCGGCCGCGCGCGCCTGCGCCACCAGCTTGCCGCCGCGCAGCACCGCCACGCGCTGCGACACGCGCAGCACCTCGCCCAGCTTGTGGCTGATGAAGATGATCGACAGGCCCTGGGCCACCATCTGGGCCAGCGTGTCGAACAGTGCCTCGCTCTCCTGCGGCGTGAGCACCGCGGTCGGCTCGTCGAGGATCAGGATGCGCGCGCCGCGGTACAGCGCCTTGAGGATCTCGACGCGCTGGCGCTCGCCGACCGACAGGTCGCCGATCTTCGCCTCGGGCTGCACCGGCAGGCCGAAGCGCTGCGAGACCTCGAGCAAGCGCGCGCGCGCCGCGCTGCGCCGCGAGAAGGGTTGCCACAGCGGCTCGGTGCCCATGAGCACGTTGTCGAGCACGCTGAGGTTGTCGGCCAGCGTGAAGTGCTGGTGCACCATGCCGATGCCCGCGGCCAGCGCGGCCTTGGGGTTGCCGGGCGGCAGCGCCTGGCCGAAGGCCTCGATGCGGCCCTCGTCGGCGGTGTAGTGGCCGAACAGGATCGACATCAGCGTCGACTTGCCGGCGCCGTTCTCCCCCAGCAGCGCCAGCACTTCGCCGGCCTGCAGCTCAAGGGAGATCGCGTCGTTGGCCACCAACGCACCGAAGCGCTTGGTGATGCCCTGAAGGCGTAGAACGATTTGAGTCATGAATGTCTTGCTCCTTCCCCCTTTGGGGGAAGGTGGGGATGGGGGCTCGCGGCCCATGTCATCGTCCTGCGGTGGCGCCTGCCCCCACCCCGGCCCTCCCCCGGCGGGGGAGGGAGTGAAGGCGGGATCACTTCCAGGCCGCGAGGAAGGCCAGCATCACCTTGGCCGAATTGTCGGCCGCGATGCCCATGAAGGTCCCCATCTCGTTCTCGCCGTCGCCGCCGCCCGCGAGGTCGCTGAGCGAGCGGAAGGCGATGTAAGGCACGCCGTTGCTGTAGGCGACCATGCCCACGGCCGCGGTCTCCATGTCGATCACGTTGGCCTGGAAGGTCCTGAAGGTGTATTCGCGGTACGCCTTGTTGTCCATGAAGGCCTGGCCCGAGACGCCGTTGCCGCCCACCACGAGCTTCGGCTTGCGCGGCAGGCACCTGCCCGCGCTGCAGTTCGCGAGATCGACGTTGCGGATGCTGCGCGCGACCGCGAGCATCTTCGGATCGGCCTCGAACCAGAACTTGCGTTCGATCTGCGGCTTGGCCTCGGTGCGCACCTCGACGGAGCGTGGATGCACCATGCCGAAGTTCGGGAACATCGTCGCGTCGGTGATGAAGGGCGGTGCGCTGAACCGGTCCGGTGCGGTCTCGCGCGCCATCAGCACCTCGAGGTACTGGCCCCATTGCGCCGGCACGGTCACGTCGCCCACGTGCAGCGCGGGGTTCACGCCGCCCGCGATGCCGCTGAAGACGACGTGGGTGACGCGAAAGCGGTCCAGCACGCGCTGCGTGTTCATGGTCGCGTTGGTCATGCTGATGCCCGACAGGAACAGCACCACCGGCTTGCCTTCGAGCGTGCCGGTGGTGAAGTCCACGCCGTGCACGCTGTGCGTGACCGGCTTCTGCAGCCTTGTCAGCAACAGCGTAAGTTCGGGCTGGAAGGCCGAGATCACCGCGATGCGCGGCGTGTCGTCGAGGCGGGTGTCCTCGACCGCGCCCACGCTCTTGTAGATGCCGATGCAGCCCGTGAGCGTGGCCATGCCGGCCGCCAGCACGACGGCCGACAGCGCCGAGCGCCAGCGCGTGATCGCGGCCGTCTTCACTTCGCCGTCGATTTGGGCTGCGCGTCGTCGACCTTGACGGTGAACTTGCCCGCCACGATGTCGGCTTCCTTGGCCTTGACCTTGGCGACGGTATCGGCCGGCACCTTCTTCTCGAAGGTGCCCAGCGGCGCGAGCTCGGAGCCCTTGTGCTTCATCATCGAATATTGGCCGTAGTCCTCGGCCGTGAACTTGCCTTCCTTCACCAGCTTGATCGCGCGGTCGGCCGAGGGCTCGAAGTTCCACAGCGCCGACGAGACCACGGTGTCGGGGTACTGGGCCTGGGTGTTGATCACGTTGCCGATCGCGAGCTTGCCTTTTTCACGCGCCGCATCGCTCACGCCGAAGCGCTCGGCGTAGAGCACGTCGGCGCCCTTGTCGATCATCGCGAAGGCGGCTTCCTTGGCCTTCGGCGGGTCGAACCAGCTGTTGATGAAGCTCACCGTGAACTCGACCTTGGGGTTGGTTTCCTTGGCGCCGGCCATGAAGGCGTTCATGAGCCGGTTGACCTCGGGGATCGGGAAGCCGCCGACCATGCCGATCTTGTTCGACTTGCTCATGCTGCCCGCGACCATGCCGCTCAGGTAGGCCGGTTCCTGGATGTAGTTGTCGAACACGCTGAGGTTGGGCGCCTGCGGCTTGCCCGAGGAGCCGAGCAGGAAGGAGGTCTTGGGGAAGTCCTTGGCCACCTTGCGCGCCGCCGCTTCCACGCCGAACACGTCGCCGATGATCAGCTGGTTGCCGCCGGTCGCGTACTCGCGCATCACGCGCTCGAAGTCGGCGTTGGTGACGTTCTCGGTCGCCTTGTACTCGATCTCGCCGCGCGCCTCGGCCGCCTTGAGCGCCTTGTGCAGCCGGCTGACCCACTGCTGCTCGAAGGGCGAGGTGTAGACCCCCGCCACCTTGAGCTTGGCCTGCGCCAAGGCCAGCCCCGGCGCACCCGCCGCCATGGCGGCGGCCAGCGCCACCGAACGAATGATCAATTGACGACGAGCTGTCACGGAGCTTCTCCTCGGGTTGTTGAATGCTGTTATCCGGGCAGGCGAAACGCGGCATGCCCTGTCTGTTCGAGAACACCGAGGAACCGGCTTTGCCGGGCCTCTGGTGTTGCCCCCCAGTGGGGGGAGGGGCGCCGCGACACGCAGTGCGCAAGCCCTTCGGGGGGCGTCCTTACTTGGTGCCGAAGATCCGGTCGCCCGCATCGCCCAGCCCCGGCAGGATGTAGCCATGGCTGTCCAGTTCGCGGTCGATGGCGGCGGTGTAGATCGGCACGTCGGGGTGGGCCGTCTGCATGTTCTTCACGCCCTCGGGGCAGGTCAGCAGGCAGACGAACTTGATGGACTTCGGGTTCATCTCCTTGAGCCGCTCGACCGCGGCGATGGCCGAGTTGCCGGTGGCCAGCATCGGGTCGACCACGATGATGTCGCGGTTCTCCATCTCGCTGGGCATCTTGAAGTAGTACTCGACCGCGGTCAGCGTCTTGGGGTCGCGGTACAGGCCGATGTGGCCGACGCGCGCGCCCGGCACCACGCTCAGCATGCCTTCGAGGATGCCGTTGCCGGCGCGCAGGATCGAGACCAGCACCAGCTTCTTGCCGTCGATCACCTTGGACGTCATGGTCTCGAGCGGGGTCTCGACCTCGATGTCCTGCATCGGCATGTCGCGCGTGACCTCGTAGGCCATGAGCATGCTGAGTTCGTTGAGGAGGCGGCGGAAGCTGTTGGTGGACGCATCCTTGCGGCGCATCAGCGTGAGCTTGTGCTGGACGAGGGGGTGGTCGAGGACGTGGACGTTGCTCATAGGGCGGAGATTCTGAGGAAAGGCATGGCGGCGTTGCCGTGTTTTTTTCTAAACGGAGGGGGGAGAGTTTAAAAGACGGTGCCGTCGCTTTCGATCCGCAGGGGTGGTGCACCGTCACGCAAGCGCTGTGCCAGCACGCGCCCCGCGGCCCAGGTGCCGCCCTCGAGCACGCAGGCCAGCGGCAATTCCTCGGCGCTGCGGCCCAGCAGGGTGCGCACGCGCGGCGCCAGTTCGTCCAGCAGCGCGACCGTCAGCGCGCGCCATTCGACGATGAATTCGTCGCTCACCTTCCAGCTGCGTTCAAGCGAGGCCGCGTCGCGCGGCACGATCACGCCGCTGTCGATCAGCAGGCCGCCGTTGCGGTATTCGGGCAGGCCGGTGAGCGCATCGAGCCCGCGCACCTTCACGCCCGCGCCCTCGATGGGTTCCAGCAGCGAGTAGGTGAGCCATTGCGAGAGCTTGTGGAAGGGCATCCAGCCGTTGGTCAGGCCCGGGCCGTGCACCGCGCCGTGGCGCCAGCAGTCGCCCAGCGCGAAAGCCGGGTCGCCCGAGCCCATGGGGATGCCGCCGGGCGCGTCGCTGCCGTCGAGCGCCAGGCTGTCGACCGCGTTGGCGGCCGGCCAGATGCGCGACAGCGAACTCAGCAGCAGCGACAGCAGTTCGTGCGCCTGGACCTCGGCGGTCGGCGGAATCGCCGGGCCGTAGGGCCCGACCAGCGCATCGAACAGCCGGCCCGGCCGGCCCTCCTGGCCGAAGACCTCGGGCTGCTCGGCCAGTGCCTCGCCCAGGCGCCGCAGCAGCATCGCGCGGCCGGCGATGCCCACCAGCGGGTTGACGTCGCTCAGCTGGAAAGCCTGGGCCAGCCGGTCGGTCACCAGCGCCCGCAGGCCCGCGGCATCGGCCTGCAGCGGGCGCGCGGGGTCGGAGGAGAACAGGCCGCTGGTGAAGGCATGGAAGCTGGCCACGCCCAGGCCCTCGGAGCGCGTGAAGCGCTGGCCGCTGGCCGATTCGACATAGTGCCAGTCGGGGCCGGCACCGGCGTCGAGCAGCACGCTCACCAGCACCAGGTCGATCTGCACGCGGGCGCGTTCGCGCGGCGTCACCTTGTCGCCCAGCAGCCGGTCGAGTTCGGCCAGCCGATCGACGCCGCCGGCCTCGAAATGGCGCCAGCGGCTGTGGAAGGGGATGCGGCCCGAGGGGTAGCGTTCGCGCGTCACGTCGGCCACCGTCTGCGCGGCGCCGTCGAGCGCAGCCGCGTCGCCGATCGTGAACCAAGCCGATTCGCCGCTGCGCGCACGCGCCAGCAGCTGCGCCGCGCGTTCGCGCACCGCCGTCGTGGTGCGCAGCCAGGTGGCGGCCGCGGCGGGCTGGTTGAAATCGGGCGTCAGCTCCTGCACCGGGTCGACGCGGCCTTGCGCGTCGGCGTGGCGCACCGCGTGGTTGGCGGTCGCGTGTTCAGGGTCCAGCCCGTAATTGTCCTTGCTCATTCGGTCAGTCCTCGGCCCTTGGCCTGCTTGAGTTCGTCGGCGTCGGGCACATGGCCCGGCGTGAAATAGCCGGCCGCCTTCTTGGCGTCCATCTCGACTTGCGCATCGGCCGGGATCAGTTCGTCGGGGATGTTGACCCGCTCGCCGATCTCGATGCCCGAGCCGGTGATGGCGTCGAACTTCATGTTGCTCATCGAGACCAGCCGGTGGATCTTGGTGATGCCCAGCCAGTGGAAGACGTCGGGCATGAGCTCCTGGAAGCGCATGTCCTGCACGCCGGCCACGCATTCGGTGCGGGCGAAGTACTGGTCGGCCGTGTCGCCGCCGACCTGGCGCTTGCGCGCGTTGTAGACCAGGAACTTGGTGACCTCGCCCAGCGCCCGGCCTTCCTTGCGCGAATAGGCGATCAGCCCGACGCCGCCGCGCTGCGCGCCGCGGATGCATTCCTCGATCGCATGCGTGAGGTAGGGCCGGCAGGTGCAGATGTCGGAGCCGAACACGTCGGAACCGTTGCATTCGTCGTGGATGCGCGCGGTGAGCTCGACCTCGGGGTTGGCCAGGTCGCGCGGGTTGCCGAAGATGTAGAGCGTCTGCCCGCCGATGGGCGGCAGGAAGACCTCGAGGTCGGAGCGCGTGACCAGCTCGGGGTACATGCCGCCGGTCTCCTCGAACAGCGTGCGGCGCAGGTCGGTCTCGGAGCAGCCGAAGCGCTTGGCCACCTCGGGCAGGTACCAGGCCGGCTCGACCGCCACCTTGGTCACCATGGCCGCGCCGCCCGCGGTGAGGAACTTGCCGTCGGCCTGGAGCCGGCCGGTCTGCAGCGCCTCGATCACCTCGGGCAGGATCACGTGGGCCTTGGTCACGGCCAGGGTCGGGCGGATGTCGTAGCCGGCCGCGAGCTCGGCCGCGAAGACGTCGGCCACGATCGCGCCCCAGGGATCGAGCGAGACGATGCGCCCGGGCTCGCTCCATTGCGGGTACGGCCCGATCACGTCGGTGGGCGAGGTGTTGGTCAGGTCGGCCTTGTGCTCGCGCTTGAGCGCCCCCGCGGCCACGGCCAGCGCGCGGTACACGCTGTAGGAGCCGCTGTGGGTGCCGATCACGTTGCGGTGCGCGCGCGAGGTGGTGGTGCCCACGATCGGGCCGCGCTCGGCGGCGGTGGCCGCGCCCCAGTGGATCGGCAGGGCGCCGAAGCCGCTGGCGTGCGAGGTCAGCCGGATGTGGCGCGGGCCGGCCGCGTTCACGGCGGTGGCCGCGGCGGCGTAGATCGGGGACAGCGAGACCGGGGCCAGCGCGTCGGGCTCGCCGGGCGGCACCTCGTTGATCGGCGGCGTGGCGGACGGCGGGGAGAGGAAGGACGCGGCAGGCGTGCCGGAGGTGGGAAGGGGAGAACTCGGAACGGTGTCGACAGACATTGCAGGCCCTCAAAAAATGCAATGTACCGAGGGACCCCGTGGCTGGCAAGCGCAGGCACGCCATCGGCCGTAGGCGGGCGCCGCGACCGGTCCACGGCACAATCGACCCGTCTTTTTTCACCGGCCCCGCCTCCCGCTGTAACCCGCAGAGCGAATGAAACGAACAACATCCGGGAGCCCGCAGCATCTGCACGACGCCGAAGCGGCGCTGCACGACCTGTTCGTGCGCGGCCAGGCGGGCGACGCCGTGGCCTATCGCGCCTTCCTGGTCCAGCTGGGCGCGCACCTGCGCGGCTTCCTGGGCCGGCGGCTGTTCGGCTGGCCCGATGAAGTGGAAGACCTCGTCCAGGAATGCCTGATCGCCATGCACAACCAGCGCCACACCTACCAGAGCGACCAGCCGCTGACGGCCTGGGTGCACGCGATCGCGCGCTACAAGATGATCGACCTGCTGCGCGCCAAGGGCAGCCGCGAGGCGCTGCACATCCCGCTGGACGACGACCTCGAGGTGTTCGCCGATTCCGCCACCGAGGCCAGCGACGCGCGGCGCGACCTTTCGGGCCTGCTCGACACCCTGCCCGACCGCCACCGGCTGCCGATCGTCCACGTCAAGCTCGAAGGCCTGTCGATCGCCGAGGCGGCCGAGAAGACCGGGATGTCGGAGTCGGCGGTCAAGGTCGGCATCCACCGCGGGCTCAAGGCGCTGATGCAGAAGATCAAGGACGCCCGATGAAGACCGATGCACTGATTGCGATGCTGGCGGCCGACGCCGCGCCCGTGCCCCGCCAGGCCGCGGCGCGCCGGCTCGCGCTGGCGCTGGGCCTGGCGGTGCCGCTGTCGCTGGCCCTGCTGCTGGTGGGCTACGGCGTGCGCCGCGACTGGGCCGATGCGGTGCAGCTGCCGATGTTCTGGCTCAAGCTGCTGTTCCCGCTGTGCATCGCGCTGGCCGCGGGCGTGATCCTGCAGCGGCTGGCGCGGCCGGGCGTGCGCATCGGGCGCGCGTGGCCGCTGCTGCTGTGCGTGCCCGTGGCCTTGATCTGGGCGCTGGCGGCGGCCGTGTGGATGCCCGCCGCCGAACCCGAGCGCGCGACCATGCTCTGGGGCATCTCGTGGCGGATCTGCGCGGCCAGCATCCTGCTGATGGCCGCACCCGTGTTCGTCGCGGCCATGGTGGCGCTGCGCAGCCTGGCGCCGACCCGGCCCGCGATCGCGGGCGCCGCGGCCGGCGCGCTGGCGGGCGGCGTGGGCGCCGCGGTCTATGCAATGCACTGCATGGAACTGGCGGCGCCGTTCCTGGCGGTCTGGTACGTCAGCGGCATCGCGGCAACGGCCCTGATCGGCGCCGTGCTGGGCCCGCGCCTGCTGCGCTGGTGAGGCGCCGCCAGCAGAGATCGGGCAGGCGCACGACAATCGCGCGCTGAACCCCAGGAGACCCCCATGGCGCTTTCGTTGTACGACCTTTCCATCCCCGTGTTCCTCCGCGGCCTGCACCAGCTGAGCCACCTGCTCGACAAGGGCCTGGCCCACGCCACGGCCACCGGCATCGACACCGCGACCCTGGTCAATGCCCGGCTCGCACCCGACATGTACACGTTGGCCGGCCAGGTGCAGGGCGCGAGCGATGCCTCGAAGCTGGGCAGTGCGCGCCTCGCGGGCGTCACGGCGCCGAGCTTCCCCGACACCGAAACCACCTACGCCGAGCTGCAGGCCCGGGTCGCGAAGACCATCGACTACCTGAACACGATCGAGCGGGCGCAGGTCGACGGCTTCGAGGACCGCGTGGTGGTGATGAAGAGCCGCGGCAACGAGGTGCAGTTCACCGCGCAGCGCTACCTGCTGCAGTTCGCGCTGCCCAACTTCTTCTTCCACGTGACCACCGCCTACGACGTGCTGCGTCACAGCGGCGTGCCCATCGGCAAGATGGACTACCTCGGCAAGTTCTGAGCTTCAGCCCGCGGGCTTCGTCGGCCAGCCCGCGAGATGCCGCTCGGCGATGCCGGTGAGCGCATCGATCCACAGCGGGCTGTCGTTGAGGCAGGGGATGTAGTGGAATTCCTTGCCACCGGTGTGCAGGAAGGCCTCGCGGCCTTCCATCGCGATCTCTTCCAGCGTCTCGAGGCAGTCGGCCGGGAAGCCCGGGCACAGCACGTCGACCCGCTGCGTGCCGGCGGCGCCCAGTTCGCGCAGCGTCGGCTCGGTGTAGGGCTCGAGCCACTTGGCGCGGCCGAAGCGCGACTGGAAGGTCACGCGGTGCTGGGCCTCTGAGAGCCCCAGCCGCTCGGCCAGCAGGCGTGCGGTGGCCAGGCACTGCGACTGGTAGGGGTCGCCCAGCCGGATGTTGCGCTCGGGAATGCCGTGGAAGCTCATCACCAGCTGGTCGGGCCGGCCGTTCTGCTTCCAGTAGGCCTCGACGCTGCGGGCCAGCGCCTCGATGTAGGCCGGGTCGTCGTGGTAGTCGTTGACGAAGCGCAGCTCGGGCAGCCGGCGCTGCTTCAAGGTCCAGGCATTGACCGCGTCGATCACGCTGGCCGTGGTGGTGGCCGAGTACTGCGGGTAGGCCTGCAGCACCAGCACGCGCGTCGCGCCCTCGGCCATCAGCGCATCGAGCTGCGAGCCGATCGACGGGTTGGCGTAGCGCATCGCATGGCGCACCGACAGCTGCCGGTGGCCGCGCTCGCCCAGCCAGCCGGCCAGCAGCTTGGCCTGCTTCTCGGTCCAGACCTTGAGCGGCGAGCCTTCGGCCAGCCAGATGCTCGCGTACTTGGCGGCCGACTTGGCCGGCCGCACGCGCAGGATGATGCCGTGGAGGATCAACCACCAGATCGCACGCGGGATCTCGACCACCCGCGGGTCGCCCAGGAATTCCGAGAGGTAGGGCCGCACGGCCTTGGCGGTGGGGGCATCGGGCGAACCCAGGTTGCACCAGAGCACGGCGGTGCGTGGCGTGGCGGGAAGGGGCGTGACAGGCGGGGCGATCGAAGGCATGCGATATTCTCGGCCATGACTTTCGAGACACCGGCCCTTGCGGCACACAATGGCCTGGATTTGACGCGCATCGCCGCGATCTCGCTGGACCTCGACGACACCCTCTGGCCGATCTGGCCCACCATCGCGCGCGCCGAAGAGGTGCTGCACGGCTGGCTGCTGCGCGAGGCGCCCAAGACCGCCGAGCTGCTGCTCACGCCCGGCGTGCTGCGCGAACTGCGCGAGGCCACCGAGCGCGAGCGCTCCGACCTGGCGCACGACCTGAGCGCGCTGCGCCGCGAATCGATCCGCGCCGCGCTGTCGCGCGTGGGCGAAGACCCGGCGCTGGCCGATGCGGCCTTCGACGTGTTCTTCGACGAGCGCCAGCGTGTGGTGCTCTACGACGACGCGCTGCCGGCCTTGCAGTGGCTCAGCGAGCGCTATCCGCTGGTGGCGATCTCCAACGGCAATGCGGACCTGAAGCGCACCGGCGTCGATGCCTGGTTTCGCACGGCCTTCAGCGCCCACGTCTTCGGCAGCGGCAAGCCGCACGCGCCGATCTTCCAGGCGGCCGCGGCCTCGGTGGGCGTGCAGCCGCACCAGGTGCTGCACGTGGGCGACGATGCCGCGCTCGACGTGGTGGGCGCGCTCGCGGTCGGCATGCAGGCGGCCTGGGTGGTGCGCCATCCCGAGGAAGAGCAGAAGCCCTGGACGCATGGCGCGCGGCCGCAGCTCGTGGTGCCCGACCTGCAGGCGCTGTGCCGCGTGCTCGGCGCCGACTGAGCCGCCTGCGTTTTTTTCGCTGCGGAACTATTTGGCGGTGAGTGACCCGGATGGGCTGGCCACGGTTCGCGTGGCCGCTTTTTCGTTGGCTTCTCTTCCTGAAAGGTTCTTGCCGCATGACGCATTCCCGCCGCCTGCCCGCATTTCTTCTGACCATCGTCCTGCTGTGGCTGTCCATGGTGTCCATGGCCCACGCGCGAGAGATGGTGAGTGTGGCGCGCGGCGAGGTGAACATGCGCTCGGGCCCGAACACGCGCAGCGAGGTGCAGTGGGCGCTGAGCCGCGGCTATCCGCTGCAGGTGATCAAGCGCAGCGGCAACTGGCTGCAGGTGCGCGACTTCGAGAACGAC
Organism: Variovorax sp. UMC13; assembly: GCF_014170375.1. Taxonomy (GTDB): domain Bacteria; phylum Pseudomonadota; class Gammaproteobacteria; order Burkholderiales; family Burkholderiaceae_C; genus Variovorax. Next base: position 76,492 of record NZ_LZZW01000037.1, on the reverse strand, counting down.
CGCGGCTGGGTGCTGCGCTCGCTGACCGATCGCACGCCGCACCACGTGGTCCGCTCGCGCGTCGCCAACCTGCGCAGCCTGCCCGGCACCAACGGCCGCATCGTGGGCAAGGCCAGCCATGGCGAGGTGCTGCGCACGCTCGAGCGCAAGGGCAGCTGGGTCAAGGTGCGCCACAGCAGCGGCACCACGGGCTGGGTGGCGCAGAGCCTGGTCTGGGGCTGGTAGGCCCGAGGCCTCAGTCGATCTCGAATTCCGCGCGGAAAGCCTCGCAGAAGTCCGCGCTGCCGCCGATCGACAGGCTCAGCGTGTGGCGCGGTGGCGTCTGCGTGCCGGCCTCGACCGACAGGCTGCCGCTGCGCGCGTCGAAGGACAGCGTCTCGCCGATGCTGAATTCGCGCCGCGACTGCAGGTCGTAGTCCCACTCGCCGCCGTCCTCGGGCGCGCCGCGCCGTTCGGCGAAGGCCGCATGGGCCCAGCGCAGCACGGCGGCGATCTCCGCATGCACCCGGGGCAGCTGCGCCGCGTTCACCGAGGCCAGCGTGTCGAAGCTGCCGTTGCCGTCGGCATCTTCGCTGTAGTCGAAATCGAGGTAGTCGAGGGTCATCCGCAGGGTCCGATCCATTGGGCCGCGTCCAGCCCGCTGCGCACCGCGCCTTCGAGCGTGGCGGGGTAGGGTCCGTCGAGGTAGTCGCCGCAGGCCGCGAGGCCGGGCGCGATCTGCATCGCCGGGCGCGCGAGGCCGGGCGTGCAGGCGAAGGTGGCGCGCTTCTCGACCACGGTCTGCACGATGCGCAGCCGGGTCTGGCCGAGCTGCGCGGCGGCCTGGGCCAGCACCTGCCCGGCCAGCAGCTCGCGCGGCTGGTCGCTGGCGCTCACCACCAGCGCCAGCAGGCCGTGCGGCCCGCCCAGCTGGCCGCGGTCGAAGGCGAACTGCGCGGGCGCGCCCGGGCCGCTGCGCAGCGCCATCATGGGCGCGGCCAGCGCCGAGGCGCCATCGGCATAGAGGGTGGCGATGGCCTCGAAGCGCAGCGCCTCGGTGGCGGCGAGCCAGTCCGGGGCGTCCACGCCGGCCGCGCGCAGCAGGCGCGCCGCATCCCAGGGCGCACCGGCGATCACGACGCGGTCGAACAGTTCGTCCTCGACCCGCCAGCCGCCATCGACGCGGGCGAGCGAAGCCACGCGCCGGCCCAGCCGCAGCGTGGCGCCGCGCACCGCGAGCCAGCGCAGGGCGGCATCGGGGAACAGCGCGCCCAGGTCGCAGCGCGGCAGCAGCAGGTCGGCGCCGCCGCGCGCGCCGAACAGTGCGTCGTGCAGCACGCGCAGGAAGACCGTGCCGCTGGAGTCCGCCACTGCGGTGTTGAGGGCCGAGACGCACAGCGGCTCGATCAGCTCCTGCATCACGCGCGGCGTCAGCCCGGCGCACAGCGTGGCGACCGTGGCCTCGGGCGCGCAGCGGAAACCGGCGCGCCGCCAGCGCAGCGCGGTGCGCAGCAGGCTGCCTTTGTCGGCCCAGGTCCAGCCGCGGGCCAGGGCGATGCCGGCCAGCAGGTCGAGCGGCGGCTGCAGCTTTGGCAGCGCCAGCCCGCCGCCATCGGCGAATCGCAGCGACAGCGGCTGGCGCAGCAGCGCGGTGTCGGGCTCGACGCCGACCGCGCGCATCAGCGCCAGCGTGTCGCGGTAGGCGCCGATCAGGATGTGCTGGCCGTTGTCGAGCGCGGCGCCGCCGTGGCTGGCGTCGATGCGGCGCGCGCGGCCGCCCGGCTGGCGGGCGGCCTCGAACAGGGTCACGCGGTGGGCGGCGCGCGCGGTCTCGACGGCACAGGCCAGGCCGGCCCAGCCGGCGCCGATGACGGCGATCTTCATGCGGGGCGCTTCGGTGTCAGATCCGGCCCAGCGCCTGCACGCGCCAGGCCAGCCAGAACTTGCGCAGCGGCGTGAGGCTCACGCGCTGCTGCAGCACCTGGAAGTCGTCGCCTTCGATCTCGCGCAACAGCGCGCGGTAGATGCTGCCCATCATCAGGCCCGGCTTCTGGCTGCGGCGGTCGGCCGCGGGCAGCAGGGCCAGGGCCTCGTCGTAGATGCGGTGCGCGCGCTCGGCCTGGAACTTCATCAGCGCCACGAAGCGCTCCGAGTACACGCGGTTGAGCAGCTCGTGCGCCTTGACGTCGAATTGCTGCAGCTCGTTGACCGGCAGGTAGATGCGGCCGCGCAAGGCGTCCTCGCCCACGTCGCGGATGATGTTGGTGAGTTGCAGCGCCTGGCCCAGCTTGTGGGCGTAGGCGGTGGTCTGCGGGTCTTGCTGGCCGAAGATGCGCGCCGCGACCTCGCCCACCACGCCGGCCACCAGGTGGCAGTAGCGCTGCAGGCCGGGGAAGTCGAGGTAGCGGGTCTGGTCCAGGTCCATCTGGCAGCCGTCGATGATCTGCTGCAGCTGGCGCGCCTCGATGCCGTACTCGGCGGTCAGCGGCATCAGCGCCTGCATCACCGGGTGGCTGGGCTGGCCGGCGAAGGACTGGGCCACCTCGGTGCGCCACCAGGCCAGCTTGGTCGCCGCCACGCCGGGGTCGCGCACCTCGTCGACCACGTCGTCGATCTCGCGGCAGAAGGCATAGAAGGCGGTGATCGCCGCGCGCCGCGGCTTGGGAAGAAACAGGAAGGCGTAATAGAAGCTGCTGCCCGAGGCCGCGGCTTTTTCCTGGACGTACTGCTCAGGATTCATCTCTGGGGGTGCTTCTGTTCTCGTGGCTCATGGCGTCGATTGTCTCCGCATCCGCAAGGCCCGCCAGGCCAGAAGGGGGGCATCGGCCGCGCCGATGGTCGGGCGGCGCGAGAAGCTGTCGAAACCCTGGGCTTCGATCTTGTCGAGGATGCGCAGGCCGCCCTGGACCACGAGGCGCAATTCCCAGCCGATGCGCCCGGGCAGGCGGTGCACCAGCGGCGCGCCCTGCGCCATCAGGGCGCGGGTCCAGTCCACCTCGGCCGCGACCAGCGCGATGGCTTCGGGCGCTGGCGGTTGACGGCGCACATCCCCGGGCGCGAGCCGGTGCGCCGCGCAGTCCGCCAGCGGCAGGTAGAGGCGCCCGCGCGGCAAATCGACGCTCAGGTCCTGCCAGAAGTTGGCGAGCTGCAGCGCGCTGCAGATGGCGTCGCTCTGCGTCAGCGCGAGCGCATCGTCGACGCCGTAGAGATGCAGCAGCAGCCGGCCGACCGGGTTGGCCGAGCGGCTGCAGTAGGCCAGCAGCTCGGCGCGGTCGGCATAGAGACCGCCGTCGCGCGTCTTCTCGATGTCCTGCACGAAGGCCGAGAGCAGGTCGGCCAGCAGCGCTTCGGGCAGCGCGAAGTCGCGCATCGCCCGGGCCAGCGGGCCGAACACTTCGGGCCAGCGGCCCGAGATCGGCCCGCCCCGGGCGGTGGCCGACAGGTCGGCGCCGAAGGCCCGCAGGTCGGCCAGCCGCTGCTCGGGGCCGTCCTCGCCCTCGTCGGCGATGTCGTCGGCGGTGCGCGCGAAACCGTAGATCGCGGCGATGGGCGGACGCAGGCGCGGCGGGCAGAGCCAGGACGCGACCGGGAAGTTCTCGTAGTGCGTCGGCGGCGGCGCGACGGCGGGGGGGGCAGGGGATGACACGGGCTGGATTGTCGGGCACCGCGTCGGGCGCGCCGCTCTCGTCACGATTCGTTGACAGCGTCGGACGCATCCCACAAAATTACTAACCCTTCGGTCATTAATGACCTCTCCGTGGCAATCAAGGTGGTTCATGACCGTATCGTTTCTTCGTCCCGCGCTCTCCTTTCCGTCGGCGGCCGTGCTGCTGGCGGTGGCCGTGGCGGGCTGTTCCAAGCCGCCGCCGGTCGAGGAACCGCTGCGCTCCGTCAAGGTGCAGACCGTGGGCACCAGCGCCTTCGACACCGCGCCCGAGTTCTCGGCCGAGGTGCGCGCGCGCATCGAATCGCAGCTGGGCTTCCGCGTGGCCGGCAAGATCCTCAAGCGCCAGGCCGAACTGGGCCAGCATGTGCAGGCCGGCCAGGTGCTGGCGCAGCTCGATCCGCAGGACTACCGCCTGGCCGCCGACGCGGCCCGCGCGCAGCAGGCCGCGGCCGTGACCAACCGTGACCTGGCCTCGGCCGACCTCAAGCGCTACCGCGAACTGCGGGCGCAGAACTTCATCAGCGGTGCCGAGCTGGAGCGCCGCGAAGCCACCTTCAAGTCCTCGCAGGCCCAGCTCGACCAGGCGCAGGCGCAGCTGGCCTCCCAAGGCAACCAGGCCAGCTACACCACGCTGGTGGCCGACGTCGCGGGCGTGGTCACGGCCATCGACGCGCAGCCGGGGCAGGTGGTCTCGGCCGGCACGCCGGTGGTGCGCATCGCGCAGGACGGCGCGCGCGACGTGGTGTTCGCGGTGCCGGAAGACCGCGCGGCGCTGATCCGGCCGGGCTCGGCCGTGACGGTGCGCGGCTGGGCCGGCGGTGCCGAACTCGAAGGCAAGGTGCGCGAGGTCGCGGCCAGCGCCGACGCCGTGACCCGTACCTATTCGGTCAAGGTGGCGATCGACGCCGCCACCTCGCCAGCCCTGGGCGCCACCGTGTATGCACGGCCCAAGGCGCTGTCGAATGCCGGTGCGGCGGTGTTGAAACTGCCGACCAGCGCGCTGCGCCAGGAAGGCAGCGGCAGCGCGGTCTGGGTGCTCGACACGGCCACCATGACCGTGCGTTCGCAGCCGGTGCAGGTGGCGACGGCCGACGGCAACGAAGCCGTGATCGCCGCGGGCATCACGCCCGGCATGCAGGTGGTGGTGGCGGGCGTGCACGTGCTGTCGCCGGGCCAGAAGGTCACGATCTACCAGGGCAAGACGCCCGCGCCCGCGCCGGCTCCCGCAGCGGCCCCCGCTTCGGCGGCCTCGCGCTGAGGTCGCCCCGATGACGACCCCTCAAGAGACGACCGGCAAGGCCGGCTTCAACCTTTCCAAGTGGGCGCTCGAGCATGCGGCGCTCACCCGCTACCTGATGGTGGCGCTGATGGTGCTGGGCTTCGCGGCCTACTTTCAGCTCGGCCAGGACGAGGACCCGCCCTTCACCTTCCGCGTGATGGTGGTGCGCACCTACTGGCCCGGCGCGACCGCGCAGCAGGTGGCCGAGCAGGTGACCGACAAGCTCGAGCGCACGCTGCAGGAGGCGCCCTACGCCAGCAAGATCCGCAGCTACTCCAAGCCGGGCGAGTCGCAGATCATTTTCGAGATCAAGGATTCGTCCAAGTCCAGCGAGGTGGCCAACGTCTGGTACGTGGTGCGCAAGAAGATCGGCGACATGCGCGGCACGCTGCCCAGCGGCGTGCAGGGGCCCTTCTTCAACGACGACTTCGGCGACGTCTACGGCGTGATCTACGCGCTCGAGACCGACGGCTACACGCCGGCCGAGATCAAGACCTTCGCCGACGACGTGCGCCAGGGCCTGCTGCGCGTCAAGGACGTGGCCAAGGTCGAGCAGTTCGGCCTGCAGGACGAGAAGGTCTACATCGAGGTCTCGCAGAAGCGCATCGCGCAGCTGGGGCTGGACTTCAACGCGGTGCTGCAGCAGATCGGCGCGCAGAACGCGATCGAGAGCGCGGGCACCATCCAGTCGCCGCTCGACGTGGTGCAGGTGCGCGTGGCCGGCCAGTTCACCAGCGTGGACCAGCTGCGCGAGATGCCGATCCGCGGCAGCTCGGGCAACCAGCTGCGCCTGGGCGACATCGCCGAGATCCGGCGCGGCACCATCGACCCGCCGGCCACCAAGGTGCACCACCAGGGCAAGGAAGTGGTGGCGCTGGGCGTGTCGATGGCCAAGGGCGGCGACATCATCGCGCTGGGCAAGGCGCTGCGCGTGGCGGTGGCCGACATCGGCCAGCGGCTGCCGGCCGGCGCCGTGCTCACGCAGGTGCAGGACCAGCCGGTCTCGGTCGCGACCTCGGTCAACGAGTTCATCCATGTGCTGATCGAGGCGGTGGCGATCGTGCTGGCCGTGAGCTTCGTGGCGCTGGGCCTGCACAAGGGCGGGCGCTTCGGCTGGCACATCGACGTGCGGCCCGGCCTGGTGGTGGCGATCACCATCCCGCTGGTGCTGGCCGTGACCTTCCTGGCCATGAACTACTTCAACATCGGGCTGCACAAGGTGTCGCTGGGCTCGCTGATCATCGCGCTGGGCCTGCTGGTGGACGACGCGATCATCGCGGTCGAGATGATGGTGCGCAAGATGGAGGAGGGCTACGACAAGGCGCGCGCCGCCACCTTCGCCTACGACGTCACGGCCAAGCCGATGCTGACCGGCACCCTGATCACGGCCGCCGGCTTCCTGCCGATCGGCATCGCCAAGTCGGTCACCGGCGAGTACACCTTCGCGATCTTCGCGGTGACGGTGATCGCGCTGGTGCTGTCGTGGATCGTCTCGGTCTACTTCGTGCCCTACCTGGGCACGCTGCTGCTCAAGGTCAAGCCGCACGACCCGGACGCGCCGCCGCACGAGCTGTTCGACTCGCGCTTCTACAACACCTTCCGCCGCACGGTGAACTGGTGCGTCGAGTACCGCTGGCTCACCATCGGGGCCACCGTGCTGATCTTCGCGCTGGGCATCGTGGGCATGGGCCGGGTGCAGCAGCAGTTCTTCCCCGATTCGAGCCGGCCGGAAATCCTGGTCGATCTGTGGTCGCCCGAAGGCACCTCTTTCGCCGCCAGCGAGGACATCGCCAAGCGGGTCGAGCAGCGCCTGATGCAGGAGCCCGAGGTGGCCACCGTCACCACCTGGATCGGCAACGGCGTGCCGCGCTTCTACCTGCCGCTCGACCAGATCTTCCCGCAGAGCAACGTCTCGCAGATGATCGTGCTGGCCAAGGACCTGAACCAGCGCGAGGCCCTGCGTCGTCGCCTGCCGGGCCTGCTGGCGCAGGAGTTCCCGGAGGTGCGTGGGCGCGCCAAGCTGCTGCCCAACGGCCCGCCCGTGGCGTACCCGGTGCAGTTCCGCGTGATCGGCACCGAGCCGCTGGCGCTGCGCCAGCATGCCGACGAGGTCAAGGCCATCCTGCGCGAGAACGCCAGCACGCGCGGCGTCAACGACAACTGGAACGAGTCGGTCAAGGTGATCCGGCTGGAAGTCGACCAGGCCAAGGCGCGCACGCTGGGCGTGACCAGCCAGGCCATCGCCCAGGCCTCGCGCACCATGTTCAGCGGCACCACGGTCGGCCAGTACCGCGAGAACGACCGACTGATCGACATCGTGCTGCGCCAGTCGGCCGACGAGCGCGAAGCGATCTCCGACATCGGCAACGCCTACCTGCCGACCGCCTCGGGCCGCTCGATCCCGCTGTCGCAGATCGCCAAGCCGGTGTTCAGCTGGGAGCCGGGCGTGATGTGGCGCGAGAACCGCGACTACGCGATCACGGTGAACGCCGACATCGTCGAGGGCCTGCAGGGCGCGACGGTCACGGCGCAGCTGCTGCCCCAACTGCGCGCGCTCGAGGCCAAATGGCGCGCGGCCGGACAGGGCGCCTACCGCATCGAGACCGCGGGCGCGGTCGAGGAGAGCAGCAAGGGGTCCGATTCGATCGTGGCGGGCGTGCCGATCATGCTGTTCCTGGTGTTCACGCTCCTGATGCTGCAGCTGCACAGCTTCAGCCGCTCGCTGCTGGTGTTCGTCACCGGGCCGCTGGGCATCGCCGGCGTGGCGGCGGCGCTGCTGCTGCTGAACCGGCCCTTCGGCTTCGTCGCGCTGCTGGGCGTGATCGCGCTGATGGGCATGATTCAGCGCAACTCGGTGATCCTGATCGACCAGATCGAGAGCGACCGCGCCGCCGGCGTGCCGGCCTGGGACGCGATCGTCGAATCGGCCGTGCGCCGCCTGCGCCCGATCGTGCTGACGGCGGCCGCGGCGGTGCTGGCGATGATCCCGCTGTCGCGCAGCGTCTTCTGGGGACCGATGGCCGTGGCCATCATGGGCGGGCTCATCGTGGCCACCGTTCTGACCCTGTTGGCACTGCCCGCGATGTACGCCGCAGCATTCCGTGTGAAGCGGGAGCCGAAAGTGGGCCCCATTAGCGTCTAAAATGCGCGGTTGACCGATTTCGAAACGGGTGGTCTGCATAGGAGGCCGCCCGTTTTTGCTTGATTCACCTGACCGCGCGGGTGGCGAAATTGGTAGACGCACCAGGTTTAGGTCCTGACGTTCGCAAGAACGTGCCGGTTCGAGTCCGGCCCCGCGCACCAGCCCCATCTCTCTTGAGGAACAAAGAATGACCGTGAACGTTGAAACCCTCGAAAAGCTCGAGCGCAAGATCACGCTGACCTTGCCGGTCGGCACCATCCAGTCCGAGGTGGATTCGCGCCTCAAGAAGCTGGCCCGTACCGTGAAGATGGACGGTTTCCGTCCGGGCAAGGTGCCGATGAACGTCGTGGCCCAGCGCTACGGCTACTCGGTGCACTACGAAGTCATGAACGACAAGGTCGGTGAAGCCTTCTCGCAGGCCGCCAACGAAGCCAAGCTGCGCGTGGCCGGCCAGCCCCGCATCACCGAGAAGGAAGAATCGCCGGAGGGCGAACTGGCCTTCGACGCGGTGTTCGAAGTGTTCCCCGAAGTCAAGATCAACGACCTGGGCGCCGCCGAGATCGACCGCGTGACGGCCGACGTGAGCGACGAAGCCATCGACAAGACCCTGGACATCCTGCGCAAGCAGCGCCGCACCTTCGCCCAGCGTGCGCAGGACGCCGCTGCCGGCGACGACGACCGCGTGACGGTCGACTTCGAAGGCAAGATCGACGGCGAGACCTTCCAGGGCGGCAAGGCCGAGGACTTCCAGTTCGTCATCGGCGAAGGCCAGATGCTCAAGGAATTCGAAGACGCCGTGCGCGGCCTGAAGTCCGGCGACAGCCGCACCTTCCCGCTGTCGTTCCCGGCCGACTACCACGGCAAGGACGTGGCCGGCAAGCAAGCCGACTTCCTGGTCACGGTCAAGAAGATCGAAGCCACCCACCTGCCCGAAGTCAACGAACAGCTGGCCAAGTCGCTGGGCATCGAAGAAGGCACGGTCGAAGGCCTGCGCGCGGACATCAAGCGCAACCTCGAGCGCGAAGTCAAGTTCCGCCTGCTGGCGCGCAACAAGAACGCCGTGATGGACGCGCTGATCGCCAACGCCGAACTCGACCTGCCGAACGCCAGCGTGCAGTCGGAAGTCGAACGCATGATCGAAGGCGCCCGCGCCGAGCTCAAGCAGCGCGGCATCAAGGACGCCGACAAGGCGCCGATCCCCCAGGAAGTGTTCCTGCCCCAAGCCGAGCGCCGCGTGCGCCTGGGCCTGGTGGTGGCCGAACTGGTGCGCGCCAATGAACTGCAGGCCAAGCCCGAGCAGATCAAGGCCCACATCGACGAACTGGCCGCCAGCTACGAAAAGCCGGCCGACGTGGTGCGCTGGTACTTCAGCGACAACCGCCGCCTGGCCGAAGTCGAAGCCGTGGTGATCGAGAACAACGTGACCGATTTCGTGCTGGCCAAGGCCAAGGTCAACGAAAAGGCCGTGTCCTTCGACGAACTGATGGCGCAGCAGCAACAAGGCTGATCGCCGCCGTCCCAGTGACACCGATGGGGCTTGTGCTTTGCGGCACGAGCCCCATTTCACTCAGGCGTACAGTTCAGTCGCAGCAGCGAACGACTTCATCTTCCCGGAGAGCAAATACATGATCGCAAACGAAATTCAAGGCCTCGGCATGGTTCCGATGGTCATCGAGCAGTCGGGCCGTGGCGAGCGGTCCTATGACATCTATTCGCGGCTCCTCAAGGAACGCATCATCTTCCTGGTGGGCGAAGTCAACGACCAGACCGCCAACCTGGTGGTGGCGCAGCTGCTGTTCCTCGAGAGCGAGAACCCGGACAAGGACATCTCCTTCTACATCAACTCGCCCGGCGGCAGCGTGAGCGCCGGCATGGCGATCTACGACACCATGCAGTTCATCAAGCCGGCCGTGTCGACCATGTGCCTGGGCTTCGCGGCCAGCATGGGCGCCTTCCTGCTGGCGGCCGGCGAGAAGGGCAAGCGCTTCTCGCTGCCCAACTCCAAGGTCATGATCCACCAGGTGCTGGGCGGCGCCCGCGGCCAGGCCACCGACATCGAGATCCATGCGCGCGACATCCTGCGCACCAAGGACCAGATGAACAAGATCCTGGCCGAACGCACCGGCCAGCCGCTGGAGAAGGTCCAGCGCGACACCGAGCGGGACTATTTCCTGACGGCCGACGAGGCCAAGGACTACGGCCTGGTCGACCAGGTCGTGACCAAACGCGGCTGACGCGCTGCAGGCCGCTTGGCGCCGACGGTGCCAAATGGCAAAAAACGGCGTTTTCCATGCGGGAAACGCCGTTTTTGTTTTAGTTATCATTGAACCTACTGCGTAACGAGGCACCTGTCCATGGCCGATAAAAAAGGCTCTTCCAGCGAAAAAACGCTTTACTGCTCGTTCTGCGGCAAGAGCCAGCACGAGGTCAAGAAGCTGATCGCGGGCCCTTCGGTGTTCATCTGCGACGAGTGCATCGACCTCTGCAACGAGATCATCCGCGACGAACTGCCCGCGGGCGAGGAGTCGCGCGACGCGCGCAGCGACCTGCCCACGCCGCTGGAGATCAAGACCAACCTCGACAACTACGTGATCGGCCAGGAGCCGGCCAAGCGCATGCTGTCGGTGGCGGTCTACAACCACTACAAGCGCCTGCGTCACAAGGAGAAGAACAGCAAGGGCGACGAGGTCGAGCTCAGCAAGAGCAACATCTTGCTGATCGGCCCCACGGGTTCGGGCAAGACGCTGCTGGCGCAGACGCTCGCGCGCATGCTCGACGTGCCCTTCGTGATGGCCGATGCCACCACGCTGACCGAAGCCGGCTATGTCGGCGAGGACGTCGAGAACATCATCCAGAAGCTGCTGCAAAGCTGCAACTACGAGGTCGAGAAGGCCCAGCGCGGCATCGTCTACATCGACGAGATCGACAAGATCTCGCGCAAGTCCGACAACCCCTCGATCACGCGCGACGTGTCGGGCGAGGGCGTCCAGCAGGCGCTGCTGAAGCTGATCGAAGGCACCATGGCCAGCGTGCCGCCCCAGGGCGGGCGCAAGCACCCGAACCAGGACTTCCTGCAGATCGACACGACCAACATCCTGTTCATCTGCGGTGGCGCCTTCGCCGGCCTGGAGAAGGTCATCGAAAACCGCACCGAGGCCTCGGGCATCGGCTTCGGCGCCTCGGTCAAGAGCAAGGCCCAGCGCAGCATCACCGAGGTGTTCCGCGAGGTCGAACCCGAGGACCTGATCAAGTTCGGCCTGATCCCCGAACTCGTGGGCCGGATGCCGGTGGTCGCCTCGCTGGCCGAGCTCAGCGAAGACGCGCTGGTGCAGATCCTGACCGAACCCAAGAACGCGGTGGTCAAGCAGTTCACCAAGCTGCTGCAGATGGAGGGCGTGGACCTGGAGATCCGCCCCGCCGCGCTCAAGGCCATCGCCCGCAAGGCGCTGGCGCGCAAGACCGGCGCCCGCGGCCTGCGCTCGATCCTCGAACAGTCGCTGATCGACACGATGTTCGAGCTGCCCAACGCAAGCAATGTCGACAAGGTGGTGGTCGAGGAATCGACCATCGACGAGAACAAGCCACCGCTGCTCGTGTATCGCGAGGCAGCCAAGAAGGCCTGAGTGCCTGGGGTCATCCCGTTTTGCATTTCACGCGCTTTGCGCGTGGCCCCTACGATGAACGCGCCGCGCGGGCTTGAAATTCGCGCGGCGCGTTCCATCTTTGCCTGATCACTTCGAGGACTCGCATGTCTGGTCACACCCCCCTGCCTCCCGACGCCATCGACCTGCCGCTGCTGCCGCTGCGTGACGTCGTGGTGTTCCCCCACATGGTGATCCCGCTGTTCGTGGGACGCCCCAAGAGCATCAAGGCGCTCGAACTGGCGATGGAAGCCGAACGCCGCATCATGCTGGTCGCACAGAAGGCGGCCGCCAAGGACGAGCCCTCGGTCGAGGACATGTTCGAGGTCGGCTGCGTCTCGACCATCCTGCAGATGCTCAAGCTGCCCGACGGCACCGTGAAGGTGCTGGTCGAAGGCCAGCAGCGCGCCCGCGTCAACAGCATCCACGACGGCGAGACGCATTTCACCGCCAACGTGACGCCGGTCGAAGTGGCCGACGCCGCGGCCCAGAAGGGCACCGAGATCGAGGCCCTGCGCCGTGCGGTGATGCAGCAGTTCGACCAGTACGTCAAGCTGAACAAGAAGATCCCGCCGGAGATCCTGACCTCGATCTCCAGCATCGACGATCCGGGCCGCCTGGCCGACACCATCGCCGCGCACCTGCCGCTCAAGCTCGACAACAAGCAGGCAGTGCTCGACCTCGACGACATCAAGGCCCGGCTGGAGAACCTCTACGGCCAGCTCGAGCGCGAGGTCGACATCCTCAACGTCGACAAGAAGATCCGCGGCCGCGTGAAGCGCCAGATGGAGAAGAACCAGCGCGACTTCTACCTGAACGAACAGGTCAAGGCGATCCAGAAGGAACTGGGCGAGGGCGAGGACGGCGCGGACATCGAGGAGATCGAGAAGAAGATCAAGCTCGCCAAGATGCCCAAGGAAGCGCTCAAGAAGGCCGAGGGCGAGCTCAAGAAGCTCAAGCTGATGTCGCCCATGTCGGCCGAGGCCACCGTGGTGCGCAACTACATCGACGTGCTGATCGGCCTGCCCTGGAGCAAGAAGACCAAGATCAAGCACGACCTGGCCAATGCCGAGGCGGTGCTCAACGAGGACCACTACGGCCTCGACAAGGTCAAGGACCGCATCCTGGAATACCTCGCGGTGCAGCAGCGCGTGGACAAGGTCAAGGCGCCGATCCTGTGCCTGGTCGGCCCGCCGGGCGTGGGCAAGACCTCGCTCGGGCAGTCGATCGCCAAGGCGACCGGCCGCAAGTACACCCGCATGGCGCTGGGCGGCATGCGCGACGAGGCCGAGATCCGCGGGCACCGCCGCACCTACATCGGCGCGCTGCCGGGCAAGGTGCTGCAGAGCCTCAACAAGATCGGCACGCGCAATCCGCTGTTCCTGCTCGACGAGATCGACAAGCTGGGCACCGATTTCCGCGGCGACCCGTCGAGCGCGCTGCTCGAGGTGCTCGACCCCGAGCAGAACCACACCTTCGGCGACCACTACGTCGAGGTCGACTTCGACCTGAGCGACGTGATGTTCGTCGCCACCTCGAACTCGATGAACATCCCGCCGGCGCTGCTCGACCGGATGGAAGTCATCCGCCTGTCGGGCTATACAGAGGACGAGAAGACCCACATCGCGCTGAAGTACCTGCTGCCCAAGCAGATGAAGAACAACGGCGTGAAGGACGAGGAACTGCTGATCACCGAGGAAGCGGTGCGCGACGTGGTGCGCTACTACACGCGTGAAGCCGGTGTGCGTTCGCTCGAGCGCGAGCTGTCCAAGATCTGCCGCAAGGTGGTCAAGGGCCTGCTGCTCAAGAAGATGACGCCCAAGGTCACGGTCGACGGCAGCAACCTCAACGACTTCCTGGGCGTGCGCAAGTACACCTTCGGCCTGGCCGAGAAGCAGAACCAGGTGGGCCAGGTCGTGGGCCTGGCCTGGACCGAAGTCGGTGGCGACCTGCTGACCATCGAGGCCGTGACCATGCCCGGCAAGGGCATCATCAGCCGCACCGGCTCGCTGGGCGACGTGATGAAGGAATCGGTCGAGGCCGCGCGCACGGTGGTGCGCAGCCGCGCCCGCCGCCTGGGCATCAAGGACGAGATGTTCGAGAAGCGCGACATCCACATCCACGTGCCCGACGGCGCCACGCCCAAGGATGGCCCGAGCGCGGGCGCCGCGATGACGACGGCCTTCGTGTCGGCGCTGACCGGCATCCCGGTGCGCGGCGACGTCGCGATGACCGGCGAGATCACCCTGCGGGGCGAGGTCACGGCCATCGGCGGCCTGAAGGAAAAGCTGCTGGCCGCGCTGCGCGGCGGCATCAAGACCGTGATCATTCCGGAAGAGAACGCCAAGGACCTGCAGGACATCCCCGAGAACGTGAAGAACGGCCTCGAGATCGTGCCGGTCAAGTGGATCGACAAGGTGCTGGAGATCGCGCTGGAGAAGCTGCCCACGCCGCTGTCCGACGAAGAAGTGGCGGCCTCGGCCGCGGCGCTGGCCGAGCTGTCGAAGCAGCGCGCCGCGCAGCCTTCCGAAGGTTCGATCAAGCACTGAAAATTTGCGCGCTGCCTCGAAACCTCGAAAAAGTGGCATATAATTCGAGGCTCGAAACGCGGGATTAGCTCAGTTGGTAGAGCGCAACCTTGCCAAGGTTGAGGTCGAGAGTTCGAGTCTCTTATCCCGCTCCAGTTTTGAAAAAGGGAAGCCCAGGCTTCCCTTTTTTACGCAGGAGAAAGCAGCGACGAAGTCACAGGCCGAGTCGTTTCAAACAAGCGTGGCGCGATAGCAAAGCGGTTATGCAACGGATTGCAAATCCGTCTAGCCCGGTTCGACTCCGGGTCGCGCCTCCACTGAAAAGCAAGCCCCGCCAACATTCGTTGTCGGGGCTGTTTTGTTTTGGGTTATCTTCGTCCTCAGATACCCGGCCCGGATGGTGAAATTGGTAGACACATCGGACTTAAAATCCGCCGCCTTTAGACGGGCATACGGGTTCGATTCCCGTTCCGGGCACCATCAACTACAAGGGAGCTAGACATGCCTCGCTACAACGCTCCGTTCGAGATCCACGTGCATGGCGACGTGCCGCTGCGCGCCGACGTGACCTTCGCCCAGATCCAGGAGGCGCTCAAGCCCCTGTGGAAGTACGCCGGCGCCCGCTCGCTGGCCGACGGCGCCACCAGCGCCTACGAGGAAGAACTCGGCATCCGCTTCGAGCAGAAGGACCACATGCTCCAGATGTGCTGGACCGTGCCCGGCGACGAGGACTTCCGCCAGGAACTCGACGAGATGTGCATGGCGCTCAACGAGCTCGCGGAGCAGGGCGCGGCGATCGAGATCACCTTCTACGACACCGACTTCGACGAGGAAGAGGGCGATCCGGAAGAAGAGTCGCGCGACGACTTCCTGATGCTCTTCGTGGGCCCGAACCCGGCCGCCATCATGCAGGTCCAGCGCGACCTGCTGGTCGAGGACGTGGTGCACCTGATGGAGCGCCACTTCGACGGCGCCGAGCTCGGCGGCGTGGTGGCCGAGATCGACAAGCTCTTCGGCGACCGCTTCGATGCGCTGGTCAATTCGCTCGAACTGGGCAAGCGCCCGCGTGGCAGCGGCGGCCCGGGCGGCCCCGGTGCCGGCGGCCATGGCGGCGGCCGCCGCCCGCGCCATCTGCACTGAGGCGCACCGCCCGCGCGGTGCGGCCTAAGGCGCCAGCACGCTCTTGGGCACCTTGAAGCGCTCGCCGTCGTAGCGCAGCACCACGGTGCTGTACTGCGGCGGCTGTGCTTTTTCCGCGCAGCTGCCGTCGTCCTGCACCTGGGCACGGCTTTGCGTGCGCGTGCGCGAGAGCACCAGGTCGGCGAAGGCGCCGTTGCGGCCGGGCCGGGTCGACAGCATGGTGCGCAGCTGGCGGAAGCGGCCCGTGCAGTCGGCATTCCATTCGCCGCTGTCGCTGTCGAGCTCGATCTCCTGCAGCACTTCGCGCAGCTTGCCGCCCTGCGCCACATAGAGGCGCAGCGTCTCGCTGGCGAAGGCGTCGGCATGGGTGGTGCCGCGGTAGCGCACGCGCAGGCCGAAGGCGCGCGCATCCGGGGCCAGCACATAGCGCGCGGTGTCGACCTTGATCTCCTGGATCGCGACGCCGTCCTCGTCCATGGCCTCAGCCTGGAACAGCCGGCTGACCAGCGTGTCGCGTTCGGTGTTGCCGTTGTCGGGCCGCTGCACCAGCAGCACCTCGAGGTCGTAGACCTTCGTGGCCGACGGATCGCTCGCGGGCCGCGGCATGGGCAGCACGATCACGATGCGGCCGGGGAAGGCCGGCCAGGGCTTGCAGGCGGCCAGCCGTTCGTCGAGCGCGCGCTCGGGATGCAGCCGTGCATGGATGCGCTCGGCCAGGCCGCTTTCGCAGGCGGCGTGCCCGAGCGGCACGAAAGCCAGCAGCCCGAGCGAGAGCAGGGTGGGGCGCAGCACGCGTCGCATGGCCGCCTCAGCCCTGATGAAGCCCTGCCGGGCCGAGCCAGCGCAGCGCCGCGGCCTGCAGGGGCTCGAGCGGGCCGCTCGAAGCGAGCGTCACGCCCCCGATGGCCTGCGGGCCCGCGAGCCGGCCCGCGGCCTGCAGCAGCCGATGGGTCTGCTGCGCGACGGGCGCGCCGGTGTCGATGAAGCGCACGGCGGCGCCGGTGTGCCGGCGCAGTTCCTCGGCGGCGAAGGGGTAGTGGGTGCAGCCGAGCACCAGGGTGTCGACCTGTCCGTCGGCGCTGCCGAAGTGGCCCGCCTGGTGCACGTAGCGCTCGCACAGCGACGCGACCTGGGCCCGGTCGTCGACCTCGATCGCGCGCGCGAGCCCGTCGCAGGGCACGAGCGTGAAATGGGCCTGGTCGGCCAGCGCCGCATGCAGCGCCGCGAACTTGGCGCTGGCCAGTGTGCCGCGCGTGGCCAGCACCGCGATGCGGCGCGTGCGGCTGGCGGCCACGGCGGGCTTGAGCGCGGGTTCTAGGCCGACCAGTGGCAGCGTGGGATGCTCGGCGCGCAGCAGGTGGATGGCCGCGGCGGTCGCGGTGTTGCAGGCCACCACCAGCGCCTTGATGCCGTGTTGCGCGATCAGCTCGCCGGTCACGGCGCGCGTGCGCTCGATCACATAGGCGTCGCCGCGCTCGCCGTAGGGCGCATAGGGCGTGTCGGCGAAATAGACGAAGCGCTCGTGCGGCAGCGCCGCCCGCAGCGCGGCCAGCACGCTGAGGCCGCCGACCCCGCTGTCGAAGACGCCGATCGCCGCCAGGGTCAAGCCGCTTCCAGGGTGATGGTCTTGAGCTGGCCCGAGGCGATGCGCTTCTGCCACTCGGCCGGGCCGGTGATGTGCACGCTGGTGCCGCCCGCGTCGACCGCCACGGTCACGGGCATGTCGACCACGTCGAACTCGTAGATCGCTTCCATGCCCAGGTCCGCGAAGCCGACGACCTTGGCGGTCTTGATGGCCTTGCTCACCAGGTAGGCGGCACCGCCGACCGCCATCAGGTAGGCGCTCTGGTGCTTCTTGATCGCCTCGATGGCGGTCGGGCCGCGCTCGGCCTTGCCGATCATCGCGATCAGGCCGGTCTGGGCCAGCATCATCTCGGTGAAGCCGTCCATGCGGGTGGCGGTGGTCGGGCCGGCCGGGCCCACCGCTTCGCCTTCCACCGGATCGACCGGGCCGACGTAGTAGATGACGCGGTTGGTGAAGTCCACCGGCAGCTTCTCGCCCTTGGCCAGCATGTCGGCGATGCGCTTGTGGGCGGCGTCGCGGCCGGTCAGCATCTTGCCGTTGAGCAGCAGCGTGTCGCCCGGCTTCCAGCTCGCCACTTCGGCGGGCGTGAGCGTGTCGAGGTCGACCTTCTTGCTCTTGTTGTAGTCGGGCGTCCAGTCGACGTCGGGCCAGAGGTCCAGCGAGGGCGGGTCGAGGTAGACCGCGCCGCTGCCGTCCATCACGAAGTGCGCATGGCGGGTGGCCGCGCAGTTGGGGATCATCGCCACCGGCTTGCTGGCCGCGTGCGTGGGGTACATCTTGATCTTGATGTCGAGCACGGTCGCCAGGCCGCCCAGGCCCTGCGCGCCGATGCCCAGCGCGTTGACCTTCTCGTAGAGCTCGATGCGCAGCGCCTCGACCTTGCTCAGCTCGGCCCCCGAGGCCTTCTTGGCCTGGAGTTCGTGCATGTCGAGGTCGTCCATCAGGCTTTCCTTGGCCATCAGCGCGGCCTTCTCGGCCGTGCCGCCGATGCCGATGCCCAGCATGCCCGGCGGGCACCAGCCGGCGCCCATGGTGGGCACGGTCTTGAGCACCCAGTCGACGATGTTGTCGCCCGGGTTGAGCATGGCCAGCTTGCTCTTGTTCTCGCTGCCGCCGCCCTTGGCCGCGACCGTGACCTCGAGCGTGTCGCCCGGCACGATCTCGGTGAAGATCACCGCGGGCGTGTTGTCCTTGGTGTTCTTGCGGTCGAACTGCGGATCGGCCACGACCGAGGCGCGCAGCGTGTTGTCGGGGTGGTTGTAGCCGCGGCGCACGCCTTCGTTGATGGCGTCGTCCAGGCTGCCGGTGAAGCCGCCCCAGCGCACGTCCATGCCCACCTTGAGGAACACGTTGACGATGCCGGTGTCCTGGCAGATCGGGCGGTGGCCCGTGGCGCTCATCTTGCTGTTGGTGAGGATCTGCGCGATGGCGTCCTTGGCGGCAGGGCTCTGCTCGCGCTCGTAGGCCTTGGCCAGGTGGGCGATGTAGTCGGCGGGGTGGTAGTAGCTGATGTACTGCAGCGCGGCGCTGATCGATTCGATCAGGTCGGCCTGCTGGATCGTGGTCGTCATGTGGGGAAATCGTTGTAATCGGGGGTCTCGCATTATCCCCCGACGCTCTCCGGCAGGCACCTCGAGCGGTCGGCCCCGCCATGGTTCGAACGGCCGCGGGAGCCTGCTACCAATGCGTTGGCTTGCGGATCGGCTTCTTCTTCGTCGGGACCACGGGCGGCAGTTGGGCTCCGGCCAGTTCCTCGTCAAGGATGTAGCGGCGCGTCCAATGGGCATGTCGTGCCAGGGAGGCACTGTGCCGGCGCGATGCGGCTTCGCCTGTGGGAGGTTTGACCGGCGTGACGATCCCGATCACGAGTTCAGGGAAGTCTTCCCTCAACGCTTCGAGCACCGGCTCCGCGTCGCTGTCGTTCGAGCAGAGCACGACCTGGCCATAGAGCCCTTTGCAGATGTCCCGGTACATGGACATCGCGAGGTTGACATCCGTCTTCTTCTCTTCGATGCGCCACACGCGCGTCTGGACTTTTCGATCGAAACGCTGGCCATCGACAAAGGCCGGCATCCACGAGCCGTTGCGATCCATGCTGTGGGTCCCGAGCTTGATCGAGAAGCGATCGGGGTGCCTTGCGGCGAGCGCGCGGTGATAGCTGTCCTGGGACTCGACCGAGAGCTGTCCATGGCTGGCGAAGTTGCCGAGCGCCGTCGCGCTGAAGAACTTCACGGCGACGAGGGTCGCCAAAGGGTCCTGGATGGCCAGCAGTCGATCGAAGAGCAGGGGCAGATCCAGCAACTTGAAGGCCGTGCCGCGCAGGCGACCGTAATAAAGGTTGTAGCCGTCGATATAGACGGCCGTTCTCCGCGTCTTTTTTTCATCCACAAGAGCTCCCTGCAACTCCTCCGGACATGAAAAAACCGCCCTGGGGCGGTCTTTTCTTCCTGAGCGGAAGCCAACTGAATGACGCCGCAAAGGAGGAGTCGTGTCCGGATTCTACAGCGCCATGCTCATCTGGGCGAGCTCAGCGCCCGCCCTTGTACGTGAACACCTGCACCACCCCCGGCCCGGCGCATAGATGTAGCCGTAGTCGACGCCATTGTTGGTGCGCCAGCGGTATTGCAGCGATTCGGCGACGCCGTCGTAGGTGCACGAGAGCTTCTCGATCTCGATCGAGGACACGGCGCTGCGCTGGCCGTAGAGCGTGTCGTAGCTGGCGGCGTCCCGGCCGCGGCCGAGCGCCCAGTGGGCGTGCAGCGCGAGCTGCAGCGGCGCATGGACCGACTCGAAGACGCGCTTGTCCTGGTGGCTGAATTCCTCGAGGCCCGGTCGGCGGTACAGGCCGATCACGGTGAACGGCGCGGCCGCGGGGCGCGAACCGTCGTCGACGATCATCGCGAGCAGGCCCTTGACGCCCGTGGGCGCCGCGAATTCATGGAAGTAGTCGAGGGTGTACAGCGTGTCCCAGTCGCACAGCTCGCGGCCGATGCCGCATTCGCCGGTGCGCACGCAGATGTCCTTCTGCAGAGCACCGGCCATCCAGGGATCGCGCGGCGACCAGTATTCGACATAGTCAGGCACGGTGTGGGTCGGAAGGCCGTGGTCGACGAACAACGCGCGGTCGGGCGTCGCGCTGCGGGGCGTGTGGAGGCAGGCGGCCGTCGCGTCGAAGCGCCGGCACAGCGCCGTGAGCATGTCGCTCCAGCGCGCGGCGTCCGAAGCCGCGCGCGAGGCCGCGATCACCGCATTCATCAAGCCCATGTCCGAACTGGCCATCCAACCGACCCTCCAGGGTGTTCGGGGCCGAGTGTAGGACGTCTGCGCGACTTGGCGCTGTGGGGCGGCGCCGCGGCGCGCAGGCCCGGCCGGGCCGCGACCCGCTGCTATGCTGGCCCGCGCACTGGCTGGCAGGGCGCGCACCCAACCCTCCGGAGACAATAACGATGAAGAAGAATCCCCTGGTCCTGCTCGGTATCGGCCTGGTCCTGATGATCGCGGGCGCCTTCCTGAGCTTCGGCGCGAGTGCGCCGAGCGCCGATGCCGCCACGGTGGCGAAATGCCAGGAGCGCATGAAGGACCAGGGCGCGGAGATGCTGGGGCGCTGCAAGGAATCGGCCTTCGCCACCGCCATGACGGCCACCGATGCCAACGCCGCCGCGCGCGCCATCAGTGCCAGCAACAACAGCGAGGTGGGCGGCAACGCCCTGGGCATGTTCCTGCTGGGCCTGGGCCTCGTGCTGCTGCTGGCGGGCGGCCTGGCCTGGCGCCAGCGCGTGGCCGCCCTGGGCGCCGACCGGCGCTGAGGGCTAAGGCGCGGCGGCGCGGGCCTCGGCGATCCAGCCGTCGAACAGCGCCTGGTGGGCCTGGATCCAGCCGTCGGTGTGGCGCTCCACGTCCTGCTGCGTGTTGGCGCCCTGGCTCATGCGCAGGTTCTGCGCGTTGATGTCGCCGATCGGCAGCTTCATCAGCTCGAACAGCTTCGCGGCCGCCGGGTTCTGCTCGGCGAAAGCCTTGTTGGCGACGATCCGTTCCTGGTTGGCCAGGAAGCCGTAGTTCCTGCCGTTGGGCAGCCGCGTGTCGGCGACGCCGTCCTGCACCGGCGTCGAGGGCACCTGCAGCCACACCACGTCGGTGCCGGGGCGCAGCACGGCGCTGACCCAGTAGGGCGTCCAGGTGTAGTAGAGGATCGGCTTGTCCTGCTTGAAGCGCGCGATGGTGTCGGCCATCAGCGCGGCATAGCTGCCCTGCTTGTGCGTCACGGTGTCGCGCAGGCCGTAGGCCGTCAGGTGGCCCTCGATGGACAGCTCGCAGCCCCAGCCGGGGTTGCAGCCCGTGAGGTCGGCCTTGCCGTCGCCGTCGGCATCGAACAGCTTGGCGATCGCCGGGTCGCGCAGCTGCTCGATATTGGTGATGTGGTACTGCTCGGCGGTCTTGCGGTCGATCAGGTAGCCCTGCACCGCGCCGTCGGAATACACGCCCTTGCGCCACAGCTTGGCGTCGCCGCCGCTGTTTTTGTAGAAGTCGGCGTGCAGCAGGCTCCAGTGGTTGGTCATGAAGGTGGCGTCGCCGTTGGCGATCGCCAGGTGCTGGGTGGCGGGCTCGAGGTCTTTCATGGGCTCGACGGTGTAGCCGAGTCGCTCGAGGCCGCGCATCACCAGCAGCGTCTGGAAGGCCTCCTCGGCCAGCGAGCTCTTGAGCGGCAGCACGGTCACGCCCTTGCCGGGCAGATCGCCGGCGGCGTGGGCCACCTGGGCGGCCAGCGCGAAGGCGATGCAGCCCAGGGCCACGAGGCCGCGTGCGATGACATGGATCTTCTTCATGGTCGGTGTGTCTCCTGGACGCTTCATTGCGCTTGCGTGGACAGCGCGGGCGCGGGCGTGCCGGCGTCGCGCGACGAGGGGCTCAGCAGCCGCTGCAGCAGGCGCAGCGCGAGGCCGGCCGGCCCGGTGTGCCACCAGCGGTGGCCGGCGCTGCGGCGCGACCGGCCCATGGCCTGCGTCAGGCGGTCCAGCGTGATGGCCAGCAGCACGATGCCCAGTCCGCCCACGGTCGCCAGGCCCATGTCGAGCCGGCCGATGCCGCGCAGCACCATCT
This sequence comes from Variovorax sp. UMC13, assembly GCF_014170375.1. Lineage (GTDB taxonomy): Bacteria > Pseudomonadota > Gammaproteobacteria > Burkholderiales > Burkholderiaceae_C > Variovorax. Next base: position 54,434 of record NZ_LZZW01000037.1, on the reverse strand, counting down.
GGCCCAGGCCGCCCACGGCGATCATCGAGGCGATCACCACCATCGACAGCGACAGCATCAGCGCCTGGTTGATGCCCGCCATGATCGAGGGCATGGCCAGCGGCAGCTGCACCTTCACCAGCATCTGCCAGGGCGAGGCGCCGTAGGCGCGCGCGGCCTCGATCAGGTCGGGGCGTACCTGGCGCAGGCCCAGGTTGGTCAGGCGCACCAGCGGCGCCAGCGCGAAGATGATGGTCACGATCACGCCCGGCACGTTGCCGATGCCGAACAGCATCACCACCGGCACCAGGTAGACGAAGGCCGGCGTGGTCTGCATGGCGTCGAGCACGGGCCGCATGAGGCGCTGAGCGCGGTCGCTGCTGGCCAGCAGCACGCCCAGCGGCAGGCCGATCACCATGCAGAACACCAGCGAGGTCAGCACCAGCGACAGCGTCACCATCGCTTCAGGCCAGATGCCCAGCATGGCCACGAGCAGCAGGGCCACGGTGGTGCCGATGGCCAGTGCGCGGCCTGCGAACTGCCAGGCCAGCAGGCCGATCAGCGCGATCATGGCCAGCGTGGGCAGGCCGGTGAGCAGGCCCTGCACCCAGTTCAGCGTGCCGTCGATGGGCAGGCGCACGGTCTGGAAGAAGGGGCGGAAGTGCTCGACCACCCAGCCCAGGCCGCTGTTGATCCAGGCCTCGACCGGCAGCGAGCCGTCCCAGAGGCGGTGCAGCGCGAAGTCGTTGCCCGCAGCGGCGTCGGCCGAGCCCGCGAGCGAGTGGGCGGCATTCGCCGGCGCATCGAGCCAGGCGCTGGTGGCCGAGGTGTCGGGCGCGGCCGAGATCGCTTCCCATGGGTCGACGTAGGCGGGGACGGCGGGCGGGTTCACGATCGGCGCCATCAGGTCCGGCGCGTTCAGTTCGGAAGGCAGTGTGCTGTCGTTCATCGTTCAGGGTCCTTCTTCGGAAATTCAGTGCGGCTCGGCGGCCAGGGCAGGGGCGGCGTGGGGGGCGACGACCTCGATCGGCGGCGTGTCGCGGTCGAGGAACTTGAGCAGCGTGGTCTTGCTGATCGCGCCGCAGAAGCGGCCGTCGCCGGCCACCACGGGCAGCGCGCAGGGCGCCTGCGCGAGCGGGCCGATCAGGCCGGCCACGGGCGCGTCGGCGTCGATCTGCGGCAGGTCGGCGATGAAGGCGCGCTGCAGGCCCAGCGGGCCCGAGTGGCCATCGAGCGCGGCGCGCAGGGTGTCGGCCGAGACCACGCCCAGGAAGCGCTTGGTCGGGCTGGTCACGTAGGCGAAGTCGCGGTCCTGGTCCTCGAGCAGCTTCAAGGCCGCGCGCGCGCCGCGCTCCGGGTGCTCGCTCACCACGGTGAGCGACTTGCGCGCGATGTCCGCGGCCTTGAACACGGCCGCCGCATCGACGCCGCGCACGAAGCTGCGCACATAGTCGTCGGCCGGGCTGCGCAGGATCTCGTCGGGCGTGCCGACCTGGATCACATGGCCGTCCTTCATGATCGCGATCCGGTCGCCGATGCGCATGGCCTCGTCGAGGTCGTGCGAGATGAAGACGATGGTGCGGCGCTGCTCCTGCTGCAGCCGCAGCAGCTCCGACTGCATCTCGGTGCGAATGATCGGGTCGAGCGCCGAGAAGGCCTCGTCCATCAGCAGGATCGAGGGGTCGGAGGCCAGCGCGCGCGCCAGGCCCACGCGCTGCTGCATGCCGCCGGAGAGCTCGTCGGGGTAGCTGTCGCCCCAGCCCGCGAGGCCCACCTGCGCGAGCGCGAGCTCGGCCTGCGCCAGGCGCTCCTTCTTGCCCGTGCCCGAGAGTTCGAGGCCGAAGGCGGTGTTCTCGCGCACCGTCATGTGCGGCATCAGCGCGAAGGACTGGAACACCATGCTGATGTCCTTGCGGCGCAGCGCGCGCAGCTTGGCGTCGGAGTGTTCGTTGATGTCGGCGCCGTCGATCACGATGCGGCCTGCGGTCGGCTCGATCAGCCGGTTGAGCAGGCGCACCAGCGTCGACTTGCCCGAGCCCGAGAGCCCCATGATGACGAAGATCTCGCCGGCCTGGATTTCGAAGGTGGCGTCGAACACGCCGATCGACTGGCCGGTGCGCGCCAGGATGTCCTTCTTCGAGAAGCCTTGCCGGACCAGTTCCAGGGCTTGCTCCGGCTGGTCGCCGAAGACCTTGAAGACGTGGTCGATGAGAATGCCTTTGGCCATAACGCGGGGCTCCTTTGTGAGGGTTGAACACGGCACCGCCCCTGGAGGCGGCAACGGCCACGCCATCAGCCCATGGAGCTGCCCGAACAAAGCGCGTGCGATGGCCCGGCGAGCCTCAAGGGCTGCCGACAGGCACTGAAGACGACATGGCGACGAAACCAGTGCCCGCCGGATGCTTCATTCGCAGAGCGGCGGGCCTGGTCGAGGGGCGCCGCCTGGAAGAGCGTGACGTGGCAATGGGGCCGGAAACATCCGGCCGGTTTGCTGGGCTGGGCCCGGCGAGGACAACCTGGCACCGCGACGGGATTCGAGATCCGCGAGTAGTGCAGGCGGGACTTGGAGTGTCATCAACATGACTTCCAAGTCCGCGAAAGCCTTCGATCATAACTTTTTGACATGATGGATGTCAAGCCGCGGGGTGTACGGTGCTGTAGTCGCCCAGGCAATGGCCGTGTCAGATGAGAGCCATTCTTATCGGGGCGATACTGCAGGCCGCACCCGGCGAGCGGGCGCATTTTTTCCAAGATTGCGGAGCTTTTCTCACCATGACGACTTCCCCCAAGACCCGTGCCGAGCGCGATACCTTCGGTCCGATCGACGTGCCGGCCGACAAGCTGTGGGGCGCGCAAACGCAGCGCTCGCTGCAGAACTTCGACATCTCCGGCGAGCAGCAGCCGCGCGAGATCATCAAGGCGCTGGCCCAGGTCAAGCGCGCGTCCGCCGTGGTCAACCACGCGCTGGGCCTGCAGGACGACAAGAAGACCCAGGCCATCGTGGCGGCCGCCGACGAGGTCATCGCCGGCCAGCACCCGGGCGAGTTCCCGCTGGTGGTGTGGCAGACCGGCTCGGGCACCCAGACCAACATGAACGTCAACGAGGTGCTGGCCAACCGCGCCAGCGAGATCCTCGGCGGCGAGCGCGGGGAAGGGCGCCTGGTGCACCCCAACGACGACGTCAACCGCAGCCAGTCGAGCAACGACGTGTTCCCCACCGCCATGCACGTGGCGGCCGTCGAAGCCATCACCCACAAGCTGCTGCCCGCGATCGCCAAGTTGCGCAGCACGCTCGCGAAGAAGGCGGAAGACTTCGCAGACATCGTGAAGATCGGTCGCACCCACCTGCAGGACGCCACGCCCCTCACGCTGGGCCAGGAGTTCTCGGGCTACGTGGCGCAACTGGCACATGGCGAAGCGCATGTGCGCGCCGCGCTGCCGCACCTGAGCGAACTGGCGTTGGGCGGCACGGCCGTCGGCACCGGCCTCAACGCGCCCAAGGGCTACGCCAAACAGGTGGCGGCCGAACTGGCGAAGCTCACCGGCCTGCCGTTCATCACGGCACCGAACAAGTTCGAAGCCATGGCCAGTGTCGACGCGCTGGTGCATGCGCACGGCGCGCTCAAGACGCTGGCCGCCAGCATGAACAAGATCGCCAACGACGTGCGCTGGCTCGCGAGCGGTCCGCGCAGCGGCATCGGCGAATTGAGCATCCCGGAGAACGAGCCGGGCTCGTCGATCATGCCGGGCAAGGTCAACCCGACGCAGAGCGAAGCCGTCACGATGCTGGCCGCGCAGGTGTTCGGCAACGACGTGGCCATCAACATCGGCGGCGCATCCGGCAACTTCGAGCTGAACGTGTTCCGCCCGATGGTGGCCCACAACTTCCTGCAGAGCGTTCGCCTCTTGGCCGACGGCATGGTGAGCTTCAACGACCACTGCGCCGTGGGCATCGAGCCCAATCGCGAGCGCATCACCGAGCTCGTGCAGCGTTCGCTGATGCTGGTGACCGCGCTCAACACGCACATCGGCTACGACAAGTCGGCCTACATCGCGAAGAAGGCGCACAAGGAAGGCACGAGCCTGCGCGAAGCGGCCATCGCTTCGGGGCACCTGACGGCCGAGCAGTTCGACGCGTGGGTGATTCCGGAGAACATGACCGGTCGCTGAGCTGGCCACGCCCATGAAAAAAAGGACCCTCCCGGGTCCTTTTTTTCGTCGTCAGTACCCGACCGTGTAGCGCTGGCGCGAATGCGCCGGCTTCTCCAGCTCGTCGATGAACGCGATCGCGTAGTCCTCGAAAGTGATCCAGCTGCGGCCTTCGGCGCTCACCAGCAGGTCGTCCTGGCCCAGGCGGAACTTGCCGGTGCGCTCGCCTTCGACGAATTCGGCCGAGGGCGAGAGGAAGGTCCAGTCCAGCGTCTTCTCGTTGCGCAGCGCTTCCAGGAACACGCCGCCGGCCGAGGCTTCGGCCTTGTAGGCCTCGGGGAAGCCGGGCGTCTCGATGACCTTGAGGCCGGGCGCGGCGAACAGGCTGCCGGCGCCGCCGACCACCAGCAGGCGCTTCACGCCCGCGCGCTTGGCCGGCTCGATGATGGCGGCCGGCGGCACGGTCGCGAAGTGGGCGGCGCTGAACACGGCGTCGTGGCCGGCCAGGGCTTTCTCGAGCGCGGCGCCGTCGAGCACGTCGAGGTCGACGGCCTTGACGTTGGCGCGGCCGGCCAGCTTGGCGCTGGCCTGGCGTGCGATGGCCGTCACGGTGTGGCCGCGGCGCAGTGCTTCCTCGAGCAGGCGGCCGCCGGCGCGTCCGGTGGCGCCGATGATGGCGATGTGGCTCATGGGATCTCCAGAAGAAGGAAAGTGGATGGGATGCACCGCATCTTAGGTTTCTGCTTTCGAAAGAAATACCTCGAAATTCGCGCTTGTTTATTCCTAAAATCGTTCGAATGGACCGATTGAATGCGATGCGGGTGTTCGTGAACGTGGTGGACGCCGGCAGCCTTTCGGCCGCGGCCGACAAGCTCGACATGTCGCGCCCGGCGGTCACGCGCTACGTGGCCGAGCTCGAGCAGTGGACCGGCGCGCGGCTGCTGCACCGCACGACCCGCCGCCTGAGCCTCACGGCCGCGGGCGAGGAACTGCTGCCGCGCTGCCGCCAGGTGCTGGAGCTCGCGGGCGACATGCAGGCCGCGGTGCGCAACCCGGCCGAGGCGCCGCGCGGCCAGCTGCGCATCACCGCCGGCACCTCCTTCGCGCAGGCGCAGCTGGCCGATGCGATCGCGGACTATGTGCGGCGCTATCCCGGCGTGACGGTCGACCTGGTGCTGCTGGACCGCACCGTCAACCTGGTCGACGAACGCATCGACCTCGCGATCCGCACCGCGGCGGAGATCGACCCCCAGCTGATCGCGCGGCAACTCACCGTGTGCCGCTCGGTGGTCTGCGCCTCACCGGCCTACCTGGAAGCGCATGGCCGGCCGCTGCGGGTGGAGGAACTGGCCGAGCGCAACTGCCTCACCCATTCCTACTTCAGCCGCAGCCTCTGGCACTTCACGCGCAAGGACGACGGCACGCCCGTCTCGGTGGCCGTGGGTGGCAACGTGTCGGCCAACGATGCGGTGAGCCTGATGCAGCTGGCACAGGCCGGGGCGGGCATCGCGATGCTGCCGACCTACCTCACGCCGGCGCAGCTGCAGTCGGGCGCGCTGGTGCCGCTGTTCCCCGAGCACGAGCCCCGGGTGATCGGCATGCACGCGGTGTATGCCTCCCGCAAGCACATGCCGGCCACGCTGCGCAGCATGCTGGATTTCCTGGCCGAGCGCTTCACCGAGCCGCCGGCCTGGGACCGGCCGCCGGCCGGGTAGGGCGCGCGCGCCGGCTCAGTGCGACAGGTCTTCGTGGGCCGCGTTGCCCGTCATGAGCTTGTCGGTGTAGGCGATGGCGATGGCCGACAGCAGGAAGGTGATGTGGATCACGGTCTGCGCGATCAGCACGCGGTCGGTGTAGTTGTCCGCGTTGATGAAGGTCTTGAGCAGGTGGATCGAGCTGATGCCGATGATGGCCGTGGCCAGCTTGACCTTGAGCACCGAGGCGTTCACGTGGCTCAGCCACTCGGGCTGGTCGCGATGGCCTTCGAGTTCCATGCGGCTCACGAAGGTCTCGTAGCCGCCCACGATCACCATGATCAGCAGGTTGGAGATCATCACCACGTCGATCAGCGCCAGCACCACCAGCATGATCACCGTCTCGTTGAGCGAGGTGACCGGCGCGCTGGTCTTGTAGCCGATGCTGTTGATCAGCGCCTGCAGCGCGGTCTGGCTGCCGAAGGCGGCCTCGACCAGGTGCAGCAGCTCGACCAGGAAGTGCACCACGTACACCGCCTGCGCGATGATCAGGCCCAGGTACAGCGGCAACTGCAGCCAGCGGCTGGCGAAGATCAGCTTGGGCAGCGGGCGCAGCGGGGAGCGGCGCGCGACGGGTGGGTTCAGGGGATCGATACGGTCGGGAGCGGACATCGCGGAAGGGGGGAGCGGAGGACGCGCGATTCTAGGGGCGGCGCCATGACGGTACGGAGAAGCCCTTACCGGGGCGCTACCATGTCTTCGTCAGTCGTCCGTAAGTGCCAACCCCGACATTACGGCCGCATTCCATTCCCCGGCAGGAGACAACAATGAGCCAAGCATCGAACATCGAATCCGTCCTGGTGGAGAACCGCGTGTTCCCGCCCGACGCCCGCGCGCAACAGGGCGCGCGCATCAGCGGCATGGCCGCCTACGACGCGCTGTGCGCCGAGGCCGCGCAGGACCCCGACGCCTTCTGGTCGCGCCTGGCGCGCGAGAACCTCGACTGGACGAAGCCCTTTACCCGCACGCTTGACGAATCGAACGCGCCCTTCTACCAATGGTTCGGCGACGGCGAGCTCAACGCCTCGGCCAACTGCCTGGACCGCCACATGGGCACGCCGGTCGAGCACAAGACCGCGATCGTGTTCGAGGCCGACGACGGCAGCGTCACCAAGATCAGCTACCGCGACCTGCTGACCCGCGTGTGCCAGTTCGCCAACGCGCTCAAGGCCGAGGGCATCCAGAAGGGCGACCGCGTCATCATCTACATGCCGATGACGGTCGAGGGCGTGATCGCGATGCAGGCCTGCGCGCGCATCGGCGCCACCCACAGCGTGGTGTTCGGCGGCTTCTCGGCCAAGGCGCTGCAGGAACGCATCATCGACGCCGGCGCGGTCGCGGTCATCACCGCCAACTACCAGCTGCGCGGCGGCAAGGAACTGCCGCTCAAGGCCATCGTCGACGACGGCATCGCGCTGGGCGGCTGCGAATCGATCAAGAGCGTGCTGGTCTACGAGCGCACGCTCAGCGACTGGAAGCGCGTCGAAGGCCGCGACAAGACCTTTGACGAAGCCATCTCCGCACTCGAAGGCCAGAGCCACGAGTGCCCGCCCGAACCGGTGGGCGCGGAGCACCCGCTGTTCATCCTCTACACCTCGGGCTCGACCGGCAAGCCCAAGGGCGTGCAGCACGCCACCGGCGGCTACCTGCTGTGGGCCAAGCTCACGATGGACTGGACCTTCGACCTGCGCCCCGACGACGTGTTCTGGTGCACCGCCGACATCGGCTGGATCACCGGCCACAGCTACGTCGCCTACGGCCCGCTGGCCGCCGGCGCCACGCAGGTGGTGTTCGAGGGCGTCCCGACCTTCCCGCATGCGGGGCGCTTCTGGCAGATGATCGAGAAGCACAAGGTGTCGATCTTCTACACCGCGCCCACGGCCATCCGCTCGCTGATCAAGGCGGCCGACTCCGACGAGAAGGTGCATCCGAAGAACTGGGACCTGTCCAGCCTGCGCATCCTCGGCTCGGTGGGCGAGCCGATCAATCCGGAAGCCTGGATGTGGTACCACCGGAACATCGGCCACGAGAAATGCCCGATCGTCGACACCTTCTGGCAGACCGAAACCGGCGGCCACGTGATCACGCCGCTGCCGGGCGCGACGCCGCTGGTGCCGGGTTCGTGCACGCTGGCGCTGCCGGGCATCGCGGCGGCCATCGTCGACGAGACCGGCAAGGACCTGCCCAACGGCGCGGGCGGCATGCTGGTGATCAAGCGGCCCTGGCCCTCGATGATCCGCACCATCTGGAACGACCCCGAGCGCTTCAAGAAGAGCTACTTCCCCGAGGAGATGGGCGGCACGATCTACCTGGCGGGCGACGGCGCGGTGCGCAGCGCCGACCGCGGCTACTTCCGCATCACCGGCCGCATCGACGACGTGCTCAACGTGTCGGGCCACCGCCTGGGCACGATGGAGATCGAATCGGCGCTGGTGGCCAAGACCGACCTGGTGGCCGAGGCGGCAGTGGTGGGCCGGCCGGACGACGTGACGGGCGAGGCGGTCTGCGCCTTCGTGGTGCTCAAGCGCGGCCGCCCGACCAGTGACGAGGAGGCCAAGAAGCTGGCGACCGAGCTGCGCAACTGGGTGGCCAAGGAGATCGGCCCGATCGCCAAGCCCAAGGACATCCGCTTCGGCGAGAACCTGCCCAAGACGCGCAGCGGCAAGATCATGCGGCGCCTGCTGCGCTCGCTGGCCAAGGGCGAGGCGATCACGCAGGACACCTCGACGCTGGAGAATCCGGCCATCCTGGAGCAGCTGGGCAAGGCCTACTGAGGCGGCGACGGCGGTCCTCGCGCCGCTGTCCCACACGGGCCTTGCGGCCCATGCGTTAAAACGCGGTCTTCATTGGCTTTGGCGAAGGGAGGACCGCATGGGTCTGAGAACAGGCATCTTGTTGTTGGTGGTGCTGGTGATCGCGGCGCTGGCCGCGCTCAACTGGGGCTGGATCGCGAGCCCCGTACTGATGTCGCTGGGCTTCATGCAGGTCACGGCGCCGCTGGGTCTGATCATGCTGGGCCTGACGGTGCTGCTGGGCATCCTCTTCGTGGCCTACGTGGTCTACCTGCAGAGTTCGGTGCTGCTCGAGACACGCCGCCACACGCGCGAGATGCAGACCCAGCGCGACCTGGCCGACAAGGCCGAGGCCTCGCGCTTCACCGAGCTGCGCAATTTCCTCGAGGCCCAGGAGAACACCCACATGAGCCGCAACGCCGAGCGCCATGCGGCGCTGCTGGCGCGGGTCGAGCAACTCGAAGCCTCGCTGCGCCAGCGCGGCGACCAGACCGACAACACCATGGCGGCCCACATGGGCCAGCTGGAAGACCGGCTGGAGCGTCGCGCGGGCGGGGCCGAGCCGCGCTTCTGATGCGGCCTACTTGGTCGAGAGGATCCAGCCCGCCAGCTTCTTGGCGTCGGCTTCGCTGACCTGGTTGTTGGCCGGCATCGGCACCGGGCCCCAGACGCCCGAACCGCCCTTGCGGATCTTGTTGACCAGGGTGTCGACCGCGCCCTTGTCGTCCTTGTACTTCGCGGCCACGTCCTTGAACGAGGGGCCGAGCACCTTGCGTTCCACCGCATGGCAGCTCATGCAGTTCTTCGAGGTGGCCAGCGCCAGGTCGGCGAAGGCCGGCGCCGCCAGGCCGAGGCTCAGGAGGGCGGCCGACAGGACTTTTTTCATGGGGTGTTCTTCTCGGGGGCTGGGTTACATTGGGTGCCAGGCGATTGTAGGGAGCCATGCACAAGGCGCCTCTCGCATGCCGACAAACCCCGAAGGGATTCGCGATGTGGTTTCTGTTGTTGGGCCTGCTGGGCGTCGGCCTCAAGTATTTTGAGGTGGGCCCGGTGGCCGGCTGGAGCTGGTGGCTGGTGCTGTCGCCTTTCGCGCTGGCGCTGGCCTGGTGGGCCTGGGCCGATTCCTCGGGCTACACCAAGCGCAAGGTGATGGAGCGCGAGGCGCGGCGCAAGCAGGTGCGCATCGACCGCCAGCGCGCCAACATGGGCCTGCCGAACCGCGACGGGCAGCGCACGCGGCGTTGAACAGACCTCAGTGTGGCGGCTCTTCCGGCAGCGCTTCGACCTTGAGCACGGCCAGCGAGATGTTGTCGCCGCCGCCGCGCGCGCGGCGCCGCACTTCGGCCACCAGCAGTTCGGCCGCCGCGCGCGGCGCCTGTTCGGCCAGCACCGCACCCATTTCCTCGTTGTCGAAGTAGTGCCACAGGCCGTCGCTGCAGGCCAGCAGCAGGTCGCCCGGCACCAGCTGGTGGATGAAGTGGAGCTCCACCGGTGGCGGGGTGCTCGTCATGCCGAGGCAGCCCAGCAGGATGTTGGCCTGCGGATGCACGTTGGCCTGTGCCTCGGTGATCTCGCCGCGGTCGATCAGCGTCTGGACATAGGAATGGTCGCGTGTGCGCTGCACCAGCCGGCCGTGGCGGAAATGGTAGATGCGTGAGTCGCCGGCGTGGATCCAGGTGCAGTCGCCCTTGGGATTCACCAGGAAGGCGGCCAGCGTGCTGTGCGGCTCCTGTTCGCTCGACAGCGCCGTGAGCTTGATGACGGTGTGCGCCTCGTCCAGCAGCTGGCGCAGCAGGGCGGAGGGGTCGTCGTGCACCGGCCGGTAGCGCGCGAACAGCTGCTGCGCGGTCATGAGCACCTGGTCGGAGGCCTTGCGGCCACCGCTGCGGCCGCCCATGCCGTCGGCGATCACGCCCAGCACGCAGCCGACGGCGCGGGGGTGGCTGAGCACGGCGACCTGGTCCTGCTGATAGGGGCGGTCGCCCTTGTGCAGGGCGGTCGCGGCGGAAAGTCTGAAACCTCGTGTCATGACGCTGATGCGCCGATGGCGCGCTGGTAGGGGCGGGCACCGCGGGAGCGATGCGAGGACGTATTATCGAGTGAAGCTGCGCCGTCGCCGACCGCGCCAAGGCGTCGGCCCACGCCGATGCCCGACTTATTGCGTTCCTTGGACTCCAATCTTCATTCCCCTTCCCGCCAACTGATCGCATTGCGCATGGAGCACGCCGATCTCGACGCCACGGTCGATCGGCTGGACGGCCTGATGCCGCAGGACGAACTGCTGCTGCGCCGGCTCAAGAAGCGCCGCCTGGCGCTGCGCGACCAGATCGCGCGCCTCGAGCGGGCGATGGATCCGAAAGAACCCGCCTGATGGTGGCCGACACCGATGCCGGTTCGGCGTGGGACGACGAGGACGACGATGCCGCCTTGATGGGCGGCGCGCCGACGCGCGATCGTCCGCGGGCCGCGGCGGGCGGCCTGTCCGAGATGGTGGCCGAGGTGTTCGCGGAAGGGGGCGCGCTCTCGCATGCGGCCGACGAGTTCCGCGAACGCCATGGCCAGACCCAGATGGCGCTGGCCGTGGCGCGCACCATCGACGACGGTGGCGTGCTGGTGGTCGAGGCCGGCACCGGCGTCGGCAAGACCTTCTCCTACCTGGTGCCCGCGCTGCTGAGCGGCGAGCGCGTGCTGCTCTCGACCGCCACCAAGACCCTGCAGGACCAGCTCTTCGGCCGCGACCTGCCGCGGCTGGTCGATGCGCTGAAACTGCCGGTGCGCATGGCCCTGCTCAAGGGGCGCGGCAGCTACCTGTGCCAGCACCGCCTGGGGCAGGCGCGGCACGATGCCTCGCTGCCCGAGCGCGGCAGCCTGCGCACGCTGGCCAAGATCGAGCAGTGGGCGACCGCCACCCGCACCGGCGACCTGGCCGAGCTGCCGGGCCTGGACGAGCGCTCGCCGCTGCTGCCCCTGATCACCTCCACGCGCGAGAACTGCCTGGGCGCCCAGTGCCCGCAGTTCAAGCCCTGCCACGTCAATGCGGCGCGGCGCGAGGCGCTGGCGGCCGACGTGGTGGTCATCAACCACCACCTGTTCTTCGCCGACCTCGCGGTGCGCGAGTCGGGCATGGCCGAGCTGCTGCCCTCGGTGCGCGTGGTGGTCTTCGACGAAGCGCACCAGCTCAACGAGACCGGCGTGCAGTTCCTCGGCGTGCAGATGGGCAGCGGCCAGGCGCTCGACTTCGCGCGCGACGTGCTCGCGGCCGGGCTGCAGCATGCCCGGGGCCTGGTCGACTGGACCTCGCTGGTGGCGGCGGTCGAGCGCGCCGCGCGCGAGCTGCGGATGTCGGTCGGCCAGCAATGGCCGGGCGCCAAGCTGCGCTGGGCCGGCCCCGCCCCCGAGGGCGTGCCCCAGGCGCCGTGGCAGGACGCGCTCGACGAACTGCAGCAGGCCTTCGAGGACGCCGCCGAAGGGCTGGCGACCGTGAGCGAGATCTCGCCGGACTTCGTGCGCCTGCACGAGCGCGCCCAGCAGCTGGCCGCCCGCGTCGACCGCTTCGCGCAGCCCTGCGCGCTGGGGTCGGTGCGCTGGGTCGACGTGGGTTCGCAACTGCGGCTGGTCGAGTCGCCGCTGGACATCGCGGAGGCGGTGCGCAAGCGCGTGCTGAAGAAGGATTCGGAGGATGCCGAGGACCGCGGGCGTGCCTGGGTCTTCACCTCGGCCACGCTGGGCGACGACCCGCAGCTGCGCTGGTTCACCGAGCCGTGCGGCCTGACCGATGCCGAGGTGCTGCGGGTCCAGAGCCCCTTCGACTACGCCAGGCAGGCCGCGCTCTATGTGCCACGGGACTTTCCCAAGCCCAACGATCCGGCGCACAGCGCGCGCGTGGCGGCGCTGGCCGCGCGCGGCGCCGCGGTGCTGGGCGGACGCACGCTGGTGCTGACGACCACCTTGCGCGCGCTGCGCACCGTCGGCGACGAGATGCGCCGCCGGCTCGAGGGCGAGCCGCCCGATCGGCGGCCCGAGGTGCTGGTGCAGGGCGAGCTGCCCAAGCGCGTGCTGATGGACCGTTTCCGCGAAGGCGCCAGCGGTGGCCGCGCGGGCTGCGTGCTGGTGGCCTCGGCCTCGTTCTGGGAGGGTTTCGATGCGCCCGGCGATGCGCTGCAATTGGTGGTGATCGACAAGCTGCCTTTTCCGCCGCCCAACGATCCACTGGTGGAGGCGCGCTCGCAGCGCCTGGAGGCGCAGGGTCGCAATGCTTTCGGAGACTATTCCTTGCCCGAGGCGGCGGTGGCGCTCAAGCAGGGCGCCGGGCGCCTGATCCGGCGCGAGTCGGACCGGGGGGTGCTGGCCATCTGCGACACCCGCCTAGCGGTGATGGGCTACGGCCGCCGGCTGGTGGCCGCCTTGCCGCCCATGCGGCGGCTCGAAGGGGAGGCGGACTTCGATGCCGCCGTGGCCGAGCTCCGGACCGGCGACGGGGCCTGAAAGCGTCTCAGGCCCGGGTGGCGATCACCAGAGCTTCCACCACGGATCGTCCTTCGTGCGGAAGCCGCGCGACAGGTACTCGCTCTTCGGGTAGTTGGTGGTCAGCACGCGCTTGGCATCGTCGCGCAGGTCGTCCAGGCCCAGGGCGGCATAGGACTGGACCATGATGTACAGGGCTTCCTCGAGGGCCGGTACCTCGCGGTAGTCGGCCAACGCCAGCTGCGAGCGGTTGATGGCGGCCAGGTAGGCGCCGCGCTGGTAGTAGTAGCGCGCCACGTGCACTTCGTACTGGGCCAGCGAATTGACCACGTAATTCATGCGCTGGCGGGCATCGGGCGTGTAGCGCGATTCGGGGAAGCGCGTGACCAGTTCCTTGAAGGCCTGGAACGATTCCTTGGCCGCCTTCTGGTCGCGTTCCGACAGGTCCTGGCGCGTCATGAACGCGAACATGCCCAGGTCGTCGTTGAAGTTGATCACGCCCTTGAGGTAGAGCGCGTAATCGAGCGCCGGGCTGGCCGGATGCAGCTTCATGAAGCGGTCGAGGGTCGCGACGGCGGCCGGCTTCTCGCCGGACTTGTACTGCGAGTAGGCCTTTTCCAGCTGGGCCTGCTGGGCGAGCGGCGTGCCGGCCGCGCGGCCTTCGAGCTTCTCGTACAGCGGGATCGCCTTGTCGAAGGCACCGGAGCCGGCTTCGTCCTTGGCTTCGGCGTAGATCTTGTTGGGGCTCCAGTTCGCGGTCTGGTCGACCTTGGTGGTCGAGCAGCCGGCCACCAGCCATGCCGTGGCGCAAAGCACCATCCAGCTCGGGACAACCGATAATTTGACGCGAAACATCACATGAAGCTTTCTTGAAACAACTGCCCTCGATTATATCGACCGCCCCTTCAGGCGGCACTTTCCCCCCGACCGATGCGACCGAAGTCGAAGAGGGGGCCGACCCCGTCGAGGCCAGCGAGCTGCGCGCCTTCGCCATCGGCGTGGCGCAGCACGGCCAGCGCTTGGACCGTGCACTGGCCGCGCTGGTTCCCGAGTTTTCCCGCAACTACCTGCAGCAGCTGATCGACGCCGGTGCCGTGCAGCTCAAGGGCCGCGTGGTCACCAAGCCCTCGGCCACGGTGCACGTGGGCGAGGCCGGGCAGATCGAACTGCGGCCCACCCCGCAGAGCCAGGCCTTCAAGGCCGAGCCGATGGAGATCCGCGTGGTGCATGAAGATGCCCACCTGCGGGTGATCGACAAGCCCGCCGGGCTGGTGGTGCATCCGGCGCCCGGCCACTGGAGCGGCACGCTGCTCAACGGCCTGCTGGCGCTCGACCCGCAGGCGGCGCTGCTGCCGCGCGCGGGCATCGTGCACCGGCTCGACCGCGACACCAGCGGGCTGATGGTGGTGGCACGCACGCGCGCCACGATGGATGCGCTGGTGCAGCTGATCGCCGCGCGCGAGGTCTCGCGCCAGTACCTGGCGCTGGCGCACAAGCCCTGGCAGGGCGCCGCGGCGCGCCAGGTCGATGCGCCGATCGGGCGCGATCCGCGCAACCGGCTGCGCATGGCGGTGGTCGACCTCGAACGCCATCCGGGCAAGACCGCCCGCACGCTGATCGAGCGGCTCGACGGTACGAACGACGGCTGCGCGGTGCGCTGCACGCTGGAGACCGGACGCACGCACCAGATCCGCGTGCACATGGCGTCGATCGGTCATCCGCTGGTCGGCGATGCGCTCTACGGGGGCGCGCCGGCCGCCGGCCTGAGCCGCCAGGGGCTGCATGCGTTCCGGCTGGCCTTCGTGCATCCGCAGACCAAAGAGCCCATGACCTTTCTCGCGCCGCCGCCCGCCGATCTGCGCGAAGCCTTCCAGACCTGGGGGCTGGATTACAATCGCGCCTGACGGCCCGAGTGCCGCGCCGGCCTTCCGTGCCGGCCTTGCGTTCTGCCCGCCGCGTGCCGGCAACGCCGCTTCTCCATCCCGAGACTTCCATCCACCTGAACGTGCGCCCCTGGCGCCTTTTCCCGGATAACGCGAACCATGAATACGGCGGATGCCAAGCGCATTCTTGAAACCGCCTTGATCTGTTCGACGCAGCCCTTGCCAGTGCGCGAGCTGCGTGTGCTGTTCGAAGACGAACTGGGCGCGGACACCATCAAGTCGTTGCTGATCGAGCTGCAGGAAGACTGGGCTCAGCGCGGCCTCGAGCTCGTGAGCGTCGGCAGTGGCTGGCGCTTCCAGAGCCGTCCGGAGATGCGCGACCATCTCGACCGCCTGCATCCCGAGAAGCCGCCGCGCTACACCCGCGCCGCGCTCGAGACGCTGGCGATCATTGCCTACCGCCAGCCGGTCACGCGCGGCGACATGGAAGACATCCGCGGCGTCACGATCAATTCGCTGATCCTCAAGCAGCTCGAAGACCGCAACTGGGTCGAGGTCATCGGCCACCGCGAGACGGTCGGCCGGCCGGCGCTGTTCGCCACCACCCGCCAGTTTCTCGACGACCTGGGCCTGGCCTCGCTCGACCAGCTGCCGGTCATCGACAGCCCGGCCCAGCACAATGCCCTGATCGACGCGCTGACCGATGCCTCGGACCCCGAGCAGGCCGCGCTGCCGATGGACGCGCTGGAAGACGATGCCCTCGTGGCGCCGGCCGACCCTGCCGCCGAGGCGTCCGCGTCGCCGGCCGACGATGCATCCCCCGTACCCGCCAGCGACCTGTTCGCTGAAGGCGAGCCCCTCGCCGAATCCCCGGTCGTTCCCGACCCTGACGTTGCCGCCACAGACGGCCCCGACGCACCATCCCCGGTGCCTTCCGGAAAAAATCCATGAGCTCCTCCGAACCCGATGACACGGTGCTGCCGCCGGCCCACCTCCCCGCCGAAGAAAAGACCGCCCCGGCCGCACTGAGCGCACCGGCGGGCGAGGGCGCGGACGCCTCGGCACCGGAGGCCGCGCCCGTGCGCAAGCCCCGCAAGCCACGTGCGCGCAAGCCCGCGGCGGAAGCCGTGGCGGCGCCTGAAGAAGAGGTCGTCGAGCCGGCCGCGAGCGACGAGCCGGCTGCACCTGCACCTGCGCCGGCGCCCGTCGCCGCCCCGCAGCCCGTGCGCGCCGAGCCGGCCCCGGCCGACGAAGTGCAGGACGATCAGGACGAGGAAGACGAGCCGGACGAGGAAGAGGACGAACTCGACCGCGCCCGCCGCATCGCCGACCGCGAGCGCCGCAACGCGCCGCCGACCGAGCCGATCCGCTTCGCCGACGTCATCTCCGGCCAGTTCGATGCCGACGAGGAGAGCGCCGAGGTGCCGCCGCTCAAGCGCGTGCTGCTGCCCGAAGCTGATTCGCCCAAGCTGCACAAGGTGTTGGCCCAGGCCGGCCTCGGCTCGCGCCTGGAAATGGAAGCGCTGATCCTGCAGGGGCGGATCTCGGTCAACAGCGAGCCGGCCCACATCGGCCAGCGCATCCAGTACGGCGACCAGGTCAAGATCAACGGCAAGCCGATCCGCTTCCGCATCGATCCGCCGCAGGCACGCGTCATTGCTTACCACAAGCCGGTCGGCGAGGTCGTCACGCACGACGATCCGCAGAACCGCCCGACCGTGTTCCGCAAGCTGCCGCGGCTGCAGCAGGGCAAGTGGCAGTCGGTGGGGCGGCTCGACCTGAACACCGAAGGCCTGCTGCTGTTCACCAGCTCGGGCGAGCTGGCCAACCAGCTGATGCACCCGCGCTTCGGCCTGGAGCGCGAGTACGCGGTGCGCGTGCTGGGCGCCGTCAATGCCGAAGAGAAGAAGAAGCTGCTCGAAGGCGTGCGCCTGGACGACGGCATGGCCCAGTTCGGCAGCATCGAGGAGGGCGGCGGCGAAGGCGCCAACCACTGGTACCGCGTGACCATCTCCGAAGGCCGCAACCGCGAGGTGCGCCGGCTGTTCGAGTCGGTCGGTCATGCGGTCAGCCGGCTGATCCGCATCCGCTACGGCGCGATGCTGCTGCCGCGCGGGCTCAAGCGCGGCGCCTGGATGGAGCTCGACGAGCGCGACATCCGCTCGCTGTTCCAGGCCGCTGGCGGCGGCGCGGCACGCGCACCTGCGGGTCCGCGCGAGCAGGGCGCAGAGGGCGGCGGACGCAACAACAACGGACGCGGCGACAACAAGAAGCGCCGCGGCGGCCGCAATGCCGGCGGGCCCCCGATGCCCAACGGCAACGGCCCGCAGGGCGCGCGCGGCGGCGATCGCGGGCGGGGCGGCAACCCGGGCGGCCCGCAGCAGAAGCGGCGCGGCAACGCGCCCGGCGGCGGTGGCGGAGGCGGCAATGGCCGCGCGCCCGGCGAGGACCGCGCCCCCGGCGGCGCGCAGCCCGACCCGATGAAGACCTCGGTGGGCTACATCGGCGCCGACAGTTTCTCGCGCCAGCGCAAGGAGCAACGCCAGAACGCGCCACGGCGCGGCGGCGGTGGCGGCTTCGGCGGTCCGGCCGGCTCGCGCCGGCGCAGCGGGCGCTGATCACAGGCCCGGGCTGCGGTTTTTCAGCGCGCCAAGGCCGGCCCGGGGTGGCCGGCCGGTTAAAATCAGAGGCTTTTTCAAGTCCGCGGGCCGTGCAATCGGCGCCGCGGACCGTTCTTTTTCGACATCAACTGCTCAGGAAGCAACTTCTCCATGGCCATCGAACGCACCCTCTCCATCATCAAGCCCGACGCTGTCGCCAAGAACGTCATCGGCAAGATCGTCTCCCGCTTTGAAGCCGCCGGCCTCAAGATCGCCGCCGGCAAGCTGGTGCACCTGTCGCGCGCCGAAGCCGAGCAGTTCTACGCCGTGCACAGCGCACGTCCCTTCTTCAAGGACCTGGTCGAGTTCATGATCTCCGGCCCGGTGTTCGTGCAAGTGCTCGAAGGCGAGAACGCCATCGCCAAGAACCGCGACCTGATGGGCGCGACGGACCCGAAGAAGGCCGACGCCGGCACCATCCGCGCCGACTTCGCCGACAGCATCGATGCCAACGCCGTGCACGGCTCGGACGCACCGGAAACCGCTGCCGCCGAAATCGCCTTCTTCTTCGCCGGCCTCAACGTCTACGCACGCTGATATGACCCACCCCCGACGCGCCTGCGGCGCCTCCCTCTCGAGGGGGCGCACCCTGCGGCCCGGCCAAGCCGGTTCCGCGGGTGCCCGCGCATGCGCCTCGCCCGGTTTCGGCACGGGGGTGTTCGCATGACCACGGTCAATCTGCTCGAGTTCGATCTGGAGGGCTTGGCCGCGTTCTGCGAAAAACTGGGCGAAAAACGTTTTCGCGCGACGCAGCTGTTCCGCTGGATCCACCAGCGGGGCGCGAGCGATTTCGCGCAGATGACCGACCTGGCCAAGTCGCTGCGCGAGAAGCTCGCGACCACGGCCCGTGTCGAGGCGCTGCCGGTCATCACGCAGCATGAATCCACCGACGGCACGATCAAGTGGCTGTTCGACGTGGGTGACGGCAATGCCGTCGAAGCTGTCTTCATTCCCGAGGGCGACCGCGGCACCCTGTGCGTGTCGTCCCAGGCCGGGTGCGCGGTCGGCTGCCGTTTCTGCTCGACCGGCCACCAGGGCTTCAGCCGCAACCTGCGCACCGGCGAGATCACGGCGCAGCTGTGGTTCGCCGAGCATTTCCTGCGCCAGCACCTGAAGCGCGACGACCGGGTGATCTCGAACGTCGTGATGATGGGCATGGGCGAGCCGCTGCAGAACTACTCGGCGCTGGTGCCCTCGCTGCGCACCATGCTCGACGACAACGCCTACGGCCTGTCGCGCCGGCGTGTCACGGTCTCGACCTCGGGCGTGGTCCCGATGATCGACCGGCTGGGTGCCGATTGCCCGGTGGCGCTGGCGGTGTCGCTGCACGCCCCGAACGATCCGCTGCGCGACGACCTGGTGCCGCTCAACCGCAAGTACCCGATCGCCGAATTGCTCGAGGCCTGCCAGCGCTACCTGGCGCATGCGCCGCGCGACTTCATCACCTTCGAGTACTGCATGCTCGACGGCGTGAACGACCAGCCCGAGCACGCGCAGCAGTTGGTGGAACTGGTGCGCAGCACCGGCATCTCCTGCAAGTTCAACCTGATCCCCTTCAACCCCTTCCCCGCGTCCGGGCTGCTGCGTTCGCCGCAGCCGCGGGTGCTGGCCTTCGCCAAGGCGCTGAGCGACGCGGGCATCGTGACCACCGTGCGCAAGACGCGCGGCGACGACATCGATGCGGCGTGCGGCCAGCTGGCCGGCGACGTCAAGGACCGCACCCACGCGGCCGAACGCATGGCGCAGCGGCGCACGGTCGTGCTGCATCCGGTCCGCGCGGCCGCTTCCAAGGTTTCGCCGGCCCCGCCGGTTTCACAAGGGCACTGAACCCATGCGCATGGCCTTCCCGATTTCGCCATGGCACGTCATGCAGGGGGCCTTCGGCGCCTTGCTGGCCGTGCTGCTCGCCGGCTGCGCCGGCACCGGCAAGGGAGGGGCGACTTCGGTCGCGAACACAGCGAGCACCGCGGGCAACGGCACCGACATCGTGACCGCCTCGGACGAGCCGCAGGCGCGCCGGCGCGCGCGGCTGCGGCTCGAACTGGCCATCGGTTATTTCGAGGCCGGCCAGACCACGGTCGCGCTCGACGAGATCAAGCAGTCGCTGTCGGCTGACCCGAACTTCGCCGACGCCTACAACCTGCGCGGCTTGGTCTACATGCGGCTCGACGATGCCGGGCTGGCCGAGGACAGCTTCCGGCGCGCCATCGCGCTCAATCCGCGCGAGCCCAACACCCTGCACAACTACGGCTGGCTGCTGTGCCAGCAGAGCCGCTTCGGCGATGCCGCCCAGCAGTTCAATGCGGCCCTGGCCGTGCCCGCCTACACCGAGCGTGCCAAGACGCTGATGACCCTGGGCCTGTGCCAGATGCGCGCAGGCCAGCCCGCCGAGGCCGAGCGCTCGCTGTCGCAGGCCTACGAAATCGACGCCGGCAATCCCATGATCGGCTTCAACCTCGCGTCCTTGCTGGCCCAGCGCCAGGACTGGTCGCGCGCGCAGTTCTACGTGCGCCGTGTCAACAACGGGCCGTCGGCCAATGCGGAGACCTTGTGGCTGGGCGTGAAGATCGAGCGCAGGCTGGGAAACCGCGAGGCCATGGCGCAGCTCGGCGGACAGCTGCAACGGCGCTTCCCCCAGTCGCGGGAGGCGGTTGCGTACGAACGTGGGAATTTCGATGATTGAACGGGCGAGCGAATTCGGTACCACCCAGACGCCACCGCTGATCCCTGGCGACAGCACGAACAAGACCGCCGGCGACCTGCTGCGCGAGGCGCGCGAAGCGCACAACCTGCACCTCGACGTGGTGGCGGCGGCGCTCAAGGTGTCGTCGCAGAAGCTGCAGGCCCTGGAGAACGACGACATCGCGGCCTTGCCCGATCCGGTGTTCGCACGCGCGCTGGCCGCCAGCGTCTGCCGGGCGCTGCACATCGATCCCGCACCGGTGCTCGCCAAGCTGCCGGGCGCGGCGCGCCCGGGCCTGGCCGAAGCCGATCGCAGCATCAGCACCAGCTTCCGCTCGAGTGCGCCGCGCAGCCGCTCGCGCGCGGTTGGCGGCCTGCCGTCGCGCGCCGTGCTGGTGGTGGTCGGGCTGCTGCTGGCCGGCGCCGCGGCGCTGTTCTGGCTGCCTTCCGGCGCTTTCGAGCGGCTGGGTCAATGGGTCTCGGGCTTCACTGCGGGCCAGCGCAGCGCTTCGGTCGAGGCCGCGCCGGGCGGCACGGTGCTCGAGCCGCCGGCCGCGGCGCCCGTGGCGGCGGTCGAGCCGACCGCGCCGGTCGTGGCGCCCGTGGCCGAGCCCGTGGCGCCTGCGGCCCCGCAGCCCGCGGCGGCCGGCAGCGACACACTGGTCTTCGTGGTCCGCGAGGAATCCTGGATCACCGTGAACGACGCCGCCGGCAAGCAGCTGCTGCGCCGTACCGTGCGCGCGGGCGAAACCGTCGGTGCCAGCGGCACGCTGCCCCTGTCGGTGGTGGTGGGCCGGGCCGCCGGCGTCGAAGTCCAGGTGCGCGGCAAGCCTTTCGATCTGACACCCCTGGCGCGCTCGGGCGGCGTCGCACGATTCGAGGTCAAACCATGAGCGATACGTCGTCGATTTTCGATCCGGCCGCTTTCGGCAGCCAGCCCGTGGCGCCAGCCGCGCCCGCGGCGCGGCGTTCGCGCCAGGCCAGCGTGGTCTGGGGCGCCCGCACCGTCACCGTGGGCGGCGACGCCCCGGTGCGCGTGCAGTCGATGACCAACACCGACACGGTCGACGCGATCGGCACCGCGATCCAGGTCAAGGAACTGGCCATCGCCGGTTCCGAGATGGTCCGCATCACGGTCAACACGCCCGAGGCCGCGGCGCAGGTGCCCTACATCCGCGAGCAGCTCGACCGCATGGGCATCGACGTGCCGCTGATCGGCGACTTCCACTACAACGGCCACCGGCTGCTGACCGACTATCCGGCCTGCGCCGAGGCGCTGTCCAAGTACCGCATCAACCCCGGCAACGTGGGCAAGGGCGACAAGAAGGACAAGCAGTTCGGCCAGATGATCGAAGCCGCGATGCGCTGGAACAAGCCGGTGCGCATCGGCGTGAACTGGGGCAGCCTCGACCAGGAACTGCTGGCCCATCTGATGGACGTCAACAGCCAGCGCGCCACCCCCTGGGAAGCCAAGTCGGTGATGTACGAGGCGCTGATCACCTCGGCCATCGACTCGGCCAAGCTGGCCGAATCGATGGGCATGAACGGCGACCAGATCATCCTCAGCTGCAAGGTGAGCGGCGTGCAGGACCTGATCTCGGTCTACCGCGAGCTGGCCAAGCGCTGCAGCTACCCGCTGCACCTGGGCCTGACCGAGGCCGGCATGGGCACCAAGGGCACGGTGGCCTCGGCCACGGCGCTGTCGGTGCTGCTGCAGGAGGGCATCGGCGACACCATCCGCGTGTCGCTCACGCCGCAGCCGGGCGAGGCGCGCACGCAGGAGGTGGTGATCGCCAACGAGATCCTGCAGGCGCTGGGCCTGCGCATCTTCGTGCCCAGCGTCACGGCCTGCCCGGGCTGTGGCCGCACCACCAGCACCACCTTCCAGGAGCTGGCCAAGCAGATCGACGACTACCTGCGGCTGCAGATGCCGGTCTGGCGCAAGAAGTACCCGGGCGTCGAGACGCTCAAGGTGGCGGTGATGGGCTGCATCGTCAACGGCCCGGGCGAGAGCAAGCATGCCGACATCGGCATCAGCCTGCCGGGCACCGGCGAAGCGCCGGCCGCGCCGGTCTTCATCGACGGCGAAAAGGCGCTCACGCTGCGCGGCGACAATATCGCCAACGAATTCCACCAGCTGGTCGAAACCTACATCGACAAGCGCTTCGGCAGCAGCAGCGAGCGCGCCGCCGAAACCGTCTGAATCTCCTTTCCTGATCCATGGCCGAAAAATTGAATGCCGTCAAAGGCATGAACGACATCTTGCCGCCCGAGTCGGCGCGCTGGGAGTGGCTCGAAGCCACGGTGCGCGAGCTGATGGGCCGCTTCGCGTACCGCAACGTGCGCACCCCGATCCTGGAGCACACGGCGCTGTTCGTGCGTGGCATCGGCGAGGTCACCGACATCGTCGAGAAGGAGATGTACGCCTTCGAGGACCGCTCCGACAAGCACGGCCAGGCCGAGCACCTTGCGATGCGGCCCGAGAACACCGCCGGCCTGGTGCGTGCCGTGATCGAGCACAACATGCTCTACGACGGCCCCAAGCGCCTCTGGTACACCGGCCCGATGTTCCGGCGCGAGAAGCCGCAGCGCGGTCGCTACCGGCAGTTCCATCAGATCGGCGCCGAGGCCCTGGGCTTCGCCGGCCCGGACGTCGATGCCGAGCTGATCCTGCTGGCCAACGCGCTCTGGAAGGCCATCGGTTTGACCGACGTGCGCCTCGAGCTCAACAGCCTGGGCCAGCCGGCCGAGCGCGCGCTGCACCGCGCCCAGCTGATCGCGCATTTCGAGCAGCACGCCGACAAGCTCGACGAGGACGGCAAGCGCCGCCTGCACAGCAACCCGCTGCGCATCCTCGACACCAAGAACCCCGCGATGAAGGACGTGGTCGAGGCGGCGCCGAAGCTGATCGACTTCCTGGGCGCCGAATCGCTGGCGCATTTCGAGGGCCTGCAGGCCATCCTCAAGGCCAACGGCATCGCCTTCACGATCAACCCGCGCCTGGTGCGCGGCCTCGATTACTACAACCTCACGGTGTTCGAGTTCGTCACCGACCGCCTGGGCGCGCAGGGCACGGTGTGCGCCGGCGGCCGCTACGACGACCTGATCGCCCAGATCGGCGGCAAGCCCGCGCCGGCCGTGGGCTGGGCCATGGGCGTCGAGCGCGTGCTGGACCTGCTCAAGGAGCAGGGCACCGAGGTGCCGGCCGTGGTGCCCGACGCCTATGCCATCGTGCCCGATGCGGCCTCGATGCCGGTGGTGCTGCGCACCCTGCAGCAATTGCGCGAAGCGGGCGTGCGGGTGCAGATGCACGGCGCGACCGCCGAGGGCCTGGCCAGCTTCAAGTCGCAGATGAAGAAGGCCGACGCCAGCGGCGCCACCTACGCACTGATCTTCGGCGCCGATGAACTTGCACGCGAGGAAGTGACTCTCAAGGCCTTGCGCGACGCCAGCGTCGCGCAAAGCACGCGGCCGCTGGCCGACGTGGGCGTCTGGGCCACCACCCTACAATCCCCGGCTCCCTAGGGAAACGCCGGTCCGTTCCCAAACATCCCGGCCCCTCGAGGGTCGGACTCGACCCGTCGAGTCCCGGGGTCCTTCAACTCACTGACAGCGCATGGCAACCCATCTCGATCTCGAAGAACAGGAACAGCTCGACCAGCTCAAGCATTTCTGGAACACCTACGGCACGTTGATCACCTGGATCGTGCTGCTTGTCGCCGGTGCGTTCGTGGCCTGGAACGGCTGGAACTACTTCCAGCGCAACAAGGCGGCACAGGCCTCGGCGCTCTACGACGAGGTCGAGCGCAGCGCGCAGGCGGGCGATGCCGACCGCATCGAGCGCGCGCTGGGCGAGATGAAGAGCCGCTTCGCCGGCACCGTCTACGCGCAACAGGCCGGCCTGCTGGCCGCCAAGACGCTCAACGAGAAGGCCAAGCCCGAGGCATCGCGCGCCGCGCTGGAATGGGTCGCGGACAACGCCGTCGATCCGGGCTACAAGGCCATCGCGCGGCTTCGGCTGGCCGCCGAACTGCTCGAGAGCAAGGGCTACGACGACGCGCTCAAGCAGCTGGCCGCGCCCGTGCCCAAGGAATTCGAAGCGCTGGTGGCCGACCGCAGGGGCGACGTCTACCTGGCGCAAGGCAAGCGCGACGAAGCCAAGGCCGAGTACCAGA
This sequence comes from Variovorax sp. UMC13, assembly GCF_014170375.1. GTDB lineage: Bacteria > Pseudomonadota > Gammaproteobacteria > Burkholderiales > Burkholderiaceae_C > Variovorax. Next base: position 29,896 of record NZ_LZZW01000037.1, on the reverse strand, counting down.
AGGCCTGGGCCGCATTCGATGCGCGCAACGACTACCGCCGTCTGGTCGAGATCAAGCTCAACGCCGTGGGCGTGGATCCGAAGACCTTGACGACCGCTCCCGCCGCGTCCGGCAAAACCGCTCAGTGACCATCGCATCATGACCTTCCATCGCCTTGTGTCAGTCACCCCCGTCCTGCGTATCGTGGGCGCCACCGTGCTGTTCGCCGCGCTGGCCGCCTGCTCGGGCACCGGCAGGCCCAAGCCCGCCGCCCTGGCCGCCGACCCCGGGCTGTTCGGCGTCCGTCAGGCCTGGACCGTCAAGGTCCCGAAGACCGACTTCGCGCTGCAGGTCGACGTCAGCGGCGACACGGTGACGCTGGCCGGCGCCGACGGCACGGTGGTCGCGATCGATTCGCGCTCGGGCCAGGAAGCCTGGCGCGCCAGCGTCGGCAAGGCGCTGATCGCCGGTGTGGGCAGCGATGGCGCCATCGCTGCGGTCATCACGCGCGACAACGAACTCGTGGCGCTGCAGGCCGGCAAGGTGCTGTGGAAGCAGCGCCTGACCGCACAGGCCTACACCGCGCCCCTGGTGGCCGGACGCCGGGTCTTCGTGCAGACCGCCGACCGCACCGTGAGCGCCTGGGACGGGGAGAGCGGTCGCCGCCTCTGGTCGCAGTCGCGCACTGCCGAGAACCTGGTGCTGCGCAAGCCCGGCGTGCTGGTCGCCGTGGGAGACACGCTGGTCACCGGGCTGGGCGGACGGCTGGCGGGCCTGAACCCCACCAACGGTTCGTCGCGCTGGGAGTCGCCGATCGCGGCACCGCGCGGCACCAACGACGTCGAGCGCCTGGTCGACCTGACCGGCAGCGTGAGCCGCGTGGGCGACACCGTCTGCGCGCGCGCCTATTACGCCAACGTCGGCTGCGTCGACGCCACGCGCGGCACGCTGCTGTGGACCAAGCCCGCCACCGGCGCCGAAGGCGTGAGCGGCGACGAGCGCTTCGTCTACGGCACCGAAACCAACGGCAGCGTGGTGGCCTGGCGCCGCACCGACGGCGAACGCGCCTGGTCGAGCGACCTGCTCAAGTACCGCACGCTGACGGCACCGCTCGCGGTCGGCCGTTCGCTGGTCATCGGCGACGACAGCGGCCTGCTGCTGCTGGTGTCGCGCGAAGATGGCTCCCTGCTCACCCGTCTCACGCCCGATGGCTCGCCCATCGTCGCAACCCCGGTTCTCGCCGGCAACACGGTCGTGGTCGTCACCCGCAATGGCGGTGTGTTCGGCTATCGCCCGGAATAAACCATTGAAAGCTCGACCATGAAACCGGTCATCGCTCTGGTCGGGCGTCCCAACGTCGGCAAGTCCACCCTTTTCAACCGCCTCACGCAGACGCGTGACGCGATCGTGGCGGACTTCGCCGGCCTGACGCGCGACCGCCATTACGGCAACGGCCGCCAGGGCCGGCACGAGTTCATCGTGATCGATACCGGCGGCTTCGAGCCCGACGCGGGCAGCGGCATCTTCAAGGAGATGGCCAAGCAGACGCGTCAGGCCGTGGCCGAGGCCGATGTGGTGGTCTTCGTCGTGGACGCCCGCGAAGGCCTCTCGGCCCAGGACCACGACATCGCCAACGAACTGCGGCGCATCGGCAAGCCGACCGTGCTGGTGGCCAACAAGGCCGAAGGCATGCACGACGGCACCAAGCTGGTCGAGTTCTACGAACTGGGCCTGGGCGACGTGCATGGCGTGTCCGCCGCGCACGGGCAGGGGATCCGCGACCTGGTCGAGCTCGCGCTCGAGCCGCTGAACCTGCCCGAACCCGAAGACGAGGTGGACGACGGCGAGGCCAAGCCCATCAAGCTGGCCGTGGCCGGACGCCCCAACGTCGGCAAATCGACGCTGATCAACACCTGGCTGGGCGAGGAGCGGCTGGTCGCCTTCGACATGCCGGGCACCACGCGCGACGCCATCTCGGTGCCTTTCGAGCGCAACGGCCAGCACTTCGAGCTGATCGACACAGCCGGCCTGCGCCGCAAGGGCAAGGTCTTCGAGGCGATCGAGAAGTTCTCGGTGGTCAAGACGCTGCAGGCCATCGAGTCGGCCAACGTGGTGCTGCTGCTGCTCGACGCCACCCAGGGCGTGACCGACCAGGACGCGCACATCGCCGGCTACATCCTCGAAAGCGGACGCGCGGTGGTGATCGCCATCAACAAGTGGGATGCGGTCGACAGCTACCAGCGCGAACAGATCCAGCGTCAGATCGAAACCCGGCTGCCCTTCCTCAAGTTCGCCTCGCTGCATTTCATCTCGGCGATCAAGCGGCAGGGGCTCGGCCCGGTCTGGCAGGCCATTGCGCAGGCGCACAAATCGGCGACCCGCAAGATGTCGACGCCCGTGCTCACGCGCCTGCTGCTCGAGTCGGTGCAATTCCAGTCGCCGCAACGCGCCGGCATGTTCCGGCCCAAGCTGCGCTATGCGCACCAGGGCGGCATGAATCCGCCGGTGATCGTGATCCACGGCAATTCGCTCGAACACGTCACCGATTCTTACAAGCGCTTTCTCGAGGGCCGTTTCCGCAAGGAATTCGACCTTGTGGGAACGCCGATGCGGATCGAGTTCAAGACCTCCGCCAATCCTTACGCCGACAAGGACAAATAACGCGGGTGAGGCGAGGGCGGGCGGCGCACGCACTGCTTGCGCCGAGCCGCCGCCCAGCGCAAAGTTCCCCTTTTAAAGAGCCGTTATTTTTGGGATGGCTTTGGGCTTTGTTGCTGCAGCGCAGAAACCCTGTGTTAAGGTTCTCTTTCCTATAACTCTTCCTTGAACACGGAGAATATCGTGAGCAACAAAGGGCAACTTTTGCAAGACCCGTTCCTGAACACTTTGCGTCGGGAGCATGTGCCGGTTTCCATCTATTTGGTCAACGGCATCAAGCTTCAGGGTCAGATCGAGTCTTTCGATCAATATGTCGTGCTGCTGCGTAACACTGTGACGCAAATGGTCTACAAGCACGCCATCTCCACCATCGTGCCTGGCCGCGCGGTCAATTTCTCGGCTGCCGAGAACGACGACGCCGCTGCCTGACCGGCACTCGCGCGGCGGGCTCCGTCCGCTGCGCTTTTTTCCGTAACGCCCCATTCCGCTTGTCTGAAGACATACCCCGCCAGGATGGCGCCGTCGTTCTCGTCGGCGTTGACTTCGGACTGCCCCATTTCGACCAAGAACTCGAGGAACTCGGCCTGCTCGCGCAGACCGCGGGCCTCACGCCGGTCGAACGCCTCGTGTGCAAGCGCAAGGCGCCCGATGCTGCCCTCTTCGTGGGCAGCGGCAAGGCAGACGAGATCCGCGAGCTGGCCGAGATGCACCGCGCAAGCGAAGTCATCTTCGACCAATCCCTCAGCCCCGCCCAGCAACGCAACCTCGAGCGCGCGCTCGGGATCGCGGTGTACGACCGCACCTTCCTGATCCTGGAGATCTTCGCGCAGCGCGCGCGGTCCCATGAAGGCAAGCTGCAGGTCGAACTGGCCCGGCTGCAGTACCTGAGCACCCGCCTCGTGCGGCGCTGGTCCCACCTGGAGCGCCAGACCGGCGGTGCCGGCGTGCGCGGCGGCCCAGGCGAGAAGCAGATCGAGCTCGACCGCCGAATGATCGACGAGTCGATCAAGCGCACGCGCGAGCGCCTGGCCAAGGTGCAGAAGCAGCGCAACACGCAGCGGCGCCAGCGCGAGCGGCGCGACACCTTCAACATCTCGCTGGTCGGCTACACCAATGCCGGCAAGTCCTCGATCTTCAATGCGATGGTCAAGGCGCGTGCCTATGCGGCCGACCAGCTGTTCGCCACGCTCGACACCACCACGCGCCACCTCTACCTGGGCGATGCGCGGCGCCAGGTGTCGATCTCCGACACGGTGGGCTTCATCCGCGACCTGCCGCACGGCCTGGTCGACGCCTTCAAGGCCACCTTGCAGGAAGCGGTCGATGCTGACCTGCTGCTGCACGTGGTCGATGCCTCCAACCCGCACCATCCCGAGCAGATGGCCGAGGTGCAGCGCGTGCTGCGCGAGATCGGCGCCGGCGAAGTGCCGCAGCTGCTGGTCTTCAACAAGCTCGATGCCCTTGAAAGCGCGCAGCAGCCGCTCCATCTGCAGGACGAGATGGAAGTCGACGGCCTGCAGGTCGCCCGCGTCTTCGTCAGCGCGCACAGCGGTGTCGGCCTGCCGGCACTGCGCAGCGAACTGGCGCGCCGCTCGGGATCGGTGGTCGACGGCATGCCCTTGGATGCCGGGGCTGAATTGCACGATGCACCCGGGTGATTGGGCACAATCCCCCCACTGACGAGAGAACGAATCGAATGAATGCAAAGCCAGTGTGGAGCCGTTTTCAGGGCATGTTCAACCTGAACGACGGTCGATGGGGTCGAGGTGACGAACCGTCGTCGAACGGTGAGCGGCCGAGCGGCCAGCGCCCCGACGCCGACCCGCCTCCGGGGAACAACAACAACCGCCCGCGAGGCCAGGGTCCCAACCAGGGACCGCCGGACCTCGATGAACTCTGGCGCGATTTCAACCGCAAGCTGGGCGGCCTGTTCGGCGGCAACGGCGGCGGCAACCGTCCGCCCGGCGGTAATGGTGGTGGCAACGGCTTCAAGCCCGACATGAAGAACGCCGGCTACGGCATCGGCCTGATCGCCGGCGTGGCCGTGCTGATCTGGCTCGGCACCGGCTTCTTCATCGTGAACGAAGGCCAGCAGGCCGTGATCACCCAGTTCGGCCGCTACAAGACCACCGTCGGCGCCGGCTTCAACTGGCGCCTGCCGTACCCGATCCAGCGCCACGAGATCGTGGTCGTGACGCAGATCCGCTCGACCGACGTGGGCCGCGACAGCATCGTGCGCTCCACCGGCCTGCGCGAATCGGCCATGCTGACCGAGGACGAGAACATCGTCGAGATCAAGTTCGCCGTGCAGTACCGCCTGAGCGATGCGCGCGCCTACCTCTACGAGAGCAAGGCGCCCGCCGACACGGTGGTACAGGTCGCCGAAACCGCGGTGCGCGAAGTCGTCGGCAAGATGAAGATGGATGCCGCGCTGGCCGAGGAGCGCGACCAGATCGCGCCGCGCGTGCGCACCCTGATGCAGACCATCCTCGACCGCTACAAGGTGGGCGTGGAAGTCGTCAACATCAACTTGCAGCAGGGCGGCGTGCGCCCGCCCGAGCAGGTGCAGGCGGCCTTCGACGACGTGCTCAAGGCTGGCCAGGAGCGCGAGCGCGCCAAGAACGAGGCGCAGGCCTATGCCAACGACGTGGTGCCCCGCGCCACGGGTACGGCATCGCGCCTGAAGGAAGAGTCCGAAGCCTACAAGGCGCGCATCGTGGCCCAGGCCCAGGGTGATGCCGGCCGCTTCAGCGCGGTGCTGGCCGAGTACCAGAAGGCGCCGCAGGTGACGCGCGACCGCATGTACACCGACGCCATGCAGCAGATCTACACCAACACCACCAAGGTGCTGGTCGATTCGAAATCGGGTTCCAACCTGCTGTACCTGCCGCTGGACAAGCTGATGCAGATGACCGGTGCCAACGTGGCCGGTGCGCCGGCCGACGGCGCCAGCCCGAACGTGGCCGGCACGGCGCCGACCCAGTCCTCGGTGATTCCGGTCGCGCCGATCAACAACGATGCGCGGGTGCGCGACGGCCGCACGCGCGACCGCGACGGACGCTGAGCGGGAGAACAAGAACATGAACAGAATCGGATTCATCGCATCGACGATCCTGGTGGCGCTCGCGCTGCTGAGCTCGACGCTCTTCGTGGTCGACCAGCGCCAGTTCGGCGTGGTCTACCAGCTCGGCCAGATCAAGAACGTGATCACCGAACCCGGCCTCAACTTCAAGATGCCGCCACCGTTCCAGAACGTGTCGTACATCGACAAGCGCCTGCTGACCCTGTCCAGCCTCGAGGCCGAGCCCATGCTCACGGCCGAGAAGCAACGGGTGGTGATCGACTGGTACGTGCGCTGGCGCGTGAGCAACCCCTCGGAGTACATCCGCAACGTGGGCCTCGACGAGAACGCCGGCGCGGTGCAGCTCAACCGCGTGGTACGCAACGCCTTCCAGGAAAACGTCAACAAGCGCACCGTGCGCGACCTGATCTCGGTGCGCCGCGAGCAGCTGATGGCCGACGTGCAGCGCGAGGTGCTGGCCGTGGTCAAGGGCGAGAAGCCCTGGGGCGTGGACATCATCGACGTACGCATCACCCGCGTGGACTACGTGGAAGCAATCACCGAATCGGTCTACCGCCGCATGGAGGCCGAGCGCAAGCGCGTGGCCAACGAGCTGCGTTCGACCGGCTTCGCCGAAGGCGAGAAGATCCGCGCCGACGCCGATCGCCAGCGTGAAGTGACCGTGGCCAACGCCTACCGCGATGCGCAGAAGATCAAGGGCGAGGGCGATGCCCAGGCCGCTTCCTCGTACAGCGAGGCCTTCGGCCGCGACCCGCAGTTCGCGCAGTTCTACCGCAGCCTCGACGCCTACAAGCAGAGCTTCAACAAGAAGAGCGACGTGCTGGTGGTCGACCCCGCGTCGTCCGACTTCTTCAAGGCGCTGCGCAGCCCGGGTTCCGCCAACTCGCGCTGAGGCCTCCGCCCGTGAGCGCCGACGTCTTCTGGAGCGCGCTCGCGCTCGTGCTGGTGATCGAGGGGCTGCTGCCCTTCGTTTCGCCGGGCGGATGGCGGCGCGGCTTCGGCCAGCTGATGCAGCTGCGCGACGGCCAGCTGCGCTTCTTCGGCCTCTGCAGCATCCTGCTCGGCCTGCTTCTTCTCTGGCTCCTGGCCTGAATTTGCGCATCGCGCCGACCGCCGCGGCATGACCGCGGCCGAGGTGCTCGCGCGGGCCGGTAGAATCCCTGTTTAACCACGAGCCCGATCCCCCATGTCCGCTTGGGTCCTCCCGGATCACATTGCCGATGTGCTGCCCTCCGAGGCGCGCCACATCGAAGAACTTCGACGCGAACTGCTCGACACCGCCCGTGGCTACGGCTACGAGCTGGTGATGCCGCCGTTGCTCGAGCACCTCGAATCCCTGCTGTCCGGCACGGGAGAGGCGCTCGACCTCCAAACCTTCAAGCTGGTCGACCAGCTCTCGGGCCGCACCATGGGCCTGCGCGCGGACACCACGCCGCAGGTCGCACGCATCGACGCCCATCTGCTGAACCGGCAGAGCGTGACGCGCCTGTGCTACTGCGGCCCGGTGGTGCACACCCGACCCGACCGGCCGCACGCCACCCGTGAACCGCTGCAGTTCGGCGCCGAGATCTACGGCCATGCCGGGCTCGAGGCCGACACCGAGGTGCTGCTGCTCGCGCTCGACTGCCTGCGGGCCTCGGGCCTGTCGCAGGGTGCGATCGTCGACCTGGCCGATGCACGCATCGTCCGCTCCCTGTTCGCCGGCGTGCCGGCTGACGCGGCGCTGCTGGGTCGCGTGCACGCGGCGCTGGTCGCCAAGGACGCGAGCGAGCTGCGCGCACTCACCCGCGACTTCCCGCTGGCGGCCCGCGAAGGCCTGCTGGCCCTGGTCCAGCTCTACGGCGACGCCGCCGTGCTCGACGAGGCCGCCCGCGTGCTGCCCCCGAGCCCGGAAGTGCGTGCCGCGCTGGCCGACCTGAAGCAGCTGGGTGGCCGCATCGAAGGCGCGCAGATCAGCTTCGACCTGTCCGACCTGCGCGGCTATGCCTACTACAGCGGCATGCGCTTCGGCATCTATGTCGACGGCGCGGCCGATGCGCTGGTGCGCGGCGGCCGCTACGACGAGGTCGGCGCGGTCTTCGGGCGCAACCGGCCGGCGGTCGGCTTCAGCCTCGACCTGCGCGAACTGGTCGGCGTGCTGCCGACGCGGCCCCTGCGCGCGGCCATCCGGGCACCATGGAGCGACGCGGCCGGGCTGCGAGCGGCCATCGCGGCGCTGCGCGCGCAGGGCGAAACCGTGGTCTGCGTGCTGCCGGGCCACGACAGCGAAATCGACGAATTCCAATGCGACCGCGAGCTCGTCGAGCACGCCGGCCAATGGAATGTCCAAGCCATCTGAATCTTGAAAAGCGGAACATCATGAGCGTTACCACCGGAAGAAACGTGGTCGTCGTCGGCACCCAGTGGGGCGACGAAGGCAAGGGCAAGCTGGTCGACTGGCTGACGGAGAGCGCCCAGGGCGTGGTCCGTTTCCAGGGCGGCCACAACGCGGGCCACACGCTGGTCATCAACGGCGTGAAGACCGCGCTACACCTGATCCCGAGCGGCATCATGCGCCCCGGCGTCAAGTGCTACATCGGCAACGGCGTGGTGCTGTCGGCGGCCAAGCTGTTCGAGGAAATCGAAGGCCTGGAGAAGGCCGGCGTCGAGGTGCGTTCGCGCCTGCGCATCAGCGAGGCCTGCCCGCTGATCCTGCCCTTCCACGCCGCGCTGGACATCGCGCGCGAGGCCTACCGCGAAAAGGGCGGCATCGAGAAGATCGGCACCACCGGCCGCGGCATCGGCCCGGCCTACGAGGACAAGATCGCGCGCCGTGCGCTGCGCGTGCAGGACCTCAAGCACCCCGAGCGTTTCGCGACCAAGCTGCGCGTGCTGCTCGACCTGCACAACCACGTGCTGACGCAGGTGCTGAGCGCGCCGGCGATCGACTTCGACACCGTGTTCGACGAGGCCATGCGCCACGCCGAGCTGCTCAAGCCCATGATGGCCGACGTCTCGCGCGAACTCAACGACGCGCACAAGGCCGGCGCCAACCTGCTGTTCGAAGGCGCGCAGGGCACGCTGCTCGACGTCGACCACGGCACCTACCCGTACGTCACCTCCAGCAACTGTGTGGCCGGCAACGCCGCCGCCGGTTCGGGCGTGGGCCCGGGCATGCTGCACTACATCCTGGGCATCACCAAGGCCTACTGCACCCGCGTGGGCGGCGGTCCGTTCCCGACCGAACTCGACTGGGAAAAGCCGGGCACGCCGGGCTACCACATGAGCACCATCGGTGCCGAGAAGGGCGTGACCACCGGCCGCAGCCGCCGTTGCGGCTGGTTCGATGCCGCGCTGCTCAAGCGTTCGGCACAGGTGAACGGCCTGTCGGGCCTGTGCATCACCAAGCTCGACGTGCTGGACGGCCTGGAGAAGCTCGAGCTGTGCACCGGCTACATCCTCGACGGCGAGCACACCGACATCCTGCCGATGGGCGCCGACGAGATCGAGCGCTGCACGCCCGTCTACGAGACGCTCGAAGGCTGGACCGAGAGCACCGTCGGCGTCACGCAGTACGACAAGCTGCCGATCAACGCGCGGCTCTACCTGCAGCGCATCGAGCAGGTGACCGGCGTGCCGATCCACATGGTGTCGACCAGCCCCGATCGCGATCACACGATCATGATGCGCCACCCCTACCTCGCAGACTGAGCCCCACCCCCGAAGCGGCGCACTGCGTGTCGCCGCCTTCCCCCTCGAGGGGCGATACCAGCGGCCCGGCGAAGCCGGTTCCGCGGTATCCCGGCATCGAGGGCGCCGGTTTGAAGCGATGAGTCCTTCATGGACCCCCGAACACTGAAAGGAATCACGAACATGTTGACCGAAGACGGCAAGCATCTCTACGTCAGCTACGACGAGTACCACAACCTGATCGAGAAGCTCGCGATCAAGGTGCACCAGTCGGGCTGGCAGTTCGACACCATCCTGTGCCTCGCGCGCGGCGGCATGCGCCCAGGCGACGTGCTCTCGCGCATCTTCGACAAGCCGCTGGCCATCATGTCGACCAGCTCCTACCGCGCCGACGCCGGCACGGTGCAGGGCCACCTCGACATCGCGCGCTTCATCACCACGCCCAAGGGCGAGATCGCCGGCAAGGTGCTGCTGGTCGACGACCTGGCCGATTCGGGCCACACGCTGCATGCCGTGATGGACATGCTGCGCAACAACTACCCGCCGATCACCGAGCTGCGCAGCGCCGTGATCTGGACCAAGGCGCTGTCGACCTTCACGCCCGATTACCAGGTCGAGTTCCTGGCCACTAACCCCTGGATCCACCAGCCCTTCGAAGGCTACGACTCGCTGGGCGCCGAGAAGCTGCTGGAGAAGTGGTCGGTCTGATGCGGCCACCGCCCCGTCGTTTCAGCCGGCGGGGTTGAGCAGCATCGCGGTGTAGCGCCGCTGCATTTCTTCCGGCGTCAGCTTCTCGATGCTGTGCCCCACGTTCCAGCGATGCCCGAACGGGTCTCGAAACACACCGGAACGTTCCCCGTAGAACTGGTCCTGCGGCGCCATGTCCAGCGTGGCGCCGGCCGCGACCGCGCGCGCCACCACCGCGTCGGCATCGTCGACGTGCAGGTGCAGCGAGACCGCGGTGCCGCCCAAGGTCTTCGCGCTCAGGATGTTGTATTCGGCGAACTCGTCCGAGAGCATCAGGACCGCGCCGTGGTGGAAGTCCAGCTCCGCATGGCCGATGCGGCCGCTGGGTTCGGTCAGGCGGAAGATCTCCTTCACCTCGAACACCTCGCAATAGAAGTCGATGGCCGCGCCGGCGTCGTGCACGCACAGGTACGGAAACAGTTCGTGGATGGCCATGGTGCTTTCCTTCCCGATGAAGAGGGGGGCGAAGCGCCGATTCTGCGGCGCCGGACCGCCCGCGTCATCCCCGGGCGCGAAGGCCCCTGGGAGGCGCGGGAAGCGCGCCGGCGCATCCCGCGACGGGCACGCTAGCATCGAGCCCATGAGCAAGCCTTCCACGACCCTGATCCACCACCCCTACAGCCCGCCGCGCAACTTCGCCGCGCCGCAGCCCGGCATCTACAAGGCCTCGACCGTGTTCTTCGCCGACGTGGGCGCCATGCGCGCGCGCGACTGGAAGACCAAGGCCGGCTACACCTACGGCCTGCACGGCACGCCCACCACCTTCACGCTCGAGGCCCGGCTGGCCACGCTGGAAGGCGGCAGCGACTGCCTGCTGGTGTCGAGCGGGCTGGCCGCCATCGCGCTGGTCTCCTTCGCCTTCCTCAAGGCCGGCGACGAGGTGCTGATCCCCGACAACGCCTACGGCCCCAACAAGGCGCTGGCCACGGGCGAGCTGGCGAATTTCGGCATCACGCACCGGCTCTACGACGCGATGAACCCGGCCGACCTCGCGGCCAAGCTGTCGGAGCGCACGCGGCTGGTCTGGGTCGAGGCCGCCGGTTCGGTCACGATGGAGTTCCCGGACCTGCCCGCGCTGGTCGATGTCTGCCGCGCGCGCGGCGTGATGACCGCGCTCGACAACACTTGGGGCGCGGGCCTGGCCTTCGCGCCCTTCGATCTCGACGGCACGGGGCAGGGCGTCGACATCTCGGTCCACGCGCTCACCAAGTACCCGAGCGGCGGCGGCGACGTGCTGATGGGCAGCGTGATCACCAACGAGCCCCGCCTGCACCAGGCGCTCAAGCTCACCCACATGCGCATGGGCTGGGGCGTGGGCGTGGGCGACGTCGAGACGCTGCTGCGCGCGCTGCCCAGCATCGCGCTGCGCTACGACGCCCACGACCGCAACGCGCGCGTGCTGGCGCACTGGATGCAGGAGCGCGAGGAGATCGCCCAGGTGCTGCATCCGGCACTGCCCGGCTCGCCCGGCCATGCCCACTGGCAGCGCCTGTGCGGCGAGGCCGACCGTGCGGCCGGCCTGTTCTCGGTGGTGTTCGACGAGCGCTATGGCGCCGAGCAGATCGACCGCTTCTGCGACAGCCTGAAGCTTTTCAGGCTGGGTTACTCGTGGGGCGGCCCAATCAGCCTGGTGGTGCCCTACGACATCGGCCTGATGCGCGACGCCAGCGTGGCCCGCTGGCCCCATCGCGGCACGCTGGTGCGCTTCTCGATCGGCCTCGAGGCAGTGGAAGACCTGCAGGCCGATCTGGCGCAGGCGCTCGCCGCGCTCTGAACGCGCGCCGATATCGCGTACAGTCAGACCACACGCAGTCACCCGGACTGCCCGCCCCAAGGAGAAGCAGTGGCAACACCCAACTACGGCTACGAGAAGCGCCAGAAAGAGCTGGCCAAGAAGAAAAAGAAGGAAGAGAAGCTGAGGGAGAAGAGCCAGCGCAAGCTCAATCCGAGCAGCGAAGGGCTGGCCCCCGGCGATCCGGAAACCGACGTGGCGTCGCTGGAACGCGATCCGCCCACGCCGCCGGACCTTCCGACCAAGAACGGTTGAGGCCCACCGGTCTGAAAAAAGCCGCACTGCTCGAGGGCAGGGCGGCTTTTTCTTTTTGTCGCGTGGGGGGCCTACTTGGGCAGCAGCTTGCGCAGCTCGGGCCAGACGTTGTCGAGCATGCGGGGCTGGGCGCTGGCCACCGGGTGGATGCGGTCGGGCTGGAACAGCGACGCGGCATCGGGTCCGTCGGCCACGCCGCGCAGCAGGAAGGGCACCACCGCCGCCTGCGTGGCCTTGGCCACCTTCTCGAAGATGGCCTCGAAGCGGCGCAGGTAATCGCTGCCGTAGTTGGGCGGCACCTGGATGCCGACGATCAGCACCTTGGCACCGGCGGCCTGCGCGGCCTTGGTCATCTGCAGCAGGTTGTCCTCGGTGTTCTGGATCGGCAGGCCGCGCAGCGCGTCGTTGCCGCCGAGCTCGAGCACGACGTGGGTCGGCTTGTGCTGCGCCAGCAGCACCGCCAGCCGCGCCCGGCCGCCCGAGGTGGTGTCGCCGCTGATGCTGGCATTGACCACGGTGGCGGCGATCTTCTGCTCGGCCAGGCGCTTTTCCATCAGGGGCACCCAGCCCTCGCCGCGCTTGAGGCCGTACTCGGCCGACAGCGAGTCGCCGACCACCAGGATCACCGGCTTGCCGGCCCTGGGCGCCTGCGCGAAGGCCGCGCTCCAAGCCCCTGAATTGCCGACGAGCATGCCCGCCACGATAAAGTCACGTCGATTCACCACGCAAAGCCTTTCAATGTCCCAAGCCCCCTCCGAAGCAATTGTTGCCGTCGACCATGTTTTCAAGTCCGTCACCGATTCGGCCGGCACGCTGGACATTCTGCAGGACATCCATTTCACCCTGGGGGCGCGGGAGACCGCAGCCATCGTCGGGGCATCGGGTTCGGGCAAGAGCACGCTGCTGTCGATCGTCGCGGGCCTGGACACCCCCACGCGCGGCACGGTGAAGCTGGCCGGGCAGGACATCTTCGCGGTCGACGAGGACGACCGCGCCGCGCTGCGCGCGCAGAAGGTGGGCTTCGTGTTCCAGAGCTTCCAGCTGCTGGCCAACCTCAGCGCGCTGGAGAACGTGATGCTGCCGCTGGAGCTGGCCGACCGCAGGGACGCGCGCAAGGCCGCCACCGAGATGCTCGGCCGCGTCGGCCTGGGCCAGCGCCTGGGCCACTATCCCAAGGTGCTGTCGGGCGGCGAGCAGCAGCGCGTGGCGCTGGCCCGGGCCTTCGTCGTGCAGCCGCAGCTGCTACTGGCCGACGAGCCCACGGGCAGCCTGGATTTCGCGACCGGCGAGCAGGTCATGAAGCTGATGTTCGACCTCAACCGCGAACTCGGGACCACGCTGGTGCTGGTGACGCATGACCGCGGCATCGCGGCGCAGTGCGAGCGCCGCATCACCATCGAGGCCGGCCGCATTGGCGCCGACGAAAGGACTTCCCTTCGATGATCGTTCCCGCGCACTGGGCCGAAGGCCGCATCCAGACCGTCGTCGACGGCCGGCAGCTCACCGTGCGCCGCTTCGGCTGGTCCGACGACAGCCCGCTGGCCGCGCAGGCCCACGCCGACGAGCGCACGCGCGAGGCGCTGGCGCGCATCCAGGCCGGTGAAACGCTGCCTCGGCGCGAAGCCAAGACGGCCTACAACGGCGCCAACGGCATGCCCATCCGCGAGCAGATCGTGCGCCGCGAGGGCGAGACCCTGATCACCCGCAACGGCTACGGCGCGCTGTGCCTCAACACGCCCGACGTGCTGTTCGTGGACATCGACTTCGAGGAGGCGGAAGCCGCGCCGCGTCGCAAGGGCCAGGGCCTGCCCCGGCTGCTGGCGGTGGTGATGGCGGTGCTGGCCGCGGCCGCAGCGGCCGCCATCACGCGCTCGGCCCTCTCGGCGGCGGGTGTGGGCGCGGTGGTCCTGAGCCTGCTGTGGTGGGTGCCGGGGCGGCGCCAGGACAAGGCGGAGAACGAGCCGCCACCGCAGGCGCCGGCCACGCCCGAGCAGCGCGCGCGCCAGCGCATCGAGCGCTTCCTCTTCCAGCACCCCGACTGGCATCTGCGGCTCTACCGCACGCCGGCCGGGCTGCGCGTGCTGGCCATGCACCGGACCTTCTCGCCGGGCGAGACGGCGGTGGCCGACTGCTTCCATGAGCTGGGTGCCGACACGGTCTATGCGCGCATGTGCCGCAACCAGAACTGCTTCCGTGCGCGCGTGAGCCCCAAGCCCTGGCGCATCGGCATCGACGATCACCTGCGGCCGCGTCCCGGTGTCTGGCCGGTGGCGCTGGAGCGCATGGACGAGCGCGAGGCCTGGGTCGCGCGCTACGAACGGGCGGCCACCGGGTACGCGTCCTGCACCTTCGTCGAGGCCGTGGGCGCCTCGGCCGCGGTCCACCCCTCGGCCGAGGCGGTGCAGCGCCTGCACGATGCGCTCAGTGGCGCGCAAAGCGGGCTGCCGGCGGCCTGAGCCCGTGGAAGGGCGGGGCGGGCAGGGATAATCCCCGCATGTCTTCCCCCAAAGTGATCTTCGGCTTCCACGCCGTGGGCGTGCGTCTCAAGACCGCGCCGAAATCGGTGATCGAAGTGTTCTTCGACGCCAGCCGCCGCGATGCGCGCATGCAGCAATTCAAGGCCCGCGCGCAGGATGCCGGTGTGCGGCTGGTCGAGGCCGACGGCCTGCGCCTGGCCAAGCTCAGCGGCAGCCACGGCCACCAGGGCGTGGCCGCGCGCGTCGAGCCGATCCCGCAGACCCATTCGCTGGACGAACTGCTGGAAGGCCTCGAGGCCGCGGGCACCATGCCGCTGCTGCTGGTGCTCGACGGCGTGACCGACCCGCACAACCTCGGCGCCTGCCTGCGCGTAGCCGACGGTGCCGGCGCCCATGCGGTGATCGCCCCGCGCGACCACGCGGCCGGCATCAACGCCACCGTCGCCAAGGTGGCCAGCGGCGCGGCCGAGACCGTGCCCTATTTCATGGTGACCAACCTGTCGCGCACGCTGGGCGAACTCAAGGAGCGCGACATCTGGTGCGTGGGCACCAGCGACGACGCGCCCGGCACGCTCTACCAGAGCGACCTCAAGCGCCCGCTCGCGCTGGTGCTCGGCGCCGAAGGCGCGGGCATGCGCCAGCTCACGCGCAAGAACTGCGACGAACTCATCAGCATTCCGATGCTGGGCGCGGTCGAGAGCCTCAACGTGTCGGTGGCCAGCGGCGTGTGCCTCTACGAGGCGATGCGCCAGCGGATCAGCCTCGGCTGAGCGCCGAAGCCCCTAGACGTCGAGCCAGGGCGAGCCTTCGGCCGCATTGGCCGTGAGCATCTCGTGCTCGCTGGCGCCCAGCGCCTCGGCCAGCGCCTGGCGCACCAGTTCGGGCGTGTTGTTCTGCTCGCTCAGGTGGGCCGCCACCACGTGCCGCAGGCCCGGGTGGTGCACCGCGCGTGCAATGTCCGCCGCGGCCGTGTTCGACAGGTGGCCGTAGTTGCCGCCCACGCGCTGCTTGAGGAAGCCCGGATAGGCCGAGGTCGCGAGCATGCGGCTGTCGTGATTGCATTCCAGCAGCAGGGCGTCGAGGCCGGCCAGGCGCGCCATCACGTGCGGCGTGGCATGGCCCAGGTCGGTCAGCACGCCCAGGCTGCGGGCGCCGTCGGTGCAGCGCAGCTGCAGCGGCTCGCGCGCGTCGTGCGGCACGGTGAAGGGCTGCACGGCCAGCTCGCCGACCTCGATGTCGAGGCCGTCGCGCGCCAGCTTCAGTTGTCCTTCGAAATCACGTCCCCCCGTCGCGAGCCAGGTGCCTTCGCTCATCCAGACGGGCAGGCGCTCACGGCGCGACAGCGCATGCGCGCAGCCGATGTGGTCGCCGTGTTCGTGGGTGATGAAGACCGCGTCGATGTCGCTGGCCGCGAGCCCGGCGCGGGCCAGCCGCGCGTCGAGGTGGCGCAGCGTGAAGCCGCAGTCGATCAGCAGGCGGGAGGTGCGGCCGCCGCTGGTCGCTTCGACCAGCGTGGCATTGCCTGTGCTGCCACTGCCCAGGCTTCGGAAGCGCAGCATCTAGTGAGTGTCTTTTCGAGGAACACCGCGGAACCGGCTTTGCCGGGCCGCAGGTGTTGCCCCCTCGAAGGGGGAGGGAGAAGCGACACGCAGTGCGCGAAGCCTGGGGGTGGTCACTTCAAATCGTCGGCGATGACCTGGACGATGCGCTGCGCGTTGGCCGTCGTGTCGGGCACGCCGGCTTCGTTGAGCACCGACACCGTGCTGGTCTCGCCCTGGCTCTTGACCAGGATGCGGAACTTGAGCGGCGACTCGTCCTTGCTCGCGCTGCCCAGGCTCAGCAGCTTGCTGAACAGGTTCGGTTCCTTCTTGTCCGGGTTGGGCGTCACGTAGCGCACGAAGTAGGTGCCGGCGCTGCGGTCGCGGTCTTCCACGGTGAAGCCGGTGCGGTCCAGCGCCAGGCCGACACGGCGCCAGGCGCGGTCGAAGCCTTCGTTGATCTGCACGCCCGGACGGCCGTCGATGGTGGCCACGCGCGCGGCGGAGGGCGCCACGGCGGCGCTGGCGGTCAGCGCCTTGGACTGCTCTTGCGAGACGCCCAGCTTGACCATCAGGCGGCGCAGGAATTCGGTCTCGAGTTCGGGGTCGCTGGGGCGCGGCTGCCAGACGGTCTGCTCCTTGCGGGCATCGCTGTAGACCTCGGCCATGCCGCGGTGGCTGACGTAGATCTCGGTGCCGGTGGGCGTGCGCTCCAGGCGGGTGCGGAAGCGGTCGAGTTCGCCGGTCGAGTAGACCGAGTCGAGCAGCTTGCCGAGGGTGCCGCGGATGATGTCCTGCGGCAGCTTGGCGCGGTTCTCGGCCCAGTCGGTTTCCATGATGCCCAGGTTGCGCTGGTCGGTGGTCAGCAGGAAGCCGCTTTCCTGCCAGAAGTCACGCACCGGTTCCCAGAGCTGGTCGGCTGGACGGTTGACGACGATCCAGCGCTGGTTGCCCGAGCGCTCCATGCGCACGTCGCCCAGCGTGGCGACAGCGGTCGGCACGCCCGGGGCGTCGACCTTGCCGGCCTGCAGGCTGTTGGCCGACACCGTGCCGCCGGGAACGGCGTAGCGGTTGTCGCGCGAGAGTTGGGTCAGATCGGGTGGCACCTCGAGCGACGGCGCCTTGCCGGCGCTCTTGTAGTCGATCTTGTCGCTCTCGAAGACCGAGCAGGCGGCCAGGCTGGCAACGAGGGCCAGCAGTGCGAATCGCGATAAATTCTTCAACGTCGTCTTCCTTGGTGGAATGGTTCGATCAAATCGATGGGCCGCGGCGGCCGCCATGTGAGAGTCGGCCGTGCGCAAAAGGTTGCGCCCGCGGTGAAAAGCTCAGTCCTTGAGCAGGCCGGTGGCGCGTAGCGCCGCCTCGACCGCCGGCCGGCTGCCTTCGCTCAGCGGGGTCAGCGGCAGCCGCATCGTGCCGCCGCACAGGCCCAGGCGGGCCATGGCCCACTTGAGCGGGATCGGGTTGGGCTCGATGAAGAGGTTGCGATGCACGGGCATCAGCTCGAACTGCAGGCGCATCGCGGTGGCGACGTCGCCGGCGATGGCGGCCACGCACAGCTCGTGCATCTTGCGCGGCGCGATGTTGGCGGTGACGCTGATGTTGCCCTTGCCGCCGCACAGCATGAGCGCGACCGCGGTCGGGTCGTCGCCCGAGTACACGCCGAAGCGTGCCGGCAGGTCGCGGATCAGCCACTGCGCGCGCTCGATGTTGCCGGTGGCTTCCTTGATGCCGATGATGCCCGGCACCTGGGCCAGTCGCAGCACGGTCTCGTGCGCCATATCGGCCACGGTGCGGCCCGGCACGTTGTAGAGCACCACGGGCAGGTCGCCCACGGCCTCGGCGATGGCCTTGAAGTGCTGGTACTGGCCTTCTTGCGTCGGCTTGTTGTAGTAGGGCACCACCTGCAGCTGCGAATCGGCGCCCACGCCCTTGGCGAACTTGGCGAGCTCGATTGCTTCCTTGGTGGAGTTGGCGCCGCAGCCGGCCATCACGGGCACGCGGCCGCGGGCCTGTTCGACCGAGACGCGGATGATTTCGCAATGCTCCTCGACGTCGACCGTCGGCGATTCGCCGGTGGTCCCGACCACGCCGAGGCAGTCGGTGCCTTCGTCGATGTGCCAGTCGATCAGCCGGCGCAGGGCGGGATAGTCGACGCTACCGTCTTCATGCATCGGCGTGGCGAGAGCGACGATGCTGCCTGTGAGTTGCTCCAAGGGATTCTCTTTTGTCGGTTGGACGAAACCGGAGATTCTACCGACTGGCCGCCGGCCCCTCGAGCGGGCTTCGCGGCGGCGTGCCGGCCGCGTGAACGGCGGCGATCCGCTGCACGAAGCGCGCGGGTGCGTCGAGGAAGCCATCCTCGTAGGCCACGATGCGCAGGCCGGCGCAGGCGGCGATCAGTTCGCCGGGCTGCAGCAGGAAGTCGGGCCGCGAGGGCTTGCCCACCGTCTCGTTGCCGGCCGCGAAGGTTTCGTAGAGCAGCGCGCCGCCGGGCGCGACCGCGGCCACGATGTCGGCGAGGCGGGGGCGCCAGAGGTAGTTCGTCACGACCACGCCGCCGAAACAGCGTCCGGCGTAGGGCCAGGGGCCGTCCTCGATGTCGGCCTGCAGCACTTCGCCATACGCGGCCGCGGCGCGCACCGCCTCGGCGGCGCGGTCGACGCCGGTGACCGGGTGGCCGCGCCCGGCGAACCAGCGCATGTGGCGGCCGCTGCCGCAGGCCACGTCGAGCACGGCGGCGCCGGCCGGGACCAAGTGCGACCAGCGGGCGACCCAGGCGGAGGGAGCGGCAGGGGGCGTGGGGGTGTTCAGAAACAGGCCCAGAGCTGGTCGATCATCGTGACCATGAAGGCCGGCTGCGTGTACATCAGGAACACGCCGCCCAGCGCCGCGGCGGCCGCGGCGAAGCCGGCAATCTGCAGCAGGCGGTGGCGTCGTGCGCTCGTCATGCTCAGGCCGGTTGCGGCACCGGCCGCGCGATGGCGCTTTCCTTGACCGGCAGGTTGATCAGGGCCGCGAACACGCCGAGCGCGATCGCGATGTACCAGACCACGTCGTAGCTGCCGGTGCGGTCGTAGAGGAAGCCGCCCAGCCAGACGCCCAGGAAGGAGCCGACCTGGTGGCCCAGGAACACGAAGCCGCTGAGCATCGAGAGATGCGCCACGCCGAAGATCTGCGCCACCAGCGCGTTGGTCGGCGGGATGGTCGACAGCCACAGCATGCCCATCACGCCCGCGAACACGTAGACCGAGACCGGCGACAGCGGCACGACCAGGAACAGCGTGATCGCGACGGCGCGCGCGAGGTAGATGAAGGCCAGGATCTTGCGCTTGGCCAGGCGCTGGCCCAGCGTGCCGGCGGCATAGGTGCCGACCACGTTGAACAGCCCGATCAGCGCCAGCGCATAGCTCGCGACCTCGGGCGAGAGGCCCTTGTCCTTGAGGTAGCTGGGCATGTGGACGCCGATGAAGACCACCTGGAAGCCGCAGACGAAATAGCCGGCCATCAGCAGGCCGAAGCTGGGGTACTTGAAGGCCTCGATCACGGCCTGGACGATGGTCTGGTCGCGGTGGGCGCCGTCGGTCGCCACGGGTGCGCGACGCGGCTCGCGCAGGCCGATCGCCAGCGGCACGATCAGCAGCACCACCGCGGCCAGCGCCATCAGCGCCGTGTGCCAGCCGAGCCGCGCGATCAGCTGGCCTTCGATCGGCACCATCAGGAACTGGCCGAAGGAGCCCGCTGCGGCGGCCACGCCCATGGCCCAGGAGCGGCGCTCGGCCGGAATCTGGCGCCCGATCACGCCGTAGATCACCGCGTAGGTGGTGCCGGCCTGGGCCGCGCCGATCAGCACGCCGGCCGTCAGCGCGAACAGCAGCGGGGTCGGCGACAGCGCCATGCCGGCCAGCCCCAGCGCATAAAGCAGGGCGCCGATCCAGAGCACGCGGAAGGCGCCCAGCTTGTCGGCCAGCATGCCGGCGAACACGCCCATCACGCCCCAGGACAGGTTCTGGATCGCGATGGCCAGCGAGAAGGTCTGGCGCGTCCAGCCCTGCTCCTGGGTGATCGGCTGCAGCCACAGGCCGAAGCCGTGGCGGATGCCCATGGAGAGCGTGACGATGAGCGCGCCGCAAAGCAGGACCTGCTTGGTCGACAGGGTTTGACCGGGAGAATGCATCCTCTGACTTTAGCCAAGTCCCGGCGCCGATGCCGGGCCCGGCATTGGTGAAATTTCCGCCGCCTTTCGATGAGGGCGGCGCATGGGTGAGGCTCAACGCGCCGGAAAGCCGTGCGGCGCCCGCCAGGCCAGCCACAGCGCCGGCGCCAGCAAGGCGATCAGCGACCACGGCAGCGCGCCCGCGCCGACGCCCTGCAGCAGCAGGCCGCCGACCAGGCCGCCGCCTGCGATGGCCAGGTTCCAGGCCGTGACCACCATCGACTGCGCCACGTCGGCCGAGGCGCCGGCCGCCTGCGCCGAGGCGGATTGGAACAGCGTGCCCGCGCCGCCGTAGGCCAGGCCCCAGAGCGTCACGCCGACGTACACCGCAGGTGCCGATCCCGCCGCCAGGCCCAGGACGAGGGCCGTCAAGCCGAAGACCACCGTGCTGGCCAGCACCAGTTCGCGCAGCCAGCGGTCGATCAGCAGGCCGGTGATCCAGATGCCCGCCAGCGAGGCCAGGCCGAAGGCCAGCAGCACCAGGTCGACCCGCACGCCGGACCCGGCCTGGACCAGAAAGGGCGCGATGTAGGTGTAGAGGATGTTGTGGGCCAGCACGAAGCCCAGCATCACCGCCAGCACCGGCCGCACGCCCGGCAGCAGGAAGACGCGCTTCACGCTGGGCCGCTGGCCGGCCGCCTGGCCGGGGAAGTCCGGCACCTGCCAGCGCACCCAGCCCAGCAGCAGCAGCGACAGCACCGACATCACGAGGAAGGCCGGGCGCCAGCCCACGCCCGTGCCCAGCAGCGTGCCCGCCGGGATGCCCAGCGACAGCGCCAGCGGCGCGCCGAGCATGGCGACCGCGATCGCGCGGCCCTGCATCGAGGGCGCCACCATGCGGCCCGCATGCCCGGCCACCAGCGCCCACAGCAGCCCGGCGAACACGCCGGCGAAGAAACGCGCGGCCAGCGTCAGCGGGTAGCTGTGCGACAGCGCGGTGACCGTGTTGACCAACGCGAAGCCGGCGATCGCCAGCATCAGCAGCGGGCGCCGGCGCCAGCCGCGGGTGAACGCGACCAGCGGAATGGCGGCGAGCAGCGAGCCGAGCGCATAGACCGTCACCATCTGGCCGACCAGCGCGGGCGGGATGGAAAGATCGGCGCCGATCTGCGGCAGCAGGCCGGCCGGCATGGCCTCGGTGAGGATGGTGACGAAGCTGGCGGCGGCCAGCGCGAGCAGGCCGGACAGCGGGAGCCGGGCCCTGGAAGGCGTGCTTGGAAGGGGGAGGGATGACATGCGGCCCACGATAGGCAGAAGCCGACTGCGGAAAAAGAGGGATACAGTTCCAGTCAATGCGGACGTTTGATTCCGCAATGGAGATTTTTCATGGACAGCCTCAGTGGTCTGGCCGTCTTCATCCAGGTGGCCGAAACCCGCAGCTTCGTCGCGGCCGGCCGGGCAATGGGCGTGTCGGCCTCGGCCATCGGCAAGCGGGTGGCGCGGCTGGAAGAGCGGCTGGGCGTGCGGCTGTTCCATCGCAGCACGCGCAGCATCACGCTCACCGCCGAGGGCGCGCTGTTCCTGGCGCGCAGCCGGCGGGTGCTGGCCGAGGTCGAGGCCGCCGAGCAGGAGCTGTCGCATTCGGCGGGCGCGCCGCGCGGCAAGCTGCGCGTGAGCCTGCCGCTCGTGAGTTCGCTGGTGCTGCCGCTGCTGGCCGATTTCATGCGCGAGCACCCGGCGATCGAGCTCGACCTCGACTTCAGCGACCGGCTGGTCGACGTGATCGAGGAGGGCTTCGACGCCGTGGTGCGCACCGGCGAACTGAGCGATTCACGGCTGTCGCTGCGCCGCCTGGGCTCGTTCTCGCAGTGGCTGGTGGCCTCGCCCGAGTACCTTCAGCGTTGCGGCACGCCCGCCACGCCAGCGGATCTGGCGGCGCACGCCTGCCTCCACTACCGCTATCCGGCCACCGGCAAGGTCGAGGTCTGGCCGCTGCGGCCCGGGCCCGACGGCGCCGAAGCCCGGCCGCCGACCTCCATGGTCTGCAACAACATGGAGACCCGGCTGTGCTTCGCGCTGCGCGGACGCGGCATCGCGCTGCTGCCGGACTTCTGCACCCGAGAGGCGCTGGCCGCGGGCCGCCTGCAGCGCGTGCTGGTCGACCACATGCGCCCGCATGCCATCGGGCTGGGCGTGCTGTGGCCTTCGGGGCGCCATCCCTCGCCCAAGCTGCGGGCCTTCGTCGACTTCCTGGGTGCCCACATGTTCGCCGCGGACGCCTCGGCTGTATGAACATCCAGTTGTTTCAACTTCACTGACTACAATCCGCCCCCATGGCGACTCCTCCCAAGACCCCTCCCGCATATTCCGAAGGCTCGATCCGCGTCCTCAAGGGCCTCGAACCCGTCAAGCAACGCCCGGGCATGTACACCCGGACCGACAACCCCCTGCACATCATCCAGGAAGTGCTGGACAACGCCGCCGACGAGGCGCTGGCCGGCTACGGCAAGAAGATCAAGGTCACGCTGCACACCGACGCGTCGGTGAGCATCGAGGACGACGGCCGGGGCATCCCCTTCGGCCTGCACCCCGAGGAAAAGGCCCCGGTGGTCGAACTGGTGTTCACCCGGCTGCATGCCGGCGGCAAGTTCGACAAGGGCTCGGGCGGCGCCTACAGCTTCTCCGGCGGCCTGCACGGCGTGGGCGTGAGCGTGACCAACGCGCTGTCGACGCGGCTCGAAGTCGTCTCCTACCGCGAAAGCTCGGTGGCCCAGCTGGCCTTCTCGGCCGGCGACGTGATCGAGCCGCTGGTGGTGCGCCCGCAGACCGGCGGCGACCGCAAGCAGGGCACCACGGTGCGTGCCTGGCCCGATGCCAAGTACTTCGAGGTCGCGACGCTGCCGATGCACGAGCTCACGCACCTGCTGCGCAGCAAGGCCGTGCTGATGCCCGGCGTGAGCGTCACGCTGGTCAACGAGAAGACCAAGGACACGCAGACCTGGCTCTACAAGGGCGGCCTGCGCGACTACCTGATGCAGACGCTCAATGGCGAGCCGGTGATCCCGCTGTTCGAGGGCGCGGGCCATGCCGACAAGAACGCCGACAACTTCGCCGAAGGCGAGGGCGCCGACTGGTGCGTGGCCTTCACCGAAGACGGCCAGCCGGTGCGCGAGAGCTACGTCAACCTGATCCCCACCAGCGCCGGCGGCACGCACGAGAGCGGCCTGCGAGACGGCCTGTTCACGGCGGTCAAGGGTTTCATCGAACTGCACTCGCTGCTGCCCAAGGGCGTGAAGCTGCTGCCGGAGGACGTGTTCGCACGCGCTTCGTACGTGCTGAGCGCCAAGGTGCTCGACCCGCAATTCCAGGGCCAGATCAAGGAACGCCTGAATTCGCGCGACGCGGTGCGGCTGGTGTCGAGCTTCGTGCGCCCCGCGCTCGAGCTGTGGCTCAACCAGCACGTCGACTACGGCAAGAAGCTGGCCGAACTGGCCATCAAGGCCGCGCAGACGCGCCAGAAGGCCGGCCAGAAGGTCGAGAAGCGCAAGGGCTCGGGCGTGGCCGTGCTGCCGGGCAAGCTCACCGATTGCGAGAGCAAGGACATCAGCCACAACGAGGTCTTCCTGGTCGAGGGCGACTCGGCCGGCGGCAGCGCCAAGATGGGTCGCGACAAGGAGTCGCAGGCGGTGCTGCCGCTGCGCGGCAAGGTGCTCAACACCTGGGAGGTCGAGCGCGACCGGCTGTTCGCCAACACCGAAATCCACGACATCTCGGTGGCCATCGGGGTCGATCCGCACGGCCCCAACGACAGCCCCGACATGAGCGGCCTGCGCTACGGCAAGGTCTGCATCCTGTCCGATGCCGACGTGGACGGCTCGCACATCCAGGTGCTGCTGCTCACCCTGTTCTTCCGTCACTTCCCTAAGCTGATCGAAACCGGCCACGTGTATGTCGCGAAGCCGCCATTGTTCCGGGTCGATGCACCCGCGCGCGGCAAGAAGCCGGCGGCCAAGGTCTATGCGCTGGACGAGGGCGAGCTGGTTGCCATCCTGGACAAACTGCGCAAGGATGGCGTGCGCGAAGGCGCCTGGAGCATCAGCCGCTTCAAGGGCCTGGGCGAAATGAGCGCGGAACAATTGTGGGAAACCACGCTCAATCCCGACACGCGCCGCCTGCTGCAGGTCGGCCTCGGCCGGCTGGCCTTCGGCGAGACCGAGGGCGAGATCACCAAGCTCATGGGCAAGGGCGAGGCCGCGGCGCGGCGCGAACTGATGGAAATCCGGGCCGACGACATCGAGGTGGATGTCTGAGCCTGCGCTCCCGCATCCCCTGCGAATCACGATTGGAACGCATCGCTTGAACGCCGTGAAGAAGTCCGCGACGCACGCCCGAGCCCTGCTGGCGGGCCTCGTGCTGCTCGCCGCGCAGCCGCTGGTGCATGCCGCCGACATCTACGGCTATGTGGACGAGCGCGGTGTGGCGCATTTCGCCTCCGAGAAGCTCGACGCGCGCTACCAGGTCTTCTTCAAGGGCGGGCAGGACTTCGACACCGCCCAGGGCATCGCGCCGCTGGGCATCGCGCGCGCGCCCAAGGACGTGCGCGGCGGCGCGGTGCCGCCCGCCGCCCAGACCCTGCTGGCGCTGTTCGAGGCCTCGCCCAGCCACAAGGCGGCCAAGGCCGCGCTGCACGAAGCCGCCTCGGCGCACGCCATCGATTACGAACTGTTGCAGGCGCTGATCGCCACCGAGTCGGGCTTTGACGCGCAGGCCGTGTCGCCCAAGGGCGCGATGGGCCTGATGCAGCTGATGCCCGGCACCGCCCAGCGCTACGGCGTGCGCGGCGACAAGCGCGCCACGCTCGAGAAGAAGCTGTTCGACCCGCGCACCAACATCGCGGCCGGCTCGCGCTACCTGCGCGACCTGATCGCCCTGTTCCAGGGCCAGATCGAGCTCGCGCTGGCCGCCTACAACGCGGGCGAGGGCGCGGTCCAGCGGGCCGGCAACAAGATCCCCAACTACCGCGAGACGCAGGACTATGTGCGCACCGTGCTGCAGCTCTACGCCTACCTCAAGCCCGGCATGGGCACGGCGCGCGGCGGCCAGGCGCCCGGGCGCGTGCGCATGGAAATGATCGTGCCCGAAGGCGGTGCCGCGGGCCGCGGCAACCTGCCGCCCGTGCAGCCCTGGCGCATGCCGGCGCTGCCGGCCGTGCCCGAGGCTGCCTCCGAATCCGCGCCGGCCGCCACCGAATAAACAGACAGACAGAGTCACCGAGAAGCAAGAAAGACATGGACGAACAACCGACGCTCGACCTCCAGAGCCCCGAAGATCCCAGCAAGCTGACATTGGCCGACTACGCGCAGACCGCCTACCTCGAGTACGCGCTGTCGGTGGTCAAGGGCCGCGCGCTGCCCGACGTGAGCGACGGCCAGAAGCCGGTGCAGCGCCGCATCCTGTACTCGATGTCGCGCATGGGCCTGGGCTTCGGCGGCGCCAACGGCACGGTCGGCGCCAAGCCGGTCAAGAGCGCCCGCGTGGTGGGCGACGTGCTGGGCCGCTTCCATCCGCACAGCGACCAGGCCGCCTACGACGCGCTGGTGCGCATGGCGCAGGACTTCTCGCAGCGCTATCCGCTGGTCGACGGCCAGGGCAATTTCGGCAGCCGCGACGGCGACGGCGCCGCGGCCATGCGCTACACCGAAGCACGCCTGGCGCGCATCACCAGCCTGCTGCTCGACGAGATCGACGAGGGCACGGTCGACTTCATCCCCAACTACGACGGCAGCACCGAGGAGCCGCGCCTGCTGCCCGCGCGGCTGCCCTTCGTGCTGCTCAACGGCGCCAGCGGCATCGCGGTCGGCCTGGCCACCGAGATCCCGAGCCACAACCTGCGCGAGATCGCCGACGCCTGCGTGGCGTTGATCAAGGCGAACGGCAAGCTCAGCGACGAGGAACTGCTGCAGATCGTGCCCGGCCCCGACTACCCCGGCGGCGCGCAGATCATCAGCAGCGCCAACGACATCGCCGAGGCCTACCGCACCGGCCGCGGTTCGCTCAAGGTGCGTGCGCGCTGGAAGATCGAGGACCTGGCGCGCGGCCAGTGGCAGCTGGTGGTCAACGAGCTGCCGCCGGGCGTGAGCACGCAGAAGGTGCTGGAAGAGATCGAGGAGATCACCAACCCCAAGGTCAAGGCCGGCAAGAAGGCGCTCACGACCGAGCAGACCAACCTCAAGGCCGCGCTGCTGTCGGTGCTCGACGTGGTGCGCGACGAGTCGAGCAAGGACGCGGCCGTGCGGCTGGTGTTCGAGCCCAAGACCTCGCGCATCAGCCAGGAGGAGTTCATCACCACGCTGCTGGCGCAGACCTCGCTGGAAAGCTCGTCGTCGATCAACCTCACGATGGTCGGCATCGACGGCAAGCCGGTGCAGAAGTCGCTGCGGCAGATGCTCAACGAGTGGATCGCCTTCCGCGAGATCACGGTCGAGAAGCGCTCCAAGCACCGCCTGGGCAAGGTCCAGGACCGGATCCACATCCTCGAGGGGCGGCAGCTGGTGCTGCTCAACATCGACGAGGTGATCGCGATCATCCGCGCGGCGGAGGACCCGAAGGCCGCGCTGATCGCGCGCTTCAAGCTCAGCGAGCGCCAGGCCGAGGACATCCTCGAGATCCGGCTGCGCCAGCTCGCGCGGCTCGAAGCCATCAAGATCGAGCAGGAGCTCAAGGGCCTGCGCGAGGAGCAGAAGAAGCTCGAGGACATCCTGGGCAGCCCGGCCGCGTTGCGCCGGCTGCTGGTGAAGGAAATCGAAGCCGATGCCAAGAGCTTCGAGGACCCGCGCCGCACGCTGATCCAGGCCGAGAAGCGCGCCGTGGCCGAGGTCAAGGTGGTCGATGAGCCGGTCACGGTGATCGTCTCGCAGAAGGGCTGGGTGCGCACGCAGAAGGGCTGGGCCAGCGAGAAGGCGGCCGCGGGCGGTGCGCCGGTCGAGTACAGCTTCAAGTCGGGCGACACGCTCTACGGCGCCTTCGAGTGCCGCTCGGTCGACACGCTGCTGGTCTTCGGCACCGCCAAGGACAAGGGCGTGCGCGTCTACACCGTGCCGGTGGCTTCGCTGCCCGGCGGTCGCGGCGACGGCCAGCCCGTGACCACGCTGATCGAGCTCGACAGCGGCACCCATGTGGCGCATTACTTCGCCGGCCCGGCGGGCGCGCAGCTGCTGCTGTCGAACACCGGCGGCTACGGTTTCATCGCCTCGATCGAGAACATGATGTCGCGCCAGCGCGGCGGCAAGGCCTTCATCGACGTGGGCGAGGGCGAGCAGCTGTGCCGGCCCTCGCTGGTGGGCGGCGCCAGCGGCGCCGAGCCGCAACCGGCGGCCACGCACGTGGCCTGCGCCTCGACCGGCGGCCGCATCCTCACCTTCGAGATCACCGAACTCAAGGCCCTGCCCAAGGGCGGCCGCGGGCTCACGCTGATCGACCTCGAAGCCAAGGATACGCTGGCCGGTGCCGCGGCCTACACGCGCAGCGTGAAGATCGAGGGCCTGGGGCGCGGCGGCAAGGAGCGCGACGAGACGCTGGAGATCCGCTCGCTCAACAACGCCAAGTCCACGCGCGGCCGCAAGGGCAAGGCGGCCGACCTGGGCTTCAAGCCGACGTCCATCGTGCGGGTGCAATGACCATGGGCGGCCTCGATATCAGCACGCTGGGCATGGTGGTGGCCGTGGCCACGGGTCTGGGCAGTTACTTCCTGGGGCGGCATTGGCGCAAGGGCCGCGTGGCGAAGAAGCAGGCGCGCGAACGCGCCGCGCTCGAGGCCACGCAGTCGCGCCAGGTGCGGCGCGCGCGCGAGCGCAGCCAGCGCCGATGAGGTGTGCGATGTTCACAGGTGTGGCATCTTTCTGACGTCGGCCGGTCAGAGCCCATGGCAATAATGGGTGCAGGAAGAAGGAGCACCTACACATGGACAAGAACGACGACAACCTCGATGTCACGGCCAAGCTGGCGTTCGACCTGAACCTGGCGCTGTACTTGGATCTGGTGGCCGTCCTCGAGAAGTCGGGCGTGGTCACCTACCGCCAGATGGCCGCGCGCATCCTGAGCATCAGCATGGACGCGCAGGACGACGGCGATGCGCCCTTGTCGAAGGCACTGGAAGGCATCGCCAAGGGTTTTGCAGGGCAGGGCGACGGCCTGTCGATCGGCCTGATGAAGGCCGCGCACGACGTGCGCAACGACGAAGCCATGGGCGACATCCCCATGCGACCCGACGAGGGCTGAGAACCGGGGCAGGGGCCGCTGGCGGCCCGCCCTTCGCGTGTTCTGACGTGCATCGCGCGTCCTGACCGACCCGGCGCTGCCGGGCGGCGGCGGATCCTCCATTTCAACGACGGCTGGAACGCCCGGCCTTCACTGCATGGAAGCGATCACGCCTGAAGCCATGAAAAGACTCTGGGAACTCGACGCCGCGCGCGGCCTGATGCTGGTGCTGATGACCATCACGCATGTGCCCTCGCGCCTGACCGATCCGGTAGGGCAGCCCTTCGGCTTCGTGTCGGCGGCCGAAGGTTTCGTGCTGCTGTCGGCCTTCGTCTCGGGCCTGGTCTACAGCCGCATCGGCTACACCCAGGGCGTGGCCGTGATGCGCCAGGCCTTCTGGCGCCGCGCGCTCAAGATCTACTTCATCCAGGCGGCCCTGCTGCTGTTCCTGTTCACCGTGATCACCGGCGTCGGGCTGCAGCTCGACCAGCCGGCGGTCAAGGAGATGGTGAAGTACTACCTCGCGCACCCGCACGACGCATTGACCTTCTCGCTGCTGCTGGTCTACCAGCCGGCGCTGCTGGACATCCTGCCGATGTACATCCTCTTCATGCTCGCGAGCCCGTGGGTGATCGCCTTCGCGATGCGCCACGGCTGGCAGTGGCCGATGGCATTGAGCGCGACCTGGTGGGCGGCCTCGCAATTCGGCACCACCGAATGGCTCTATGGCGTGACGAGCAGCGCGCTCCATCTGCCCGTGCCCTACGGCGAGACCGGCGCCTTCGACACCTTCGCCTGGCAGTTCCTCTGGTTCGTCGGCATGTGGCTGGGCGCGAGCCGCAATGCGCCGGATGTGCGGCCCTTCGTCTTCCCGAAGTGGCTGCTGGGTCTGGCGCTGGCCGTGGCCGGCGGCTGCTTTGCGTGGCGGCACTTCGGGCCGACCGGGCAGGCGCCCTTCGGCGACGACGCGGGGCTCAACCTGCTGTTCGACAAGTGGCACCTCGGGCCGCTGCGGCTGGTGAACCTGGCGGCCCTGTGCATCGTGGCCATCCGCTTCGGACCGCCGCTGCTGCACCGGCTGCCGCGTCCGCGCTGGCTGGAGGACATGGGCTCGGCCTCGCTGCCGGTCTTTTGCGCCCATCTGGTGGCGGTGTTCGTGGTGGTGTCGCTCACCGGCGGCGGCTATGCGGCCTTGCCCTATGGCGCCGACCTCTGGGTGCTGGGCGGCGTGTTCGTCGGCCTCTACGCGGTGGCCCGCGCGGTGCTGCGCTGGGAGGGCGGCGGGGG
>NZ_LZZW01000036.1 GCF_014170375.1 Variovorax sp. UMC13 | reverse complement strand
CCCGCGCCCGCCCCCGCACCGGCGGCTCCCAAGCTCGGCTTCAACGCCGTGCCCAAGAGCCTCGAAGACCTCGTGACCGTGCCCGCCGGCTACACCGCCAGCGTGCTCTACCGCCTGGGTGACCCGATCGCCACGGGCGTGCCGGCGTACAAGAACGACGGCACCGATGCCGCCGCCACCTACGACCGCCGCGCCGGCGACCACCACGACGGCATGACCTTCTTCGGCGTCGACGCCAGCGGCAAGTGGAGCCACAGCGCGGCCGATCGCGGCCTGCTGGTGATGAACCACGAAGCCATCACGCCGCTGTTCCTGCACCCCACCGGCCAGACCATCGTGGCGGGCGCCCGCACCGTGGCCGACGAAGTGCTGCGCGAGTTCTACCTGCACGGCGTGAGCGTGATCGAGGTGAGCAAGAGCGCCAACAAGTGGAGCTACAAGCAGGCGTCGGGCTTCAACCGCCGCGTGCACACGCTGACCGAAATGGCCTTCTCCGGCCCGGCCGCCAAGACCGACTACCTGAAGACCAAGTACTCGACCAACGGCAGCATGACGCGCGGCACGGTCAACAACTGCGCCAACGGCACCACGCCCTGGGGCACCTACCTCGCCTGCGAAGAGAACTGGGCCGGCTACTTCCGCCGCGTCGCCGCCACCGACAACACGAACCGCAGCGCCAAGGAACTCGCTTCGTTCGCACGCTATGGCGTCGCCGGCACCGGCCGCGAACTGTGGGCCACCGTCACGCCCGACACCAGCGACGACCTGTACGGCCGCTGGAACACCGAGGTGCGCGGCGCCAACGCGCTGGCCGACTACCGCAACGGTGCCAACACCTACGGCTGGGTCGTCGAGATCGACCCGTTCGACCCGCTGTCCACGCCCAAGAAGCGCACCGCGCTGGGCCGTTTCGGCCACGAAGGCGCCTGCCTGGGCCCGGTCGTCGTCGGCAAGCCGCTGGTCTGGTACATGGGTGACGACTCGCGCGGCGAGTACATCTACAAGTTCGTCTCGGCCGCCCTGTGGGACGCAGCCGATGCGACGCGCGGCCTGGCCGCCGGCGACAAGTACATGGACGCGGGCCGCCTCTACGTAGCCAAGTTCGCCGCCGACGGCACCGGCCAGTGGGTGGAACTGGCCTTCGGCGTGAACGGCATCACGGCGAGCAACAGCGCCTATGCCTTCGCCGACGCGGCCGACGTGGCCATCAACACGCGCCTGGCCGCCGACGTGGTGGGCGCGACCAAGATGGACCGTCCGGAATGGACCGCGGTCAACCCGAAGACCGGCGAGGTGTACGTCACGCTGACCAACACCAACGCCAGCGCCCGCCCGATCGACAAGACCGATGCGGCCAACCCGCGCTTCTACACCGACCCGAAGGGCGGTTCGGGCAACCCGAACGGCCACATCGTGCGCTTCGCCGACACCAACGGCGACCCGGCCGCCCTGAGCTTCAAGTGGGACGTGTACCTGTTCGGCGCACGCTCGGTCGCAGCACCCGACGTCAACGTGTCGCAACTCAGCGCGGACAACGACTTCTCCAGCCCCGACGGCATGTGGTTCAGCGAGGCCGCACCCGGCCTGCTGTGGCTGCAGACCGACGACGGCGCCTACACCGACGTCACCAACTGCATGTTGCTGGCGGCCATCCCCGGCCGTGTCGGCGACGGCGCGGCCAAGACCATCACCAACACCAATGGCACCACCACGCGCACGCAGGACACCTTCGTCGGCAAGGCGCCCGGCGCCGACGGCCTGCGCCGCTTCCTGGTCGGCCCGAAGGACTGCGAACTCACCGGCATCGCCGAATCGGGCGACGGCCGCGCGCTGTTCGTGAACATCCAGCACCCGGGCGAGACCCCCCCGGCGACCGGCACGACCGATCCGACCAAGTTCGGCAGCCACTGGCCGGACGGCGGCCTGTCGCGTCCGCGCTCGGCCACGCTGGTGATCACGCGTGACGACGGCGGCCTGATCGGCCTCTGATCGACACTGTGCGAGGGCCCGGTGCAAGGCCGGGCCGCCTCGGGCAGACCCTGCGCTGCCGCTGCCTCAGTTCCGAGGCAGCGGCAGCGCCGTTTTGTAGCGCACCTGCTTGAGCGCAAAGCTCGAGCGGATCTTCTCGATGCCGGGGATCGGCGTGAGCTGTTCCATGATGAACTTCTCCAGCGCCGCCATGTCGGCCACCGCGACCCGGATCAGGTAGTCGCGGTCGCCGGTCATGAGGTAGCACTCCATCACCTCGTCGTGCTCGGCGATGCGCCGCTCGAAGTCGGCCAGCGACTCCTTGCCCTGGGTGCGCAGGCTGATCGAGATGAACACATTGAGCCCCAGGCCCAAGGCCTGGGCGCTCGCCAGCGCCACATAGCGGTCGATCACGCCGGCCGCCTCCAGCGCCTTCACCCGCGCCAGGCAGGGCGAGGGCGAGAGGTGCACGCGCCGCGCCAGTTCGACGTTGGACAGCGAACCATCGCGCTGCAGTTCGTCGAGGATGCGCAGATCCATGGGATCGAGTTTCATGAAATGCCGTTGCCTCGTATTTCTTCGGCATTTTATGCGGCGAGACATGCGAACAACCGCTCTTCACGGCAGCTCATGCGGCGCATAGCATCCTAAAGTGCCTGCTATGAATGCACCGATTTCCGCCTCGCAGTTGCACGCCCTGATGACCCCCGACGCCCACGATCCCGACCCGCAGGAAACCGCCGAATGGCGCGACGCGCTGACGGCGCTGGCCCAGGCGCAGGGGCCCGAACGCGCGCGCCAGATGCTCGATGCGCTGGCCCAGGTCGCCAGCCAGCAGCGCATCGGCTGGAAGCCGGAACTCTCGACGCCCTACGTCAACACCATCGGCGTCGACGCCCAGCCGGCCTTCCCCGGCGACCTCGCGATCGAGGAACGGCTGGGCTCGCTGATGCGCTGGAACGCGCTGGCGATGGTGGTGCGTGCCAACCAGGCCTACGGCGAGCTTGGCGGCCACATCGCGAGCTATGCGAGCGCGGCCGATTTGTTCGAAGTCGGCTTCAACCACTTCTTCCATGCGCGCAACGAAGGGCATGGCGGCGACCTGGTGTTCTTCCAGCCGCACAGCGCGCCGGGCGTCTATGCCCGCGCCTACCTCGAAGGCCGGCTCGGCGAAGACGACCTGCTGCACTACCGCCAGGAACTCACCGCGCCCGCCTTCACCCAGGGCAGCGGCGCGCGCGGCCTGTCGAGCTACCCGCATCCCTACCTGATGCCCGACTTCTGGCAGTTCCCCACCGGCTCGATGGGGATCGGCCCGATCAGCTCGATCTACCACGCGCGCTTCATGCGCTACCTGAGCGACCGCCAGCTGCAGGACTGCAGCCAGCGCAAGGTCTGGGGCGTGTTCGGCGACGGCGAGATGGACGAGCCCGAATCGATGAGCGCGCTCACGCTGGCCGCGCGCGAAAAACTCGACAACCTGGTCTGGGTGGTCAACTGCAACCTGCAGCGCCTGGACGGCCCGGTGCGCGGCAACGGCCGCATCGTCGACGAGCTGGAAAAACTGTTCGCGGGCGCGGGCTGGAACGTGATCAAGCTGGTCTGGGGCAGCGACTGGGACGGCCTGTTCGCGCGCGACACCACCGGCGCCCTGGCACGCGCCTTCGCCCACACGGTCGACGGCCAGATGCAGACCTTCGCGGCCAAGGACGGCCGCTTCAACCGTGACTCCTTCTTCGGCCAGAACGAGGAACTGAAGAAGCTCGCGCAGGGCATGACCGACGAGCAGATCGACCGCTTGAAGCGCGGCGGCCACGACCTGGTGAAGATCCATGCGGCCTACGCCGCGGCCGCCGCGCACAAGGGCCAGCCCACCGTCATCCTGGCCCACACCAAGAAGGGCTACGGCATGGGCGCCGCGGGCCAGGGCAAGATGACCACGCACTCGCACAAGAAGTTCGAGAGCGCGGACCTGATCGGCTTCCGCAACCGCTTCGACCTGCCGCTGTCCGACGAGCAGGCCACCTCGCTGACCTTCTACAAGCCGGCCGAGGACAGCGCCGAGATGCGCTACCTGAAGGCGCACCGCGACGCACTGGGCGGCGCGATGCCCCGGCGCGAGACCGACTGCGCGGTCGTGCCCAAGCCCGAACTCGCGGCCTATGCGCAGTTCGCGCTGGCGGCCAACGGCAAGGAGATGAGCACCACCATGGCCTTCGTGCGCATGCTGGGCAACCTGTTGAAGGACAAGGCCCTGGGCCCGCGCGTGGTGCCCATCGTGGCCGACGAGGCGCGCACCTTCGGCATGGCCAACCTGTTCAAGCAGGTCGGCATCTACTCCAGCGTGGGCCAGCGCTATGCGCCCGAGGACATCGACTCGATCCTCAGCTACCGCGAAGCCACCGACGGCCAGATCCTGGAAGAGGGCATCAGCGAGGCCGGCGCCATCGCGAGCTGGACCGCCGCAGCCACCAGCTACAGCGTGCACGGGCTGGCGATGCTGCCCTTCTACATCTACTACTCGATGTTCGGCTTCCAGCGCGTGGGCGATGCGATCTGGGCCGCGGCCGACCAGCGCGCGCGCGGCTTCCTGCTGGGCGCGACCTCGGGCCGCACCACGCTGGGCGGCGAAGGCCTGCAGCACCAGGACGGCAGCAGCCACCTGGTGGCCGCGACCATCCCCAACTGCAAGGCTTACGACCCGGGCTTCGCGGGCGAGATGGCGGTGATCGTCGACGCCGGCATCCAGGAGATGATGGTCGCGCAGCGCGACGTCTTCTACTACGTCACGCTGATGAACGAGAACTACGCGCAGCCCGAGGTGCCGGTCGAAGCCGCGGCCGACATCCTGCGCGGCTGCTGGCGCTACGAGGGCTGGCGGGACGCGGCATCGTCGTCGAAGCCGAAGAAGCCCCAGGTCACGCTGATGGGCTCGGGCGCGATCCTGACCGAGGTGGTCAAGGCCGCGCAGCAGCTCGAGGCCGAGGGCATCGCGGCCGAGGTGATCAGCGTCACCAGCTGGAGCGAGCTCGCGCGCGACGGCGCGGCCTGCCAGGCGCGGGCGCTGAACGGCGAGGAGGCCGGCACCGCCTTCATCGCGCAGCAGCTGGGCGAGGGCAAGACGCCGATCGTGGCCGCCACCGACTACGTGCGCGCCGTGCCCGAGAGCGTGCGCGCTTTCCTGCCCGAGGGCCGGCGCTACCTCACGCTGGGCACCGACGGCTTCGGCCGCAGCGACACCCGCGCCGCGCTGCGCGACTTCTTCGGCGTCGATGCGGCGAGCATCGTGCGGGCCGCCAAGCTCACGCTGCGCTGAGAAGCTTCTGAATCCCATCGCCCACGGGCTTGTCCCGTTGGTGCGCGCGCGGCCTCGGGGTATGGTCAGGCCCTCCTGAACCAGCACGCCTGCGGGCATTGCCATGAACACTGTCGGATTGATCGGCCTGGGCGCCATGGGCCTGGGCATCGCGCAGACGCTGCGCAGCAACGGATACGAAGTGCACGTCTGCGACGTGCGGCCCGGCGCGGCCGCGGCCTTCGCCGAGGGCGGCGGCGTCGCCCATGCCACGCCGGCCGACGTCGGCGCGGCCTGCGACGTCGTCGTGAGCGTGGTGGTCAACGCCGCGCAGACCGAAGCCGTGCTCTTCGGCGAGCACGGCGCCGCGGCCACGATGCGGGCCGGCAGCACCTTTGTCATGTGCTCGACCGTCGACCCGAACTGGTCGGCGGCGCTCGAACAGCGCCTGAACGCCAGCGGCCTGCACTACATCGACGCGCCGATCTCCGGCGGCGCGGCCAAGGCCGCGAGCGGCCAGATGACCGTGATGTCGGCCGCCAAGCCCGAGGCCTATGCCCGGGCCGGCGCGGTGCTCGACGCGATGGCGGGCAAGGTCTACCGGCTGGGCGACAGCGCGGGCGCGGGCAGCAAGGTCAAGATCATCAACCAACTGCTGGCCGGCGTGCACATCGCCGCGGCGGCCGAGGCGATGGCGCTGGGCCTGCGCGAGGGCGTGGACGCGGCGGCGCTGTACGAGGTCATCACGCACAGCGCGGGCAACAGCTGGATGTTCGAGAACCGCATGGCCCACGTGCTGGCGGCCGACTACACGCCGCTGTCGGCGGTCGACATCTTCGTCAAGGACCTGGGCCTGGTGCTCGACACGGCGCGCGCGAGCAAGTTTCCGCTGCCGCTGGCCTCGACCGCGCACCAGATGTTCATGCAGGCCTCGACCGCCGGCTTCGCCAAGGAAGACGACAGCGCGGTGATCAAGATCTTCCCGGGCATCACGCTGCCCGGCGCGACGAAGCAGTGAACACGCGCGCCGCGAAGCCCGCGGCCAAGGCCGCCCCGCCGGACACGGTGCCCGGCCGGGTGCACTTCGACCTGACCACGGTGCGGCTGTTCATCGCCACGGCCGAGTCGGGCAGCATCACGCGCGCCGCCGAGCGCATCGCGCTGGCGCCGGCCGCGGCCTCGCGCCGCATGAAGGAACTCGAAGCGCAGTTCGGCGTGCCGCTGTTCCAGCGCCTGCCGCACGGCATGGCGCTGACCGACGCCGGCCGCACCCTGCTGGCCCATGCGCGCAGCGTGGCGCATGCGGTGTCGCGCATGCAGGACGACGCGCAGGCCTTCCGCCACGGCGACAAGGGTGTGGTGCGCATCGCGGCCTGCACCTCGGCCGTGCTGCAGTTCATGCCGCAGGACCTGCAGCGCTGCCACGCGGCCTACCCCGGCATCAAGATCGACCTGCAGGAGATCAACAGCCAGGGCGTGCTGCAGGCCGTGAGCCGCGGCGTGGTCGACCTGGGCATCTACGAGAGCACGCAGGGCGGCCTGGCGCTGCCGGCCCTGCACTACCACGAGGACCGGCTGGTGCTGGTGGTGCATGCCAGCCATGCGCTGGCCGCGCGGCGCAGCGTGCGGCTGGAGGATTTCCTGCCCTACGACGTGATCGGCCTCACGCAGGGCTCGGCCATCTCGACCACGCTGGCGCGCATGGCCTCGGAGGCGCAGCACAGCCTGCGCATGCGCATCCATGTGGGCAGTTTCGACAGCATGACGGCCATGATCGCGCAGGGCATCGGCATCGGCCTGATGCCGCAGGCCGTGGCGCAGAGCTTCGCGGGCGGCCAGGCCTTCAGGCGCCTGCGCATCGACGACGACTGGGCCGCGCGGCGCTTCACGCTGTGCCACCAGCCGGCCGCGGCGATGTCCTCGGCGGCAATGACCGTGGCCGCGATGCTGTGCCCGGGTGAATTCGCAAACCGCGAATCCTGAGTCGCGCAATGAGCGATGGCCGCGGCGCGCGGCCTCTCCTACAGTGCGCGCACTACAGGAGACATCCCACATGACCCACGCCTTCGCCCGCGCGCTCGCGCTTCTCGCGTTTGCCGCCGCCGTCCCGCTGGCGGCGCACGCCCAGGCCGCGGCCTTTCCGAACAAGCCGCTGCGCATCAACGTCGGCGCCTCGGCCGGTGGCGGCACCGACGTGGTGGCGCGCATCTTCGCCGAGAAGATGGGCCAGGGCCTGGGCCAGTCGATCATCGTCGACAACCGGCCCGGCGCCGCCAACACCATCGCCGCCGACCTGACCTCGAAGGCGCCGGCCGACGGCTACACGCTGCTGATGGCCACCAATTCTCCGCAGGTGATCGCGCCGCACCTGATGAAGCTGGGCTTCGATCCGCTCAAGCAGCTCACGCCGCTCGGCATGGTGGTGATGGTGCCGCATGTGCTGATCGTCAACGCGCAGAACCCGGCCAAGGACTTCCGCGCGCTGCTGGCCGAGATCAAGGCGAAGCCCGACAAGCTGAGCTATGCCTCCTCGGGCATCGGCAGCGTGCAGCACATCGCGGGCGAGCTGTTCATGGCCGCCAGCGACACCCGCATGGTCCACGTGCCCTACAAGGGCAGCTCGCAGGCGCATTCGGACATCCTCGCGGGCCAGGTCGACCTGATGCTCGACACCACCTCCTCGGCCATGGCGCTGATCAAGGCCGGCAAGTTCCGCGCGCTGGCCGTGACCACGCCACAGCGCTCGAGCGAGCTGCCCGACGTGCCGACACTGGCCGAGCTGGGCCTGAAGAACGCCGAGATGAGCACCTGGTACGCGATGTACACGCCGAGCGAGACGCCCGCGCCGGCGCTCGACCGGCTGGTGAGCGAGTTCAACAAATCCCTGCAGCTGCCCGAGGTGCAGACCCGGCTGCGCGCGCTGGGCGGCACGCCCTCGACGCTGACGCGCGAGCAGTTCGTGCAGCTGCAGGCGGCCGACTACCAGCGCTTCGGCGCCCTGATCAAGCAACGCAACATCAAGCTGGACTGAGCCCCCCATGACACTTCCCCGCATCGCACTGGCCATCGGCGACCCCGCCGGCATCGGCCCCGAAATCGTCGCGCGGCTGCTGGCCGACCCGGCCACCGCCACCAAGGCCGACATCCAGCTGATCAGCAACCGCGAGGCGCTCGAAGCCGGCGCGCGCGCGGCCGGCGTGCCGCTGCCGGTGGCCGGCGAGCGCCTGCGCTTCGTCGAATGGGCCGGCCAGGACGCGCGCTTCGCGCCCTCGGTCGCGAGCCCCGACAACGGCCGCTTCATCCTCGACAGCCTGACGCTGGGCACGCGCCTGGTCACCGACGGGCAGGCCGACGCGCTGTGCTTCGCGCCGCTCAACAAGGGCGCGATGCGCATGGGCGGCATGCACGAGGAAGACGAGATGCGCTGGTTCGCCAAGCTGCTCGACTACAGCGGCCCCTGCGGCGAGTTCAACGTGCTGGGCCCGATGTGGACCGCGCGCGTGACCTCGCACGTGGCGCTCAAGGAGGTCTCGTCGCTGCTCACACCCGAAGGCGTGGCCGGCGCGATCCGCATGCTGAGCGACGCGCTGCGCGCGGCCGGCACCGCCCAGCCGCGCATCGGCGTGTGCGGCCTCAATCCGCACAACGGCGACAACGGCAACTACGGCAGCGAGGAGGCCGAGGTGATCGAGCCCGGCATCCGCCTCTCGGCCTCGCAGGGCTTCCCCGCGCTGGGGCCCTACCCGGCCGACACCATCTTCGTGCGCGCCCGCCGCGGCGACCTCGACGGCATCGTCACGATGTACCACGACCAGGGCCAGATCGCGACCAAGCTGCTGGGCTTCGACATCGGCGTGACGGTCGAGGGCGGCCTGCCGATCCCGGTCACCACGCCCGCGCACGGCACGGCCTACGACATCGTCGGCCAGGGCACGGCGCAGGCCACGGCCATGACCAGCGCCTTCGACCTGGCCTGCCGGATGGGCGCCAGCCACAGGGTTCGCCAGGGCGCCGGAAGCTGAGTCGAACCGATAGACTTCTGTCGCATGAAAGCTCTCTCTCTCGGCTGCATCGCCGACGATTTCACCGGTGCCACCGACCTCGCCAACAACCTCGTGCGCGCCGGCATGCGCGTGGTGCAGGTGATCGGCGTGCCCGAAGGTCCGTTGGCCGTCGAGGTCGATGCGGTGGTGGTGGCGCTCAAGTCGCGCACCATCCCCGCGCAGGAGGCGATCGACCAGTCGCTGGCCGCGCTGCGCTGGCTGCAGGCGCAGGGCGCGCAGCAGGTCTACTTCAAGTACTGCTCGACCTTCGACAGCACGCCGGCCGGCAACATCGGGCCGGTGACCGAGGCGCTGATGGACGCGCTCGACACCGCCTTCACCATCGCCACGCCGGCCTTCCCCGACAACGGCCGCACGGTGTTCAAGGGCCACTTGTTCGTGGGCGAGCTGCTGCTCAGCGACAGCGGCATGAAGGACCATCCGCTCACGCCCATGACCGATGCCAACCTGGTGCGCGTGATGCAGGCGCAGACGCGCCGCAAGGTCGGCCTGATCGACCACCGCACCGTGGCGCAGGGCGATGCCGCCATCCGCGAACGCATCGCGGTGCTGCGCGCCGAGGATGTGGGCGTGGCCATCGTCGATGCGGTCACGAACGACGACCTGCTGCGGCTGGGCCCGGCGCTGGCCGGCATGCCGCTGGTGACGGCGGGCTCGGGCGTGGCGATCGGGCTGCCGGCCAACTTCGGGCTCGCGCCCTCGGCCGGTGCCAGCGCGCTGCCGCCCGCGGGTGGCCTGCGGGCCGTGGTGTCGGGCAGCTGCTCGCTCGCGACCAATGCGCAGGTAAAGCATTTCATCGACGGCGGCGGCCCGGCCTTCGCGATCGATCCGTTGCGGCTCATGGCCGGCGACGACGTGGTGACGCAGGCGTTGGCCTGGGCCGCGCCGCTGTTGGCGCAGGGCCCGGTGCTGGTCTATTCGACCGCCGAGCCCTCGGCCGTGAAGGCGGTGCAGGCGAAGCTGGGCGTGGACGAGGCCGGCGCCATGGTCGAGCGCGCGCTCGCGGCCATCGCGCGCGGCCTGGTCGCGCAGCACGGCGTGCGCCAATTGCTGGTGGCCGGCGGCGAAACCTCCGGTGCCTGCGTGCAGGCACTGGGCATCGCACAGCTGCAGATCGGCGCGCAGATCGATCCGGGCGTGCCCTGGTGCCATGCGCTGGCCGAGGCCGCGCCGCTGCACATCGCGCTCAAGTCGGGCAACTTCGGCAGCGCGGACTTCTTCACCAAGGCGTTCAAGGCCCTGGTATGAGCGCGGCGCCGGGCCGCCCCAAGCAAGCTCGCACCGCAGTGCGCAGCACGGAGGTTTCTCAATGACCGAAAGCGAGGCACGCGACGAGATCTGCCGCGTCGGCCGCAGCCTGTTCGCGCGCGGCTACGTGCACGCCACCGCGGGCAACATCAGCGTGCGGCTCGACGACGGTTTCCTGATCACGCCCACCGACGCCTGCCTGGGCTTCCTCGATCCCGCGCGGCTGGCCCGGCTCGACGCGCAGGGCGTGCAGACCGGCGGCGACCGCGCGAGCAAGACCATCGCGCTGCACCGACGCATCTACGCGGCCGCCACGCGCTTCGACGCGCAGACGCGCTGCGTGATCCACACCCACAGCACGCACTGCGTGGCGCTCACGCTGCGCCCGCATGCCGAGGGCGAGGAACTGCTGCCCGCGCTCACGCCCTACTTCGTGATGAAGGTGGGCCATGTGCCGCTCATCCCCTACCACCGGCCGGGCGCCGAGGCGGCCGCCGAAGCCGTGGCGCAGGCGATCGAACAACGCGGCGCGCAGGGCACGCCGATCCGCGCCGTGATGCTCGAGCGGCTCGGGCCCAACGTCTGGCACGACACACCCGCCGCGGCGATGGCCACGCTGGAAGAACTCGAGGAAACGGCGAAACTCTGGGGGTCCGCCGACCCGAAGCCCGCCGAACTCACGGCCGCACAGATCGACGAACTGCGTCGCCACTTCGGCGCGCGCTGGTAAACCTTCAGACACGAGACACGCCATGCCCCGCTTCGCCGCCAACCTCTCGATGCTCTATCCCGAGCTCGATTTCCTCGACCGCTTCGAAGCCGCCGCGCAGGATGGCTTCCAGGGCGTCGAGTACCTGTTTCCCTATGCCTACCCGGCGGCCGAGATCGCCGCGCGGCTGAAATCGAACGGCCTGCAGCAGGTGCTGTTCAACGCGCCGCCCGGCGACTGGGAGGCCGGCGAGCGCGGCCTGGCCTGCCTGCCTGGCCGCGAGGCCGCGTTCCGCGAAGGCATCGCGCGCGCGCTCGACTACGCGGCCGCGCTCGACTGCCCGCGCGTGCACGTGATGGCCGGCCTGCTGCCCGCGGGCATGGCGCGCGAGACCGCGAAGGCGACCTATGTCGCGAATCTGCGCTGGGCCGCGGCCGAGGCCGAGAAGGCCGGCGTCGACCTGCTGATGGAGCCGATCAACACGCGCGACATCCCGGGCTTCTTCCTCAACCGGCAGGACGAGGCGCACGCCATCGTCGAAGCCATCGGCTCGCCCCGGCTCAAGGTGCAGTTCGACCTGTACCACTGCCAGATCGTCGAAGGCGACGTGGCGATGAAGATCCGCCAGTACCTGCCCACGGGCCGCGTCGGCCACCTGCAGATCGCGGGCGTGCCCGAGCGCCACGAGCCCGACGTGGGCGAGATGAACTACAGCTACCTGTTCGGCGTGATCGACGCGGTATCGGCCCAGAGCGGCTGGGAGGGCTGGGTCGGCTGCGAGTACCGGCCCGCGCGCGGCGCGGTGGCCGGCGGCACCTCGGCCGGCCTCGGCTGGCTGCGCAGCCTGCCGAACGGCGGTGCCCAGGCGTGAGGCTCGAGGCCGTCCGCATCCCGCCGCGCCTGTGCGGCTTCGACCCCGGTGAATCGCACGTCTTCGACGTGGTGCTCGAGGGCGCGCGCGTGGCCTCGGTCACGCCCACGCCGGGCCAGCCGGCCGCGCGCGGCACGCTGCTCAGCGCGCCGGTCGATGCCCATGTGCACCTGGACAAGAACTACACGGTGCAGGAGGTCGGTGCCGCGCAGGGCGACCTGTTCACCGCCATCCGCCGCATGAACGCGCACCGCGCGGGCTGGACCGCCCAGACCCTGCGCCCGCGCATGGAACGCGCGCTGCACGAGGCCTGGCAGTCGGGCACGCGTGCCCTGCGCACGCACCTCGACTGGGTCGAGCCCGAGGCGCCGGTGGCGCTGGGCGTGGTCGAGGCCCTGCGCGAGGCCTGGGAAGGCCGCGTCGCGCTGCAGTTCGTCTCGCTCACGCCGCTCGACGTGTTCGCCGATGCCGCGGCGGGCGAACGCATCGCGCGCGATGTGAAGCGCGCCGGCGGCGTGCTCGGGGCCTTCGTCTACCGCAACGCCAACCTGGCCGAGACGCTGGGCCGCGTGTTCGAACTCGCGCAACAGCATGGCCTGGCGCTCGACTTCCACGTCGACGAAGGGCTGGACGTCGAGGCCACGGGCCTGCGCACCATCGCCGAACTGGCGATCGCCCACGGCCCCGGCCTGCCGGTGGTCTGCGGCCATGCCTGCTCGCTCGCGATGCAGCCCGACGCCGACGCGGCCCACACGCTCGCGCTGTGCGCCAAGGCCGGCCTGCACCTGATCGCGCTGCCGACCACCAACCTCTACCTGCAGGGTGCCTGGGACCGCACGCCGGTGGCGCGCGGCATCACGCGCATCCGCGAAGCGGC
Source organism: Variovorax sp. UMC13 (assembly GCF_014170375.1). Lineage (GTDB taxonomy): Bacteria > Pseudomonadota > Gammaproteobacteria > Burkholderiales > Burkholderiaceae_C > Variovorax. Next base: position 374,713 of record NZ_LZZW01000036.1, on the reverse strand, counting down.
CACGCACGGTGTGCGCGCCAGTCTCGCGACCGACAACGTGCAGGACGCCTTCTACCCCTACGGCGGCTACGACCTGCTCGAGACCTTCGGCCTGGGCGTGCAGGTGGCGCACCTGGCGCCCGCGCTCGACTGGCTAGACACCATCACCCTCAACCCGGCACGGGCGCTCGGCCTGGCCTGGGACGGCCGCATCGCCGCGGGCTGCCCGGCCGACCTGCTGCTGCTCGCGGCCACCGACGAACACGAACTGCTGGACCCGCGCGGCCGACGCCGCACCGTCATCCGCGCGGGCCGCACCCTGGAGAACATGGCATGAGCATGGGCAAACCGATGGCCAACTACGCGGCCGCCAAGCGCGTCGGCGACTTCGTCTTCATGAGCGGCGTGGTGGCGGTCGATCCGTCGATCCGCCGCGCGGTCGCGGGCTACGACGACATCCCCGCTTCGGCGCGCGAGGCGCTGGGCACGTTGGGCTACGCCACCGGCCAGATGTCGGTCGACGTGTTCGAGGCCGCGATCGTGGCACAGAGCTGGTTCGTGCTGGAACGCATCCGCCAGCTCGCGGCCGAGCACGGCGGCACCATGGACGACGTGGTGAAGCTGGTGCAGTACTTCCGCCACCTGCCGCACTACGCCTTCTACAACCGCGTGCGCGGGCTGTTCTATCCGGGCGAGCCGCCGGTCAGCACGGTGGTCGAGGTGTCGCGCTTCCTGCCGGGGGACGAGGTGCTGGTGGAAGTCGAAGCCACCATGTACCTACCCGCGCGCGCTACCTGACGCCCGCGCCCTTGAGCAGGAAAGCGAGCACCTGCGCATTCAGGTAGCGCTGGTCCTTTTCGTCGTCCTGCGGCGCCACGCCGCGGTAGTAGGCGACCTGGGTGGCGTGGTCGGCATAGAACTGGGTCACGGCCCAGATGTGGAACAGCACCAGCAGCGGATCGGACTTGTCCATCAGCCCCTGGTTCATCCAGTTCTGGATCACGGCCGCGGCCTGCTCGGTGCGCTGCTTGCTCGTGGCCATCATCGCGTTGAGCACCGGCGCGCCGCGCATCATCTCGGCGGTGAAGATGCGGGAGCGCAGCGGGTGCTGGAAGGAGAAGGCCATCTTGCGCTGGATCAGGTCGCCCAGCACCTTGCGCGGGCCGAAGGCCTCGTCGGCAAAACCGAACACGCCGATCCAGTCGGTCAGGATGTCCTGCAGCACCTGGCGGTAGAGCGCTTCCTTGCTCTCGATGTAGTAGTGCAGCTGGGCTTTCGACAGCCCCGCCTTGTCGGCGATGGCCTGGGTCGAGGCGCCGGTCAGGCCCTCGCTCGCGAACACCTCGATCGCCGCCTGGTAGATGGTGCCCAGCACCTGCGTGTACTTGCGCGAACGCCCGCGCGTGGCGGGGGCCTCGGGCGCGACCGGTTCGTCGGTGGCCGGGGCGGCGGGAGCAATGTCGGTCGGCGGGATCATGTGAAGCGAATGGTGCCAGAGACGGGCGCTCACGCCCGTGCCGGCATCAAAGGTCGAGCACCAGTTCCTCGCCCACCGCGCGCGCGCAGCACAGCGCGATCTTGTGGCTGCGTTCGCTGCGCGTGAGGCAGAAGTCGCGGTGCTCGGCACCCGCGCCTTCGCCCGTCACCACGCAGGTGCCGCACAGGCCCTGCTGGCACGAAACCGGGATGTCGATGCCCACCCCGTGCAGCGCATCGACCGCGCTCTGGTCGGCCGCGACCGGCACCGTGATACCGCGCTGCGCGAGCTTCAGCACGAAGGGCTTGCCGGTCGCGCCGCCGGCATCGGCCGGCGCCGCGAAGTACTCGGCATGCAGCGCGTCCTCGGGCCAGTGGGCGGCAGCCTGGCGCACCGCGTCCATGAAGCCGGCGGGCCCGCAGACGTAGAGGTGCGTGTCGGCCGCGGGCTCGGCCAGCAGCGCGCGCAGGTCGATCTTCTGGCCCGCGCCTTCACGGTCCAGGTGCAGCCGCACATGCGGCGCCAGCGCGGGGGCGCGCAGCGCCTCGGCGAAGGCCAGGTGCTCCTCGCTGCGCGCGAACAGGCACAGCGTGAAGTCGGCACCGCTGCGTGCCAGCGACTGCGCCATCGCCAGCAGCGGCGTCATGCCGATGCCGCCGGCCAGCAGCAGGTGGCGCCGCGCCGCGGCCTGCACCGGGAAGGTGTTGCGCGGCGCGCTGATGGGCACCAGGTCGCCCTCGCGCACGCGCTCGTGCATCGCGGCCGAACCGCCGCGGCTCGCGCCTTCACGCTTGACGCCGATCAGGTAGGACAGCGGCGCCGCATCGCCGCCGTCCTGCGCCAGCGAGTACTGGCGCATGAAGCCGCCGGGTGTGTGCACGTCGATGTGCGCGCCGGCCTGGTAGGCCGGCAAGGCGCGGCCCAGCGGGTGCGTGAACTCGAAGGACAGGATCTCCGGCGTCTGGCGTGCGATGCGCGCGACGCGCACCGTCAGGATGCGTTCGAGCATGGCTACTTGACCAGCGCCTTGCGGATGTCCAGCCCGGTGCCCTTGTTGACGAACTGGGTGGTGTAGGCGTCCTTGTAGTTGAAGTCGGTCGGCTTGTAGAGGCCGGCCTCGACGGTCTTGTCGTAGAAGTCCTTCATGCGCGCGTCGCTGATGGCGCCGATGCCCTTGGTGGGCGCATCGCCCACGTCCATGTGCGCGCGCAGCACCGGGATCGACTTCTCGATGTAGTCCTCGCTGATGTCCGGGTTGATCTTCTGGATCATCGCGTCGGCCGCCTTGCGGTCGCCGTAGAGGTAGTTGTAGTGGCCAATGTTGGTGGCCTCGACGAAACGGCGCACCAGGTCCGGCTTGTTCTTGACCAGGTCCTGGCGCGTCTCGATCACCATGCCGTAGGTCGACCAGCCGGCATCGGCCAGCGACAGCACCACCGGCTTGAAGCCGGCCTGCTTCTCGACCGCGAAGGGCTCCGAGGTGGCATAGGCCTGCTGCACCGACTGCTTGTCGGCCAGGAACTGCGACAGGCTGTAGTTGTAGGGACGCACCTGCTCGTCGCGCATGCCGTAGGCCTTCTTCATCCACTGCCAGTAGCTGATCTGGCCGTCCTTGGCGAGCAGCACGGTCTTGGCCTTGGCCAAGTCGGCGAACTTCTCGAAGCCCTGGCCCGGGTGCGCGATGATGGCCTGCGGGTCCTTCTGGAAGTAGGCCGCGACCACCACCGTCGGCACCTTCTGCTTGATGTTGTCGAAGGCCATCAGCAGGTTGCCGGTCATGAGGAAGTCGATCTTGCCGGCCGGCAGCATCGGCCGGTTGTTGACCTGCGGACCGCCCTGCTGGATCTCGACGTCAAGGCCGAACTTCTTGTAGGTGCCGTCGGCCAGCGCCTGGTAGAAGCCGCCGTGGCCGGGTTGCGCGCGCCAGTTGGTGGCGAGCACCACCTTGTCCTGCGCGAGGGCGGCGAAAGCGGTGCCGGCGAGCAGCGTCGTCAGCAGTGCGCGTGCGATGAAGGGGGCTTGGAGTCGCATGGGAATGCCTTGTGTGGGTTTGTTGGGGAACGAAGAAAAGCTCAGGCGTCGCGCGCCATCTCCGGGGTCCAGCCGCGGGTCTTGCCGGGGTTCATCAGGCCCATCGGGTCGCTGCGTTTCTTGAATTCGATCTGCTGGTCGTCGATGGCCTTCATGCCGCCGTCCTCGATGGTGTAGACGTGCGGATTGAAAATCAGGCAGCCGCCCTGCGACTCGATCTCGCGCATCACGGCGTACTGGTGGGCCTCGTCCTTCCAGCGCACCAGCAGGATGCCGAAGGTGCCGTAGGCGCCGCCGGCACGCGCGAAGTCGTGGTGCTGCAGCACCTCGTCGCCGAACAGCGCGAGGTGGCGGTCGACCACGGCCGGGTCGAAGGGCTGTGCATACGCGACCTGCAGGTAGGTCCAGCTGCGGTCGACCTTGAGCGCCTGCAGCGTCGTGTGGTTGAAGGCGCACTCGTAAGCCGGCGGCAGGCCGCGCGCCACCAGTTCGGCCTCGGTGCCGGCCAGCGAGACGGTGCCGCCGTGGGCTGCCACCAGCGCACGGAAGCGCGCCATGGATTCCGGCGCCACCATGGTGAAGGCCGCATGCCGGTCGGGCGGGAACAGCGCGCCCATCTGCACGTAGTAGGGCGAGAAGCGCGCCTCGACGGTCGACAGCAGGAACAGGTCGATCTCGGGCGTGCTCGCGGCCACGCTGAAGTCGAGCGCGCCGCGGTAGCTGTCGAACAGCGCGGTGCAGTGCACCCATTCGATGGCCGGGCTCAGCGCGACCTCGACGTCGAGGATCACGCCGTTGGTGCCGAAGGCATGCTGCACCTGCTGGATCTCGTCGCCCTGAAGTTCGATGATGCGCGGCTCGCGCTCCACCGTCATGACGCGCGCGCGCAGCATGTTGCCGGGGTCGCGCAGGATGCCGTGGCGCACCGAGCCGATGCCGCCGAAGCCGCCCGAGATGAAGCCGCCGATCGAGGCCACGTGCCAGGTCGAGGGCCACATGCGCAGCGCCTGGCCGGTCTCGGCCACGGCCTGCTCGATGTCGTGCATGCGCGCGCCGGCCTGCACCCGCACCCGGCCGTCGTCGATAGAGAGCACGCGGCACATCTGCGTGACGTCGAGCACCAGGCCGTTGTGCAGCGGCACGCACTGGCCGTAGTTGCCGGTGCCGCCGCCGCGCACGGTCAGCGGCAGCTTCCACTTGGCGGCCACCGCGCAGACCTGGCGCACGTCGTCCTCGGTGCTGACCTTGACCACCAGGTCGGCCAGGCAGTCGGCCAGTTGCGCCGTGAGGATCGGGCTGTACCAGTAGAAGTCGCGCGAGAGCTGCCGGCGCTGGCCCGGCGCGTCGATGAGGTTCAGGCCCTGCAGGTCGGCGCACACCGCGGCCCAGTCGATGGAGACGGTAGCGTTCATCGTTCCCTCCGCATCTCGCTCTCGTGCCAATGGCCGAGCACCAGCCGCGACAGCGCCGCGAACACCAGGAAGATCACGATGCCCAGCAGCGACACCAGCAGCAGCGCGGCGAACATCATCGGGATCTCGGTGCGGAAGCTGGACTCGAGGATGCGCGAGGCCAGGCCGGTCTCGCGGCCCGCGGTGCCGGCCGTGAACTCGGCCACCACCGCGCCGATCAGGCTCAGGCCGCCCGCGATCTTCAGGCCCGCCATGAAATAGGGCAGCGCGCTGGGCGCAAGCAGGTAGCGGAAGGTCTGCCAGGGCGAGGCCTTGTAGAGCTGGAACAGGTCGCGCAGGTTGCTGTCGGCGCTCTTGAGGCCGATCACGGTGTTCGACAGGATCGGGAAGAAGGCCACGATCCAGGCGCACAGCAGCAGGGCCGCGGTGGTGCTCGACACATAGATCAGGATCAGCGGCGCGATCGCGATGATCGGCGTGACCTGCAGGATCACCGCGATCGGGAACAGCCCGATCTCGACCCACTTGAACAGCGCGAAGGCGATCGCCAGCAGCACGCCGCCCACGATGGCCGCGAGCAGCGCCAGCAGCGTGAGCTTGACCGTGAACCACAGCGCGCTCGACAGCGTGCCCCAGTTCTCGAACAGCGTGCTGAGGATCAGCGTGGGCGCGGGGATGATGTAGTGCGGCACGTTGTTGATGCGCACCAGCGCTTCCCACACGATCAGCAGCAGCGCCACCACGGCGATGGGCACCACGATGCGCAGCGTGCGCTCGCGCCGGCGCAGGCGCTCGTCGCGCGCGCGCAGCGCATCGGCGGAGGTGGCGTCGGCGTCCTGGAGGGCCACGCCGGGCTCAATGATCGATGTCGATGCCATGCAGGGCTCCATGCAGGGATTGCGACACTGCGGTGCAGTGGGCGTTGTAGCGGCTCGAGGTGCGGAAGGCTTCGCCGCGCGGGTAGGGCTCGTCGATGCGGATCTCGTCGATCACGCGGCCCGGGCGCGCCGCCATCACGACGATGCGGTTCGACAGATAGACCGACTCGTAGACGCTGTGGGTCACGAAGATCACCGAGAAGCGGTGCTCGCGCCAGATGGCCAGCAAGTCGTTGTTGAGCTTGATGCGGGTCATCTCGTCGAGCGCGGCGAAGGGCTCGTCCATCAGCAGCAGGCGCGGATGGGTGACCAGCGCGCGCGCGATCGACACCCGCATCTTCATGCCGCCCGAGAGTTCGCGCGGGTAGACGTCGGCGAAGCGCGACAGGCCCACCATCTCCAGCACCTGCTCGACCACCGGCGCGGCCGCGTCGCGGCCCATGCCGGCCAGCTTGAGCGGCAGCCAGACGTTGTCGAAGACCTTGGCCCAGGGCATGAGCGTGGGCTCCTGGAACACGAAGCCCAGTTCGCGGTCGCTCTTGCTGCCGCTGGTGTTCTCGCGCGACCAGTTCAGTTCGCCCGAACTCGCGCGCGTGAGGCCGGCGATCAGCCGCAGGGCCGTGCTCTTGCCGCAGCCCGAGGGGCCGAGGAAGCTGATGAAGTCGTGCTCGCCGCAGTCGAGGGTCATGCCCTGCAGCGCGAGCGTGCCGTTGGCGAAGCGCTTGCCGACGTTGCGCAGGCTGACCAGCGGCGGCGTGGCGGTGGGGGTGGCGGATGCGTCCATGCTCAGCGCCATGCGGGAACGTTGTCCAGGCGAGAGAGCGGGAAGCGGTCGACCTCCTGCAGCAGCTCGACGAAGCGCCGGCCCACGTGGTCGAGCACGGCCGCGCCCTTCTCGGCGGTGGCGCGCGTGGCGTCGCCGGCCGCGCCCGCGGGGTTGATGTCGTGCATCTGCCAGCCGAGCTTGCCGGTGGGCGTGATCGAGAGGAATTTGTTCTCGCGGGCCAGGTCTTCCGTCATCGAGTGGAAGTTCTGGAACTTGTCGGACTGCACGTCGTCGGGCGTCAGGTGCAGCATCACCGAGCTCTCGAGGTCGCCGGCATGCACGCCATGCCGGCCTTCGTGCGCGGTGAACAGGCCTTCGGGCAGGCCCAGCGTGTACCAGTTGGCCGACACGACCATCATGTCGTGCTCCTCGCGCAGGTCGCGGCCCACGATGTCCATCACGCCCATCTGGCCGCCATGGCTGTTGTAGAGCACCAGCTTGCGCACGCCGGCCTTGGCCACGCAGGCGCCGATGTCCTTCCACAGCGCGATCAGCGTGGCGGCCGACACGGTCAGCGTGCCCGGGTAGCGCGAATGCTCGTTGCTCTTGCCGTAGGCCACGGTGGGCAGGAACAGCACCGGCAGGTCGTCGGGCAGGTAGGGAATCGTCGCCCGCACCATGCCGTCGATGGTGGCGGTGTCGGTCGACATCGGCAGGTGCGGCCCATGCTGCTCGGTCGCGCCCACGGGCAGCACGGCGATCAGCCGTTCGCGGTCGAGGCGGGAAAACTCTTCGCTGGTCAGGTCGGACCAGTAGCGCGTGCGCAAGCGTGTCGTCATGGGCGGGTCTTCCTCTTGTGGTGGGGAATCAAAATTATCCGAGTGGTCAATAGTAATGGGGCTAGCGACTAACCCTGAGCAAAGGCCGTGCCGGAAATTCGGGATTTTCCCAGGGGAAAACGGCACACAAAGCGGGTATTGCGCCTCAGGGCGGTGCGTCGCCAGACCAAATACTTATACGAGTGGTCAATTTACAGGAGGCGGCTGCGTGGTGGGAGCGCGTGCAGCGGAGGTCGCGAGCGACCGACAGCCGGCCACCGCAGCTGCGGGATCGGGGGGCGCAGCAGGCCCCTGCCCGCGTTCTCAGCGGCGGACGACGAAGCGCTTCACCACCGGCGGCCCGTCGCCCAGGTGGAAGGCCAGCCGGCGCTCGCGCAAGGCCAGGTCGGCCGCGGTGGCGCGGTGGAAGCGGCGCAGGTGGCCGGTCCAGGACTCGTCGACGATCTCCTCGACGTAGCGGCCCGGCTCGGCGATGTCGTGCAGCAGCTCCCAGCCGATCGCGCCCTCGCTCAGGCGCGTGCGGCGCGTCTGCTGCATCACCTCCTGGAAAGCCGCGGCGCGCGCCGGATCGATCAGGTACTCGACCATGATCACCAGCCGCCCCTCGCCTGGCGGCGCATGCGGCGGCACGTCGGCCCAGCCCGGCGCGGCCGGGCTCACGTCATCGTCGACGCCGCCGTCGACCACGTAGCGCAGCGCCGCGCCCATCATCAGCACGCCGGTGACCGCCGCAATCAGCAGGCTGGCCTGCAGCGAGCTCACGGTGGCGATCTGGCCCCAGAGCGCGGCCCCGAAGGCGCTGGCGCCCATGATCGACATCTGGAACATCGACATGCCGCGCGCGCGCACCCAGTCGGGCAGCGCGAGCTGCGCCGACACCGACAGCGAGTTCGCCACCGTGATCCAGGCCGCGCCGCCGAAGAACATGGCCGGCACCGCCACCCAGGTGTTGGGCGCGACCGCCATCACCGCGGTCGCGGCCGATTGCAGCAGCGCGCCGCGCAGCACCAGCTGGTCGCGCACATAGGCCTGGCGCAGCCGTGGCATCACCAGCACCGCGCTGATCGCGCCCGAGCCCATGGCCGCGAGCAGCAGCGTGAAGGTGCCGGCGCCGCCGCCCTCGAGGCCGCGCGCCAGCAGCGGCAGCAGGGCCAGCAGCGCGGTCGAGTGCAGGAAGAAGATCGAGATGCGCACCAGCACCGCGCGCATGCGCAGCGACTGGCGCACGAACTGCACGCCCACGCGCATCGCGCTGATCAGCTTCTCGCGGCCCAGCGGATTGGGCGTGTGCTCGCGCCGCCAGCGCAGCACGATGAAGCCCGAGGCCACCGACATCACGGCGTTGAGCACGAAGACCCACAGCGTGCCCGCGCTGGCGATCAGCGCGCCGGCCACCAGCGGGCCGACGATGCGCGAGGCGTTCATCGCGATGCCGTTGAGCCCCAGCGCGGCCGGCAGCAGCGGCCGCGGCACCAGCTCGGGCACGATGGCCGCGAACACCGGCCAGCGCAGCGCCAGCCCGATCCCGTTGGCGAAGGTCAGCGCCAGCAGCAGCGGCGCGCTCATCATGTCGAGCGCCACCGCGATGCACAGCACCACCGCCACACCGGCCAGCCAGAACTGCGTGGCCATCAGCCAGCGCCGCCGGTCGAGGATGTCGGCCAGCGCCCCGCTGGGCAGGCCCAGCAGGAACACCGGCAGCGTGGAGGCCGACTGCACCAGCGCGACCCAGATCGGCGTGGTGGTCAGCGTGGTCATCATCCACGCGGCCGCCACGTCGTTCATCCACATGCAGACGTTGGCCAGCAGCCAGGTGCTCCACAGCATGCGGAAGACCGGCAGCTTCAGCGGCTCGAAAGGCCCGACGCGCGCAGGCTTGGCGCGCGGCGGGGAGAGGGGTGTTTCTTCGGGGGAGATGGGTGGCATCGGGTGGGCTATTGTGGCCGGACAATTGTGGGGTGGCCCGACAATCGCCCCCATGACAACACCCCGAAGCCAACGCCCCAGGGCTGATCGGCGAGAAGCTCGCCGCTGCGGACGGGGAGTGCAGGACATGCATCTGCGGGGCTCGGGCGCGGATCGCCGTTGCCGGGCGACTAAGGAGAGCACGTGATTCGCGACGAAGACTATTGGCGCAGCGTGGTGCACGAACTCGCGGCTTTGCCCAGAGAGACCGGCTGGCTCGAATTCAAGCAGAGCAAGGCCGATCCGCAGGACATCGGGGAGTACATCTCGGCACTCGCAAATTCGGCGGCGCTGGAGGGCAAGGCACAAGCCTATGTGGTCTGGGGCATCGAAGATCTTGCACATGCCATCGTCGGAACGACGTTCGACCCGGCAGCCTGCCGCATCGGCAACGAGGAGTTGGAGAGCTGGCTGTTGCGGCAGCTCTCGCCAAAGATCGACTTTCGATTCCATGCGATCGACATCGACGGCATGCGCGTGGTGCTGCTGGAACTGTCGCGTGCGGTGCGTCACCCTGTGCAGTTCGCCGGCACCGAGTACATCCGCATCGGTTCATACAAAAAGAGGCTCAAGGACTTCCAGGAAAAGGAGCGTGAGCTGTGGCGCATCCTGGACGCCGTGCCCTTTGAACTCCTGACGGCCGCGCAGCGCTTGAGCGCGGACGAGACCGTGGCGCTGCTCGACTACCCGGCCTACTTCGAATTGCTGGGACGGCCCCTGCCCAACGGCAGGGACGCAATCCTTCTGGCCTTGAACGAAGACCATCTGATCGAGCGCGAAGACGGCGGCACGTGGAGCATCCGCAATCTCGGCGCCATGCTGTTTGCACGGCGCCTTTCGGATTTCGGGCGGCTGCAGCGCAAGGCCGTGCGGGTCATTGCGTACAACGGCGTCGGCCGAGTACAGACCTTGCGGGAGCAGGAGGGCAACCGCGGCTACGCGGCCGGCTTCGAGGGCCTGATCGGCTTCATCAACGGCTTGTTGCCGAGCAACGAGATGATCGGCCAGGCCTTGCGCAAGACGGTGCCCATGCATCCCGAGCTGGCGATTCGCGAGCTGGTCGCCAATGCACTGATTCACCAGGATTTGTCGGTGACCGGAAGCGGGCCGATGGTGGAGATCTTCTCGGATCGCATGGAGATCAGCAATCCGGGCCCACCGCTGGTGGACACGAACCGGTTGCTGGACCACCCGCCACGTTCGCGCAACGAAGCGCTGGCGTCGCTGATGCGCCGCATCGGCATCTGTGAGGAGCGTGGCAGCGGGGTCGACAAGGTTGTCTTCGAAACCGAGTTCTACCAGTTGCCGGCGCCGTCGTTCGACGTGGTGGGCGATTCGATGCGCAGCATCTTGTTTGCCCCGATACCCCTGACCAAGATGACGAAAGCCGATCGCATTCGGGCGGTCTATCTGCATGCTTGTCTGCGCCACGTGCAGCGGGAGGCCATGACCAACACTTCGCTCAGGGAGCGCTTCGGCATCGACCCCAGGAACAGCGCGACGGCGTCCCGCCTGCTCAAGGAAGCACTGGAAGCAGGCGTGATCCGGCTGATGGACCCGGATGCTGCGTCCAAGCTGCGCAAATACGTGCCGGAATGGGCCTGAGGCCTGTCCAAATTTTGCTTGATGGGTATTTGATGGAGTGCGCCTTCAGGCCCCGCCATTCACCCATAGAACCCATATGAATCAACAACTTGCAAGCACATCGTTTGCTTGACAGGTAAATGGCGAGCGGCTCCGCCCGTCCGATCCCGTCACTTCTTCAGAGCCAGGTGCCCCAGCGGCAACGCATGGCTCGCCTTCACCTCCCCCAGCGAGAAGCTGGTGTGCAGGTCCTTCACGTTGGGCAGGTTCATCAGCTGCTGGCGGGCGAAGGTCGAGAAGCCGTCGAGGTCCTGGGCCACCACCTGCAGCTCGAAGGTGCCGGTGCCGCTGATGTAGTGGCAGGCCACCACCTCGGGCATCTTGCGGATCGCGTCCTCGAGCTTGCGCGTGGCCTCGTGGGTCACGCGCTCGGTGTCGACGCGCACGAAGGCGAGCACGCCGAGCCCGATCTTGTGGCGGTCGATCTCGGCCCGGTAGCCCTTGATGAAGCCGGACTCCTCCAGCGCCCGCACCCGGCGCCAGCAGGGCGCGGCTGACAGGCCCACGCGCTGGGCCAGCTCGGCGTTGGTGAGGCGGCCGTCGGCCTGCAGTTCTTGCAGGATGGCGAGATCAAACTTGTCAAGGCTTTCCATTTGGATCGATTCTAAGAAAGAATCTTCCCCAAATGGTCGTTTGAAGGGCGTAGAAAGCAAACACCTGTCGGTTGTGCAGGCATACACTTTGCGTGCACCATGGGGTCCATGCCCTACCCGGGCACAGACCCACCAGCCAGGCCCACAAGGCCATGCCACCAGGAGACAAGACGATGAATGCCCCCCTGCCCGAGCACATCCGCAAGGCCCTAGAAACCGTCACGCTCGACGACAAATACTCGCTCGACTACGGCCGCGCCTTCATGAGCGGGGTGCAGGCCCTCGTCAAGCTGCCGATGCTGCAGCGCCTGCGGGACCAGCAGAACGGCAAGAACACCGCCGGCTTCATCAGCGGCTACCGCGGCTCGCCGCTGGGCGGCTACGACCAGGCGCTGTGGAAGGCCAGCAAGTTCCTCAAGGCGCAGAACATCGTGTTCCAGCCGGGCGTGAACGAAGAGCTCGCGGCCACCGCGCTGTGGGGCACGCAGCAGCTGGGCTTCTCGCCCCAAGGCACCAACAAGTTCGACGGCGTGTTCGGCATCTGGTACGGCAAGGGCCCGGGCGTGGACCGCTGCTCCGACGTCTTCAAGCACGCCAACATGGCGGGCACCACCGAGTTCGGCGGCGTGATCGCCGTCGCCGGTGACGACCACATCTCCAAGAGCAGCACCGCCGCGCACCAGAGCGACCACATCTTCAAGGCCTGCGGCACGCCGGTCTTCTTCCCCACCAACGTGCAGGAAATCCTGGACCTGGGCATCCACGCCTTCGCCATGAGCCGCTTCTCGGGCGTGTGGTCGGGCATGAAGACGATCCAGGAGATCGTCGAGTCCAGCGCCACCGCGATGATCGACCCCGAGCGCGTCGAGATCGTCATCCCCACCGACTTCGAGATGCCGCCCGGCGGCCTGCACATCCGCTGGCCCGACCATGCGCTGGACCAGGAAGCGCGGCTGATGCACTACAAGTGGTACGCCGCGCTGGCCTACATCCGCGCCAACAAGCTCAACCACAACGTGATCGAAGGCCCCAACGACCGCTTCGGCATCATGGCCAGCGGCAAGGCCTTCAACGACACGCGCCAGGCGCTGATCGACCTGGGCCTGGACGACGCGGCCTGCCGCCAGCTGGGCATCCGGCTGCACAAGGTCGGCGTGGTGTGGCCGCTCGAGGCCCAGCTCACGCGCCAGTTCGCCACCGGCCTGCAGGAGATCCTGGTGGTCGAGGAGAAGCGCCAGGTCATCGAGTACCAGCTCAAGGAAGAGCTCTACAACTGGCGCTCGGACGTGCGCCCCAACGTGGTCGGCAAGTTCGACGAAGGCCTGGTCGCGGGCGCCGACGGCTACTCCGGTGGCGAATGGTCGATGCCCAACCCGACCTCGCACACGCTGCTGCGCGCCAACGCCGACCTGAACCCGGCGCTGATCGCCAAGGCCATCGTGCAGCGCCTCAAGAAGACCGGCCTGTTCGACCAGGTGGGCGCCGACATGCGCGCGCGCATCGACGCCCAGCTCGCGATCCTCGAGGCCAAGGAGCGCTCGATGGACGTGCTCAAGCTCGGCGGCGTGCAGGGCGCCGACCGCCTGCCCTGGTTCTGCTCGGGCTGCCCGCACAACACCAGCACCGTGGTGCCCGAAGGCTCGCGCGCGCTGGGCGGCATCGGCTGCCACTACATGGCGACCTGGATGGACCGCAGCACCATCGGCTTCACGCAGATGGGCGGCGAGGGCGTGCCATGGATCGGCCAGCAGCCCTTCACCACCGACCAGCACATCTTCGCCAACCTGGGCGACGGCACCTACTTCCACAGCGGCCTGCTCGCGATCCGCCAGAGCATCGCGGCCGGCGTGAACATCACCTACAAGATCCTCTACAACGACGCGGTCGCCATGACCGGCGGCCAGACCGTGGGCGAGCGCCCCGAGGGCCATTCGGTGCTGCAGATCGCGCAGAGCCTGCAGGCCGAAGGCGCGGCGAAGATCGTGATCGTCAGCGACGAGCCCGAGAAGTACGCTGGCGTGAAGGTGGCGGGCGATCCCGAGATCAAGCACCGCGACCTGCTCGACGAGATCCAGCGCGAGTTCCGCGAGATCAAGGGCACCACGGCCATCATCTACGACCAGACCTGCGCGACCGAGAAGCGCCGCCGCCGCAAGCGGGGCACGGCCGTCGACCCGGCCAAGCGGGTGGTGATCAACGAGCTGGTGTGCGAAGGCTGCGGCGACTGCAGCGTGCAGAGCAACTGCCTGTCGGTGGAGCCGCTGGAGACCGAATTCGGCCGCAAGCGCACCATCAACCAGAGCAGCTGCAACAAGGACATGAGCTGCCTCAAGGGCTTCTGCCCGAGCTTCGTCACCGTCGAGGGCGGCGCGCTCAAGAAGAAGGCCAAGAACAAGGCCAACTCGCCCTTCGAACTGGGCCCGCTGCCCGAGCCGGCCGTGCCGCAGCTTGCGCGCGACCAGGTCTGGGGCGTGGTGGTGGCGGGCGTCGGCGGCACCGGCGTGATCACCATCGGCCAGCTGCTGGGCATGGCCGCGCACATCGAGGGCAAGGGCATCGTCACGCAGGACGCGGCCGGCCTGGCGCAGAAGGGCGGCGCGACCTGGAGCCATGCGCTGATCGGCGAATCGCAGGCCGCGATCCGCACCACGCGCGTGGGCACCGCGGCGGCCGACCTGATCCTGGCGGCCGACCCGCTGGTGGCGGTCAACGCCGAAACGCTGGCCCGCATGCTCGAAGGTCGCACGCACGTGGCGCTCAACAGCCACAGCACGCCGACCGCCGCCTTCGTGCGCAACCCCAACTGGCAGAACCCGCAGGACGACTGCGCCAACCAGATCGCCCGCATCGTGGGCCTGGACGGCCTGGGCAGCTTCGACGCCGATGCCGCCGCGGTCTCGCTGATGGGCGACAGCCTCTACGCCAACCCGATGCTGCTGGGCTACGCCTGGCAGAAGGGCTGGCTGCCGCTCGAATACGCGTCGCTGATGCGCGCGATCGAGCTCAACAACGTCGCGATCGAGAACAACAAGACGGCCTTCGAATGGGGCCGCCGCGCGGCGAACGACCTGGGCTCGGTGCAGAAGCTGGTGTCGCCGGGCCAGGTGATCGAGTTCAAGAAGCGCGAGACGGTCGACGGCCTGGTCAAGCGCCGCGTCGAGTTCCTCACGGCCTACCAGAACGCCGCCTATGCCGAGCAGTACCGGGCCTTCGTCGCCAAGGTGCAGCAGGCCGAGACGGCGGCCGTGGGCAAGGCCACGGTGAGCGAATCGGTGGCGCGCTACCTGTTCAAGCTGATGGCCTACAAGGACGAGTACGAGGTCGCGCGGCTGCACACCGACCGCAGCTTCCTCGACCGCGTCAACGGCATGTTTGAGGGCGACTTCAAGCTCAACTATCACCTGGCGCCGCCGATCATTGCCAAGAAGAACGCCAAGGGCGAGCTGCAGAAGCAGAAGTTCGGCCCGGCCATGCTGACCGGCTTCAAGCTGCTGGCGAAGCTCAAGGGCCTGCGTGGCACGGCCTTCGACATCTTCGGCCGCACCGAGGAACGCAAGACCGAGCGCGCGCTGATCGGCGAGTACCGCGCCAGCATCGAGGAAGTGATCGCCGGCCTGAACGCCGCCAACCACGACGTGGCGCTGGAGATCGCGAAGCTGCCCGAGCAGATCCGCGGCTACGGCCACGTGAAGGAGCGCAACCTGGCGGCCGCGCGCACGCGCTGGACGGCGCTGCTGGCCAAGTGGCGCAACCCGCAGGGCGAGCGCGCCGCGGCCTGAGCACTGCTCGGCCGCCCATGAAAAAAGCGCCTCACGGCGCTTTTTTCATGTCCGCGGCAGCGGTGTGCTCAGGGCTTGGTTTCGGCAAAGCTGGGGCGCAGCATCAGCTTGTCCTGCAGCTTCGCCAGGTTGGCGTACTGGCCGCGCCAGTCGATCTCGGGGAAGCGGAACTCGATCCAGCCCAGCGCGCAGCCCACCGAGATGTCCGACAGGCTCAGGTGGATCCCGCTGCAGAAGGGCTTGTCGCCCAGGCCCTTGGCCATGGCGGCGATGCCGGCCACGACCTTGCCGCGCTGGCGGTCCATCCAGGCCTGGCTGCGCTCGCCTTCGGCGCGGTGCGCCCAGGTGGCTTCGAGGCGCAGCAGCACGCCGGCGTCCATCACGCCATCGGCCAGCGCCTCCCAGGTCTTGACCTCGGCGCGCTCGCGGCTTTGCTGCGGGATCAGCTTGCCAACCGGCGACATCGTGTCCAGGTACTCGACGATCACGCGCGAATCGAACATGGCTTCGCCGCCTTCCATCACCAGGCAAGGCACCTTGCCCAGCGGGTTGGAGCTGGCGATGGCTGTGTCCGCCGACCAGACATCCTCGATGGCGAACTGATAGTCGAGCCGCTTTTCGGCCATGACCACCCGCACCTTGCGCACGTAGGGACTGGCGGCAGATCCGATCAGTTTCATTGGGTCTCTCTCTCTTTCCCCCCTCGGGGAATCCTCGTTCTGTAGCGCTTTGATTCTAGTGTGAGGCCGCGCCGTGCCGCGCGCCTTGGCGACCGCGGCCGACCGCGCGTGCAGAATCGTGGCGCATCACCAACGAGGGAGCGACAAAAAGCCATGGACATCGACACAGCGGCCGCCACGGCCCCCGAACGCCACCCCGTGCGCTTCACGGCCAGTGGCAGCGAGTACTTCCGAATCTGGATCGTCAACCTGCTGCTGACCGTGGTCACGCTGGGCCTCTACCTTCCCTGGGCCAAGGTGCGCAAGCTCAAGTACTTCTACGCCAATACTTGGGTCGGCGGCGATGCGCTCGACTTCCATGGCGAGCCGGCGCGGATGCTGCGCGGCACGCTGATCGCCGGGGCCTTCCTGATCGCCTACCTGGTGGCCGGCGCCTTTTCGGGCTGGGCGGAGCTGCTGGCGGCCGTGGCCTTCGTGGGCCTGTGGCCGGCGCTGTTCCACGCCTCGCTGCGCTTCCGGCTGGCCAACACGAGCTGGCGCGGGCTGCGCTTCCACTTCGCGGGCGACCGGGCCGGCGCCTACGGCGCGATGCTGCCGCCGCTGATGCTGGCCATCCTGCCCTTGGCCCTCGCCGGCCTGACGGTGGACCCCGGCAGCCGGGAGCCTTCGCCGCTGGCGTCGGGCCTGATCGGCTTCGGCATGCTGGCCTTCGCGGCCAGCTTTCCCTTCTTCCTCTGGAAACTGCGCCGCTACCAGCACGACCACTTCACGCTCGGCGGCCTGCAGACCCGGCTCACGGCCAGGGCCGGCAGCGTCTACGGCGTCTTCCTGCGCATGCTCGGGCTGGGCATCCTCGCCTTCGTGGGCATGGCGCTGGTCTTCGGGCTCTTCGCCTCGCTCGGGCTGATCGGCCGCAAGGCCGGGGCCAGCGCCGCCATCCTCACGCTGCTGGGACTGTTCGCGATCGGCGGCGTGCTGCTGTTCAACATCCTGCCCCAGTCCTACCTGCAGGTGCGGCTGCAGAACCTGTTCTGGTCGGCCACCGGCAACCCGGTGCTGCGCTTCGACAGCCAGATGAAACTCGGCCCTTATATCGGCCTGCAGCTGAAGAACTTCCTGCTGATCTTCCTCACGCTGGGCCTGTACTGGCCCTTCGCCGTGGTCCACACGCGGCGCGCCCGCCTGGAGGCCGTGACGCTCGAGACCCGCGGCTCGCTCGACGCCCTCACGCGCACCGGCGGCCAGGAGAACCCGGCGGCGGTCGGCGACATGGCGGCCGACCTGTTCGGCATGGACATCGGCCTCTGAACGCCGTGAGCGAGGCGCTGGAGGCGCGCTATTTCGATGGCCTCAGCAGCCGGCCCCAGCGCGCGCGCCTGGCCATCGCCGAGGCGCGGCTGCAGGTCACGCCGCTCGGGGACGGCGCGGCCGCGCCCTTCGCCGTGCCGCTGGCCGGCCTGCGCTGGCCCGAACGCACGCGCCACGGCGGCCGCCTGCTGGCGCTGCCCGGCGGCGCCAGCCTGCAGGCGCAGGACGTGGCGCAATGGGACGCCTGGGTCGCGCAGCAGGTGGGCGCGACCGAAAGCCGCGTGGTGCGCGCGCAGCAGAGCTGGCGCGGCGTGGCCGTGGGGCTGCTGCTGCTGTGGGCCGCCGTGGGCGCGATGTACCAGTGGGGCCTGCCCTGGGCGGCGCGCGGCGTGACGGCCCTGGTGCCGCACCGGGTCGATGCGCTGATCGGCACCCGGACGCTGGCCCAGCTCGACGACACCATGCTGCGCCCGAGCGCGCTGCCCGTGGCCGACCAGGAACGCCTGCGGCGCGCCTTCACCCGCATGGTCGAGGCCGCGCACCCCGAGGGCGCGCCGCCCTGGAACCTGCAGTTCCGCCAGGGCCGCGACAAGGCGCTGGGCCCCAACGCGCTGGCGCTGCCCGGCGGAACCATCGTGCTGACCGACGCGCTGGTGCAGCTGCTGCCGGGCGACGACGACGCGGTGCTGGGCGTGCTGGCCCACGAGTTCGGCCATGTGCGGCTGCGCCACACGATGCGCCAGCTGGTCCAGGCCTCGGCGGTCGGTTTCGCGGTGTCGGTGGCCTTCGGCGACTTCGGCACGCTGATCGGCACCGCGCCGGTGCTGCTGGCCACGCTGGGCTATTCGCGCGACGCCGAGCGCGAGGCCGACGGGGAATCGGTGCGGCTGATGCGCGCGGCCGGCCTCTCGCCGCGCGCCATGGCGGGCTTCTTCGAGGCCATCGAGCGCTGGCGCGGCACGCAGCCGGGCGGCCGCGCCCAGGGCGGCTCGATCGGCCTGGCCTTCGCCACCCACCCGGCCACGGCCGAGCGCATCGCCTTCTTCAAAGCCGCGGCCGAGTAGGCCCGGCGGCGGCCCGCCTAAAATTGGGCCCATGAGCTTTTCCACCGTTTCCGCCCTTTCCCCCCTCGACGGCCGCTACGCCGCCAAGCTGGCCGCGCTGCGCCCCCTGATGAGCGAACAGGGCTACATGCACCGTCGCGTGCAGGTCGAGGTGGCCTGGTTCATCGCCCTGTCGGACTGCGGCTTTGCCGAGTTCAAGCCGCTCACGCCCGGTGCCCGCAAGTACCTGATGGGCCTGGTCGCCAATTTCTCCGAGGCCGACGCGCTGGCCATCAAGGAGATCGAGAAGACCACCAACCACGACGTGAAGGCGGTCGAGTACTGGATCAAGTCGCGCTTCGAAGCCCGGCCCGAGCTGCTGAGCGCGGCCGAGTTCGTGCACTTCGCCTGCACCAGCGAGGACATCAACAACACCAGCCACGCGCTGCAGATCCAGGCCGCGCGCGAAAAAGTGCTGCTGCCCGCGCTCGACGGCCTGGTCGCCAAGCTGCGCGAGATGGCGCACCAGTTCGCCGACGTGTCGATGCTGGCGCGCACCCACGGCCAGACCGCCAGCCCGACCACCGTCGGCAAGGAGATCGCCAACGTCGCGGTGCGCCTTTCCAAGGCGCGCGACCAGATCGCCGGCGTGCAGCTGCTGGGCAAGATGAACGGCGCGGTGGGCAACTACAACGCCCACCTGGCGGCCTGGCCCGAGTTCGACTGGGAAAGCTTCAGCCGCAAGGTCATCGAGACGCCCGCCCCGCTGGGCCTGGGCCTGACCTTCCAGCCCTACAGCATCCAGATCGAGCCACACGACTACATGGCCGAGCTGTTCGACGCGGTGGCCCGCGCCGACACCATCCTGATCGACTTCTCGCGCGACATCTGGGGCTACGTGAGCCTGGGCTACTTCAAGCAGCGCCTGAAGAAGGGCGAGATCGGCTCCTCGACCATGCCGCACAAGGTCAACCCGATCGACTTCGAGAACGCCGAAGGCAACCTGGGCCTGGCCAACGCGGTGCTGCGCCACCTGAGCGAGAAGCTGCCGATCAGCCGCTGGCAGCGCGACCTGACCGACAGCACGGTGCTGCGCAACATCGGCGTGGCCTTCGGCTACGCCACGCTGGCCTATGCCAGCCTGGCCACCGGCCTGGGCAAGCTGGAGATCAACGAGGAATCGCTGGCCGACGACCTCGACGCCTCGTGGGAAGTGCTGGCCGAGCCGATCCAGACCGTGATGCGCCGCTTCGGCGTGCAGGGCGCCTACGAGCAGCTCAAGGAAGTCACGCGCGGCAAGACCGTGACGGCCGAGGCGCTGCACGGGCTGATCCGCTCGCTCGAGATCCCGCAGGCCGAGAAAGACCGCTTGCTGGCCATGACACCGGCCAGCTACACCGGCAAGGCCGGCGAACTCGCCCGTAGAATCTGAGCCTTCGCGCGGCACGGCGCCGGGTCCTACACGGCCCCGGCGCCTTGTCCGACGCGCAACCTCCCAGCCAACGCGCCTCTCGCGGCGCGCCAGCCAACGACCTTTTGACGGGACTTTCGTCCCTGGCTTCATGGCGCGCGCTCCCCTGAGACGCCTCTGGCTTCGCCTTCACCGCTGGATCGGCCTCACCCTCGGTCCCCTGCTCGGCCTCACCGCACTGCTCGGCGCCGTGCTGGTGGTCGCGCTGCCGCTCGACCGGCTGGCCCACCCCACCTTCTTCACCGCCGCCAGCCCCGCGGGCGCAACCGCGCTGCCCCTGGAGCCCCTGCGCCAGCGCATCGTGGCCGAGTTCGGCCCCAAGACCCGCATGACCCTGCGCCCGCCGCGCGAACCGGGCGACACGCTGTGGGTGCTGGTGCGCGGCCCCTGGGACGGCACGCTCTACGTCGACCCCGCGACCGGTGCCGAGCAGGGCCGGCGCGGCACGCACGAGGGCGCCTACAACCTGCTGTTCGAGCTCCACAGCAGCCTGCTGCTTGAGGACACCGGCAAGGGCGTGCTGGCCTTCGCGGCGCTGGCCTACCTGTTCCTGCTGGCCACCGGGCTGGTGCTCTGGTGGCCCAGGCGCTGGCCGCCCTCGCTGCGCATCGCGCTCGACCGCGGCCTGCTGCGCGGGCTGTTCGACCTGCACCGCACCGGCGGCGCGGTGCTGGGCCTGCTGATCGCGGTCTCGGTCTTCACCGGCGCCTACATGGCCTGGCGGCCGCTGGGCGACGTCATTTCCGCCACGCTCGGCCAGACCCCGATCAAGCCGCCCAAGGTGCCCAAAGGCCCGCCACAGGGCCCCCACCTGACGCTGGACGAACTGGTGGCGCGCGCCCAGCAGGTGTTCCCGGGCCAGCCCATCGGCTACGTGCAGGTGCCGGCCGGCCCCGACCGGCCGCTGCGGGTGCGCTTCCGGCTCGCCGACGACCCGCATCCCAACGGCATCAGCTCGGTCTGGCTGCATCCGCTGACCGGCGAGGTGCTGGCCACGCGCCGCTGGCAGGACCTGGACACCGGCTCCGGCGCGGTGGCCATCATCTATCCGCTGCACACCGGCATGCTCGGCGGCCCGCTGCACGAGGCCGTCACGGCGCTGCTGGGCCCGGTGCTGGCCGGCCTGAGCTTCACCGGCGTCTGGCTCTGGTGGCGCCGCCGCGCGCCGAGCCCCGCCGTGGCCGCCACCGACGCGCGCCGCCCCCCTGTTTCCTGATCGATATCCCCGAGGAGTCCCCGTGTTCCAGAAGAGAAAGTGCGCCGCCCTGGTGATGGCGCTGTGCCCCGTCAGCTTCCAGGCCTTCGCCGCCGATGCCGCCACCGCCCCGCCCACCGGCGGCAACGATTCGCTCGATGCGGTCACCGTCACCGGCGACTGGCTGGGCACGCCGACCGAGACCAAGGTGCTCGAGCACCCGGGTGCGCGCACCATCATCGAGCGCCAGCAGATCCGCGAGAGCGGCTCGGCCAACGTGCGCGACGTGCTGCGCCAGATCCCCGGCGTGCAGGTGCAGGAGAGCAACGGCACCGGCGGCAGCGACGTCTCGCTCAACGTCGGCGTGCGCGGCCTGACCGCGCGCCTGTCGCCGCGCTCCACCATCCTGCTCGACGGCGTGCCGCTGGCCTATGCGCCCTACGGCCAGCCCCAGCTCTCGCTGGCGCCGCTGTCGCTGGGCAACCTGGAGGCGGTCGACGTGGTGCGCGGCGCGGGCTCGGTGCGCTTCGGGCCGCAGAACGTCGGCGGCATCATCAACTTCGTGACTCGCGCGATCCCGCAGCAGTTCGCGGGCGAGGCCAGCGTGGGCGTCGAGAGCGCGAGCCACGGCGGCGGCACCAAGAGCACGCCCAACCTGTTCATCGGCGGCACCAACGACAAGGGCCTGGGCCTCGCGCTGCTGTACTCGGGCACGCACGGCCAGGGCTACCGCGCCGCCAACGACCGCACCGACATCGACGACCTGATGCTCAAGGGCGCCTACCGCATCTCGAAGACCGACGACATCGCGCTGTCGCTGCACCACTTCGAAGGCAGCGGCAGCATGCCCGGCGGCCTGACGAGCGCGCAGTACGCGGCCGACCCGTACCAGTCGACCCGCCCCTTCGACGACTTCACCGGCCGCCGCACCGACGGCTCGATCAAGTACACGCACAACGACGGCGTCAACAAGTTCGAGCTGCTGACCTACTACACCGACTCCTTCCGCGGCAGCCACATCGAGCAGGACGGCAGCGGCACCACCGCCGGCCAGCGCCGCCTGACCGCGGCCCCGCGCAGCTACCACACCTTCGCGCTCGAGCCGCGCTACTCGCGCCTCATCGACTCGGGCAGCGTGGTGCAGGAAGTCAGCGTGGGCTACCGCTACCTCAAGGAGGCCAGCTCGGAAGTGGCTTCGCGCAGCAGCTACTACCGGCCGCGCGTGGGCTTCGACGCCAACACGCTGGCGCAGAACGTCTACCAGACCAGCGCCGGCGGCACCACCGCCCACGCCTTCTACATCGACGACCGGATCGACTTCGGCAACTGGACCGTGACGCCCGGCGTGCGCTACGAATCGATCCGCACCTTCAACGACGTGACCAACCTGGCCGGCGGCACGATCACCGGCGTGCTGAACCCGAAGGTCGATGCCAACGAGGTGCTGCCGACGCTGTCGGTGCTCTACCGCATGGACGCGAAGTGGTCGCTGTTCGCCAACGCCGGCGTGTCCTTCGGGCCGCAGCAGTACGCGCAGCTCGCGCAGTCGACCTCCGGCCTGCACCCCGAGAAGGCCACCACCTACGAGATCGGCTCGCACTACAAGGGCGAAGCCTGGAGCGGCGAGCTCACGCTGTTCAACGTCGACTTCGACAAGGAACTGCAGCTGGCCCGCTCCATCGTGGGCGACGGCACCTGGACCGACCTCGGCGCCACCCGGCATCGCGGCATCGAATCGGGGCTGCGCTACCAGCTCGGCGACCTGAACCCCGCGCTCAAGGGCCTGTCGGTGTCGGCCACCTACACCTACACGCAGGCGATCTCGAAGGCCGGCGTGTTCGCCGGCCGCGACCTGCCCTTCTACTCGCGCCAGGTGGCCTCGCTCGGCGCGCGCTACGAGCGCGGCCCGTGGACGGTCAACGCCGACCTGTTCGCGCAGAGCAAGCAGCGCTCGCCGGGCTCGCCCGACCCGGGCGCCAGCTACACCACGCTGGAAGACGCGAGCGGTCGGCTCGGCGACATCCCGGGCTTCGCCACCGTCAACCTGCGCACCGGCTACGACTTCGGCGCCGCGCTGAACCAGCTCAAGCTCGCGGTCGGCGTGAAGAACCTGTTCGACCGCCAGACCTTCACCCGCTCGGTCGACAACAACGGCGGCAAGTACGTGGGCCAGCCGCGCACGGTGTACGTGCAGGCGTCGGTCGCGTTCTAGGCGGCACCTGGCCGAGTGTGTGCGCCGCGCGCGCATACACTCGCGCACCCATGGCGCTCAAATCAACCATCTTCAAGGCGAACCTCGCGGTCGCCGACATCGACCACGGCTACTACGCCGACCACGCCCTCACGCTCGCGCGCCATCCGAGCGAGAACGACGAACGCATGATGGTCCGGCTCATCGCGCTGGCCCTCAACGCCCACAAGCTGCAGAGCGTGTGCGACGGCGACGGCGTGCTGGGCTTCGGCGCCGGCCTGTCGAACCCCGACGACCCCGACGTGTCGCTGCGCGACTTCACCGGCCGCACGCGCGTCTGGATCGAGGTCGGCCAGCCCGAGGACAAGCCGCTGCTCAAGGCCTGCGGCAAGGCCGACGAGGTGCTGCTCTACTGCTTCAGCCACGCGGCCGGCATCTGGTGGAAGGGCATCGAGAACAAGCTCACGCGGCCCGACAACCTGCAGGTGTGGCGCATCGCCAGCGAGACCTCGCAGGCCGTGGCGGCGCTGGCGCAACGCAGCATGCAGCTGCAGGCGACGATCCAGGAAAACACGCTGATGCTGGGCGACGGCAAGAACAGCATCGACATCGAGCTGCAGCGGCTGCGCTAGCCGGCTAGCCGCCGTGCCTGAAGGCGGCCAGCAGCAGCGCGGTGCCCGAGCACAGCAGCAGCCCGTCGATCAGATACTGGAAGGCGCGCGGCCCGAGCCGCAGCACCGCCGCCTTGCCGATGAAGGTGCCGGCCATCAGCGACGCGCCCACCAGCAGGCCCTGCAGCAGCAGCGGCAGCGGCAAGGCCCCCATGCCGCCGAAGGCCAGCACCTTGCTCACGTACAACGCCAGCGAGGACATCGCCTCGGTCGAGAGGAAGGCGCCCTGCACCAGCCCGTAGGCCGCGAACACCGGCACGCTGAGCGGGCCGGTCGACAGCACCAGCCCCGTGAGGTAGCCGATGACCGCGCCCGCCAGCGCGAGCTGCCACAGCCGCACCCGGAAGTCGCGTGCGCGCAGCCAGTGGCGCAGCGGCACCATGGCGAGGAAGAACAGGCCGAGCCCGAGATCGATCGCCGCCGGCGGCAGCGCGATCAGCGTGCGCGCACCCAGCGCCGCGGCCGGCGCGCCCGGCACCGCATAGGCGAAGAAGGCGCGCCAGTCGACCTCGCGCCACCAGGCCAGCACGCGCGCCAGGTTGGCCATCACGGCCGCGACGGCCATGATCGGCACCGCCTGCTTGGGGCCGAAGGCCCAGACCAGCACCGGCAGCAGCATCAGCGAGGAACCGGTGCCGATCACGCCGCTGACGGCGCCGGCCAGCAGGCCCACGGCGAGGACGAAGAGGTAGGCGGTCAAGGCAAGGTCGGCATCATGGCGCCGCACTGCCAGCATTGCTCGAAGCCGCCTTCGACCAGTTCACCGCAGCTGCAATGCCAGCGCCGCTGCGGCCGGTTCTGCAGCTCGCGCAGCGCGCGCGTGGCGGCATCGAACTGATCGTCGTCCTCGATCCAGACCTCGGGCAGGCACTGGTCGGGCGGCAGCTGGCCGACCACCGCGCCCAGGTACTCGCGCTGCACCGACACGTCCAGGCCCTCTTCGCGCAGCGCATGCGCCCAGAGCGTCGCGATCGAGAGGTTGGGGGCCTGGGCCAGCCGGCGCATCGTCGGCTCAGTCCGGAGCGGGCGGATCGGCCGCGTCGTCGTCGGGCGCGTTCTCGCGGGCCCGTTCGGCGTAGGTGTTGAAGCGCCAGGCCTTGTCTTCCATCGTGATGCGGCGCCAGGTCTGGCGCTTCTCGGCCGGCGTCATCGCGGGCCAGTACTGGACCTCGTCGAAGCTGCGGCCGCAGCCCTTGCATTCGTCGTCGCCCTGGCTGGTGGAGCAGATCGCGATGCAGGGGGTGTCGATGGTGGTGTCGTACCAGGCGAGCCAGGCGGTCCAGGCCTCGGCGGGGAAGCCGACCTCGTCGACCTCGTCCTCATGGTAGTAGACCATCAGGGCGTAGACCTTGGCCAGCGCGCGCAGCTCGGGCGCGAGCGTGATGCCGTCGGGCGAGGGTTTCTTCTCGCGCCAGTGGTTGATGGCGGCCTCGATGTCGGTGATGTGAATGGCGGCCATGGAAAGGAAAAAATGCAGGGACGGCATCATAGTTCGGCAAAGTCCCGGGTTGCCCCAAGGATATGAGCCGCTCTCATTTCCGGAGCAACAAAACCAGCAGCGACAACGATTCCAGGATGCTTTTTCTTAAGCGCGCCGGGCGGCCGGTTGCCACACCCGCGCCGCGGATGCTCTAATTCGCGCCACGAAGGGGAGTAGCTCCCGCCTGCGGCTCGCGCCGCGGGTATCGCCAGGTCGTCAATACGAAGCACAACAACTTCCGGCCTGTCGGGCCGCGCTTTGCGCGGCCGAGCAAGACCTTCGATTTGAACCTGCAAGGGTTGGATCGAAGCGATTGCGCGTTCCGGAGATTCCGGGCCTCGTTCCACCGCGTCGATCCGATCCTGATCGGTGAATCGAAACGAAAAGAGGAATCCAATGGAACAGTTCATGACCCCGGAATTCTGGGTCGCGGTCGGTCAGATCATCATGATCGACATCCTTCTGGGCGGCGACAACGCGGTGGTGATCGCGCTCGCCTGCCGCAAGCTGCCCCCCGCACAGCGCACCAAGGGCATCCTGTGGGGAACCGCCGGCGCCATCCTGCTGCGCGTGATCCTGATCTTCTTCGCGCTCACGCTGCTCGCGATCCCCTTCCTCAAGGTCGTGGGCGCGCTGCTGCTGGTCTGGATCGGCATCAAGCTGCTGGCCCCCGACCATGACGACGCGCACGGCAACATCGCCGGCAGCGACAAGCTGTGGGCCGCCGTCAAGACCGTGATCATTGCCGACCTGGTGATGA
The DNA here is from genome assembly GCF_014170375.1 of Variovorax sp. UMC13. Taxonomy (GTDB): domain Bacteria; phylum Pseudomonadota; class Gammaproteobacteria; order Burkholderiales; family Burkholderiaceae_C; genus Variovorax. The sequence goes on along the minus strand of NZ_LZZW01000036.1, from coordinate 348,551 downwards.
GCGTGGACAACGTGATCGCCATCGCCGGCGCTGCGCAAGGCGCGGGCGAAGGCCACCAGATGCCGCTCGTGATCTTCGGCCTGCTGGTCAGCATCCCGATCATCGTCTGGGGCAGCCAGCTGGTCATCAAGCTCATGGACCGCTTCCCGATGATCATCACGCTGGGCGGCATGCTGCTGGGCTGGATCGCCGGCACGATGCTGATTTCCGACCCCGCCGTCGTCCGCCTGGACGCCTGGACCTGGGTGCCGAAGATCCCGCAGACCGACACCATCAAGTACGCAGCCGGCATCGCCGGAGCCCTGCTGGTGCTGGCCATCGGCAAGTGGGTTGCATCGCGTCGGCCGAAGGCGCACGATACGGCCACGGTCTGATTTCGCGTCCCGGCTCACTCTCACTCTAACTATCCAAAGGAGCGCATCGTGGAAAAGATCATTCTGTTTGTGGACGACGCGGCCTACGCCCGCGAGTTTCTCGCCAAGGCGCCGGCCGGCACCGTGAGCACCGGTGCCAAGCACTGGGTGCTGGTGGCCTGCGCACCGCGCATGACCCACCGCATCAGCAAATGGGTGAGCCACAGCGCGCGCGAGAACTGGCGCGGCAAATGGTTCGCCAAGACGCAGGAACAGGTGCTTCCGCTGCTGCGCCGTCCCGGTGACGAAGTGACGCCGGTGCTGGCCCAGGGCCCGCTGACCGACCTGACGCAGCGCCTCAAGCTCGAGCATGGCGCGGCCCGCGTGATCGATGCGCGCCGCCCGAAGCTGGGCGTGGACATGGAACCGGTGACGCCGGGCCAGAAGCCGGCCGGCCACACCGGCTGGGCGCTGCCGGGCGCGACCCTGGGACTGGGCGCCCTGCTGGTGCTGGCGAACGAACTCGCCGAGTAAGGCGAGCAAGGCCCGTAAGGCGCGTCTCGCGTCCAGCCGCAACGGCCGCCCTCGGGCGGCCGTTGTGCTTTGTGCGTGCGCGGCCCTCGGGTATGCTGGACCGCATGCGACTGATCATCCAATGGCTCCTGAGCGCGCTGGCCCTGCTGGCGGTAACCTACATCTATCCGGGCGTGCAGGTGAGCAGCTTCACCTCGGCGCTGATCGCGGCGGCGGTGATCGGCCTGCTCAACATGGTGGTGCGGCCGGTGCTGGTGGTGCTCACGCTGCCGGTCACGATCGTCACGCTGGGCCTGTTCCTGTTCGTCATCAACGCGCTGATGTTCTGGGCCGCCTCGGGGCTGCTCAGCGGCTTTGTCGTGAAGGGCTTCCTGGCGGCGCTGATCGGCTCGCTGATCTACTCGCTGCTGCGCCTGCTGATCGAAGCCGCGCTGGGCGGGCTCACGAAGCGCTGAGGTTCTCTTCGCGGGCCAGCTGGCCCAGCGTCTCGTAGACCATGCGCGGCGGCTCGACCCGCCAGCCCAGCCGTTCGCGGATCGCGACCACCGCGCGCATCGCCAGCAACGAATGGCCGCCCAGGTCGAAGAAGTTGTCGTCCAGCGCGACCGTCTCGACCCCGAGCAATTCGCACCAGACGGCTGCAATCGCCCGCTCCGTCGGCGTCGTCGGCAGCGCGCGATGGCGCGGGGGCCCGCGACGGACCTCAGCCTGCGGCGCCGGCAGCGCGTTGCGATCGATCTTTCCGTTGGGCAGCAAGGGCAGGGCATCGAGCAGCACCAGGTGCTGCGGCAGCATGTACTCGGGCAGCCGCGTGCGCAGGTGCTCGCGCAGCACGGCGGCATCGGGGGGGGTGCCGCGCGGCACCACGTAAGCCACCAATTGCACGTCGTCGGCACTGGGCGCCCAGGTTGCGATGACGCCCTCCGCCACGCCCGGATGGTCCAGCAGTGCCGCCTCGATCTCGCCCAGTTCGATGCGGCGTCCGCGCAGCTTGACCTGCCGGTCGAGGCGTCCCAGGTGTTCGAGCTGGCCGTCGTGGCGCCAGCGGCCCAGGTCGCCGGTGCGGTAGCAGCGGGCCTCGGGCGCCATGCCCTCGACGTCGGGCGGAAAGCGCTCGGCCGTGAGCTCGTCGCGCTGGTGGTAGCCCAGCGTCACGCCGAGGCCACCGATACAGAGTTCGCCGGCCACGCCGATCGGGCACAGCTGGCCGTCGGCGTCGCGCACCTGCACGTCGGTGTTGGCGATGGGCCGGCCGATCGCGATGCCCGCGCGCGGCGCCGCGACGCGCCAGACGGTGGACCACACGGTGGTCTCGGTCGGCCCGTACATGTTCCACAGCGTCACGCCGCTGGCCAGCAGGCGTTCGGCCAGGGCCGGCGGCAGGGCCTCGCCGCCGATCAGCGCCTGGAAGCGCGTGCCGCCGGCGGGACGGCGCCAGCCCGCATCGAGCAGCATGCGCCACAGCGTGGGCGTGGCCTGCAGGGCGGTGATCTCCTGGCGCATGCCGAGCGCGCCCAGCGCATAGGGATCGCGCACCTGCTCGGCGTCGGCGATCACCACCCGCGCGCCCACCGCCAGCGGCAGCAGAAGTTCGAGCACCGCGATGTCGAAGGACAGCGTGGTCACGGCCAGCAAGCGGTCGTCGGCCGTGAGCCCGGGCTCGCGCGCCATGCTGGAAAGGAAGTTGACCACCGCGCGGTGCGGCACCACCACGCCCTTGGGGCGGCCGGTCGACCCCGAGGTGTAGATCATGTAGGCCGGATCGAGCGGCCCGGCATCGTGCAGGGCGTCGGCCGCCAAGGCCTCGCGCGCGTGGCCGGCCAGCAGCGCATCGTCGTCGAGGCTCAGCCGCGGCACGCTGCTGTCGGCCAGTCCGTCGGGCGCCACGCCGCGCGTCAGCAGGGCCGACAGGCCCGCGTCCGCGGCCATGAAGCGCAGCCGCTCGGCGGGGAAGTCCGGGTCCAGCGGCACATAGGCCGCGCCCGACTTCAGCACGCCCAGCAGCGCCACTAGCATGGCCGTGTCGCGCGCCACGCCCAGGCCGACGCGGTGGCCGCGGCCGATGCCGCGCGCGCGCAGTGCACGCGCCAGTGCGTTCGAGCGCGCGGCCAGCTCGCCGTAGCTCAGCCGGATGCCGGCCGAGTCGACGGCCGCGACCGTCTCGGGCGCCACCGCGGCGCCCGCCAGGTAGCGATGCACCGTCTGCTCGGGTGGCAGCGCCGCCTGCGTGGCGTTCCAGCCTTCGCGCAGGAAGGCGCGCTGGGCCGGCGCGACGATGGCCATCGCCGACAGCGGCGCCGCGGGCCGGGCCAGCAGCCGCTCGAGCAGGGCCAGGTAGTTCTCGAGCATGCGCTCGGCGGTCGCGGGCGCGTACAGGTCGCTCGCGTACTCGAGGTGGATGCGGTGGGTGAACTCGGTGTCGATGTGCACCGACAGGTCGAACTGCGCGGTGGTGCGCTCGAAGGGGAATTCCTCCACCTCCAGTCCCGCGTGGTCGAGCCGCCCGAGCGGGGCATTGAGCACGTTGAACAGCACGCGCACCAGCCCTTCGGGATGCAGCGAACGGTCGTGGCCCAGCGACTCGACCAGTTCGTCGAACGGGGCTTCCTGGTGGGCATAGGCCTGCAGCGCGGTCTCGCGCACGCGCTGCACCAGCCCGTCAAAGCTCGGGTCGCCGGCCAGGTCGGTGCGCATCACCAGCGTGTTGACCAGCGTGCCGACCAAATGCTCGGCGGCGAAGCGGTGGCGGTTGGCCACCGGCGTGCCGACGGCGATGTCGGTGTTGCGCGCCTGGCGCGTGAGCATCAGCTTGAAGGCCGCGAGCAGCACCACGAAGGGCGTGACCGACGCGCGCGCGCAGTAGGCGCGCACGGCCGAGCGCAGCCGCATGGGCAGCGCGGCCGAGACGCGGGCGCCGCGGAAGCTGGGCCGCTGCGGACGCGCGAAGTCGGTCGGCAGGTCGAGCGGCGCGAGCCGGGCCAGGCGGGCGCGCCAGTAGGCCAGCTGCGGCTGCCGCTGCGCCACCGCGGCCGGGCTGCGCTGCCAGGCCGCGTAGTCGGCGTACTCGACCGGGATCGGGGCGGGCTGCGGCGTGCGACCCGCCTGCCAGGCGGCATAGGCGGCCAGCGCCTCGCGCATCAGCACCGCGAAGGACCAGTTGTCGGCGATCGCGTGGTGCATGACCCACAGCAGCACATGGTCGCGGGCGTCGAAGCGCAGCAGGCTGGCGCGGTGCAGCGGCGCCTGCGCGAGGTCGAAGGGCGCGGCCAGGCGCTCGCCCAGCAGCACGCGGGCCTGGGCCACGCGATCGGGCCGCGCGGACAGGTCGATCTGCTCGATGGTGAACGAGGCCGAAGGCGCGATGCGCTGCACCGGGCCGGCGCCGTCGAGGACCAGGCGGGTGCGCAGGCTCTCGTGGCGCGCGACCATCAGGTCGAAGGCCCGCTGCAGCAGCGCGACGTCGAGCGCGCCGCGCAGCCGCACCGAGACCGCCACGTTGTAGGCCGAGGAGGCCGGATCGAACTGCTGGATCACCCACATGCGCCGCTGCGACAGCGACACCGGCAGCGGGCCGTCGCGCGGCACCCGCACGGGCGCCTCGACCGGGGCCGGCGCGCTGCCGCCTTCAACCGCCAGCAGGCGGGTGACATGGTCGGCCAGCGCCGCGACGCTGGTGTGCTCGAACAGGTCGGCCAGCGGCAGCTCGACGCCCATCTGCTGACTCACGCGCGTGGCCACCTGCGTCATCAGCAGCGAGGTGCCGCCGAGCTCGAAGAAGCTCTCGTGCACACCGAAGGCGGTGGTGTCGAGCACCTCGCGCCAGATGTCCCACAGCGCCTGCTCGGGCGCGTCGCGCGGCATCAGGTGCAGCGCGCGCGCCGGGGCCTCGGCATCGGCTTGCAGCGACGGATCGCCGCTGGCGTCGCGCGCCACAATGGCCTGCATGTCGAGCCGGTTCTCCAGGTACAGCTGGCGGGTGCGCCGGCGCTGGATCTTGCCGCTGGAGCTGCGCGGCAGCGAGCCCGAGCGCACCAGCACCACGGCCTCCACGGGCAGGCCGTGGGCGTCGCCGACGGCGCGCCGCACCGCGGCCGCAACCGCTTCGGCATCGGGCACCGACGCGCGGCGCTCGGTCTCCAGCGCCAGCACCAGCGCTTCGCCCTCCGGCGTGTCGACCGAGAAGGCGGCGCCATAGCCGGTGCGCAGCGCGGAGTGCGCGCGCTCGGCGGTCCATTCGAGGTCCTGCGGATAGTGGTTGCCGCCGTGGACGATCACCAGGTCCTTGAGCCGGCCGGTGACGAAGAGCTCGCCCCGGTGCAGGAAGCCCAGGTCGCCGGTGCGCAGGTACGGGCCGTGGCCGTCGGCCATGCGCGCGCCGAAGCTGGCTTCGGACAGCGCGGGCTGGCGCCAGTAGCCGTCGCCCACACTGGGCGAACGCACCCAGATCTCGCCCACGGCATCGGCCGCCGCCGCGGCGCCGCTGGCGACGTCGACGATCTGCAGTTCGGTGTCCGCCAGCGGCGGGCCGCAGCCGACCAGGCGGGCCGATCCCGCGCCGCCATCGCGCGGCACCACGCGGTCCTGCAGCAGCGCGGCCGCGTCGACGGCGAGCAGCAGCGGCGGCCGGTCGGGCTGCGAGGTGCTCACGCCGAGCACGGTCTCGGCCAGGCCGTAGGCCGGCAGCAGGGCCTCGGGCCGCAGCCCGGCGCGGCCGAAATCGGCCAGCACGCGCTCGAGCGTCTCGGCACGGATCGGCTCGGCACCGCAGCTCAGCGCGACCAGCGACGAGAGATCGGCGGCCGGCGCCGCGCCGTCCAGCGCGCGCAGGCAGGCCAGGAAGGCCGAGGGCGGGGCGCCGGAATGGGTGATGCGCAGCGCGCCGATCGCGTCCAGCCAGCGCAGGGGCCGACGCAGGAAGGCCAGCGGCGACATCAGCCAGCTGGTGGCGCCCGCGCAGAAGGGCGCGAGCACGCCGAAGATCAGGCCGTAGTCATGGAAATGCGGCAGCCAAGTCAGGACCCGGCTGTGCGCATCGACCCGGGTGGCCGCGTGCAGCGCCCGCACGTTGGCCAGCGCCTGCGCATGGCTGACGCGCACGCCGCGCGGGGCCAGCGTCGAGCCGGAGGTGTATTGCAGGTAGGCCAGCGCGTCCGGCGCCGCGGGCGCCGGCAATGGGGCGGAACCGGTCAGGTCGTCGGCGGCGATCCAGCGCGCGGCGGTGAACATCCCGGGCTCGAAGACCTGGCGGGCCGCCTCGCGCAAGGAGGTCGAGGTCCAGACCAGCGCGGCGGCAGTGTCGTCCAGGATGCCGCGCAGCCGCGGCGCGCTGCGCAGCAGCCGCACGGGGTCGGGCGCCGGCGCCGGCACCGCCACGCAGCCCGCGCGCAGGCAGGCCCAGAAGGCGCGCACGAAGTCCAGCCCGGGCGGCAGGGCCAGCAGCACCCGGTCGCCCGGCCGCGCGATGGCCGCCAGACCCTGCGCCAGCGCGCGCACCTCGTCCGCCAGCTCGGCATGGCTGCGCTGCTCGGCCACCGAAAGGTCGTCGCGAAGGAAGACATAGGCGGGACGCTCGGGGTGTGCGCTGCACTGGGCGTCGAAGACGTCGGACAGGGTTTTTGAAAACACAATAGCTACATTGTGTTTCACGTCACGCGGTTTGGGCTCAATATTGCTGCGTTGCAACGGGCATTGCTCCGCAATCGGCGCGAACTTCGGCGTCAACGCAACGGCGGATCGGCCTGCTGCTGCTGCAGCAGTGCGTCCACGGCCCGTGCGCGGGTGTCGATGATCGAGGCTTCGTAGTGGTCGCCGCCGCCCCGCGCCAGGTCCTGGGCGGCCTTGAAGCGGTCGCGCGCGCCCGCATAGTCGAGCACCGCGACGTTGGCTTCGGCATCGGCGCGCACCGCGCGCAGGGCGTCGTTCTGCGCGCCGTAGAGGGTGGACAGCGCATGCCAGGCACCGGCGTCGCGCGGGTGCAGCGCGACCCAGTCGCGCAGGGGCGCGACCAGCGGGCTCGGCTGGCGCGTGGCCACGGCCGCCTGTGCGGCCAGCAGCAGGTCGGCGCGGGTGCGGGGCGCCGCCCCGGGCTCGAGGAGGGCCGCGGCCTGCGGCGCCGCGCCGGCGGCCAGGTAGAGCTCGGCGCTCAGCAGCCGGGCCTGGTGCGCCGCGGCCGGATCGGCCGCCACCAGCGCCGTGAGCCGGTCGGCCAGCCGGCGGGCCGTGCGCGCGTCGTGCAGTTCGCTCGCGCCCAGCGCCCCGGCGTACAGCAGGCCGGCCTGTTGCGCGGGCGCGCGGCGCGCGAAGTCGGTGCCGCCGGAGGCGTCCACCGCCTGGCGCAGCACGTCGGCCCCGGGCCGCGACAGCACGCGGGCGCGCGCGGCCATCATGGCGTGGTCCATCTTCAGCTCCGGCTTGGCCGCGGCGGCCGGCACGGTCCCGGCCGCGGGCACGGCGGAGCCCTCGCCACGGAACTGGAAGCGCGCCTGCATGTCGGCGATGCGCTCGCTGTTGAGCGGATGGCTGCGCAGGTAGGGATAGGAGCCGTTGTCGTTGAGGCGCGAGGCGTACTGCAGCTTCTCGAACATCGAGGCCGCGCCCTGGGGTGCGAAACCGGCCTGGGTCATCACGCCGAAACCGACGCGGTCGGCCTCGCGCTCCATGTCGCGCGAGAAATCGAGCTGGCTCTGCATGGCCAGCGCCTGGCTGCCCATCAGCACCGCCTGGCCCGCGTCGCCGTTGCGGCTCTTGCCGGCCGCGATCATGCCCAGCACCATCGCCGCCAGCAGCAGCGGCATCTGCCGGCTCTGCTTGGCCATGATGCGGGCGATGTGGCGCTGCGTGACGTGCGAGAGCTCGTGGCCCAGCACGGTGGCGAGCTCGTCGCGGCTGTCGGTGACGGCGATCAGCCCCAGGTGCACGCCCAGGTAGCCGCCGGGCAGCGCGAAGGCGTTGATGCTGCGGTCGCGCCCCAGCAGCACGGCCCAGGCGAAGCGCTCGTCGAGCTCGGGCGTGAGCTCGCCGCGCACGCGGGCCGCGGCCATCAGCGGCTGCCAGACCGACTGCACGTAGTCGACCAGCACCGGGTCGTCGATGAAATCGGGGTCGCGGTAGAGCTCGCGCGCGATCTGGTCGCCGAGCCGGCGCTCGGCCGCGGCCGTCATCTCGCCGCCGTCGCCCATGCCGGGCAGCAGCTGGGCGCGGGCCAGCGGCGGCAGCAGGCACTGGCTGGCGATCAGCAGGGCCACGCAGGCCCGGCGCCAGGCGGGGCGGGCAGTGCGAACGGCGGTCCATTGCGGCATGGGGGGCGGCATCTCCAGAGCGAAACGGCCTCGTATGATGCACAACCGGAGCGACAGTTCACCCATGAGTACCCTTACCCACTTCGACGCCCACGGCCAGGCCCACATGGTGGACGTGGCAGCCAAGCCCGCGACCCACCGCGTGGCCGTGGCCACGGGCCGCATCGAGATGCAGGCCCACACCTTGGCGCTGATCGAATCGGGCAGCGCGAAGAAGGGCGACGTGCTGGGCATCGCGCGCATCGCGGGCATCCAGGCGGCCAAGAAGACCAGCGACCTGATCCCGCTGTGCCACCCGCTGGCCCTGACCCGCGTGGCCGTGGCCTTCGCGCTGGCCGAGGGCGGCGTGCCGCAGGTGGTGTGCACCGCCACGGTCGAGACGGTCGGCCCCACCGGCGTCGAGATGGAGGCGCTGACCGCGGTGCAGGTCGCGCTGCTGACCATCTACGACATGTGCAAGGCGGTCGACCGCGGCATGACCATCACCGACGTGCGCGTGCTGGAGAAGCACGGCGGCAAGTCGGGCAGCTACCTGGCGGACTGAGCCGCCGGCGGCGTCAGGCTCAGGCCGTCTCGGCCACGGCCACCGGCACCTCGGCCGCGCGCGCCGCCATCCACGACTGCAACATCACCAGCGACCAGACGTGCGTCCAGTTGACGCGCCGGTCGCCGGCCAGGAAGCGCTGCCACAGCGAGGCCACTTCGGCGCGCTCGAACAGCGCGTTGCGGCCCAACTGGTCCAGCGCGGCGGCGCAGAAATCCTTCAGGTCGTTGCGCAGCCAGCGGTCCCAGGGAAAGGCGAAGCCCTTCTTCGGGCGGTGCACGATCTCCGGCGGCAGCAGTGTGCCCATGGCATCGACCAGCGCCTTCTTGGGGGTCTTGAAGTCGGTCTTCATCGCGTCGGGCATGCGCAGCACGTACTCGATCAGCCGGTAGTCGAAGAAGGGCTCGCGGATCTCCAGGCCCCAGGCCATGCTCATCTGGTCGGTGTCGCGCAGCAGCACGTCGAGCGTGTAGCCCGACAGCTCGGCGATCGAGTACTGGCCCAGCAGCGGGAATTGCGCCGCGGCGCCGAAGTTGACGTGTTCCCAGCCGCGCGCATGCGCGTCGGCCGGGAAGCTCAGCAGCCGGTCGAGGTCGCCGCGCACGAACACGCTGCGGCTCGCGCCATAGAAGGACGACAGGTCGAGATTGCCGCCGCTCGTGAGGTCGTTGAGCTTGGACAGCGCGCGCGTCTTGAGCACCGCGCTGGCCGCGCCCACGCCCTGGCGGAACAGCGGGTGGCCGAACAGCTTCTTGTGGCGCGACACGGTGAGCCAGCGCTCGAAGCCCGGGTAGCCGGCGAACAGCTCGTCGCCGCCCAGGCCCGAGAGCGCGACCTTGATGCCGGTCTGCGCCACCAGCTTGGAAACGATGAAGGTGTTGATGCCGTCCAGCGTCGGATGGTCGGTGCGGCGGATGTAGTCGGGCAGGATGCGCACCACCTCCTGCGGATCGAGCAGCAGTTCGGTGTGGCGGGTGCCGTATTTCTTCGCCACGATCTGCGCGTACTCGCGCTCGTCGAACTCCTTGTCCTCGAACACGATGGAGAAGGTGTCGACCGGCTGGTCGTGGTGCTGCGCCATCAGCGCGACCACGGCCGAGGAATCGATGCCGCCCGAGAGGAAGGCGCCCACCGGCACGTCGGCCACCATGCGCATCTGGATCGAGGCGTCGAGCAGCTCGCGCAGGGTGGCGGTCACGCGGCCGTAGTCGGCGTAGGCATCGGCGGCGATGGGCTGCGTTGGCGCGCCCGTCAGGTGCCAGTAGATGCGGCGCTCGAAGGCGCCCTCGGTTAGCGTCGCGCATTCGCCGGGCAGCAGCTGCTCCACACCCTCGAGGATGGTGTGCGGCGTCTTCACCGACACGCCGCCCAGGTACTCGCGCAGCGACTGGCGGTCGATGCGGCCGTCGCTCGCGCCGGCCGCGATCAGGCCGCGCACTTCCGAGCAGAAGGTGAAGCTGCCGGCCTGGCGCACGAAGTAGAAGGGCTTGACGCCGATGCGGTCGCGCGCGATGAAGAGTTCGCGCTTGTGCTTGTCCCAGATCGCGATCGCGAACATGCCGTTCAGGCGCGACAGGCAGTCGGCGCCCCAGCGGATGAAGGCCGCCAGGATCACCTCGGTGTCGGAGTGCGTCTTCCAGGCGTAGTCGAGCTGGGCGCGCACTTCCTTGTAGTTGTAGATCTCGCCGTTGAAGACCATCACGTAGCGGCCGGTCTCCTCGGTGAAGGGCTGGTTGGCGGCGTCGCTGACGTCGATGATCGACAGCCGGCGCTGGCCCATCAGCACGCCATCGGCTTCGTAGCGCCCTTCGGCATCGGGGCCGCGGTGCTGCATCGCCGTGTTCATGCGGTCGATGGCCGCCGGGTCCGCGCTGTGGTCGAAACTGATGATTCCTGCGATTCCGCACATGGTGGAGGGGCCTTGTGGCGTTGAAGGTGGAAGGGGCTCAGGCCGGCCGCGCGTGCGAGGCCAGCGTCTGCATGTAGATCGCCTCGATGCGGTCGAGCGCGGCATCGGAGTCGAAGCGCCGCACCTGCGAGAGGCCGTGTTCGACGGCCGCGCGCCGCGCCTCGTCGCTCAGGCCGACCACCTGCGCGAGCACGGTGGCGGCGGCCGCGGTCCAGGCCTCGTCGGCCGGGGCCGCGGCATCGGCCGGCGGCACGTAGAAGCCCGCGTCGCCCGCGACCTCGTTCATCGGCGCCGCATCGGTGGTGATGACGGGGCAGCCCGAGGCCATGGCCTCGGCGATCGGCCAGCCGAAGCCTTCGGCGATCGAGGGGAAGAGGAAGGCCGTGGCCGTGCCGTAGAGTCCGACCAGCACCTCGTCGGCGACGCCCGAAAGGAAATGCACCTCGTCGGGCGCGTGCATGCCCAGGCGCTGGGCGACCAGGGCGTCGGTGGGCGGCGGGCCGATCATCAGCAGCGGCAGGCCCTGCGGCGTGCCGTGGCGCCAGCGGTCGACCATCGCCAGCACGCCGCCGCGGTTCTTGTACCAGACGTCCACGCCCACGTGCAGCAGGAAGCCGCGCGACAGGTCGAGGCCCAGCCTGCGGCCCAGTTCGATGCGGCCGGCCGCCACATCGGGCGCCGGATGGAACTGCGGGTTGACGCCGTTGTAGACGACATCGCACACCGGCTGCGAGCCGATGAAGCCGCGCAGGTCCTGCTCGGTCTTTCTCGAGATCGCGATGAAGCGGCGACCCTGCGTGAAGCCCTGGCGGATGTAGCGCTGGTAGAGCCGGCCCGTGAAGCCCGGCCGGTTGAGCGGCACCCGGCCCAGCGCCGAATGCTGCGCCAGCAGGTCGTGGCAATGGATGACATGGGGCTGCGACGCCACCAGCGGCACCCAGGGGCCGAGCGCGTGGTCGCTGAACACATAGAGCGTGTCGGCGGGCTGGCGGGCCTTCTCGCGCCGCACCCAGCGCGGAAAGACCACGAACTGGTCGAGGTAGCCCATCCACTTCTTGAAGCGCCGGTGCACCGGCCAGGCATGAAACAGGGGCTGCGGCGCCCAGACGCGCACCGTGTGGCCGCGGCGCAGCAGGCCGTCGGCCAGCCAGCGGGTGTAGCGCGGCATGCTGGCCGAGCCCAGGAAATCCGGATGGGCGAACAGCACGACGTTCATGCTTCGGCCTGCATCGTCTTCAAGGCCGCGAGCAGGCGCCGGGCCGCTTCGTCGGCCTCGAAGTTGTGGCGGTAGACGGCGTAGGCCGCGGCACCGCGCGCCGCGCGCTCGGTGGGCGACAGCGCAAGCCAGCGCGTGAGCAGGCGCAGCACGCCGGCTTCGTCGTCGGCCTCGACCAGGCCGCCCGCCTCGCACTCGCGCCAGATGTTGACCTCGTTGCTGATCAGCACCGGCCGGCCGCAGGCCATGGCCTCGACCACCGAGATGCCGAAGTTCTCCTGATGGCTGGGCAGCACGAAGGCCTCGCAGCCGTAGAGCGCGCCCCATTTCTCGTCGCCGCGCAGCATGCCGGGGAAATGCACGTCGGGCTGGCCCGCGGCCATCGCCTGCAGGGCGCGCCCGTGCTCGCTGTCCAGGCCCGGCCCGGCGATGACCAGCGCCGGCAGGTCCGCGCCTTCGCGCCGCAGCGCGAGCCAGGCGCGCAGCAGCAGGTCGGTGCCTTTCTTCTCGTGCACGCGGCTCAGGAACAGCAGGTAGGGCTTGCCTGCCAGCGCCGGGCAGCGGGCGGCGAAAGCCACCGCCATGCCCTCGTGGCGCGCCGGCGGCGCCTGGATGCCGTAGCCCACGTCCAGCTCGCGCTTCGGGCGGTAGGGCGAGAAGGGCTCGCGCGCCAGCAGCAGTTCCTGGGCGCAGGTGAACAGGATCGCGTCGGCGCCGTGGATGGCTGCGCCTTCGAACAAGGTCCAGGCGAGGGTGTTGCGCAGCGCCTTCCAGCGGCGCTCGGGCGCGCGCTGGAAATAGGGGTCGAGCATGCCGTGCGGCATGACGCAGAAGCGCGGGCCGGGCTGGCCGGTCTGCCGGCGGTACGCCTTCAGCGCGCCCCAGGTGCCGGCGTTGTTGTGCAGCCAGAGGCCGTGCGCGATCACCACGTCGAAGCGCCCGAGGTTCTGCAGCAGCCAGGGGCGCAGGGCCGGGCAGTAGGCGTAGGGCGTGCGTGCCGGGCCGATGGCGTGGACGGGGAACGGGTCCTGGCCCAGGAAGGCGGCGTCGGGCGCGTCGAAGCTCAGCACCTCGTTGTGCACGCCCAGCGCGGTCAGCGCCGGCACGATGTTGCGGATTCCCTGGCAGGGACCGCCGTGCACGGGGTCCATGCTGGAAATGACACGCAGAATTCTCATGGGCCTCTCATGAACCGACAAAAGTAAGTTCAAAGTTTTAACAAAGGTCTCGATTGTCGCGAACCTGTGACATTTCGCAACCTCAATCCAGCTCTTTTTCGACCGGCTCCCCCCGCATCCAGCGGGCATATTCCTCCGAATAGGCGATCTTGAAGCGGGCGGCCCATGCGAGCGCTTGGTCGTCGCGCCCGATCAGCGTGGCGCTTTCGATCAGTTTGGCGACCACGCGCGGCTCGGGCGAGAAGTGCAGCGTGCGCTGCGCCAGCGCGTTCACCTGGGCCGCATCGGCCCGGGTCACGGGCATCAGCGACAGCTCGGCGAAGCGCACCTGGCCCGCGAACAACCAGGAACCCTGCAGCCGGGCCAGCGTGTCGTCGCGCCAGGGCGGCAGACGCTCGGCGCGGGCGACGTAGATCTGGCTGATGCGCAGGTAGTCCCAGCCCGCGTAGCCGACCACCGCGATCAGCAGCGCAGCCAGCGCCCCGCCGATGCGCGGCCCGCTCACCTTCGTGCGCGCGCCCGCAGCCGCCGCCGGCCACAGCAGGCCCAGGCACAGGCCGAAGACCAGCTGGAAGGGCCCGTACCAGAGCGGGTACTCGAGCAGGCTGTGCAGCACGATCGCGCCCAGCACGCCCCAGGCCAGCAGCCGCTGCGGATCGCGCTCGCGCCAGGGCCGGGCGGCCAGCGCCAGCGCGGCGAAGCCGGTGCACAGCAGCACCGCGGCCGGGACGCCCAATTCGACCGCCAGGTGCAGCGGCAGGTTGTGGGCGTTGTCCAGGATCTCGATGAAGCGCGGCCCGGCGTACAGGTGGCTGAAGTGCGCATAGCTCAGCTCGCCCCAACCCCAGCCCCGCCAGGGATGCTCGGCGATCAGCTCGAGCACGTTGCGCCACAGCAGCAGCCGGGCATTGCCCTCGGGCGCGCCGTCGCGCAGGCGCTGGAGCATGCCTTCGACCTCGGACCCGGCCAGCATCGGCAGGGCCCAGGCGGCGAGGAAGTAGGCCGGGATCAGCGCCAGCAGCAGCCCCGGATGCGGCAGGCGCAGGGGCGTGCCCGGCGCGCTCCGGCGGCGCTCGCCCCAGGCCAGCGCCGCCGCCAGGAGGCTGATCGATGCCCATTGCAGCAAGCCGGTGCGCGAAGTGGACGCGGCGGCGGCCAGGGTCAACAGCACCAGTCCCGCCAACCAGGCCAGGCGGGCGCGGGTGCCCAGTCCCGCGTGGAGCCACAGCGCCGCCACCAGCGCCATGCTGATCAGCGTGGCGAACTGGTTGCGCTGGCGCAGGTTGCCGTAGGCCTGGCCGACCTCGGGCGCGGTGGTGAAGGGCGCGAGCGCCGCGGCGGCGCCGTAGTACTGGCACAGGCCGAGCAGCGCGCTGAGCAGGCCCGCGGCCAGCAGGCCGACGGCGAAGGCGCGCGTGCCCGGGGATCCGGGCGTCCGCGCGATGCCCGCGCCCACGCAGGCGGCCATCGCAGCGACCGCGATCGCGGCACAGGCGCCCAGGAACTGCCCCGTGTCGCGGCCCCGGCCCAGCACGATCGCCAGGGCCAGCGCGCCCAGCCACAGCAGGACCCCACGCGACGGCACGGCCCGCGGCCCCAGCCACCACAGCAAGGCCGCGCACAGCCAGCTGACGAGCAGTTGCCAGACGTTGGCGGAGGGGCCGGCGACGAGGGGGGAGAGGAAGGGGAAGGCGACAAGCGGAGCGAATGCAAGCCCGCCCGGCAATTCACGGCTCGCATGAACGTCAAAGCTCATGAGTCGCCCAGAAATGTGAAAAATTCACGGCTCGGGTTGTGCGGCTGCGCCATTGGGCGGCTGTCCCCTTCCGTTCGTCGCGAACGCCCGTTTGGCGGCACAGTGGCGACGAACAAATTGCTACATTTGAAAAACATCGTGCATTAGTTCTTCCGCATTCAGGCCCTCAGCCTCCCTTAATGAAAAAGTCCCCACACCCTGCACGCGTTCCGTCAGGTCGCATGCCCCCGCTCGACCGGAGGCCTGCGCCTGGGGCCGTGACAGGTTTTACCGCAATCGAACTGATGGTCGTCCTGGCGATCGTGGCCATCCTGATGGTGGTGGCGGTCCCCTCGTTCTCGCTGCTGATCCAGAGGAACCGCTTGGCGACCCAGACCAATGCCTTCATCGGCGATCTCCAGTTCGCGCGCGCGGAAGCGATCAAGCAGGGGTTGCCTGTCACGATCTGCGCATCATCGGACGGCTCCACCTGCCTGGGCACCACCACCTGGGGTACCGGCTGGATCGTGTTCGCCGACCCCGACAACAGCAAGACACGCGACGCGACGAAGGTGGCCGAGGCGCTTCTCCGCAGGCAAGCCCCTTGGCCCGGTTCGGACACGTTCGTGGCAAGCAACAGCATCGCGGCCATCACCTACAGCCGCGACGGCTTTGCGCTGGGTCTCACGGGCACGATCACCCTGGCGATGCGCACCAATCCGGCGAATGCGCAGACCACGCGTTGCGTGACGCTGAGCCTCGTCGGTCGCCCACAGGTCGTCTCGCCCAACGGAAGCAATTGCACATGAAGCGCCCGGTCCCGCCGTCGTTCCAGCGCGGCTTCACCCTCCTCGAAGTCCTGGTGGCCATCCTGCTGGTCACGATTGGCATCTTCGGCTTCGCCAAGATGCAGGCATTGGCGTTGTCGAGCACCCAAGTCTCCAACGCACGCTCCATCGTCTCGATGCAGGCCGCAAGCCTCGCGGCCGCCATGCAAGGCAACAGGACCTATTGGGCGTCTGGCGTGGCTCCCGCCAGTTTCAGCACGGCGCAGTCGACCGTGACCGATGCCACCGGCGTGCTTTCGGCCACCGTGGGCTCCTGTGAAGCGACGGCGAAGCCCGCCACCGCTGCCTGCACATCCGCGCAACTGGCCGCGCGCGACGTGCAGCAATGGGCCAGCAACCTGGCCAATCTCCTGCCGACATCGAGCTCCACCGTCAGCTGCAGCACATCGACCAGTGTCCCGGTGAGTTGCGTGCTGACCATCCGCTGGAAAGAGCGCTACGTCGCCTCCACCCGGGCTACCGCATCGGACAGCGCCGCCACCGGCGGTTCGCGCTCGTTCACCTTGTACATCGAACCATGACCACCTTCACCACAACGCGGCAGCCCCGGCGGCGCATGCGGCAGGCCGGTTTCGGCCTGATCGAACTCATGGTGGCCCTGGCGATCTCGCTCTTCGTGCTGGGAGCGGTGCTCAGCATTTATCTGAACATGAAGAACACCTTCAACACGCAGGGCCAGTTCACCGATCTGCAAGACAGCCAGCGTCTGGTCGTCACCATGATGACCACGACCATCCAATCCGCCGGCTACTTCGTGAATCCGCGCACCGACACGCAAAGCGCCGCGCTCCCGGCCGCGACCGTAACCGGCGCCGACGGCAGCAGCTCGGTCTTCGCCGCCGGACAGTTCATCGTCGGCAGCGGCAATGGCAGCGGCAGGGCTGCGAACAGCGACGCCGTCACCGTACGCTACCAGACCGCCAACAACGACGGACTGATGAACTGCCAGGGCGCCACCAACACTTCCGGCGCGACGACCATCTACACGAACCGATTCGCCGTCAACGCCAACAACGAGCTCACCTGCACGGTGGGCACCGGCAGCCCGGTGACGCTGGCGGGCAATGTCGACAAGATGAGCATCCTCTACGGCGTCGACACCGACGGCGACGTCAACAACGCGATCGATACCTACCTGCCCGCATCGGCGATCACCGATGCCGGCCTGTGGGCCAACGTGTACACGGCCCAGCTCAAGCTCGTCTTCCTGAACACGACGGCATCCAAGCCCGGCGCGCCCGTGACCATGCCGCAGCCTCTCGTCCAGACTATCAACCTGATGAACCGCCGGTGAACCACTTCATGCTCCCCCGTTCGCATTCGAAAGGCCGAACTGCGCAGCAGGGCATCGCCCTGATCACCAGCCTATTGATCCTGGTCATCGTCACCCTGGTCGCCGTGAGCATGTACAGAAGCTTCGGGCTGCAGGAAAAGATCACCGGCAACACGCTCGAGAAACAGCGCTCGCTGCTCGCCGCCGACAGTGCGCTGCGCTACGCGGAGTGGTGGATCAATCAGGGCAACACAGGGACCGGCTCGGCCTGCGCCGGTGTCGTGAATGCCAACACCCAGGCAAACATGAAGATCTGTTCGAACGCCCTTGGTATGCCCGCGGTGCTGCCCTGGGCCAACCGGTTCGAATACAAGCCACCCACCATGACCGTCCTAGGCGGCGGCGGCCTCAATACGGCCACGTCCGGCGTGGTCGGTGACGTCAACTACGCCACCGTCCCCAGCCTTTACATCTCCTACCTCGGCATCGGCCCCGACGGCAAGTCGATGCTCTACCAGGTCACGGGCGTGGGATACGGCGGCAGCACCACCAGCGCCAGCGTTGTTCAGAGCACCTACGCGATGACCTACGCGACCAAAGACCTGAGCGGACCTTGATGAAAGCCCTTATGACGTCCACACCACTCCGATCCGCGTGCGCGCTGGCCCTGCTAAGCCTGACGGCCATCGGCGCGCATGCGCAGCTCGTCATCAGCGACACGCTCACAGGCGGGTCCTCGTCTTACCAATGGCAGAGCCTCAACGGCGCCTGCCTCACCGCGGGCGACGGTTCAGGGACGATTCCCAAATGCGCGGGGCTGCCTTATTACAGCGGCAAGACGCAGGTCGGCGGCGTGACCGGGCGCTTGGGGTCCGCAGGCGACCCGGTTGGCCAGGGCGCATTGCGCCTGACGAACGGTGATACGGGAAAGAACACCAATGGCAACGACCAAACAGGCGCCATTTATTCGAAGTTCGACTTCCCTTCGAACCAGGGCCTCGAGGTCACGTTCCAGACGGCGACCTATGGCGGAAACGCATACACGAATCACCGGGGTCAACTGTCCGGCGCCGACGGGATCGCCTTTTTTCTCGTGAATGCAGATCAAGTGACAGCCGTTGATCAGAACACTTCCATTGGCGCGTTCGGCGGTAGCTTGGGATACAGCTGTGCCAACACCAAGGGTACGAACAACGGCTTGCTTGGCGCGTACATCGGCCTCGGCATCGACGAGTTCGGGAACTTCTCCAACCCGGGCGACAACACGGTGAGCGGTCCAGGCCAGGGCGCCGGGCGCGTGACCTTGCGGGGCGCCGGCAATATCACCTGGGACTGGCTGAATCAGAACTACTCGAACTACTACCCATCCAGCCTGAGCAACTCGGACAGGCAAGCGGCGGTCGGGAACACGTGTCGCACCGGTAAGCTGTGGAACTACACATTGAGAGATATCCTGGGACGGCTGGCACCGGCGATGACCAGTACCAATGTGATGACCTACCCGTACATTGCCCACAGCGATCTGCCCAGTGGCTCGACCCTCTATAGCCAAGAGGCGGTATCGAATCCCACGCGAGGAGCCGCAACACCCATCACCTATGGCCTCAAGATAACGCAGGACGGCCTGCTCAGCCTTTCCTACAGCATCAACGGCGGCACGACGACGCCGGTGATCACCAACCAGCTGATCACGGCCTCCAACGGGCCGTTGCCTTCCAAGTTCCGCTTCGGATTCAGCTCCGGTACCGGCGGCGGCAGCAACGTGCACGAGATCATGTGCTTCAAGGCGGCGCAGATCAACGCGTCGGCCAGTTCCGCCGGCATCAACATCCAGCAATCGGCCAAGGTGCAGGTCGGCACGCAGCTCTACCTGGCCTACTACCATCCCACCAACTGGTGGGGCCAGATGACGGCGCAGAACCTAGTCGAGGACGCGACCACCAAGACCGTGTCGATCAACCCGGTGGCGAACTGGGATGCCAGCTGCGTGCTGACCGGAGGGACTTGCACCGCAACGGGTTCGTCCAACACCGTACAGGCTTCGGCGCAGCGAAACATCCTGACCTGGAGCGGCAGCGCAGGGACGGCATTCGCCTGGGATTCGCTCACGGCCGCACAAAAGACCGCGCTGGATACCTCTTCCCGGCTGTCGTACCTGCGGGGAGACCGCAGCAACGAAGTGACCACCTCGGGCACCGGCACCTTCAGGGTCCGCAACAGCGTGCTGGGCGACATCGTCAACTCCAGCCCCACGTGGGTGGGTGCACCCAATCTGCCCTACAAGGGTCTTTGGAGCGACGCCCTGTTCCCGACCGCGACCATGCCCGAAGGCGGTACGAGCTATGCGTCCTTTGCAAGCACCAACGCAACGCGGACCAACGTGGTCTACGTGGGTGCGAACGACGGTCTGCTGCATGGCTTCCGCGCGGGGGCGTACACCGCGGGTGGCGCCTTCGACACGACGGCGGCGAACGACGGGCGTGAACTGCTGGCCTACATGCCGAATGCGGCGCTGACCACGATCCGATCCACGACGCCAGCGCTCGACTATTCATCTCCGCAGTACAGCCACAACGCCTTCGTCGATGCCACGCCTGGCACGGGGGACCTCTACTACGGCGGGGCTTGGCACACATGGATCGTCGGAGGCCTGGGCGCCGGGGGCAATGCCACCGGCGTGGTGGGTGATGCGACCTCGATCGCCACCGGCACGCTCTACGCATTGGACGTCACCAACCCTGGTAACTTCAGCGAGACGAATGCTAGCAACCTGGTCTTGGGCGAATGGAACTCCAGCACGCTGAGCTGTACGGGAGACACTTCAAGTTCCCTGTGCAAGGACAGCCTGGGCAGCGTCTACGGCACGCCCATCATCCGGCGCCTTCACGACGGCAATTGGGCCGTCCTGTTCGGCAACGGTTTGAACAGCAAGTCGGGCAAGGCTGGCCTGTTCATCATGACGGTGGACCAGACAACCGGCGCCAAGACCTTCCGCTTCCTCGAAGCCGGCACCGGCTCCGGCCCGAGAACCACCGGCAGCACCATCACGGCGCGCAATGGCATCGCCTACGTCACATCGGCGGACCTCGACGACGACCACGTGACGGACTACGTCTATGCCGGCGACGTGTTCGGGAACGTCTGGCGTTTCGACCTCACGAGCAACACGGCTTCGAACTGGGCCGTTCGCGCCGCCCCGATCTTCGCGACCGGATCGCAGCCGATCACGACACGGGTCACGGTGACCTCTTCGATCGCCGCGTCCATCGCGCCGCGGATCCTGGTGAGCTTCGGAACCGGCCAGATCATGCCGCAGACGCTGACATCGTCGGCAACGCCCGCGACCGGCGCACAGGCGATCTACGGCATCTGGGATTGGGACATGACGGCCTGGAACGCTAAGAGCGGCAGCCAATACACCAGCCTGACCGGCACGCAGACCGTCAACACGTCGACCCTTCAGACACAGACGGCAACCACGCTGGCCTACAACAACGGCAACATCTCGGGCGTGCGGACCGTGACCCAGAATGCCGTGTGCTGGAAAGGCTCGACCACCTGCAGTGGCGGCGCAACGAACAATCCGCACTATGGCTGGCGGCTCGTGCTGCCCGGCACGAACGAACAGATCGTCTACAACCCCGTGATTTCGGATGGCCTGTTCCTGGTCAATACGACGCTGCCGGCCGTCACCCAGACGCTGACCTGCGATGCACAACCCGCCTCGGGCTTCACCATGGCCATCGCGCCCGAAACCGGCGGCGCACCGCGCTCGTCTTATTTCGGGGACGCCACCAACAATGTCATCACCACCAACGGTTTGGTGGTTGCCGGTATTGGGCTGAGCGGCGTAGGCTCGCCCTCGATCGTCAGCACGGATACCAAGAAGTATCTGGCTACACAAACCGTAAGCGGCGTCGGGTCCGTCACGCAGGTCAATCCAGGAGCGAATGGCAAGGGCGGGCGACTGACATGGATCAAACTGCGCTGATGCGTAGCCCTTACGAAAGCAGCAAAATGAAAAAAAATTCTGGCATTCCCGGCTTCTCGAAGCGTTCCCAGATACGCGGCTTTACGCTGATCGAAATGATGATTGTGGTTTCAGTGATCGGAATCTTGAGCGTCATTGCAATTCCATCTTACCGAAACTACATCCAAAAGGCGCGTCGAGTCGACGCCAAAAATGCACTACTAGATATGGCAGCACGGCAAGAACGATATTTCAGCATCAATAACTCATATTCCGGGGATCCTGCGGCCCTTGGATACGCCGTCACTAGCTGGCCTCAGTCGGTGAATTCGAGTGGGGCGAGCTATTACTCTTTGCGTGCGGACGCCACTGCAGCGACTTCAACAGCGCTGCCATCTTTTATTGCAAAGGCGACGCCTGTGGGCTCGCAAACATCAGACTCAGCCTGCTACGAATTTCGCTTAAATCAAATGGGCGTGCAGACCAACTTCAATAGCGCAGGCACCGAGATAGCCGCAACATCCAATTGCTGGTAGCCTTTCGACATCAGCTTTACAAAGTAAATTCTTGATGTCTTCCCGAGGCAATGGATCACTCCAACGAAATCACCTCATGGAGCTGTCGTTGCAGGGACCATGTTCGCGCTCAGCGTGAAAAGAGAGGGAATTCGATAGGGCATTGTTCGCGATGGCCAAGCTAGAGGACTTCGCGCCTCGAATTGCACTGGACCTCCTGCGACCAATCCAGCGTTACAAGAACGTTGACTGCTTGCTAGAGCTTCAGCCAAACCCTGGAGAATGATGGTCAGAACGGCGGTGGTATCGGCGCAATGCACTGGCGAACGCGCACGTCACAAACCGCGCAGCAACCCCCAAGCAAGCCCTGACGCGCGGCTGTTCAGGAGGGGGCCAGAATGCTGCCGCCATCCCAGCGGCCTACAAAAGACATCAAGTGACGATGGCCTCGAGCACCATCGTGCGGATGGCGGATCTTCAGTTCGATGCCGGACGCGATCGAGCAATGGTGTAAACACCAATGGCCTGGGCTGGGCGCATCCACATCGAAGTGATGCATCACACATGCCGCTGAAAACGCTAAAGAATTCTGCGAACTTCTGAAGAACCTGCTCGACATCAAGCGACGGAATTCAACAGCCCTGCTAGATCGTTCGTTAGGGAGAAAGAATCCATCGAAAACAAAAAAACTTCCCCACGCAGGGGAAGTTTAAGCATCCATATTTAAGTTTTAGGTCTTGGTGCGGCACTCGCTCGGTGCATACTTGAATTTGGTTTCTGCATCAACGCTGCACTTCCACGTGATGGGGCCAGCCGGCGGCGTCGAAACAGCCAAAGCAGATCCATTGGCTTGAGGCGTGAGGGTAATCGTTACAGCGCCTGCGGAATCGGTCGTAACGACCGTGATAGCGCCGGTTGTAGAGCTCACATCGAGGGTTTTGACATTTTTAGTCGATGCAACCTTTTGATTAGCCGTCGCTGTTGCTGCAGCTGCAGTTGCGGCCACTTCAATTGCTCCAGTCGAAAGGCTAGCGGCTGAGCTAGCCGCATTTTCTGCAACGGTGATTTTCGCACCGGAAGCGAGTACAAGAGCCTCCGATACTCGGCTACGAACCGTGTAATCCTGATAAGCCGGCAGTGCCACAGCCGCCAAAATACCGATGATCGCCACAACGATCATCAACTCGATCAGGGTGAAACCCTTTTGCACGTTGCGTGCGATGGAACGACGGTTCATTTCACTACTCCAGGTTGTTTGTGAGGCCGAGAGCGCGTCCCGGTGCCTTCCTATCCGCAGCAACCGTGCCAAGCGAAAAACCGCCTCCAACAGGAGTTCTGCCGCCAAATCGTTCACGTTTGACTTACAACTTGCGACACAAATGTTGTTCGGGTACAGGCCCTGAGTGACATTTTTTGTCACTAGCGACCAAACGCGTCGCGGCTGTTCTAGGCCTCAAACCACCATCACCCCCGCCGCCTGCAACCACCGAATGTCCCGCCCCTCCAGCCCATGGCTCAGCCAGCCCGCGGCAAAGGTGTCGATCTGGCTCATGATCTCGGCCGTTTCGGCGGGCTTGGTGTGGGTGATGTAGATGGGGTAGCGCCGGCCCGGCGCGATGTGGGCCAGTTCGTCGGCCAGGCTGGCGGGCGACAGGTGCAGGCTGCGTCGGGCCAGGCCCTCCTCGCGGTTGCTGAAGGCGGTCTCGATGACCAGCATGGCCACGTCGAGCGTGTTGATGCGCGCCCAGAAGGGCGGGTTGCGCTCGGTGTCGCCGCTGAAGACCCAGTAGGGGCCACCCTCGGCGCTGCGCACGGCATAGCCGCAGGCGGGCACGGTGTGGACGGCCGGGAGCACCTCGATGGCCTTGGGCGAGCGGCTGCCGAGCTGCAGGGTCTGGCCGATCGCGATGTCGTGGAAGCTCACGAAGGGCGACTCGAGGCTGGGGATGCTCGCGAAGTCGGGCCAGATGACGTTGTTGAAGACGTGCGCGCGCAGGGCCTCGATGGTGGCGCGCAGCGCGTGCACCCGCAGCGGCCGGGCACGGCTGGACGCCACGGCGTCGATCATCAGGGGCAGGGCGGCGATGTGGTCGAGGTGCGAATGGGTCAGCAGCACGTCGTCGATGCCGGCCATTTCCTCGAGCGTGAGGTCGCCGACGCCGGTGCCGGCATCGACGAGCACATCGTCGTCGACCAGGAAGGAGGTGGTGCGGCAGTCTTTGGCAATCGCGCCGGAGCAGCCCAACACACGCACCTGCATAGGGGACCCTTGTTACTTGGTTTCGAAACGGATGGCGCCGTCCCAGTCCGGGTCTTGGGGCTGCCGCGCCATCGAGGCTAAACGCTTCTCGTAGACCTGGTAAAGGACTTTTTTCGCATCCACCGCGAGCAGCGGGGCCAGCAGCTGGCGGGCCTCGTCCCATTGCTGTGCCCGGTAGGCCGCCAGCACCAGCGACCAGCGCTCGAGCTGCGCGTGCAGGGCGGGCTCGGCCGCGTCGACGCGCGCGACGGGCGTGAAGAGGGCGACGGCGCGGGCCTTGCCGCGCACATAGACCCAGTCGAGCTCCTGCCAGAGGAACAGCGAACTGGCCTGGCGGGTGGCGTCGGTGGCCAGGATCTCGGTGCCGTAGTGGCCGTTGAGGCTCTCGAGCCGGGAGGCCAGGTTCACCGCATCGCCCACCACCGTGTAGCTGCGGCGCACGGCCGAGCCCATGTCGCCGACGCTCATCACGCCGGTGTTCAGGCCGATGCCCACGCTGATCTCGGGCCGTCCGCTGGCACGGTGCGCCAGGTTGATCTGCTGCACGGCCGCGGCCATCTCGATGGCCGCCTGCACCGCCAGCACGGCATGGTCGGGCGCGTCGACCGGCGCGCCCCAGAAGGCCATGACGCAGTCGCCCATGTACTTGTCGACCGTGCCGCGGTGCGCGTTGATGATCGCGGTGAGCCGGCTGAACACGGTGTTGAGGAACACCTGCAGCTCGGTCGGCGCCATGGTTTCCGACAGCTGCGTGAAGCCGCGCATGTCGCAGAACATCACGGTCAGCTCCTTGCTCTCGGCGCGCATGCTGTAGCGCTCGGGCCGCTCGAGCATCTTGTCGACCAGCTCCGGCGGCACGTAGGTACCGAACAGCCGCGCCAGGCCGCGGCGGGCCCGTGCCTCGACGAAATAGCCCCAGCTCATGTTGAGCACGAAGACCATGCCGATCATCAGCACGGTGGCCGCCAGCGGCAGCACCACGCCGAAGCTGGAGAACAGCGCGGCATTGAGCCCGACCACCACTACGCTGGCGCCCAGGCCCAGCAGCGCCGCGCGCGCCGCCGGCAGCAGCGACATGCCGAAGGCCAGCGTGAGCCCGACGACCAGCAGCGCCAGCACCTCGTAGCCCGGTGCGTAGTCCGGCACGAAGGGCAGGCGCCGGTCCAGCAGGCCCGAGATGATGTTGGCATGCACTTCCACGCCAGGGAAGGCGGCGCCGACCGGCGTGGCGCGCAGGTCCTGCAGGCCGGGGGCGGTGGCGCCAACCAGCACGATCCGGCCCTTGAGCTCGCCCGGCGCCAGCCTGCCGCGCAGCACGTCGACCGCCGAGATGTAGCGGAAGGACCCGCCACGCACGCCGCCCGGCCCGCGGTAGGGCACCAGCAGGCTGGCGCTCTGGTCGACCGGCACGCGCAGCCGGCGCCCGCCGGGCACGTCGAGCATCAGCGCCTCGAGCGGGGCACCGCTGCCGGCCAGGCCGGTGGGCGCGAGCGACGCGCTCACCGGCGGCTGCCCGTGGGCCAGCCGGTAGACGGCCAGGCCCAGCGATTCGTAGTAGCCCGGCACGGCCGCGTCGCCCTCGTAGCGGGCCATCAGCGGCGCCGCGCGGATCACGCCGTCCTCGCTGGTCTCGATGAGCACGTTGGTGAAGCCGCTGGCCGGCGCGGCCCGGGCCAGCGGCTCGATGCTGCCGGCAAAGCCGTTCCAGCGCGCCGAACGATCGTGACCCGAGGGGAAGGCGTCGGCCGGCAGCAGGGGCGCGGGCAGCACGCCCTTGGCGTGCGGCCGGACGGTCTGGGTGAAGTAGTAGCCGAGCGCGACGCGCCGGTCGGTCAGCGCGCGGGCGAAGGCGGCGTCGTGGTCCAGCAGGGGGGCCAGGCGCTCGATCTCGGCGGCGAAGGCGCGGTCGCCCCGCATCGGGCCGTCGGCCAGCTGGCGCAGGCTGCCCAGGCCGGTGCTGCCGTCGGCTTCGACGAAGAGCACGTCGTAGCCGAGCACCGCCGCCTGCTGCCGCTCCATGAGTTCGGTGGTGAGCTCGGCCAGCTTGTCGCGGCTCCAGGGCCACTGGCCGAACTGCTGGAGGCTGGGGTCGTCGATGTCGACGATGACGATGCGCGGGTCCAGCGTGTGCGGCATGGTGAGCCGCAGCCGAGCGTCATAGATGAAGTTGTCGAAGGGTTCGACGAAGGGCGAGCGCCAGGCGCCGACCGAGTGGCCCAGCGCCAGCAGCACCGGCACCAGGGTGATGGCGATTCGGAGCCAGTGCCGACGCAGCGCGTTCATGGCGCCACGTCACGCGGTGCAAGCAGGCAAGGGCCGCTCAGGCGTGGACGAACTGCATGCGCGTGCCGCCGAGCTCCAGCACGTCGCCGTCCTGCAGGGCCACGGCCTCGTTGCCGAGCAGCTCGCCGTTGAGGGTGGTGCCGCCGTCGATGGGCGCCACCACGTAGCCGTGCAGCCGGCGCGTGACCGCCGCCACCGCGACCCCGGGCTTGCCGATGGTGGTCACGACTTTTTCCAGGGACAACTCGCGCCCGGCCCCCGCGCCGGACAGCACGCGGATGGCGGCCTGCGCGACGCCGCCGCCCATCAGGGGCGCCGGGACGGTCGGGCTGCTCGACAGCGGGACCGAAGAGAAGGCCGGCGCCGCGCCGACGCGGGACGCCACGCTGGAATAGCCGCCGGGCTCGCTGCCCGACAGGTAGCGGATCTTGTACTTGCCGACCTCGACCACGTCGTTGTTCTCCAGCGCCTGCTTCTTGATGGCGCGGGAATTGACGTAGGTCCCGTTGGTGCTGTTGAGGTCTTCGAGGTAGACGTCGCCGCCGATCATGTGGAGCACGGCGTGCTCGCCGCTGATGGCCAGGTTGTCGATGACGATGTCGTTGTAAGGCCGCCGCCCCAATGTGGTCCGGTCCTTGGCGAGCGTCACTTCCTTGATGACGACTCCGTCGATCGAAACAATCATTTTCGGCATGGCCGACTCCTGAAACTGCCAGTTTTATCCGCGCGGCCCGGGGGAGGGTCAACCGTCCCGGGCCTTACCCTGCAGGGCGCGCGAGGCCGGCGCTTGCCAGGACAACAGAGATATTGTCCCGTCCGCCATTGTCGTTCGCCATTGCAACCAAAAGTAGTGCTTTCTCCGCCAAACCGCAATTTTGTAACAAAACTGTGGAAAGCTGTGCGTCGGAGACCATCTCACTCAGGCCGTCGGAACATAACAGGTAAAGGTCGCCCGGCTGCGTGCTGTGCTCGTGCATCTCGAGATTCACCGAGCGCTCGATGCCCAGGGCCCGGGTCACCAGGTTGCGATGCGGGGAGCGCGCCGCCTGTTGCGGCGTGATGACGCCGGCGTCGAGCTGCTCCTGCAGCAGCGAATGGTCGCGCGTGAGCAGTTCCAGCTGGCCGCGGCGCAGCCGGTAGCAGCGCGAATCGCCGATGTGGCCGATCACCACGCGCTGCGGGCCGAAGGCCGCCAGCACCAGCGTCGTGCCCATGCCCTGCAGCTGCAGGTTGGCCATCCCGGCCTCGAGGATCGCGCTGTTGGCCTCGTCGGTGCCGGCCTGCAGCGCGCGCCGCACGGCGCGCGCATGGGCCGACGGGCCGGCGTGCGCCAGCCAGCGGCCGAAGCTGGCCTGCAGCAGGGCCAGCGCCATGCCGCTGGCCACTTCGCCGCCGTTGTAGCCGCCCATGCCGTCGGCCAGGATCGCCAGGCCCAGCGCCGGGTCGAACGCCACCGCATCTTCGTTGTTGGCCCGCACCCGCCCGGGATCGGTGAGGGCCGAGAACTCCCAAGACCAGACGCCGTCTTCCTGGAGGGGGGAAGGAGATGTATCGGAGCGGGTCATGGGTGGAGGTGGAAGGCTCAGTGCGCGGGAGAGCGGCTGCCGCGCCGCTGCAGGCCCCGCCCGACGAACACCACGAAGGCGGCGCCGGCGGCAGCGCCTGCATAGTGCAGCCAGGGGTTGGCCGTCAGCACGTCGCGCAGGAACACGTCGCTGACGATGGTTTCACCGCCGACCCAGCCGATCAGTGCGGCGCCGAGCATGACGATGATGGGGAAGCGCTCCATGAGCTTGATCATGAGCGTGCTGCCGAAGATCACCAGCGGGATGCTGATGGCCAGGCCGAGGATCAGCAGCGTGGTGTTGCCCTGGGCCGCGGCCGCCACGGCGATCACGTTGTCCAGGCTCATCACCAGGTCGGCGATCAGGATGGTGCGCACGGCGGCGAACAGGCTGCCGTATTCCTTGCTCTCGCCTTCGCCTTCTTCCTCGTCGCCCAGCAGTTGCAGGCCGATCCACAGCAGCAGCAGGCCGCCGACGATCTGCAGGAAGGGCAGGCCCAGCAGCTTGGCCGCCACCACCGTCAGCACGATGCGCAGCACCACGGCCGCGCCCGAGCCGAAGAGCACGGCCTTTTGTTGCTGCGCGGGCGGCAGCGAACGGGCCGCCATCGCGATCACGACCGCGTTGTCGCCCGAAAGAATGATGTTGATCCAGACGATCTTGACCAGACCGATCCAGAAGTCAGCGCTTTGCAGTAGTTCCATGTCTCTTTTTCCACTGTTATGTATTGAAAAAGCGCCCGCAATATGAATTGCGAGCGCTTTTCGTTTGTGTGTGGTCGCGGGACGCGATGCTTACAGACGGGCCTTCAGCAGCTTGGCCAGCTCCGAGAAGTTGCGCGTCACGGTGAAGCCCGACTCTTCCATGATGGCGAGCTTGGCATCGGCCGTGTCGGCACCGCCCGAGATCAGCGCGCCGGCGTGGCCCATGCGCTTGCCCGGAGGCGCGGTCACGCCAGCGATGAAGCCGACCACCGGCTTCTTCATGTTGAGCTTGCACCAGCGGGCGGCGTCCGCCTCGTCCGGGCCGCCGATTTCGCCGATCATGATCACCGCGTCGGTGTCCGGATCGTCGTTGAAGGCCTTCATCACGTCGATGTGCTTCAGGCCATTGATCGGGTCGCCGCCGATGCCGACCGCCGACGATTGGCCCAGGCCGATTTCCGTCAGTTGCGCCACGGCTTCATACGTCAGCGTGCCCGAACGCGAGACCACGCCGATGCGTCCCTTGCGATGGATGTGGCCGGGCATGATGCCGATCTTGATTTCGTCGGGCGTGATCAGGCCGGGGCAGTTCGGGCCCAGCAGCAGGGTCTTCTTGCCGCCGGCCGCTTCCTTGGCCTTCATCTTGTTGCGCACTTCGAGCATGTCCTTGACCGGAATGCCTTCGGTGATGCAGATCGCCAGGTCCAGGTCGGCTTCGACCGCTTCCCAGATCGCGGCGGCAGCGCCCGGCGGCGGCACGTAGATCACCGACACGGTGGCGCCGGTCTGCGAGGCGGCTTCCTTGACCGAACCGAAGATCGGGATGCCGAAGATCGACTCGCCGGCCTTCTTGGGGTTCACGCCCGCGACGAAGGCGTTCTTGCCGTTCGCGTATTCCTGGCACTTTTCCGTGTGGAATTGACCGGTCTTGCCGGTGATGCCTTGCGTGATGACCTTGGTGTCTTTGTTGATGTAGATCGACATGACTTGTTCCTTACTTGGCGACTGCCGCCACCACTTTTTGAGCCGCGTCGGCCATCGTGTCGGCGCTGATGATGGGCAGGCCCGAATCGGCCAGCAGCTTCTTGCCTTCGACTTCGTTGGTGCCCTTCATGCGCACGACCAGCGGCACGGAGAGGTTCACGGCCTTGCAGGCTGCGATCACGCCGGTGGCGATGGTGTCGCACTTCATGATGCCGCCGAAGATGTTCACGAGGATGGCTTCCACGTTCTTGTTCTTCAGCATGATCTTGAAGGCTTCGGTGACCTTCTCGGGGGTGGCGCCGCCGCCCACGTCCAGGAAGTTGGCCGGCTCGCCGCCGAACAGCTTGATGGTGTCCATGGTGGCCATGGCCAGGCCGGCACCGTTCACCAGGCAGCCGATGTTGCCGTCGAGCGAGATGTAGGCGAGGTCGAACTTGGAGGCCTCGACTTCGGCCGCGTCTTCCTCGTCGAGGTCGCGCAGGGCCACGAGTTCGGGGTGGCGGAACAGTGCGTTCGGGTCGAAGTTGAACTTCGCGTCGAGCGCCATCACGTTGCCCTTGCTGTCACGGTTGAGCGGGTTGATCTCGACCAGCGAGGCGTCCGTCTCCATGTAGCAGGTGTAGAGCTTTTTGAGGATGTCGATCGTCTGGGCGGTCGAATCGGCGGGCATGCCGATGCCGTCGGCGATTTCCTTGGCTTGCGCGTCGGTCAGGCCTTCCTTGGGATCGGCGAAGACCGTGATGATCTTCTCGGGCGTGGAATGCGCCACTTCCTCGATGTCCATGCCGCCTTCGCTCGAGGCGATGAACGCGACCTTCTGGGTCGCGCGGTCGGTCACGGCGGAAACGTAGTATTCCTTGTTGATGTCGGCGCCGTCTTCGATGTAGAGGCGGCGGACCTTCTGGCCTTCGGGGCCGGTCTGGTGCGTGACGAGCTGCATGCCGAGGATTTCGCCGGCCAGCTTCTTGACGTCTTCAATGGTCTTGGCGACCTTGACGCCGCCGCCCTTGCCGCGGCCACCCGCGTGAATCTGGGCCTTGACCACCCACACGGGGCCGCCAAGTTTCTGGGCGGCCTCGACCGCCTCCTGGACCGTGTAGGCCGCAATGCCGCGCGGCACGGGCACGCCGAACTTGGCAAGAATTTCCTTGCCTTGGTACTCGTGAATCTTCATGAGGTTTCTCTCGGACGGAGGTTTGAAAACGGGAGATGGTTGATGCTGTTGCTCGTGGGCCACGGCGTCCTGCAGGGCGGGGGCGACGAACAATCAACGACTGTATCATGGTGCGCCGCACCAAAGGCGAGCGTCTGCCTGCGGACATCACGTACCCTCTTTCTCGGTAGAAACACCCACCCACCATGGCCAAGGTCTTCATCGACGGCGAAGCCGGCACCACCGGCCTCCAGATTCGCGAACGTCTCGCGAAGATGCCCCAGATCGACATCGTGAGCATCGCGCCCGAGCTGCGCAAGGACGTCAACGCCAAGCGCGACCTGATGGCCGGGGTCGACCTGGTGATCCTGTGCCTGCACGACGACGCGGCCATCGAGTCGGTGGCGCTGATCGACCAGCTGCCGGGGAAAAAGCCCAAGATCGTCGACGCCTCGACCGCGCACCGCACCAACCCTGCCTGGGTCTTCGGCTTCCCCGAACTCGTCGAAGGCCACTGGCAGGCCGTGGCCAAGGCCGAGCGCGTGGGCAACCCCGGCTGCTATGCGACCGGTGCCATCGCCATCGTGCGACCGCTGATCGACGCCGGCCTGCTGCCCAAGGATTTCCCCCTCGCGCTGCCCTCGGTCAGCGGCTATTCCGGCGGCGGCCGCAGCATGATCGAGGCCTACGAGGCGGGCAACGCCGCACCCTTCGAGACCTATGCGCTGGGCCTGAAGCACAAGCACATCCCCGAGATCATGAAGTTCACCGGCCTGACGCGCCGGCCGGTGTTCATCCCCTCGGTGGGCAACTTCAAGCAGGGCATGCTGGTCCAGCTGCCGCTGCACCTGGACGACCTGCCCGGCCGGCCGAAGGCCAGCGACCTGCACGACGCGCTCGCCGCGCACTATGCGAAGAGCAACACGCCCGACGGCTTCGTCAAGGTGCTGCCGCCCACGGCCGACGGCAAGCTCGAGCCGACCGCGCTCAACGACACCAACGAGCTCGAGCTGCGCGTGTTCCCGAACGAGGACCACCGCCACGCGGTGGTGATCGCGCGCCTGGACAACCTGGGCAAGGGCGCCAGCGGCGCCGCGGTGCAGAACCTGAAGCTGATGCTGGGGCTCTGAGCCCCGGGGCCCGCGCCCCTTCGTGACCGGGCGCGCATCGCACCATAATCGCGCCTCCAATCACATCGAGGAGGCTCTCATGGCAATCGCTTTGCAGAAACCCACCGGCGCATTCGTCGCCGCGTCCTGGGCCGCGCTGGTCATCGGTTCGCTGGTCTACCTGATCGGGCTGTGGAACGCCTCCATGCAGCTCAACGAGAAGGGCTACTACTTCACCATCCTGATGTACGGCCTGTTCGCCGCCGTGTCGCTGCAGAAGAGCGTGCGCGACCGGCTCGAGGGCACCTCGGTCACCGCCATCTACTACGGCCTGTGCTGGATCTCGCTGCTGCTGTCGGTGGCGCTGCTGGCCGTGGGCCTGTTCAACGCCACGCTCGCCAACAGCGAGAAGGGCTTCTACGGCATGTCCTTCCTGCTCGCGCTCTTCGGTTCGGTGGCGGTGCAGAAGAACGTGCGCGACATCGCCTCGTACAAGAGCCAGCAGCCGCTGGCCGACGACGTGCCCGACGTGGGCTGATCAACGCGGCGCCTTCCGGCGCGCGTTCGCTAGGCCAGCTCGTTGAAGCTGCTGTGCCCCATCAGCGCCGACAGCCGCGCCGCGATGTTGGCCACGATCTCGCAGACCTGGTCGACGTCGGGCGTGACCTTCTGGTCGATGCGCTCGATGTGCGGCACGTTGATGGCCGCGATCACGTGGTTGGCCTGGCCCAGGATCGGGAAGGCGATGTTGCGCACGCCCTTGATCTGCTGGCTGGGCATCGAGGCGTAGCCGCGGTGGCGCACATCGCCCAGCAGCGCGAACAGTTCGCCCGGGTCGAGCTCCTGCTCGCCCTCGACCTTGACCCGCGCGGCCAGCATGCGGGCGCGGTCCACCTCGTCGCGAAAGGCCAGCAGCACATGGCCGGCCGAGGTGTCGGTCAGGCCGATGGTCACGCCTACCTTCAGGCCGAAGGTCCAGCGGTCGGGTCCGTCGACCTGCGCGATCACCACCACGCGGCCCTGCTGGTACATGGCCAGGTGGCAGGACTGGTGGGCGCGGTTGGCCAGCTCGCGCATCAGCGGCAGCGCGGTCGCGACCAGCGACTTGAGCGGCTGCTGGCGGTGCGAGAGCTCGAACATGCGCAGCGTGAGCGTGTAGCGGTCGTTCTCGTCGACGCGCACGAAGCCGCGCCGCTCGAGCGTCACCGCCATGCGGAAGATCTCGCCGACGCTGCGCGACACCTTCTGCGCCAGCTCGTTGAGCGTGTAGCCGTGCAGGCTGTCGGCCAGCGCCTCCAGGATGTCCAGGCCCTTCTCGAGCGCGGGCGCCGAGTAGCGCGCGCTGGCGGCATCGTTGGAAGGGGCGGTCGGTTCGGTCATCGGGTCTCTCCATCACGCCGCGGCAGGCCGGCGTGCCTCTTTTACTTCAGGAATGCCGCGGCTCGACGTCAGCATGAAACTCGTACTGTCGCAGGGACTCGGGCTTCATGGTGATGGAAAAACCGGGCGCCGTCGGCGGCATGTAGGCCGCGCCGCGGATCACGCAGGGCGTCTCGAAATGCTCGTGCAGATGGTCCACGTATTCGATCACGCGGCCCTCGCGGGTGCCGGAGATGCAAAGGTAGTCGATCATCGACAGGTGCTGCACGTACTCGCACAGGCCCACGCCACCGGCGTGCGGGCAGACCGGCAGCTGGTACTTGGCGGCCATCAGCATCACGGCCAGGATCTCGTTCACGCCGCCCAGGCGGCAGGAGTCGATCTGCACCACGTCGATCGCGCCGCGCATGATGAACTGCTTGAACATGATCCGGTTCTGGCACATCTCGCCGGTCGCGATCTTCACCGGCGCCACGCCCTCGCGGATCTTGCGGTGGCCCTCGACGTCGTCCGGGCTGGTGGGCTCCTCGATGAACCAGGGCTTGGCGAAGGCCAGCTGATTGACCCAGTCGATGGCCTGGTCGACTTCCCACACCTGGTTGGCGTCGATCATCAGATGGCGGTCCGGGCCCAGCACCTCGCGCGCCACCTTGAGGCGCCGGATGTCGTCCTGCAGGTCGCGGCCGACCTTGAGCTTGATGTAGTCGAAGCCCGCGTCCACCGCCTCCTGCGCGAGCCGGCGCAGCTTCTCGTCCGAGTAGCCCAGCCAGCCGGCCGAGGTGGTGTAGCAGGGATAGCCTTCGGCCTCGAGCGTGCGGATGCGTTCTTCCTTGCCGACGGCGGCCTGCTGCAGCAGCGCGAGCGCCTCCTCGGGCGTGATGCAGTCGGTGATGTAGCGGAAGTCGATGCAGCGCACCAGCTCTTCCGGCGACATCTCGGCCACCAGCCGCCACACCGGCTTGCCCTCGGCCTTGGCCCAGAGGTCCCACACGGCATTCACGATGGCGCCGGTCGCCAGGTGGATCGCGCCCTTGTCCGGACCGATCCAGCGCAGCTGGCTGTCGCTGGTCACGTGGTGCCAGAAGCGCCCCATGTCGGCCGCGATCACCGCCAGTTCCTGGCCCACCAGCAGGTGGCGCATGGCGCGCAGCGCGGCGCAGCAGATCTCGTTGCCGCGGCCGATGGTGAAGGTCAGGCCATGGCCCTCGAGGCCCGGCTGGTCGGTCTCGAGCACCACGTAGGCGGCCGAGTAGTCCGGATCGGGATTCATCGCGTCCGAGCCGTCCAGGTGCTGCGAAGTGGGGAAGCGGATGTCGAGGACCCGGAGGTCGGTGATGCGCGTCATGGTGTGTCCGATAAAAGTAGATGAAGGGGGCCGGTCAGCCGATGCAAGCGCACACCCCATTCCAGGGATACCGCGGAACCGGCTCCGCCGGGCCGCCGGTATCGCCCCCTCGAGGGGGGAGTTGAGCTACACGAAGTGAGCGAGAGACGGGGGTGGGCTCAGTTCGACCAACCACCATCGATCATGTGGATGGTCCCCGTCGTGAACGCCGATTCGTCCGACGCCAGGTACACCACCAGCGCCGCGACTTCCTCGGGTCGGCCGACGCGGCCGATGGGCTGGCGCGCCACGAAGGCCGCGCGCACCGCCGCCTCGTCGGCGTTCGCATCGCGCGCCTGGGCCGCGATGCGGCCGCGCAGCGAGGGCGACTCGATGGTGCCCGGGCAGATCGCGTTGCAGCGGATGCCCTTCTGCACGAAGTCGGCCGCCACCGCCTTGGTCAGGCCGATCACCGCTGCCTTCGAGGCGCCGTAGACAAAACGGTTGGGCACGCCCTTCACGCTCGAGGCCGCCGAGGCCATGTTGATGATCGAGCCGCCGCCGTGCGACAGCATGGCCGGCAGGAAGCTGCGGATGGTGCGGTACATCGACTTGACGTTGAGGTCGAAGCTGAAGTCCCAGTCGCTGTCCTCGCACTCGAGGATGCTGCCGCCGTGCACGAAGCCCGCGCAGTTGAAGAGCACGTCCAGCGGGCCGATCTCGGCCGCCATGCGTGCCACGGCCGCGCTGTCGCGCACGTCCAGCTTCGCGGTCGTCAGGCCCGCGAGGCCCTCGGCGCGCGCGTCCTCGGCCAGCGCGGCCAGCGCCTCGTCGTTCATGTCGGTGGCCCAGACCTGCGCGCCTTGGCGTGCCAGCGCCAGCGCGCTCTCGCGGCCGATGCCGTTGCCGGCGGCCGTCACCAAAGTTCTTTTGCCCTGGACCCGTTGCGTCATGGTGTGCTTCCCGCGACGCCTGCGCATCGCATTAATAAAAGAGTTTTTCGTTAGTGAAATTTAAGCGCGTGACGATACCAAAGGAAGGCCGCCCCCGGAGAACCCTTGCGCTCGGTGTTAACCCTATGGAGGAAGCAGGGTTCGGCCTGACAGAATCGCCGCCGACATCATAAAAACATCTTTCATTTGCAAAAACATCGGGCGCTGACTTTCTGTCGCGCTTCCAGGCCGGCCCTTGCGGCGCGGCCTGATTCCAAGGAGACCTCGTGAACTATCAGTTCGATTTCGAGCCGGTGCTCGCGCAGTGGCCGCTGCTGCTCGAAGGCGCCTGGACCACGGTCCAGCTGTCCTTCGTGGCGACCGTGCTCGGCTTTGCGCTCGGAACCGCCTGCGCGCTCGGCCGCAACAGCCGCCACCGCTGGCTGCAGCGCCTGACGGGCGGCTACGTCGAGGCGATCCGCAACTCGCCGTTGCTGATCCAGAGCTACTTCCTGATCTTCGGCCTGTCGAGTGCCGGCGTGACGATGCCGATCATGGTCGGCGCGGTGCTGGCGCTGGTGATCAACATCGGCGCCTACAGCTGCGAGATCATCCGCGCGGGCATCGAGTCGATCCACAAGGGCCAGCTCGAGGCGGCCGAGTGCCTGGGCCTGTCGAAGGCGCAGGTGTTCTGGCACGTGATCCTGCGCCCGGCCATCGAGCGGGTGTACCCCGCGCTGGCCAGCCAGTTCGTGCTGCTGATGCTGGCCTCCAGCATCATGTCCTCGATCGGCGCCGAGGAACTGTTCGGCGTGGCCAACCGCATCCAGTCGGACACCTTCCGCAACTTCGAGATCTTCCTCGTGCTGTGGGCCGTGTACCTGGCGCTGTCGTATGCGATGCGCCTGGGCTTCTGGCTGCTGGCGCAGTTCGTCTTCCCGCGCCGGCGCAAGCTCGGCACCTCGCTGTGAGGACCGCGCCATGACGCTGATGCCGGCCGATCATTTCGGTTTTCTTCTGCTCGGTGCCTGGGGCACGCTGCAACTCTCGGCGCTGGCCTTCGTCGGCGGCGGCCTGATCGGGCTGGCCGTGGCGCTGGCCCGGGTCTCGCCGCTGCCCGCGGTGCGCATTGCCGCCACCGCCTACATCCAGGTGGTGCAGGGCACGCCGCTGCTGGTGCTGATGGGCGTGTGCTTCTTCGGCCCCAGCATCGTGGGCATCGGCTCGGTGCCGGCGCTGGCCGCGGCCGCGCTGGCCATCACCCTCTACTCCGGCGCCTTCCTCGGCGAGATCTGGCGCGGCTGCATCCAGTCGGTGCCCAAGAGCCAGTGGGAAGCCGCCGAATGCCTGGGCCTGACGCGCATCGAACGCATGCGCCGCGTGATCCTGCCGCAGGCGCTGCGCATCGCGACGCCGCCGACCGTCGGCTTCCTGGTGCAGATCATCAAGAACACCTCGATCGCCTCGCTGGTGGTGGGCTACGCCGAGCTCTCCTACAACGCCAAGGTGCTCAACAACTCGACCTTCCAGCCCTTCCTGTACTTCGGATGTGCGGTGGTCCTTTATTTCATCATGTGCTATCCGCTGTCCCGCTGGAGCCGCACGCTCGAAAGGAAGCTCAATGCAACCCGTGGTTGAACTCGAACAGGTCCACAAGCGCTTCGGCCAGAACCATGTCCTGCGGGGCGTGTCCTTCTCGGTCAACCGCGGCGAGGTGGTCGCCATCATCGGCAAGAGCGGCTCGGGCAAGAGCACCGCGCTGCGCTGCATCGACCGCCTCGAGACCATCGACAGCGGCACCATCCAGGTCTGCAACCACCAGGTGCACGACGCCGCGCTCGACCTGCGCGCGCTGCGCCGCGACGTGGGCATCGTGTTCCAGAGCTACAACCTGTTCCCGCACCTGACGGTCAAGCAGAACATCACACTGGCCCCGCAGTCGGTGAAGAAGCTGGGCGCCAGCGAGGCCAACGCGCTGGCGCTGGACGTGCTCCAGCGCGTGGGCCTGGCCGAGAAGGCCGACGCCTACCCCGAGCAGCTCTCGGGCGGCCAGCAGCAGCGCGTGGCGATCGCGCGCTCGCTCGCGATGCAGCCGCAGCTGATGCTGTTCGACGAGGTCACCTCGGCGCTCGACCCGGAACTCACCGGCGAAGTGCTCAAGGTGATGGAAAAGCTCGCGGGCGAGGGCATGACCATGATCCTCGTGACGCACGAGATGGCCTTCGCGCGCGGCGTGGCCAACAAGATCATCTTCATGCACCAGGGCCAGGTCTGGGAGCAGGGCGACGCCAGCATCCTGAGCGCGCCGCAGACGCCCGAACTGCGCCAGTTCCTCGGCACCGGGCTCTGAGCTGCAACACCTGAGCCCTCGACCGCTTTCGATCCGATCAATCACAGGAGACTCTCGATGAACCGTTCCTTCCTCGCCCGCCGCAGCACCCTCGTCGCCGCCCTCGTGCTGGCCTCGCCCTTCGCGCTGCTCAACGCCGCGCACGCCGACCAGCTCGACACCATCACGGCCGCCAAGAAGATCCGCATCGCGATCGACCTGGCCGTGCCGCCCTATGCCATGAAGGACGAGAAGCTCAACGCGGTCGGCTCCGACGTCGAGACCGCGCAGCTGCTGGCCAAGAGCCTGGGCCTGGCGCTCGAGATCGTGCCCACCACCGGCGCCAACCGCATTCCCTTTCTGCAGACCGACAAGGCCGACATCGTGATCTCGAGCATGTCGGTCACGCCCGAGCGCGAGAAGGTGGTCGACTTCTCGATCCCCTACGCCGCCATCCTGGCGGTGGTCGGCGCGCCCAAGAGCATGACCCTCAGCGGCCCGGCCGACCTGGTGGGCAAGAAGGTGATCTCCACCCGCGGCACCACCAACGACCAGGAACTCACCAAGATCCTGCCGGCCGGCGCGCAGATCGTGCGCTTCGACGACGACGCCACCTCCATCACCGCGGTGGTCAGCGGCCAGGCCGACATCTTCGCGACCGCGCCGCCGCTGCTCAAGACCATCAACGAGAAGAACCCGGCCAAGCAGATGGAGCCAAAGTTCACGATGAAGGTCAACATGCTCGCCATCGGCCTGCGCAAGAACGAGCCGCGCCTCAAGGAAAAGCTCGACGCCTTCGTCAAGGCCCACCTGCAGAGCGGCGAGCTCAACACCATCTACAAGAAGTACCACGGCGCCGACCTGCCCGTGGAAGTGACGCGCAACGGAGGCTGAGCCGATGGCCAAGATCGACCAGGTCGAGATCGCGCAGATCGACATCGCACCCAAGGTGGTGCGCACCGACGCCATCCAGTCCTTCGTGACGCAGGAGACCGTGATGGTCACCGTGCGCTGCGACGACGGCTCCGCCGGCACCGGCTACACCTACACCATCGGCACCGGCGGCTCGTCGATCGTGGCGCTGCTGCAGGACCACCTGGCGCCGCGGCTGATCGGGCGCGACCCGCAGCACTACGAAGCCATCTGGCGCGACCTCTTCTTCCACACGCACGCGACCGCGGTGGGCGCCATCACCAGCCTCGCGCTGGCGGCCGTCGACACCGCGCTGTGGGACCGCAACGCCCGCGTGGCCAAGCTGCCGCTGTGGCAGCTGGCCGGCGGCGCGCAATCGCGCGTGCCGGTCTACACCACCGAGGGCGGCTGGCTGCAGATCCCGCAGGCGCAGCTGGTCGAGCAGACGCTGGCGGCCCAGGCCGCGGGCTTCCTGGGCGCCAAGGTCAAGGTCGGCAAGCCGCACGTGGCCGAGGACATCGCGCGCCTGTCGGCGGTGCGCGCGGCGGTGGGCCCGGGCTTCGAGCTGATGGTCGATGCCAACCAGAGCTTCACGGTCTCGGAAGCGGTGCGCCGCGCGCGCCAGTACGAGGCCATCGACCTGGCCTGGTTCGAGGAGCCGATGCCGGCCGAGCACGTGCGCGCGCATGCGCAACTGCTGGCCAGCACCAGCGTGCCGGTGGCGGTGGGCGAGTCGATGTACCACCTGTCGCAGTTCGCCGAGTACATCCAGCAGGGCGCCTGCTCGATCGTGCAGGCCGACGTGGCGCGCGTGGGCGGCATCACGCCCTGGCTCAAGATCGCGCACCTGGCCGAGGCGCACAACATCGCGATGTGCCCGCACTTCCTGATGGAGATCCACGTGAGCCTGTGCGCGGCCGTGCCCAACGGCCGCTGGGTCGAGTACATCCCGCAGCTCGACGACCTCACGACCAGCCGGCTGCAGATCGAAGCCGGCCACGCGGTGGCACCGTCGACGCCCGGCCTGGGCATCGAATGGGACCCGGCGCAGCTCAAGGCGCGCCGCAAGTTCGAGCCGCTGGTGGTGCGCGGCTGATCCTCGCGCGGGGCGGCCTCAGGCGATGAGCCAGAGGCCGAAGCCCAGCAGCAGGGCGTGCGCGGCCAGCGCGATGTAGAGCGGGGTGCGCGACGGGGTCGCCATCTCCTGCAGCGTCTCGCCGATGCGCTGCTGCAGCAGCGCGCGCAGGGCCGGGTCTTCCACGCCGGCCTCGGTCCCGCCGTGCGCGGCGCGCCCGGCCTGCCAGTCGGCCAGCAGCGTCGACAGCGGCAGCCGGTTCAGCACGAAGCCGATCACGGCCCGCACCGCGCGGCCCTCGCCCAGCACCGGCGCGAGCTGGCGGCTCAGCGCATCGACCGAGAGCCATTCGGAGCTGCGCTGCAAGGCGCCATGGGTGCGCGGCATCGCCTCGACGCGGCCCGCGATGGCGGCGCCCAGGCGCTGCGCGATCGTGTCGCCATGCGCCAGCACCACCTGACGCAGCGCACGGCTACGGCCCTGCGCGATACCGAGCATCAGGTAGAGCGGCATGAAGCCCAGCAGCAGCAGGGCGACCAGCACCGAGGGCGAGAACAGCAGCGCGATCACCGCGCCTGCGCCGCCGGCACGCGCCGCGGGCATGCCCGGGCCGCTCAGCTGGCTGATGTAGAAGAAGAACACGCCGCCACCGAGCAGGATGGCCAGCAGCGCACTCTTGAAGACGGCGCCGGCGAAGGCGGTACCGGCGCGCAGGCCGGTGCGACCGAGGGAAGGCGAGGGGGTGGTGTTCGTCGACATGGGCCGGATCATGCCAGCCACGCCGCGGCGCGATCGGCCGGTGCCGGCCTGCGGGTCACTCGTCGTCGCTGTCGCTGCGAAGGACCTTGCCCACCACCGCCCCGGAGAAGCCCCGGGCCATGAGGAAGCGCGCCTGTTTGGCACGCTCCTTCGCATCCTGCGGCAATGCATCGAAGCGGCGCCGCCAGACCTCGCGCGCGCGCGCCTGTTCGCTGTCTTTCAGCTGCGCCACCGCTTCGGAGATGGCCTCGGGCGCGACGCCCTTCTGCTGCAGCTCCTGCCGCACCCGCGCGGCGCCCATGCGCGAAGCGCGCTGGTTGATCACCGACTGCACCACGCGCGACTCGCTGATGAAGTCCTTGGCCGCCAGCTCGTCGAGCGCCTGCGCCAGCGTGCCCGGCACCTCTTCGTACTTCGCCAGCTTGCGTTCGAGCTCGGGCCGCGAATGCTCGCGCTGGCTCAGCAGGCGCAGCGCGCGGCCCTTGAGGGAGGGTGCGGCGAAACCCATGAAGGCTTGAAGCGATCAGATGACGAGCACCGGCCGCGCGGCCGATGCTCGCATCCCGATCAGGCCTGCGGCTGTTGCTTGGCCGCCTTGGCGTCGGCCTTGGCCTTGGCCTTGGCTTCGGCTTCGGCCGCTTCCGAGCCGGCATCGGCCGCCAGCAGCGGGATGCCCAGCGACTCGCGCACCTTGTTCTCGATCTCGCGCGACAGCGTCGGGTTCTCGCGCAGGAATTCGCGCGCGTTGTCGCGGCCCTGGCCGATCTTCTCGCCGTTGTAGGCGTACCAGGCGCCCGACTTGTCGACGATCTTGGCGGTCACGCCCATGTCGATGATCTCGCCTTCGCGGCTGATGCCCTCGCCGAACAGGATGTCGAACTCGGCCGTCTTGAAGGGCGGGCTGACCTTGTTCTTGACCACCTTAACCTTGGTCTCGTTGCCGATCGCCTCTTCGCCCTTCTTGATGGTGCCGATGCGGCGGATGTCCAGCCGCACCGAGGCGTAGAACTTCAGCGCGTTGCCGCCGGTGGTGGTTTCGGGCGAGCCGAACATCACGCCGATCTTCATCCGGATCTGGTTGATGAAGATGACCATGCAGTTGGTCTTCTTGATGCTCGAGGTCAGCTTGCGCAGCGCCTGGCTCATCAGGCGGGCCTGCAGGCCGGGCAGCGAGTCGCCCATGTCGCCTTCGATTTCGGCGCGGGGCGTGAGCGCGGCCACCGAGTCGACCACGATCAGGTCGACCGCGCCCGAGCGCACCAGCGAGTCGACGATCTCGAGCGCCTGCTCGCCAGTGTCGGGCTGGCTGATCAGCAGGTCGGACAGGTTGACGCCCAGCTTCTGCGCGTACTGCACGTCGAGCGCATGCTCGGCGTCGACGAAGGCGCAGGTGCCGGCCTGCTTCTGCATCTGGGCGATGACCTGCAGCGTGAGCGTGGTCTTGCCCGAGGATTCAGGACCGTAGATCTCGATCACGCGGCCGCGCGGCAGGCCGCCGACGCCCAGCGCGATGTCCAGGCCCAGCGAACCGGTGGAGACCACCTGCACGTCCTCCAGGGCCTCGCCCTCGCCCAGCCGCATGATCGTGCCCTTGCCGAACTGCTTTTCGATCTGCGCGAGCGCGGCTTGCAGGGCCTTGGCCTTTTCGCTGCCGGCCACCGAGATGCTGCTGCCCTTGACGAGTGCGTCCATGAGAAATCTCCTTGAATATCAACGGGTTGTTGGGTTTTTCATCCCGCTGCTTTTAATGACAGGCTGGATGCTTGAACAGTAGTGTAGCGGCCAGTACTTTCAAGGCAACCCACTTTTTGGTCAGTTTACCTTACAATTAAAGGCATGAGCGACCACCCCTTCGCGGCCGACCCCGACGCCTGGCGCCAGACCCACCTGGGCCGGCTGCTGGGCCATGCGATGCGGCGTTTCGACGAGCGCGTGCTGGCGCTGATGGCGCACGACGCCGAGGTGCCGCTGGCCTTGTCGAACCTCGCGGCGCGCGCGCAAGTCAGCGCGGCCCACATCCACATCACGCGGCACCTGGGGCGCGGCGGTTCGCGCCTGACCGAGCTGGCCGAGCGCGCCGGCATGAGCAAGCAGGCGATGGGCACGCTGGTCGACCAGTGCGAGGCCTGGGGCCTGGTCACGCGCGAAGCCGATCCGCTGGATGCGCGGGCGCGGCGGGTGCGCTTCACGGCCGATGGCCTGGCCTGGCTCGAGGCCTTCCGCCGGGCCGTGGCGCAGGCGGAGGCGGAGTTCCGCGCCAGCGTGGGCAAGGAGATCGCCACCGTGGTCACGATCGGCCTCGAAGCCTACGCCGGCTGATCGGCGAAAAGCTGCGCCAGCGCAAGGGTCGCCGGCGGGCCCACGCCTAGAATCCGCCGCGGAGACGAGTAAAAAAGCGCGACGACGCGCCCCACAAGCCGGAGGTGGCTCATGCGGATTCTGATTGCGGAAGACGACCAGGTGCTGGCCGATGCCCTGCTGCGCAGCCTGCGCACCTCGGGCGCGGCCGTGGACCGCGTGGCCACCGGCTCGCAGGCCGACGCCGCGCTGATGACCAACAGCGAGTTCGACCTGCTGATCCTCGACCTGGGCCTGCCCAACCTGCACGGCCTGGAAATCCTCAAGCGGCTGCGCGCGCGCGGCTCGCAGCTGCCGGTGCTGGTGCTCACCGCGGCCGACAGCGTGGAGGAACGCGTCAAGGGCCTGGACCATGGTGCCGACGACTACATGGCCAAGCCCTTCAGCCTGCAGGAACTCGAGGCCCGCGTGCGTGCCCTCACGCGGCGCGGCATGGGCACCACCAGCAACGCGATCAAGCACGGCCCGCTGGTCTACGACCAGGCCGGCCGCGTCGCCACCATCGACGGCAAGATGATCGAACTCTCGGCCCGCGAGCTGGGCCTGCTCGAGGTGCTGCTGCAGCGCGCCGGCCGGCTGGTCAGCAAGGACCAGCTGGTCGAGCGGCTGTGCGAGTGGGGTGAGGAAGTCAGCATCAACGCCATCGAGGTCTACATCCACCGCCTGCGCAAGAAGATCGAGAAGGGCCCGATCCGCATCGCGACGGTGCGCGGCCTGGGTTATTGCCTCGAGAAAATCACCCCCTGATGCACCTTCGCGCAGTGACCGTCGCCCCCTCCGCCCGTCGAGCCGGGGGGCGGGCGTGAAGCTCTTCCAGCGCGCCCAGCGCTCGCTGTTCGGCGAGATCCTCGACTGGATGCTCACGCCGCTGCTGCTGCTGGTGCCGGTGAGCATCGGCGTCACCTGGCTGGTGGCGCAGGGCATCGCCAACGCGCCCTTCGACCGCGCGCTGGAGAACAACGTGCGCACGCTGGCCCGGCTGCTGGTGGTGCAGGACGGCCGCATCCAGTTCCCCCTGCCGCAGGCCGCGCGCGACATCCTGAGCGGCGACGACACTGACGTCGTCTACTACCAGGTGCTCGATGGCCGCGGCCAGCTGCTGAGCGGCGAGCGCGACGTGCCGCCGCCGCACTCCGACGAGCTGCCGACCACCGGCATGGTCTACCTGCACGACGCCACCATGCGCGGCAAGGCGGTGCGCATCGGCTCGCTGTGGGTGCCGGGCGCCACGCCCGAGGCGCCGCATGCGCTGGTGCAGGTGGCCGAGACGCGCGAGAAGCAGTCGGTGCTGGCCACCGAGATCATCAAGGGCGTGCTGCTGCCGCAGTTCGCCATCCTGCCGCTGGCGGTGTTGCTGATCTGGCTGGCGCTGGTGCGCGGCATCAAGCCGCTGTCGGTGGTGGAGGCGCGCATCCGCGAGCGCCGGCCCGACGACCTGAGCCCGCTCGACGAATCGGGCGTGCCGCTGGAGGTGATCCCGCTGGTGTCTTCGGTCAACGAACTGCTCAACAAGCTGCACGATTCGATCGCCACGCAGAAGCGCTTCCTGGCCGATGCCGCGCACCAGCTCAAGACGCCGCTGGCCGGGCTGCGCATGCAGGCCGACCTGGCGCAGCGCGAAGGCGCCAACGCCGAAGAGCTCAAGCAGTCGCTCAAGCAGATCGGCCGCGCCAGCGTGCGCGCCACCCACACGGTCAACCAGCTGCTGTCGCTGGCGCGCGCCGAGGGCAGCAGCGCCACGCTGGGCCGCCAGGCCTGCGACCTCGCGCGCCTGACCATCGAGGTGGTGCGCGAAGCCGTGCC
The DNA here is from genome assembly GCF_014170375.1 of Variovorax sp. UMC13. Taxonomy (GTDB): domain Bacteria; phylum Pseudomonadota; class Gammaproteobacteria; order Burkholderiales; family Burkholderiaceae_C; genus Variovorax. The sequence continues at coordinate 304,248 of NZ_LZZW01000036.1, read as the reverse complement.
GCGCGCCATCGAGCGGCGCATCGACCTGGGCTACGACGGCGCCGAGGCCGGCACGCCGGGCGTGACGCTGCAGGGCAACCCGACACTGCTCAAGGAGCTGGTGCGCAACCTGGTCGACAACGCGCTCAACTACACACCCTCGCCGCCCGACCACGCGGGCATGATCACCGCGCGCGTGCTGGCCGACCCCTTCGGCCGGGTGGTGGTGCTGCAGGTGGAGGACAACGGGCCGGGCATCGCCGAGGCCGACCGCGAGCTGGTGTTCGAGCCCTTCTACCGCGTGCTGGGCAACGAAGCCGACGGCTCGGGCCTGGGCCTGCCGATCGTGCGCGAGATCGCGCGCCAGCATGGCGCCAGCGTGCGGCTGGAAGATGCGCATCCGGACCAGCATCCGCCCGGCACGCGCTTCAGCGTGCGCTTCGAACTCGAGGAGAAGTAGCCGCCGCCGCGGCGGGCCGGCGGATCAGGGCGCCTGGCGGATCTGCAGCAGCTCGGGCCGCACCTGCAGTTCGAGGCGGTGCGGCTCGGCTTCGCCGAAGCCGGCCGGCTGGAAGCCCAGGGCCGCGAAACTGCCCCGGCTCCAGGCGAAATAGCCGAGGTTGGCCAGCACCAGCACCAGGAGGACGAAGCGAGCGCTGCCGCGCATGCTCAGGCGCCCGCGCGGACGCGAGGCCGCACGCTGACTTCGGAACTGCTGATGACCTGCAGGCCGGCCGCGGTCTGCACCCGCAGCTCGCCGCCCCAGCCCACGCCGTCGCAGAGCCCGGCGGTGCCGTCGCTGAGCTGCACTTCGCGCCCGCGCAGCGTGTCGCGCTGGGCGAAGCGCTCGGCGAAGGGTGCGAAGCCGCGTTCGGCAAAGGCCTGCACGGTGTCGACCAGCGGCGGCACCACGGCGCGCAGCAGTTCGCCCGCGCTGGCCTCGGGCCGCCATTCGCCGATCCAGGCCGGCGGCGTGTTCAGGCCCTCGGCCTCGCGCGGGCCCAGGTTCAGGCCGATGCCGATCACCAGGTAGCGCTGCGCGGACTCGGACTGCGGCAACGCGGTCTCGATCAGGATGCCGCCGAGCTTGCGGTCCTCGCGCCAGAGGTCGTTGGGCCACTTGAGCTGCAGGCCCGCGGCGCCGCCCGGGTCCAGGCTCTCGGCCACGCTCACGCCCACGGCCAGCGACAGGCCCGACCAGTCGCGCGGCGCCAGCGGCAGGCCCAGGGAAAAGGTCAGCGAGGACAGCTGCGCGCTCTGCCAGGGCCGGCCGAGCCGGCCGCGCCCGGCGGTCTGGCGCAGCGCCACCAGCAGCACCGGGGCGACGCTGCCCTGGCGCGCCCGGCGCATGAGCTCGGTGCTGGTCGAATCGATCTCGGCCACCACCTCGACGCCGAAGCCCGGCAGCCGCGGCGCCACGGCGGCGGTGATCTCGTCCTCGAACCAGGCGCTGGGCTGCTGCATCGCGGGCATCCTCAATCGGCGGCCTTGGCCTTCTTGCGTTTCTTCTTTTCGGCCTTCTCGGCCTTTTCGAGCTTCTCCGCCTTGGCCGCCTTCTTCTCGGCCTTGGCCTTGCGGGCCTTCTTCTTCGCCTTGCGCGCCTTCTTCTCGTCGTCCTCGTCCTTGGGCGTGAGCAGCGTGCCGCGGCAGGTCTCGGCGCCGCACCAGCAGGGGAACTCGGCCAGCAGCTCGGGCGTGTACGGCAGGTCGATCATCAGGCCGTAGTCGTAGTTGAGCTCCTCGCCGGCCGGGATGTCGCGCAGCGCCTTGATGAAGATGCGGCCCTCGATCTCGTCGGCCTCGCAGTTCGGATCGCAGGCATGGTTGATCCACTTGGCGGCGTTGCCGTCGACCTTGCCGTCGATCACGCGCTTGTCGTCGACGTGGAAGTAGAAGGTGTGGTTGGGCTGGGCCGGATCGTGCGGATGGCGGCGCAGGGCCTCCTTCCAGGTGATCACCTCGCCCTTGTATTCGATCAGCGTGTCGCCCTTGGCGATGTCCTGCACGGCGAACACGCCCTTGCCGTGGACGCCCGAGCGGCGGGTCTGGATGCGGCGGCCTGGGATCGAGGGGATTTTTGAAGGCATCGCCGAAGTCTGATAGTTTGAATATGCACACACATGCGCGTGCGTGCGCACGCGAGAGCCGCCGATTGTAGGGCGCACTCGCGTTGCACACTGCACGCCATGGCTGCCGTCCGAGGGGACCGCGGGCCGCCGACCGGCAGCCCGGGACCGCCTCGCCCCATTTTTTGAATGCTGGACTTATGAAGACACTGGTAATTGCAGAGAAACCGTCGGTGGCGCAGGACATCGTCCGCGCCCTCACGCCCACGGCCGGCAAGTTCGAACGCTACGACGAATACTTCGAGAGCGAGCAATACGTCGTGACCAGCGCCGTCGGCCACCTGGTCGAGATCCAGGCGCCGGAGGAATTCGACGTCAAGCGCGGCAAGTGGAGCTTCGCCAACCTGCCCGTGATCCCGCCCCACTTCGACCTCAAGCCGGTCGACAAGACCAAGACGCGCCTCAACGCCGTCGTGAAGCAGGCCAAGCGCAAGGACGTGACGCAGCTCATCAACGCCTGCGACGCGGGCCGCGAGGGCGAGCTGATCTTCCGGCTGATCGAGCAGTACGCAGGCGGCAAGGCGCCGCTCAACAAGCCGGTGCGCCGGCTCTGGCTGCAGTCGATGACGCCGCAGGCGATCCGAGACGGCTTCGCCTCGCTGCGCACCGAGCAGCAGATGCAGGGCCTGGCCGACGCGGCGCGTTCGCGCTCCGAGGCCGACTGGCTGGTGGGCATCAACGGCACGCGCGCCATGACCGCCTTCAACTCGCGCGACGGCGGCTTCTTCCTCACCACCGTGGGCCGGGTGCAGACACCCACGCTGTCGGTGGTGGTGGAGCGCGAGGAGAAGATCCGCAAGTTCGTGAGCCGCGACTACTGGGAAATCCACGGCGCCTTCCAGGCCGAGGCCGGCCAGTACCCGGGCAAGTGGTTCGACGCCAGCTTCAAGAAGCCGCCGCCGGGCCCCGACGGCGTGGCCGACCCCGAGCTGCGCGCCGACCGCGTGTGGAATGAACGCGAGGCGCGCGAGATCGCCGACGCGGCGCGCGGCAAGCCCGCCACCGTCACCGAGGAATCGAAGCCGACCACCCAGGCGTCGCCCGCGCTGTTCGACCTGACCTCGCTGCAGCGCGAGGCCAACGGCCGCTTCGGCTTCTCGGCCAAGACCACGCTGGCGCTGGCCCAGAGCCTCTACGAACGCCACAAGGCGCTGACCTACCCGCGGACCGACTCGCGCGCGCTGCCCGAGGACTACCTGCCGGTGGTCAAGGACACGATGAAGATGCTGGCCGACAGCGGCATGAAGCACCTCGCCCCGTTTGCGAAGCAGGCGGTCGACGGCAGCTACGTCAAGCCCAACAAGCGCATCTTCGACAACGCCAAGGTGTCGGATCACTTCGCCATCATCCCGACGCTGCAGGCCCCGAGCGGCCTGAGCGAGGCCGAACAGAAGCTCTACGACTTCGTGGTGCGCCGCTTCCTGTCGGTGTTCTTCCCGAGCGCCGAATTCCAGGTCACGACCCGCATCAGCACGGTCGAGACCAATGGCAAGAAGTACCCCTTCCGCAGCGACGGCAAGGTGCTGGTCAAGCCGGGCTGGCTCGCGATCTGGGGCAAGGAGGCCGTGAGCGAGGACGACGAGAAGGACGGCAAGAACCTGGTGCTGGTGAAACCCGGCGAGGTCGTGAAGACCGAATCGGTCGACCCCAAGGCGCTCAAGACCCGTCCGCCCGCGCGCTATTCCGAAGCCACGCTGCTGGGCGCGATGGAAGGCGCGGGCAAGACCATCGACGACGACGAGCTGCGCGAGGCCATGCAGGAGAAGGGCCTGGGCACGCCCGCCACGCGCGCCGCCACCATCGAAGGCCTGATCGCCGAGAAGTACATGCTGCGCGAAGGCCGCGAGCTGATCCCGACCGCCAAGGCCTTCCAGCTGATGACGCTGCTGCGCGGCCTGGGCGTGGAGGAACTGTCCAAGGCCGAGCTCACCGGCGAGTGGGAATACAAGCTGGCGCAGATGGAGAAGGGCGCGCTGAGCCGCACCGACTTCATGCGCGAGATCGCCGAGATGACGCAGCACATCGTCAAGAAGGCCAAGGAATACGACCGCGACACCGTGCCCGGCGACTACGCCACGCTGGCTACGCCCTGTCCCAACTGCGGCGGCGTGGTGAAGGAGAACTACCGCCGCTACAGCTGCACCGGCAAGCCGGGTGCCGAGCCCTGCGGCTTCTCCTTCGGCAAGTCGCCGGCCGGACGCACCTTCGAAGTGGTCGAGGCCGAGGCGCTGGTGCGCGACAAGCACATCGGCCCGCTGGAAGGCTTCCGCTCCAAGGCCGGCTGGCCCTTCACGGCCGAGATCATCCTCAAGTACGACGAGGAAGAAACCAAGAACTGGAAGCTGGAGTTCGACTTCGGCGACGACAAGGACGGCGAGAGCGGCGAGATCGTCGACTTCAGCCAGCAGGACACGGTCGGCCCCTGCCCCGTCTGCGGCGCGCCGGTGTTCGAGCACGGCTCGAACTATGTCTGCGAGAAGTCGGTGCCCACCGAAGGCCAGCCGACGCCGAGCTGCACCTTCAAGACCGGCAAGGTGATCCTGACCCAGCCGGTGGAACGCGCGCAGATGGAGAAGCTGCTGGCCACCGGCAAGACCGACCTGCTCGACAAGTTCGTCTCGATGCGCACGCGCCGCGCCTTCAAGGCCTTCCTGGTCTGGAACAAGGACGAGGGCAAGGTGACCTTCGAGTTCGCGCCGCGCGAAGGCGGCAGCAAGTTCCCCGCGCGCAAGACCTTCTCCAAGGCGGCGCCGGCGAAGAAGGTCGCGGCCAAGAAGACCGCCGCGGCGAAGACGCCGGCCGCCAAGAAGGCGGCCACGCCCAAGGCCCCGCGCAAGCCGGGCGCGGGCCTCAAGCCCAGCGACGCGCTGGCCGCGGTGATCGGCGCCGAACCGGTGGCGCGCACCGAGGTGATCAAGAAGCTCTGGGACTACATCAAGGCCAACGGCCTGCAGGACGCGGCCAACAAGCGCGCGATCAACGCCGACGCCAAGCTCAAGCCCGTCTTCGGCAAGGACCAGGTGACGATGTTCGAACTGGCCGGCATCGTGGGCAAGCACCTCACGGCAGGCAGCTGACCGGAGGCGCGTACGGGGTGTTACCGCACCCCCGCGCGCAGCCCCTACAGTGGGGCGTTCGATCGCCCCTCTTGGAGCCGCCCGTGCCTCTTTCCCCGCGCCCCTTTCTCGTCCCCGTGCTGCTCGCCGCGGCGGCGCTCGCCTCGGCCTGCGGCGGCCTGCCTTCCGCGGGCGACCGCCGTGTCGACGGCCCGACCGCGGGCAGCCCGCGCAGCGGCGTCGAGGCCTTCGGCACCATCGATGCCGGCGTGAGCCGCTACGAGCAGAAGAAGTAGCGCTGCCGCTTCCCGTTCAGGCCGCGCCGGCCAGGTAGCCGTGCAGCGCGCCGCGCAGCTGCCGTGACAGCGCCGGCAGGTCCGGCCGGCCGCCGGTGCCGATGTGCGCATGCGCCATCAGGCCGTAGAGGATGGTCTGGCTCACGCGGGCCGCTTCCTTCTTCCGGCAGTCGGGCGCGAGGTCCGACGCGGCCTCGAGCGCGCCCACCCATTCCGTCACGAAGCGGTCGTACATCTTGCGATAGGCCTCCGGGCCCGAGAGGTGGCGCTCGAGCAGGTAGTGCGCGCCCCAGGCCAGCGGCTGCTCGCGGTGGGCCTCGACCTGCGAATCGATGACCGCATCGACGATCTCGCGCAGCGGCCGGCCCGCCTGCGCGGTGACGGCCGTGCGCATGGCCAGCAGCAGCGCCTTGGAGCGCAGGTGCAGGCACACGCGCGCCAGGTCCTCCTTGTTCTCGAAGTACTCGTAGAAGCTGCCGAGGCCCGTGCCCGCCACGGCCACGATCTCGCGGATGGTGACCGCGGCATAGCCCTTCTCGACCCAAAGCCGAACAAAGGCTTCCTGCAGGGCCTGCGAGGTGTGGCGCGCGCGGGACTGGCGCGGCTTTCTCCTGGGCGCGGCGGCCGGTGCGCGGGCGCTGGTCATCGGCGCCGAACCCGAACACCTTGGGGCCCGGTTGTTCCTAGAATTTTTGGAGACATCCAAGGCATTCTGCAATGACCCCCACTGACACCGCCCCCGAGGATTCGCGCACCGCCGTCTACACCGGCGCGGGCGACGCCTGGCAGCCCAGCGCGCTGTCGCGCGGCCCCTGGGACCCGCGCGCCCAGCACGGCGGCGCGCCCTGCGGCCTGCTCGCGCATGTGGCCGAGCGCGCCGCGCCCGGGCCCGGCTGGCAGCTCGCGCGGCTCACGGTGGAGCTGGTCCGGCCGGTGCCGGTGGCGCCGCTGGTCACGCGCACCCAGGTGCAGGCCTCGCGCGCCACGGTGCGCGTGGGCATCGAGCTGCTGGCGGGCGAGGTGTGCGTGGCGCGCGCGCATGCGCTGCTGCTGGCCCGGCAGCCGCTGGCGCTGCCGGCCGATCTGCCGGACGCATCGTCACCCCCCTTGCGACCCTTGCCCCGGGACTGCCGCGACAGCGTGCGCATCCCGGGCATGCCCGACGGCATTTCGTTCCACCAGACCGCGCTGGAATCGCGCATGGCGCAAGGCGATGCCAGCCGGCCGGGCCCGGCGGCCGCGTGGTTCCGCCTCGCGCTGCCGCTGGTGCAGGACGTGCCCACCTCGCCCGCCATGCGCGCCGCGGCGGCGGCCGACTGCGGCAACGGCCTGAGCTGGGTGCTGCCGGCCGATCGCTTCCTGTTCACCAACGCCAACATGAGCCTGAACCTGTTCCGCGCGCCCGAGGGCGAATGGGTCGGCCTGCGCTCGGCCACCGAGGCGCACGGCGAAGGCGTCGGCCTGGTCGTGTCCGACCTGTACGACGAGCGTGGCCCGATCGGCCTCGCCACCCAGACGCTGGTGCTGCGCGAGCGCGCAGCCACCTGAAACCTTTCCCGACACTGGAGACAAGACCATGAGCACCACCGGCATCCACCCCGACAACCAGGTTCCCGAACTCAAGGACTACAACCTCTACACGCGCGACCCCGCGCTGCGCGCCGCGGTCGCGCGTGGCGGCGCGGGCTGGCGCGACGACGAGCTGGTGCGCCAGGGGGCCGAGTACGGCGCCGAAGCCACGCTGCGCGCCGCGGAGGACGCCAACCGCCACGAACCCGAGCTGCACACGCACTCACGCATCGGCGAGCGCATCGACCAGGTGCAGTTCCACCCGGCCTGGCACACCATGATGGCCATCGCCCGGCGCAACGGCATCGCCAACCTGCCCTTCTTCGACGAGCGGCCCTCGGCCTGGGTGGGCTACGGCGCCTCGCTCTACATGCACAGCCAGATCGAGTCGGGCTCGACCTGCCCGACCACCATGACCAAGGCCTGCATCCCGGTGATGCGCCGCAACGCCGCGCTGTACGCCGACCTGCGCGCCAAGCTGGCCTCGAACGAACACGATGCGCGCGACATCCCGCTCGAGGGCAAGACCTCGATGACGGTCGGCATGGGCATGACCGAGAAGCAGGGCGGCAGCGACGTGCGCAGCAACACCACGCGCGCCGTGCCCGCCGGCAGCGGTCCATGGGGCGACGAGTTCCTGATCACCGGCCACAAGTGGTTCTTCTCGGCGCCGATGTGCGACGGCCACCTGGTGCTGGCCAAGACCGACGAGCACGGGTCGTCGTGCTTCTTCGTGCCGCGCTGGCGGCCCGACGGCAGCAAGAACGCGATCCACATCCAGCGCTTGAAGGACAAGGTCGGCAACCGCTCCAACTCCAGCAGCGAGGTCGAGTTCAAGGAGGCCTGGGGCGTGCGCGTGGGCGACGAGGGCCGCGGCATCCCGACCATCATCGAGATGGCGACCGTGACCCGGCTCGACTGCGCGCTGTCCAGCGCGGGCTTCATGCGGCAGGCCTTCACGCAGGCCGCGCACTACGCGAGCCACCGCTACGCCTTCGGCAAGGCGCTGGTCGACCAGCCGGTGATGACCGAGCTGCTGGCCGACATGGCGCTCGAATCCGAGAGCGCCACGCTGCTGGCGATGGAGCTGGCCTCGCGCTTCGGCTCGGCCGCGCCGCTGGACACGGCCTGGCGCCGGCTGCTCACGCCGGCCGCCAAGTTCTGGAACTGCAAGCGCGCGGTGGCGCTGACCGGCGAGGCGATGGAAGTCTTCGGCGGCAACGGCTACGTGGAAGACGGCCCGATGGGGCGCCTGTTCCGCGAAGCGCCGGTCAACTCGATCTGGGAAGGCTCGGGCAACGTGATGTGCCTGGACGTGCTGCGCGCCGTTTCGCGCAACCCCGACGACGTGCAGCTGGTGCTCGAACAGCTGCAGGGCATCGCGGCCGGCGAGCCGCGTCTGCTGGCCGAGCTCGAGGCGCTGCGCCGCATGGTGCAGCTGCCGCCGCAGGAACTGGAGCGCCAGGCGCGCCGCTTCACCCAGCGACTGGTGCGCGCCACGCAGGCCAGCCTGATGCTGCAGCACGCGAGCGCCGAGGCCGCGGCCGCCTTCGTGTCCAGCCGCTTCGACCCCGACTGGGGCCCGGTCACCGGCATCAGCGCCGGCACGAGCGACCCCGGCGCGCTGGTGCGCGCGGCCTGGCACTGAAGAACGAGGCGACACCGATGGATTTCGTTTCCCTCCTCGACCAGCACGCCCTGGTCCAGCCCGAGCGCGAAGCGCTGCGGCACAACGGCCGCGCCTGGACCTACGCCGAGCTGGCCGAGCTCACCCGCCGCGCGGCGACCGTGCTGCGCGCCCAGGGCATCGGCCCGGGCGACAGAGTGGCGCTGCTGTGCTTCAACACGCCGGGCTTCGTCATCGCGATGTTCGGCGCCTGGCGCCTGGGCGCGGCGGTGGTGCCGGTCAACCACAAGCTGCAGCCGCCCGAGATCGACCATCTGCTGGCCCATTCGGGCGCCCGGCTGTGCCTGGTCGACGGCACGCTGGCGCCGCAGGCCGCGCGCGTGGCGCACCGCTGCGACTGGCTCGCCACCGCACAGGCCGCCGAGGGCCTGCCGCTGTTCGAGGAGCTGCTGACGCAGGCCGCGCCGCTGGCCGACGCGGCACCGCCGGCCGCCGACACGCCGGCCCAGATCCTCTACACCTCGGGCACCACCGGCAAGCCCAAGGGCTGTCTGCACAGCCACCGCAACGTGTTCATGGCGGCGGTGTGCACGGCCGCCGGCATGGCGCTGTCGCGCAACGAGCGCACGCTGATCGCGATGCCGGTCTGGCACTCGTCGCCGCTCAACAACTGGCTGCTGGGCACGCTGCTGATGGGCGGCACCGTGGTGCTGCTGCGCGAGTACGCGCCCAAGGCCTTCCTCGACACGCTGGCGGCCGAGCGCATCAGCTTCACCTTCGGCGCGCCGATCGCCTTCCTCGCGCCGCTGTCGGTGGTGCCCGACGTGGCCGGCTACGACTTCAGCGCGATGCGCCTGTGGGCCTACGGCGGCGGCCCGCTGGGCGCCAACATGGCGCGCAAGCTGGCGCAGGGCTACCGCAGCGACCGCTTCGTGCAGGTCTACGGCATGACCGAATCGGGCCCGCTGGGCACGGTGCTGTACCCGGAGGACGCAATCGCCAAGGCCGGCTCCATCGGCCGTGCGGGCGTGCCCGGGGTGGCGGTGGAAGTGCGCCACCCGGACGGCCGGCGCTGCGCGGCGGGCGAGGTGGGCGAGATCCACCTGCGCTCACCGGCCGTGATGCAGGGCTACCTTGACAACCCGCAGGCCACGACCGAGGCCTTCGACGCCCAGGGCTGGTACCGCACCGGCGACCTGGCGCGCATCGACGAAGACGGCTTCCTGTTCATCGTCGACCGGCTGCGCGACATGATCATCACCGGCGGCGAGAACGTCTACTCGAAGGAAGTGGAGGACGCGCTGGCCGCCCACCCCGAGGTGCAGGACGTGGCCGTGATCGGCCGCCCGCACCCCGAATGGGGCGAGACGGTGACGGCGGTGCTGGTGGCGCGCCCCGGCTGCACGCTCGAGGCGCAGGCGCTCGGCGCATTCCTCGAACCCCGGCTGGCGCGCTACAAGATCCCGCGCGTCTACGAAGTGCGCGAGACGCTGCCGCGCACCGCCACCGGCAAGCTGCTCAAGCACCTGCTGCGCGCGCCGGCCTGAGCGGCGGATTCAGCGCCGCAGCAGCGCCTGGCGCAGCATGCGCGCCGCGCGGTCGCGGATCTTGCCGGGCGCGCTGCGGTGCGGCCGGTGCGGCTGCACGCGGGCCGCGGCGCAGGCGCCGAGGAAGTCGTTGAGGATGGCCGTGTCGTCGACCGTGCTGATGGTGCTGCCGGCCTTGTGGAACTCGGGGTGCCACTGGGTGGCGGCGATGTAGCCGCGGCCGGCCCGGCCGCTCACGCGGCGGATCGCCTCGGGCACGCGGTCGGGGTAGCTCCAGGCCTCGACCTCGAAACCCGGCGCCAGGTCCTTGATGCCCTGGTGGTGGATGCTGTTGACCCGCGCGTGCTGCACACCCGGGTACATGCGCGAGAGCTGCGAGCCCTCGACCAGCACGATGTCGTGGAAGTTCTGGTCGTAGCTTTCCGGGTCGCGGTGGCGCAGCGCGTTGGGGTGCTGGGTCTCGATGTCCTGGAACAGCGTGCCGCCGAAGGCCACGTTGATCAGCTGCAGGCCTCGGCAGACGCCGAAGATCGGCTTGCCGGCCTGCTCGAAGGCCTCGACCAGCGCCAGGTCGTAGAGGTCGCGGATGCGGTCGCCGACCCAGGCGTCGCGCATCGGCACCTCGCCGTAGCTGCCGGGCCAGACGTCGGCGCCGCCGTGCATCACCACGCCGTCGAGCCACTCGGCGTAGTGCGACAGCTTGGTGTCGCCGCGCGCGGTCTCGCCGGTCGGGCAGGGCACCATCACCACCATGGCGCCGGCGGACATCAGCCAGTGCGCGATCGACTGCTCGACGTACTGCAGGGTCTTGTTGGTGAACAGGGAACGCGAAGGGTCGGCGTGCTGGAAGCAGGCGGAGAGGCCGATCTTCAATCGACCGGCAACGTTCTGAGGCATGGCGGTGGCCGCGGGCGGCGCGGCGGACAGAGACGGAAAGCCATTGTGGCGCCACGCGGCCGCGCAGGCCAGTCGGACGACATGCCTATATGCTTTCGCGCCATGCAGACCGCTCCACTGAGGACACCACGATGAAGACCATCCAAGGCCCGGGCATCTTCCTGGCCCAGTTCGCCGGCGACACGGCCCCGTTCAACTCGCTCGACGCCATCGCCGGCTGGGCCGCGGGCCTGGGCTACAAGGGCGTGCAGATCCCCAGCTGGGACGCGCGCCTATTCGACCTCAAGAAGGCCGCCGAGAGCCAGGCCTACTGCGACGAGGTGCTGGGCACGCTGGCCCGGCACGGCCTGCAGATCACCGAGTTGTCGACCCACCTGCAGGGCCAGCTGGTGGCGGTGCACCCGGCCTACGACGCCGGCTTCGACGGCTTCGCGGCGCCCGAGGTGCGCGGCAACCCGGTGGCGCGCCAGCAGTGGGCGGTCGAGCAGCTGATGCTGGCGGCCCGGGCCTCGGCGCGGCTGGGCCTGAAGACCCACGCCACCTTCTCGGGCGCGCTGGCCTGGCCCTACCTGTATTCCTGGCCGCCGCGGCCGCCGGGCCTGATCGACGAGGCCTTCGACGAGCTCGGCCGGCGCTGGCTGCCGATCCTCAATGCCTTCGACGACGTGGGCGTGGACGTCTGTTACGAAGTGCACCCGGGCGAGGACCTGCACGACGGCGTGAGCTACGAGATGTTCCTCGAGCGCGTGGGCCAGCATCCGCGCGCCTGCCTGCTCTACGATCCGAGCCATTTCCTGCTGCAGCAGCTCGACTACCTGGCCTACATCGACCATTACCACGAGCGCATCAAGGCCTTCCACGTCAAGGACGCCGAGTTCAACCCGAGCGGCAAGCAGGGCGTCTACGGCGGCTTCCAGTCCTGGGTGAACCGCGCCGGGCGCTTCCGCTCGCTGGGCGACGGCCAGGTCGATTTCGGCGCCATCTTCTCGAAGATGGCCACCTACGACTTCGAAGGCTGGGCGGTGCTGGAGTGGGAATGCTGCATCAAGCACCCCGAGGACGGCGCCCGCGAAGGCGCGCCCTTCATCGCCGACCACATCATCCGCGTGGCCGACCGCGCCTTCGACGATTTCGCCGCCGGCGGGGTGGACCGGGCGGCCAACCGGCAGATGCTCGGCCTCGGCTGATGTCGTGCTGTTGTCACGCCAATTAGCAACACTTGTGCCAGATCGGGTAGAATGTGCGGTTCGTTTCGATACCACGACGAAGCACTTCGTCATCCTGCCGGCTGACCTGCCGGATCGCCAGGCGCCTCACTTTCAAGCCGGCCCAATACAGTGTGTTGGAGCGCCAGACCGGGCGCCCATGATTGCCACCACTGCCTTCGTTCCTGTTGAAGCGAATTTCGCGCTGTCTGCGTCCCCGGGTGCTTTTTTTGAAGCCTCCAGCGGCCGGCCCGCGCCCGTTTTCAATTATTTTCAGCGTATTGCGGCGTCGCAATGCGCGAAGGCTTTCATGGACATCATTCAACACAGCGTGGCGGTGGGCAAGTACCTCGTCTCGCCGCTCATCAAGAACCTGGACGACGGTCGCTTCGCCGCGTCCGTGTCGATCCGCTCGGGCCGCGGCAGCGGCATGCACGACCGCGTCATGCGCTTCACCCCCCATTTCTCGAGCCACGGCGCCGCGCTGCGCTACGCGGTCGACCAGGGGCTGGGCTGGGTGCGTGAACGCACCGTCCCGCAGCACACTCCAATGCATTGCGCCGCCTGAGCGGCACACGGCTTTTCCCATCATCATCACGACAACTTTTCAGAGGTAATTCATGGCCAAGGAAGAACTGATCGAAATGAACGGCGCAGTGACGGAAGTCCTGCCCGACTCGCGCTACCGCGTGACGCTCGACAACGGTCACCAATTGATCGCCTACAGCGGCGGCAAGATGCGCAAGCATCACATCCGCATCCTGGCGGGCGACAAGGTGTCGCTCGAGCTCTCGCCCTACGACCTGACCAAGGGACGGATCACCTTCCGCCACCTGGAACGCCGCGGCCCGCCGCCCACCAACAACGGCGGCGCACCGCGCCGTTGATCGACGACCAGAGACGCACCCCAGTGACAGGTTCCGCCACCGGTTTCGGCTCGCTGCCGCTCGCGCCGCAGACGCTCGCCAACCTCACGCAGTTGGGCTATCTGCAGATGACGCCCATCCAGGCGGCCAGCCTGCCCGTGGCGCTGCTCGGCAAGGACCTGATCGCCCAGGCCAAGACCGGCAGCGGCAAGACCGCGGCCTTCGCCCTCGCGCTGCTGGCCAACCTCAACCCGCGCCGCTTCGCGGTGCAGGCAATGGTGCTGTGCCCCACGCGCGAACTGGCCGACCAGGTCACGACCGAGATCCGCCGGCTGGCGCGCGCCGAGGAGAACATCAAGGTCGTCACGCTGTGCGGCGGTGTCGCCCTGCGCGGCCAGAACGCCAGCCTCGAGCATGGCGCCCACATCGTGGTCGGCACGCCCGGCCGGATCATGGACCACCTCGAACGCGGCAACCTGAGCCTCGAGGCGCTCAACACGCTGGTGCTCGACGAAGCCGACCGCATGCTGGACATGGGCTTCTTCGAGGACATCGTGACGGTGGCGCGCCAGTGTCCGCCCGAGCGCCAGACGCTGCTGTTCTCGGCCACCTATCCCGAAGGCATCGCCAAGCTGGCGGCGCAGTTCATGAAGGCGCCGCAGCAGATCACCGTGGCGGCCCAGCACGAGGAAGGCAAGATCGTCCAGCGCTGGTACGAAGTCAAGAACAACGACCGCCTGCACGCCGTGTCGCTGCTGCTCGACCACTTCCGCCCGCAGAGCACGCTGGCTTTCTGCAACACCAAGCAGCAATGCCGCGACCTGGTCGCGGTGCTGCAGGCGCAGGGTTTCAGCGCGATGGCGCTGTTCGGCGAGCTGGAGCAGCGTGAGCGCGACCAGGTGCTGGTGCAGTTCTCCAACCGCTCCTGCTCGGTGCTGGTGGCGACCGACGTGGCCGCGCGCGGCCTGGACATCGCCCAGCTCGAAGCCGTGATCAACGTCGACGTGACGCCCGATTCCGAGATCCACATCCACCGCATCGGCCGCACCGGCCGCGCGGACGCCGAAGGCCTGGTGCTGAACCTGGCCTCGATGGACGAGATGGGCAGCGTCGGCAAGATCGAGCAGCTGCAGGGCCGCGAATCCGACTGGCATGCGCTGGCCGAACTCACGCCCGGCACCGGCGAACCGCTGCGTCCGCCCATGTCCACGCTGCAGATCGTCGGCGGCCGCAAGGAGAAGATCCGCGCCGGCGACGTGCTGGGCGCGCTCACCGGCGACGCCGGCTTCACCAAGGAGCAGGTGGGCAAGATCAACGTCAACGAGTTCTCCACCTATGTGGCTGTCGACCGTCGCATTGCACGCGAAGCGGCCCACAAACTGTCCACCGGCCGTGTCAAGGGCAAGTCCGTCAAGGTACGGCTGCTCGACGATGTGGCTTAATTACGCCCTTCGACCCTTTTTTATCCCGAGCTACCATGCCCAAGAAAATTCGCACCGAGGCAGACCGCATTGCCACCCCCGCCCCCACCCCGCTGCCGGGCTTCAGCCTGCCCAAGATGGGTGGCGGCCAGAAGGTCAGCCTGGAACGCGGCGTCGCCACGCGCAGCAAGAAGAACCCCGGCAAGCGCGCCAAGAAGGGCGGCTGATCCCCAGCCCCTTCGGACCGCTCCGTGAACGACGCGCCTTCGGGCGCGTTTTTCATGGGGCGTCCGCCTGAACCTACCCTTCGGTAGAAAGTCGCAGACGCGACCGTACCGCGGGCAAACCTCAGTCGACCGGCCCCGACCCGGTCCCCACAATGCCTCGCTTGCCCCTGTGCCGCCGACGACGCGGCACGGCCCGGGGTCTTTTGCGAGGGATCGACGTGGAACTGTTCTTTCAGCAACTTCTCAACGGCCTGACGGTCGGCGGGGTCTACAGCCTGGTGGCCCTGGGCCTGACGCTGGTCTACGGCATCCTGCACGTGCCGAACTTCGCCCACGGCGCGTTCTACATGTCGGGCGCCTTCGCCGGCTACTACCTGATGGTCAAGCTGGGCCTGAACTACTGGGTGGCGATGGCCGGCGCGGCGGTGATCGTGGCGGCCATCGCGATGCTGGCCGACCGGCTGGTGTTCCACCCGCTGCGCAATGCGCCCGAGCTGCACGACATGATCGCGGCCATCGGCATCCTGCTGTTCCTCGAGGCCGGGGCGCAGGCGATGTTCGGCGCCGACTTCCACCGCATGCCCACGCCCTACGGCCAGATCGTCGAGATCTTCGGCCTCACCGCGCCGCTGCAGCGGCTGCTGATCATCGTCGGCGCCTTCAGCCTGGTGGCGGTGCTGCACCTGTTCCTCACCCGCACGGTGACCGGCTCGACCATCATCGCGATGGCGCAGAACCCGCAGGGCGCGGCGCTGGTGGGCATCGACGCCACGCGGGTGAAGCTGCTGGTGTTCGCGATCTCGGGCGCGCTGGCGGCCATCGCCGCGGTGCTGTACGCGCCGATCAACCTGGTCTACCCGGCGATGGGCCACCTGGTGATCACCAAGGCCTTCGTGATCATCATCCTGGGCGGCATGGGCAGCTTCCCCGGCGCCATCGTGGGCGGGCTGATCATCGGGCTGGCCGAGAGCTTCGGCGGCTTCTACTTCTCCACCGACTACAAGGACATCATCGCCTTCGTGCTGCTGGTGGTGATCCTGTCGTTCCGGCCGCAGGGCCTGTTCACGCCCAAGGGAGCGCGCGCATGAGCCGGCTGTTCGAAGGCCGCACCGGCTGGGCCCTGCTGGCGCTGGCGGCGCTGGTGTTCCCGCTGTTCGCGCAGAACAACTACCTGATCTCGGTCGCGACGCAGGCCTTCATCATGGCCATCGCCGCGCTGGGCCTGAACCTGATCACCGGCTACACGGGGCAGTTCAACCTCGCGCACGGCGCCTTCATGGCGGTGGGCGCGTACACGGTGGGCATCCTGACGGTCGACCACCAGGTGCCGTTCTGGATCGCCTTCCTGCTCGCGGGCGGCGTGACTGCGGTGCTGGGCTTCTTCGTGGGCCTGCTGTCGCTGCGCCTGAAGGGCCACTACTTCTCGATCTTCACGCTCTGCGTGAGCTACATCATGTTCCTGCTGATCGAGAAGTGGGAAAGCCTCACGCACGGGCCGGTGGGCATCATGGGCATCCCTTCGCCGCCGGGCCTCGGGCCGGTGCAGTTCGGCACGCCGCTGTCGCAGTACTACCTGGTGCTGGCCTTCCTGGTGCTGGGCATCTGGGTCATGGCGCGCATCGTGCGCTCGCTGCTGGGCCGCAGCTTCATGGCGGTGCGCAACAGCGACGAGCTGGCCGAGGCGCTGGGCATCGACCTGATGCGCACCAAGACCCTGTCCTTCGTGCTATCGGTGGTCTATGCGGGCTTCGCGGGCGCGCTCTATGCGGGCCAGGTGCGTTTTCTCGGGCCCGACCTGGCGAGCGAGGTCGTGACCTTCGACCTGGTGATGTTCGTGCTGGTGGGCGGCGTCGGCACGCTGCTCGGGCCGCTGGTGGGCACGCTGCTGGTGACCTACCTCACGCAGAGCCTGCAGTTCCTGCAGGACTACCGCATGGTGGTGTTCGGGCCGGTGCTGATCGCGCTGATCATCTTCCTGCCCGACGGCCTGGTCG
Source organism: Variovorax sp. UMC13 (assembly GCF_014170375.1). GTDB lineage: Bacteria > Pseudomonadota > Gammaproteobacteria > Burkholderiales > Burkholderiaceae_C > Variovorax. The sequence continues at coordinate 287,438 of NZ_LZZW01000036.1, read as the reverse complement.
GCACCTGGCTCAAGCGCCGCGCGCGGCGTGCGGCGGCGCTGGCGCCGGCCCCTGCAACTCCCCCTGCAGCGCCGGCCAAGGAGGACCCGTCCCATGCTTGAGATCACCGGCCTCACCAAGCAGTTCTTCGGCCTGACCGCGGTCGACGACGTCACGACGCGCTTCGAGCGCGGCCAGGTCAGCGCCATCATCGGGCCCAACGGCGCGGGCAAGACCACCTTCTTCAACCTGGTGGCCGGCACGCACCCGCCGACCTCGGGGCGCATCGTGTTCAAGGAGCGCGACGTGACCGGGCTGCGGCCCGACCACGTGGCACGGCTGGGCATCGCGCGCACCTTCCAGAGCACGCACCTGTTCGACAACGCCACCGTGCTCGACAACCTGATCGTGGGCCACCGACTGCGCACGCGGTCGGGGCTGTGGGACGTGCTGGTCAATTCGCGCCGGCTGCGGGAGGAAGAACGCCTATGCCGCGAGAAGGCGCGCGAGGCGCTGGACTTCGTCGGGCTGTCGCACGTGGCGCACCGCATCGCGGCCGACATCACGCAGGAGGAGCGCAAGCGCGTGGCCTTCGCGCTGGCGCTCGCGACCGACCCCGAACTGCTGCTGCTGGACGAACCCGCGGGTGGCGTGAACCCCGAGGAGACCGTCGGCCTGGCGGCGCTGATCCGCAAGCTGGTCGACCACGGCAAGACCGTGTGCCTGATCGAACACAAGATGGACATGATCATGCGGCTGGCCGACAAGATCGTGGTGCTGAACAACGGCGCCAAGATCGCCGAGGGCACGCCCGCGGAGATCCGCCGCGATCCGCAGGTGATCGAAGCCTACCTGGGAGCCGACCATGCTGCGGTTTGAGAACGTCGACCTGCACTACGGCAGCTTCCGCGCGCTGCAGGGCCTCACGCTGCATGCCGAGGCGGGCGAGCTGGTGGTGCTGCTGGGCGCCAACGGCGCGGGCAAGACCTCGATCTTCATGGCGGCCAGCGGCATCCACAAGCCCAGCGCCGGCAGCATCCGGCTGGCCGAGCGCGAGATCGCGGGCATGCGCACCGCGCAGATCGTGCAGGCCGGCCTGGTGCAGTGCCCCGAGGGCCGCAAGCTGTTCCCGATGATGACGGTGCGCAAGAACCTGGAGCTCGGCGCCTATGTGCACCGCGGCGACAAGGCCGGCATCCGGCGCTCGATCGACGAAGTCTTCGGCCTGTTCCCGATCCTCGAGAAGAAGCAGAACGACCCCGCCGGCTCGCTGTCGGGCGGCCAGCAGCAGATGGTGGCCATCGGCCGCGCGATGCTGGGCCGGCCCAAGGTGCTGCTGCTCGACGAGCCCTCGCTGGGCCTGGCGCCGCTGGTGGTCAAGCAGGTGTTCGAGGTCATCCAGCGCATCAACCAGGCCGGTACCACCGTGCTGCTGGCCGAGCAGAACGCCTTCTCGGCGCTGTCCATCGCGCACCGCGCCTACGTGATCGAGCGCGGGCGCATCACGCTCGAGGGCGACCGCGATTCGCTGCTCAACAACGAAGCCGTCCGGGCCGCCTACATCGGCGCCTGATTTTCTTTTTCACACCGGAGACAACACCCATGAAGAACGAGATTTCCCCCGCTGGCCTGCCCCGCCGTCGCCTGGCGGCCCTGCCGCTGGCCGTGGCCCTGCTCGCCACGCTCGGCGCCGGCGCCGCCTCGGCCCAGGACGTGGTCAAGATCGGCTTCACCGGCCCGCTGTCGGGCGGCGCCGCGCTCTACGGCAAGAACGTGGTCAACGGCATCGAGATGGCGCTCAAGGAGATCAACGCGGCCGGCCTCGAGGTGGCGGGCAAGAAGGTCAAGCTCGAGCTGGTCGCGCTCGACGACAAGTACGCGCCGGCCGAGGCCGCGATCAACTCGCGCCGCCTGGTGCAGCAGTACCAGACGCCGGCGGTGTTCGTGCCGCACTCGGGCGGCATCTACGCGATGCAGGCCTTCAACGAGCAGGAGAAGTTCATCGTGCTGGCCTACTCCAGCACGCCCAAGATCACCGAGACCGGCAACAAGCTGACGATCCGCATCCCGCCGACCTTCGCCGGCTACATCGAGCCCTTCACGCGCTACGAGATGGCCAAGTTCGGCAAGAAGGTCGGCATGCTGCCGGGCGACCACGAGTACGCGAAGAACTGGAGCGCGCTGTTCGAGCCGGCCTGGAAGAAGGCCGGCGGCACCGTGGTGTCGAACAACCCCATGTCGTACAACCGTTCGGCCGACTTCTACAGCGGCGTGAGCCGCGTGCTGGCCGAGAAGCCCGACGTGCTGTTCATCGGCGGCCCGTCCGAGCCCTCGGCACTGGTCGCCAAGCAGGCGCGCGAACTGGGCTTCAAGGGCGGCTTCCTGATCATGGACCAGGCCAAGTTCGACGAGATGGCCAAGGTCACGGGCGGCCTGGGCGCGCTCGAGGGCTCGATCGGCGTGCTGCCGGTGTCGGACGACGTGCGCGTCGGCCCGCAGACCTTCGCCGCGGCCTACCGCGCGGCCTACGGGGCCGACAAGGCGCCCACCACCGAGTCTTCCTACAACTACGCGATGACGCACGCGCTGGCCGGCGCGATGAAGCTGGCCGGCAGCACGAGCGACGCCGCCGCCATCCGCGCCAAGATCGGCGAGGCCATGACCAAGCTGCCCAAGGAGGTCAATGCGGCCGACTTCCGCGGCGTGGACGCCACGGGCGGCACGCTGCTCGATCCGCTGGTGGCCACCGTCGAAGGCGGCAAGATCAAGCCGGTGAACCTCAGCGACCTGATGAAGTGAGGCGGTGAAGCCCGCCGTGCTCAGCCGAGCACGGTGGCGACCAGCCACACGTTCGCCACGCTGATCACGGCGAACAGCGTCCACGCCGAGGCCTTCATCACGGGGCCGTTGGCGTGCTCGCCCATCAGCGCGCGGTCGCTGGTGAAGCGCACCAGCGGCCAGATCGCGAAGGGCAGCTGGAAGCTCAACACCACCTGGCTCAGCACCAGCATCTTGCCGATGCCGCCGTCGCCGAACCAGCGCACGCCCAGGTAGGCCGGCACCAGCGCCAGCGCGCGCGTGATCAGCCGGCGCTGCCAGCAGGGGATCTTCAGGTCGAGGAAGCCCTCCATGATGATCTGGCCCGCGATGGTGCCGGTGAAGGTCGAGCTCTGGCCCGAGGCCAGCAGCGCGATGCCGAACAGCGTGGCCGCCAGCGCGCTGCCCACCAGCGGTTCGATCAGGTGGTAGGCGTCCTCGATGTCGGCCACCTCGTGGTGGCCGCTGGCGTGGAAGGCGCTGGCCGCCAGCACCATGATCGCGGCGTTGACCAGCAGCGCCAGCGACAGCGACACCACCGCGTCCAGCGTGCAGAAGCGCAGCGCCTCGCGCCGGGCCGCCTCGGTGTGGTCGAGCAGCCGGGTCTGGACGATCGAGGAGTGCAGGTAGAGGTTGTGCGGCATCACGGTGGCACCCACGATGCCGATCGCCAGGTACAGCGCGCCGGGCTGCTGCAGCCGCGCGAGGCTGGGGCCGAAGCCCATCGCCACGCCGAACCAGTTGGGCTGCGAGATCGCGAGCTCGACCGCGAAGCAGCCGGCGATGGTCAGCACCAGCGCCAGCACGATGGCCTCGACCCGGCGGAAGCCCGCGCCCTGCAGGCCCAGCACCAGCAGCGTGTCGAAGGCGGTGATCGCGATGCCGACCGGAATCGACACGCCGAACAGCAGGTGCAACGCGAGTGCGCTGCCCAGCACCTCGGCCAGGTCGCAGGCCACGATGGCCAGCTCGGCGCCCAGCCAGAGAAAACGGTTGACGCGCGGCGAGTAGTGCTCGCGGCAGGCGCGCGCCAGGTCCTTCTGCGCCACCAGCCCCAGCCGCACGCACAGCGTCTGCAGCAGCATGGCCGCCAGGCTGGCCAGCAGCACCACGAACAGCAGGCCGTAGCCGTACTTGGAGCCGGCCTCGATGTCGGTGGCCCAGTTGCCGGGGTCCATGTAGCCGACCGACACCAGCAGGCCGGGGCCGGCATAGCGCCAGAGCTTGCGGTGCAGGGGCAGGCCGGGATCGATGGCGATGCTGCCCTTGACTTCGGAGGGACAGAAGGGCGCCGTGGCGGTGCGGGGCAGCAAGGACATGCGTCGGATGATAGGGCGCGCTGCCAGAGCGGATCGGCCGCATGGGACAGCGCCCGTGGCAAGCGGTGGTGGCGTCCTACAGGCCGGGCGGGGTGCGCTGCCTAGCGTGGCGCTCCCCCCCACCTGAATTCATCCGGAAATCCCACCGCCATGGCCAAATCCCGCGCTCCCGCACAACGACCCGCGCCCTCGCCGGTCGACCCCGCCACGGCCGTCGCAGCCCAGACCGCCGCCCGCAACACCGACAGCGGACCGGCCCATCCGGCGCCGCCCAACGCAGCCCCCGGCGATCTGCCGGCCCAGCGGGCCGCGGACACGCAGGCCCTGGTGGCCGCAATGCCGGCCAACACCAACAAGCCGCTGGAACACGGCGAAGCCAATGCGCCGACGCCGTCGCGAGGCCTGAGCGTCACACCGGCCTCGCGCCTGCCCGGCGGCAGCACGCTGTCGGAAGCCAACCCCTCGGACAAGACCGGCACGGTCGCGGCCGAAGGCGTGAACGCCACCATCGACACGCTGGACCGCGTGCGCGTCGATTCCTCGGGCCAGCGCCTCACGACCAACCAGGGTGTGCCGGTGGCCGACAACCAGAACTCGCTCAAGGCCGGCGTGCGCGGGCCGGCGCTGCTCGAGGACTTCATCCTGCGCGAGAAGATCACGCACTTCGACCACGAGCGCATCCCCGAGCGCATCGTGCATGCGCGCGGCTCGGCCGCGCACGGTTTCTTCGAGGCCTATGCGCCGCTCACCGAGTACACCAAGGCGTCGCTGTTCGCCGAGGCCGGCAAGATCACGCCGGTGTTCGTGCGCTTCTCGACCGTGGCCGGCGAGCGCGGCTCCAAGGACACGGCGCGCGACGTGCGCGGCTTCGCCGTCAAGTTCTACACCGACGAAGGCAACTGGGACCTGGTGGGCAACAACATGCCGGTGTTCTTCATCCAGGACGCGATCAAGTTCCCCGACCTGGTCCACGCGGTCAAGCCCGAGCCGCACCACGGCATGCCGCAGGCCGCCTCGGCCCACGACACCTTCTGGGATTTCGTCGGCCTGATGCCCGAATCCACCCACATGCTGATGTGGCAGATGAGCGACCGCGCGATCCCGCGCAGCTACCGGATGATGCAGGGCTTCGGCGTGCACACCTTCCGCCTGGTCAACGAGGCGGGTGAATCGGTGTTCGTGAAGTTCCACTGGCAGCCCAAGCTGGGCACGCACTCGCTGGTGTGGGACGAGGCGGTGAAGATCTCGGGCGCGGACCCGGACTTCCATCGCCGCGACCTCTGGGAAGCCATCGACGCGGGCGAGTACCCCGAGTGGGAACTGGGCCTGCAGATCTTCACCGAGGAACAGGCCGAGGGCTTCAGCTTCGACATCCTCGACGCGACCAAGATCGTGCCGGAGGAACTGGTGCCGGTGCAGATCGTGGGCCGCATGGTGCTCAACCGCAACCCCGACAACTTCTTCGCCGAGACCGAGCAGGTGGCCTTCTGCACCGCGCACATCGTGCCGGGCCTGGACTTCACCAACGACCCGCTGCTGGCCGGGCGCATCCACTCCTACGTCGACACGCAGATCAGCCGGCTCGGCGGGCCGAACTTCCACGAGCTGCCGATCAACGCGCCGATCGCGCCGGTGCACAACAACCAGCGCGACGGCATGCACCGCCAGGCGATCCACCGCGGCCGCGTGGCCTACGAGCCCAACTCGCTGGCCGGCGGCTGTCCCTTCCAGGCCGGCGCGGCCCAGGGCTTCACCAGCGTGTCCAAGCGCATCGATGCGCAGGAATCCAGCGACAAGGTGCGCGCCAAGCCCGAGAAGTTCGCCGACCACTACACGCAGGCCACCTTGTTCTTCGAGAGCCAGACGCCGGTCGAGCAGGCGCACATCGCGGCCGCCTTCCGCTTCGAGCTGTCGAAGGTGACCGTGCCAGCGGTGCGTGAACGCGTGATCGCGGGCCTGGTCAACGCCTCGCCCGCGCTGGCGGCGCAGGTCGCGGCCGGCCTGGGCATGGAAGTGCCGCCGGCGCTGCCGCGCGCGCTGGAGACGCCCGCCACGCCCGAGGTCGAGCGCTCGCCCGCGCTCTCGCTGATGGCGCGCCCCGGCGACGGCGGCATCCGCTCGCGCAAGATCGCGCTGCTGGTGGCCGACGGCGTCGACGGTCCGTCGCTCGCCGCACTGCAGGCTGCGCTGTTCGAAGCCGGCGCGGTTCCGCGGCTGGTCGGTCCGCGCCTGGGCCGCTTCACCGCGGCCACGGGCGAAGTCTTCGAGGCCGACGCCTCGATGGAGAACAGCCCCGGCTTCCTCTTCGATGCGCTGGTGCTGCCCGACGGCGAAGGCGCGGCCGAAGCGCTGGCCGCGGTCGCCCACACGCTGGACTTCGTCAAGGACCAGTACCGCCACTGCAAGACCATCCTCGCGCTGGGTGCCTCGCAGGCGCTGCTGAGCGAGGCCGGCGTGCCTCTGACCCTGCCCGACGGCGCCGCCGACCCGGGCCTGATCCTGGCCGACAGCGCGCACGTCGAGGCGGCCACGGCCGACTTCATCGCCGCGGTGGGCCTGCACCGGCACACGGCGCGCGACAGCGATCCGCCGCGGGTCTGACCGCATTCGTCGACTTTGGCGGTCACGCGGGCGCCATGCCCGCGTGGCACGCTGCGGCGCTTCCAACCCTTCCGAAGATCGACGAATGAAGCTCCAAGCCAACTGCACCATGACCGTGAAGGCCGCGGTCGATTGCCCCGTGGTCGCGATGCTGCGCCCGCGCAGCGGCCTGGCGCAATGGATGATCAGCGAGCGCTACGAGCTCTCGCCCTGGGTGCGCACCACCGAGTACGTCGACAGCTACGGCAACCTGTGCCAGCGCCTGACCATTCCCGAAGGCGAGATGCGCATCGAGGTCGAGATGGTGATGGAGACCGAGCAGTACATCCGCGTCACGCCCGGCGCGCCGCCCACGCCCGTCGACCGGCTGCCCGACGACGCGCTGCTCTACCTGCTGCAGAGCCGCTACTGCCCGTCCGACAAGATGGAGGCGCGTGCGCTCGAGATCGTGGGTGATGCCGCGCCCGGCTACGACCAGGTGGAGGCGATCCGCCACTGGATCCACTCCAACCTGGTCTACCAGTACGGCGTGAGCGACGCCACCACCGACGCGCTCGACACGCTGGCGCACGGCGCCGGCGTGTGCCGCGATTTCTCGCACGTGGGCGTGGCCTTCACGCGCGCGCTCAAGATCCCGGCCCGGATGGTGGTGGGCTACCTGCACACGCTCGATCCGATGGACATGCACGCCTGGTTCGAGGCCTTCATCGACGGGCGCTGGTACACCTTCGACGCCACGCAATCCCAGCCGCTGGGCGGCCGCATCGTGGTGGCCTACGGCCGGGACGCGGCCGACGTGGCCTTCGTCTCGAACTACGGGCCGCTGGAGATGGGCGAGATGCGGGTCACGGTGCAGCACCTGGAGACGCCGCTGCCCTGAACTTTCCCCCGCCGTGGGGGACTCAGGACTGCCGCGCCCGGCGCGCGGCCCGGCGCTGCCGTTTCTGCCAGCGCGCGACCACGCCGCTGGCCAGCGTCGCGAGCGCGAGCACGGCCACCTGGCGCGTCAGTTCGGACGTGGTCTTCTGCAGCCGGAGCGCGATCTGGCGCTGTGTCTCGGCGGTGCGCTCAAGGGTGGCCTCGTCGTCGGTCGGTGCCCGCGACGCCTTCTGCGCGGCGACAGGCGCCACGGCGCCGGCCGCCACCGCCGCGGGCGCCGCATCGGTGCCGGCATCGGCAGCCGCGGCCGTGGCGCGCGTGCTGGCCACGGCCTTGGCCCCGGCCACCGAGCCGTGCTCGTCGGCATAGACCTTGGTGAACTCGGCACCCAGCAGGAAGATCTGGGCCGCGTAGTAGACCCAGGCCAGCAACACCACCAGCGAACCGGCGGCGGCAAAGGATTCGGCCACGCCGCTCTTGCCGATGTACAGGCCGATCAGCATCTTACCCACCTCGAACAGCACCGCCGTCACGACCGCGCCGACCCAGACGTCGCGCCAGCGGATCGCGGCGGTGGGCATGAACTTGAAGATCATCGCGAACAGCACGGTCGTGATGGCCAGCGAGATCAGCACGTTGAGGCCCTGCAGCAGCAGCTCCCAGCCCGGCATCAGCCCGCCGGCCCAGCCGCCGAAGGCCGCCACGCCGGCGCTGACCAGCAGCGAAACCATGAGCAGGAAGACCAGGCCGAGGATCAGGCCGAACGACAGCACGCGCGCGCGCAGCACCGCCCAGACGCCGCTGGGCTTGTCTGCCTCGGGCACGTGCCAGATGCGGTCGAGCGCGCTCTGCAGTTCGGCGAACACCGTGGTCGCACCGACCAGCAGCACCACGATGCTGATGCCGCCCGCCACCAGCCCGCGGGCCGGCGCGTCGGCACTCTTGATCAGCCCCTGGACCGCGATCGCGCCGTCGCGCCCGATCAGGCCCTGCAGCTGCGCGACGATCTCGCCCTGGACCGCCTCGCGGCCGAACACCGCGCCCGCGATGGCGATCACGATCACCAGCAGCGGCGCCAGCGAGAACACGGTGTAGTAGGCGATCGATGCGCCCATGCTGGGCGCGAAATCGTCGATCCAGGCCGTGACGGCCTTGCGGCACAGGGCGAACAGGTGTTGGGGCTTCATGGCGGCGACCGGCAAGGGCAGGGTGGGAGGCGAACACCCACTGTGGCCTCCTCTGGCCGGCCGCCGGTGACGTCAAGCGCGGAAGCTGGAGTAGGCCAAAGACGATGCGCAGGCCGCGCGCCGCCAGTCGCCGACCTTCAGCCCTTGGCCCGCTTGCGCCAGAAGGGCCGCGCCTTGTCGACCTGCCGCAAGGCCTTGCCGCTGCTGCGCACGCCCTCGGGCTGCCGGGCCGACAGCCAGCCGATGGCGAACCACAGCGGCGGCGCCTCCTCGGGCGTGGCGCCCTCGGCCGCTTCGAAGCAGGACTCGAGCGCCACCTGCTCGTCCTGGAACCAGCCCAGCGCGTCCTGGGCCGGACCGAGCCGGCGCAGGTAGCGCTCGGCGCGCTTGTGGCCGAACAGCGGCGCCACGAACTCGGCCAGGTAGCGCAGCCGCTTGAGACGCTTGCGCACCGCGTGCCGGGCCTCGGCATCGAGCGCGGCGAAGTGCTCGCCGTCGCGCACCACGCGCGCATGCAGCTTGCGCAGCAGCGCCCGCACCTGGCGGCGCGCCTCGGCCGGCGTGGCGCCTTCCGGCGGCGGCGCGTCGGCGCTGCGCGTGAGCGCCTGCGCCGTGAAGCCGATCAGCCCGACCAGCGCCGCCTGGAAGGCCGCCGCGCGCACCGCCTCGCCGGGCGCCGGTGCATCGGCCTGGTCCGCCGGCCATGCGATCGGCGGCACGCCGGCCTCGTGCAGCGGCAGCGCGAGCGACTGCTGCTGCAGCTCGGCATCGCGGCGCGCGCCCAGCGCCTGGAACACCGCGACCAGCGGCGGCGTCCAGGCCGGGTCGAAGCCCGGGCCCAGCGCCTCGAGCGTGCGCAGCGCGGTGCGCAGGCGGCGGATGCCGATGCGCAACTGGTGCAGCTGTTCGGCGTCCTCGCTGCCGGCCGCGATCTCGCTGGCGTTGGGCAGGATCTGCGCCAGGCAGGAGGCGAGCACCGCGCGCTGCAGCGCCGGGCCGTCCGGAAAGCCCTTGTCCGCATCGCCGAAGCGTGGCGGCGCCGCCTTGACGGCCGGCACCGCGCCGATGCCCGCCAGCAGGCGTTCGCCGCACTCGGCCTTGGAGACGGTGCTGAACCACAGCCGGTGGGTATGGGACCAGCGCTGCGCCAGCGCCACCAGCCCTTCGACGGGGCCGCGCACCAGCTCCAGTTCGAGCTCGCACACCGCGGCCGTGCGCGGCGCGGCGACGCCCGGCGGGTGGGCGGTGATGGTGCCGGTGTCCAGCGCCAGCTCGACCACGGTGGACCCGCTGCGCAGCTGGCGCGTGAGCCGCCAGATGTCGGTGCCGTAGGTCGGCTGCAGCGGCTGGTCGGCCTTGGCCAGCAGCGCCGCGAGGCGCTCGCCCACGGGCGTGCCCGCATGGCGCCCCGGGTCCGGCACCGGCGCGTCGCCGGCGCGCGCCAGGCCCAGGTCGACGTTGTGCTCGAGCCGGTGCAGCGGCCCGTCGCCCAGCGCCTTGGCCGTCTGCACCCAGCGGCGGCCTTCCTTGCGCAGCCGCAGCACCGCGCCGTGGGCCGCCAGCGTGCCGTCGGCGGTGTCGAAGTAGCGCGCCTGCAGCCGGGTGCGCTGCACCGGGGCGCGGCGCACGGCCGACTCGACGGCCTTGAGCCGCTCGGCGGGGATGTGGAACTTGAATTCGATTTCCATGGCGGTCGAGCTCGAGAAAATGCACAACAGTGTCGGGCATGATCGCCTGCATGTCCGACGCGTACCAGATCGATATCCCGCCCTCCTTCTTCGCGCTCTATGCCGACCCGGCGCGCCAGCGCCTGCGCGAACCCATCGACCACGTGCGCCAGCGCTACGAGGTGTGCGAGGACCTGGCGACCCACCTGACCGAGCACGCGCGCATCCTGGCGCATGTCGAGGTGCCGTCGGAGGACGAGGTGCTGCACCGCATCCACGACGGGCTCGCCACGCCCGAGTCGGGTGTCTCCGCCGACGAGGCCCGCTGGATCGTCACGCGGCTGGCCGAGCTGCTGGGCTGGCAGAGCCCGTGGTGAACCCGTCGGGCGCCGCCATCGACTATGCTCCGGCCATGGCCTGCCCGCGCATCGCGTCGATCATTCGCACCATTCGAAGAAGGGTGGATTGACGCGCGGCTGCAGCAGCCCTCCGAAACCCGCCCCCCGAGGCGGGTTTTTTTCTGTCTCCGGGGGTGCCTTCAAAGTCCTTGGAGATTGAAAAAGATGCAAGCCACCGACACGCCTTCGAAGCCTTCCACACCCGCCGTCCTGCACCTGGTCTGCGGCAAGATCGGCGCCGGCAAATCCACGCTCACCCAGCGCCTCGCGGCGGCGCCGAACACCGTGCGCATCAGCGAGGACGACTGGCTCGCGCGGCTCTACCCGGGCGAGATCCACGCGCTCGCGGACTATGTGCGCTGCGCCGGCCGGCTGCGCGAGGCCATGGCCGGCCATGTCGAGGCGCTGCTCGCGGCCGGCACCTCGGTGGTACTGGACTTCCCGTCGAACACCGTGGCGACCCGGCGCTGGGCCCGCAGCGTGTTCGAGAAGGCGGGCGCGGCCCATCGCCTGCACCACCTGGACGTGCCCGACGACGTGTGCAAGGCCCGGCTGCGCGCGCGCAACCTCGCAGGCGGGCACCCCTTCGAAACCACGGACGCCGAGTTCGACCAGATCAGCAGCCACTTCGTCGCCCCCACGGCGGACGAAGGCTTCCACGTCATCCGCTACCACGACTGAGCATGCACGCCCGCACCCTGGAAGAAATCGCCCGCTACCTGGAACGCCACCCGGGCGAGCACGAGCGCCTGCGCGCATTGCGCGAGCAGATCGCGCACGACGAGGGCATCTTCAGCCGCGCCAACATGGCGGGCCACATCACCGCCAGCGTGCTGGTCTTCGATGCCGGCCTCCGTCATGTACTGCTGATCCATCACAAGGTATACCAAAGCTGGATGCAGCCGGGCGGCCATGTCGAGCCGGATTCGGCCAGCCTGTTCGCATCCGGCCTGCGCGAAGTCGAGGAAGAGACCGGCCTGCCCGCCGCCGACACGCAGCCGCTGGTGGACGGCCGGGTGCTGGACATCGACACCCACGCGATCGCGGCCCGGCCGGCCAAGGGCGAGGGCGCGCACCGGCACCACGACTTCCTGTTCGCGGTGGTGGCGACCCGGCCCTTCGCGCCCCGGCCGCAGCTGGAAGAGGTCGACGGTGTGGAATGGATGCCCATCGCGGACTTCCTGGCGATCCCGGGGCAACGCATGCGGCATCTGGTGCCGAAACTGCGCGCCCTGCTTGACCCGGCCCCTGCGGTCGCCCCTAGAAACGCACCCTTCGATCCCAACCGATGAGGTGATTTCTTGACGGCTTCCCTTCGCTTCCTGAACCCCGGGCAGGCCGCCCGGCGGCTCGGCCCCGGCTACGAGGCGGTCGCGACCTGCCTGGCCGCGCCCGAGGTCCGGGCCCGCACCGAAGGCGTCATCGCCTGGCGCCCGCCCGCCGCCTAGGCGGCCGAAGCGCCGGCCAGCGCGTCGCGCAGCCGCTGCGCATAGCCCTGCAGCACCTGCGGCCCCGGCTCCTTGCGCGGCCAGCTGAGGCCGACACCGTCGTCGGCGTGGCGCGGCACCACGTGCAGGTGGAAATGGAATACCGTCTGGCCGCCTTCGGGGCCGTTGGCCTGCAGCAGCGTGAGGCCCGGCGGGTCGAAGGCGTCGCGCACCGCGCCCGCCACCTTCTGCGCGGTCTGCATCACGGCAGCGGCTTCGTCGGGCGTGAGCTCGAACAGGTTGGCCGCATGCCGCTTGGTGGCCACCAGCACATGGCCGGGGTTGACCTGGCCGATGTCCATGAAGGCGACGGTGAGCGCGTCCTCGTACACCCGTGCCGCCGGGATCTCGCCCGCCACCAGGCGGCAGAAGATGCAGTGTCCCGGGGGCGAGGTGTCGACGAACATGGGCATGGGCGGGGTCTCCGAGGGTTGAGAGTGAAGCGCCGGTGGACACGGCACAGTGGCCGCATGATAGGCAGCTATGCCGGCGTCACGGCGATGTCGCGCGGCCGGTGCGCCTGCACGCAGAACAGCACGCTGGCGGCCACGCAGGCCATCGCCAGCCACTCCAGCCCGGTGGGCAGGCGCTGTTCCCACAGAAAGCCGTAGAGCAGCGCGAACAACGTCTCGAACAGGATCATCTGGCCCACCATGGTCAGCGGCAGCAGTCGGCTCATGCGGTGCCACAGCGCATTGCCCGCGATCGACGCGCCCAGCGCCACGCAGACCACCACGGCCGCCAGCCACCACCATTCGGCCGCGCTGTGCGTGCCGCCGTCGAGCCACAGCGCGAAGGGCAGCAACAGCAGCGACTGCGCGCCCGTGACCACGCCGATCGCCAGGTTCCAGTCCTGCACCGACACCTGCGGCAGCCGCGCCAGGTGGCGGCTGTTGGCTACCGCGAACCAGGTCCACGAGGCCAGCGCGCCGATCGCGCACAACAGGCCGACCAGGCCGCCGGCCGGTGCGTCGCCACCCAGCGATTGCCAGCCGATGCAGGCCACGCCCGCGAGCCCGCACAGCAGCGAGGGCGCGAGCCGGCGCAGCGGCACGGCCTGGTGCTCGCGGCTGCCGATCACGGTCACCACCATCGGCAGGAAGCCGATCACCAGCGAGGTCATGGCGATGCCGCCACGCTGCACCGCGTTGGCCAGCAGCACGTAGTAGGCGGTGTTGCCCCACAGGCTCAGCCAGCACAGCGCCCACCCGTCGCGCCGGTCGAGCTGCGCCGCCAGCCGCCGCCAGCGCGGCAGCAGCAGGGCGGCGGCGAACAGGCCGTAGGCCAGGAAGCGCCCCACCGCCAGCTGCAGCGGCGTGAAGCTGCGCACCAGCTCCGGCGCGAGGAACACCAGGCCCCAGAGCGCGCCGGCGCCGATGCCGCAGGCGATGCCGGTCCAGATGTGGCGGTCGGGGGTGCGGGTGAAAAGGGCGCCGTTGCTCATGCCCACACTATCGCCGCTCGGCGCGCGCCGGCTTCCTGTCGAGCGCCGCGGCCGATGCGGGCGCTGGCGGCGCGTCGGCCGCGTACAGCCCGCGGTTCGCGAAGCGCTTGCGGTAGTCGCGCGGCGCCACGCCCAGGTTGCGCTGGAAGCTGACCCGCATGCGCTCCTCGTCGCCGAAGCCGCACTGCAGCGCGATCTGGTCGACGTGGCTGGCCGAATCCTCCAGCAGGCGGCGCGCGGCCTCGAGCCTGAACACCTCGACGGCCTTGGCCGGCGTGCGCCCGGTCTTCTGCTTGTAGAGGCGGGCGAAGTTGCGCGGGCTCATGCGCGCCCGCTCGGCCAGCGCCTCGACGCCCAGGTCGGCGCGGCGCAGGTTGCCGGCGATCCACAGGTTGAGTTCGTCGAAGGCGGCCGTCGCGTCGGTCTGCGACTGGAGCAGCGCGCTGAACTGCGAATGCCCGCCGGGGCGCTTGAGGTAGACCACGAGTTCGCGCGCCACCTCCATCGCCACGGCGTGCCCGCAGTCGGCCTCGACCAGCGCCAACGCGAGGTCGATGCCGGCCGTCACGCCGGCCGAGGTCCACACCGGCCCCTGCTGCACGAAGATCGCGTCGCGGTCGATCTGCACCAGCGGGAAGCGCTGCTTCATCATGTCGAACATCAGCCAGTGGGTGGTGGCGCGCTTGCAGTCGAGCAGCCCGGCCGCGGCCAGCAGGAAGGCCCCGCTGCACACCGACGCGGTGCGGCGGCCTTTGGCCGAGGCGCGCCGCAGCCACTGGACCAGCGGCGCCGCATCGTCGAGCACCGAGGCCATGTGCGGCGAGCCGGGCACGATCAGCGTGTCGACCGACGAGGGCCCGCAGTCGCGCAGCCGCGTGGTCTGCAGTTCGAGCCCTTCGGCGCTGCGCACCAGGCCGCCGTCGAGGCTGGCGGTCACGCGCTCGTACCCCGGCAGCCCGCGCGCCGCCATCGCCTTGGTCGCGGCCCAGAACACCGTCTGCGCACCGGTCAGGTCGAGCAGCCCCACGTCCGGATAGGCCACGAACAGCACCCGCCTCGGCTTGCGGCGGATTGGCAGGATTTCAGGGGTATCAGTCATTTCGGACTTATTGTTCCATCCCTACGATCAAGGCGTCAAACACACGCCAGAAGGGCAAGAAATGAAGATCGTCGTCATCGGCGGCACCGGCCTCATCGGCAGCCGGGTCGTCAAGCAACTCGCCGCCCGCGGCCACCAGGCGGTGGCTGCCTCGCCCAACACGGGCGTCAACACCCTCACGGGCGAAGGCCTGGCCGCGGCGCTCGAGGGCGCGCAGGTGGTGGTCGACGTGGCCAACTCGCCCTCCTTCGAGGACCGGGTCGTGCTCGACTTCTTCGAGACCTCGGGGCGCAACCTGCTCGCGGCCGAAGCCGCGGCGGGCGTGCGGCACCACGTGGCGCTGTCGGTGGTGGGCACCGAGCGGCTGCAGGGCAGCGGCTACTTCCGCGCCAAGCTGGCACAGGAGCAGCTCATCCAGGCCGGCGCCATCCCGTACACCATCGTGCGCGCCACGCAGTTCCTCGATTTCCTGGGCGGCATCGCCCAGTCGGCCACCGAGGGGCAGACGGTGCGCCTGTCGCCGGCGCTGGTGCAGCCCATCGCCGCGGACGACGTGGCAACGGCCGTGGCCGATGCGGCCCTCGGCGCGGCGCGCAACGGCACGCTCGAGATCGCCGGCCCCGAACGTGTGGCCCTGGCCACGCTGGTGCAGCGCTACCTGCGCGCCATCGGCGACACACGCACCGTGGTGGCCGATGCGAAGGCCCCTTACTTCGGCGTCCAGCTCGACGAGCGCTCGCTCACGCCGGACGACGGCGCGCGGCTCGGCACGATCGGCTTCGAGGCCTGGCTGGCGGCGCGATGAACGTCGGCCGGGGCTACCGGCTGTCCGAGTTCCTGATCTGGACCCGGCGCGAGCTCTACGTCCTGCTCGCGCTGGGCGTGGTGCCGGTGTGCCTGTACGAACTCGCGCAGTGGCGCTGGCTCACGGTGCCGTGGACCGTCGTCGCGCTGATCGGCACCGCCACGGCCTTCATCGTGAGTTTCAAGAACACGCAGACCTACGGCCGCACGCTGGAGGCACAGCAGGTCTGGGGCGGCATCCTCAACGTCAGCCGCGCCTGGGGGCTGATGAGCCGCGACTACCTGAAAGACGAGCGGCTCACGCGCCAGCTGGTCGACCGCCACCTCGCCTGGGTCACGGTGCTGCGCTACCAGATGCGCCGGCAGCGCGCCTGGGAGAGCACCGGCCGGCGCACCAATGCCGAGTACCAGCGGAACTACCACGTGCCGGAGCAGGAGACCGCGCTCGAGGCCGAACTCGCGCGGCTGCTGCCGCCGGACGAGCTCGCCGCCGTGCTGGCCGCGCGCAACAAGGCGACGCAACTGATGTCGCACCAGAGCCGCGCGATCCGGGAGCTGTTCGAGCGCGGCGAGATCGTGATCAACTTCTTCATCGAGCTGGAGAAGGTGCTCAAGGAACTGCTCGACCACCAGGGGCGCAGCGAGCGGATCAAGAACTTTCCCTACCCGCGGCAGTACGCGATCATCAACACCTTCTTCATCCGCTTCTTCTGCGTGCTGCTGCCCTTCGGCCTGCTCAAGGAGTTCGATGCCCTCAACGCCATCGCCAACGGCTGGATGAAGGGTCACATGGTCTGGCTCGTGATTCCCTTCAGCGTGATGATCTCGTGGATGTACACCACGCTGGAGCAGGTCGGCGCCAGCACCGAGAACCCCTTCGAAGGCGGCGCCAACGACGTGCCGATCGCGCAGATCAACCGGATGATCGAGGTCGAACTGCGCCAGTTGCTGGGCGATGCCGACCTGCCGCCGCTGCTGCGGCCGAAGAACAACATCATCCTGTGATGGCGCTCGGCGCGGGCCGGGGACGGCGCCCGATTTGTCCCTAAACTTTGGGCCATGCACATCCTCGCCCGCGTTCTCTCCCTGGCCCTGCGCCGCCACGCCGCCGGCGCTGCGCCCTGGCTGCTGGCCGCGGCCGCGGCCCTGCTCGCGCCGGCCGCCCAGGCCCAGTCGCTGGGCTGCAACGGCTACCTGGTGAGCCGGGGCGACTCGCGCGTGTCGGTGCTGCAGAAGTGTGGCCAGCCGCTGGACCGGGAGAGCATCTGCGTCCCGACCTACCAGCTGGGCTGGGTGCTCCCCTCGCAACGGCGCCAGGGCCCCGATGCGCTGCTGCTGCCCCAGTGCGTGCCGATGGAAGACTGGACCTATGACCGCGGCCCGGGTTCCTTCCTGGGCATCGTGCGGCTTTACAACGGCGCGGTCGAATCGGTGCGCGACGGCGACCGCATGCGCTGATCGCACCGCGCAGGCGGCGCAGGCATGGCGCCGGCCTACGCGAAGTGCAGCGGCCTTCCCGTGGCGCGGCACCGTGCGCCGGACCACAGTTCGGTTCTTTGCCCGGACCGCCCCATGCCCGACCCCTCGCAGCCCCTCGCCCTCGAAGAAGGCGCCCCCCACCCGCTCGGCGCCACCTACACCGGCCGTGGCGTCAATTTCGCCGTGTTCTCGGCCCATGCCACCCGGGTGCAGGTCTGCCTTTACGACGAGGCCGGCACCACCGAGACCGCCTGCATCACGCTGCCCGAGTACACCGACGAGGTCTGGCACGGTTTCGTGCCCGGGCTCGAACCCGGCACCCGCTACGGCCTGCGGGTGCACGGCCCCTACGAACCCGAGAAGGGCCATCGCTTCAACCACCACAAGCTGCTGCTCGACCCCTACGCCAAGGCGCACATGGGCGAGCTCCAGTGGGGCCCGGAGCTGTTCGGCTACACCGTGGGCCATCCCGACGGCGACCTGAGCTTCGACGAGCGCGACAGCGCGCCCTTCATGCCCAAGTGCGTGGTGGTCGATTCGCGCTTCGAGTGGAAGCAGACCGACGCGGTGCGCGTGCCCTGGAACCAGACCGTGTTCTACGAAACCCACGTGCGCGGCTTCACCATGAAGCACCCGAAAGTGCCCGAGCTGTTCCGCGGCACCTTCGCCGGCCTGGCGCTGGACGAGGTGATCGGCCCGATCAAGGAGCTGGGCGTGACCAGCGTCGAGCTGCTGCCGGTGCAGATGTTCCTCAACCAGCCCTTCCTCACCGAGAAGGGCCTGACCAACTACTGGGGCTACGACACCATCGGCTTCTTCGCGCTCGACCAGCGCTACATGGACGGCCCCAACATCGACGAGTTCAAGCACATGGTCGACCGCTTCCACGCCCACGGGCTGGAAGTGATCATGGACGTGGTCTACAACCACACGCCCGAGGGCAACGAGATGGGCCCGACGCTCTCGTTCAAGGGCATCGACAACGCCAGCTACTACCGCCTGATGCCCGAGGGCGAAGGCACCGGCCCGCGCTACTACATCAACGACACCGGCACCGGCAACACGGTCAACCTGAGCCACCCGCGGGTGCTGCAGATGGTGACCGACAGCCTGCGCTACTGGGTCACGGAGATGCACGTCGACGGCTTCCGCTTCGACCTGGCGACCATCCTGGCGCGCGAGGATCACGGCTTCGACGAAGGCGGCGGCTTCCTCGACAGCTGCCGACAGGACCCGCTGCTGTCCAGCGTCAAGCTGATCGCCGAGCCCTGGGACATCGGCCCGGGCGGCTACCAGGTGGGTGGCTTCCCGCCCGGCTGGGCCGAGTGGAACGACGGCTTCCGCGACACGGTGCGCGCCTTCTGGAAGGGCGACGAGGCGATGGCGCCGGCGCTGGCGCAATGCCTCACGGCCAGCGGCGACCGCTTCAACAAGCGCGGCCGCCGGCCCTGGGCCAGCGTCAACTTCATCACCGCGCACGACGGCTTCACGCTGGCCGACACCACCAGCTACAACGAGAAGCACAACGAGGCCAACAACGAAGGCAACCGCGACGGCCACGGCGACAACCGCAGCTGGAACTGCGGCGCCGAAGGCCCGACCGATGATGCCGAAGTGCTCGCGCTGCGCGCCCGCCAGCAGCGCAACATGCTCGCCACCCTGCTGCTGTCGCAGGGCACGCCCATGCTGCTGGCCGGCGACGAATTCGCGCGCACCCAGCAGGGCAACAACAACGCCTACTGCCAGGACAGCGACATCTCCTGGTTCGACTGGGAGGCCGCCAGCGCGCCTCCGGGTCGCAGCCTGACGGCCTTCACCCAGCACCTGACCCAGCTGCGCCAGACGCTGCCGGTGCTGCGCCGCAACCGCTTCCTCAGCGGCGAGTGGAGCGAGGCGGCGCAGGTCAAGGACTCGGTCTGGTTCGCGCCCGACGGCGCCGAGATGGACGAGGCGCACTGGACCGATCCGCAGACCCGCTGCTTCGGCCTGCTGCTCGAAGGCCACGCACCGGCGTCCTCGCTGCCGCGGCCCGCGGCCGACGACAGCGTGCTGCTGGTGTTCAATTCGTGGGAAGGCGCGATCGACTTCCAGCTGCCCGCGCGGCCCGAAGGCAAGGGCTGGACGCGGGTGGTCGACACCGCGCTCGACGCGCAGGAAGATGCGGCCTTCCAACCCGGCCACGGCTACACGGTGACCGGGCGCTCGCTGCTGGTGTTCACCTCGCCGCAGTGACCACCCGCCGCCCGAAGGAGCGCGCATGACCGTGATCTGCCAGGCCTGCCAGACGCACAACCGCGACAAGGCCATGTTCTGCCGCGGCTGCGCGGCCAAGCTGCCGGCCTTCGCGGCCACCGGACCCTCGGCCTTGCAGACGCTGCCCGCCGCGCTGACGCCGACGCGCGGGCCCTCGCCCTATGCGACGCCGCAGCGTGCGCACCGCCTGCTGGACCTGCCCGGCGCCTGGGGTTGGTTCGGCGCGGTGCTGCTGCTGGGGGTCGCGCTGATCGCGCTGCTGAGCTGGGTGACGTTGACGCCGATGTGGCCCGGCGCGGGGACAGCGCCCAAGGCCGCCCCCACGCCGGTGGCGCTGGCTGCAGCCGTTCCGGCGGCCGCGCCGTCTTTGTCGGCGTCGACGCCGACGCCGACGTCGAGCAGCGTGCCTTTCGAAGCAGCATTGGCGCCCGGCGAAAGTCCGATCGAGCGCGCGCTGCCGGCCGCCGTCCCGCCACCCGTGGTTACGCCCTCGATGGCGCCGCCGCGGATGGTCACGCCGGCGTCGAAGCCGGCCGCGGCGAGCGAGGCGCCGCGCCAGGCCTCAGGCCGGGCCGACCCGCGCGTCGGCTGCCAGCACCTGTTCTTCGCCTTCGCCGCGCGCTGCGAGGCCAACCATTGCGCCCAAGCAGCCTACGCCCGCCATCCGCGCTGCGACGAGGTGCGCGCCCAGCGCCAGCGCGACGAAGCCCGGCGCAATCTCAGCTCGGGCTACTGAGGCCGTCCTCAGGGCGCGTCGCCGGTCTCCTCGACGCGCTCGGTGTTGGTGGTGCTCCGGCTGCCCTTGAGGTGCAGCTCGACATCGGTGGCGCGGTCGCCGACCTTGGCGACCGCTTCCTTCAATTGCGCTTCGCTCACGTCGAGCTTGCCGGCCCATTCGGCCAGCGAGGCGGCCGATTGCGTGTCGATGCGGTCAGGGGCGGCGGTGGGGCTCTGCGGGTTGGACATGGTTCGGCTCGTGAAAAGGTGAACAAGCAACCAAGCTAGTGCGGTGGCGCCGTCGCTTCGGTAGTCATTCCGACGCCGGCCTCGTCGGCGCATGCCCACAGCGCGCGGGTACTGTGCGTCGTTTTGCACCGATCAAGCGCTTCAGGCCCCTTCGGCCCTGCTGCTGCGTTGGCCGATCACGGCCACCTGGCATGCGGTGATTGCCGCGCCAATCACCGCATATTCCGCGGCGATTACCTGGGCCGGGTCAGCGGTGGCGGGGCGTGGGCGGCACCGTCAGCGTGACCAGCCGCGGCGTCACGCGCCCGCCGTCGTCGATCAAGAGCTCCGCCACCGAGATCGGCAGGCTGAAGCGACGCGGCCCCGCGCTGCCGGGGTTGATGAACAGGATGCCGTCGCACTCGACCATCGACGGCTTGTGGGAATGGCCGGACACCACCACCCGCACGTTCGCGTCGGCGGGGCCGAGCTGCAGGTCGGCGATGTCGTGCACCGCATGCACCGCCACGCCGCCCAGCGTGACGGTCAGCGAGAGCGGGATGGCCTCGGCCCACGGCCCGCTGTCGTTGTTGCCACGCACCACGCTCAAGGGCGCGATGGCCGCCAGCTGCGCCAGGATGTCCGGGCCGCCGATGTCGCCGCCGTGGACGATGTGGTCGCTGCCGGCAATGAAGGCCAGGGCCTCGGGGCGGAGCAGGCCGTGGGTGTCGGAGAGGAGGGCGATGCGGGGCATGAAGCGATTCTGCAGATGGCGACAGGCGGGCGCCGCCCGGTGCGCGATCATCCCTGCCATGCGCTCCACCGTCTGCACCCTCTTCGAAGGCCACTACCACCACGGCGTGGCGACGCTGGTGAACTCGCTGGTGGCGGCCGGGTTCGAGGGCACGGTGTGGGCCGGGCACCGCGGGCCGCTGCCCGCATGGCTGGCGCGGCATGCGGGTTTCGACCGCCGAGCAGGTCGGCTGCAGGTCACGCCCGAAGTGGCGCTGCAGACCCTGGCACTCGATCCGCCGCGCAGCCTCAACTACCAGAAGGCGGCCTTCATGCGGGAACTGCTGCACGTGCACGCACCTGCCGCCGAGGCAGTGGTCTACCTCGACCCGGACCTGGTCGTGAAATGCGCGTGGGCCGAGATCGAGGCCTGGTTCGCCGGTGGCGAGGTCGCGCTGGTCGAGGACCTCGAAGGCGCGCTGCCCTCGGATCACCCCCGACGCGAGGGCTGGCGACGCTTCTTTGCTGCCGCACAGGGCGCGCTGCCACAGCGCGCGCTGGCCCGCTACTACAACAGCGGCTTCGTCGCCGTGCCGCGCAGGCATGACGCGCTGCTCACCACCTGGCAGCGCCTCTGCGAGCGCATCGCCGCGGAACACGGCGGCGCGCTGCAGCAACGCAAGCTCGGCGCGCCCGACCATCCCTTTCATTCGACCGACGAGGACGCGCTCAACTTCGCCCTGATGCTGGACGACGCCCCGTTGTGCACGCACGGTCCGGAGGCGATGGATTTCGTGCCGGGCGGGCGGCACCTGTCGCATGCGGTGGGCGCGGCCAAGCCCTGGCAGGGCCGGCATTTCCGAGGCGCGCTGCGCGGGCGGCCGCCGTCGGTCGCGAGCCAGGCCTTCTATCGCTTCACGCGCGGGCCGCTGGCGTCGCTGCCGGCGCTGACGCTGGCGCGCCAGCGGGTGTCGATGGCGCTGGCGACGGCGCTCGGACGGGTGTACCGGCCGCGTTGAAGAGGGAATCCAGGCGTCGGCAGACGGTGCCCAGGGTGCAGCCGCGGCCGCTCTGCGGGACAATCCCCCCATGAAAATCGAAAAAGACACCGTCGTCACCCTCCGCTACAAGGTCAGCGACCTGCAGGGCAAGCTCATCGAGGAAGCCAAGGAGCCCATGGGCTACCTGCATGGCGGCTACGACAACACGCTGCCCAAGATCGAGGAAGCGCTGGACGGCAAGGAAGCCGGCTACGCCGTCACGCTGCAGCTCAAGCCCGAAGACGCCTTCGGCGTGCGCGACCCCGCGCTGGAACGCACCATTCCCAAGAGCGAGTTCCCGCCGGGCGTGAAGGTCGGTGGCCAGCTCGAAGGCCGCGACGACCAGGGCACGCCGCACGTCTTCTACGTGAAGAAGATCAAGGGCGACAAGGTGCTGCTCGACGGCAACCACCCGCTGGCCGGCCTGGAACTGCGCTTCGCGCTCAAGGTGCTGGAAGTGCGCGCCGCCGCCCCCGAGGAGCTGGAGCACCGCCATGTGCATGGCGCCGGCGGCCACCACCATTGAGCCACCCCATCTTCGCCATCACGAAACGAGCCCCATCATGAGCATCGCAAGCGCCCGACAGGCCGATCAGAAGAAGATGGAGCTGTGCGAACCCTGCACCGGCATCCAGCGCAACTGGCGCCGCGCGCCGGGCCATGCCGAGCTGGTGCAGGGCAGCAACCGCAAGGAAGAACGCGAGGACGGCCGCTCGGTGACCGTCACCAGCTACCGCTGCGACCGCTGCGGCACGCGCTGGGAATACGAGAACGACAAGGCCAACCTGCATGCGGGGTGGTCGGTGGCGGGGCGGTAACCCACACCGTCGTGAGCGACCCGGACACCGGCTTGCGCTTGCTCGCGCCCGCTGTGGAGACACGCGCGAGCGACGACGAGGGCAAGGATGCGCTGGCCAAGCGTGGCACCCACTGGCTGGGTGTGGTGCTGGCCCTGGCTTCCACTGCCGGCATCGTGCTGGCCTTGCTGGGCTACGGTGTGGCGCTCGCCGTCCAGAGCACGCTGGGCGTTCCGCACGCCACGCTCTTCAGCTCGGCCATCGACCTGTTCAACCTGGGTGGATGGGCTGTAGCTCAGGTGTTTGCAGGCATCTCGCAGCCTGACACATGGGGCTTCGTTGCGGAGGTATGGGGACGCCTGAGCCCAATGATTTGGGGGCTCTGGAAGATGTCCTTTGTTTTTTCCATCCTCCTCCCAGCGCTCCTTGCGCTTTGGTGGTTCGGAAAGCGGGGGATGGCGTCAGCGGCGGCGCAACGCACACGCGCCCAGGTACGCAAGCGCGTGCAAGACAAACGCTGGATTGAACCGCTGCTGCTGGTGCTCTTCGTCCCGGCGTTCGTCACGCTTGCGACTCCCGCGATGGTGATCGGCGGCTTTCTGGCGTTGCTGGTTCTGAGCACCGCCTTGGCACTGGTTCCCATCGCCGGCCTCTCCGCAGGCGAGGTCCACATCCGCCATTGGGTGGTCGAGCCCAAGGTCTGCATCTCACGCCAGCAGCGCATCGACACCCTGATGCAGCGCGCACCAAAGATCGAGGGAAAGCGCCCCCGCGGCGCAGACTGCGTGGCCGTCATCCGTGGCGACGGCAAGGTCGAAAAAGGCCGGCTCGTCTTCGCCACCACGGGCGCAGTGGTCCTGTACGACCCTGCCGGCAACTCGGTGCGCCGCGTCCCGACGGAAGGCGCCGTGGTCGAAGCGATCGACATGCTCTGACGCCGACCGCCATGCAGGCGGCACCCGGGCCGCACACTCAGACATGGCTTTGGACGAAGCGCAGGATCCCATCCGCCACCTCGGCCGCCGCCTCGCGTTGCGGGAAATGCCCCACGCCGGCCAACACGATGCGCTGGTAGGGGCCGGAGAAGGAGGCCTCCTTGCCGGCGGAGGTGTCGGGGTGGTTGCAGGCGTCGGCCCCGCCGTGCAGCACCAGCGTCGGCACCGACAGCCGCGGGGCAGGGTTCAGCCTGCGCCCGTCCTCCGCATAGGCCGGGTCGCCGGGCACGAAGCCCCAGCGGTGGCGGTAGGAATGCAGCACCACGGCCGCCCAGTCCGGGTTCTCGAAGGCCCGGGCCGCCTCCTCGAAGGCGGTGGCGGTGTACCAGCCCTGGGGTGACCAGGTGTCCCACATCGTGCGGGCGAAGGCCTTGGCGTCTTCCTCGACGATCGCCTGCTGCCCGCGGGGCGTGGCCATGAACCAGTGGTACCAGTAGGCCTGCGCCTGGGCATGGCTGATCGCCTGGTGCGGGTCGTTGGTGCCGTAGCCGACGGAAAGCATCACCATCGCCGAGGCGGCGTCGGCACGCAGCCCGCAGGCGTTCGCCACGGCGCGCGCGCCCCAGTCGTGGCCGACGAGCAGCGGACGCTCGAGGTGCAGCGCATCGAGGAAATCGAGCAGGTCGCGCCCGAGCGCCGCCAGCTCGCCGCTGCGCGGCGTGTCGGCCGCGAGAAAGCGCGTGGGGCCGAAGCCCCGCAGTGCCGGGCACAGCACCCGGTAACCCTGCGCGGCCAGGCGCTCGGCCACGCCGTTCCATGTCTCCGGGCTGTCGGGCCAGCCGTGCAGCAGCACGGCGCTGCGGCTGCCGGTGGGGTTCCATTCCAGGTAGCCAATCGCCAGCGTGGGCGTCCTGACCGTTGAATAGCGGCTCATCCTGTGCATCCTTTCGAATTGAGACCGCCAAGGCTAGGACCGACGGGGTTGACGATTCATGATCAATTCACTGAAACTGACGATGAATCGTGATGAATCCAAACCGCCTCTTCTTCCTGCCGCCGCGATGACCAGCACCGCACCCGTCTTCGACATCACTCTGCTGCGGACCTTCCTCGAGGTCGTCGAGTCGGGCGGCTTCGGCCTGGCCGCCGAACAGCTGGCCCTGACGCCGTCCGCGGTCAGCGGCCACATCAAGCGCCTGGAGCTCGCCGCCTCCACCGTGCTGCTGAAGCGCACCACGCGCAGCCTGCAGCTCACGCCCGCGGGCCAGCTGCTGCACACCTATGCGCGCAGCATCGTGGGGCTGGAGCGCGAGGTGCGCGCACGCCTGAACAGCGCCCCGGCCGGAAGGTTGAGGGTCGGGGCCAGCGAGGATTTCGCGGGCACCTGGCTGGCCGGCGTGCTGCAGACCTACAAGCGCTGGCATCCGGGCGCCCCGATCGAACTCAAGGTCGGCATCACGGCGGACCTCGTGAAGCTGCTCCAGCGGGGACGGCTCGACGTCGTGTTCGGCAAGCAGTGCGCCGGCACCGGGGCCAGCGGCGAGCTGCTCTGGGAAGAGGAACTCGTCTGGGCGTACGGCGGCGAGGGCACGTTCGACGACAGCGCCGCGCTGGTGCTGGCCGTCTTCCCCGAGCCTTGCGTCTACCGCGAGGCGGCGGTCGCCGCCCTGAACAAGGCCGGCCGCGCCTGGAGCGTGGGCTTCGAGAGCAGCAGCATGGCGGGCTGCCTGTCCGCGGCCAAGGCCGGCTTCGCCGTCACGCCCGTGGCCCGCAGCCAATTGCAGGATGGCTTGCGCGCGCTGGGCCGCCCCGAGGGCTTGCCTGCGCTACCCCGGGTGCAGTTCCACGCCTTCGCCAGGGCGAGCTCCACGATCGCGGACGACCTGATCGCCTCCGTCGGCGCGGCCGGCCAGCGCCATCGCTTCGCGGCGCCTGCCCGATGGTGAGCGCCGGCCGTTTCGATGCGCCGCCGCGCATCCGGGTCTTCGCGCCCGCCGATGCCCCCGCCCTGCGCGCCGTCTTCGAATCCTCCGTCCACACCCTCGCCGCCCCGTACTACACGCCCGCCGAGCGCGCGGCCTGGGCGCCGGCGGAGCACGACGCCGCGCAGTGGGCAGCGCGCATGCATGCGCTGCAGCCCTTCGTGGCCGAACTCGACGGGCGCATCGCGGGCTTTGCCGACCTGCAGCCTTCGGGCTACGTCGACATGTTCTTCGTCGCGGGCGACTGTGGCGGGCGCGGGGTGGCCAAGGCGCTGATGGCGCGCATCGAGGCCTCGGCCCGTGAGCGCGGGATCGGCCTGCTGTTCGCCCACGTGAGCCTGGCGGCCGAGGCCTTCTTCGAGCGCGCGGGTTTCAACGTCGATCAGCGGCAGACCGTGGAGCGGGCCGGCGTCGTGCTGCGCAATGCGCGCATGACCCGCAGGCTGGCACCGGCCAGCTGAGCCGCTGCGGCGTCGCTCAGTCCACCGGCATCGGCGGCGCGCCCCGCGCCTCGATCGCCTCGCCGGCCGCCAGGCACAGGTCCTCGCGGAAGCGCCCGGCGACGAGCTGCACGCCGACCGGGCTGGCGCCGGCCATGCCGGTCGAGACCACCAGCGAGGGCAGGCCGGTGAGCGGCAGGCCGATCATCGGCGTCTGCGCGGCCCAGACACGGGCGTAGGCCTCGGCGCCCTGCAGGTCGAGGTCGGCCGCGAAGGGCAGTTCGGCGCTGGCGGGCATCAGCAGCACCGGGTAGCGCGCGCCGAAGAATTCCTGCCAGGCGCGGGCCAGCGTGGCGCGCTGGGCCAGGGCGGTCGAGAACCGGGCCGCGCCGAGCGATGCGGCCACGCCGGCCTGGCCGGCGAGCGCGGCGATGGCGCCCGGGTCGCCCTCCTGGCGCGCGGCCTCGACCATGGCTTCGTAGCCGTCGCCCATCCACAGCAGGGTCTGGACGCGGCAGGCTTCCTCCAGCGGCGGCAGGTCGTCGATCTCCTCCACGGTCCAGCCGGCGTCGCGCAGGCGCTCGGCCGCGTCGTGCAGCGCCGCGCAGATCGCGGGCGCGGTGGCCAGCCCGTCGGGCCGCAGGCACAGCGCGGCGCTGCGAGGCTGGGCGGGGCCTTCCAGCGGAGCGGGCACCCACCACGGATCGCGGTCGTCGGGGCCCGACATGGCCGCCAGCGCCAGCCGCAGGTCGGCCACGGTGCGCGCGAGCGGGCCCGAGACGGCGGTGATCTGGCCGCCGATGGTGCGTTCGGGGCCGGAGGCGTTGAAGGCCGCCACCCGCCCCAGCGAGGGGCGCAGGCCGTGCACGCCGCAGGCGTAGGCCGGGTAGCGGATCGAGCCCGCGATGTCGGTGCCGTGCGCGATGTGGCCGATGCCCGCGGCCACGGCCGAGGCGGCGCCGCCGGAGGAGCCGCCCGGCGTGAGCGCCGCATGCCGCGGGTTGAGCGTGCGGCCGTGCAGCCGGTTGTCGGTGAACCAGCGGTAGCTGAAGGCGGGGGTGTTGGTGCGCCCGACGATCACCGCGCCGGCCCGCTCCAGGTTGTCGACCACCGGGCTGTTGGTGGCGGCGATGCGGTCCTTCTGCAGCCGCACGCCGTTGGTGGTGGCGAAGCCGGCCTGGTCGATGTTGACCTTGACGGTGACCGGCACGCCCGCCAGCGGGCCCAGGCGCTCGCCGCGCGCCAGCGCCGCGTCGATGGCGTCGGCGCGGGCCAGCACGGCGTCGGGCCGCCAGTCGACCACGGCATTGAGCCGCGGGTTGACCGCGGCGAGCCGGGCCAGCGCCGACTGGGCGGCCTCGACGGCCGAGAGCTTGCGTTGCGCGATCAGGGCCGCGACGTCGGAGGCGGAGAGGCGCCAGATGTCTGTCATCCCAGCGGTGTACCGTCTGGCGCGCCGGGTGTCCAGCGGCGGCCGCACGAAGCCGCCCACGAAAAGCTGCGTTGCGGCAGAATCCCGGCGGGCCGGGCGGCCCGACAGGGAGTGCATCCAGGTGCCGTCGAGCCGCCGATTGCAGGCATCGCACTTGCATGGCACCACCAGCGGCAGCTTTCTTTGTGAAGTTCGGTAAAGCTGACCGCTTGCAAAGCCTGGCGTTGAACTCGATACCCCCGGCTGTTTCACACTCTGCGTTCGCCCACCTATTCACTGCGCTCCCATGCCCCACCTTGCCCGACCCGTGCCGCCCGCCACCGCCTCCCGCGGGCTCCGAATCGGCCTTGCCCTGGGTCTGGTCGCCGCCCTGGTGGCCGCCGGCTGCTCCCGCACCGACAGCGCCAAGGCGGCCAAGCCGGCGCAGGTCCGCGAGGTCGGGGTGGTGACGCTCAAGACCGAGCGGCTGGCCTTCAGCACCGAGCTGTCGGGCCGCACCGTGGCGCCGGTGATCGCCGAGATCCGGCCCCAGGTGGGCGGCATCATCCAGAAGCGGCTGTTCACCGAGGGCTCGCAGGTCAAGGAAGGCCAGGCGCTCTACCAGCTCGATCCGGCGCCGTTCCAGGCGGTCCATGCCAGCGCGCAGGCCAACGTGCGCAAGGCCGAATCCACGCTGGCCACGGCCCGCACGGTGGCCAGGCGCAATGCCGAACTGGTCAAGATCGACGCGATCAGCCAGCAGGTCAACGAAGCCACCCAGGCGGCCGCGCTGCAGGCCGAGGCCGACGTGGCGGTGGCGCGCGCGGCCGAACAGACGGCACGCATCAACCTGGGCTACACCCGCATCAACTCGCCGATCACCGGCTGGGTCGAGCTCTCGAGCGTCACGCCCGGCGCGCTGGTCACGGCCAACCAGGCGACCGCGCTCACCACGGTGCAGCAGCTCGACCCGGTGCACGTGCACGTCACGCAGTCCAGCAGCGAGCTGCTGCGCCTCAAGCGCGACCTGGCCGAAGGGCGACTGCAGCGCGGCAACGCCAACGAGGCGCCGATCAAGCTGCTGCTGGAAGACGGCACGGCGTACCCGCACCCCGGCCGCCTGACCTTCTCCGGCGTGACCGTCGATGCCGGCACCGGCAGCGTCACGCTGCGCGCGCTGGTGCCCAACCCCGACCGCATGCTGATGCCCGGCATGTACGTGCGCGCGGTGCTGCAGGAGGGCGTGAACGAGGCCGCGCTGCTGATCCCGCAGCAGGCCGTGACGCGCGCGCCCGACGGCAGCGCCTCGACGCTGGTGGTCGACGCCGACAACAAGCTGGTCAAGCGCGCGATCGTGGTCGGCCGCGCGATGGGCAACCGCTGGCAGGTGCTCAGCGGCCTGGCCGCGGGCGAGCGCGTGCTGGTCGAGGGCTCGCAGCGCGCCCGCCCGGGCGACACGGTGCGCGCGTCGGAGGTGGTGCCCACGGGCGCCAACCCAGCCGCGAAGTCGCCCGGCGCGGCGGCCAGCGTCGCCGGCACGGCCGTCGTGGCCGCGCGCTGAGGAACCCGCATGGCACAGTTCTTCATCGACCGCCCCATCTTCGCGTGGGTGCTGTCCATCGTGGTCATGCTCGCGGGCCTGATGTCGATCCGCACGCTGCCGCTTGAGCAGTACCCGGACATCGCACCGCCGCGCGTGTCCATCGTCTCGACCTACACCGGCGCCTCGGCCAAGACGGTGGAGGACTCGGTCACGCAGGTGATCGAGCAGCAGATGACCGGCGTGGACAACCTGCTCTACATCCAGGGCACCAGCAACTCCTCAGGCGTCTCGCGCATCCAGCTGACCTTCGCCCCGGGCACCAACATCGACGTGGCGCAGATGCAGGTGCAGAACAAGCTGCAGCCCGCGATGGCGCGGCTGCCGCAGCAGGTGCAGACCCGCGGCGTGTTCGTGATCAAGGGCGGCAACGACTTCCTGATGATCGTCTCGATGTACTCGGACGACGGCAGCGCCTCGGCGGTGGACGTGGGCGACTACATCACCAGCAACCTGGTCGACGTGATCAGCCGCATCGACGGCGTGGGCGAGGTGCAGACGCTGGGCACCGGCTACGCGATGCGCATCTGGCTCGACCCCGACAAGCTGCGCAAGTACTCGCTCATGCCCTCGGACGTGAACACCGCGCTGCAGGCCCAGAACGCGCAGGTCTCGGCCGGCCAGCTGGGCGCGCTGCCCGCCACCGGCAACCAGCAGCTCAACGCCACCATCACCGCGCGCAGCAAGCTCAAGACGGTGGAGCAGTTCGGTGCCGTGGTGCTGCGCGCCACGCCCGACGGCGCGGTGGTGCGGCTGCAGGACGTGGCGCGGATCGAACTCGGCGCCGAGAACCTGACGGTGCGTTCGGTGCTCAGCGGCCGGCCCGGCGCCGGCCTGGGCGTGGTGCTGGCCGACGGCGCCAACGCGGTGCAGGTGGCGGCGGCCGTCAACGCCAAGATCGCCGAGCTCAAGCCCTTCTTCCCGAACCAGCTCGAGACCTTCGTGAGCTACGACACCACGCCCTTCGTGAGCGCGTCGATCGACGAGGTGGTGAAGGCACTGGCCGAGGCCATGCTGCTGGTCGTGCTGGTGATGTACATCTTCCTGCAGAACTTCCGCGCCACGCTGATCCCCGCGATCGCGGTGCCGGTGGTGCTGCTGGGCACCTTCGGGGTGCTCTCGGTGTTCGGCTATTCGATCAACACGCTGACCATGTTCGGCATGGTGCTGGCCATCGGCCTCCTGGTGGACGACGCCATCGTGGTGGTCGAGAACGTCGAGCGGGTGATGAGCGAGGAGGGCCTGTCGCCCAAGGAGGCGACCAAGAAGTCGATGGCCGAGATCACGCCCGCGCTGGTGGGCATCGCGCTGGTGCTGTCGGCGGTGTTCATCCCGATGGCCTTCTTCGGCGGCTCGACCGGCGTGATCTACCGCCAGTTCTCGATCACCATCGTCTCGGCGATGGTGCTGTCGGTGCTGGTCGCGCTCACGCTCACGCCGGCGCTGTGCGCCACGCTGCTCAAGCCGGTGCCCAAGGGCGCGCACTCGCCGCACGGCGCGCCGCGCAAGGGTCCCCTGGGCTACGTCGACCGCTTCTTCGCCGGCTTCAACCGCCGCTTCGACAGCGGCGCCGACCGCTACCAGGGCATCGTGGGCGGCATCCTGCGCCGCGGCAAGCGCAGCCTGCTGGTCTACGTGGGCATCTGCGCGGTGATGGCTTTCATGTTCCTGCGCCTGCCCACCTCCTTCCTGCCCGACGAGGACCAGGGCTTTGTGCAGGTGCAGATCACGCTGCCGCCGGGTTCGTCGAACGCCCGGCTGCAGCCGGTGATCCAGCAGGTGCAGGACTATTTCGACAAGCAGCCCGAAGTCGTCGCGATCAACCTGCTGACCGGCCAGAACGGCGACCAGAGCTCGGCCCGCGCCTTCGTCAAGCTCAAGGACTGGAGCGAGCGCACCGGCAAGGACAGCTCGGCCGCGGCCATCACGCGGCGCGCGAGCCGCGACCTGTCGACCATCCGCGACGCGCGCATCTTCGTGCTGCTGCCGCCGGCGGTGCGCGGGCTGGGCGCCAACGCGGGCTTCAACTTCTTCCTCAAGGACCTGAACGCGCTGGGCCACGACGCGCTGCTCAAGGCGCGCGACCAGGCGCTGCAGCTGCTCAACGCGCGGCCCGAGATGGCCAACGTGCGCAGCAACAACCTGGAAGACACGCCCGAGTTCGCGGTCGACATCGACGATGCGCGCGCCGGTGCGTTGAGCCTGAACACCAGCGCCATCGACAGCACGCTGTCGACCGCGATGGGCGGCACCTACGTCAACGACTTCCTCAACAACGGCCGGGTGAAGCGCGTCTACATGCAGGGCGACACCGCCTTCCGCATGCTGCCCAGCGACATCGGCCGCTGGAGCGTGCGCAACACGCTGGGCCAGATGGTGCCCTTCGGCGCCTTCTCGAGCACGCGCTGGACCTACGGCTCGCCGCAGCTGATCCGCTACAACGGCAGCCCCAGCTACGAATTCGTGGGCGACGCGGCCGCGGGCGTGAGCTCGGGCGCGGCGATGCTGGCGGTGGAAGAGGTGATGAAGCAGATGCCGCAGGGCATCGGCTACGAATGGACCGGCGCCTCCTACCAGGAGCGGCTGTCGGGCGCGCAGGCGCCGATGCTCTACGCCATCTCGATCCTGTTCGTGTTCCTGTGCCTGGCCGCGCTCTACGAGAGCTGGTCGGTGCCCTTCTCGGTGATCCTGGTGGTGCCGCTGGGCGTGGTGGGCGCGCTGCTGTTCACCTGGACCCGCGGCCTCAGCAACGACGTGTACTTCCAGGTCGGGCTGCTCACCACCGTGGGGCTGTCGTCGAAGAACGCGATCCTGATCGTGGAGTTCGCCAAGCAGCTGCACGAGCAGGGCAAGAGCGTGATCGAGGCCACGCTGCAGGCGGTGCGCCTGCGGCTGCGGCCCATCCTGATGACCTCGCTGGCCTTCGGCTTCGGCGTGCTGCCGCTGGCCATCGGCACCGGCGCGGGCGCGGGCGGCCGCCAGTCGATCGGCACCGCGGTGCTGGGCGGCATGGTGGTGGGCACGGCCCTGGGCATCTTCTTCGTGCCGCTGTTCTTCGTGCTGATCAGCAGCTTCATGGAACGTCGCCGGGCGCGCAAGAATGCCTCGTCGGCCTCGACACCGGCCATCGAGCAAGGGAGCCATTGAGATGACGCGCCACACCGCTTCCTCGCGACGCGCCACCTTCGGCCTGGTGCTGCCCGCGGCGCTGCTCGCGGGCTGCGTCAACCTCGCGCCGCAGTACACGCAACCCGCCGCGCCGGTGCCCGCGGCCTGGACCTCGGCCGCCGGTGCCGACACCGCCGCGCCCGCCGCGCGCGACATCGGCTGGCGCGACTTCTTCGTCGATGCGCGGCTGCGCGGCGTGGTCGAGCTGGCCCTGGCGAACAACCGTGATGCGCGCGTCGCCGCGCTCAACATCGATCGCGCGCTGGCGCAGTACGGCATCTCGCGCGCCGCGGCCTTCCCCGCGCTCGGCCTGGGCGCGGGCGGCAACCGCACGCGCACGCCGGGCGGCGTGTCGGCCAGCGGCGTGTCGCGCACCGCGACGCAGTACAACGTGAACCTCGGGCTCACCGCCTACGAACTCGACCTGTTCGGCCGGGTGCGCAACCTCAACGAGGCCGCGCTTGAAAGCTACTTCGGCACCGAGGACGCACGCCGCGGCACGCAGATCAGCCTGGTGGCCGAGGTGGCCACGGCCTGGCTGGTGCTCGCGACCGACCAGCAGCGCCTGCAGCTGGCGCGCGACACGCTGGCCAGCCGGCAGAAGTCCTTCGACCTCATCAAGCGCAGCTACGAGCTCGGGGCCCAGTCGGGCCTGGCGCTGGCGCAGGCCCAGACCACGGTCGACACCGCGCGCGCCGACGCCGCGGCCTTCGACAGCCAGGTCGAGCAGAGCCGCAACGCGCTGACGCTGCTGGTGGGCACCGCGGTGCCGCCCGCGCTGCTGCCGCCGCCGATCACCGAGATCGCGCAGGCGCCCGCGGCCCAGCTGCTGCCGCCGCCGGCCGAGCTGCCCTCGTCGGTGCTGCAGCAGCGGCCCGACGTGCTGGCGGCCGAGCATGCGCTGCGTGCGAGCAACGCCAACATCGGCGCCGCGCGCGCGGCCTTCTATCCGCGCATCACGCTGACCGGCTCGGCCGGCACGGCCAGCAGCAGCCTGTCGGGCCTGTTCAAGGACGGCAGCGCGGCCTGGAGCTTCGCGCCCTCGATCAACCTGCCGATCTTCGACGCCGGCCTCAACCGCGCCAACCTGGGCGTGGCCCAGGCGCAGCAGCAGATCCAGCTGGCGACGTACGAGAAGACGCTGCAGGTGGCCTTCCGCGAGGTGGCCGATGCGCTCGCCGCGCGCCGCACGCTGGGCGAGCGCCTGGCGGCGCAGCAGTCGCTGGTGGCCGCGACCACGCGCGCCTTCGAGCTGTCGGATGCGCTGTTCAAGAGCGGCGGCGCGGCTTATCTCGACGTGCTCGATGCGCAGCGCTCGCTCTACACGGTGCAGCAGTCGCTGATCAGCCTGCAGCTGATCGAGCAGGCCAACCGGCTCACGCTCTACAAGGTGCTGGGCGGTGGCTGGCGCGAGACGACGGAACAGGCGGCCGGCAATGCCGCGCCGGTGCCCACCGGCGGCTAGCGGCCTGCGGTGCGGAAGGGCTTGCTCAGGAAGCGCGAGCCCTTTTCGCCGAAGCGCCACGGCACCTCGGCCGCCTTGGTGATGCCGATGCGCGGGCCGACCTCGACCTGCACCGGCGGCTGCTCGCCCGGCGCGGCGATCAGCACGAAGGGCGGCGCATCGAGCGCCTGGCCGTTGAAGCCCGCATCGATGCCCAGCGCCTGCCCGACGCGACCCGGGCCCGCGCACAGCAGGCGCAGGTCCTCGAGCCCGCGCCGGCGACGCATGGTCGCCAGCCCGGCCGTGGGCTCGAGCGCGCGGATCAGCACGCCGGCGCCGTGGCCGGCCTCGCGGCAGACGAAGTTCAGGCACCAGTGGATGCCGTAGGAGCGGTAGACGTAGACCCGGCCCGAGGGGC
This sequence comes from Variovorax sp. UMC13, assembly GCF_014170375.1. Lineage (GTDB taxonomy): Bacteria > Pseudomonadota > Gammaproteobacteria > Burkholderiales > Burkholderiaceae_C > Variovorax. The sequence goes on along the minus strand of NZ_LZZW01000036.1, from coordinate 253,113 downwards.
CGAACATGGCGGCATTGCGCGGCGTCGGCCCGCCGAAGGTGTGCGAGGCCGGGTCGTCGCGGTCGTAGGCCTCGGTCTCGACGATGCGCCCGCCCACGCCGTCGACCAGCACCGTGACACCGATCAGCGCGCGCGCCACCACCTCCGAGGGGGCGTCGAAATCGATGGCGGCGAGGCGATGCAGGGGTCGTGGCATGGACCCGCGCAGTTTCCCAGAGAAAATGGCGGCTTCGAAGAAATCACATGCCCATGACCGATACCACCGACCGTCCCGCCCTGCCCGACCATCTCTCCATCGACCCGCGCAGCCCGCACCACGTGGCCGCCGTGTTCGAGCACGACATCGGCATCCGCTTCAACGACAAGGAACGCGCCGACGTCGAGGAATACTGCATCAGCGAAGGCTGGATCAAGGTGCCGGCCGGCAAGACCGTCGACCGCAAGGGCAAGCCGCTGCTGCTCAAGCTCAAGGGCCGGGTCGAGGTGTTCTACCGGTAACGAAATCTCAGATCGCCCAGCCGCCGTCGATCACGTGGATCTGGCCGGTGGTGTAGGTCGCCTGCGCCAGGTAGAGCACCAGGTCGGCGATCTCCTCGGGCTGGCCGATGCGGCCGATGGGCTGGCGCGCGATGAAGGCGGTGCGCGCGGCCTCGTAGTCGCCCTGCGCGCGCAGCCGCTCGTGCAGCGAGGGCGAATCGACGGTGCCGGGGCAGATCGCGTTGCAGCGCACGCCCTGCGCCACGAAGTCGGCCGCGACCGACTTGGTCAGGCCGATCACCGCCGCCTTGGTCACGCCGTAGGCGAAGCGGTTGGGCACGCCCTTCACGCTGCTGGCCACCGAGGCCATGTTGATGATCGCGCCGTCGCGGCGCGCGAGCATGCCCGGCAGCACCGCGCGGATGGTGCGCACCATGGCCTTGACGTTGAGGTCGTAGGCGAAATCGAGATCCTTCTCGGGCGCCTCGAGCACGTTGCCCGCATGCACCACGCCCGCGCAGTTGAATAGCACGTCGACCGCGCCGATCTCGGCCACCAGCGCCTGCACGGCGCTGTCCTGCAGCACGTCGAGCCGGCGGGTCTCCACGCCCGGCAGCGCGGCGAGTTCGGCCAGCGCGGCTTCGTTGATGTCGGTGGCCCAGACGGTGGCGCCGGCGCGCGAGAAGGCTTCGACGCTGGCGCGGCCGATGCCCTGGGCGGCGGCGGTGATGAGGACGGTCTTGCCTGCGAGGCTCATGGTGGGTCTGGATGGAAGAAACGTTGAAGAAAAAGAGGGATCAGAGGCCGAACTCGGCCCGGATCGGCGCGCTGTGCTCGCCCACCCGCGGTGCGCCGCGGGCGCTGCGGGCGCGGGCGCCGTCGATGCGCACCGGGCCGCGCGTGGTGTGCACCGGCGTGCCGTCGCCGCGCTGCACCGTCTGCAGCATGTCGAGCAGGCCGAAGGCCTGGCTCTGGAGCAGGCGCGGCCAGTCGAGCACCTCGGCGCACCACACGTCGGCCGGCTGCAGCCGTGCGAGCCAGTGCGCGGTGGGCTGCTGCGAGAGCGTGGCCGCGATCAGCCGCTTGATCTCGTCGCGTTGGGTGAAGGCGTCCTGCGCGCCGTAGCCGGCGAGCGCGGGCAGGGGCAGCGTCTGCGCCAGTTGCGCCAGCGGCATCATCGCGAGCGCCAGGTAGCCGTCGCTGGTCGGGTAGATGCCGTAGGGCGCGGCGAGGTAGGCGTTGGCGTTGCGGAAACCCGCGCGCGTGGGCAGGCGCTTGCCGTCGTTGAGGTGGGTGGTGAGCAGTTCGAACTGCAGGTCGACCAGCGCCTCGAGCAGGCTGGTCTGCACATGCGCGCCTTCGCCGGTGATGCCGCGCCGCACCAGGGCCGCGAGGATGCCTTCGGTCAGCGCATGGCCGGCCAGCATGTCGGCGATCGAGAGCCCGAGCGGCACCGGGCCGTCGCCCTCGTGGCCGTTGAGCCAGGTCACGCCCGAGAGCGATTGCGCGAGCAGGTCCTGGCCCGGCATGTCGACCCAGGGCCCGCTCTCGCCGTAGCCCGAGACGCCCGCATAGACCAGGCGCGGGTTGATCGCCTTCGCGTCCTCGTAGCCCAGGCCCAGGCGCTCGATCACGCCGGGGCGGAAGTTCTGGATCAGCACGTCGGCCCGCGCCACCAGCCGCTTCAGCGCGGCCAGGTCCTCGGGCTTCTTGAGGTCGATCGCCAGGCTCTCCTTGTTGCGGTTGATCGCATGGAACAGCGTGGAGTCGCCCCCCACGTCGGTGTCGGTGAGGTAGAGCGTGCGGCAGATGTCGCCGCTGCCCGGGCGCTCGACCTTGATCACGCGTGCGCCCAGGTCGCCCAGCCGCAGGGCGGCCGAGGGGCCCGACAGGAACTGCGCGAGGTCCAGCACCAGCAGGCCTTCGAGCGGCGCGGTCATGGCGCGAGGCTCTCGCGGAACATGGTGTTGAGCGCCTGCACGATCGCGCGCGCCGGCTCGGCCGACTGCAAGCCGGCATTGAGCCGCAGCGAAGCCGCGTGCTGGAAGGGCATGTAGCCGTCGTGCCGCGGCCGCACCCAGGCGCCCTCGAGCGTGGCGCGTGTGGCGCGGTAGAAGTCGCCGGCGGTGGTGTTGACCGCCTCGTCTTCCCACGCCGCCGCATGGCCGGGCTGGCCGCCCGCGGCGGCGAAGGGGCCGCGCTGCGCCTCGGCGTCGGCCACCCAGAGCGCGAAGTCGAAGGCCTCCGCCGCATGCGCGGTGCGTGCCGACACCGCGATGCCGGTGCCGCCCAGCGCGGATCCCACGGGGCCGTGGCCCTGGAAGCGCGGGATGTCGGCGAAGCCCAGGCGCACCGGCCGGAAGCCCTGCCAGGCGTAGTTGACGTAGCCGTAGATCAGCGGCACGCAGTCGATGCGCGAAGCCGGCTGCGCCATGGCCTCGAACACCGCGATCGGGTCCATCGCGAGGCACTGCGGATCGATCACGTCGATCACCGCACGCAGCTGTTCGCAGACTTCGCTCGCCACCTCGACGTCGAACAGCTCGGGGCCCTCGACGCGGCCCGGTGCGCCGCGCTGCGCGCAGAGCGTGTAGAGGCACATCAGCGAATGCGGCGCGCGCAGCGGCAGCGCGACGCGGCCGGCCCGGGCGAGCTCGCGCACCTGCGCCCAGTCGGTGGGCGCGGCCTCGAGCCGGTCGGGCCGCCAGGCCTGCACCTGCGTGGCGGCGTCGATGGGCAACGCCCATTGCCGGCCCTGCCAGTGGTAGCTGGGGAAGGAGCGGCCGACGGTGCCTTGCGCGATCGACGCGAGCCGCACCTCGTCGAAGGGCAGCAGGCAGCCTTCGCGCGTGACCTGGCCCACGTGCGGATGGTCGACCACGATCAGGTCGTACTGGCGCGCCAGTTCGTCGACCGGGAAGGACTCGAAGTCCTGCAGCGAACGGCGGTCCCAGCTGATCCGGACGCCGGTGCGCTGCTGCCACAGCGCCGAGCAGGCGGCCAGGGGTTCGTAGCCGCGTGGGTGGTCCCACGTCATGCCCTTGAGGGTGATGGTTGTCATGCGGATTCGACGGAAGGGAGAACGGTCGCGCGGGGCGTCACTGCACGGCGCCGGTGCCGTAGAGCAGGTTCGGCAGCCACAACGAGATCTGCGGGAAGATCGAGAGGATGACCAGCAGGCCCATCATCACGGCCAGGTAGGGCACCACCTCGCGCGAGTAGTCGCCCATGCGCACCTTGAGCGTCTGCGAGGAGATGTACATCAGCCCGCCCACCGGCGGCGTGATGCCGGCGATCGTGAGGTTGGTGATCAGCACGATGCCGAAGTGCACCTTGTCGATGTGCGCGCCGTCGATCAGCGGCAGCAGCATGGGCGTGAGGATGATCAGCGCAGCCGAGCCCTCGATGGCCGTGCCCAGCACGATCAGCACCAAGTTGATCAGCAGCAGCAGCAGGATCGGGTCCTTGGTGGTGCCCGCGAGCCAGCCCGACATCGCCTGCGGCACCTGCTCCCACGAGAGGTAGAAGCCGAAGGCCGAGGCGGCGCAGATCATCATCATCACGCTGGCCGAGTCGCGCACCGATTCGGCCAGCACTTCCGGCAGCTGGCCGATCTTCATCTCGCGGTAGCCGAAGATCGCGACCGCCAGCACGTAGAGCACCACGATCGCGCCCGACTCGGTGGTGGTGAAGATGCCGTAGCGCGTGCCCAGGATGATGACCACCGGGATCGACAGCGCCCACAGCCCGTCGATCAGCGCCTGGCCCAGTTCCTTGGCATTGGCGCGCGTGGCGCGCTGCGGCTTGTACTTGCGCCGGATGGCCAGCACGTGGGTGGTGAACATCAGCGCCACGGCCAGCAGCAGGCCCGGCACGATGCCGGCCGCGAACAGCCGGCCGATCGAGGCCTCGGCCAGGAAGCCGTAGATGATCAGCCCGATCGAGGGCGGGATCAGCGCGGTGATGATCGCGGCCGAGGAGGTGATCACCGCCGCGAAGGGCGCGCTGTAGCCGCGCGCCACCATCTGCGTGCCGATGGTCTTGGCCAGCATCGCGGCATCGGCGTTGGCCGAGGCGGTGAGGCCGCCGAGCAGCGTGGCGAGCACGGTGCACATCTGCGCCAGCGCGCCGGTCATGTGGCCGACCAGCACTTCGGCCAGGTTGAGCAGCCGCCGCGTGATGCCCGAGGCGTTCATGATGCAGCCGGCCAGCACGAACAGCGGCAGCGCCAGCAGCGACACCGACTCGGTGCCCTCGGCCATCTGCTGCGCGAAGTTGGCCAGCGGCATCTCGCCGATGTTGAGCACGAAGAAGCCCAGCGCCGCGATGGCCATGGCCCAGGTGATGGGCGTCTGCAGGGCCAGCAGCACCAGCATCAGGATGGCCGGCAGCCAGAGGTGGAAGGAACTCACAGCGACATCTCCGAAGACGGTTGCCATTTCCAGCCCGTGGCCCAGGGCTTGAGCAGGATGTGCTGCACCAGCATGAGCAGCGACGCGAAGGCCATCGGGCCGTAGACCACCGAGCGCGGGATGTCGATGACCACCACGCGGATCGAGTGCGCAATGACCGCCTGCCAGACGAACATGGCGGTCAGCGTGGCGAACAGCACGGCCAGCAGCCACCAGTTGAAGATGAAGATGCCGCGCCGCACCGCGGGCGGGAACATCGCGACCAGGGCGTCGACGTCGGCATGCATGCGCCAGCGGATGCAGGCCGCGGCGCCGAAGAACACCAGCCAGCCGAAGGCGATGACCGCGACCTCGAAGGTCCAGGAAGCGGGTTGCGGGAACAGGTAGCGCGTGACCACGCCCCAGGTGATGGACAGCACGATGGCGCAGGCGCAGAGCACGCCGATGGCCTCGTCCGCGCGGCGCAGGCTCAGCAGGGGCCCGGGCCCGATCGGCGCAGGGAGAGGCGCCGCCGGCGGGCCGGCGGGAACGACCGATTCAGTCATGGATGTGAAGTGTTGGAATGGACCGAAGCGGCCGCTCAGCGCGTCATCGCGGCGCGGACCTTGTCGTACATGCCGGGCGTGAGGCCGGGCACCTTGGCGTAGGCGACCTTGGCCTTCTCGGCGAAGGCCTTGTGGTCGACGTCGGTCACGAACTGCACGCCGGCCTTCTTCATCTCGTCGGCATAGGCCGCGTCGGAGGCGAGCGTGAGCTGCGTCAGTTCGGCGCCGGCCTTCTTGCCTTCGTCGAGCAGCACGGTCTGCAGGTCGGGCGGCAGGCTCTTGAAGAAGTCGGTGCTGGTGACCATCGCGACGTACATGGTCTGGTGGGCCGTGGTCGACAGCACCTTGCGCACCTCGTAGAGCTTGGAGCCGACCAGCGAGCCGTAGTTGGCCTCGGCCGCATCGACCACGTTGGTCTGCAGCGCGTTGTAGACCTCGCCCCAGGGCAGCGCGGTGGGCCGGCCGCCGAGGGCGGTGAAGGTCTCGAGCATGATCGGCGAAGGCGGCACGCGCAGCGTCATGCCGGCCATGTCGGCGGGCGTGCGCACCGGCTTGCTGCCCAGCACGTGGCGCACGCCGAACAGGCCGTCGACCACGATCAGCTTCATGCCCTGCTGCTCGAGGCGGGTCGACATCTCCTTGAACACCTCGGAGGCGAACAGCTTCTTCGCCTCGTCCTGGCTGCCGTAGAGGTAGGGGCCGGCCAGGATGCCGAGGTCGGGCACGAACTGGCTCAGCTGGCCGTAGTCGGTCACGCTCAGCACCCGCGCACCGCCCTTGATCATCTCGTTGACCTTCTTCTGCGGGCCCAGCTGGTCGCCCGTGAAGATGTTCAGCGTGATGCGCCCGCCCGAGCGCTCCTTCACCCGGTCGGCGAAGGAGTGCATCACCTTCACCACCGGTTCATTCGGGTTCACCTGCGAGGTGGAGAAGCGCAGGCTGTAGTTCTGCGCCGCCGCGGGCGCGACGGCGCCGAGGGCCAGCGCCAGACCGGCGGCGAGGGTGGACAGGGTCGAAACGACGGTGCGGCGGGAGGTCATGGTTGTCTCCAAGGGAGAGCGCTCGGGGCGCATTGGTGTAATTCCTATATGAACTATCAGTTCATGTATGAAATGATGCTGCCAGACGGGTGTATTGTCGATTAGGGTTTTCCGCGACAAGGCGCACGCATGCCAACTCATATGAACTTACTGTTTGCTCATGCTTGATTCATCGACTCCGGAGGCCTTGCCGCTGGCCGGCCTGCGCGTGCTGGATTTCAGCCAGTTCCTGGCCGGCCCCTCGTGTGCGCTGCGGCTGGCCGACCTGGGCGCGGACGTGGTCAAGGTCGAACGGCCCGACGGGGGCGACCTGTGCCGCGGCCTGGTGCTGGCCGACCAGACCTTCGAGGGCGACAGCGCGCTGTTCCACACCATCAACCGGCGCAAGCGCAGCTTCGCGGCCGACCTGAAGGCGCCGGCCGACCTGGCGCGGGTGAAGGCGCTGATCGCAGGCGCCGACGTGATGATCCACAACTTCCGCCCCGGCGTGATGGAGCGCATCGGGCTCGACGCGGCCAGTGCGATGGCGCTCAACCCGCGCCTCGTCTACGCGGCCGTCACCGGCTACGGCGAGGAGGGCCCGTGGCGCGACAAGCCCGGCCAGGACCTGCTGGTGCAGTCGCTCTCGGGCCTGGCCTGGCTGGGCGGCGATGCGCACGCCGACGGCAGCGGCCCGCCGGTGCCGGCCGGCGTCTCGATGATCGACGTGATCACCGGCGCGCACCTGGTGCAGGGCATCCTCGCGGCGCTGCTGCGGCGCGGCGTGACCGGGCGCGGCGGCCGGGTCGACGTGAGCCTGCTCGAGTCGGCGCTGGACCTGCAGTTCGAGCCCTTCACCGCCTTCCTCAACGGCGACGGCAGCCAGCCCGCGCGCACCGCCGAGAACCATGCGAGCGTGCACGGCGCCGCGCCCTACGGCATCTACCGCACGCGCGACGGCTTCATGGCGGTGGCGATGACGCCGATGGACAAGCTCGCGCAGCTGATCGGCAGCGACGCGCTGGCCGCGCTGGCGGCCGACCGCGGCGGGTGGTTCCGCAACCGCGACGCGCTCAAGCAGCAGCTGCAGCAGGACCTGCTGGCGCAGGACAGCGCCCACTGGCTCGCCATCCTCGAGCCGGCCGGCGTGTGGTGCGCCGACGTGCTGCGCTGGCCGCAGCTCACCGCCCACCCGGCTTTCGCGGCGCTGGGCATGACGCAGACCATCCGCAGCGCCAGCGGCGCCACGATGCAGACCACGCGCTGCCCGATCCGCATCGACGGCCGGCGGCTCTACAGCGCGGAGGGCGCGCCGCGCCTGGGTGCCGACACCGAGGCCATCGCACGCGAGTACGGCCTGCCTTCCTCACCTTCCTCCTCTTTCGCACCATGACCCACGAGCAATTCTTCGAAGACTACGTGCCGGGCGCCACGCGCACCACCACCGGCCGCACCCTCACCGAGGCCGACATCGTGCTGCACGCCGGCCAGACCGGCGACTTCTTCCCGCACCACATGGACGCCGCCTGGTGCGCCACGCAGGACTTCGGCCAGCGCATCGCGCACGGCACGCTGGTCTTCAGCGTGGGGATCGGCCTGACGGCCACGGTGATCAACCCGCGCGCCATGTCCTACGGCTACGACCGCCTGCGCTTCGTGAAGCCGGTGTTCATCGGCGACACGCTCTACTCCAAGGTGGAGATCAGCGACAAGCGCGACCACCCCAAGCGCAGCGGCCACGGCATCGTGGTCGAGACCGTGACCGTGACCAACCAGCGGCAGGAGACGGTGCTGGTCTGCGAGCACCTGCACATCGTCGAAAGGCGTTCGGCACAGGGCTAAACTGATCGGCCCATGAAGCACACCACCGCCCCCGAGACCGACGACACCGACGCCGAACGCCGCCCCAAGTACGCGGTGCCGGCGGTCGAGAAGGCACTCGACGTGCTCGAGCTGCTGTCGGCGCAGGCGGTGCCGATGACGCAGGCGCAGCTGGCGCGGGCGCTGGGCCGCGAGCCCAGCGAGCTGTTCCGCATGCTCAGCGCGCTGGAGGCGCGCGGCTACCTGCGGCGCGAGGACAACGGCGGCTACGTGCTCACGCTCAAGCTGTTCGAACTGAGCCGCACCCATTCGCCGCACGAGCAGCTGCTGCGCGCGGCCACGGCGCCGATGCGCGAACTGGTCGACAACATCCGCGAGTCCTGCCACCTGAGCGTGCTGCACCGCGACCAGCTGCTGGTGCTGACGCAGGTCGATGCGCCGACCTCGATCCGGCTGTCGGTCGAGGCCGGCTCGCTGCATTCGGCGGTCGACACGCTGTCGGGCCAGGTGCTGCTGGCCAACTCGCCGGAGGACGAGCGCGACGAGCTGCTCGGCCGCCGCGCCGAGTACCAGCGCCGCAGCGCCGACGAACGCACCGCCTACCTGGCGCTGCTGGCCAAGATGCGCGCCGACGGCTGGGGCTATGCCGAGAACGCGCGCTTCGTGGGCGGCCGCGACCTGAGCGTGCCGGTCGGCAACCCGCGCGGCCGCACCCGCGCCGTGCTCACCATCGCCTCGCTGCGCGGCACCCACACCGCGCACGACGACCTGTTCGATCTGCTGCCGCGGCTGCAGCGCTGCGCCGAGGACATCGGGCGCATCGCGGGCATCGCCTAGCCGTTCCGCTGGCGCAACAGCCTGTCTTCCGCGGCGGCCTTTGCGGCGGCCGATCCGGCCCCATATTCGAGGCTGGATCGCCGCGCCCCATCGGCCCGGCACACACAAGGAAGACCCCATGACCGACCCCATCGTCCAGATCAAGCCCCTCGGCTTTCCGTGGGAGACCATCGACCCGTTCCTGTTCTGCGCGTACCACGACGACGCCTACCCCGCGGCCAATGGCGCGATGGGGCCGGCCGCCTCGCTGGCAGGGCGCGCCATCGGCCAGGACTTCAGCCGCAAGGACGGCTGGAGCATGTACCACGGGGAGGAGATCCCCGGCTTCCCGGGCCATCCGCACCGCGGCTTCGAGACCGTGACCATCGTGCGCAAGGGCCTGATCGACCATTCCGACTCGCTGGGCGCGGCCGCGCGCTTCGGCGGCGGCGACGTGCAGTGGCTGACCGCGGGCAAGGGCATCGTGCATTCGGAGATGTTCCCGCTGCTCGATGCGGGCGCGCCCAATCCGCTGGAGCTGTTCCAGATCTGGCTCAACCTGCCGGCCAGCCACAAGATGGTGGCGCCGCACTTCACCATGTTCTGGGCCGAGGACGTGCCGCGCTTCACCGCCACCGACGGCGAGGGCCGCAGCACGGACGTGGCCTGCGTGGCCGGCCGCATCGGGCCGGTGGACGGCGCCCCCGGCAGCACCGGCGGGCCACTCGCGCCGCCGCCCGATTCGTGGGCCGCGCAGGAGGGCTCGGACGTGGCCATCTGGACGGTCCGCATGGCACCCGGCGCCCGCTGGACGCTGCCGGCCGCGCTGGGCACCGGCACGCGCCGCAGCCTCTACTTCTTCAAGGGCGCGTCGGTGCAGGTCGGCGGCCGCGAGGTGACCGGCCATGCGGCGATCGAGCTGCGCGCCGACCAGGCGGTGGAGCTGCTCAACGGCGCGGTCGAGGGCGAGTTCCTGGTGCTCCAGGGCAAGCCCATCGCCGAGCCGGTGGCGCAGTACGGTCCCTTCGTGATGAACACGCAGGCCGAGATCGCGCAGACCATGCAGGACTACCGCCGCACCCAGTTCGGCGGCTGGCCCTGGAAGGACGAGGCGCCGGTGCACGGCAGCGACCCGGCCCGCTTCGCGCGCCATCCGGACGGGCACGAGGAACGGCCGGTGACGGCCAAGGCCTGAGGCGCGCGGCTTTCTAGCGCGCGCCGGTGCGCAGCTTCTGCAGCTGCGCCTGTTCCTCGGCCAGCTTGGCCTCGCGGCTGGCGATCTTGTCGGCCTTGCCCTGCGCCCGTGCCTGGTCCAGGTCGCGCTGACGCTCGGCCACCTTCTTCTCCTGCCGCTGGATGCTCGCGTGGTGCGCCTTCTGCAGCTTGGCGTCGCTGCAGTTGGCCTGGGTTTCGCGCAGCGCCTTCTCGAGGCCGCGCACGCGGCTCTTCTGGCCCTTGGCCTTGGCTTCCTCGATGTCGCGCGCGATGTCGGCCTTCTTGAATTCGCAGGTGCCGGGCGCGGGCTGGGCCAGCGCGGCGTGCGGCACGAAGACCAGGGCCGCGGCGGCCATGGCGATCAGGGAGAGGGACTTGCGCATGGCATTCCTTTCGAAGGAAGAAGAGGCGCTCATCTTGCCCCAGGGCCGGCCGGAAAACTCTCCTCGAGAAAATTCAGGAAGGCGCGCACCCGCGGCGCCAGCACGCGGCCGCGCGGGTACAGCACGTAGAGCATGTCGTCGGTCTTCTCGCGGTAGTCGGCCAGGAGCGGCACCAGCGCGCCGCTGGCCAGGTCGGCCGCGATGTTGAACTCGGCCAGCCGCACCACGCCCAGGCCCTCGATGGCCAGCGTGCGCAGCAGCTCGCCCTGGTTGGCGCCGATGTGGCGCGGGATGTCGATGGTCTTGAGCGCGCCGTCGCTCTCGCGGAAGGTCCAGGCGTTCCACTGCGTGCGGATGGTGAAGTTGAGGCAGCGGTGGCGCAGCAGCTCGTCGGGCGTCTGCGGCGTGCCGTGCTCGCGCAGGTAGGCCGGCGAGGCCGCGATCACCCACGGCCGCGGCATCAGCGGCCGGCCGATCAGCGACAGCTCGGTGGGCCGGCCGCTGTGGATGGCCACGTCGATGCCCTGCTTGACGAAGTCGCCGCGCTCGGTGCCGATGATGAACTCGAGCTTGAGCGCCGGGTGGCGCGCCATCAGCGCGGGCAGCAGCGGCGCGAGCAGGTACTTGGCGGTGGTCAGCGGCGTGTGGATGTGCAGCGTGCCCGAGACCCCGGTCTCGGCCGCGCCCGCGATGTTCTCGGCCTCGGCCATCGCGTCGACCACGCGCTGGCTCGCGCGCTGGAACTGCGCGCCTTCCTCGGTCAGCCGGATCGCGCCCGCGATGCGCTCGAACAGCCGCACGTTGAGCCGCGCCTCGAGCCGCGCGATGAGCTTGCTCACGGCCGAGGGCGACAGCGCCAGCCGCCGGCCCGCGCCTGAAAAGCTGCCTTCTTCCACCACGCGGAGGAAGACCGTCATCTCGCCGAATTTGTCCATGCGGGTTTCTTTGTACTGTGCCGCGGCTTCACAGGCGCTGTGCTGCGGCGTGCGTTGTCGGGCCCCGGGGCACTGTACAGAATCGTCCGCACACACAGGAGACAAGACCACATGAGCAAGACCCTCAGGATCGGTTCGGGCGCAGCCTGGTGGGGCGACCGCGTCGAGCCCGCCGCACTGAACGCCGAGCGCGGCGAACTCGACTACCTCTGCTTCGAGACCATGGCCGAGGCCACGGTGTCGGCGGCGCAGGTGCGCGCCCGACGCGACCCCAGCTTCCCCGGCTACGACACCTACCTCGACGACCGCATGCGCGCGGTGCTGCCGGCCTGCATGCGCAACGGCACGCGCATCGTGTCGAACCAGGGCTGGATCAACCCGGTGGCGGCGGCCAAGCGCATCGTCGAGCTGCTGCAGGAGATCGGCGTGACCGGCGTGAAGGTGGCGGCCGTGAGCGGCAGCCTGATCACCGACCGCGTGCTCGAACTCACCGACACCATCCTCGAGAACGGCCAGCCCACGCACACGCTCAAGCCCACGCTGATCTCGGCCGAGGCCTACCTCGGCGCCGAACCGATCGTCGAGGCGCTGAAGGCGGGCGCGCAGATCGTGGTGACCGGCCGCGTGGCCGACCCGTCCATCTTCATGGCGCCGATGATGTACGAGTTCGGCTGGGACCCGCTCGACCATGACCGCGTGGGCGCGGGCAACGGCATCGGCCACTTGCTGGAATGCGGCGCGCAGGTGACCGGCGGCTATTTCTCCGACCCCGGCTTCAAGGACGTGCCCGAGCCCTGGAACTTCGCCTTCCCGATCGCCGAGGTCGAGGCCAACGGCGACGTGGTGATCACCAAGGTGGCCGGCAGCGGCGGGGCGGTGACGCTGCAGACGGTGAAGGAGCAGATGCTCTACGAGGTGCACGACCCGGCCAACTACCTCACGCCCGATGCGGTGGTCGACTTCACCAGCGCCAAGCTCGAGCAGCTCGGCCCCGACCGCGTGCGCGTCACCGGCCTGGGCGGCAAGCCGCGCACGCCCACGCTCAAGGTCTCGATCGGCTGCACCGAGGGCTTCATCGGCGAGGACATGTTCTTCTACGCCGGCCCGGGCGCACTGCGCCGCGCGCAGCTCGCGAAGAAGGTGCTCGAGGAGCGCTTCAAGATCGTCAAGCTGGACGCCGAGGACATGCGCGTCGACTTCCTGGGCATCAACGCGATCCACGGCGACGCGACACCGGCCGATGCGCCCGAGCCCTACGAGATCGCGGTGCGCGTGGCGGCGCGCACCAAGACCCGCGAGGAGGCCGCGAAGGTCGGCCGCGAGGTCGACGGCATGGCGGTCTCGGGCATCGCCCACACCGGCAAGCGCGTGCCGCACCAGGAGCGCACGCGCGAGGTGATCGGCGTGTGGTCCTCACTGGTGCCGCGCGAGCAGGTGCCGGCCTCCATCCAGTACTTCGAAAGCTGAGGCAACGCCATGAAAGTTCTTCTGCAACACGTGGCCCATGCGCGCTCGGGCGACAAGGGCAACACCTCGAACATCTCGGTCTTCGCCTACGAGCCCGAGTTCTACCCGCTGCTGCGCGAGCAGCTCACGGCCGCGCGCTTCAAGGCCTTCTACCGCGGCGCGATCACCGGCGAGGTGCTGCGCTACGAGGCGCGCAACATCGACGCGATGAACTTCGTCTGCCACGGTGCGCTGGGCGGCGGCGTGTCGCGCAGCCTGTGCCTGGACAACTACGGCAAGGCGCTGTCGGCCGCGGTGCTGGGCTTCGAGATCGAGGTGCCCGACGCGCTCGCGCCCAAGCTGCACGGGCAGCACCTGCTCTAGCTTCATAAGAAAAGGAGACAAGCCAGATGAAGACGACGATTCGATGCTTCGGCGTGGCCCTGCTGTCGGTGGCGGCCATGGCCGCAGCCCAGGCCCAGGCTCAGGCCCAGGGCTATCCGAACAAGCCGGTGCGGCTCATCGTGCCCTATCCGGCCGGCGGCACCACGGACATCATTGCGCGCGTCGCGGCGCAGCAGCTCGGCGAACGGCTCAAGCAGCCCTTCGTGGTCGAGAACAAGGGCGGCGCCAACGGCGCCATCGGCTCGGCCGAGGTGGCGCGTTCGCCGGCCGACGGCTACACGCTGCTGATGGGCACGGCCAGCACGCACGGCATCAACTCGGCGGTCTACAAGACGCTGCCCTACGACGCGGTGAAGGACTTCGCGCCCGTGACCATCGTCGCGAGCACGCCCAACATCATTGCGGTGCACCCGAGCGTGCCGGCGAAGAACCTGCAGGAGCTGCTGGCGCTCGCCAAGGCGCAGCCGGGCAAGCTCAACTACGGCTCGACCAGCCTGGGCGGTTCGCCGCACATGAGCGCCGAACTGCTCAAGATGATGGCCCACGTCGACATGCTGCACGTGCCGTACAAGGGCGCCGCGCCCATGCTCACCGACCTGATGGGCGGCCAGGTGCAGGTGGGCTTCGACAACCTGCCCTCGACCATCAATTTCGTGCGCAGCGGCAAGGTGCGCGCCATCGCCGTGACCACCGCGCAGCGCTGGCCCGGCGCGCCCGAGATCCCGACCGTGGCCGAGAGCGGCGTGCCGGGCTACGAGGTGTCGGGCTGGTTCGGCCTGCTGGCACCGGCGGGCACGCCGCCGGCCGTGCTGAAGACCATCCAGCAGGCCATCGCCGAAGCCGTGAAGCAGCCCGAGGTGAACAAGCAGATGCTCGACCTGGGCGCGCTGCCCGTGGCCAACACGCCCGAGGCCTTCGCCGCGCTGGTGCAGGCCGACGTCGCCAAGTGGCGCGAGGTGGTGAAGAGCACCGGCGTGAAGCTCGACTGACCCGGCAGGGCGCCGCGCGCGACAGCCGCGCGCGGCGCGAGCGGTTAGGCTCGCTGTCGCATTGGCTTTGCGCCCCGTGCGCGCGACAAGAATGACAACGAGCCCCTCGAGACAAGTCCCGCCCTGGCTGATGCTGCTGGCGCTGATCGGCGCCTTCGCGCTGAGCCAGGCCTTCCGCACCATCGCCGCCATCCTGGCCACGCCGCTGCAGGCCGAGTTCGGCCTGTCGCCGCAGGCGCTGGGCGTGTTCGCGGGCGCCTTCCACTTCGCCTTCGGCGCGCTGCAGTTGCTGATGGGCATCAGCATCGACCTGCAGGGCGTGCGGCGCACGGTGCTGATGGCCTTCCCGCTGGCCATCGTGGGCGCGCTGCTGTCGGCGCTGGCGCCCAGCTTCGGCGTGCTGGTGGTGGGGCAGGTGCTGATCGGGGTGGGCTGCGCGCCGGCTTTCCTGGTGTGCACCGTGTTCATCGCGCGCCAGTTCCCGCCCGAGCGCTTCGCCGCGGTGTCGGGCCTGACGCTGGGCGTGGGCTCGCTGGGCATGCTGCTGACCGGCACACCGCTGGCATGGCTGGTGCAGGCCACCTCCTGGCGCACCGGCTTCCTCGCGCTGGCCGTGGGCTCGGCACTGGCCTGGGCGCTGATCCTCTGGCTGGTGCGGGAGCCGCCGGCACCGGTCGCGGCTTCGGAACGCCCGTCGGTGCTGGGCGCGCTGCGCAGCTACGGCGCGCTGTTCGCGCTGCCGCACACGCTGGGCATCCTGGCGCTGGCGGCCGTGACCTATGCCTCCTTCATCTCGCTGCGCGGCCTGTGGCTGGGCCCGCTGCTGATCGAGCGCCACGGCTTCTCGCTGGTGCAGAGCGGCAACGTGGCGATCGCGGTGTCGGTGGTCGGCATGTTCGGCCCGATCCTGTTCGGCCGCTTCGACCCCGGCGCGGCGCGGCGCCGCTGGATCGTGGGCTTCACCTTCGCGGTGGCCGCGATCTTCGCGGTGATGGCCTTCAACCCCGGGGCCGCGCTCGACGTGGCGGGCGCGATCGCGGGCGGCCTGCTGTCGGGCTACATCGTGCTGCAGTACGCCGACGTGAAGGCCGCCTACCCACCCGCGATGACGGGCCGCGCGATGGCGGTGTTCACGATGGCGATGTTCCTGGGCGTGGCCGTGATGCAGTGGCTCACGGGCGCGGTGGCCTCGGCCGCCTCGGCCCACGGCGCCGATCCCTTCGTGAGCGTGCTGCTCACCATCGCGGGCCTGCTGGTGGCCGGGGCCCTGGCCTTCGTTTGGCTGCCGAAACCGGCCAGCGCCGCGAAGGCCGGCTGAGCTTCAGGCGGCCAGGCCGTGCTCGACCATGTCGAGCAGGCGCTGCCCCACCTGCTGCATCTGCGGGCCGATCACCGGGCCCAGCGGCCCGTCCAGCACCAGCATCGCCAGGCCGTGCACGGCCGACCAGGCCAGGAACTCGGCGCCGGGCCGGCGTTCGGCCGGCATCACGCCGGCGGCCACCATGCGGTCGAGCGCCTCGCCCAGCAGCTGGAACGGGTTCTTGCCGCTGGGCCCGGCACGGGCCGGGTCGACCGGGCCCTTGAGGTCGTCCGACGCCGCATAGGCCGTGAGGAACAGCCCGTGTTCGGCCTGGGCGAAGCGCAGGTAGCCGGTGCCGATGGCGCGCAGCGCCGCGCGCGCGGCCTCGGCCGGCGGCAGGCCCGCGGGCACGGCGGCCAGTTCGGCCTCCATCGCGGCGGCCGAGGCCGACAGCGCCGCGGCGCGCACCGCCTTCAACAGGTCGTCACGGCTGCCGAAGTGACGGTAGGCCGCGTTGGGCACGACGCCGGCCTGGCGCGTGACCTCGCGCAGCACCACGGCCTCGGGCCCGCCGGTGCGCGCCAGCGCGAGGCCCGCCTCGAGCAAGGCACGCCGCAGGTCGCCATGGCGGTAGGTGCTGCGGACAGGCTGCGGAACGGAACGCATGGCTCGGGATTCTCCTTTGTGGACAGCGTCCATTGTCTGAGCTATGGTTTGTGTACAGCGTACACAAATTGCGATCCACTTGCTCGTCAAAGGAAAGAAAGACCATGGCCACCCAGATCTTCGTCAACCTGCCGGTCAAGGACCTGAAGAAGTCCGTCGACTTCTTCACCGCGCTCGGCTACACCTTCAACCCGCAGTTCACCGACGAGAACGCGACCTGCATGATCGTGAGCGAGGGTCACATCCACGTGATGCTGCTGGTGGAGACGTTCTTCAAGACCTTCACGCCCAAGCCCATCGCCGACGCCAAGGCCGCCACCGAGGTGCTGATCGCGCTGTCGTGCGAGAGCCGCGCGCAGGTCGACGAGATGGTGAGGAAGGCCGTGGCCGCTGGCGGCCGCACGCCCACGCAGCCGCAGGACCTCGGCTTCATGTACCAGCACGGCTACGAGGACCTCGACGGCCACATCTGGGAGCTGGTGTACATGGAACCCGGCGCGATCCCGGGCTGAAGGGCGGCGCCTATTCGATCACGACCTTGCCGTCCTTCACCAGCCGGGCGAAGCGGGTAGTCTCGTCGGCGATCTGCCGCGCCATCTGCTCGGGCGTGCCGCCCAGCGGCTCGGCGCCGATGGCCTGCATGCGCTTGGCGAAATCCGGCGACTGGATGATCTTCACCATCTCGGCGTTGAGCCGCGCGATGACCTCCTTGGGCGTGGCGGCCGGTGCCAGCACGCCGAACCAGGTGCCGATGTCGAAGCCCTGGAGCCCGGCCTCTTCCAGCGTGGGCACCTCGGGCAGCACCGAGGAGCGTTTGGCCGTGGTCACCGCCAGCGCGCGCAGCTTGCCGCCCTGGATGTGCTGCAGCACCGGCGTGATCGTGTCGAAAGACAACGCGATCTGGCCGCCCAGCAGGTCGGTGGTCAGCGGGCCGCTGCCCTTGTAGGGCACATGCAGCAGTTCGGTGCCGGTGCTGGCCTGGAACTGCGTGCCGATCAGGTGCTGCGCGGTGCCGTTGCCGTTCGAGCCGTAGGCCAGCTTCGCCGGCGCCGACTTCGCGAGCGCGACCAGCTCGGCCACGTTGCGCGCCGGCGTGAGCGCGGCATTGACCACCAGCACGTTGGGCACCATCGCCACGGTGCTCACCGGCGCCAGGTCCTTCTGGAAATCGTAGGGCAGCTTCTTGTAGACGCTGGTCGCGATGGTGTGGTGCACCGCGCCCATCAGCAAGGTGTAGCCGTCGGGCCTGGCCTTGGCCACGTAGTCGGCGCCGAGCGTGGCGCCGGCGCCGGGCTTGCTCTCGACCACCACCGGCTGGCCGAGGCTCTGCGACAGCCGGTCGGCCAGCGCGCGCGCCAGCACGTCGGTGGTGCCGCCGGCGGGGAAGGGCACGATCAGGTTGATCGGCCGCGTGGGCCAGGCCTGGGCCCAGGCCAGGGTCGACGAGAGGCCGAGCGCGAGCAGGGCCGCGTGCACGAGCTGCCGGCGATGCGGCTGGAAGGGGATGCGCATGGTTTGTCTCCGTCTTTGTTTTTGGGGAGGGGGCCGGGGCTCAGGCCGCGCGGCGTTCGCCGTGCGCGTCGGCGATGAACTCGCAGACCGCGCGCGTGACCGCCTCGGTGGTGGCCGTGCCGCCGAGGTCGCGCGTGTGCAGCGCGGGGTTGGCCGTCACCTGCTCGACCGCCTGCATCACGCGCGCCGCGGCCGCGGGCTCGCCCAGGTGCTCGAGCAGCATCACGACCGACCAGAAGGTGCCGACCGGGTTGGCCAGGCCCTGGCCCATGATGTCGAAGGCCGAGCCGTGGATCGGCTCGAACATCGAGGGGTATCGGCGCTCGGGGTCGATGTTGCCGGTGGGCGCAATGCCCAGGCTGCCGGCCAGCGCCGCGGCCAGGTCGCTCAGGATGTCGGCGTGCAGGTTGGTCGCGACCAGCGTGTCGAGCGTGGCCGGCCGGTTGACCATGCGCGCGGTGGCGGCGTCGACCAGCTCCTTGTCCCAGCGCACGTCGGGGAACTCGGCCGCGACCTGCACCGCGATCTCGTCCCACATCACCATCGCGTGGCGCTGCGCATTGCTCTTGGTCACCACGGTGAGCAGCTTGCGCGGCCGCGACTGCGCCAGCCTGAAGGCGAAGCGCATGATCCGCTCGACGCCGGCGCGGGTCATCATGCTCACGTCGGTGGCGGCCTCGATCGGATGGCCCTGGTGCACCCGGCCGCCCACGCCCGCGTACTCGCCCTCGGAGTTCTCGCGCACGATCACCCAGTCGAGGTCCTGCGGGCCACAGCGCTTGAGCGGGCCGTCGATGCCCGGCAGGATGCGCGTGGGCCGCACGTTGGCGTACTGGTCGAAGCCCTGGCAGATCTTCAGCCGCAGGCCCCACAGCGTGATGTGGTCGGGGATGTGCGGGTCGCCGGCGGAACCGAACAGGATGGCGTCCTTGCCGCGCAAGGCATCGAGGCCATCGGCCGGCATCATCTCGCCGTGGGCGCGGAACCAGTCGCCGCCCCAGCCGAAATCCTCGAACTCGAAGCGCAGCGTGCCCTCGGCCGCGGCCAGCGCCTCCATCACCTGCCGGCCGGCGGGGATCACTTCCTTGCCGATGCCGTCGCCCGGGATGGTGGCGATGCGATAGGTCTTCATGGTGTCTTCCTTCATGTGCGGTGGTCTGGATGACGCAATGTAGGATCGACCGGCACGAAGCATTCAGTCCCGAATTGAATCCATCGTTAACTTCAATTCAACAGTGGAGAAGGCCGTGAGCACGTCCATCCAGCCCGCCGAACTGGGCTTCTTCTCGACCCTGGCCGCGGCCGGCAGCCTGAGCGCGGCGGCGCGCGAGATGGGCGTGACCACGCCCGCGGTGAGCAAGCGGCTGGCGCTGATGGAGGCCCGGCTGGGCCTGACGCTGGTCAACCGCACCACGCGGCGCATGGGCCTCACGCCCGAGGGCGAGCTGTACCTGGCGCATGCGCGCCGCATCCTGGGCGAGATCGAGGACATGGCCCAGCTGCTGGGCCAGGCCAAGGGCGAGCCGCAGGGCCTGCTGCGGGTCAACGCGACGCTGGGCTTCGGCCGCAGCCATGTGGCGCCGGTGATCTCGCGCTTCGCGCGCCGCTACCCAGAAGTCGATGTGCAGCTGCAGCTGTCGGTCAACCCGCCGCCGCTGACCGACGATGCCTTCGACGTCTGCATCCGCTTCGGCATGCCGCCCGACACGCGCGTGATCGCGCGGCGCATCGCCTCGAACCGGCGGTTGCTGTGCGCCGCGCCGGCCTACCTCGCGCGCGCGGGGACGCCGCGGGTGCCGAACGACCTCGCGCGCCACGCCTGCATCGGCATCCGGCAGGGCGACGAGGCCTACGGCACCTGGCGCCTGACCAGTGGCCGCGGCGCCACCGAGCGCACGCAGGCGGTGAAGACGCGCGGCCCGCTGGCCACCAACGACGGCGAGATCGCGGTGAGCTGGGCGCTCGACGGCCACGGCATCGTGATGCGGGCCGAATGGGACATCGCGCGCTACCTGCGCAGCGGCCGGCTGGTGCAGGTGCTGCCCGGCTGGCGCACGCCCGAGGCCGACATCCACGCGGTGTACCCGCAGCGCCACCAGCTGTCGACGCGGGTGCGGGCCTTCGTCGATTTCATGGCGGCGGCGCTGGCCAGGGGCGAGGCCGGCCAGGCTGGCAAATAGGTGTCAGGCGCCTCGGCGGGGCCCGGGTTAGATTCGTGCTCCCAACCCAGGAGAAGCTCTTCACCATGATCCATGTCCTCGCCATCATCACCGCCAAGCCCGGCCTGCGCGCCCAGGTCCTCGAGGCCTTCCAGGCCAACGTGCCGGCGGTGCTCGCCGAAGAAGGCTGCATCGAATACGCCGCGACCGTGGACGCGGCCGGCATGCCGCCTTCGCGCGGCACCTTCGGCGAGGACACCTTCGTGGTGATCGAGCGCTGGGAGAGCGTGGCGGCGCTGCAGGCGCACGCCGCGTCGGCGCACATGGCGGCCTATGGCGCCAAGGTCAAGGACTGGACCGCGAGCCGCGCGATCCACGTGCTCGAAGCGGTCTGACAGATCCCGAGCCCAACGAAAAAACGCGCCCGAGGGCGCGTTTTTCGTTCGGTCCGCGAAGCTTACTTCGACACGACCTTGACCATCTCCAGGCACTTGTTCGAGTAGCCCCATTCGTTGTCGTACCAGCTCACGAGCTTGACGAAGGTGCTGTCGAGCGCGATGCCGGCTTCGGCGTCGAAGATCGAGGTGCGCGGGTCGCCGCGGAAGTCGGTGGCCACCACCTTGTCTTCCGTGTAGCCCAGGATGCCCTTGAGCGGACCTTCGCTCTGGGCCTTCATCTCGGCGCAGATTTCCTTGTAGGTCGCTTCCTTTTCCAGCTCGACCGTCAGGTCGACCACCGACACGTCGGAGGTCGGCACGCGGAAGCTCATGCCGGTGAGCTTCTTGTTGAGCTCGGGGATCACCACGCCCACGGCCTTGGCCGCGCCCGTCGACGACGGGATGATGTTTTCCAGGATGCCGCGGCCGCCGCGCCAGTCCTTGTTGCTCGGGCCGTCGACGGTCTTCTGCGTGGCGGTGGCCGCGTGCACGGTGGTCATCAGGCCGCGCTTGATGCCCCACTTGTCGTTGAGCACCTTGGCCAGCGGGGCCAGGCAGTTGGTGGTGCAGCTGGCGTTGCTCACGATGGCTTCGCCGGCGTACTTCTTGTCGTTCACGCCGTAGACGAACATCGGGGTGTCGTCCTTCGAGGGGGCCGACAGGATCACCTTCTTGGCGCCCGCGTCGATGTGCTTCTGCGCGGTTTCCTTGGTCAGGAACAGGCCGGTCGACTCGAGCACCACGTCGGCGCCGACTTCGTTCCACTTGAGGTTCGCGGGGTCGCGTTCCTGCGTCAGGCGGATCTTCTTGCCGTTGACGATCAGCGTGTTGCCGTCGACCGAGACCTCGCCCTGGAAGCGGCCGTGCACCGAGTCGTACTGCAGCATGTAGGCCAGGTAGTCAGGCTCGAGCAGGTCGTTGATGGCAACGATCTCGATCTCGTTCCTGAAGTTCTGGACGGCGGCGCGCAGCACGTTGCGACCGATGCGGCCGAAGCCGTTGATACCGAGTTTGATAGCCATCTGACTTGCTCCTAAGGTTGAAAAACTGATGCGGAAAACTCAGCGCGCGAGCGCGGCTTCGACCGTGGCGGCCACGTTTTCCGGCGTGAACCCGAAATGCTTGAACAGCACGCCCGCGGGGGCCGACTCGCCGTAGGTGTCGATGCCGACCACGGCCGCGACGCCGTACTTCCACCAGCCGTCGGTGGAACCCATCTCGACGGCGATGCGCGGCAGGCCCTTGGGCAGCACGCTCTTCTTGTAGGCCACGTCCTGGCGGTCGAAGGTGGTGGTCGAGGGCATCGACACCACGCGCACGGCGATCTTCTTCGCGGCCAGCAGCTCCTGCGCCTTGAGCGCCAGCTGCACTTCGGAGCCGGTGGCGATGATCACGGCCTTGACCTTCTTGCTCTTCAGGCCGACGCGCTCGGGCTCGGCCAGCACGTAGGCGCCCTTGCTGATGTCGCTGAGGTCGGCCTTGGGCGAATAGGGCAGGTTCTGGCGCGACAGCAGCAGCGCGGTCGGGCGGGTGGCGTTCTGCAGCGCGACGGCCCAGGCCACGGTGGTCTCGGCGGTGTCGCCCGGACGCCAGACGTCGAGGTTCGGGATCAGGCGCAGCGAGGCTGCGTGTTCGATCGACTGGTGCGTCGGGCCGTCTTCGCCCAGGCCGATGGAGTCGTGGGTGAACACGTGGATCACGCGCTGCTTCATCAGCGCGGCCATGCGGATCGCGTTGCGGCTGTAGTCGCTGAAGGTCAGGAAGGTGCCACCGTAGGGGATGAAGCCGCCATGCAGCGCCACGCCGTTCATGATGGCCGCCATGCCGAATTCGCGCACGCCGTAGTTGATGTGGCGGCCCAGCAGGCCGTCGGGGAACTGCTCGTTGCCCTCGCTGCGCACCACGTTGCCCTGCTCGTCGAAGCGCAGGTTGGGCGTGCTCTTGGTGTTGGTCAGGTTCGAACCGGTCAGGTCGGCGCTGCCGCCCAGCAGTTCGGGCAGCGCGGCGGTGAAGGCTTCCAGCGCGAGCTGCGAGGCCTTGCGGCTGGCGACGGTCTCGCCCTTGGTGTGGGCCGCCACCACCGCGTCGAAGGCGGTCTGGTGGAAGCTCTTGGGCAGCTCGCCCTTCATGCGGCGCGTGAATTCGGCGGCCAGGTCGGGGAAGGCGGCGGTGTAGGCAGCGAAGCGCTCGTTCCAGGCGGCTTCGGTCTTGGCGCCGGCGGCCTTGGCATCCCACTCGGCGTACACGGCCTCGGGCAGTTCGAACGGAGCGTGCGCCCACTGCAGCGCGCTGCGCGTGAGGCCGATTTCCTCGGCGCCCAGCGGCTCGCCGTGCGCCTTGGCGGTGTTGGCGCGGTTCGGGCTGCCCTTGCCGATGTGGGTCTTGCAGATCACCAGCGTGGGCTTGTCACCCGACTGCTTGGCTTCGGCGATGGCCTTGGACACGGCGGCGGCGTCATGGCCGTCGACCGGGCCCAGCACGTTCCAGCCGTAGGCCTTGAAACGCTCGGCGGTGTTGTCGATGAACCAGGGCTTGACCGGGCCGTCGATGCTGATGCCGTTGTCGTCGTACAGCGCGATCAGCTTGCCCAGCTTCCAGGCGCCGGCCAGGGCCGCCGCTTCGTGGCTGATGCCTTCCATCAGGCAGCCGTCGCCCAGGAAGGCGTAGGTGTGGTGGTCGACGATGGCGTGGCTGGGGCGGTTGAATTCCGCGGCCAGCAGCTTCTCGGCCAGCGCGAAGCCCACGGCATTGGTGATGCCCTGGCCCAGCGGGCCGGTGGTGGTCTCGACGCCCGGCGTCACGCCGACTTCGGGGTGGCCGGCGGTCTTGCTGTGCAGCTGGCGGAATTTCTTGAGCTCGTCGACCGGCAGGTCGTAGCCCGTGAGGTGCAGCACCGCGTAGATCAGCATCGACGCGTGGCCGTTGGACAGCACGAAGCGGTCGCGGTCGGGCCAGTGCGGGTTGACCGGGTTGTGACGCAGGTGGTCGCCCCAGAGTGCGACCGCCATGTCGGCCATGCCCATCGGGGCGCCCGGATGGCCCGAGTTCGCGAGTTGAACGGCATCCATTGCCAGCGCGCGGATCGCGTTGGCCATCAAGGCTTGGTTGGCCATCAGTGAGGCTTTCTGGGGGTGTGGTGTTGGGGAGAACCCGCAATTTTAGCGGGCGGGGATGAGGGGGTCGTGTCCGGGGCCTGCATGCCCCGGCCCGCTGCTAGAGTCGCAGGCCTATGCAAGGGCTGCACCTCACCGCCGATCTCCACGACTGCCGCTGCGCCGCACCGTGGCTCACCGATGCGCCGCTGCTGGGCGAACGCTGCGCCCGCGCGGTGCGCGAGGCCGGCCTGCAGGCCGTGGGCCAGCTGGTCCATGCCTTTCCCGCCACCGCCGAAGGGCCTGGCGGCGTCACGGCCACGGTGCTGCTGGCCGAATCGCACCTGTGCGTCCACACCTGGCCCGAACGGCGCGGCGCGACCCTCGACGTCTACGTGTGCAACTTCGGTGCCGACCACTCGGCCAAGGCCCAGGCGCTGATGGACACGCTGCTGGCGCTGTTCGAGCCGCAACGCGTGGAGCGCCATGCGCTGGTGCGCGGCGCGGGGCCCGAGGTGGCGCGCGCATGAGCACCCGCGCCATGGTGCTGGCCGCCGGCCGCGGCGAACGCATGCGGCCGCTGACCGACCACACGCCCAAGCCGCTGCTCACGGTGCATGGCAAGCCGCTGATGCAGTGGCCCATGGACGCGCTGGCGGCCGGCGGCTTCAGCTCGCTGGTGGTCAACACGGCCTGGCTGGGCGAGCAGATCGAGGCCCGCTTCGGCGACGGCCACGCCGCGGGGCGTTCCATCGCCTACTCGCACGAGGGCCGCGACTTCGGCGACGCGCTGGAGACGGCCGGCGGCATCGTGCGCGCGCTGCCGCTGCTGGGCGAGGTGTTCTGGGTGGTGGCGGGCGACATCCACGCGCCGGACTTCGCCTTCACGCAGGCCGCGGTCGATCGCTTCGTCGCCAGCGGCAAGCTGGCCCACCTGTGGCTGGTGCCGAACCCGGCCCACAACCCCAGGGGCGACTTCGGCATCTCGGCCGAGGGCCTGGCGCTCGACGAGGCGCCCGAACGCCTGACCTTCTCCACCTTCGCGCTCTACCGCGCGGCCTTCTTCGCGCCGCCGCTGTGCGCCATCGCGCCCGGCAACCCGCAAGGCGAGCGCGCCGCGCTCGCGCCGCTGCTGCGCGGCGCCATGAAAAAGGCCCAGGTGAGCGCGGAACGCTACCTGGGCCGGTGGACCGATGTGGGCACCCCCGAGCGGCTGGCGGCGCTGAACGCCACCTGAGCCGCAGGGGCTTCCCTGGTCAGGGGATGTTCGAGCCGCCCACCTGGAAGGGCTTGCCCGGCAGCGCGTAGCTGCCGCCGAATTCGGCGTCGCCGCCCAGGGTCGGGCAGCCGTTGGGCGGCTGGCAGGTCCAGTCGGAGCGCTGGTTGGTCCAGAAGATCACCGGCCCGTAGCGGTAGTTGCTCATCTTCTTGCCGCCGAAGTCGGCCACCGACACCACATAGGACTCGGTGCCGTGGTTCTCGGCGTCCTCGCTCGCGATCGGGTCGACCAGGCGGGTGTCGCTGAGCGTCTTTCGCACGCTGGCGCTGTTGAAGTCGCCGGCGAACTGCACCCACTCGAGGCGGCGGTCGCCGCGCGAGGTGACGATCACCTCCCGGTCGTAGCCCTGGGTGTAGATGGTGCGGGTGTTCGCGTTGCCGTGCGGCTTGACGTAGGCGATGTGGGTCGGGTTGCGGCCCACGCTCACGCCGCCGCGGCGCACGATCTCCGAGGCCGCGCCACCGCTCGAGGCACGCAGGTAGTTGCCCAGGTCGTAGATGTGCAGCTGGCCTTCCTGCGTCGCGATGAAGGCGCGGGCCGCACCGTTGAGGCGCACGTTGACGGCCGTCGGCTTGGCCGCGAAGTCCTCGGTCTTGATCAGCACCGGCTTCTGGGCCGGGGCGGCGTCGAAGGTGTAGGGCCACTGGCTGGCACCGGCGCCGCGGCCGGCGACCATGGCGTTGAAGTCGCTCTGCGAGCCGTTGAAGTACTTCTCGCGGTAGAAGTTGAACAGCGGGCGCAGGTCGATGAAGGCCGCGCGCTGCTCCGACTTGGACACCACCACCGCCACGCCGGCGGTGGCCGAAGCGCTGGCGTTGTAGCCGTTGTAGAAGCTGCGGCGGATCGACTCGTCGCTCAGGGGCAGCGCCCAGTAGTTGCTCAGGTCGCCGTTGGCGGTGTGCACGCGGTAGCCCTCGAACTCCATGCCCGTCGACGACGAGATCTCGGTCGGGGCGCGCAGCGCGTCGGGCAGGTCCACATAGCCCAGCACCTTCATGTAGCTGATGTTGCCGAGGTTGGGCAGGCCGGGGAAGACGCCTTTCCACTCACCCCAGTTGTCGTACCAGCCGCCCGGGTTGTCGGGCGAACAGCCGGCGCACAGGCCGGCCAGCGCGATCACCGCGATCTGGCCGCGCGGGCGCGCGGGCTGGCTCGTGTCCCAGACGGTCACCAGCGCGAATTCGCCGCCCGGCGTGACCGAGACGGCCGTCGGCACCTTGTTCGCGGCCAGCTGGACCGTGGTCTTGTTGCTGGCGGTGTTGCTGCCGGCGGTGCCGATCAGGCCGTTCTGGAACACCATCAGGCTGGTGGTGCACCAGCCGGTGCGGTAGCAGCGCCCGACGGCCACCGGGTCGCGCGCGGACTGGCCGTAGCTCTGCGCATTGAGGTCGTTGGTGCCGCTGTTCGCGGTGCCCGTGGTCCAGCTCGATTCGGGCTTCTGCGCGAAGGTGTTGTGGCCCATGCTGATGGACTGCAGCGTGGCCACGCCGACGCTCTGGGCCGGGGTGTCGGCCACATAGGCCGCGTGCAGGATGCTCGACGAGTAGTCGCCCGGGTCCGAGACCAGCGGGCCGCCGACCTGCCAGGTGCCGCAGTAGCCGCCCTGCGCCGCGGGCACGCAGCCCCGGTTGCCGTTGGGCTGGCGGATGGAGATCGGGTCGTAGGACTGGTCGGCGCGATCGCTGAGCGTGGGCCGGCCGCCATTGCCCGAGGTGCCGTAGGCGACCGGGTCCGGGCCGTAGCGGTAGGACAGGCCGGCCGCCTTGCTCATCTGGGCCGCCATGGCCATGTAGGCCGCCGGCACGACGTTGCGCGCGCTGTCGACGATGTCGTCCTGGGCCGGGGTGCTGCCGAGCGATCCGCCGGCGCTGCCGCTGCCGGCACCCGCACCGGCGTTGACGTCGCCGGAACCAA
This sequence comes from Variovorax sp. UMC13, assembly GCF_014170375.1. GTDB lineage: Bacteria > Pseudomonadota > Gammaproteobacteria > Burkholderiales > Burkholderiaceae_C > Variovorax. The sequence goes on along the minus strand of NZ_LZZW01000036.1, from coordinate 226,291 downwards.
CGCCCGCATTGCCGCCGCCCGCCGACGAACCACCGCCTCCGCCCCCTCCACATGCAGCCAGCGCTGCAATCAAGACCGCAAAAGCGGCACTTTTTACTACATTCACAGGTGAGTTCCTCTGATTGACAGGCTTGCAATCTTGCGGCTGCGATGACTTTGTGGCAATGAGGCTTTCAAACCTTTTCTGAAAGCGGTTTCCATGCCACAAGGGGTGTTACAAACGTATAGCATCGTGAGATGATGACCTTCAGTCCTCCCTATGCAGAGCGCCGTGCGCGCCTGGCCGCCCAGCTTGGAAGCACGGGCATCGCGGTGATCCCGACGGCGCCCGAACGGTCGCGAAATCGCGACAGCGACTTTCTCTACCGTCACGACAGCTACTTCTATTACCTGACGGGTTTCACCGAGCCCAATGCCTGGCTGGTGCTCGACGGCAGCGGCCACAGCACGCTGTTCTGCGCGCCCAAGGACCTGGAACGCGAGATCTGGGACGGCCACCGGCTCGGCCCCGAGGCCGCGCCCGAGGCCCTGGGCGTGGACGAGGCCTTCTCGGTGTCCGAGCTCGACGCCCGGCTGCCGCGCCTGCTGGAGAACCGGTCCGCGGTCTGGTACCCCTTCGCCACCCACAAGGGCCTGGAGTCGCGCATCGACGGCTGGCTTTCTTCCGTGCGCGCGCGCGTGCGCTTCGGCGCGCTGTGCCCCGAGACGCAGCGCGACCTCTGCGGCCCGCTCGACGAGATGCGGCTGGTCAAGGACGCCCACGAGATCGACATCCTGCGGCGCGCCGGCCGGATCAGCGCGCGAGCCCACGTGCGCGCGATGCAGACCTCGGCCCGCATGCTGCGCGAGGGCCGCGACCTGCGCGAGTACCACCTCGACGCCGAGCTGATGCACGAGTTCCGCATGGGCGGTTCGCAGTACCCGGCCTACGCCTCGATCGTGGCCGCCGGCGCCAACGCCTGCGTGCTGCACTACCACGCCGATGCGGCGCCGGTGCGCGCCGGCGAGCTGGTGCTGATCGATGCGGGCTGCGAGCTCGACGGCTATGCCAGCGACATCACGCGCACCTTCCCCGCCAACGGCAAGTTCAGCGGACCGCAGCGCACGCTCTACGACATCGTGCTGCAGAGCCAGTACGCCGCGGTGGCCGCGACCAAGGCCGGCAACCGCTTCACCGATCCGCACGACGCCGCGGTCAAGGTGCTGGCGCAAGGCATGCTCGACGTGGGCCTGCTCGACGCCAACAAGGTCGGCAGCCTGGAGGACGTGATCGAGCAGCGCGCCTACTTCCCCTTCTACATGCACCGCACCGGCCACTGGATGGGCATGGACGTGCACGACTGCGGCAGCTACGTCGAGCCCACGCAGGCCGGCGAAGTGAGCGAGCGCAAAGACCCGCTGTCGGGCGAGACGGTGAAGAACCGCCCGAGCCGCATCCTGCGGCCCGGCATGGTGCTGACCATCGAACCCGGCATCTACGTGCGGCCGGGCGAGGGCGTGCCCGAGCAGTTCCACCACATCGGCATCCGCATCGAGGACGACGCGATCGTCACCGCCGACGGCTGCGAGCTGCTCACGCGCGACGTGCCGGTGGACGGCGACGAGATCGAAGCGCTGATGCGTTGAGCCTCAGCGCAGCGCGGCCTGCACCGGCAGAAGCCCCGCGTCGCGCCCGCCGCGCGCGCTCGATTCGGCCCGCGTGAACTCGAGCGGCGAACAGCCGTAGCGCAGGCGGAACACCCGGCCGAAGTGGGCGGGGTCGGAGAAGCCGCAGCGGTAGCCGATCTGTGCGGCATAGAGGCCGGTGACATCGGCGGTGCGCAACAGGCGCACGGCCTCGTCGAGGCGCCGGCGCTGCACCGTGGCCAGGAAGGTCGTGCCCCGGCCGGCGATGGCGAAGACCTTGTGCACATGGCGCAGCGAGACCTGAAAATGGTCGGCCATCTTCTGCGCGCTCAATGCCGGGTCGGCGTAGTTCTCGCGGATCCATTCGCACATGCGGCCATGCAGGATGCGGTCGCGCGCCGTGACCGACTGCAGATCGGGCATCACGCCCGCCTCGGAGAGCGCGAAGGACAGCATCGACATGATGTGCTGCGCCACGAGTTCCTGCTCGAACGGGCTGTGGATCTGTCCCACCTGATCGGCCTGCAGCGCGCGCAGGTAGCCCGAGAGCGCGCCCGCCCATCCGGCATGGGCCTGGAGCGGCAGCGCGGCCAGGCTGCCCGTCGGGCGCAACCAGCGCGCGATCAGCGGGCGCGACAGGCCGATGATCCACGAGTCGGTGCGCTCGACCGAGCGCAGGCGCAGCGGCTGGTCCGAATCGATGAGCACGCACTCGTCGGGCTGGACGATGGTCGAACGCCGCTGCTGCTCGCAGAGCGTGGCCCCGCCGCCGAGCTTCAGCAGCAGGTGCAGCGGATAGATGTCGGCCTCCTTCAGGCCGCTCGGCACGCTGCGATGGATGTCGACCGCACTGCCGCTGGCGCGCATCAGCGACAGCCCCGCGACCTCCATGATCGTGAGCCGCTGCGAGAAGGTCTTGCGCTCCGGGCTGTCGTAGTCGGTGTAGCCGACCTTGGCGCCGAGCTCCTCCGCCCAGAACGCGAAACGGTCGCGCTGCGGCAGCGCGGCGGTGTCGAAGTGCAGGGGGGACGCAGTGGCACGCTCGGACATGACAGGGTTCTCCTTCCGCCGGCATGCGGGCGGGCCGCAGCGAACGGCGGCCCCGGCATGCAGGTGCCGCGATGGTCGCGGAAAAACCCCGGCCGTCAATAGGGCCCGCCACGGGCCCCGTCGTCCTCCCGCGCTAGAGGTCCAGCACCAGACGTTCGCCCTTGCCCAGCGAGCAGCAGATCATCATCACCTGCCCGCCGGCCCGCTCCGATGGGCTCAGGATGCTGTCGCGGTGCTCGATCTCGCCTTCGAGCACGGCCGTCTCGCAGGCGCCGCAGATGCCCTGTTCGCACGACGAAGCCACCTCCACGCCGGCCGCGCGCAGCGTCTCGAGGATCGAGGCGCCGGCTTCCACCTTCAGTTCCAGGCCGGTGCGCGCCAGGCGCAGCATGCAGACCGTGCCGGTGGCCGGTGCCGGCGGCACGACGGCACTGAAGCGCTCCAGATGCACCTGCGAGGACGGTCGCGCGCCGCAGGCCGCTTCGAAGGCATCGAGCATCGGCGCTGGGCCGCAGCAGTACAGGTGCGCGTTCGACGGTGCCTGCTGCACGAGGCGCGCCATGTCCATCGGCCGACCGTCGCAGGCGTCGTCGAAATGCAGGTGGACCTGCGGCTCGCCGGCCAGCCGCTCCAGCAGCAGCGCATCGGCGCGCGAGCGCGCGGCGTAGTGCAGCGTCCACGGCGTGGCGCGCTGGCGCAGCGCCTGCACCATCGACCAGATCGGCGTGATGCCGATGCCGCCCGCGAACAGCACGGCCGGTGCGTCGTCCGCATGCAGCGCGAAGTGGTTGCGCGGCGCGCCGATCGCCAGCTGCGCACCGGGCGCGACCGCATCGCACAGCTGGCGCGAACCGCCGCGCCCCAGGTCGTCGCGCTTGACCGCGATCACCAGCCGCCGCGGCTGCTCGGCCAGGTGCGTGAGCAGCGAGTACTGGCGCACCAGGCCGCCGGGCAGCTCGACGTCGATGTGCGCGCCGGGCGCCACCTGCTCGAAGGGATAGGCCGGGTCCGGCTCGAGTTCGAACAGCCAGGCCTGCGCGGCCAGCTGCAGTCGACGGCCGACGCGCGCGGTGTGGGCCGGGCCGGTCACTTGGCCACGTCGCGGAAGAAATTGCCGGCTTCGACCCGCACCAGTTCCTGCGCCGGATCGAAGATCACGCCGGCCGGGTCGCGCCCCTGCTGCACCGCCTTGATCTGCTGCAGCAGGCTTCGGCGCAGCATGCCCACGCCCTTGTCGCTGGTGGCCAGGTGCTCCTCGCCGTGCAGCGTGATCGGGCCCTGGCCGACCTGGGCCTCCCAGTCGCCGGGGAAGCGCTGGCGCTCGGCCGGCGTCATCTTCGACCAGGGGCGCAGGTTGGGGCTGCGGGGCAGGGCGTTCTCCGATTCGGGGATCTTCATCGCGAAGCACAGGCGCAGGGTGGTGTCGTCCACCGGCACCACCCAGCCCACGCCCGAGGCCGCGCCGTGCCGCAGCTGCACGTTCGGCACCATGCGCACGTAGGGGAACATGGCGGCCGTCACGCGGTCGACCTCGCGGCCGTCCTCGAGCTTGCGGTAGGCGCTGTAGCGCACGCCGGTGTCGGTGTATTCCCATTGCACGTCGGGCATCACGCCCATCTCGGGCACGAACTGCACGCCGCTGAAGGAGGTGTGCAGCACCGGGATGTGGAAGGGGTCCATCACGTTCTCCCACTCCTGCAGCCAGTTGCAGGGCACCAGCTCGACATCGTCGTCGCCGCCCGCGTAGAGGCTGGAATGGGTGACGTGCAGCTTCATGCCCGGCGCCACGTCCTCCAGGATGTCCCAGCGCGGCAGCAGCGGCATCTTCTCGGGCGGGCCCATGTAGGCCCAGACGATGCCGTAGCGCTCCTGCACCGCGTACCAGGGCTGGCGGATCTTGCCGCGGTGCTCGCCGCCGTTCTTCTCGCAAGGCTGGTCCAGGCACTGGCCGTCCACGCTGAACAGCCAGCCGTGGTAGCAGCAGCGGATGCCCTCGTCCTCGATGCGGCCGAAGAACAGGTCGGTGCCGCGGTGGGCGCAGCGCGGGTACAGCAGGCCGGGGCGGCCCTTGCGGTCGCGGAACAGGATCAGGTCTTCGCCCAGGATGCGCACCCGCTCGGGCCGCTCCATGGTCACGCGCTCGGACAATCCGACGGGATGCCAGTAGCGGCGCATGAACTCGCCGCAGGGCGTGCCCGGCCCGACCTCGGTCAGCGTCGCATCGTGGGTGGCGGGCTTGCGTCCGTAGGCGGTTCCGAACAGGCGGATGGGTTGCGCGACGGCGTTCATCAGGGGGCTTCCTTCGTGGCGGCCCTGCGGGCCCGTCGCACATGGCGGTGGGCTTTCTCGAGGCATGGGCCAATAGTTTTACCGATCGGTCAAACCAAATGATATGCCGCAATGCTGGCCGCGGACAAGCAGGACTTCATCGTCGCGCATCAGGGTAATCTCCAGTTTGACCGTTCGGTTAAACCGTTTGTACAGTCGACCGGAGGATCGGCAACCGACCGGCCCAGCCGCCCCAAGGAAAACACGATGAAACGGTTTCGTTCGATGTCCGGCGCCAGACTGCTGGCCACCGCCGCCCTGCTGGCCGCGAGCGGCTGGGCCTTGGCGCAGGACAAGGTCAGCCTCGCCACCAACTGGAAGGCGCAGGCCAGCCAGGGCGGCTTCTTCCAGGCGGTGGCCGACGGCACCTACGCCAAGCACGGCCTCGAGGTCACGATCCAGCAAGGCGGGCCGCAGGTCAACAACCGGCCCATGCTGGCCGCGGGCCGCGTCGACTTCCTCATGACCGGCGGCCTGCTGACCGCATTGGAGAACACGCGCAACAAGGTGCCCACCACCGTGGTCGCGGCCTTTTTCCAGAAGGACCCGACCGCGCTCATCACGCACAAGGGCCAGTACCGCAGCTTCGCCGAGCTCAAGTCGGCCAAGACGGTCTTCATCGCCAAGAGCAACCAGTTCGGCTTCTGGCAGTGGCTCAAGGCCGAGCACGGCTTCAGCGACGAGCAGTTCCGCCCCTACACCTTCAACCTCGCGCCCTTCATGGCCGACAAGGCCTCGGTGCAGCAGGCCTTCGCCACCGCCGAGGTGCTGTACGCGGCCGAGCTGGGCGCCGAGACCGACGTGTTCCTGCTGGCCGACCACGGCTACAACACCTACGGCAACCTGATCGAGACGCGCAACGAGCTGATCAAGAGCAACCCCGCGCTGGTGCAGCGCTTCGTCGATGCGTCGATCATCGGCTGGCAGAACTTCCTGCACGGCGACCCCAAGCCCGGCCTGGAGCTGATCAAGAAGTTCAACCCCGACCTCAACGACGCCAAGCTGGCGGCCGAGCGCGCCCAGGTCCTCAAGCTGGGCCTGGTCGATTCGGGCGATGCCGCCACGCAGGGCATCGGCGCCATCGACAAGGCCCGCGTGCGCGACTTCGCCGAGCGCATGGTCAAGGCCGGCATCTACAAGCCGGGCGAGGTCAGCGCGGACCTCGCGGTCAGCGACCAGTTCGTGAACAAGAAAGTCGGCCTGAAGTCGGCCGCCAGGTGAGCCCGGGCCTGCGTGCGATCGCGGGCACGGCGCTCCTCGCGTGGAGCCTGGGCGCCGCCGCGGACGACCGGCCCCTGGTGCAGACCGCGCAGGGCGCGGTGCAGGGCACCTACCTCGACGACCACCGCACCGCCGCCTTCCTGGGCATTCCCTTCGCGCAGCCGCCGCTCGGCGCGCGCCGCTTCCAGTCCCCCGCGCCCGCCGCGGCCTGGGCGCCCGCCGTGCTCGACGCGGGCCGCTTCAAACCCGCCTGCATGCAGGACGGCAAGGTGCCGGCCGAGATCGGCATGTCGGAGGATTGCCTCTACCTCAACGTCTACCGCCCCGATGCGGCACGCACGAGCGATGCGCCGCTGCCGGTGATGGTCTTCCTGCACGGCGGCCGCTACTGGACCGGCCGCAGCTCGGAGAACCGGGTGGAACAGCTTGCGCGCGAGGGCCGGGTGATCGTGGTCACGCCGGCCTACCGGCTCAACGCCTTCGGCTTCCTCGCCACGCCGGCGCAGGCCGCTCAAGGCCATGCCAACGCGGGCCTGCAGGACCAGCGCATGGCGCTGCGCTGGGTGGCCGAGCACATCGCGCGCTTCGGCGGCGACGCCGCGCGCGTGACGCTGTTCGGCGAGAGCGCGGGTGCCGGCAGCGTGCTGCAGCAGCTGCTGGCCGAGGACGCGGCCGGCCTGTTCCAGCGCGCCATCCTGCAGTCGACCTGGCAATGGCGGCTGCCCACGCTGGCCGAGGCCACGCGCGGCACGCAGGCCCTGGCGCAGGCACAGGGCTGCCCGGCCGACGGCGAGGCGCTGCTCGACTGCCTGCGCCAGCGGCCGGCCGAGCGGCTGCTGCCGGGCCTGGCGCAGAGCCACGCCTTCCAGCCCACGGTCGACGGCCGGCAGTTGAAGGCGCAGCCGCTGCAGCTGCTGCGCGAAGGCCGCTTCCAGCGCGAGGTCGCGGTGACCCTGGGGCTCAACGCCAATGAAGGCCACTTCATGGCCATGTCGCGCACCGGCTGGAAGAAACCCGGCGAGCCGGTGTCCGATGCGGTCTACGAACAGGCGGCGCGCAGTGCCCTGCAGCCCTTCTACGCCCCGCAGCAGGTCGAGGACATGCTCTCCTGGTACGCACCGCTGCGCGCGGCCGAGGGCAACTGGCAGGCGCTGAGCCGATTGCTGGGCGACTTCTACATCGACTGCGGCAGCCAGGACGCGGCGCTGGCCCTGGTGCGCCACAGCCGGCGCCCGGTGCACGGCTACCGCTTCGCGCATGTGAGCGCGAACCATCCCAAGCCCTACCTGGGCGCCACGCACGGCGACGAGCTGGACCTGCTCTTCAGCGCGCCGGTCTACCCGCCCGGCTACCCCTTCACGCCGCAGGACCGGGCCCTGTCGCTGCGCATGATGCGCAGCTGGGCCGCGATCGCCCACGGCGGCGGTCCGGCCACGCCCGGATGGCGGCCGATGACCGCGCCCGCGCTGTCAGCCTACGTGTGGGCCGAACCGCCCGCCGCCACGCCGCATCCCTTCGCCGACGCGCACGGGGCCTGCGCGAAGTGGCGGCCCTTCCTCGACGCGCGCTGAACCGGCGCCGCGCCGCGCCTCAGGCCAGGTCGTCCTCGCTGGGCGTGAGGCCGCAGCCGTGCAGCACGAAAGCCACCACCTCGCGCACGATGCGCGCCCGGTCCAGTGGCTGGCCGGCGCGCACGCGCATCATGAAGCGCACCTGCACGTCGAAGTCGGCGTAGTGCTGCGTGACGGCCCAGATGTGCATCAGAAACAGCCAGGGATCGAGCGCGCGGATGCGGCCTTCGTCGATCCACTGCGTGAGCGTCTGGATGGCCTGGCCGGCGCGCGTGCGCGGCTGCGTGAGGATGCTGCGCAGCACTTCGGCGCCGCTGATCAGTTCGTTGGCGAACATCTTCGACAGCAGCGGCTGGTCGAAGGAGAAGGCCAGCTTGCGCTTCACGTACGAAGCCAGCACATGGGCCGGATCGCCGTCGCGCTGGCCGAAGGATTCGCGGCTCCATTCGTCCACCACCCCTTGCAGCAGTTCGACGTAGAGCGCTTCCTTGCTCTCGATGTAATAGTGCAGCTGGGCCTTGGACAGCTGGGCCCGCTCGGCGATGGATTGGGTGGTCGCGCCGCGCAGCCCGTGCAGCGCGAATTCCTGTATCGCCGCCTGCCGTATGTCTTCCTGGATCTCCGGTCGCGACCGCTTGGCTAGTTTCCGCTCGTTGACCATGGCGCTCCGTCGCAGTGTCTCACTCGCCCGATGGTAACGGCGGAAGCGAGGCCGCGGCCGGGCGCCGATGGCGCCTCGCGCTTCAGGCCGCGGGCCGCGCCACCACGCTCTTGGGGTCGAAGCCCGCCAGCTGCTTGTAGCGCAGCGCGATGGCCGCGAGTTCGGCGTGCGGCACCACCTGATCGATCTCGGTGAAGCCTCCGGGCGCGCGCTCGTGCGCCATCTGCATCACCTGCTCGGGGCCGTTCATGCGGTTGCGCAGCACGATGCCCGCGGTGCGCGGCAGGCGGTCGGCCTCGTACTCGCGCAGCGCCATCGACGGGTCCTTGAACTGCGTGAGCGCCACGGTGAGCGCGCGCGTGTCCATGATGGCCTGCGCGCTGCCGTTGGAACCGATGGGATACATCGGGTGCGCCGCATCGCCCAGCAGCGTGACGCGCCCGCGCGTCCAGCCCGGCAGCGGGTCCTTGTCGACCATCGGGAATTCGTAGATCGCCTCGGCGCCGTCGATCACCGAGGGGATGTCGATCCAGTCCCAGCGCCAGTCCTGGAAGGCATCGGCGAACACCGACTTGTCGACTTTCTTGTTCCAGTCGCTCTTGGGCGGCGTGTCGTCGTCGGTGCCGGGCACGCGCAGTTCGGCGATCCAGTTGATCAGCGAACGGCCTTCGCGCCGCAGCGGCTCGGAGATCGGGTAGCAGACGAACTTCTGGTCCTGGTGGCCGGCCATGAACATGGTGCGGCCGTCGAGGTAGGGCGCGGCCTCGGTCACGCCGCGCCACAGCAGGCGGCGCGAGAAGCGCGGCAGGTCGCCGCTCGGATAGAAGGACCGCCGCACCGCCGAGTGGATGCCGTCGGCGCCCACCAGCACGTCGGCGCTGTGCTCGCTCAAGGTGCCGTCGGCGCGGCTGCGCAGCGTGAAGACCGCGGGCTGGCCCGGCGCGTCCATCAGGCCCGAGCCGGTGCGCACGACCGATTCGAGCACCTGGCCGGTGTGGATGCGGCCGGCGCCCAGGCGCTGCACCGCGGTCTCGTAGAGCAGCATCTGGAAGGCGCCGCGGTGGATCGAGTACTGCGGCACCGGGTAGCCCGCGGCACGCCCGCGCGGCTCGTGCCAGATGCGCTGGCCGAAGCGGTTGTAGTAGGCCAGCGCGGCGGTCTCGATGCCGATCTCGCCCAGCGCGTCGCCCAGCCCCAGGGCCGTGAGCTCGGCCACCGCGTGCGGCAGCAGGTTGATGCCCACGCCCAGCGGGCGGATGGTCTCGGAGGCCTCGAAGACCTCGGCCTCGATGCCTTCGCGCTGCAGCGCGAGCGCCAGCGTGAGTCCGCCGATGCCGGCGCCGATGATGGCCACTTTCATGATGCTGTCTCCTGGTTGTCGTTCGGCGGCGGCTCAGTCGGCCTTGAAGCCGGTGGCCGCCACGGCCTTGCCCCACACCTGCGTGTCGTCGGCGATGACCTTGGCGAATTCTGCCGCGCTCGTGCCCGTGGCGCGGAAGCCCGCGTCCAGCATCTTCTGCCTTCCCTCGGTCGATTGCACGGCCTTGACGATGTCCGCATTGAGCTTGCGCACGATTTCGGGCGGCGTCTTCGCCGGCGCCACGATGCCGAACCAGGCGGTGAAGGCCAGGTTCGGGTAGCCCTGCTCCTTGATGGTCGGCACCTCGGGCAGCGAGGGGCTGCGCGTGGCGCCGGTGCTGCCCAGCGCGACCAGCTTGCCCGCCTTCACGGTGGAGGCCGCCAGGCCCACGGTGGCGAACACGCCGGACACGTCGCCGCCATAGAGCCCGCCCAGCGCATCGGCCGTGTTGCGGTAGTGCACCGGCTCGGGCTTCTGGCCGATCGCGTCGCCGAACATGTAGGCGCCGAAATGGCCCGGCGTGCCGGCGCCGAAGGTGGCCATGAACAGGCCCTTCTGCTGCTTGCTCCAGTCGACGAACTCGCGCACGTTCTTCGCCGGCACTTTCTGCGGATTGACCAGCAGCACGAAGTCGGAGGTGACCACCTGACTCACCGGCGCGAAGTCCTTGACCGGGTCGTAGGGCAGGCGGTTGTAGCTGCTGGGCGCGATGCTCAGCTGGCCGGTCTCGCCCAGCATCAGCGTGTAGCCGTCGGGCGCGGCGCGCGCGGCCTCGCTGGCCGCGATCAGCCCGCCGGCGCCCGGCTTGTTGTCGACCACCACGCCCAGGTTGCCCCAGCCCTCGGACAGCTTCTGCGCCAGCAGCCGCGCCACGATGTCGGGCCCGGTGCCGGCCGGGAAGCCGACGATGATGCGCACCGGCTTGTCGGGGTAGGCGCCCTGGGCCGCGGCGGACAGGGCGGCGCAGGCGACGAAGGCGGCGGCCACGGCCAGGGCCGCACGGCGGTGCGAAGGGAAGAGGGTCATGACGGTCTCCGGGTGTTTTGGGGGAAAAGCGCGGGCCGGCTCAGGCCACGCTGAAGAACTGCATCTCGACGCGGTCGGGGCGCCGCACGCCGCTGCCGATGAACAGCCGCTCGTTGATCCAGCCCAGCGCCACCGAGGCGGTCTCGAAGCGCGGCGCGCAGCGGAAGTAGATTTCGGCCGGGTCGACCGGCTCGCCGCGCGCCAGCCGCGCCATGGCCTCGGGCGCGCCGCAGCGCAGCGCGGTGTTCTGCACGTAGATCCAGTCGCCGGCATCGGTCTCGAGCGTGTAGCGCGCGTCGAGGTCGGTCATGCCGCTGGCGGTCATGAGTTGGAAGTCGGCCCCGCCCGGCGCCACGCGCGCCTGCCAGCCATGGCCCTCGGCCGAGCCGCCGGTGATCGGGATCAGTCGGCGCCGGCCGCGCGGCGTGACGCCCACGTCCTGGGGCGCGCCGACCTCCACGCGCAGGGTGGCGAAATGTTCGAGCAGGGGCGGGGCGAGGAGGGGGTTCAAGGACATCCGGCTAGCGTAATTCCGGGTGGCCGGGCGGTCTGTCATCCCGGAAGATGACAGCATGCGCGCCGCTCCCGCTTTCCTTCCATCGCCCCCTGGGCAGGCGCGGCCATGAGAAGCTGGCAGGCGGCCCCCGCGAGCGACCGGCGCACCCAGGTGCTGGGCGAACTGATCGGCCATCTCGGCAGCCCCGGCTTCGGCCCGGCCGTGCTCGACGGACTGCAGGAGCTGGTGCCCGCGGCTTCGTGGTCGGTCTACCGGCTGGGCGAGCGGCCGGCGCTGTTCCTTTCGGCCGCCCGCGGCGTGCCCGACACCACGCGCGACTGCTGGCGCGCCTACCTCAGCGGCCCGCACCGCGCCGACCGCAGCTTCGCCCAGGCCTCGAGCGCCACCGACCATGCGCCGCTGCTGTGCCACCTGACGGCCGAAGAGGCGCCGGCCGAGCACCGCGCCAAGGTCTACGAGGCGCACGGCATGGCCGAACGCGTGTCGGTCGCGCAGACGCAGGACGACGGCGGCGTGTTCGCCATCAACTTCTACCGCCACGGCCACCAGAGCGCCTTCAGCGACGCCGCGCTCGACAGCTTCGGCGCGCTGGCGCCGGCGCTGCTCGCGCTGGTGCGCAAGCACATGGCGCTGTCGCAGCCGGTGGCCGAGGCCCACGCGCACGACCTGGAAGCGCGGCTGCGCAGCCTGTGCCCGGCGCTGACCGAGCGCGAACGCGCGGTGTGCATCCGGCTGCTGCAGGGCATGACCCAGGACGGCATCGCGAGCGACCTCGGCCTGGCGCTGCCGACCGTCAAGACCTACCGCAACCGCGCCTTCGCCCGGCTGGGCATCCACTTCCGCAACGAGCTGTTCGCGCGCGTGCTGTCGGCCTGAAGGCCCGGGCTCAGGCGCTGCCCGCCAGGTGGCCGCGGGTGAAGGCCTCCTCGAAGATCGAGTAGCCCGACCAGTCGGCATGCGCGAAGGACAGCCGGCCCGCGACCACCACGCCGTCGGTGCCCAATTGCGCCAGCAGCCCCGGCGTGGGGATCGCCATCGCATGGCCGTAGCGCGTGATGTCGATGCGCGTGGCGCGCTCGGCGAGGTCCGGGTGCGGCACCGAGAGCTCGGCGATGAGCTCGTCGCGCCAGGCGCCCCAGGGCTTGTCCAGCAGCTGCCGGCGCCCGTCGGCACCGTCGAAAGCGCTGGGGCCCAGCGGGCGGTACCAGCTCAGCACGGTGGCGCGCGGCGTGGGGTCCAGCGCCTGGTGGCGCGCGTCGACGTAGCCCAGCCCGCGGCTGCCGTAGACCACGTTGTCCCAGCTGGGTGCGGCGCCGGCATGGTCGGCCAGCGGGCTGTCGATGTGCACGTTGGCCACCAGCCAGGGCGCATGGCGCAGGTGCGCGGCCGCGTGGCGCAGCACGGCGGGCGGGTTCTCGACCACGCGCGCCGCGATGAACACCGGCAGCGCGACGATGCAGCGCTCGGCCTGCCAGCGCACGCGCGACATCGTGGCCGCATCGAAGACGTCGACCTCGACGCCGTCGCGCGCCTGCGCGATGCGCGTGACCACATGGCCGGTGCACAGGCGCTCGCCCAGCGGCGCGGCCAGGCGCTGCGTCAACCAGCCGTTGCCTTCGGGCCAGGTCAGCACCGCGTCGCGCTCGGCGTTGTCGTCGCCCGGCGCATGGAAGCCGTGCCGGCTCGCGAAGTAGTGCAGGCCGGCCCAGGCCGACACCTGCGCGAGGCCCGCGCCGTAGTCGTCGCGGCAGCAGTACTCCAGGTACCAGCGCAGGTGCGGATCGTCCAGGCCCTCGGCATCGAGCCAGGGGCCGAAGGCGACGGCATCGAGCGCCAGCCGCTGCGGCGCGGCCGCGGCGCGCCAGGCCGGGATCGAGAAGCGCATCGCCTGCCGCACTTCGTCGACCCGGCGCGAGAAGCGCTGGTACTGCGCCAGCGTGGTGGCGCCCACGCCCTGCACCGGCAGCAGGCCGTCGTGCCACTCGCCCTGGAAGAAGAGCCGCTCCTGCGGGCTGTGGCACAGGTGGCGTTCGTCGTATTCCCAGCGGCCCGCGACGCGCCGCCGCAGGCCCAGCTCCTCGAGCAGGTCCTGCACCTCGTGCGCCTCGTCGCCGGGCACCGGCAGGTAGTGCGCGCCCAGCGGGCAGGCGATGCCCTGCACCCGGCCGCCGCGGCTGTTGCCGCCGGCCTGGTCCTCGAGTTCGAGCAGCACGAAGTCCTCGATGCCGCGCGCCCGCAGCGCCCGCGCCGCCGCCAGGCCGGCCACGCCGCCGCCCGCGATCACGACCTGCGTGCGCCGCAGCACCGGCGGCACGCCACCCGGCGCCGCGCCGTCACGCAGCGCATGCCCGCGCGCCACATCGATGCCGGTGAAGCCGCCCGCGATGGCGTGCGGCGCATCGCAGCCCGCCAGTGCGAGCGCGCCCGCGCCGAGGGCGCTGCCGATGAATGCGCGCCGCTGCATCGTCAATGCGCCGCGACCTTGCCCCACTCGCGCTCGTAGGTCGTGACCAGCGTCTGGTTCGACAGCCGGTTCACCTCCGCGGGAACGCGGGCCATGTCGAGCGGAAAGTCGAACATCAGCGGCAAGGTGGGCAGCGACAGGTAGCGCAGCCCGGCCGGCAGCGCCTCGGGCCGGCGGTAGGGCCGGTGGCTGGCGATCACGAAGCCCCATTCGCCGAAGCTGGGCACGTGCACGTGGTACGGGGTGGCCGTGAGGCCCACCGATTCGATGGTGGTCGCCACGGTCCAGAAGCTCTGGCGCGCGACCAGCGGCGAGGTGGTCTGCACCACCGCGTAGCCGCTGGCGGCCAGGCGCTTGTCGAGCAGCGCGTAGAAGGAGTTGGTGTAGAGCTTGCCGATGGCGAAGTTGGTCGGGTCCGGAAAGTCCACCACGATCACGTCGAACGCGTCATCGCCTTCCTGCAGCCACTTGAACGCATCGGTGTTGACGATGTGGAGCTTGGGCGATTTGAGCGAGCCGCCGTTGAGCGCCGCCAGCGTCTCGTGCTCGGCGAACAGCTTCGTCATGTTGGGGTCGAGCTCGACCAGCGTGACCGATTCGACCGAGGGGTACTTGAGGATCTCGCGCACCGCCATGCCGTCGCCGCCGCCCAGCACGGCCACCTTCTTCGGCGCGCCGTGCGCGGCCATCACCGGGTGCACCAGCGCCTCGTGGTAGCGGTACTCGTCGCGCTCGGCGAACTGCAGGTTGCCGTTGAGGAACAGCCGGTGGCCCGCGCCGCCGCGCGTGACCACGATGCGCTGGTAGGGCGAGGTGGCGCTGAAGACGATGTGGTCCTGGTAGAACTTGTCCTCGGCCAGCGTGGTGATGCGGTCGGCGAAGACGAAGCCCGCGACCAGCACCGCGAGCGTGAGCACGCAGGCCACCACATGCGCGCCGAGCCGGCGCAGCTCGTGCCGGAACAGCCACAGCGCCCACAGCGCCACGGCCGCGTTCATGAAGCCGAACAGCAGGCCGGTGCGGATCATGCCCAGCTGCGGCACGAAGATCAGCGGGAAGGCCACCGACACCGCGAGCGCGCCCAGGTAGTCGAAGGTCAGCACCTGCGACACCAGGTCCTTGAGCACCGCGTTGCGCTTGAGGATGCGCATCACCAGCGGGATCTCCAGCCCCACCAGCGTGCCGACCACGATCACCAGCCCGTAGAGCAGCAGCCGGAAGGCGCCGGGGATGTAAGCGTTGGCGATGAACAGCAGCGCCGGCAGCGCGCCGCCGATCAGCGCGACCATCAGTTCGATGCGCAGGAAGTGCGCGGGCAGCTGCCGCTCGAAGTAGCGCGAGAGCCAGGAGCCCACGCCCATGGCGAACAGGTAGGTGCCGATGATGGTGCTGAACTGCAGCACCGAATCACCGAGCAGGTAGGAACTGAGCGCGGCCGCGCTGAGTTCGTAGACCAGGCCGCAGGCCGCGACCACGAAGACGCTGGCGAGCAGCGCGATCTCGACCGGCCGGGGGCCCGCGGCCGCATCGAGCTCAGGGCCCCGGGCCGGGCCCTGCATCACGGACACCGGCTCAGCCGCCGTGGATCGCCGCAGCGACGATCAGCGAGACGCCCAGGCTCATGGCCGCGACCACCAGGCCGAGCGCGACGTTCTGCTTCTCGACGATCTCGGCCCACAGGTCGACTGGCGTGATCTTGTCGATGATGAGGAAGCAGAGCCAGAACACGATCACGCCGATGAAGGCGAACAGGATCGAACCCAGAAATGCGGCAGGCCGCAGCCATTCAATTCCCAGCATGAGAACCTCCGGAAGAAAACAGGTTTGAAAAGGCAGCGCGCGTCATTTGTGACCGCCGCCGCTGGAATAGCCGCCGTAGGAACCGCCCGAGCTGCGCGAGGACGAGCCGCCCGAGGAACGGCCGCTGCAGGTGCTCAGGATGATCAGCAGGATGAAGATCACCACGATGATCAGGATGATGGTGCCGCAGCCCATGCTCGAGGCGGCGCTCAGCGGCGCCGCATCGTCGCGCTTGAACATGTCCTTGCGCGCGTCGAGCTTGAAGGCCGAGGCCACGGCCGAACTGTCCATCTTGCTGCCGGACGACCAGGTCAGCTCGTTGGCCGAGCGCTCCATCGACAGCAGCGCGCTGCCGTTGGCGAAGTCGCGGTTGAAGCTCTTCTGCCCGCGCTCGACCTGCCAGTAGAACTCTCCCGCCACGTAGGTGGTCTCGGCGTTGTAGGCGTACTGCTGCTGGTAGCTCTTGCCCAGGTACTTCGCGCTCTTGCCGCTCTCGGCCATGCTGGGCGCGCCGGTGGTCGGGGCCACCATGCTCCAGCCGTCCTCCGCATCGACCAGGAAGCTGAAGCCGCGCTTCTTGTTGTAGAGCAGGTACTCGTTCCAGCCGAAGTGCTCGTCGTCGCCGGGCTCCACGCCCATGCGGTGCTGGAAGCCCACCACCTGCCAGGCTACGCCCTGCAGCTGGCCGATGCTGCCCAGCGCGATCAGCGGACGCACCGGGTCGTTCTGCTCGGCATGCTTGAGCTCGCCGCCGATGCCCTGCGACAGGTCGATGATGCTGTGGCAGTTGCCGCAGGTGATGCTCTTGCTGTCGGCCAGGTTGACCGTCACCGGCGAGCCGCAGTTGGGGCAGTTGAAGCTGCGGCCCTTCTCGTCCTTGGCCGATTCCTCGCGCAGGCCGGTGAGCTGCAGGTCCTCGAGGCGCACCGCGCGCCCGAGGTAGGCGCCCGGCGGCTGCGTGTCGTAGTCGAGGCTGAGCACCTCGCCGGTGTCGCTGCGCAGCTCGACCACCGCGAAGGTCTTGCCGAGCTCGGGCAGGCGCGGCAGTTCGCCCTGCGCCGACACCAGCGCCACCTGCTCGTTGGAGCTGACGGTGTAGGTCTGGCCGTTGAAGGCCGTGGTCGCGCCGACGCGCAGGTCGGTCGGCGCCGGCGCCGCGCGGTCCAGCGTGTGCGGCAGCGCGAAGACGAAGGCGCCGTTGTCCTCGCTCAGGACGCCGGTGCGCTCGCCGTCGAGCGCGGCGATCCATTCGGTCCAGCGGCCGCCCGGGTAGCTGTACTGCAGCCGCCCGACCAGCGTGAAAGGCTTGTTCTGGAGACGGCCCGCGGCGAACAGCTGCAGCGGGCTGAAGTCGTCGAACAGCTCCGCCATCTTGCCGATGCGCGCGAGCGTGTCGCCCTGGCGCACGACGGTGCTCTGGCAGTAGGGGCAGACGGCGAAGGTCGATTGCGCCGACTTGAATTCGACCGGTGCGCCGCAGCCAGGGCAGGGCGCACGGTAGGCGCGCTGGGCGCCCGCTTCCTCAGACATCGGGTCCGCTTAGACCAGCTTCTTCAAGAGCTCGGCCTTCTTCGCGTCGAACTCTTCTTGCGTCAGGATGCCCTTGGTCTTGAGATCGCCCAGCTTCTCCAGCGTGGCCATCACGTCGTTGGCGCTGATCTCGGTCACCGGCGCGGCGGCGGCCACGGCGGCCGTGGCCGCGGCGTTGGGGTTCAGGCCCTGCGCCAGGTTCTGCGCCAGCACCTGGCCCAGCGCCACGCCGGCGCCCAGGCCCATCGCGTCGCCCGCGATGCCGCCACCGCCGCTGGCCGAGCCTTCGGCGAACTTGGGGATCGCCTGCGCCGTCTGGTACTGCATGAACTTGCCCATGTCGTTGCCGACCATGCCCATGCCGATCTTCTGGTCGAGCACCTTCTGCAGCTCTTCGGGCAGCGAGACGTTCTGGACCGTGATGTTCTCGAGCTGGATGCCGATCTTGGCGAACTCGGGCTGGAGCTGGGTCGCGAGCGCCTTGGCGAACTCGATCTGGTTGGCCGCGAGGTCGAGGAAGGGCACGCCGCTCGAAGCGATCGCGTTGCTGATGTTCTGCAGCACCAGGCCGCGCAGCTGGCCGTCGAGGTCGGCCACGGTGTAGGTGTCGCGCGTGCCCGAGATCTCGGTGTGGAACAGCTTGGCGTCGCCGACGCGGAAGCTGTAGTTGCCGAAGGCGCGCAGGCGCACCGCGCCGAAGTCCTTGTCGCGGATCGTGATCGGCTGGGGCGTGCCCCACTTCTGGTCGACCTGCTGGCGGGTGCTAAAGAAGTAGACGTCGCTCTTGAACGGGGACTCGAAGAGCTTGTCCCAGTTCTTCAGGTAGGTGAGCACGGGCAGCGTCTGCGTCGTGAGCTTGTACATTCCGGGGCCGAACACGTCGGCCACCTTGCCCTCGTTGACGAAGACCGCCACCTGCGACTCGCGCACGGTGAGCGAGCCGCCGTTCTGGATTTCCATGTCACGCATCGGGAACCGCCAGGCCAGCGTGCCATCGCCGGTCTCGGTCCACTGGATGATGTCTATGAACTGCTTCTTGATGAAATCCATCAGTGCCATGGTCACTCCTCTTCAAGGTTGTCTTGAGCCGGGAGGATACTGCCACAGTCGCACCACGCGGCAGCGGCCCATTCGGCCGGCCTCGCCGGGGCGCAGGTCTACAATCGCGCCCCCTACAACAGTGTCGCGGACGCGTCATTCCACGCGCCAGCGACAGCCGGAGCACGCAGTCATGTCCGATCTCTCCCCCCTGAGCCCCCCGTCGACGGCCGTGCCGAGCGTCGAAGACAAGCGCGCCGAGCTGCGCCGCGCCGCACTGGAGTACCACGAGCTCCCGGTCCCCGGCAAGGTGGCGATCGCCGCCACCAAGCAGATGGTCAACCAGCGCGACCTGGCGCTGGCCTACTCGCCCGGCGTCGCCGCCCCCTGCGAGGAAATCGTCAAGGACCCGGCCAACGCCTTCAAGTACACGGCGCGCGGCAACCTGGTGGCGGTCATCACCAACGGCACCGCGGTGCTGGGCCTGGGCGACATCGGCCCGCTGGCCTCCAAGCCGGTGATGGAAGGCAAGGGCGTGCTGTTCAAGAAGTTCGCCGGCGTCGACGTGTTCGACATCGAGATCGACGAGAAGGACCCGGCCAAGCTGGTGGACATCATCGCCTCGCTGGAGCCGACCTTCGGCGCCATCAACCTCGAGGACATCAAGGCCCCCGACTGCTTCTTCATCGAGCGCGAGCTGCGCAAGCGCATGAAGATCCCGGTGTTCCACGACGACCAGCACGGCACCGCCATCACGGTGGCGGCGGCGCTGCTCAACGGCCTGAAGGTCGCGGGCAAGGACATCGCCAAGGTCAAGCTGGTCACCTCGGGCGCGGGCGCCGCGGCGCTGGCCTGCCTGAACCTGCTGCTCAAGGTGGGCCTGCAGCGCGAGAACGTGTTCGTGACCGACCTGGCCGGCGTGGTCTACGAAGGCCGCACCGAGCTGATGGACGACGACAAGCGCCAGTACATGCAGAACACCGAGGCGCGCACGCTTTCCGAGGTGATCGAGGGCGCGGACGTGTTCCTGGGCCTGTCGGCCGGCGGCGTGCTCAAGCCCGCGATGGTGGCCAAGATGGCGGCCCATCCGGTGATCTTCGCGCTGGCCAACCCCAACCCCGAGATCGCGCCCGAGGACGCCCACGCGGTGCGCGGCGACGTGATCATGGCCACCGGCCGCACCGATTACCCGAACCAGGTCAACAACGTCCTGTGCTTCCCGTACATCTTCCGCGGCGCGCTCGACTCGGGCGCGACCACGATCACCGACGAGATGGAGATCGCGGCGGTGCACGCCATCGCCGAGCTGGCGCAGGCCGAGCAGAGCGAGCGCGTGGCGGCGGCCTACGTGGGCGAGAAGCTGACCTTCGGCCCCGAGTACCTGATCCCCAAGCCTTTCGACCCGCGCCTGATGATGAAGATCGCGCCGGCCGTGGCCAAGGCGGCGGCCGAGAGCGGCGTGGCGATGCGCCCGATCACCGACCTCGACGCCTACCGTGACAAGCTGCAGAGCTTCGTCTACGCCTCGGGCACCGCGATGAAGCCGATCTTCGACGCCGCCAAGCGCGCGACCAAGAAGCGCGTGGCCTACGCCGAGGGCGAGGAAGAGCGCGTGCTGCGCGCGGCCCAGATCGTGGTCGACGAAGGCCTGGCCCGGCCGACGCTGATCGGCCGGCCGGCGATCATCGCCCAGCGCATCGAGAAGTTCGGCCTGCGGCTCAAGGAAGAACTCGACTACGACATCGTCAACGTCGAGCAGGACCACCGCTACCGCGATTTCTGGCAGACCTACCATCGCATGACCGAGCGCATGGGCACCACGGTGCAGACCGCCAAGATCGAGATGCGCCGCCGCCTGACGCTGATCGGCGCCATGCTGCTGCACAAGGGCGAGGTCGACGGCCTGATCTGCGGCACCTGGGGCACCACCGCGATCCACCTGCACCACATCGACCAGGTGATCGGCAAGCGCCCCGGCGGCTGCGCCAGCACGCCGCAGGACGTGCCGATCTACGCCTGCATGAACGGCCTGCTGCTGCCCGATCGCCAGGTGTTCCTGGTCGACACCCACGTCAACTACGACCCGACGCCCGAGGAGCTGACCGAGATCACGACCATGGCGGCCGAGGAGATGATGCGCTTCGGCATCAAGCCCAAGGCGGCGCTGCTGTCGCACTCGAACTTCGGCAGCAGCAACCAGGCCAGCGCGGTCAAGATGCGCCGCACGCTGGACCTGCTGCGCGTGCAGGCCCCGTGGCTCGAAGTCGACGGCGAAATGCACGGCGACGTGGCGCTCGACGGCAAGCAGCGCGCGGCCGTGATGCCCCACAGCGCGCTGTCGGGCAATGCCAACCTGCTGGTTTTCCCGAACCTCGACGCGGCCAACATTTCCTACAACCTGCTCAAGACCGCGGCCGGCGGCAACATCGCGATCGGCCCGGTGCTGCTCGGCGCGGCCAAACCTGTGCACATTCTCACGGCCAGCGCCACCGTGCGCCGCATCGTGAACATGACGGCCTTGACCGTGGCCGATGCCAACGCCGACCGTTAAGCGCCACCGCGATAGCGGCCGCTAACTTCGCTGCCCCGCACCGGGGCCGAGCGCCTGCTCAAATATTGAGCAGGCGCTTGCTATTTGTGCATCCCTGGTGCACACTGGCAAGCTTGAATTCGCGGGTTAACCCCAAGGTTGACCCCCGTTTCGGCCCCCGCCCTTTTTGCTTGTGGCGCCCCATGGCGGCCGCTGTTCCATCCATGGCCTCGATCTCGTTGTCTGCGTCCCGATTCGCCCTCGCCGGCTTGCTGCTGGTCCTGTTGGCGACCGGCGCCGACGCCCGCGATACCCGAGGCACGATGCCGCAGCAGCCGTCCCAGGCGTCGATCGCGCTGGGCGAGCTGCCGGCACAAGGCCAGCGTACCTACCAGGCCATCCTCAACGGTGGCCCCTTCAAGCACGACAAGGACGGCACGGTGTTCGGCAACCGCGAGCGCCTCCTGCCGTCCGAACGGCGCGGGCACTACCGCGAGTACACGGTCGACACGCCGGGCGCGCGCAACCGGGGCGCGCGACGCATCGTGTGCGGCGGCCAGCCCGCGACGGCACCGACGGCGTGCTGGTACACGGCGGACCATTACGCGAGCTTTCGGCGGATTGCGCCATGAGCAGCAGCAGCAAAGAATTGAACTGGAGCGGCGCATCCCTGCGCCCCGAAGAAATGACGACGACGACGACGACAACCATGGAAAGACCTGCGGAGATGACCTTATCCCTTCGTGCCGTGCGGCCCAACATCGTGCAGTCGATTCGCGCCTTCCGCGTGAACGACCTGCAGGAGGCTGCGAACGCGGCGGGACAGCACTTTCTCTATGCCAATCTGGCCAACGCCCAGACCAAGCAGGACGTGCTCGACCTCATCGCGCAGCAATTCACCTTCCCCTCGCATTTCGGGAAGAACTTCGACGCGCTGTACGACTGCATGACCGATCCCTTGCATAAATCGGGCCCGCAGCCCGGTTTCGTCATCGTGCTCGAGCAGATCCCGGCCAACGCCAAGTTCGACAAGGAAGCGCGCGAGCAACTGCTCGACATCTTCCGCGATGCCTCCGACTACTGGGGTGACCGCAAGATCCCGTTCCGCTGCTTCTATTCTTTTCTGTAGCCCGTTCTGCACACACCAGCCAAGCAGAACGGGCTGTCGAGGCTCCTGAAGGAAGCACGCCGGTCGCCGACATCGAAGTCGCGCCGGTCGATCCCACCGCCGAGAAAATGCCGACCGACAAGTTGGTCGACGTCTCGCCGCTGGCCCTGCGCATGAGCAGCCCCTTCAACGCCGGGTACTGGCTGGCCGCCGCCTGAGCGCCAGCGTCCCGCGACCCTAAAAAAAGCCCGTCGTCGACGGGCTTTTTGTTTGGGCGGGCGCGCCGCTCAGGGCGGCACGGCCTGGGCCAGCGCGACGTATTCGGCCACCGGCACCTCTTCGGCCCGGCGCTGGGCATCGAAGCTGCCGCCGAAGCCATGCTCGTCGAGCCAGCGCCCCAGCGTGTGGCGCAGGATCTTGCGGCGCTGGCTGAAGGCCACCTGCACGATCTCGCCCAGGCGCGCCGCATCGACGGCCGGCGGCTGCGCCAGCGGCACCATGCGCACCACGGCGCTGTCGACGCGCGGCGGCGGCTCGAAACTCTGGGGCGGCACGAACAGGAAGTTCTCCATCGCGTAGCGCCACTGCAGCATCACGCTCAGGCGGCTGTAGTCGGAGGTGGCGGGCCGCGCCACCATGCGGTCGATCACTTCCTTCTGCAGCATGAAATGCTGGTCGGCGATCAGGTGGGCGAAGCCCAGCAGGTGGAACAGGATCGGCGTCGAGATGTTGTAGGGCAGGTTGCCCACCACGCGCAGCGGCTTGTGTTCGGGGCCCGCCAGGCGCGCGGCCAGCGCGGCGAAGTCGACCTTGAGCACGTCGGATTCGATCACCTCGAGCTGGCCGTGCCCGCGCAGGCGCGCCGCCAGGTCGCGGTCGAGCTCGATCACGGTCAGGTGGCCGAGGCGCTCGACCAGCGGCTGGGTGAGCGCCGCCAGGCCCGGGCCGATCTCGACCATCGCGTCGCCGGGCTGGGGCGCGATGCCGTCCACGATCGCGTCGATGATGCCGCCGTCGGACAGGAAGTGCTGGCCGAAGCGCTTGCGCGCGATGTGCTGCGCCATCAGACCGGCGGCTCGCGGAATTCGACGTAGGCGCGGCCGCGCACTTCCTGCACCCAGGTCGCGAAGGCCTCGTCCATCCTCTTCTCGCGCAGCACGGCACGGGCGGCTTCGCGCTGCTCGGTCTGGCTGAGCTTGGCTTCGCGCCGGGCGACGGCCTGGATCAGGTGGACGCCGAAACGCGTGACCACCGGGTCGCTGATCTGGCCCGGCGCGAGCCGGTCCAGCGCTTCCTCGAACTCGGGCACGAACTGGCCGGGCCGCGCCCAGCCCAGGTCGCCGCCGTCCTTGGCGCTGCCGTCCTGCGAGTTGTCGCGGGCCAGCGAGGCGAAATCGGCGGTGCCGGCCAGCACCCGGCGCTTGAATTCGGCCAGTTGCTCGATCGCCTGCGCGGTGCTGCGCTGCGGGTCGTTGCGCAGCAGGATGTGGCGGGTCTGGGTCTGCGTGACCACACCTTCGGCCGCGCCGGCCTGGCCCTTGGCCAGCACCTTGATCACGTGGAAGCCCGCACCCGAACGCACCGGACCGACGATGCCGTTGACCGGCGTGGTCTGCGTGGCCTCGACGAACAGCGGCGGGTAGCGGTCGGCGCCGCGCAGGCCCAGCGAGCCGCCGTTGGCGCGGTCGGGCGAGTCGGAGTTCTCGCGTGCCAGCTTGGCGAAGTCCTCGCCGGCGCGCGCCCGGTCGGCCACGCCCTGGGCCTTTTTCTGCAGCGCCGCGACCTGGGCTTCGCTCGCATCCTCGGGCACGGTGACGAGCACGTGCGCCAGGTTGATTTCCGGCGCGGCCGCGGTGTTGCCGCTGCGCTGGTCCTGGATGAACTGGTCGACTTCGGAGTCGCTGATCTTGACGCGGGCGTTGACCTCGCGCTCGCGCAGGCGGGTCAGCAGCAGCTGGTCGCGCAGGTCGCTGCGGAACTCCGCGCGCGTGATGCCTTCGGCATCGAGCCGCCGGTACAGCTCGTCCTGGCTGACCTGGTTCTGGCGTGCCACCAGCTGCTCGGCCTGGTCCACCGCCTGGTCGTCGACCTTGATGCCGCTTTCCTTGGCCAGTTGCAGCTGCGCGCGCTCGACCACGATGCGCTCCAGCACCAGCTGGTTGAGTTCGGCGCGCGGCACGCGCTGGGCCTCGGGGTTCTCGCGCAGGATCCGGGTCACGCGCTTCTGGACTTCGGTGTTGGTCACGGGCTCGGAGTTGACCAGCGCCACGATGTACTCGGCCGCGCGCTGGCCGGTGGGCGCCGGCTGGGCCGCGGCGCTGCGCGGCACCTGGGCCGGCGCCGTGACGCGGGCGCCGCCACGCATGATGTCGGTGATGCCCGTGCCGCCGCCGGGACGCATGCCCAGTCCCTGCGCATGCACGCCCGACGCGGCGGCCAGCAGCGCCAGGCAAGCCAGGGTGAGGGTGGAGCGAGAAGATTTCATGGTGACAGGGTTCAGTCGTAATTGGTGAAGCGGCTCGGCGTCTCGCCGGGCACGCGCAGGGGCTGGTAACGCTGGATGTTCTTGGCCAGTGCGGTCATCGGATTGGAGCCCACGCCCACGCTGGCGAAGCCCACGAACTCGATCTGGAACATGATCCGCGTGTTGGTTGTGACCTGTCCCGTGGTCAGACGTTCCAGCACCACGCGCCCGATCCAGCAGCAGCCGTCATATTCCACGCCGACGACGCCGTCGGTGAGCTGCCGGTCCTTGAGGCTGTAGTTCAGGCGGCCGACCGCATACCAGCGCCCGCCCCCCTCGCCACGGCCCTTGCCCAGGTCCTTGCCCTTGTCGCCCCAGAGGTCGTTGAGCGGCCATTGCCAGCCCACGTCGATCGACTTGCTGCCGTCCTGCACCAGCGGTGTGCTGTCGGCCTGGTAGCGCAGGGCCGCATTGATGGTGCGGTACGCGCCCGGGCTGTAGCGCGCGCTCAGCGTGCTGCGCACCGAGCGCCCCTCGTCGGGGTTGTACTGGATCGTGGTGTCCATGCTCCACTTGGGCGTCCAGTTGATCTGCGCGCCCAGCAGCACGTCGCTCAGCCGGTCGGTCGCCGGCGGGACGCCCGGCAGCGTGACGCGCTGATCGGCGAAACGGAAGCGCTGCGCGATGCCGAAGCGCGCGGCCTCGGCCCCGGTGTCGGGGTCGATCAGCCGCGTGCTCACGCCGGCCGTCAGCAGGTTGCTGTCGGAGATGCGGTCGCTGCCGGAGAACGCGTTTTCGGTGTAGATGGTCGCGAAGTTGAAGTCGTTGGCCGCGGTGTCGTAGACCGGCAGCTGGCTCTGGTCGCGGAAGGGCGTGTTCACGTAGAACAGGCGCGGCTCCAGCGTCTGGCGGAAGGCCCGGCCGAAGAAGCTCGCATCACGCTCGAACACCAGGCCGCTGTCGAGGCTGAAGGTGGGCACCGTGCGGCTGGCCGAGCTGGCGCCGTTGGCCAGCGGCGTGTCGAACTGGTAGGAGGTCGCATGCAGCTGCAGCTTGGGGATCACGAAGCTCGAGGGCGTGATCCACGGCCGGCTGATCTGCACCGAGCCGAACACGCGCTCGCCGTTGGGTTGCAGCAGCCCGTTGAGCAGCGGGGCGTACTGCGAATCGGCGCGGAAACGCGTGTAGTCGAGCGCGGTCGTGACGTCGAAGCCGCCCCAGTCGTACTGCGTGTTGTTGGCCGTGATCTGCGGCATGCGGTCGTAGGGCGGCGTGATCGGCGACAGCGAGTACTGCAGCGTCTGGTAGGACAGCGCACGCACCTGGCCGCTCCAGTCGCCCTTGCTCCAGTTGACCGCGGCTTCGCTGTCCAGCAGCCGCGAGGTCAGCGTCGGGGTGCGCGAGAAATCGCGCCAGTAGTCGTTGTCGCTGACCCGGTTCAGGCGCAGCGTCGCCGAGAGCGCATCCAGGCCGAAGGGCTTGGGATCGAAGGTCTGGCGGTGCGTGGTCCAGATGCCCCAGCGGTCGCGGTCGCGCAGCGAATCGGCGGGCATGTAGTCGACGCGCGCCGTGCCGCTGTAGCTGTTCTCGAGGTAGCGGAACTCGCTGCCGATGTTGATGCCGCGCTTGCCCATCAGCGTGGGGTAGAGCGTGGCGTCGCGGTTGGGTGCGATGTTCCAGTAGTAGGGCAGCAGCACCTCGGCGCCGTTGACGCTGCCCACGCCGAACACCGGCGGCAGCAGGCCGCTCTGGCGCTGGTTGTTGAGCGGGAAGGTCATCGACGGCAGCGCCGGCGTGGTGATGCCCATGAAGGTCATGCGCGCATCGGTGGCGGTGCCGAGGTTCTCCTCGGTGTCGGTGGTCAGCGTGGCGGCCGACAGGATCCAGGCCGGCATCCAGCCGGGATAGTCCTCGCGCCGGCAGGTGGTGTAGGTGGCCTGCCGGGCCACCGAGACGCTGGAGTCGACGAAGTCGATGCGCTGCGCATCGCCGTGGCCGCCGGTCGCGAGGAACTGATAGCGCACGTTGTTGAAGAAGCCCTCGAAGGTCTCGAGCTTGAGCTGGAGCTCGGGGCCGTCGTAGGTGTTGCCGGCCTGGTTCACGTGCACGTTGCCGCGTGCCTTGGCGAGGTCGTCGGGTTGGTAGTACTCGAGCCGATCGGCGCGGATCACCGTGTCGCCGCGGCGGATCGAGGCATGGCCTTCGATCACCGTCTCCAGGTCGGGCCGCCCGGAAATCTGGTCGCCCTCGATCAGGTTCGGGCGCAGCCCGCGCTCGGTGTTGGGAATGGTCTCGACCAGCTGCGGCGTGCGCTGCAGCACCAGCGGTGCCTCGAGCCAGTTGTCCTGCGCCCAGGCGCCTTGCGCCTGCCACAGCGCCAGGGTCAGCAAGGCCAGGGGCAGCGGCGGGCGGCGCGCCGGACTCATTCGCAGCCTCCCACCGGCGACCGGGCGAGGCCCGGGACCCGTGCGGCGGACGGCAAGGGCACGGCGTGCCGGGCACGGTGGCGTTTCATTTCGGACATGGGCAGGGAAGTCAGCAATCGTCGAAAGAGCGTCGGCCAGAGAAGAGCGGGACCCCGAGGGGGGCAGCTGCCGTGGGGTCCGCCAGGCGCGGATTTGTAGAATCGATTATCCATGACCGCATCCCCGCTTCCGTCCGTTGACGCCGCCTCCCCCCTCCATTGGGACGACCCGGACCGCGCCGCGGCCTTCGTCGCCTGGCTCGCGCGCATCGCGCCCGCCCACGGGCTGAAGCCGGACACGGTCCGGCTGGCCTCGGCCGACGCCAGTTTCCGGCGCTACTTCCGCATCGACAGACTCGACGCCGCCCCCTCGCGCATCGTGATGGACGCGCCGCCCGCCAAGGAGGACAGCGCGCCCTTCGTCCACGTCGCCGGCCTGCTGCACGCGGCCGGCGTGAAGGCGCCCGAGGTGCTCGATTGGGACCCGGCCACTGGCTTCATGCTGCTGGACGACCTGGGCCGCCAGACCATGCTGGACGTGCTCGACCCGGCCAAGCCCGACGCCAGCCGACCGCTCTATGCCCAGGCCATCGACGCCCTGATCGCCTGGCAGCTGGCCTCCAAGCCCGGCGTGCTGCCGCCCTACGACCGGGCCCTGCTCGAGCGTGAACTGGCGCTGTTCCCCGAGTGGTACGTGCGGCGGCACCGCGGCGTGACGATCGAGGGCAAGCTGCAGGAGCGGCTCGAGCGCAGCTTCAAGGCCATCGTCGAGAACAACCTCGCATCGCCCAGCGTCTACGTGCACCGCGACTTCATGCCACGCAACCTCATGCTGACCGGCGCAGTCGATCAACCGCTGGGCGTGCTCGACTTCCAGGACGCGGTCTACGGCCCCATCACCTACGACATCGCCAGCCTGATGCGCGACGCCTTCCTGAGCTGGGACGAGGACTTCGTGCTCGACATCACGGTGCGCTACTGGCAGCAGGCGCGCAAGGCCGGTCTGCCGGTCGACGAGGACTTCGGCGCCTTCTACCAGGCGGTCGAGTGGATGGGCCTGCAGCGCCATCTCAAGGTGGCCGGCATCTTCGCGCGGCTCACGCTGCGCGACGGCAAGCCCCGCTACCTGGCCGACACGCCTCGTTTCATCGCTTACATCCGCGCCACCGCCAGCCGCTACACGCAGCTCACGCCGCTGCTGCGCGCCATCGACGAGATCGAAGGCACGCAGGCGGCGGTCGGTTTCGCCTACGGCCGGGTCTGAGGTGGCGCGCTTCCATTGCGCCGTGGCGCTGGGCGCCGGCACCACGCTCTCGCTGCCGCCGGGCGCGGCGCGCCATGTGCAGGTGCTGCGGCTGCAGCCCGGCGATGCGCTCACGCTGTTCGACGGCCGGGGCGGCGAGTACGCGGCCACGGTCGAGCGCATGGGCCGCAGCGAAGTCACGGTGAACGTCGGCGCGCACGATCCGGTCGAGCGCGAAGCCGCCACCGCAGTGCATCTCGCGCCGGGCATGCCAGCCAACGACCGCATGGACTGGCTGGTCGAGAAGGCAACCGAACTCGGCGTCGCGAGCATCCAGCCGCTGGTCACCGCGCACGGCGTGCTGCGCCTGAGCGCCGAGCGGGCCGAGAAGAAGCGCGCGCACTGGGAAGCGATCGCGATCGCGGCCTGCGAGCAGTGCGGTCGCAACCGCGTGCCGGTGATCCATCCGGTGCGCAGCTTCGCCGACTGGGTCGCGGCCGCCGACGACGGCGCGCGGCGCGCCGTGCTCAGCCTGGTGCCCGGCACCCGGCCGCTGGCCGAACTCGCGCACGAACACGCGGCGTCGGCCTGGCGCATCCTGAGCGGGCCCGAGGGCGGCCTGAGCAGCACCGAGGAAGCGCGCGCGCTGGACAGCGGCTTCCTTCCCGCCCGGCTCGGCCCGCGCGTGCTGCGCGCCGAAACCGCCGCGCTGGCCGCCTTGACGCTCCTGGGCGGCGCATGAGCGGCGCGCTGCGAAGCGGGTCGTTTCGCAGCAAGTGCCGGGCCGCCGGGGCCGCGTCGATCTGGCTCGCGGGCCTCTGCGTCGCCACCGCCGCACAGGCGCAGTACCTGCATTCCCGCAGCGCCGTGCCAGCGCCGGTGCGGCCCGAGGTCGACCGCGCCTACGTCCAGCTGATGGCCTCGCCGACGGTGCAGCGGCTGCTCGACGCGGTGCGCGACGACCATCCACGCGCCACCATCGACCTGAGGCGCCTCACCGAGATCGAGGCGCCGCCGTTCAAGGAGCAGGCGCGCGCCGAGGCCTTCCTGGCCCGGCTGAAGGCGCTGGGCCTCGCCGATGCGCGCATCGACGCCGAAGGCAACGTGCTGGGTCTGCGCAAGGGCCGCGGCAACGGGCCCACGCTGCTGGTCTCGGCCCACCTCGACACGGTGTTCCCGGCCGGCACCGACGTCACGATCAAGGAACGCGACGGCCGGCTCTACGCGCCCGGCATCTCGGACAACACGCGCGGCCTCGCGGTGCTGCTGTCGTGGCTGCGCGTGCTCAACGAGCAGAAGATCCAGACCGAGGGCGACCTGCTGTTCGCGGCCAATGTCGGCGAGGAGGAACTGGGCAACCTGCGCGGCATGAAGCACCTCTTCGCCGAGCACCCGGAGATCGACGGCCTGGTGGCGCTCGAGCCCGCGCCCGACGACAGCGTGCTGATCTTCGGCACCGCGAGCCGGCGCTACGAAGTGACTTTCGAGGGCCCGGGCGGCCACAGCTTCGGCGCCTTCGGCCGGGTGCCGAGCGCGATCCACGGCATGGGCCGCGCGATCGCTAAGATCGCCGACCTCAAGACGCCGCGCTTTCCGCGCACCACCTTCACCGTGGGCACGGTCAGCGGCGGCACCTCGGTCAACACCATCGCGCCGCAGGCCCGCATGGCGATCGACATCCGCTCCGACGCGAACGGCCCGCTGCTGGCCACCGAGAAGAAGATCTTCGCGGCCATCGATGCCGCGGTGCGCGAGGAGAACCACCGCTGGGGCGTGGACACGCTGCGCGTCTCGAGCCGCCTGATCGGCGACCGGCCCGGCGGCCGCACGCCGTCGGACGCGCCGATCGTCGAGGCCGCGGTGCGCGCCAACACCGCCTTCGGCCGCCGCACCGTGTTCCGCGGCGGCAGCACCGACGCCAACGTGCCGATGTCGCTGGGCATCCCGGCAATCGTGGTGGGCGGGGGCGGGCTGACCGGCGGCTTCCACGCGCTGGACGAATGGATCGACCTGCACGAGGCCTGGCGCGGGGCGCAGAACTCGCTGCTCACGGTGCTGGGCCTGGTCGGCGTGCAGGGCGTGAGCGCCCCGCTGCTGGCCAAACGCCCGCCGCCGTAAAGGAATTTCGCACGGGAACGCCGATCGCCTGACTACGATCTGTTTCATTCTGCGCAGCGGCCGAGCACAATCGCTGCGGTACTGTCATACAACAGAAACTTCAAGGAAAAACCATGGGATTGCTCGACTCGGTACTCGGTCAGGTGCTTGGCGGCGCAGCGCAGAAGTCCGGCGGACTCGGCGATGCGGGCGGCCTGGCCGACGCACTCGGCGGGCTGCTGGCGAACAACGGACAGCAGGGCGGGCTGGGAGGCCTGGTCTCGAAGTTCGAGCAGGCCGGGCTGGGCGACGTCATCGGCTCCTGGATCGGCAAGGGCGACAACGCGCCGGTCTCGGGCGGGCAGCTGAACCAGGTGCTGGGCGGCGACGTGGTCTCGGCCATCGCCGGCAAGCTGGGCATCAATGCCGCCATGCTGCTGCCGATGCTGGCCACGATGCTGCCTTCGCTGATCGACCAGCTCACGCCGCACGGCAAGATTCCCGACGAGGGACTGAACACCAACGAAGACCTGCTGTCTTCGCTGAGTGGCCTGCTGCAGAAACGCTGAGAAGCGTCAGCGGTTTCGGTACGGCGCCCTTCGGGGCGCTTTTTTTTGGCCTCTGGCGGCGCAGGCTCGGCCTGCGCCGCCTTCGGGGTCAGGCGGTCGCGGGCTCGGCCTGGGCTGCCTTGTGGGCCACCGGCAGCGCCGCGATCACCTCGGCCACCGCGGCCGTGAGCTTCTTCGCGTAGGGCACATGCAGGAACTCGTTGGGGCCGTGCGCGTTGCTCTTGGGGCCAAGCACGCCGCAGACCATCATCTGCGCCGTCGGGAAGCCGGCGCTCAGCATGTTCATCAGCGGGATCGTGCCGCC
The DNA here is from genome assembly GCF_014170375.1 of Variovorax sp. UMC13. Taxonomy (GTDB): domain Bacteria; phylum Pseudomonadota; class Gammaproteobacteria; order Burkholderiales; family Burkholderiaceae_C; genus Variovorax. The sequence continues at coordinate 195,320 of NZ_LZZW01000036.1, read as the reverse complement.
CTGGCCGATGTAGCCGCAGGGCGCGCCGAAGTGCGCGCGCGAGGCGGTGTGCAGCGCCTGCTCGAACCAGGGCGTGATCTCGGGCGCGTTCCAGCCGGTGGCGCCGCCACCGCCGTCGAAAGTAACCTTGGCCTGGTAGGGCGCGTTGTCTTCGAGCAGGGCCTTGAGCTCCTGCACCGCCTTTTCAGCGTCCACCAGCGGTGGCAGCCGCAGCGAGAGCTTGAAGGCGGTGTAGGGCCGCAGCACGTTGCCCGCGTCCTTGGGCGCGGGGAAGCCTTCGGCGCCGACCACCGACAGCGCGGGCCGCCAGGTGCGGTTGAGCAGCGCCTCGACCGGGTCGCTGGTGGTGGGCAGCGTGAAGGTGCTCGAGCCGCCGCAGTCGGCATGGGCCCAGGGGAAGCGCTTGAACAGTTCGTCGCCAAGGATGGCGGCCGTGGCCTGGGCCTGCGCCAGGCGGTCGGGCGGCACTTCGCAATGGAAGCTGGCCGGCAGCAGGCGGCCGGTGGCGCTGTCCTCGAGCCGGTCGAGCACCTGCCGCATGATGCGGAAGCTCGAGGGCACGAGGCCCGAGGCGTCGCCCGAGTGGATGCCTTCGGTCAGCACCTCGACCTTGAGCGTGCCGCCCGCGAGGCCGCGCAGCGAGGTCGTGAGCCAGAGCTGGTCGTAGTTGCCGGCGCCGGAGTCCAGGCAGATCACCAGTTCGACCTCGCCGAGCCGGTGCCGGAGGGCGTTGACGTAGGGCAGCAGGTCGTAGGAGCCGCTTTCCTCGCAGGTCTCGATCAGGCCGACGATGCGCGGGTGCGCGGCGCCCTGGCTCTTGAGCGCCTGCAGCGCCGCCACGCTGGCATAGACCGCGTAGCCGTCGTCGGCGCCGCCGCGGCCGTAGAGCAGGCCGTTCTCGTACTTGGGCGTCCAGGGGCCGAGGTCGTTGCGCCAGCCGGTGAACTCGGGCTGCTTGTCGAGGTGGCCGTACATCAGCACGGTTCCCTTCATGTCGGTCCCGCTGGCCGGCACTTCGAAGAACAGCACCGGCGTGCGGCCTTCGAGGCGCACGATCTCGAGCTTCAGGCCCTCGATCTTCTGCGCCTCGACCCAGGTCGCGGCATTGCGCAGCACGGTGTCGAGGTAACCGTTGGCCGACCAGTCCTTGTCGAAGCCTGGCGACTTGGACGGGATCGCGATGTAGTCGGTGAGCTGGCGCAGGATGTCGGAATCCCACTTGGCGGAGACTTCGGACAGGGCACGGTCGGCGTCGAGCAGGCCGGCGGGCATTTCACGGTGCAGGGGGGCGTTCATCGGGGGTCTCCGCGCAAAGGGATCGTCGGGGGAAAAAAGCATTTTGCACCTGCGGCCCCGCCGCGTAGAGTGCGCAGTCCCAAACCCGACAAGTCGGAAGGAACGCGATGAGCAGCAGCAAGGTGACGCCCGGCATCCGCGTGGGCATCGGTGGGTGGACCTTCGAACCCTGGCGCGACAACTTCTACCCGGCCGACCTGCCGCAGAAGCAGGAGCTGCACTACGCCAGCCGGCAGGTCACGGCGATCGAGGTCAACGGCACCTACTACAGCACGATGAAGCCCGAGAGCTTCCGCAAGTGGCACGACGAGACGCCCGAGGATTTCGTGTTCTCGCTCAAGGCCTCGCGCTTCGCCACCAACCGCAAGCTGCTGGCCGGCGCGGGCGAATCGATCACGCGCTTCGTCGAGAGCGGCATCGGCGAGCTGAAGGGCAAGCTGGGCCCCATCGTCTGGCAGTTCATGCCGACCAAGGCCTTCGATGCCGAGGACTTCGCGGCCTTCCTGGCGCTGCTGCCGAAGAAGGAGGGCAGCCGCGCGCTGCGCCACGTGATGGACGTGCGGCACGAGAGCTTCATGACGCCTGAGTACCTGGCGCTGGCGCGCCGGCACGGCGTGGCGACGGTGTTCACCGACTCGCCGAAGTTTCCGTCCTTCGCCAACCTCACGGCCGACTTCGCCTATGCCCGGCTCATGAACAGCGACGCCAAGCTCAAGAACGGCTATGCGCCCAAGGCACTGACGGCCTGGACCGGCCATGCGAAGCAGTGGTCCGAGGGCGGCACGCCCGCCGAACTGCCGCGCGTGGAAGGCGTCGACGACGTGGCGGCCAAGACGCGTGAGGTGTTCGTCTTCTTCATCAACGGCGCCAAAGAAAAAGCACCCGCCGCGGCGGGTGCCTTGCTGGCGAAACTGCGGGGCTGAGCCCGCATCGCATCAAGCCGCCTGCAGGCCGGGCTTCCTGCTTTCGCTGGTGCCGAAGCTGATCTCGCCCGACAGCTGGCCGCCTTCTTCGATCACGATCTTGCCGTAGCGGATCTTGCCCGTGACCTTGCCGGTCGAATGGATCACGAGCTTCTCGCGCACCGTGAGGTTGCCGTCGAACACGCCGCGGATCTCGGCGATGTCGATCTCGGCCGAGCCCTTGAACTCGCCCTGCTCGGAGATCTGGATCACGCGCGAGTCCATGGTGGCCTCGACCATGCCTTCGACCACGAGCGTGTCGCAGTCGGTGATCTCCACGCCCTTGAGCTTGATGTTCGGGCCGACGGTCAGCTTGCTGCCGCCTTCCTTGGCCGCGGGTGCGGCAGCGGCGCTGGCGGCGCCGGTGGTGAGGGAGGAGGGATTGACGGGGGTACCTGCGAGATTGGTGCCGGCGCCGACGAGCGGTGCGGGACGGGAATTGAAGTTGTCGGTGTCGCGGTCACGCTTGCCGAAGAAGGGGGACTGTGAAGCCAAGACTTACTCCTCTGGGAAACGGCCTATCGTAAGAAGCATGTGGACGCTGGTGGCACTTCTTTGAGAAAGATTGGTAACCAATCCATTCCCAGCCATTCACTTGTGAACTTTTGAATTGGGTGGCGCGCCTGCATCCGGCCCCAGGCACAGCCGCCACAATGCCTGCGATTCCACCGAACACCAAGCCATGCCCCCAAAGCCCTTGCCCAGCGGCAGCACAACGCACCTCCCTCCCGGCGACGAGCTGCGCTTCGGCAAACCCACGCATGGCTGGCGCCTGCGCCTCTACTCGGTGATCTTCGAGTCGGAGACGCGTGCCGGCCGCGCCTTCGACCTGCTGCTGATCGCAGTCATCCTGTTCAGCGTGCTGGTGGTGATGCTCGACAGCGTGCAGCCGATCCGTGCGCGCTGGGGCGAGCTGTTCGGCGTCTTCGAATGGATCTTCACCATCGTCTTCACGCTCGAGTACATCGCGCGGCTCGCCTGCCTGGGACGGCCGCTGCGCTACGCGCGCAGCTTCTACGGCGTGATCGACCTGCTGGCGCTGCTGCCCACCTACCTCGCGATCCTTGTGCCGGGGCTGTCGGTGCTGATCGACGTGCGCATCCTGCGGCTGCTGCGCGTGTTCCGCATCTTCAAGATGTCGCGCTATGCGGCCGAGTACCGCGCGCTGGTCACGGCGCTGGCGGCCAGCCGGCGCAAGATCATGGTCTTCGTCGGCTTCGTCTTCATGGTGGTGCTGGTGCTGGGCACGCTGATGTACGTGGTCGAAGGGCCGCAGCACGGCTTCACCAGCATCCCGGTGGCGATCTACTGGGCCATCTCGACCATGACCACGGTGGGCTTCGGCGACCTGGTACCCAAGACCGACATCGGCCGCGCGATCGCCTCGCTGATGATGCTGCTGGGCTGGGGCGTGCTGGCGGTGCCCACCGGCATCGTGTCGGCGGAGATGGTGCGGCACGGGCGCGACGCGACGCCCGAAGGCTTCATGGGCCGCGGCCTGCTCGGCGGCATGCCGCCCTGCGCCGGCTGCGGCGCCGAGGGCCATGCGGCCGATGCACGTTTCTGCCGCCGCTGCGGCAGCGCCTTGGGTTGAGGCGCCTCAGACCTCGCGCCAGTCGGCGCGGCCTTGGGTGAGATCGTCGATGCGCCGCACCAGCGCGGGCGCATCGGACTCGACCACGCTGAACTGCAGCGCGACCAGCGTGCCGTGCTTGACCGCCCCCAGCGTGGCGCCGGCCGCGGCCAGTTCGCGCCGCAGCGCGCCTTCCAGCGCATAGGGCACGGCACAGCAGCAGGCGCGCAGGCGTTGCAACGGCAGCTTGGCCGCACCCAGCAGGGCCTGCGCGACGGCGTCGGTGTAGGCCCGCACCAGGCCGCCCGCGCCCAGCTTCACGCCGCCGAAGTAGCGCACCACGGTGGCGAGCACGCCTTCGAGTTCCTGGTGGCGCAGCACCTCCAGCATGGGGCGGCCGGCGGTGCCGCCGGGTTCGCCGTCGTCGTTGGCAGCCGACTGGCCGCCGGCCATCAGCGCCCAGCAGACATGGGCCGCGCCGGGATGCTGCGCGCGCAGCGCGGCCACGACCTGCAGCGCGGCCTCGCGGTCGGCCACCGGCTGCACGCAGCCGATGAAGCGGCTCTTCTTGATCGAGAGCTCGCTGTGCACCGCGCCGGCCAGCGTCTGCGCCACGGCCTCAGGCGCGTTCGAACTTGAAGACGGCGGTGCTGGCGCGCGCGTTGGGCAGCCAGCGCACCTCGCGGTCCTGCTGCAGGCCGAAGGCATCGAGCACGCGCAGCCGGTTCTTCTGCGCCAGCACCTCGAAGTCCTTGAAGGTGCCGACCCGGATGTTGGGCGTGTCGTACCACTGGTAGGGCAGCCGGCGCGTCACCGGCATGCGGCCGCGCGCGATGCTCAGGCGGTTGGGCCAGTGCGCGAAGTTGGGGAAGGCCACGATGCCGATGCGGCCCACGCGCGCGGTCTCGCGCAGCATCACCTCGGCATTGCGCAGGTGCTGCAGCGTGTCGATCTGCAGCACCACGTCGAAGGTGGCGTCGTCGAACATCGCCAGGCCTTCGTCGAGGTTGAGCTGGATCACGTCGACGCCGCGGCGGATGCACTGCAGCACGTTGCCGTCGGCGATCTCCACGCCGTAGCCGGTGCAGCCGCGCTCGCGCTGCAGCAGGTCGAGCAGTGCGCCGTCGCCGCAGCCGAGGTCGAGCACGCGCGCGCCTTCGGGCACCAGGCGGGCGATCAGGCGTTGGGTGTCGAGGTCGCTCATGCTGCGGCTCCGGCGAGTTCGGCGGCTACACGCTCGAAATAAGAACGCACGACGCCCATGTAGCGCACGTCGTCGAGCAGGAAGGCATCGTGCCCGTGCGGCGCGTCGATCTCGGCGTAGCTCACGCTGCGGCGGTTGTCGAGCAGCGCCTTGACCAGCTCGCGGCTGCGCTGGGGCGAGAAGCGCCAGTCGGTGGTGAAGCTGACCAGCAGGAACTTGGCGCTGGCCCGCGCGAAGGCCCGGGTCAGGTCGCCGCCGTGTTCGCGCGCCGGGTCGAAGTAGTCGAGCGCGCGCGTGATCAGCAGGTAGGTGTTGGCGTCGAAGTACTCGCTGAACTTGTCGCCCTGGTAGCGCAGGTAGCTCTCGATCTGGAACTCGACCTCCTGCGTGGAGTAGCGGTAAGCGGTACCGGCCAGTTCGCCCTCGACCGCGCTGCGCAGCTCGCGGCCGAACTTGGCGTTCATCACGTCGTCGCTGAGGTAGGTGATGTGGCCGATCATGCGGGCGATGCGCAGGCCGCGCTTGGGGATCACGCCGTGCTCGTAGAAATGGCCGCCGTGAAAGTCGGGGTCGGTCACGATCGCGCGCCGCGCCACCTCGTTGAAGGCGATGTTCTCGGCCGTGAGGTTGGGCGCGCTCGCCACCACCACCGCGTTGCGCACCCGGTCGGGGTACTGCAGCGTCCACGACAGCGCCTGCATGCCGCCCAGGCTGCCGCCCATCACGGCGGCCAGTGTCTGGATGCCCAGCGCGTCGAGCAGCCCGGCCTGGGCATCGACCCAGTCCTCGACCGTGACCACCGGGAAGTCGGCGCCGTAGACGCGGCCGGTGGCGGGGTCGGTGTGCATCGGGCCGGTCGAACCGAAACAGGAGCCCAGGTTGTTGACGCCGATGACGAAGAAGCGGTCGGTGTCGAGCGGCTTGCCGGGGCCGATCATGTTGTCCCACCAGCCCTCGGACTTGGGCTGGCCGGCGTAGACGCCCGCCAGGTGGTGCGAGGCGTTGAGCGCATGGCACACCAGCACCGCATTGCTGCGCTCGGCGTTGAGCGTGCCGTAGGTCTCGTAGGCCAGCATGTAGTCGGCGAGCGACGCACCGCTGCGCAGGGGCAGCGGCCCCGGGAAGGACATCGACTGGGAAACGGCTTCGAGGGTGGAAGACATGGACAAAGAAAAACCCGGCCTCGCCAAAAAACGAGCCGGGTTCGGCCACGGTCTTTAGCTGAATTTGTTAAGCGCCCGCAAGCTGTAGCAAATCGGCGCAAGGTCAGTATATCGCCCCCGAGGGCTCGCGCACTGCGTGTCGCTTCGCCTTCCCCCATCCGGGGGCAACACCAGCGGCCCGGCAAAGCCGGTTCCGCGGTGTTTCTGGAAAAGAGAAGCGTGTGGGGCGGAGGGTAGGTGGTGCTACCAGCCCACGATCATGACGATGCCCAGCACCAGGAAGATCGCGGCCGAGAGGCCGTGGACCAGCTTGATGGGCACGCGCCGCATGATGCGTTCGCCCAGGAAGACCACGGGCGCGTTGGCCAGCATCATGCCCAGCGTGGTGCCGGCCACCACGCCGACGTAGTCGTGGACGAAGCGCGCCGCGAGCATCACGGTGGCGATCTGGGTCTTGTCGCCCATCTCGGCCAGGAAGAAGGCCACGACCGTGGTGCCGAACACGCCGAAGTGCGAACGCACGCCGGTGTCCTCCTCGTCGAGCTTGTCAGGGATCAGCATCCAGGCTGCCATCGCGATGAAGGAAGCGCCCAGCAGCCAGCGCAGCGTGGTGGGCCCGAGCCATTGCGTGACGAAGGCGCCGACCGCGCCGGCCAGCGCATGGTTGACGATGGTGGCGGTGAAGATGCCCAGCACGATGGGCCAGGGCTTGCGGAACCGCGCCGCGAGGACGAGGGCCAGGAGTTGGGTCTTGTCGCCCATTTCCGCCAGGGCAACGATGCCGGTGGCGACGAGAAAAGCTTCCATGATGAACGTGGGTTCCTTGGGCCGAAGGACGCAATTGACCATGCAGCGCCTTCGGCCAAATTCCGAAGCTGCATGGTCAAAGGTCTCGCCAAGTGATCGACCGTTTACGCCATGTCCTGTGTGGGGCAGGACAAGTCTGTTGACGCAAACCCTTCTCGCGATGGAAGGCGGCTACTCCCCAATGACCGGCGAATTCTAAACACCTGCCGCAGCCCATTTGTGAGCAAGCACTTGCTTTCTCTAAATTTGCGTGGGGCTTGCGTTCAAGCGCAAATCCTGTTTTCAACTTCGATATTTCACCCATAATGCACGAGCCTCCCTTTAAATTTCCCCGGGGGGCAACTGGGTGATCGGACAGTTTCGCGCGGCTCGGAATGCTCTCCGGGCTGGTGCTTTCGGGACTCCATCGCTTTCATTGATGTGTTTATAGGAGTCCCTCAATGGGCAACAAACTGTACGTCGGCAACCTGCCATATTCCGTCCGCGATGGCGATCTCGAGCAGGCCTTCGGCCAGTTCGGCGCGGTCACCAGCGCCAAGGTCATGATGGAACGCGACACCGGCCGCTCGAAGGGCTTCGGCTTCGTCGAGATGGGCAGCGACGCGGAAGCGCAAGCCGCCATCAACGGCATGAACGGCCAGCCCCTGGGCGGCCGCAGCGTCGTGGTCAACGAAGCCCGTCCGATGGAAGCCCGCCCGCCCCGTAGCGGTGGTGGCCGCAGCGGTGGCGGCGGCGGCGGTGGCGACGGCGGCTTCCGCAGCCCCTACGGCGCAGGCCCGCGCGGCGGCGGTGGCCGCAGCGGTGGTGGCGGCGGTTACGGCGGCGGCGGTGGCGGCTACGGTGGTGGCGGCAACGGCGGCTACTGAACCCACGCGTTCACCCCCCCAAAAAAGCTCCTTCGGGAGCTTTTTTCATGTCCCGTCGAATCTGGCGGAAGGGGCTCTACTCGCCGCGCCGCCGTTTTCGGCCCCGGCCCTGCACGGCGCGGTCGAACAACGCGTTCGGCACCAACCGCATCAGCTTGGCGACCACGCCCATCTGCCAGGGAATGACGCGGTAGCTGTGTCCCGCCTCGATGGTGCGGAAGGCCCGGTCGGCGAAATCGTCGGCCTGCATGAGGAAGGGCATGCCGTAGCGGTTGCCCTGGGTCAGCGGCGTGTCGATGTAGCCCGGGCAGACCGTCACCACCTTGACCCCGCTCGCGCGCATCTCGCCGCGCAGGCTTTCGCAGTACGCGACCACGCCGGCCTTGCTGGCGCAGTAGGCGCCGTGGCCGGGCAGGCCGCGGATCGCCGCCACGCTGCCGATGCCGACCAGCCGGCCGCTGCCGCGCGCCGCCATCGCCGCGACGAAAGGGTGGAAGGTGGCGGCCAGGCCGATGTTGTTGACGGCGAAGGTCTGGGCCAGCACGTCGAGGTCGGCGCGGTCGGCGGTGTCGATGCCCACGCTGATGCCCGCGTTGGCGATCACCACGTCCGGCAGGCCCTGGCGTTCGATGCAGCGCGCACCGGCGGCGGCGATCGCGTCGACCTGGGCCACGTCGGCCCCGTAGATCTCGCAGCGATCGGCGGCGATGCCGCGTGCCGCGACCCAGGCCTCGATCTCGGCGGTGCGGCGCGCCACCAGCGCCAGCCGGTAGCCGGCCTGGTAGTAACGGGCGGCCAGCGCCTGGCCGATGCCGCTCGAAGCGCCGGTGATGAAGACGAGCGGCGCGCCGGCCATGCAGCGTCTCAGCGCGCCGGCCGCATCGCGGCGGGCGAGGGCATGAGCTGGCCGCGCACCCGCCCCTGCAGGTTGGCGACACCGCTCAGGTTGTCGTAGTCCAGCGTGTCGGCCGTGAAGCGGTCGGTGCCGCGGATCAGCGTGACCGGCTTGTTCGACGTGACCCGCTCGGTGTCGAGGTAGGCGTGCAGGAACTCGCCGCGGAACTCGAGGCGGGGCACGGCACGCCCGCTGCTGCCGGTGGCGGCCTCGCGCACCACGATCGCGTTGCCGAACAGCTGGATCTCCGAGCCGTCGCCGTTGGACAGGCCGCGGTTGGCGGTGGCCTGGGTGACCAGCCCTTCGGGCGAGATCGCGCGCATGCGCACCTGGTCGACCTCCATCGTGTCGTTGTCCGGATAGTGCCGGCCTTCCTTGCCGAACAGCTCGCTGCGCAGGTCGCCGCTGGGCAGGAAGTTCTTCACCACGAAGCCGCGCATGAAGTAGTCCGGATCGTGCGTGGGCGCCTCCTTGACGGTGGGCTCCAGCAGCTTGGGCGCGTTGCGCACCAGCCAGTAGGTGCCGAGCGCGAGCAGGGCGGTGAGGATGACGGGAAGGTAGATCGTGACGCGGTCGATCGCGTCGCGCAGCAGCCGCCGCGGGGCCTTCATGCGGCCGGCCCCAGGACCGCGTCGAGCAGGCGGCGGTAGTGGCCGCCGGCGGTCAGCAGCAGGTCGCAGAATTCGCGTGCCGCGCCTTCGCCGCCGCGCGCCGTGGTCACATGGTGGACCCGGGCGCGCACCTCGACGTGCGCGTTGGGCGGCGCGGCCGCGAAGCCGGCGCGGCCGAGCACCGGCAGGTCGGGCCAGTCGTCGCCGATGGCGGCGGCCTGCGCCCAGGAGAAGCCGAGCTGCGCCAGCATGGCTTCGGCCGCGGGCAGCTTGTCCTCGGTGCCGTAGCGCACATGCACGATGCCCAGCGCCTCGAGCCGCACGCGCAGCGGCTTGGAGTCGCGCCCGGTAATCACCGCGGGCTCGATGCCGGCCTTGCGCAGCAGCTTGAGGCCGTAGCCGTCGAGGATGCTGAAGCGCTTGAGCGTCTCGCCGTCCTCGCTGAAGAAGACGCCGCCGTCGGTCAGCACGCCGTCGATGTCGAAGAAGGCGATGCGCACGTCCTGTGCGGCCAGCAGGGTCTCGGGCGTGAAGCGGGCCGTCGTCATCAGATGACCTTGGCGCGCATCAGGTCGTTGATGCTCAGCGCACCGACCAGCACGTTCTGCGCGTCCACCACCAGCACGCTGGTGATGCGGTGCTGCTCCATGAGTTCGGCGGCCTCGACGCCCAGCGCCTCGGCGCGGATGGTGCGCGGCGCGCGGTGCATCACGTCGGCCGCGCTGAGCGAGCGCAGGTCGGCGCCGGTCTCGATCAGCCGGCGCAGGTCGCCGTCGGTGAAGATGCCCTGCACGCGGCCGTCGGCATCGACCACCGCGGCGGCGCCCAGGCCCTTGGAACTCATCTCGCGCATCAGCTCGCTGAAGCCGGCGCTCGGCGCGATGCGCGGCACCTGCTCGCCCGAACGCATCAGGTCGCTGACCAGGGTGAGCAGCTTGCGGCCCAGTGCACCACCGGGGTGCGAGCGCGCGAAGTCCTCGGCGCCGAAACCGCGCGCATCGAGCAGCGCCACGGCGAGCGCGTCGCCCATGGCCATCTGGGCGGTGGTGCTGGCGGTGGGTGCGAGGTTGAGCGGGCAGGCTTCCTTCTCGACGCTGCTGTCGAGCACCAGGTCGGCATGGCGCGCCAGCATCGACCCGGCGCCGCCGGTGATCGCGATCAGCGGCACGCCCTGGCGCTTGACGACCGGCAGGATGGCGGCGAGCTCGTCGCTCTCGCCGCTGTTGGAGATCGCGAGCACCAGGTCCACCGCCTTGATCATGCCCAGGTCGCCGTGGCTGGCCTCGGCCGGGTGCACGAACATCGCCGGCGTGCCGGTCGAGGCCAGAGTGGCGGCGATCTTGCGGCCCACGTGGCCGCTCTTGCCCATGCCCATCACCACGACCCGGCCGCGCACGGCCAGGATCTTGTGCACGGCCTCGACGAAGCTGGGGCCGATGCGCGACTTCAGGCCCAGCACGGCGGCAGCTTCGATCTCGAAGGTGGTACGTGCCCGCGCCAACAGCGTCTCGGGGTCGGCCGCGAAGGCCTGGGGGGGGCGGGTGCTCATCGCCCGGATTTTATCGGTCGGACGCTCCGCGGCCCGCGCCGCACCCCTGCATGGCCTTGCGATGCCCCGGATGCGCCGTGTGCATGGCCCTTGCTAGCATCGGGTGATGTCCTCCCTCGATCTCACGCTGTTGTACCTGCTGGCCGCCGTGATCGGGGTGGTGGCCTGCCGTTCGCTCAAGCTGCCGCCGATGCTGGGCTACCTGACGGCGGGCGTGCTGATCGGCCCGCACGCCTTCGCGCTGGCGCAGAACAACGAGGGCATCCGGCACCTGGGCGAGTTCGGCGTGGTGTTCCTGATGTTCGTGATCGGGCTCGAGTTCAGCCTGCCCAAGCTGCGCGCGATGCGCAAGCATGTGTTCGGGCTCGGGCTGATGCAGGTGGTGCTCACCATGAGCATCGCCACCGTCGCCGCGCTGCTGCTCGCGCGCCTGCTGCCGCCGGCCTGGCAGCTGGGCTGGCAGACCGCGCTGGCGCTGTCGGGCGCGCTCACCATGAGCAGCACCGCCATCGTGGTGAAGCTGATGGCCGAGCGGCTCGAGCTCGAGAGCGAGCACGGCAAGCGCGTGATGGGCGTGCTGCTGTTCCAGGATCTGGCGGTGGTGCCGCTGCTGGTGCTGATCCCGGCGCTGGGCGCGCCGCCCGAGGCGCTGTTCAAGGCGCTGTCGATCGCCATGGCCAAGGCGGTGTTCCTGGTCGGCATCCTGCTCTACGGCGGGCCGCGCGTGATGCGCTGGTGGCTCACGCTGGTGGCGCGCCGGCGCAGCGAGGAGCTGTTCATGCTCAACCTGCTGCTGATCACGCTGGGCCTGGCCTGGCTGACCGAGCTCGCGGGCCTGAGCCTGGCGCTGGGCGCCTTCATCGCCGGCATGCTGGTGTCGGAGACCGAATACAAGCACCAGGTGGAGACCGACATCCGGCCCTTCCACGACGTGCTGCTGGGTCTGTTCTTCATCACCATCGGCATGTCGCTCGACTGGCACATCGTGGTCGAGCGCTGGGTGCTGGTGGCGGTGCTGCTGGTGCTGCCGCTGGCCTTCAAGCTGGGGCTGGTCACGCTGCTGGCGCGCGGGCTGGGCGCGACCACCGGCGTGTCGCTGCGCACCGGCCTCTACCTGGCGCAGGCCGGCGAGTTCGGCTTCGTGCTGCTCGCGCTGGCCCAGGACCGCAGCCTGTTGCCGCCCTGGCTGGCCAACCCGGTGCTGGCCTCGATGGTGCTGTCGATGCTGGCCACGCCCTTCATCATCCTCTACAGCAACACCATCGTGCGCAAGCTGGTGGCCAGCGACTGGATGCAGCAGTCGCTGCAGATGACCAGCATCGCGCGCAAGACCATCAACACCGCGCAGCACGTGATCATCTGCGGCTACGGCCGCTGCGGCCAGAACCTGGCGCGCATCCTCGAACGCGAGGGCATCCCCTACATGGCGCTCGACCTCGACCCGGACCGCGTGCGCCAGGCCGCGGCCGCCGGCGACTCGGTGGTGTTCGGCGACGCGGCGCGGCTGCAGGCGCTGATGGCGGCCGGCCTGGCGCGCGCCAGCGCGGTGGTCGTGACCTACCTCGACGTGCCGGGCGCGCTCAAGGTGCTGGCCAACACCCGCACCCATGCGCCGCAGGTGCCGGTGGTGGTGCGCACGCAGGACGACCTCGACCTGGAGAAACTGCAGGCCGCCGGCGCCACCGAGGTGGTGCCCGAAGCCATCGAGGGTTCGCTGATGCTGGCCAGCCACGCGCTGGCGCTGGTCGGCGTGCCGATGCGGCGCGTGATCCGCGTGGTGCAGGACCAGCGCGATGCGCGCTACAACCTGCTGCGCGGCTACTTCCACGGCGCCGACGACGACAAGGCCGACGAACTGGACCATGCGCGGCTCAACAGCTTCACCCTGAGCACCGGCGCGCGCGCCATCGGCCAGACGGTGGGGCAGGTGGCCTTGCAGGCGGTGGGCGTGCGCATCGTCGGCATCCGGCGGCGCAACGGCGTGGCCGCACCGGCGGTGGACGACACGGTGCTGGGCGACGCCGACACGCTGGTGCTGTCAGGCAAGCCCGACGCGCTGGCGGTGGCGATCGACAGGCTGCAGAAGGGCTGAGCGCCCGGCGCTTCAGGTCACGGCGATCCGCTTGAGCCGGTCGACCATGCGCTTGGCGATCACGCTGCCCAGGGCCTGCACCACCTCCAGCGCCAGGGCGGGTTGGCGGTTCGCCAGCTCGGTGAAGCGGCCCGGCGTCAGACGCCAGACCCAGGCATCGGCGATGGCGGCCACGTTGGCGGAGCGCGGCAGGCGCGAAAAGAAGGCGCCTTCGCCCACCACCGAACCGGGGCTCAGGATCGCCAGCTGCATCTGGCCCTTGCTGCCCGCGAGGTGCACGCTGAGCACGCCGCTCTCGATCAGGAACACCGTGCTGTCCTTGGCGCCCTGGTCGATCAGGGTCTGGCCGGCCGTGAGTTCGAAGCGCTGCATGTAGCCGGCCAGAAGCTCCCACTGCGATGCATTCAGCGCCGGCGTGAAGGCGTCGTAGCTGGTGTTCTGCGCGATCGCATCGCAAAGATTCTGGATCGCGGAAGCCATGGCGCAGGTCCCTTGCTCGAAAAGTGGGTGGGCAAAATGTAATCCAAAATGTTACTACATGTGAGCCAAACTGACTACTTTCCTATGCAGAACCGGGAAAAAATGACGCCCAGCAGGTCGTCCGAGCCGAACTCGCCGGTGATCTCGTTGAGCGCGTTCTGCGCCAGCCGCAGCTCCTCGGCCAGCAGGTCGAGGGCCGGCATGCGGGCCGCCAGCTGCGCCGCGGCGATGTCCAGGTGCACGGCCACGCGGCCCAGCGCGTCCACGTGGCGCGCACGCGCCAGGTAGAGCCCCTCGGGCACGGCCTGCCAGCCAGCCACTTCGAGCAGCCGCATGCGCAGGGCCTCCAAGCCCTCGCCGGTCTTGGCCGACAGCGCGAGGCCGTCGGCCGGCGCTGGCGCGCTCGCGGCATCCTGCTTGTTCCAGACATCGAGCACCGGCACACTGGCCGACAGCTTCTCGCGCAGCGTGCGCAGGATGTCGGCATCGGCCCGCGCGTAATCGGGCGCGCCGGCGCGCGTGAGGTCGTGCAGGAACAGCACCGCGTCGGCGCTCTCGATCTGGTCCCAGGCGCGGGCCACGCCGATGCGCTCGACCTCGTCGCTGCTCTCGCGCAGGCCCGCGGTGTCGGCCACATGCAGCGGCACGCCGTGGATCTGCAGCGTCTGCGAGACCACGTCGCGCGTGGTGCCGGCGATCGCGCTCACGATGGCCAGCTCGGCGCCGGCCAGCGCATTGAGCAGCGAACTCTTGCCCGCGTTGGGCTGGCCCGCGATCACCACCTTGATGCCCTCGCGCAGCAAGGCGCCCTGGCGCGCCCGCTGGCGCACCGCCACCAGCTGCGCCTGCAGCGCGGCGAGCTGGCCGGTGGCGTCGGCCTTCTGCAGGAAGTCGATGTCTTCCTCGGGGAAGTCGAGCGTGGCCTCGACGAGCATGCGCAGGTGGATCAGCGCATCGCGCAGCGTGTGGATCTCGCGCGAGAAGGCGCCAGACAGCGAGCGCCCGGCGCTGCGCGCCGCGGCCTCGGTGCTGGCGTCGATCAGGTCGGCGATGGCCTCGGCCTGCGCCAGGTCGACCTTGCCGTTGAGGAAGGCGCGCTGGCTGAACTCGCCCGGCTCGGCCACGCGCAGGCCGCGCAGCCGCGGACGGCCGGTGGTCGCATCGACTTCGGCCGCGGCCTCGAGGCAGCGCGCCAGCAGCAGCTGCAGCACGACCGTGCCGCCATGGGCCTGCAGCTCCAGCACGTCTTCGCCGGTGAAGGAATGCGGCGCGGGGAAGTGCAGCGCCAGCCCGTGGTCGATGGCCTCGCCGGCCGCATCGCGGAAGGGCAGGTAGGTCGCCTCGCGCGGCTTGAGCGGCCGGGCGCAGAGCGCCTCGACCAGCGCGGAGATGCCGCGCCCGGACACCCGGACGATGCCCACGGCCCCGCGGCCGGGCGCGGTGGCGATGGCGACGATCGGGTCGGAGGTGCGAGCGAGCATGGGCCTATTCTTTCATCGGACTTGGAAACGCGAAGGGCCGCTTGCGCGGCCCTCGGGGGAACGGGGAGTCGACGCCGGGCTTATTTGCCCAGCACGCCCAGCCGCTTGTTGATGAACCACTGCTGCGCGATCGACAGCACGTTGTTCGTGATCCAGTACAGCACCAGGCCGGCCGGGAAGAAGATGAACATCACGCTGAACGCGAGCGGCATGATCCACATCAGCTTGGCCTGCATCGGGTCCGGCGGCGTCGGGTTGAGCCAGGTCTGGAACAGCGAGGTCAGGGTCATGACCACCGGCAGGATGAACCACGGATCGGGTGCCGAGAGGTCATGGATCCAGCCGATCCAGGGCGCGTGGCGCATCTCGACCGAGGACAGCAGCACCCAGTAGAGCGCGATGAACACCGGGATCTGGATCACGATCGGGAAGCAGCCGCCCATCGGGTTGACCTTTTCCTCGCGGTAGATGCGCATCATCTCCTGCTGCATCTCCTGCGGCTTGTCCTTCAGGCGGGCGCGCATCTCCATGATCTTGGGGTTGATGCCCTTCATCTTGGCCATGCTCGCGTAGGCCTTGGCGTTGAGCCAGTAGAAGGCCGCCTTCAGCAGCACCACCAGCGCGACGATGGACCAGCCCCAGTTGCCCAGCAGGCCGTGCAGCTGGTTCAGCAGCCAGTACAGCGGCTTCGAGATGATGGTGAAGATGCCGTAGTCCTTGACCAGTTCGAGGCCGGGCGCGAGCGCCTCGAGCTTCTTCTCTTCTTCCGGGCCGGCGAACAGGCTGGAGTCGATGGTCTTGGTGGCGCCTGCGGCGATGGGCTCCAGCGGCAGCACCATGGCGGCCGAGTAGAGGTTGTTGCCCAGGTCGGCGGCGCGGAACTCGCGCTTGAGGTTCAGGCTGTCCGGCGCGTTGAGCAGCCAGGCCGACACGAAGTAGTGCTGGACCATCGCGACCCAGCCGTTGGTGGCGGGCGGCGGCAGGTCGGCCTTGTTCTTCGTGATGTCGGTGAACGCGACCTTGTGGAATTTCTTCTCGTCGGTGTAGAAGGCCGGGCCGGTGAAGGTGTTGGTGCCGAACATCGTGCCGCCCGCGACCGTGCCGTGGCGCACCAGTTGCAGGTAGAGCTGCGCGTCCTGCGCCTTGTCGCTCACGTTGACGATCTGGTGCTTGACGTGGATCGAGTAGTCGCCGCGCAGGAACTGGTAGGTCTTGACGTACTTGAGGCCGCCCGCGGGCTCCGATTCGAAGGAGACCTCGAGCGAATTCTGGCCGTCGGCCAGTTCGCGCGGGCCGGCCTTGGCCGTCATCAGGCTCAGGTGGTTCGGGAAGCGCGCGCCGCTGTCGACGGGGTTGAGCAGGCCGGTCTGCGCGACGTAGCGCGTCGCGGGCGAGCCGTCTTCCATCAGCGTGACGTTCTTGACCTCGTTCGGCGGCACCGGCTGGCCGATCAGGCGCTTGACGGTGTCGACCAGGCCGTTGTGGTTGGTCTGGTCGTCGTACTTGCGCAGCTGCAGGTTCGACAGGGTGCCGCCCTGGCCGTCAAAGACGGCGGTGAACAGGTCGGTGGACACCGTCACCTTTTCACCGACCGCGGTCTCGGCCTGCGTCGGCACGGTGGCCGTGCCGCCCGGCACGCCGGCCGCACCCGGCAAGGCCGTGCTGCCCGGCGCAGGGGCCGCGGCCGGTGCGGTGGCCACCGGCTTGCCTGGCAGGAAGGTCGGCTTCTGGCCGTTGTGGACCTGCCATTGGTCCCACAGCATCACCAGCGAGAAACCAAAGATCACCAGCAGGATGGTGCGGCGAATATCGTTCATGAAGAAGACTTCTTGTCGGAGGAGAGAAAGGAGAACAGCGTCCCGGAACCGGGACGCTGGGCCTTCGAAGGAGGCACCGGATCGTGGCCGCCCTGGCACCAGGGCTGGCAGCGCGCGAGACGGCGCAGGGTCAGGTAGCTGCCGGTGGCGGCGCCGTGAACTTCGAGCGCCTCGATGGCATAACGCGAACAGGTGGGCTCGAAACGGCAGGACTGGCCGAGCCAGGGGCTCAACAGCAGGCGGTAGGCCTTGACCAGGCCGATGAGCAGGCGCCGGATCATGTCCGTGCCGCGCGGGCCCGCTGAAGCAGTTGTTCGAGTTCGGCGCGCACGGCGGCCTTGAGCTTGTCCGAAGTGGCGCTCACGAATTGCTTGCGATCGAAACCGGCGCGCAAGCGCACCACATGCGCGGCATGCGGAAACGAGGCCTCGGCCAGGGCGCTCACGGTGTAGATCTGCCGCTTGATGGCATTGCGCGTGACCGCGCGGCGCGCCCAGCGCTTGGGCACCATGGCTCCCACCCAGACGTCCGGCGCCACGCCGAACAGCGGCGCGGCCGCACCCGCCGGCGCGTCGAGCGCGCAGCGGTGCAGGGCGAAATGGGTGGTGCGCGCCACGGTGGCTCCGGCGAGGACGGCCTGGAACTGCGCGCGCGTCTTCAGCCGTTGCATGGAAGAAGACGACGGCGTCGGGCCAACGGGAGCGGCGGGCGCGAGCGGCACGTCGAGCCGAGTGCCGTCTTGCTCGGGCCTTAGACGGCCAGGCGCTTGCGGCCCTTGGCGCGGCGTGCGTTGATGACGGCGCGGCCGCCGCGGGTCTTCATGCGGACCAGGAAGCCGTGGGTACGGGCGCGGCGGACTTTGGAAGCTTGGTAAGTGCGTTTCATGATGAGGTTTCCTGGCGCCCGGGGCGTGCCCCTGGGTGCGACGGGTGGAATGTCTGGGACGCCATGCGGCGATGCCCTCGATTCGGGTTTTTCGGGATCGCCCCGAAACACACAAAAGAGGCTTTCAGGGGAACCGAAGATTATCGCAAACATTTGACGAACCACCAAACCAGGGGTTTCGGTGGGTGCTTGCGGGGGCGTGTGCAACGGTGTGGATAAGGCTTTGACAAGTTAGAATGCCCGGCGCTTCCGAGAAGCATCTATCCACAACACCACAACCAGAAAATGATCGAGGGACACCCCCCATTTCAACCCGCCCATGCCGAACGACGGCGCGGGTGACAGCCTCTGGCAGGCCTGCGTCGACCAACTCGCGCAGGAGCTGTCGGAGCAACAGTTCAACACCTGGATCAAACCGCTGACGGCGCAGGTCACGGACGACCTGTCGCGCATGACGGTCTTCGTCGCCAACCGCTTCAAGCTCGACTGGATCCGGGCCCAGTACGCCGGCAAGATCGCCGCCATGGCCGAGAAGATCTACGGCCAGCCCGTGTCCGTGGAGTTGGCGCTCGCTGCGCGTGAAGCGCCCGTGCGCCAGTCGCCGATGGCCGCCCTGGTCGAGACCGACGTGCCGCGCGAAGTGGCCGGCCTGGGCGAGGACCCGGCCCTGGCCGCGTTCAAGAACCGGCTCAATTCCGGCCTCACTTTCGACACGCTGGTGGAAGGCACGGCCAACCGCATGGCGCGCGCCGCGGCGATGCACGTCTCGGGCATGCCCGGCCATCTGTACAACCCGTTGTTCATCTACGGCGGCGTCGGCCTGGGCAAGACCCACTTGATGCACGCCGTGGGCAACCGGCTGCTGGCCGACAAGCCGGACTCCAAGGTTCTCTACATCCACGCCGAGCAGTTCGTCTCGGATGTGGTCAAGGCCTACCAGCGCAAGACCTTCGACGAATTCAAGGAACGCTACCACTCGCTCGACCTGCTGCTGATCGACGACGTGCAGTTCTTCGCCAACAAGGACCGCACGCAGGAAGAGTTCTTCAACGCGTTCGAGGCGCTGCTGGCCAAGAAGTCGCACATCGTGATGACCAGCGACACCTATCCCAAGGGCCTGGCCGACATCCACGAGCGGCTGGTGTCGCGCTTCGACTCGGGCCTGACGGTGGCGATCGAGCCGCCCGAGCTCGAGATGCGCGTGGCCATCCTGATCAACAAGGCGCGCGCCGAATCGGCCGAGATGCCCGAAGAGGTGGCCTTCTTCGTCGCCAAGAACGTGCGCTCGAACGTGCGCGAACTCGAAGGCGCGCTGCGCAAGATCCTGGCGTACTCGCGCTTCAACCAGAAGGAGATCTCGATCGCCCTGGCGCGCGAGGCGCTGCGCGATCTGCTGTCGATCCAGAATCGGCAGATCTCTGTGGAAAACATCCAGAAGACGGTGGCCGACTACTACAAGATCAAGGTCGCCGACATGTACAGCAAGAAGCGCCCGGCCAGCATCGCGCGGCCGCGGCAGATCGCGATGTACCTGGCCAAGGAGCTGACGCAGAAGAGCCTGCCGGAGATCGGCGAGCTGTTCGGCGGACGCGACCACACCACGGTGTTGCATGCGGTGCGCAAGATCTCGGGCGAGCGCCAGCAGCTCACCGAGCTCAACCAGCAGCTCCACGTGCTCGAGCAGACCCTCAAGGGCTGAGCGCGGGCTCCCGCCACGCTCGCCACCGCACACCAACGATTCGAACGAACGAACAAACGAGGAAGAGGTAATCGACATGATCGTCCTGAAGGCAACACAAGACAAAGTCCTCGCCGCACTGCAGTCGGTGGCGGGCATCGTGGAGCGGCGTCACACGCTGCCGATCCTGGCCAACGTGCTGATCCGCAAGACCGGCGGCCAGCTGCAGCTCACCACCAGCGACCTGGAGATCCAGATCCGCACCTCGGCCGAGCTCGGCGGCGACGAAGGCAACTTCACCACCACCATCGGCGCGCGCAAGCTGATCGACATCCTGCGCACCATGCCCACCGACCAGACCGTGAGCCTGGAGTCGAGCGCCAGCAAGCTGGTACTCAAGGGCGGCAAGAGCCGCTTCACGCTGCAGTCGCTGCCGGCCGAGGACTTCCCGCTGGTGCAGGAAGCGGCCAACTTCGGCCCGGTCTTCAGCGTGCCGCAGAAGACGCTCAAGGACCTGCTGGGCCAGGTGTCCTTCGCGATGGCGGTGCACGACATCCGCTACTACCTCAACGGCATCCTGTTCGTGGCCGAAGGCAAGCAGCTGAGCCTGGTCGCGACCGACGGCCACCGCCTGGCCTTCGCCTCGGCGATGCTCGAGGTCGAGGTGCCGCGCCAGGAAGTGATCCTGCCGCGCAAGACCGTGATCGAGATGCAGCGCCTGCTGTCCGACGCCGAAGGCGCGATCGACATGCAGTTCGCCAACAACCAGGCCAAGTTCAGCTTCGGCGGCATGGAGTTCGTCACCAAGCTGGTCGAGGGCAAGTTCCCCGACTACAACCGCGTGATCCCCAAGGCCCACAAGAACAGCGTCACGCTGGGCCGCGCCACGCTGCTGGCCAGCCTGCAGCGCACCGCCATCCTGACCTCTGACAAGTTCAAGGGCGTGCGGCTCAACCTCGAGCCCGGCACGCTGCGCATCGCCTCGAGCAATGCCGAACAGGAAGAGGCACAGGACGAGCTCGACATCGACTACGGCGGCGACGCCATCGAGATCGGCTTCAACGTGACCTACCTGATCGACGCGCTGGCGAACATGAGCCAGGACATGGTCAAGCTGGACCTGGCCGACTCCAACAGCTCGGCGCTGCTGACCATCCCCGAGAACGCATCCTTCAAGTACGTCGTGATGCCGATGAGGATCTAGCCCACCCCCGAAGGCTGCGCGCACTGCGTGTCGCGTGCGCCTTCCCCCTCGAGGGGGCAACACCGGCGGCCCGGCGGAGCCGGTTCCGCGGTGTTCCTGGAATGAGAGCGGAACCGCCGCCCATCCGTTATGAGAGAGTTTGAAAGAGTCCTATGAGCGAAGAAAACAAGCCGGAAGTTCCGCACACCGAACCGGTCTACACCCCGGAAATCGAGAGCGCGATTCCGATTGAAGTCACGCCCGCCGACACCTCGTATGGCGAGGGCTCGATCACGATCCTCGAAGGGCTGGAAGCGGTGCGCAAGCGCCCCGGCATGTACATCGGCGACACCTCCGACGGCACCGGCCTGCACCACCTGGTGTTCGAAGTGGTGGACAACTCGATCGACGAGGCGCTGGCCGGCCATTGCGACGACATCGTCGTGACCATCCACAGCGACAACTCGATCTCCGTCACCGACAACGGCCGCGGCATCCCGACCGGCGTGAAGATGGACGACAAGCACGAGCCCAAGCGCTCGGCCGCCGAGATCGCGCTGACCGAGCTGCACGCCGGCGGCAAGTTCAACCAGAACAGCTACAAGGTCTCGGGCGGCCTGCACGGCGTGGGCGTCTCTTGCGTGAACGCGCTGAGCGTCACGCTGCGCCTGATCGTGCGCCGCGAAGGCAAGATCCACGAGCTCGAGTTCAGCCGCGGCTTCGTGCAGAACCGCCTGCTCGAGACCGTGAACGGCTTCGAGGTCTCGCCCATGAAGATCGTCGGCGAGACCGACAAGCGCGGCACCGAAGTCCACTTCCTGCCCGACACGGAAATCTTCAAGGAGAACAACGATTTCCACTACGAGATCCTGAGCAAGCGCCTGCGCGAGCTGAGCTTCCTGAACAACGGCGTGCGCATCCGGCTGAAGGACGAACGCACCGGCAAGGAAGACGACTTCTCGGGCGCCGGCGGGGTCAAGGGTTTCGTCGAGTTCATCAACAAGGGCAAGACCGTCCTGCACCCCAACGTGTTCTACGCGATGGGCGAGAAGCCGGCCGAGACCTACGGTGGCATCCCCGGCACGCACATCGGCGTCGAGGTCGCGATGCAGTGGAACAGCGCCTACAGCGAGCAGGTGCTGTGCTTCACCAACAACATCCCGCAGCGTGACGGCGGCACCCACCTGACCGGCCTGCGCGCCGCGATGACCCGCGTCATCAACAAGTACATCGAAGAGAACGAACTGGCCAAGAAGGCCAAGGTCGAGGTCACCGGCGACGACATGCGCGAAGGCCTGTGCTGCGTGCTGAGCGTGAAGGTGCCCGAGCCCAAGTTCTCGAGCCAGACCAAGGACAAGCTGGTGTCAAGCGAAGTGCGCGCGCCGGTGGAAGACATCGTCGGCCGCCTGCTGACCGACTACCTGCAGGAACGCCCGAACGACGCCAAGACCATCTGCGGCAAGATCATCGAGGCCGCCCGTGCCCGCGAAGCCGCGCGCAAGGCGCGCGAGATGACGCGCCGCAAGGGCGTGCTCGACGGCATGGGCCTGCCGGGCAAGCTGGCCGACTGCCAGGAGAAGGACCCGGCGCTGTGCGAGGTCTACCTGGTGGAGGGCGACTCCGCCGGCGGCTCCGCCAAGCAGGGCCGCGACCGGAAGTTCCAGGCCATCCTGCCGCTGCGCGGCAAGATCCTGAACGTCGAGAAGGCACGCTACGAGAAGCTGCTGACCAGCAACGAAATCCTGGTGATGATCACCGCCCTGGGCACCGGCATCGGCCGTGCCGGCGCGACCACCGCGGGCGGCGGCGCCGACGACTTCAACGTCGCCAAGCTGCGCTACCACCGCATCATCATCATGACCGACGCCGACGTCGACGGCGCCCACATCCGCACGCTGCTGCTCACCTTCTTCTACCGGCAGATGCCGGAGCTGGTCGAGCGCGGCCACATCTACATCGCGCAGCCGCCGCTGTACAAGGTCAAGGTCGGCAAGGAAGAGCAGTACCTCAAGGACGGCCCGGCCCTCGACGCCTTCCTGCTCAAGGTCGCCCTGAAGGACGCCAGCATCGAGACCGGCGGCGCCAACTCCACCACGCTGACCGGCGACACGCTGGCCGAGCTGGCGCGCAAGCACCAGCTGGCGCAGGCCGTGATCGCCCGCCTGGGCGTGTTCATGGACGCGGCCGCGCTGCGCGCGATCGCCGACGGCGTATCGCTCGATCTCGACACGCCCGCATCGGCCGAAGCCTCGGCCGTGCTGCTGCAGGCCAAGCTGCGCGAACTCAACGACAGCGGCGCACCCGCCGAAGTCGCGAGCGAGTTCGACGTGCGCACCGACAAGCCGGTGCTGCGCATCAGCCGCCGCCACCACGGCAACATCAAGAGCAGCGTGATCACGCAGGACTTCGTGCACGGCGCCGACTACGCGGCCCTGGCCACGGCCGCCAACACCTTCCGCGACCTGCTGAGCGAAGGCGCGGTGGTCAAGCGCGGCGAAGGCGAGCGCGCCAAGGAAGAGAAGGTGGCCGACTTCCGCGTCGCGATGAAGTGGCTGATCGGCGAAGCCGAACGCACCACCTCGCGCCAGCGCTACAAGGGCCTGGGCGAGATGAACCCCGAGCAGCTGTGGGAAACCACCATGGACCCGACCGTGCGTCGCCTGCTGCGCGTGCAGATCGACGACGCGATCGAAGCCGACCGCGTGTTCACCATGCTGATGGGCGACGAAGTGGAGCCGCGGCGGGAGTTCATCGAGCAGAACGCGTTGCGGGCGTCGAATATCGACGTGTAGGCGCGGCGATGGCCGCGGTCGAATCGCTCCAAGGCGATTCGATGCGCTGCTAGAACAGCCCGCGCTGCGCCGTGGTCAGCGCCCCAAAGCTGTCCCCCAGCGGATGAAGAATCGCATCCGCAATGGGCTGGAGCTGCTTGGCCATGTAGTGCCCGTAGTCGATGCGTGATCGGTGCGCCTCCAGCGGCTCGGGGCCGGCTTGCGTCATCACGTATTGGATCCAGCCGCCATTCTGGTACTGCTGGGGCCGGTTGACCCGCGCGTTGTGCGCGTCGGCGATGCGCGCCGCGCGCACCTGGGGCGGCACGTTGACCTGGTAGGCGTCGAGCCGGTGGCGCAGGCGCTTTCGATAGACGAGCAGCGCGTCCATGCGCCCGTCCAGCATCGACCGCGCGTAGTCGGCCACGAAGGCCCGGTAGGGCTCGCCATGGAAGATGCGCGACAGCAGGCCCTCCTGGAATTGCCGGGCCAGGGGCGTCCAGTCGGTGCGGGCCATCTCGAGCCCGCGGTAGACCATCTCTTCGCGATGCTGGGCATCGACGCTCAGGCCGGCATAGCGCTTCTTGCTGCCCACGTCCGAACCCCGGATCGTGGGCATGAAGAACTTGGCGTAGTGCGTGTCGAACTCGATCTCGAGGTGGTTCTCCAACCCTTGTTCCTCGCGCAGCCTGTGGGTCCACCAGGCGTTGATGTCCTGGACCAGGGCGGCCGCGACGGCGTGTGCCTCCTCGTTGGTGTGCGCGCGCTTGAGCCAGATGAAGATGGAGTCCGTGTCGCCGTAGATGGCCTCGTAGCCGCGCTGCTCCACGAAGTCGCGGGTCAGCTTCATCATCTCGTGGCCGCGCAGCGTCACGGCGGAGACCAGCTTCGGATTGAAGAAGCGGCACTCGGAGGCACCCAGCACGCCGGCAAAGGAGTTCATGAGCAGCTTCAGAGCCTGCGACAGCGGCTCGTTCGCGGCCCGCTTGGCCTCGTCGCGGGCGCGCGACAGCGTCGTCACGATGTCCGGCAGGCAGTGCCGGGTGCGCGAGAAGGCGGTGCCCTCCGGGCCCTGCACGATCGCTGTGGGGTCGTCGAGCGTCGCGCCCTCGACCAGGCCCACGGGGTCGACCAGGAAGGTGCGGATGATGGAGGGGTAGAGGCTCTTGTAGTCCAGCACCACGACCGAGTCGTAGAAGCCCGGCCTGGAGTCCATGACGTAGCCGCCGGGGTAGGCCTTGGCCTCGATGTCGCCCACGTTGGGCGCCACGTAGCCCAGCCGGTGCATGCGCGGCAGGTAGTGGTGGCTGAAGGCCGCGATCGAGCCGCCGAAATGGTCCGCCTGCAGGCCCGTCGTCTGCGCGCGCTCGAGCACGAAGCGCAGCAGCCTGGCCTTGTCGAAGATGCGCAGCACCAGCTGGCAGTCGCGGATGTTGTAGCTGGCGAGCGCGGGCTTGTCCTCCTGGTAGCGCCGCTCGATCTCGGCCATCTTGTCGTAGGCGTCGCCGATCTCCTTGCCTTCGCCCAGCAGCACCTGGGAGACGGTCTCCAGGCTGAAGGACGGAAAGCTCCACATCGCGGCCTTCAGCGCGTCGATGCCGTCGATGACCACGCGCCCGGGCATGGGGGCGAACAGGTAGCCCTGCCGGCCCGGGTGGGTGCGCCACGCGATGGGCAGGCGCTCACGGCCCATGAGCAGCGGCACGCCGCAGGCGTCGGCGGTCTTCTGCAGCACGCGCAGGTCGAACTGCACCACGTTCCAGCCGACGAGCACATCCGGGTCGTGGTCCACGAACCAGGCATTCAATCGCTCGATCATTTCTCCGCGGTTGGCGCAATAGACGAGGCGGAAGTCCGGCGGTGCCGCCGCATGCGCCGGCGCCTCGCCGAGCATGAAGACGATGCGGTCGCCCGCGCCGTCGAGCGCGATGGAGTACAGCGCCTCCGTGGCGCTGGTCTCGATGTCCAGCGACACCACCTTCACCGTCGGCCGGTAGTCGGGCGCGGGCCGGAGACGGCCGTTGAAGAGGGTGGAACCGTCCTGCCGCCCGCCCTCGACCCGCACGCCGGCAAAGATGAAGCGCTCCATCAGGTGGCGGTCATGCGGCCGGACGTCGGCTTCATGGAGCGGGATCTGCTGCGCCTGGAGCGCCCGGGCCAGCTTGCCGAGTTGGCGGAACTGCCGTGCGTAGACACCGAGCACCGGCTCCTGGCCGAAGGTCTTCAGTGCGAGTTCGCGCAGTTCCAGCCCCGGCAGGGACGGCAGCAGGGCTTCGACGGCGGACCGGTGGCGGGCCTGGACGAAGGCGACCGAGGTCCGCGACGTCAGGACGACCTTGCGCGGCCCGGCGTCCGTGGCGAGCCAATAGTCGATCTGGGTTCCCTCGGGCGCATCCCGCCAGTGACGGGTGAGGATGAAGCCCTGGAAGTCATGGGACGCCACGGGAGTCTAGTATTCGGATCGAGCAGGAACGTGAGGGGCTGGCGTCCATTTTCGCTGACGAACACGATCGATCCGGCTTTCCCGCGTCCCGACGCAGATTTCGTCCACCTCTTCGAAAGCCTCTCCCATGCAGGAACTCTCCGCCCTCGCCGGCGTGCTCGCCGCCCTCACGGTCGGTGTGATCAGCCCCGGCCCCAGCTTCGTGATGGTCGCGCGCACGGCCGTCTCGACCTCGCGCGCCAACGGCCTCGCGGCCGCGCTGGGCATGGGCGCCGGCGGCGTGGTCTTCGCGCTGGCGGCGTTGCTGGGGCTGCAGGCCGTGCTGCTGGCGGTGCCTTCGCTGTACCTGGTGCTCAAGATCGCGGGCGGCGTCTATCTGGCCTACCTGGGCGTGCGGATCTGGTCCTCTGCCAAGCAGCCGCTCGTGGTGCCGGGCGAGGCGACCGGCAACAGCGCCCCGTGGTCGAAGTCGCTCGCACTGGGCTTCGTCACGCAGGTGAGCAACCCCAAGACCGCCATCGTCTACGCCAGCGTCTTCGCGGCCTTCCTGCCGGCCGCGCCGTCGTGGGGCTTCGACATCGCGCTCGTGGCCGTGGTGTTCGCGATCGAGGCGGGCTGGTACGCGACCGTGGCCCTGGCGCTGTCGTCCGAACGGCCGCGCCGCGCCTACCTGCGCTTCAAGGCCGCGATCGACCGCATGGCTGGCGGCGTCATGGTGTTGCTGGGATTGAAGCTCGTGCTGTCCAGCCACCGGGCCTGAGCGGGCGCCTCGCGTCAGCGCGGAAAGGCCACGCCCGACAGGCGCGCGCACAGCGCCAGCAGCGCATCCTGCAACGGCACGTCGTGCGCGGCCGCCAGCGCTTCCTTCTGTTGTGCGTGATAGAAGTAGCGCCCCGTCACCCGCGTCGCAGGATCGACACCTGCCGCGAGCCAGGCCTGCGTGCGATGCGCCTGATCGAGATCGTCGGTGGCGCCCGGGCCGCCCATGCGCGTGGCGACCCAGCCGGGCTCGAGCGCATTGGCCTGCACCTCGGGCCAGCGGCGCGCGACCGCGAAGGCCAGCAGCACGTCGTGGAACTTGGTCTCGGCATAGGCCTGCGCACCATCCCATTCGCGCCGCTCCCAGAGCGCATCGTCGAGGGTGCCCGCTGCCTGGCGATGCAGCAGTGAGCTCAGGTAGACCAGGTGCTTCGGACGCGCGATCAGGCTGGTCAGCACATAGGGCGCGAGCGTGTTGACCGCGAACAGCTCGGGCAGGCCATCGCTCGTGAGGCGTCGCTGGCTTTCGCGGTAGCCCAGGGCGGCGTTGTGGATCACCGCGTCGGCCACCGGCAGGCGGTTGGCCTGCTCGGCGACCGCGCGCATCTGCGCCAGCGTCGACAGGTCGCCCACCAGCACGGCCTCGGCCTGCGGCAGCGCACGCCGTGCGTCGTCGGCCCGCGCGGCGTTGCGTGCATGCAGGAGGACTTGGTGGCCCTGTTCGACCAGCAGGCGGGCCGCCATCAGGCCCAGGCCGTCGGTGGAGCCGGTGATGAGGATGCGTGACATGCGTCTTTCCTTTTCTTGAAGAACCGATCAGACGGCGCTGCGTTCGATCAGGCCGTGCAGCACGGTGTCCAGGCCGGTCTCGCCGGTGCGGCGCTCCGTGCCTGTTTCTTCGAACGCGATCCAGCCTTCGTTGAAGCCGTCGAGCATCTGCATGCGCGGCAGCGGATGATGCATGCCCTGCGCACGGAACAGCGTCTCCCAGCTGTCGCGCGGCACCGGCTGTGCCTGCACCGCATGGCCCAGCAAGCGGGCGAAGGCATCGGCGATGGCGTGCGGCGACACAAGCTGCGGACCGGCGAGTTCGATGACGCGACGGCCGCTCCACGCCGTGGCCATCAGTTCGGCGCACATGCGGCCCACGTCGGCCGTGGCCACCATCGGAATCGCCCGCTCCAGTGGCTGCAGGAAGCTGGGGACCACGCCCTGGTCACGCGCCGAGGCCACGTCCCATTGCGCGTTCTCCATGAACCAGGCCGCACGCACGAAGGCGGTCGGCATCGGGAGCTCGCCCAGCACCTGTTCCATGTGCGAGAGCTGGCTCAGCAGGTTGGCGCGAGGCTGGTGCGCTCCGACGGTGGACAGGCACACCACGCGCGCAGGACGTGCAGCCGCCAGCGCCGCATGCAGCGCGGTCACGATGGCACGCGACTCGGCCAGGTCCGGCGAGGGGTCGAAGTTGGGCGGCAGCAGCACGAACACCGCCTCGGTGCCTGCAAAGGCCTGCGTCAACGCCTGCGCATCGCCCGCGTCCGCAGTCGCCACTTCGCAACCTTGCTGCGCCCAGGCCTGGGCCTTCGCGGGATCGCGCACCACGGCGCGCACGTCCTGCCCTTCGGCCAGCAGGCGGCGCGCGACCACGCCGCCCACTTGTCCGGTGATTCCTGTGATGGCATGCATCTCGAATTCCTTCTCTTTGAATGACGAATGAGCGGAATTCTGGGCGCCGGCATGCAGGCTGTCGATGGCATGAATGTCACTTTAAAATTGACCTCATGTCATCAATGCAAGAGGCTGATCATGGCCTTTGACGAACGCACGCTCAACGGCATGGGCGTGCTGGCCGCGGTGGTGCGCAACGGCAGCTTTGTGAGGGCCGCCGATGCGCTGGACATGACACCCTCCGGCGTGAGCCGCGCCATCGTGCGACTCGAAGGGCGCCTGGGCGTTCGCTTGTTCGACCGCACCACGCGTTCAGTGGCGCTGACCGACGAAGGGCGGCGCTTCCACGAACAGATCGCGCCGCTGCTGGCCGGCCTGGAGGATGCGGCCAGCGAAGCGGCGCAAGGGCAGGCCGCGGTGCGCGGCCGGCTGCGGGTCAACGTGCATCCCTTCTTCTCGCGCCTGATCCTGGTCCGCGGCTGGGCAGCTTCATGCGCCAGCACCCCGAGCTACGGCTGGAGCTGATCACGCGCGAGGCGATGGGCGACATGATCGCCGAGGGCTTCGATCTCGCGATCCGTTTCGGCGAACCGCGCAACTCCAGCCTGGCGGCGCGCAAGCTGCTCGACACGCGCATCCTGACCGTGGCCTCGCCGGCCTACATCAAGCGCCAGGGCCGGCCTGCGGCGCCGGCCGATCTCGACAGCCCGCAGCACACCTGCATCCAATTCCTCGACCCCGAGACCGGCAAGCGCTTTCCCTGGGAGTTCCATCGCGGGCGCAAGCGGCTCGAGCTGCCCATCGACGGCGCGCTGCTGGTCAACGACGTGGGCACGATGCACGGCGCCTGCCTGGCCGGCTACGGCATCGCGCAGGTGATGGAACTCGGGGCGGAGACACTGCTGGCCGAGGGCCGGCTGGTCAATGTGCTGCCGGACTGGGCCGACGAGCGCTTTCCGCTCTACGCGCTGTACCCGTCGCGCAGCCACGTGCCGGCCAAGACGCGCGCCTTCCTGGACTTCGTGGTCTCGGTGGCCAGGCTGGGCAGCGCGGTGCAGGCGCCGGAACCCGTCGCGCGCACCCGCCGCAACCCACGCGCTGCCTGACTGCTACGCCCGTTCCGGCGCGAACTGATGCTGTTTTCGCCCGCTCCCGAGGCGCACAGTTCAAACATCGTGCTCATGCGTTTCGACGAGGCCCCATGTCCAACTTCCTTCGCTATCTCCGCGCAGTGCTCTGGGGCCTGATCGGCCTGGGCGGGCGGCGCGCGGCCGCCGACGCGCGCGTCGACCGGGCCGGCGCCGTGCCGATGATCGCCATCGCGCTGACCCTGGTGCTGCTGCTCGTGCTCGGGCTGATCGCACTCGCGCGCTTTGCGGCTGGCGGTTGAAACGCCGCGCGGTCTGCGCCTGCGCCTACGTGCGCCTGCAACCTCGGCCGGCCCGCGCGCGGCTCAGCCATCCGCTCAATGGGGGCGTTCATCCGCAGCATCCGCTGCCAAGGAGAAGACCCATGACTTCAAACACCACTCCCCCGGCCAACGAGGCCGCATCGGCCGCCACCGGCGAGCTGCACGAAGCACGCCTGGGCGACCGCGGCGCGGCCTCGGGTCGCAACATCGCGCAGAACCGCGCGATCGGCCAGGACGACCCGCTGGAGGGCAGCCGCATGGGCCGCGAGCAGCACAAGGCCAAGGGCTTCCCGGGTGACGGCGAACCCGGCAGCGGCGAAGGCACCGATGCGGCACAGACGCGCGAGGCCCAGGACTGACGAAGGCGCTGCGCGTGCGCCTCAGGCCGCGTCCATGCCCTCCGCCGGATAGGGCGCGAAGCGGCTCTCGTTCTCGCTGACATCCAGCGGCCGGCCCACGAAGGGGAAGGCGCGCTGCGGGCAGCGCACGCGCTCGCAGACCTTGCAGCCCATGCCGATGGGCGTGGCGATCTCGGGGTCGTCGAGGTCCATGCCGCGTGAATAGACCAGCCGCGGCGCATGGCGGATGTCGCAGCCCAGCGCGACCGAGAAGGTCTTGCTGGGCGCGCCGTAGCCGCCCTGGCCCGCGGACACGGTGCGCGCGATCCACAGGTAGGAGCGGCCGTCGGGCATGCGCGCGAGCTGGGGCAGGATCTTGCCGGGCTGCGAGAAGGCCTCGTAGACGTTCCACAGCGGGCAGGTGCCGCCGGTCTTGGAGAAGTGGAAGTGCGTGGCCGACTGCCGCTTCGAGATGTTGCCCGCGCGGTCGACGCGGATGAAGAAGAAGGGCACGCCCGGCGCGCCCGGCCGCTGCAGCGTGCTCAGGCGGTGGCAGATGGTCTCGAAGCCCACGCCGAAGCGGCGCGACAGCCGGTCGATGTCGTAGCGCAAGGCCTCCGCGGCCTTGAGGAAGGGCGCGTAGGGCAGCAGCAGCGCGCCCGCGAAGTAGTTGGCCAGGCCGATGCGCGCCAGCGTGCGCGCCTGGGGGTCCTGCTGCAGCTCGGGCGTGTCGACCAGCGCATCGAGCAGCGCCGAATGCTCGAGCAGCGCCAGCTGCGTGCCCAGCTGGAAGCCGAGCTGGCCCTTCTCGAGCGTGAGCGACAGGCGCAGCACCTTGCTGCCCGGGTCGTAGCTGCGCTGCCTGGCGTCCATGTCGTCGGGCGAAGGCACGGCGCGCACGCCATGGCGCTGGGCCAGGCGCTGCACCAGCCAGTCGGTCAGCGGCCCGCCCTGTGCATGGGCCTCGGTGGCCAGGGCCTCGGCTGCGCGGTCCACCGCGTCGAAGTGGTTCTGGTGGGTGAAGAAGAAATCACGCACGCGCTCGAAGGCCATGGGCCGCATCGGTGACAGTTCGGCGCGGTCGTCGCCCAGCCGCAGCGCGATCTCCTCCAGCCGCTGCACGGCATCGAGGTTGCGCCGGTGCAGCGCCAGCAGCGCGCGGCCCACCGCGGGCATCTGGGCAGCGATCTCGCGCAGCTCGGGCAGGGCCACGGCTTCACCGCCGGGGTTGTCGGCCAGCGCCTCCTGCATGCCCGCCACCAGCCGCGTTTCCTCGTCTTCGGAGAACTGCTGCACGTCCACACCCAGGGCGCGGCTGACCTTGAGCAGCACGCCCACGGTGAGCGGCCGCTGGTTCTGCTCGAGCTGGTTCAAATAGCTGGGCGAGAGGCCCAGCAGTTGCGCCATCGCGATCTGCGAAATGCCGCGTTCCGCGCGCAGCTTGCGCAGGCGCACGCCCATAAAGGTCTTCTTCATCGGCTGCCTTTGACGGCGGATGAATTCGCAACATTCGCAGAACTTCTGAATTTCATTCGCAAGTCTTCGCTGATGAGTATCGTGGGCACCCCGCGATTGTGCGTAGATTGCGAATCATGGCAAGCCCTGCGCGAAGGGCTGGCGAAGCCGGCTGTCAGCCCTGCAGTCGCATCGCCAGGAAGGCCAGGATCTCGTCACGCGCCGCCAGCGTGGGCTGGCCCTCTTCGTCGATGAGGTGCGCCGTCACCACGCTGTGCGGGCTGCGCACGTGCTGCGCGAAGAAGGGCGGCGGGTTCGGGTGGGCCGCCGCGTCCGGCAGGATGCGGGCCACGAAGCGCGGCCCCAGCGCGGCCGTGTAGGCGGCGAAGCGCTGGGCCCGGCAGAAGCTGTCGCCGTCGAAGCGGTAGGCCATCACCGTGAGGTCTTCGGCTTCGAGGCGGCGGCGCACGGTGGCCAGTGCGTCGGGTGCCATCTCGAGGCCCGCCGGGTCGTCGAGCGGCAGCGAAGGCTGGCACACCACCGGCGCCAGCACCGCCGGCTCGAGCATCATCGACAGCGCGAAGTTGCCGGTGAAGCACATGCCGATCGCGCCCACGCCGGGGCCGCCGCATTCGCCATGCGCCTGCCGTGCCAACGCCCGCAGCCATTGCGTGACCGGGCTCGAGGCATTCGACGCAAAGGCGCGGAACTCGGCGCTCACGCAGGCATGGCGGAAGATCGCCGCGCCTTCCTCGGCGCTGGGGATCGCGCCGTCGCGGCCGAACAGCGAGGGCATGTAGACCGTGAAGCCCGCCGCGCGCACCCAGCGGGCAAAGCGCGCGACATGCGGGCTGATGCCGGGCATCTCGGTCATCACGATCACCGCCGGCCCGCTGCCCGACACCCACACCGTCTTCGTCGCACCGTCGAGCGTGATCTCGCGACGCGCGAAGTCGTCGAGCGTGTCGTGCTGGTTCACGTCGCGCGCGTTCATGCCGCGGCCTCCGCCACCAGGTGCTGAAGGTGCGCATAGCCGGCCGCCTGCGCCAGCGCGGGCAGGGTCCACAGCACGCCGTTGCCGCCCCAGCAGCCTTCGGGCACCTCCTGCACGATCACCGAACTGTGGAGCCGTCGTGTGTCCTCGGCCGGCATCGCCTTCGCGAAGGCTTCATGCATCGAGCCCACGTAGAGTGCCCTCGATCGGGTATCGAGCACGCCCGCGGGTACCAGCGCCAGCGCGAAGAAGGTCAGCACCTTCGCGCCGACGTCGTGGCCACCGCAGGTCCACAGGCCTGCGTCGATCTCCTCGATCAGCACCCAGTACAGCGCACGGTGGCGCGGGTCGTCGGGCATCTGTTCCGCTCTGGCAGCGGCTTCCTGGATGTTCTGCGCGAGCTGCGCGCGCGCCTCGCCGGGGAAGGCGCCGCGGGGAATCTTGACAAGGATGTTGGGCATGGCCTTTTTCGTGGAAAGTCGAGTGCCCATTGAAGCGCCGGCGGCCCTAGACTTCGAGTGTCCACTTCGACATCTTTGATGCGCTTTCAGCCAATGAACGATTTCACGATCCTGGTGCTGCCAGGGAGCTATGCGAGCAGCGTGGCCACCACCCTGGCCCTGCTCGAGGCCGCATCGATGCTGGCGCCGCACATGAAGCTGGCCCGTCCGCGCTGGCGCGTGGTGTCGGTCGACGGGAACGCTGTGCCCTTGAGCAGCGGCATGCACGTCGAGGCCACGCCCCTGCCGAAGCGCCCGCGCGCCGACGGTTCGTGCTGGATCGTGCCGGGCCTGAACCTGGCCAGCCTGCAGACGCTGCAGAGTCGGCTCGCCGACGACGACATGCAGCGCGCGGCCCGCGCGCTGGCCGCGCATGCAGGCCGGGGCGGGGCGGTCGCGGCCTCGTGCTCGGCGGTGTTCCTGCTGCAGGCCGCGGGCCTGCTGGCCGGACGCACCGTCACCACCTCCTGGTGGCTGGCCCCGGCCCTTCGCAGCCTGGAACCGGGCTGCACGGTGGATGCGGACCGCATGGTCTGCGAGGACGGCCCGCTGAGCACCGCCGGCGCCGCCTTCGCCCAGACCGACCTGATGCTGCACCTGCTGCGGCGCCGCTTCGGCGTGGCGATGGCCGATGCGGTGGGCCGCAACCTGCTGATCGACGGGCGGCAGGCGCAGGGGGCCTTCGTGGTGCCGGCGATGCTGGCCAGCGGCCATGCGCTGGTCGCGCGCCTGGTGCGCCGCATCGAGGCGGCGCTGCCCCATCCGCCGACCGTGGAGGCGCTGGCGCAGGAATTCGCGATGTCTACCCGCACCCTGTCGCGGCATGTGCGGCAGGCCACCGGCAAGAGCACCATGGCCCTGCTGCAGAGCGTGCGCTCGAACCGCGCCCGGATGCTGATCGAGTCCAGCCGGATGACGCTGGAGCAGGTGGCCGCGCAGGTCGGCTACGAAGACGCGACCGCGCTGCGGCGGCTGATGCGCAAGGTCGCGGGCGGCAACCCAAGCCGCTACCGGCCGGCGGGCGGCCCGCCTTTGCCACCCTGAACGCCGCGAGATCAAGAAAAATCTAGGCGTAAACGCTGTACCTTGCCCGACTCTTGCTAGGGAAGAATTCCTGACGCAACCCTGGAACGACGGCACAGCATGAACTTCATCCGTACTTCGCGCCGCGCAGCGCCCCTCGTGGCCGGCGCCGCCCTCCTTTTCTGCGGCCTGATGTCAGCGCACGCTTCGGCCAATCCCCCCATCCGCATGGCCGATGGCGTGGAATACATGTGCGGCGGCGCCAACAAGGACGAAGCCAGCTTCCTCAAGATGGTGGCGCCGCGCTGGGCCGCCACGCTGGAGTTCGCGCTGGGGCAGGGTGCCCGCGGCGCCGCACCGGGCGACGTGCAGGTGCTGGTTCTCAACAAGTACACCGGCAAGCCCGTGATGGAAGCCACCGCCACCGGCCCGCTGATGCTGGCGCGGCTGGAGCCGGGCGATTACGCGGTCGAGGCCACGGTCGGCGGCGTCACGCTCACGCAGGAACTCACGGTGTTCAACGGCATGCCGACCTCGGCGCGCTTCGTCTGGCCGTCCAACATCGACGTGCCGCCGCTGAGCGGGCGCACCATGCTGACGCAGGGCGTCAGCGCGTCCAGCCACTGAACGCGGCCTGAGGCCCCCTCGGCGCCGCGGGCGCCGATTTCGTTTGGTGCCGGGCCTCCGGGGCCTTGAATGCGCGCCGGGCGGCTCACAGATGCGCTGCCGGGCGTCGCCCGTCTCTTCCGAATCCGCATGCCGCTTCGCCCCCTGTCCCTCCTCACCGCGCTGCTGCATGCCTACATCGGCCTGCGCCTGCTGCCCGCGCTGTGGGCCCTGAGCCCCATCGGCGCCCTGGCACTGCTGCTCGCCCTGGTCGTCTCGGCCGCCAGCATTCCGCTGCCTTTCGTGGGCCTGGGTTCGCGGCAGCGGCCGCCGCTGCACGACGCCTGGCGCTGGCTCGGCCTGCTGTGCATGGGCTGGTTCTCCTCGCTGCTGGTGCTCACGCTGGTGCGCGATGCGGGCCTGCTGCTCGGCTGGGCCGCGCAGGGGGTGGGCGTCCTGAGCTTCGACGGCGCATCGGCCCGCCGCTGGAGCGCGGCCGCGGTGCCGCTGCTGGCCACGGCGGTGACGGCGGTCGGCTTCTTCAACGCCCGCCGCACCGCACCGGTGCAACGCGTGGACGTGCCGATCCGCGACCTGCCGGCCGCATTGGTCGGCTTCTCGATCGTGCAGCTCAGCGACATCCACGTCGGGCCGACCATCAAGCGCGGCTACATCCAGCGCATCGTCGATGCGGTCAACCGGCTCGAGGCCGATGCGATCGCCATCACAGGCGACCTGGTCGACGGCAGCGTGGCCGAGCTGCGCGAGCACATCGCGCCGCTGGCCGACCTGCGCGCGCGGCACGGCACCTTCGTGGTGACCGGCAACCACGAGTACTACGCAGGCGCCCCGGCCTGGATCGTCGAGCTGCGCCGGCTCGGGCTGCGCGTGCTGCTCAACGAGCATGTGCTGCTCGATGCGCGTGGCGCCGCGGGTGCGCAGACCGACGAGGAGAGCGGCGACGCCACCCTGGTGCTGGCCGGCGTGACCGACTTCACCGCCGGGCATTTCGATGCCACGCAGGCCAGCGACCCGCAGGCGGCATTGGCGGGCGCGCCCGCCTCGGCCACCACGCGCGTGCTGCTCGCGCACCAGCCGCGCAGCGCGCCGGCCGCGGCGGATGCGGGCTTCCAGCTGCAGCTCTCGGGCCACACGCACGGCGGCCAGTTCTTCCCCTGGAACCTGTTCGTGCCGCTGCAGCAGCCCTTCACGGCCGGCCTGCACCGGCTGCGCGACATGTGGGTCTACACCAGCCGGGGCACCGGCTACTGGGGCCCGCCCAAGCGCTTCGGCGCGCCCTCGGAAATCACGCTGCTGCGGTTGGTCGCGGCCTGATCAGGCCTCGGCGTGCGCCAGCCGGCGCGCGTTGGCCGTGGCCCGCGCATGGATCGGCTTGAGGCCGCGCTGCACCACGCGCGCACCGACGCTGCCGATCTGCGTCGCGTTGGCGAGGGTGCGCTGGCCGGCGCTCAACAGCGCATGGCTGTGCGCCGCGGCCTGGGCCGGCGTCAGGCTGGTGGCCAGGCCCAACCAGGCCGTGGTGGCGCCCAGCCAGTCGCGCACCGTGCGCTGCGTGAGCGCCTGGCCGGTGGTGTTCAACTGATTGGCGATCGCGGCGCCCGATTCGCTGACCGCG
This sequence comes from Variovorax sp. UMC13, assembly GCF_014170375.1. Lineage (GTDB taxonomy): Bacteria > Pseudomonadota > Gammaproteobacteria > Burkholderiales > Burkholderiaceae_C > Variovorax. The sequence continues at coordinate 159,174 of NZ_LZZW01000036.1, read as the reverse complement.
GCCAGCTTCTCCTGGCCCATCAGCTGGAACTCGACCTGGTCTGCGGCGCTGGGCGCCAGCCCGGCCAGGGCCATGCGTTCGGTGCGCAGCTGGACCACAGCGACGGCGCTCAGCAGCATCTCCTGGGTCGTGAGGGCGACGTCGGCCCACAGCAGCAGCGGATTGAAGAACCGCGAGGAGAAAGTGGGGGACATGCAGGCGTTTCGACGTGGCAAAGGAAGCACTATAGGCCTGCGGCGCTCTTTATGCTGCGGTGCAGCAATTGAAAAAGAATGCGTCCTACCGCCGACCGAGACAAATGACCGGCGGCGTGGTTTTTCCGGTTGCGCGACAGTGGCGCGAACTCCTCACCCTCGAACAACAACCATGAAAAACAAGTTCATCGGGTCGCGCGCGGCGCTGGCCTTCGGCGCGCTGCTTTTCTGCGCCACCCAGGCGCTGGCGTATGGCGACGAGGCGCCGGCTTTCTACGTCGAAGGCGGGCACGCGCTGCATGGAGGGGCCGACACCGATGCGTGGGCGCTGGGCGCGGTGCTGCCCTGGTCGCCGAGCGGTGCCGGGGTGGTCAACGGCCGCTCCTTCGCCTGGGATGTGTTCGCCAGCCAGTGGCGCGCGCCCCACGTATTGGGCGACGGTCGCCGCAGTTATGCCCAGCTGGGCGTGATCGCCACCTGGCGCTACCGCTTCGACCAGGGCGCGTCGCCCTGGTTCGTCGAAGGGGGCCTCGGCGGCACGGTGATGAACCATGTCTACCGCACGCCCGAGCGTTCGTTCAGCACGGCCTTCCAGTTCACCGAGGTGCTGGGCGTGGGCCGCAGCTTCGGCGCGCGCGGCGAACACGAGCTGTCGCTGCGGCTGCAGCATGTATCCAACGGCGGCATCAAGAAGCCGAATCCGGGCGCCAACTTCGTCCGCCTGCGCTACCTCTACCGCTTCTGACGCAGCGGCCTCAACGCGCGGCCGTTTCGCCGGCCTCCGCGCGCACCACCTGCGTGGCCTTCGACAGATCCTCCAGCCAGGCGGCATAGGCTTCGTCGCGTTGCTGCGGATCGCCGCGCAGCAGCGCCGAGGGATGCAGCGTGACCAGCACCGGCTCGCCGCGCGGCCCGGTCTGCCACTGGCCGCGTTCGCGCATCACCGCCACCGGCCGCCCGAGCACCGCGCGCGCCGCCGTGGCGCCCAGCGCCAGCACCGCCTGCGGCCGCACCTGCGCCATCTCGCTTTCCAGCCAGTGCAGGCAAGCCTGCGCCTCCTGCTGCGTGGGCGTCTTGTGGATGCGCCGCTTGCCGCGCAGTTCGTACTTGAAGTGCTTGACCGCGTTGGTCACGTAAAGCGCCTCGCGCGACCAGCCCAGGTCGTGCAGCGCACGGTCGAAGAGCTGGCCCGCCGGGCCCACGAAAGGCCGGCCGCGCAGGTCCTCCTGGTCGCCCGGCTGTTCGCCCACCACCATCAGCGCCGCACCCACCGGGCCCTCGCCGAACACCGACTGGGTGGCGTGCGCGCCGATCGGACATTCGCGGCAGCGGTCGGTGGCGCGCCGCAGCTGGGCCAGCGCGGTGGCCGGATCGGCGGAGCTGTCTTCGTCGGCCAGCAGCGGCCGGGCGATGGGCACGATGCGCCGCGCCGGCACCGTGGCCGGCGCCTCGACCATGCGCTCGCTGCGCGCCGCCGCGTCGGCCGCGAGCGGCGCGATCAGCACCGCCTCGGGCAGGTTCTGCCAGTAGCGGCGCGGCATCTCCTTCTGCATCATCGCGAGCTTGAGCCGGGCCGGGTTGAAGATGTGGCGGTAGTAGGTGAGCCACAGCGCCTCGCCCGCATCGGCCGGCGGCGCGTCCTCGCGGCGCGCGCCGGGGCCGAAGTCGAGCCGGCCTTCGGTGGGCAACGCCTCGCCGCCTTCCGCGTCGGCGGCAGCCCCGGGATGCCATTGCACCGAACGCTCGGGCGTGAGGATGGCCCAGCGCATCGTCGCGAAGCGCCGCACGAAGAAGGGCGCGACGGCCTCGACGATGTGGTGGTCGGGCTCGAACCAGGCGACATGCAGCGTCGGTTCGCCATCGTCCTGCGGCAGCGGCCGGAAACGCACGAAGGCCTTCATCTTGTGCATGTCGCGCCGTACCGCCTGCGCCATGTGGTGCGCGCGCACGCGGTCGGCATCCAGTGGATCGCGGCGCAGCGTGGGCTCGTGCACCAGCCGCCAGAGCAGCCGGTAGAGCAGGCCGAAACGGTCCGGGTCGTCGTGCAGCACCACGGTCTCGCACAAGCGCACGAAGGCCGGCGGCACGATCGCCGAGGCGCTGCCCACGCCCTGCGCGCGCGGCGTCTCGAGCGCCGCGAACAGGTCGCTCTCGGCGCTGGCGCGGGTGTGCCAGACCACGTCTTCCGGCGGCACCTGGCGCGCCAGCAGTGCGCGCGCCTCGCCGCGAAAGCCGGGCCAGTCGGTGTCGCTCGAAAGCGTGACGGTGTGGGTTGCCATGCCGGCAATGTGGCGCGCACCGGAAGCACCCCTTGTAGGCATTCAGGCGGAAAAGAGCGAGGCCTGCACCGGCGCGGGCCGGAAGCGCGCGGCGAAACCGGCCGCGTCGAGCGCGCGGCCCGGCCGGTGGTCGGCCAGCAGCACGAAGGGCAGCACCTTCTTCAGCGGCACATGCAGCCGGCCCAGGTCGGCGCTGCGAAGCTGCCGCACGCGGCGCGCGATCAGCAGCCGCTCGACCGCCTTCACGCCCAGGCCCGGCACGCGCAGCAGCATCTCGCGCGGCGCGGTGTTGAGGTCGACCGGAAAGCGCTCGCGGTGCGCCAGCGCCCAGGCCAGCTTGGGGTCGACGTCGAGCGAGAGCATGCCGCCGGCCGCGCCGGCCTCGGTGTTGGCGGCGGCCGGCACGATCTCGTCGTGCGTGAAGCCGTAGAAGCGCATCAGCCAGTCGGCCTGGTAGAGCCGGTGCTCGCGCACCAGCGGCGGCGCGGCCAGCGGCAGCGACGACGAAGCATCGGGGATCGGGCTGAAGGCCGAGTAGTAGACGCGGCGCAGCCGGTAGGCGCCGTAGAGCTGCGCGCTGGTCGCGAGCAGCGCGCGGTCGTCGGCCGCGTCGGCGCCCACGATCATCTGCGTGCTCTGGCCGGCCGGCGCGAAGACCGGCGCGGGCGCGCGGCGCGGCGCGGCGCCGGGCATCGACATGACCGTGCCCGCGGCGGCGTCGCGGCGGGCACCCTTGGCATCGTCGATGTGCACCCGCATGCGCGCCATCGCGCGCCGGATGCCGGCACCGTCCTTCTCGGGCGCCAGCGCGGCCAGGCCGTCGGCCGTGGGCAGTTCGACGTTGATGCTGAGCCGGTCGGCATAGCGGCCGGCGCGCTGCAGCAGCTCGGGCGAGGCCTCGGGGATGGTCTTGAGGTGGATGTAGCCGCGGAAGTCGTGGTCTTCACGCAGCGCGCGCGCCACTTCCACCACCTGCTCCATCGTGTGGTCGGGGCTCTGGATGATGCCGCTCGACAGGAACAGGCCCTCGATGCAGTTGCGGCGGTAGAAGTCGAGCGTGAGCTGCACCACCTCGTCGGTCGTGAAGCGGGCGCGCGGCACGTTGCTGCTCACGCGGTTCACGCAGTAGAGGCAGTCGTACTGGCAGAAGTTGGTCAGCAGGATCTTGAGCAGCGAGATGCAGCGGCCGTCGGGCGCATAGCTGTGGCAGATGCCCGCGCCTTCGGTCGAGCCGATGCCGCGCCCGCCCACCGAGTTGCGCGCGCCCGTGCCGCTGGAGGCGCACGAGGCGTCGTACTTGGCGGCGTCGGCCAGGATGGCGAGCTTGCGATCGATGTTCACTGTACGAATATACAGTGATGCGAACAACCCTTGTCGCGGGTCGGCTCAAGCGACCGGCGTGCCCGCCGCGAGCCGCTTCGCACGCGCTTCCATCGCGAGGTAGCCCAGGGTGGCGATCGCCAGCGGCGCCAGGTAGTAGAGCGCGCGGTAGCCGATCAGCCCGGCCAGGATCTGGCCCGGCGGCAGCCGGTGCGAGAGCAGGGCGACGAACACCGCCTCGAGCACGCCCAGGCCGGCCGGCACGTGGGTGATCACGCCCGCGACCGCGCCCACCAGCAGCACGGCCAGCACCTCGGGGTAGGGCACCTGCCGCTGCAGCAGCAGCCACACCACGCCGCCCATCAGGCACCAGTTGGTGCAGGACATCAGCAGCTGCAGCAGCGCCAGGCGCAGCGCGGGCGGCTGCCAGGCATGGCCGCGCAAGTGCCAGGTGCGGTCGCTCGCGACCGCGCACAGCGCGAGGTAGGCCGCGGCCAGCGCCAGCAGCGCCGCGCCGAGGAGGCGCAGGCCGGAATTGCCGATCTTCCAGTCGGCCGGCAGGTCCAGCGGCCAGAAGCAGAAGGCGGTGCCCGCCACCACCATGTAGCCCAGCCAGTTGGTCAGCATGCTGAAGCCCAGCACGCGCGTGATGGTGGCGTTGTCCAGGCCCAGCCGCGAGTACAGCCGGTAGCGGAAGGCCACGCCGCCCACCAGCGAGCCCAGATTGAGGTTGAAGGCGTAGCTCACGAAGGTCACGGCCATCACGGTGCCGGCGCGCAGGCCGTGGCCGGTGATGTGCCGGCCCAGCAGGTCGAAGGTGCTGTAGAGCGTGAAGCTCAGCGCGACCAGGCCGCCCGCCATCGCCAGCGTGGAGGCCGGCAGGCGCGAAAACGCGGTCATCACCTCGTCCCAGTCGATGGCACGCGCCTGCTGCACCAGCAGCCAGGCCACGCCCGCGAAGAACACCCAGGTGCCGATGCGTTTGATCCAGGGCCAGGCCCGGCGCCAGGCACTGGCAGGTTCCGCCTGCGCGGTGCTCGCAGGCGCGGTGGCCATCACGCGACCTCGGTCGGCGTCGCGCCGGCCTGCGGGATCGGCGGCGGGTCGAGCGGCTTGAGGCGCGGCGCGTGGCGCGGCAGCCAGCCGGTGAGCGAGGGGTACCAGCGCAGCACGTGGAAGATGAAGAAGCTGCGCACCAGGCGCCAGCCGCTCCACTCGGTCAGGTCCTTGGCCTCGATCTGCTTGCAGCTGTGCGCCATCAGGTGGTCCAGCCGCTCGCTCAGCGTGCGGTTGAACTCGGCGTCGCGCACGATCACGTTGGCCTCGAGGTTGAGCGACAGGCTCAGCGGGTCGAGGTTGCTCGAGCCCACGGTGCTCCAGCGGTCGTCCATCACCGCCACCTTGCCATGCAGCGGCCGCTCGCAGTACTCGTAGATGCGCACGCCCGCGTTCAGCAGGTGGTGGTAGAGCAGGCTGGCCGCGGTCTTGACGATCGGCATGTCGGGCTCGCCCTGCAGGATCAGCCGCACGTCGACACCGCGCCGGGCCGCGCGCCGCATTTCCTTGATCAGCCGGTAGCCCGGGAAGAAGTAGGCGTTGGCGATCACGATGCGCTCGCGCGCGGTGCGGATCGCGGCGCGGTAGTGGCGCTCGATGTCGTTGGTGTGGCGGCGGTTGTCGCGCGTGACGAACTGCACCTGCGCCTCGCCCGCGGGCGCATTGACCTGGTCGTGGTGGGCCGCGCGCAGGCGGCGCCGGAACCAGCTCGGCCCCTTGCCGCCCACCGCGATCGCATGCAGCACGAAACGGTGGATCTCCGAGACGATCGGCCCGCCGATCTCGACCGCGTAGTCCTGCTTGGCCTGCGGGCCGAAATCCAGCAGGTGGTCGGCCGAGTAGTTGATGCCGCCCACGAAGGCCCGCTGGCCGTCGACCACCACGATCTTGCGGTGCATGCGGCGGAACACGTTGAGGCGCTGGCCGAACACGCGCCGACCCGGGTCGAACACCCGCACTTTGACGCCCACCGAGGTCAGGCCGCCGATGAATTCCGGCGACAGGTCGGGCGAGCCGAAGCCGTCGATCATCAGGTCGACCTTGACGCCGCGCTGCGCGGCCGAACGCAGGGCCGCATGCAGGCCTTCGCCGACCTTGTCCTCGAACAGGATGAAGGTCTCGACGATGACCTCGCGCTGCGCTTCGCGGATGGCCTCGAACACGCGCGGGAAGAACTGCTCGCCGTTCTCGAGCAGCTCGAGCCGGTTGCCCTCGCTCCACTGGCGCCCGTTCACAGCTCGATCTCCGCCACCAGCGGTGCATGGTCCGACAGGTGCGACCAGGGGCGCCGCGGCAGCACCACTGGCGAATGCACGCCCGCGTTGCGCACGTAGATGCGGTCCAGCGAGAGCACCGGGAAGCGCGCGGGAAAGGTTCGAGCCGCGGCGCCGTTGGCGTGCAGGAAGACCTCGCGCAGGCCCGCGCCATGGGCCAGCACCGCGTGCGCACGGCCGCGCCAGTCGTTGAAATCGCCGGCCACCACCAGTGGCGCATCGGGCGGTACCTCGTCGCGCACGATGTAGCAGAGCAGCTCGAGCTGCTGCTGGCGGTGCGACTCGGCCAGCCCCAGGTGCGCACAGATCACATGCACCTCGCCCACGCGGCCCGGCACGCGCAGGGCGCAATGCAGCAGCCCGCGCTTCTCAGGCCCGGCGATCGACACGTCGTGGTTGGTGTGATGGACGATCGGGAATTTCGACAGCACCGCATTGCCATGGTGTCCCTTGGGATAGACCGCGTTGCGGCCATAGGCGAACTGCGGCCACATGGTGTCGGCCAGGAATTCGTAGTGCGGGGCCTCGGGCCAGTTGCTGTGCTTGCGCGCATGGCGGTCGTGCGTGCCCTGCACCTCCTGCAGGAAGACCACGTCGGCGCCGACGGTGCGCACCGCATCGCGCAGCTCCGGCAGGATGAACTTGCGGTTGAGCGCCGTGAAGCCCTTGTGGGTGTTCACGGTCATGACCTTGAGCGATGCCGGCGCCCGCGCCAGCGGCGTGGAAGGCGGCACCGCGGCCTCGGCGGAAGGAATGGCGCTCACGGCAGGAAGAAGGGAAGAGAAAGCATCGGAACGGTTGTAGGGCCGCCCGCGCGTGTGCGCTGTAGGACGCCTCACCTTCTTCGACCCATGCCCCGCCACGTCCTACAGGCTGCCGTGCCCACGCCCCACAAAGGCGCACCGAAGTGGCTCCTACGGTGACTTCAGGGCGTCACGAGAGGCCCGCTCTTTGCCACTTTCAACATTCCAAGGACGACATCATGCGCAACCCCCTGATCCACGCCACCCTTCTCGCCGGCCTGATGGCCGCCGGCGCCGTCAGCGCCCAGGGTGTGGTGACCACGCCCTCCACCTCCGGCCAGCCCAGCACCGAGTCGCGTGCCGGCGTGCCCAATCCGACGCAGCGCCCGGACGGCAGCATGCCGGCCTCGCGCGAGGCGGTGAAGTCCGAGGCCCGGGTGCAGAACCGCAACCCGGCCAACAGCAACACGCCCGGCGGCGAGCCCAGCACCATGACCAACAACCAGCCCAACGCCACACCGCAGGTGATGAGCGGCACCACGCGCGCCGAGGTGCGCCAGGATGCGCTCAAGACCAAGCCGCAGTTCGGCGAGAAGGGCGAACGCCCGGAAGTCCCGACCAATCCCAAGACCTCGACCGGCACGCCCAAGTAAGCAAGCTGCGCCTCGAACGGTAAAAAGCCCGCGGCATCTCGCGATGCCGCGGGCTTTTTCATGGGCCCGGTGCGATCAGCCCTTGGGCGCGGGCGGCGGCGCGCGGTGGCCGTCGGGACCGTGGCCGCGGTGACCATGGCCGCGCGGACCGTGCTTCAGCGCCTCGGTGTCGAAGGTCTTCTGCTGCTCCGGCGTGAGCGCGGCGTAGAAGGTGCGGGTCGCATCGGCACGCTGGGCGAAGCGCGCGGCGCGCTCGCTCTGGCGGGCCTGCATGCGGTCCAGACGCTGCGGCGTGGTCAGCTTGGCGAACTCGGCGCGGGCCGCTTCGCGGTCGGCACGGGCGGCCGGTGGTGCCGGCGGCTGCGTGGCGGTGGTGAAGGTGGTCCAGGCGCCTTCCTGGGCCGCGCTGAGCTTGAGCTTGGCCTTGAGGTCCGCCAGGTGCTTGACGCGGCGTTCCTGCATGCGTTCGAAGAACTTGCCGTCGTGCGGCTTGTGCGCGCGCTGCTCGGTGCGCGCCTCGGGACCGGCGGGTGCGGCGGGCGGAGGCGTCTGCGCCGCGGCGGCGAAGGTGGCCGAGGCCAGCAGGCTGGCCCACAGGATGCGTTGACGTGCGGTGATCATGAGAGCATTTCCTTTCAGAGGGTGAAGGCACCGGCCTGCCGATTCGTTGCCCCCGGAAGGGGGCTCGGTGCCTGTGTCCTGCCTGTCGCCTTGTCGGCAGCAGGTGAGAGGAAGTTTGGCCGCCGCGTGTATCGGTGCCTTGGCGCCCGCGTCAACGCTGCGTGAGCGTCGGTAAAGAAGCGTGAACCGCGACGCCCGGCTACTTGGTGCGCGCCGGCTTCAAGCCGCGGTCCGGCTGCACCAGCGTGCCCGCGCGCAGCGCCTGGACGCCGGCCGCCACGGCGCGCGCCACGTTGCGCACTTCCTCCTGCAGCTTCTCGTCGGCATCGAAGGTCTCATGGCTGGTGGCGTAGGGCTCGTAGTAGCCCAGGTAGCGGTCGAGCCGCGCCTTCGGGCCCGCGTCGATCAGCCCCATCCAGTCGAGCCAGTCGCTGAGGTTGCGGCGCAGGCTCTCGATGCCGGCCACGTCGCCGTGCACCACCACCCCGTAGACCCGGCCGTCGAGATGCTTGGGATAGTGCCAGCCCTTGAGCTCGATCTCCTTGGCCTCGGCCGCCTTCTTGCCGTGCGTGCTGCTGGGGTCGGGGTTGCCGCCGTCGGCGCAGACCAGCCGGTCGATCATCGACTTGAGCACGCTGGGCGCCTGGTACCAGTGGGTGGGCGTGAACAGGATCACGCCATGCGCCGACACCCATTGCTCGTAGATCTCGGCCATCCAGTCGCCGGTCTGGCGCAGCGAATGGTTGGGGTAGCAGCTGCAGGGCCAGTGGCACAGCGGCATCGCGGTCGAGACACAGCCCTTGCAGGGGTGGATGTGGCGGTCGTAGTCGGAGGTCAGCCGGCTCAGGTCGAGCACGTCGGCCTCGATGCCCGCGGCCGCGAACTCGGCCTGGGCGAGTTGCACCATGCGATGGGTCTTGGAGATCTCGCCGGGGCAGGTGCCGTCGTTGCGCGGCGAGCCGTTGACCAGCAGCACCCGCGTGGGCGTCGCGGCCTGGCCCCACGCTTCCTGCGCCTTGCGCAGCCGGCGGCTGGTTTCGAGCCACTCGACCGAGATCTCGTAGGTGGGATCCGCGAAACCCTCGCCGCCGGGCCGCGTGACCGGCGCCTTGCGGCCCTCGTCGTAGGCGTCCCAGGCGATGTCTTCCAGCCGTTTGAGCGCCTCCTGCTCGGCCCCGAAGGCCGGGTCCTGGAAGTCCTGCATGAAACGGTCATGGAACGCTTCGCGCGCGAGGGGGGCCGGCGCCTGGCCTTTGCGGATGTCTGTCATCCGCGCAATCTAGGAGTGCCGTCGTGCTGGCCACGCATCGCCGCGGCGCGAGATGCGGTAGGCGGATGCCGACAGCTTCAGGGCGCGAGCGCGGCCAGTGCCTGGTCGATGGCGGCCGGATCGGTGGGCCGCACCAGGCGCGCCACCTCCTGCCCGTCGCGCAGGAACACCAGCGTGGGCCAGAGCCTGACCTTGAAGGAGCGGCCCAGCGCCCGGCCGCTGCCATCCTCGACCTTGTGGTGCGCCAGGCCGGGATGGGCCTCGAAGGCGCGGTCCACCAGCGGCTGCGCGGCCTGGCAGTGGCCGCACCAGTTGGTGCCGAAGTCGATCACGGCGGCGCCCGGCAGGGCGTCGACCTGCGCGCGGGTCTGGGTCTCGGGGAGGTAGGGCTGGGTCATGGGGTCGTGCTCCGATCTGCCGTGATGGTGGCATGGCGGGCACGCCGGCGTCGTCAGCCGGGGCCAAAGCCCGCCGTCAGTCCAGGGCCGCGAGTTCCCACGAGACGTTCTGCCAGTCAACGCCGAAGCCGCTGCCGGCGGCCTCCTTGCGCTTGAGCGCCTCGACGGCCCACTGCGCACCGGCCTGCACGCTGTCGATCAGCGGCACCGGCACCTGCGACGCGATGTCCGCCGCCATGCCGGCCAGGCCGGCGCCGCCCAGGATCACGGCCTGCGCACCGAAGCGCTCGGCCGCCTGGCAGCAGGCCTCGGCCAGCAGGCGGCGCGCGCCCACCGGGTCGGCCGCGAGCTGCGCGCCTGTGGGCGCCACCGTGTGGATGCCGGCCAACGTCTGCGTGTGGCCCAGCGCATGGGCCAGGCGCGCCAGCATCGGGCGCCAGCGGTCGCCGCCGGTCACGATGGCGAAGCGGCCATGCCAGGCCGCGGCCGAGAACGCGGCCTCGGCCAGGCCGCCCACGGGCACGCCCGCGCCTTCGCGCAGCGCGAACAGGCCCGGGTCGCCGAAGCAGCCGATTAGCACCGCGTCGGGCCGGCCGTTCTTGGCCACCTCGGCGGCCCAGGCGTCGAGCACCGCATGGTTGGCGACCGCATAGCCGGCCTCGGAGGCGATGTAGGGCGCGCCGAAGCGGGCGGTGGTGGTCTGCACCGCCAACGCCTCGCCCGCGACGGCCTGCACATGCTGCTGCAGCAGCGCCGACACCGCGGCCGAGGTGTTGGGGTTGATCACGAGCAGTCGGGGCATCGGTCGGACCTCATCGGCGGGGGTGGAGGGAACGGCGACGCAGCAGCGCCACGCCGCCGAGCGCGATGGCCATCACGGCCAGCGAGACCAGCGTGGTGACCGTGCCCAGCGCATAGATCGCGGGCGTGGTCACGGTGGAGGTCAGCGCCTGCAGTTCGAGCGGCAGCGTGTTGACGTCGCCGATGGCCTGCGAGGTGCGCGCGATCTCGTCCCAGCTGAGCGTGAAGCCGAACATGCCCACGCCGACGATCGAGGGCCCGATCAACGGCAGCACCACGTGGCGGAAGGTCTGCCAGGGCGTGGCGCCGAGGTCGCGCGCGGCTTCCTCGTAGGCCGGATTGAAGCGGTTGAAGACCGCGAACATGATCAGCAGGCCGAAGGGCAGGGTCCAGGTCAGGTGCGCGCCGAGCGCCGACGTGAGCAGGCCCAGCGCAGTGCCGTAGTTCTCGAGGGTGGCCGTGGCATCCATCGCGGTGAGTGCATCCTTGATGCCCGTGTCGAGCAGCCGGAACTGTAGCCCGATGCCCAGCGACACGATGATCGACGGCATGATCAGGCTGGCCACGGTGATGAAGAACAGCAGGTTGCCGCCCGCGAGCTTCTTGCGGAAGGCCAGGCCGGCGAGCACCGACAGCGCCACGGTGAAGGCCATCACCACCGCGCCCAGCATCAGCGAACGGCGGAAGGCCGCGGCGATGTCGACCGTGCCGAGGCCTTCGGCCAGCTTGTGGAACCAGTGCAGCGACACCCCGCGCAAGGGAAAGGTCAGGCCGCCCTCGGGGCCCTGGAAGCTCAGCACGAAGATGGTGATCATCGGGCCGTAGAGGAACAGCACGAAGAGCGCGAACACGAAAGCCAGCGGCCAGAAGCCGGCGGCGCGCTTTTCGCCGATGCGCGTGCTCATGTGCGCCGTCCTGCGTTCGCGCGTGCCGAGGCGAGCGAAGCGCAGCCCGTTCGGGAGACACCGCGGAACCGGCTTTGCCGGGCCGCTGGTGTCGCCCCCTTGAGGGGGGAGGCGGCTACACGAAGTGAGCAAGTGACGGGGGTGGTCATAGTTCCTTTCGGATATCGACCAGCCGGGTCAGGCCCCAGATGATCATCAGCACCACGGCCAGCAGGATCATCGCGTTGGCCGCGGCCAGTGGGAACTGCAGGTAGGAGGTCTGCACCTGGATGATCTTGCCGATCGACGCGATCTGCTGGCCGCCCATCACGCCGATGGTGACGAAGTCGCCCATCACGATGGTGATCACGAAGATCGAGCCGATCAGGATGCCGGTGCGCGACAGCGGCACCACCACGTTCCACAGCGTCTGCCAGGCCGATGCGCCCGCGTCGCTCGCGGCTTCGAGCAGCGAGCGGTCGATGCGCATCATCGAGTTGAAGATCGGCACGATCATGAACATCGTGTAGAGGTGCACGAAAGCCAGCACCACCGAGAAGTCGGAGAACAGCAGCCACTCGACCGGCTGATTCACCAGGCCCAGGCCCATCAAGCCCTGGTTGACCAGCCCGTTGCGCCCCAGCAGCGGCACCCACGAGATCATGCGGATCACGTTGGAGGTCCAGAAGGGCACGGTGCAGAGCACGAACAACACCGTCTGCATGGTCGACGAGCGCACGTGGAAGGCCAGGAAGTAGGCCACCGCGAAGCCGATCAGCAGCGTGAGGCCCCAGACCAGCAGGCAGAACTTGAGCGTGCTGAGGTAGGTGCTCAGCGTGACGCAGAGGTCGCCGTTGTCGGTGAGCCGCGAGCAGCCTTCGAACAGGCTCAGGTAGTTGCGCAGCGTGATGGCCGGGATCAGTTCGTACTCGTTGAAGTTCCACAGGCTCACCATCGCCACCAGGGCCAGCGGGACCAGGAAGAACAGCAGGAACACCAGCGCGAAGGGCGCGGCCTGCCACCAGGCCTGGAGGGTGCGATCGGGAGATGCGGTTGCCGTCACGTGGGTCATGGTGTGGTGGTGTTTTTTCCTCCCCCGCTGGGGGAGGACCAGGGTGGGGGCAGCGGCGTATCCATCGTTCCGCGCGTTCTACCGCCCGGAGCCCTCACCCCCGCCCTCTCCCGGAGGGAGAGGGAGAAAGACGGGGCCTCAGGCCGCGACGAACTCGTTCCATTTCCGAACCATGTATTCGTTCTCGTCCATGACGGCGTTCCAGCACGCGATGCCGCCCATGCGCTGCTCGTAGCTGCCGCCGTCGCGCACCGCGCCGACCTTGGCGATCACGTCGCCGCCCGGGCTCTTGATGTCCTGCGTGGCGGGCTTTCCCTCCATCCAGTAGGCCCACTCGTAGGCCTCCATCTTGGCCTTGGCGGTCTCGAGCACCGCGCTGTAGTAGCCCTGGCGGTTGAGATAGGCGCCGGCCCAGCCGTCGAGGAACCAGTTGATGAATTCGTAGGCGCCGTCGAGCTTCCTGCCCTGCAGCGTGGCCGGCAGGCCGAAGCCCGAGGCCCAGGCACGGTAGCCCTCCTTGAGCGGCTGGAAGGCGCAATCGATGCCCTTGCTGCGCACGGCGGTCACGGCCGGCGACCACATCGACTGGATCACCACCTCGCCCGAGGCCATCAGGTTGACCGACTCGTTGAAGTCCTTCCACAGCGCACGGAACTGGCCGGCCTTCTTGGCCTCGATCAGGGTCTTGATCGTGAGGTCGATCTCGGCCTTGGTCATGTTGCCCTTGTCGGCGTACTTGTGGATGCCCTTGGCCTCCACCACCATCGCGGCGTCCATGATGCCGATCGAGGGGATGTTCAGGATCGCGGTCTTGCCCTTGAATTCCGGGTTGAGCAGCTCGGCCCACGAGGAGATCGGGCGCTTGATCAGGTCGGGGCGGATGCCCAGCGTGTCGGCGTTGTAGGTGGTCGGGATCAGCGACATGAACTGGGTGGGCGACTTGGCGAACACCTTGCTCTTCTCGCCCTCGAGGTAGATCACTTTGATCGGCGCCGTGCCCTGGTCGCCGACCTTCTTGCCCGCGACCTCGCCCTTGGTGAACAGCGAGGTGATCTTGTCGGCGTTCTTCACGCGCTTGCTGTCGATGCCCTTCAGGTTGCCGGTGGGCACGATCTTCTTCAGCGAGAAGTACTCGGTGTCGATCAGGTCGAAACTGTTGGGCGCGGTCACGGCGCGCTTGGTCACGTCGTCGGTGGTCACGGCCACGTACTGGATCTCGATGCCGGTGTCGGCCTTGAACTTCTCGGCGATGGCCTTGTCCTGGTTCACCGCGGTGCCCAGGTAGCGCAGCACGATCTTTTCCTGCGCATGGACGAAGGGCGCCATGCCCGCGGCCAGGATGCCGGCCAGGCCGGCGCCGCCCTGGATCAGGGTGCGGCGCTGCAGGCCGGGAAGGGAAGTGTCGAGGGGTTCGGTCATGGGAAGGTCTCCGGTGGCTGTGAATTCAGGCTGAAAAGGCGGCGATGGCCGCGGTGTCGTCGCGCAGGGCCGACGAGGGGGCGGGCGCCGGCGCGGCCGGGCGCTGGACGCCGAGCCCGAGCCCGAGCACGCGCTCGTCGGCCTCGGCCCAGGACAGGTGCACGCGCTCGCCCGGAGTCCAGGGGCGGGCCAGGAACGCGGCTTCGCCCAGCAGCACGGACACGGCCTGGCGCGCCTTCGCGACGCCTTCGAGCTCGAGCCCGATCAGCACGTAGGTGCCCTGGTACTCGACGTCGGTGATGCGGGCCGGCACGCCGGTGCCGCCCTCGGCGTCGGACGCGATCCGCATGTGGTCGTTGCGCACCGCGACCGCTCCGGCCGGCGTGTCGAACACGTTGTGGCCGCCCATGAAGCGCGCGACGAACTCGCTGGCCGGGTGGTTGTAGACCTGGTGCGGCGAGCCGACCTGCTCGATCAGGCCGTGGTTCATCACCACCATGGTGTCGGCCAGCGCCATCGCCTCTTCCTGCGAATGCGTGACGTGGATGAAGGTCAGGCCCAGCGTCTTCTGCCAGCGGCGCAGCTCGGCGCGCATCTGGATGCGCAGGAAGGGGTCAAGCGCCGACAGCGGCTCGTCGAGCAGCAGCACGCGCGGCTCGGTGATCAGCGCCCGCGCCAGCGCCACCCGCTGCTGCTGGCCGCCCGAGAGCTCGCCCGGCTTGCGTTCAGCCAGGTGGCCCATGGCCACGCGCTCGAGCAGGTCGGTGGCGCGGCGTCGGCGCTCGGCCTTGGCCACGCCCTTCATCTTGAGGCTGAAGGCCACGTTGTCCACCGCCGAGAGGTGCGGGAACAGCGCGAAGCTCTGGAACATCATGGCCGTGCCGCGCGCCGCGGCCGGCAGGTCGGTGATGTTGCGGTTGTCCAGCAGGATGTCGCCGCCCGAGACCGACTCGTGGCCCGCGATCATGCGCAGCGTGGTGCTCTTGCCGCAGCCCGAAGGCCCCAGCAGGCAGCAGTAGCTGCCGCTGGCGATGCGCAGGTCGATGCG
This sequence comes from Variovorax sp. UMC13, assembly GCF_014170375.1. Taxonomy (GTDB): domain Bacteria; phylum Pseudomonadota; class Gammaproteobacteria; order Burkholderiales; family Burkholderiaceae_C; genus Variovorax. Next base: position 144,142 of record NZ_LZZW01000036.1, on the reverse strand, counting down.
GTCGACCGCGGCGGGCGTGCCGGCGGCGTAGCGCTTGGTCAGCGCGACGACCTCGATGGCGGCGGAAGAGACGGTGGCGACGGCATCCATGGAAGCCGCTTCGCAAGACATGTGCCACGCCGGCTGCACCACGATCGTGCATCGGTCGGCGCCCTCGTTAACATCGGCGCCTGCTGTTCGCTGCCCCTCTCCCCCTCCCTTCCTTCCTTCTTGCCGCGGCCCCGCCAAGGTTCGCCGCGACTTCCTTCACGCCTTCCCGAAACCATGGACCTTCAGACGACGATCGGACTCGGCCTGCTCACGCTCGTGGGCGCGGTCATCGCCATGGCCGGCACGCAGCGGGAGAACCGCGTGCCCTACGCGATCCACATCACGGTGGTCACGAGCCTGGCCTACATCGTCTCGAAGCTCGGTGGGAGTTGAGCGGCCTCAGGGCGGGGCCGCGAAGCGCGCCGCCGCCACACCCTTGAGCAGGGTGTCGCGCTGCGCGCGGCTGATGCCGCGGATGCCTTCGGCCACGCGCTTGAAACGCGCGGCATCGATGCTGCCGGTGCTCTGCCACTGCGCCAGTTCGGCCGAGGGCTTGTGCAGCATGGCCGCCAGCCAGGCCGCCTGCGCGGGTTCGAGCGTGCGCGCGCTGCGGTTGAAGTAGCGCTTGGCCGCGGCCTCGGCGCCGCACAGCGCGCCGCCCCAGGGCGCGTTGTCGAGGTAGAGCTGCAGGATGCGCGCCTTGCCCAGGGTCTGTTCCATCTCCACCGCATAGAGCAGCTCGCGCAACTTGCGCTCGCCGCTGCGCTCGCTGCCGGTGATCGCCAGCTTGGCCAGCTGCTGCGTGAGCGTGCTGCCGCCGCGCTCGATACCGCCGCGCTTCTGGTTGGCCGCCAGGGCTGCGCCCAGTTCCTCGAGATCGTAGCCCGGGTGGGTGAAGAAGCGCTGGTCTTCGGCCGAGATCACGGCGCGCGCCAGCCAGCTGTCCTTGGTCAGCTTCGCGCTGGGGCCGCAACTGCTGCGCGCGCCCAGCAGGGCTTCCGAGCCCAGGCCGTCGACGCTGAAGCCCGCGATGCGCGGCTGCAGCGCGAGCGCGCCCTCGGGCAGGCCCAGCTGGGCGCGCAGGCCCAGCGTGCCCGCGATGCGCGCCTGCTTGAGTTCGGGCAGCGTGGGCACCATCACCGCATACCAGCGGGCGATCGGGGCATCGTCGGCGTCCAGCGTGAGATGCAGCGCCTGCTGCGTGAGGCGGCCGTCCCAGCGGCCCTTGAGTGCGCCGGACATGGCGGGGTTGCCAGTCTCGGCGCCTTCGGCGCCCTCGGGCTGGGCTTCGAAGCGGCCGGCCAGCAGGTTACCGTCGCGCCGCACCGTGGCGAACAGCTTCGCCACCCGCACCGGTTGCGCGCCGAGGGCTGGCACGTTGACGCTGCAGGGCGCGCAATGCAGCTCGAGGTTCTGGCCGGCCTCGTTCCAGCCCAGCTGCAGCGTGCCGTGGTCGGTGGCGATCGAGCGGCCGGCCAGGTGCGGCGCGAACCAGCTCGAGGTGGCCAGCCGGATCGTGGTGGGCACGCCGACCTCGAAGCGCAGCGGCCCCAGCGCGATCGGCGCCGCCCATTCGCCGCTGGCCGGGGCCAGCACCAGCCGGACGATCAGCACCAGGGCGAAAAAGGCGGTCAGGCCCAGCGCCAGCAAACCCAGCAGCACGAAACGCAATGTTTTCTTCACATCAAATGACCCACGAAATCCTCACATCGGCCGCGCCACGGTCACGGCCTGCCAGGGACCGTGCGACTGACCACCGGCGGCCGCCCAGTACCAGGCTGAAGTGTCGGTGAAAGCACGCCCGTCGGCATCGACGATGCGCTCACAGACTCGCAGGGTTTGCCCATGCTTGCGCTGGGCCGCGAAGCAGCGCCAGAGCCGCTGCTGCGCATCCTGTTCCAGCCGCACCTGCTCCACACGGTAACCCAGCGCGCGGTAGCAGTCGACCGCCGGATGCAGCATGCGCGTCGGCGCCGTGACCTGGCGCAGCACGAACATCGATTCGCCGTCGGTGCGGCGCGCGATGGCGCCGGGAAATTGCTGTGCGAAACGGTGCTCGACCTCGCTCAGCGCCAGTGGCCGCAGCGGTGCGCCATCCCATTCGGCCGGCCATTCGTGGAAAGAACTCGACACCGTCGACGGGACCGCCGGCGCCTGCAGCGCCTGGGCCAGCGAGAACAGCGTGCACAGCCCCATCGCGGCGGCGAACAGGCTCTTGTGCGCGATGCGGTGCACGAAGCGGTTGGCCAGCCAGCGGTCGAGCCAGGGCAGGGCCGACAGGTTGGGTTGCGGGCCAGCCGCCGGCGCCGCCGATGGCCGCGCCATGGCCACGGCGATGCCGCCGCAGACGATGGCGAGCAGCAGCAGGCCCAGCGCCCCGTGTGCCCACGGCCCGAGCGGCTGGCCCGCGCCTTCGAAGGCCACCAGGATCGCGTTGCGCACGATGTTGCCGACCAGCACCAGCAAGCCCACCAGCGGCAGCCGCGTCAGGAAGCTGCGGTCGCTGCGGCGCGCCCACAGCGCGACGGCACAGGCCGTGAAGTAACCCAGCCACACCATCTGCACGCCCGAGCAGGGCGCATCGACGATCACCAGCCGGCCGTCGACCAGCAAGGTGCTGCCTTCGCGCGAGACGTCGAAGCCCGGCATCAGCAGCCAGCGGCTGGCCTCGGCGGTGAGCACGCGCAAGGGATAGCCGGCATAGAACTGCAGCGAGGACAAGAGCGGCAGCGCCAGCACCGCCAGGCCCGCCACCGGGGCTGCGGCCATGCGGCGCGGCAGGAAGGCCAACAGGCCGCAGGCCCAGGCCAGCACAGCGAGCAGGCCTGCGGCCAGCGGCGGCAGCACCGGATGCAGCACCGTGGCGGCCAGGGTGCCGAGCGAGGCACTCAGCAGCCAGCCCAGCCGCGGCGCGGCGCGCAGTTCGCGCCGCGCCTGCCAGACCAGCGCCACCAGCGCGGCGATCGCGAGCAGGCCCAGCGGATCGTCGGAGCCGTCGCGCATGCGCTCGGCCATCCAGGTCCAGGTCGGCCAGAGCGCCACGCCCTGCAGCGCCAGCCAGGCGGTGGCGGGCACGCGGTCGAGCCGGATGCCGCCGTCGATGAAGCGCGGATGGGTGGAGGCGATGGAAGCCAGCGACATCTCTGGACTCCTGGTCACGAGGTGAAGCGACGCGTGTCGTTGCGGCGCGCGCGGCGGCGCAGCATGGCCAGCATCGCGAGCACCACCGCCACTGCGCCCAGCATCTCGGGTTCGGGCGTGCTGGGCACTTCGGCGCCCAGGGCCTGGCCCACCGCGCTGTCTTCCACGCCCTTGGGCAGCGGCGAAGGCTGGTCGACGCCGGCCGCGTTCTGCGGCGCCGGGTTGCGCACCACCTTGTCCACCGCGATGAAGCTGGTGTACTGCGTGAGCAGGCTGTACTTCAGGCCCAGTTCGGTGATGCGCTTGGCGAAGGCGTCGCCGCCCTCGAGCGATTCCTGGTCGCTGAGCGCGGCGATGCGGTGGCGCGCCCACAAGGAACGCAGCGCGGCGGCGTTCTGCGGCGTGCGGCCGTCGATCTCGACCTCTTCACGGTAAGGGCCGCTGGCGCTCTGGCCTTCGATCACCACGCGGCCACGGGCCTCGCCGCGCCACTTGCCGAACACGATCACGGGACGCTCGCCCAGCACGTCGGGCAGCACCGTCGGTTCGACGTCGTACACGTCGAGGCCGCCGAAGGTGGCACGCACGTTGGTCAGCACCGGCGACTCGACCATGCGGCGGAAGCGCGCGGCCTGCTCGGGCGCCTGGATCGGGTCGGTGATGATGAAGGGCTCGCCCATGCCGGCACGGGCCAGGCCTTCCATCAGGTGACGGTTGACGGAGGAGCCGATGCCGAAGGCGAACAGGTTGGCCTTCGAGAGGTTGCGGCGCACGAGATCGAAGGCCTCGCGTTCGACGTCGACATAACCGTCGGTCACCACCACCACGGTGCGCGACACGTTGGGTGCCTTGGGTTCGGCATAGACCCGTTTGAGGGCCGGGATCAGCTCGGTGCTGCCGCTGCCGCTGTAGTTCTTGATCGTGGCCAGCGCCTGCTCGATGTTGGCGCGCGAGGCCGGCACCGACTTCGGCGACAGCATCTTGTTGCTGCCCGAGAACAGCATCACGTTGAAGGTGTCGCTGGGGCGCAGGCCGCCGATCAGGCGCTCGAGCACGGTCTTGGCGGTGTCGAGCGGAAAGCCGTGCATCGAGCCCGAGATGTCGACCACGAAGATGTAGTCGCGCGGCGAGATGGCGCTGGCCGCGACCGACTTGGGCGGCTCGACCATCGCGAGGAAGAAGTTCTCCGCGCCTTCGCCCTGGCCCTTGTAGAGCATCAGGCCCGATTCGATCTTCTCGCCGGCCAGCCGGTAGTCGAGCACGAAGTCGCGGTTCGAAGCGGATTCCAGCGTGGCGGTGAGCGCGACGTTCGCATGGCGGTCGGCATCGCTCTTCTTCACATCGATCGCATGCGTGGCCGAGCGCACTTCCTTCAGGCCCATGGGCGTGTCGAGCGCGACCTTGAGCTGGAAGCCCGCGTTCGAGGGCACGCCCGCATGCAGCACCGGCTGCGCCACGTTGCGCAGCGGCGAGCTTTCCGCTGCCGCCGGGCTGCGGTAGCGCGGCCCCACCACGGTCGGGAACACGAACTGGTAGTTGCCCGCGTTGGGCACCAGCAGTTCGGTGTAGCGCAGTTCGACCTTGACCTCGTCGTTGGGCAGGATGTTGGCCACGTTCATCTGGAACACGTTGGGCAGGTGCTGCTCGAGCAGCGCCGCGGTCTTGCCTTCCTTCTTGGCCGCGTCGTACTCGATGCGCGCCTGCTGCTTCTCGCGGATCTGCGCGGTGATCAGCCGATCGGCCAGGCGCACGTTGAGTCCGTTGACCGCAGCCTTGGTCGAGCCCGGGAACACGTAGCGCGCCTCGATCGCGCGCTGGCCTTCGTTGCGGTAGGTCTGCGTGACCGTCACGTCGGCGATCACGCCCGAGATCTTCACGTCGACCGCGGTGTTCTTCAGCGGCAGCTGGTCGACCGCCGGGTCGTCGCTCTTGACGAAGAAGTAGGGGCTCTCGGTCTTCTCACGCGGCGCGGCCTCCTGCGCATGCAATGGCTGCGCGGTGAGCGCCACGAAGGCGGTGGTGGCCAGGGCCAGAGTGCCGGCCCAGAGCCAGCGTCCGGGTCGCGAGGTGTGGTGTTGCATGGCGTCGTTCCTTCTTGGGTGCTTGCTTGCTGCTGCGTTTCCCCTTGGCGGGGCATGGGAAGGACTGTCGGACGCGCAGGGGAAGGCGGTGCGAAGGGACGGCGTGCTGTGTGAAGTCTGCGTGAAGTGCGTGTGCGCGGCGCCTTCATACGGCCTTCCAACGCCGAGGCGAGCATCGGCGCATCGCCACCATGGCCTCACCCCCAGGGGACAACAACATGCTCTTCCAGATGCTTCGCAACTCCATCCTCACCAAGGTGCTCGGGCTGATCGTGCTGACCTTGCTGCTGTGCATCCCGCTCAGCGAGATCGACACGCTCAACCGCGGCCGCGGCGAGAGCCAGCGCGAGGCCGCCGCGGAACTCGCGAGCACCTACACCGGCCCGCAGACCGTGATCGGCCCGGTGCTGGTGGTGCCCTACACCGAGCGCTGGAACGAACTGCAGCGCAACAGCAGCGGCAAGGCGATCGGCACCGTGCAGCGCAGCGCCCAGCGCGTGCACCTGGTGTTCCCCGACAAGCTGCACATCGAGGGCGCGCTGGCACCGCAGGAGCGCTACCGCGGCATCTTCAAGATCCCGTTCTACGCACTCGACGCCACGCTGAGCGGCGGCTTCGCGCCCTTCGAATCGCGCAAGGTGCAGCGCCTGGGGCCGGACACCAACCTGGAGTTCCGCACGCCCTATGTGGTGTTCAACCTGAGCGACCTGCGCGGCCTCGACGGCTCGCCCACGCTCACGATGCAGGGCGAGACCCTGCGCTTCGCGCAACGCATGCCCGGCCTGTCGGACCAGGCCTTCGGCGCCGGCATCCACGCACCGCTGGGCGGTGCCGCGCTCACGGCCTGGCTCGACGGAAAGACGCTGCCCTTCGAGATGAAGGTCGGCGTGGTCGGCCAAGAGACGCTGTCGCTGGTGCCCATCGCCGACGAGACCACCGCGCACCTGCAGTCGCCCTGGGCGCATCCGCGCTTCGGCGGCCGCTTCCTCGCGGCCGAACGCAGCATCGACGCCAAGGGCTTCGATGCACGCTGGCGCGTGTCTTCTCTGGTGAGTTCGGCGCGCGAGCAGGTGCGCGCGGGCTGGCTCGACGACCGTGCCACGGCCAGCGCTTCGGCGATCGACGTGGCGCGCGCCGCGCCGGCCCGCGGGGAGTCGGTGGCGGTCGAGGCCATGGCATCGACCACGCATGCCGCGCCGCCGGCCGGACCGCTGCAGACCTTCGACATCTCGCTGGCCCAGCCGCTCAACGTCTATGCGATGTCCACCCGCGCCGGCAAGTACGGCGCACTGTTCATCGGCCTGGTGCTGATGGCCGCCTTCATGGCCGAGCTGTTCGGCCGGCTGCGGCTGCACACGGTGCAGTACGGCCTGGTCGGCCTGTCGATCGCGCTGTTCTTCCTGCTGCTACTGGCCCTGTCCGAGAAGCTCGCCTTCGGCCTCGCGTATGCCGCCGCGGCGGGCGCGAGCGTCGCGCTGCTGGCCATCTACTTCAGTGCCGCGCTGGGCGGCTGGCGGCGCGGCGTGGGCTTCGGTGCCTATGTGGCAGTGCTCTACGCCGCGCTCTACGGCCTGCTGGCCTCGGAAAGCAACGCGCTGTTACTGGGCGCCCTGCTGACCTTCGGTATGCTGGCCGCCCTGATGCTTGCAACCCGCAAGGTCGACTGGTATGCGCTTTCGCGCAGCAATACCCAGGTACTCCCGGAAAGCCAGGAACCGATGCGCCCCGCGGCGACTCCGACCGAGCCGACCCCGCGCTGATCTCCCGAACTCCCGATGGCTTCTCTCCCTTCTCCCACTCCCTCCGATCGCGCGGCCCGGCGCCGCCGCACGCTGCGCATCGGCGCCATCGCCAGCGCAGCGGCCGTCGTGGTGCTGCTCGCCGCGGGCGGCATCGCCTGGCGCACCATCGACGCGAAGCTGCCCGACGTCTCGGCGCTGGCCGACTACCAACCCAAGCTTCCGCTGCGGGTGTACACGGCCGACGGCCAGCTGATCGGCGAGTTCGGCGAAGAGCGGCGCCAGCTGGTGCCCATCGACGCCGTGCCCAAGGTGCTCAAGGACGCGGTGCTGGCGGTCGAGGATGCGCGCTTCTACGAGCACGGCGGCATCGACGCCAAGGGCATTGCGCGCGCACTGCTGTCGAACCTGCGCCATGGCACGCGCCAGGGCGCATCGACCATCACGCAGCAGGTCGCGCGCAACGTCTACCTGAGCTCGGAGCAGACCTATTCGCGCAAGGTCTCCGAGGCGCTGCTGGCCCTGCGGCTGGAGCGGCAACTGAGCAAGGACCAGATCCTCGAGATCTACCTGAACCAGATCTACCTGGGCCAGCGTTCCTACGGCTTCGCCGCCGCGTCGGAGGCCTACTTCGGCAAGCCGCTGAAGGACATCACGATCGCCCAGGCCGCGATGCTCGCGGGCCTGCCGAAGGCACCGCGCAGCGCCAACCCGATGAGCAACCCGCGCCGCGCGCGCACGCGCCAGCTGCACGTGCTCGCCCGCATGCAGGAGACCGGTGCGATCACGGCGGCGCAGGCCACCGAGGCCGCGGCCGAGCCGCTGCAGTTGCGCGACGCGGCCGACCCGCGGCAACTGCACGCCGAGTACGTGGCCGAGTCGGTGCGGCGCACACTGTTCGCGCAGTACGGCGACAGCACCTACACGCGCGGGCTCAAGGCCTACACCACGCTGGTCGCGACCGACCAGACGGCCGCCTACCGTTCGCTGCGCAAGGGCATCCTCGACTACGAACGGCGCCAGCCCTACCGCGGCCCCGAGGCCTTCGTCGAACTGCCCACCGAAACCGACGCGCTCGACGATGCGGTGGAAGACGCATTGGCCGACCATCCCGACAACGGCGACGTGATCGCCGCCGTGGTGCTGTCGGCCAGCGCGAAGAACCTGGTCGCGGTGCGCGCCAACGGCGACCTGCTGACCCTGTCGGGCGAAGGCCTGCAGCCCGCGCGCGCCGCGCTGTCGGAGAAGGCACCAGCCACGTTGCGGCTGCGCCGCGGCGCGGTGATCCGTGTCGCGAAGAACGCCAAGGACGATTGGGAGATCGTGCAGCTGCCCGAGGTCGAAGGCGCCTTCGTCGCGCTCGACCCGCGCAACGGCGCGGTCAAGGCGCTGGTGGGCGGCTTCGACTTCGGCAAGAGCAAGTTCGACCACGTGACGCAGGCCTGGCGCCAGCCGGGCTCGAGCTTCAAGCCCTTCATCTATTCGGCCGCGCTGGAAAAGGGCTTCACGCCCACCACCGTGGTGAACGACGCGCCGATGGCCTTCGATGCCGCGGCCAACGGCGGCCAGGCCTGGGAGCCGAAGAACTTCGAAGGCACCTTCGAAGGACCGATGAGCCTGCGCAGTGCGTTGATGGCGTCCAAGAACATGGTGACCCTGCGCGTGATGCAGTCCATCAGTCCCAGCTACGCGCAGGACTGGGTCACGCGCTTCGGCTTCGAGCGCGAGAAGCAGCCGGCCAACCTGCCGATGGCGCTGGGCGCGGGCTCGGTCACGCCGATGCAGATGGCCGCGGCCTATGCGGTGTTCGCCAACGGCGGCTACCGTGTGAGCCCGCAGCTCATCACGCGCGTGACCGATGCACGCGACCGCGTGCTGACCGAGAACGCGCCGCCGGTGCTCGACGAGTCGATGCGCGCCATCCCGGCGCGCAACGCCTTCGTGATGAACACGCTGCTCAACAGCGTGATGAAGGGCGGCACCGGCAGCAAGGCCTGGCAGGCGCTGCGCCGCGACGACCTCTACGGCAAGACCGGCACCACCAACGATTCGCTCGACACCTGGTTCGCCGGCTTCCAGCCAGGCCTGGTGGGCGTGGCCTGGATCGGCTACGACATGCCGCGCCGCCTGGGCGTGCGCGGCGAGACCGGCGGCAGCCTGAGCCTGCCGGTGTGGACCGGCTTCATGAAGACCGCGCTGCAGGGCACGCCGGTGGTCGAAGCGACCGCGCCCGAGGGCCTGGTGCAGATCGACGGCAACTGGTACTTCGACGACTTCACGCCCGGCCACAGCGTGGCCACGTTGGGCATGGAAGACGGCGACACGCCGCCGGCCGAAACGCTCACCGGTGCGCCGATCGGCACGCCGCCATCGAACGAGGAACGCAAGAGCATCCTCGACATGTTCCGCTAGCGTTCTCTGCCGCGCGGCTTCAGTGCCCTGAACTCAGCGGCAGCGTCAGCACCGCCAGCGCGCCGCCGCCCTTGGCATTGGCCAGTTCGATGCGTCCGCGGTGCAGCGCCGCGATCTCCTTGACGAAGGCCAGGCCCAGGCCGGTGCTCTTCTTCTGGCCGTTGGGGCGGGCCAGCGAATAGAACTTCTCGAACACCTTGTCGCGCGCGTAGTCCGGAATGCCCGGGCCATGGTCGCGCACGGCGATGCGCGCCTGCTTCGCATCGGCCTCGAGGCTCAGCAGCACCGCGCTGCCGGCCGGCGAGAAATCGATCGCGTTGTCGAGCAGGTTGCTCACCGCGCGCCGCAGCAGGAAGGGATCGCCTTCGGTCAGCGGCGTGGCGCGCAGGTCGAGCGCCACGCGCACGCCGCGCGCCGAAGCCGCGCCCTGCGCGCTGGCGGCGAGTTCGTCGAGCAGCGTGGCCAGCGCGACCGGCTGGGTGCGCTCGAGCACCCGGCGCGTTTCCAGCGCGGTGAGCTCCATCATGCGGTCCACGATCTCCTGGATGCGCTGGGTTTCGCGCTCGATGTTGGCCAGGAAGTGTTCGCGCTCGTGCTGCGGCATCGACGGCTCCTGCAGCAGTTCGGCCGCACCGCGGATCGCCGACAGCGGGCTCTTCACTTCATGCGTGAAGGTCTGCACGTAGTCGGCCACGTAGTTGCGGCCGGTGAGCGCGTCGCGCATCTCGCCGAAGCCGCCGCGCAGCGCGTCGAGCGCGCGCCGGGCCATGCGGGTCATGCTCAGGCTCTTCTGCGCGCGCGTCCAGCGCACGTAGTCGGAGATCAGCCCGAAGGGCCGCACCAGCCAGACCGACACGATGATCGCCAGCACCAGCAGCGCGAAGGCCGAGCCGACGCCGACCCACAGCGTGCGTGCCCGCGCGTCCTCAACGAACTGGCCGAAGCTCTGCACCGGCTTGCCGACGCTGACCATGCCAACGATCTCGTTGTTCCAGCGGATCGGCGCGCCCGCGTACATCACCGAGGTGCGCGGATCGACCTCGACGTCGCGCGAGGTGCGCGCGCCGTAGACGCCGGCCAGCGCACGGCTGACGTCGATCCAGCGCGAATAGTCGGCGCCGGTGGCGCGGCCCAGCGAATCGAAGAGCACGCGGCCGTTGCGGTCGGTCACGTAGACGCGCAGTTCGACGCGGTTCTTGTGCAGGTTGTAGATCTGGGCCGAGAACTGGCGCGCATAGACCGAACGGAACAACGGCTCGAGCCGCGCGGTGTTGATGGCGCCGGCGATCACATCCTGCTCGATCAGGCTGGCCATGAACTGCGAGGTGTCGACCAGCGACTCCTCGGCCGATTCGCGGTAGCGCGGGTCGATGTCGCCGACCACGCGGTAGAGCAGGAAGGCGATGCCCGCGGCGTAGATCAGGAGGATGCCGAGGAAGATCCGGCTGCGTCGGCTCATGCGCAGGCTCAAGGCGTTGCCGGCAGTTCTTCGTTCAGCGCATAGCCGGTGCCGCGCAGGGTGCGGATCGGCTCGACCTCGGGCGCGATCGCCTTGAGCTTGGCGCGCAGGGTCTTGATGTGGGCGTCGACCGTGCGGTCGAAGCTGTCGCCCGGGTCGTCCCAGACCATTTCCAGCAGCTCGTCGCGCGTGTAGACGCGGCCTGGCCGCTGCACGAACAGGCAGAGCAGGCCGTATTCGTAGCGCGACAGCTCCAGCGCCCGGCCGTAGTAGCGGATCTGGCGCCGCTCGCCATCGAGCAGGAAGGGCTGTGGCGCGCTGGAGGCCATGGGGGCAGGGGGGGCTGCGGACGGGCTGACAACGGCCCTTGCGCTGCGCCTGAGTACCGTTCTGACCCGGGCCACGAGTTCCCTGGGCGAAAAAGGCTTCGCAATGTAGTCGTCGGCCCCCAGTTCCAGGCCGACCACCCGGTCGATCTCGTCGCTGCGGGCGGTCAGGAAGATCATCGGCACGGCCGCGCCGCCGGGCAATGCCTGCAGGCGCTTGAAGAGCTCGAAGCCGTTGAGGTCGGGCAGACCCACGTCCAGGATGGCCAGTGCCGGGGCTTCACGGCTGAACTGCGCGATCGCTTCCTGCGCCGTCGGGCACCAGACGGGCGAGAACCCGTCGCTGCGCAGCACGTACTGCAGCGTGTCGGCGATGCCGGGCTCGTCTTCCGCGATCAGGATCCGGGAGTTGAAGGCGAGTGACGGGGCGTTCATGCCGGGAATGGTAGCGACGCGGCGCGGGTCGCCCGCTGCGGAATGATTTTTTTCGAAGCAAGTTGGCCCTTGTCTTCTCTTTTATTTCTTACATTCAAATTAGTAGTAGTAGATAAGGGTCGCACCCGGCTGTGGACAGGCCCATATTTTCGTGATGTGACAAGGACTTGTGGTCCCGCGAAGCATGTGCGCAGCGCAGCGCTCGCGCTGTCGCGCCGCAGGGAACAACTTGGGCCACGGCCTGCGCGCTGTGAACAACTGCGGTTTCCCTTCGGAATTCTCCCCAGACTTGTCCTTTGACAAGGGCTGAAAAAGCTGTGAAAGGGGTCCTGCGCGACAAGACATCCACTGCTCAAGCGTTGAGCACTTTGTTGTTTTTCCTTTGAAAACAAGCACTTGCAGCGCTCTTACAAGAAAGCACCTGAGTTGTTCACAGAGTTGTCCAGTGTTTGTGGGGAGAAAACACGGGTTGGCGGGTCCGCGCGCGGCGAAGTCGGCGCGTTCTGAGCACTTTTTAGCGGTCGGCGTGCATTGGTCTCCGGTTTATGACCCTGTAGGGCGCCGAGTTCGCTCGCCGACGGCGGCGGTTGCCGCGATGGGCGAGCGAACCGGAGGCCGACCCAGCCGATCCGCGCGAAAGTGGGGACGCCTTCGACGTTTTTTTCGCGCTCTCTATCTCTAATTTCTCTTATTTAAATTAGCAGTAGTAGTAGAGGAAGCGCCAGTTCTGTGGACAGCCCCTTCTTTTCGTTCTCCGACAAGGACTTGCGATGCGTCTAAGCATGTGCGCAGCCCTGCTTCGGCGCTGTGCCGCGCAAGGGAACAACTTCGTTCGCCGCGTCGCGGCTGTGGACAACTGTTCTCTTGTGCCGGATTTTTCCCCAGAGTTATCCTTTGACAAGGCCGAAAATTCTGCTGAATTCGCCGCCTGGAGGCCACGGCATCCACTGCTCAATTCTTGAGCATTCTGTTGTTTCTCCTTTTAAAACAACGACTTGGAAACTCTCTACAGAGGAATGCGTGAGTTGTTCACAGCGTTACCCAGTTTTTGTGGGGAGAACGCTGCCTTCTTCGGCACCACCGCGGCGGCTTCATGAAGCTGTGGGTACCTTTGGCGGAGGTGGGCGGCGAAAGCAGAAAAACCCAAAAAAAATCGAAGGGAACGTTATCCCATCGCCTTGTCGCATTCGGACGGCCCGGATCGGGGTGTCTGCAAAGAAGAGATGAGGGCGCGGCCGGGCCCATGTTTCCGTTTCATGACAAGGACTTGGGAGAGCTCGGCGCAGGCGCGGAATCCCATGTCGACGCGGCCTCGGGTCCCACGCCGCGGAGGCCGGCTGTGGACAACTGGAGGGCTTATGCCGGAGTTCTCCACAGCGTTGTCCTTTGACAGGCTTCGGGGATTCTGGGAAAGCGCTTTTCGGCCCAAAGACATCCACTGCCATAAATTTAAGCAGGCTAAGGATTCCTCTTTAAAAACAACGACTTGCAAAACCCTTACAAAGCAGTGCTTGAGTTATGAACAAAGTTATCCAGTGTTTGTGGGGAGAAACGCTGTTTTTGCGGATGTTCTGTGCATCGCTGCCCGTGGCAGGCCATGCCAGTCACGGGCGGGCAGGCCCGCGTGTGGCGGCGTGAGTACCTGGCTGCGCTCGGGCGCCTCGAGCGGTGTCGGACGACCGCTGGTCGCCCCTGAGAGGCCCGGCAACCGTGTTCGGCAGGCGTACGAAGCGCCATGTCCGCGAAACGATCTCGTACCGGCCGGTGCTCGCAGCGTCGACGAAGCGTAGGGGCGCATTCCGACCGCCCCGGTCAGGCGCTGGCCTGGCGGATGGGGACTGCAGGCCGCGCTTGGCGCAATCGATGATTTTTTGCAGCCGAATTTCGCTCGGTTCCTATCTTTTATTTCTTCTATTCAAATTAGTAGTAGTAGATAAGGAATGCGGCCTTCTGTGGACAGGCCCCGATTCTTCTTTCGCGACAGGGACTTGGCGCAGCCCTATGCATGTGCGCAGCCCTGCTTCCGGGGTGTCTCGCGCACGGGAACAACTTCAGTCCCAGCCTGCCTTCTGTGGATAACTCATGGCTTGTGCCTGTTTTTTCCACAGAGTTGTACTTTGACAGCCGCTGGGCAATCTGAGAAAGGGCTATTTCTCGGCAAATCATCCACTGCTCCAAAATTGAGCAATCTAGAGAATCTCTTTCAAAAACAACCACTTGCAATGCTTTTACAAGACAGTGCGCGAGTTATGCACAGACTTGCCCCACATTTGTGGGGAGAAGGCGAAGTTTGGCCGCGTCTTGCGGATAACTTTCGCGCGCGGTCTGCGCGTTCACGCTGTGAGGACCGCCGGCCCCTGGAACTTGGTGGCGCTTGCAGGTCTGCGAGGAAGGAGGGGAAGGCGCTGCGGTTCGGGCCTGCTCCCATGTGGAACGCTGGTGCTTCAGCGATCGAAGGAGCCGGCATGAAGCCCAAGGCATTTTTTTCCGCCCAGACACGCCTTTTTCTTCTTCTTTCTTTCATCCCGCGTCGCCGCCGCGTAAGAGGCTTCGGCCTCCGCTGTGGAAAGCCTTCTTTTTTCCTGCTGCGATAGGCACTTGCAGTGCCTGAATGCATGTGTGCAGCGGGGCGTCGACGCCGTTTCGATGAAGGCGCGGGCCGGGCCGCAGGCATCGGCACCTGGACGAACAGGCGGGTTGTGCCGGAATTATCCCCAGGGTTGTCCTTTGACAGAGGCCAAAAATTCTGGAAAAGCGGTACTTGCAGAAAAAGACATCCACTGATGAATTCTTGAGCAGTCTGTTGTTTTCTCTTTAAAAACAAGGACTTGCAGCGCTCTTACAAGAAAGAACCTCAGTTATTCACAGAGTTACCCAAGATTTGTGGGGAGAAAGCGTGCAACGCAGGCCTTCGGCCTCAGCATCGATGTTCCGGCGCCGAAAGGCGGCTGACCGTCTTCATTCAGATTCCAAGGAACGTACCGTGAACCCGTCCGAAACCCGCGCCATCGTCACCCTCAGCCTGCTCGCTGCCTTTGTCGATGGCGACAAGCACGCGCGGGAGCGCGACGAGATCAAGCGCATCGCCGAGGGCCTGTCGCAGGCCGATGGGCTGCATCTGCCCACGCTCTACCAGGACGTGCTGATGAAGCGCGTGTCGCTGCCCGACGTGAGCGCGGCATTGCTCAGCCCCGAATCGCGGCAGCTCGGCTACGAGATGGCGGTCTGCGTCTGCGATGCGGATGGCGCGCAATCGGACGCGGAGCGTGCCTTCCTCGCCGACGTGCGCACCTCGCTCGGGCTGGATGCCGGGCAGGCCACGCAATTCACCGCCCAGGCCGAAGCCCTGGCCACGGCGTCGGTCACTTCGGCCGCGCCGGCATCGACGCCGGCGGTCGCTTCGACGGTCGACCAGGCCGAGCTCGACCAGGCGATCCTGAATGCCGCCATCCTCAACGGCGCGCTCGAACTGCTGCCCGAGACGCTCTCGACCATGGCGATCATTCCCTTGCAGATGAAGCTGGTCTATCGCATCGGGCAGGCGCACGGCTATGCGCTCGACAGCGGCCATGTGAAGGATTTCATCGCCACGGTGGGCGTAGGCCTGACCTCGCAGTACCTGGAGCAGGCGGGTCGCAAGTTGCTGGGCGGCCTGCTCGGCAAGATGGGGGGCGGCCTGCTGCGCGGCGTGGGCAAGCAGGCCGTGAGTTCGGGCATGAGCTTCGCCACGACCTACGCGCTGGGCCACGTCGCCAAGCGCTACTACGCGGGCGGCCGCACGCTGTCGACGCAGATGCTCAAGGACGCGTATGCCAGCGTCACGAAGGAAGGACAGGGCCTGCAGGCGCGCTACCT
Organism: Variovorax sp. UMC13; assembly: GCF_014170375.1. Lineage (GTDB taxonomy): Bacteria > Pseudomonadota > Gammaproteobacteria > Burkholderiales > Burkholderiaceae_C > Variovorax. The sequence continues at coordinate 128,664 of NZ_LZZW01000036.1, read as the reverse complement.
CCCGGCCATCCAGGAGAAGGCGCGCACCCTCGACCCCACGCAGATTCTTTCGATGGTGCGCGGCGCCTGACCCGCCCCCGCCTCAGTTCGTCGGCCGGCGCAGGTGGATCTGCCGGCGCGAAGGCTCGGGCGCGACGGCCGCGGAGATGGGCGCCAGCCGCTCCGGAAAGACCAGGGTGCGGGCCAGGGCCGGCCGCTCGACCTGCAGCCGTTCCAGCGCATCGAGCAAGGCGCCGAGTCCGCGCATCCATTAACGCTTGAGGCGGGACTTGATGTCCGGATGGGTGGCCGGTGTGCCATAGGCGTCGGCGCTCAGGCCCTGCCAATGCATGCCGTCGAGCATGTTGGTGCAGACCGAGATCGAGACCGACAGCGCCCGGGCGGCGTGCCACCAGCCGGTCGGCACGAAGACCATGTCGCCCGGTTTCAGCACCGTGCGGTACTGGACCGCCTGCGCCAGCAGCGGAAAGCGTTCCAGGTCCTGCAGCGCGGGATCGTCGACCGAGGACTGGTTGGGCCTGTCGGGCAGGGGGTAGAGCTTCGGCCCGTCCTCCGGCGCGTACATGATGAATTCCTTGTCGCCGTAGATCTCGGTGATGGCGGCATGCGCGGCTTCGCCGTCGTAGTGCATCACCGGAAATTTGCTGCCCACGCCGCCGACCAGCAGCTTCAGGTAGCCATCGGGCCGTTGCCAGCGCGAGGGCATGAGCGGGCTCGCGTAGCGGCGCGGGAAGGCGTAGGGGTTCTGCGGGATCAGGTCGGGCAGCAGCTCCGGCAGCACCTCGTGCAGGAAGGAGCGGTGCATGTACGGGCCCGGTGCGTCGGCGCTCGAGGCGATCACGCGGTCGATGAATTCGTCGAAGGGCAGGGTCTCGTCGTAGGCGATCGGCATCGGCTTGCTGCCGAAACGCTGCTGGAAGTGGGCGGGCGTCCACTGGCGCATGGCAGCCCATTGCTTCCCGACGTCGGAGATCACCACGGGCCGGTTGGGCCGCATGTAACGTTCGAGGAATTGCTCGTAACTCAAGTCATCCGCATCGATCTTCTCGATCGGACGCCAAGCCGCGGCCACGCGGGACGGAGCCACAGGGGTGGCGGAAGAACCGTTGTGTGCCATGGCAGCTGTTGTAAGTTTTAGTACTTAAATACTAGAAACAAGGACTGCCACCCGCAATGCGAATTTTGTAATCGGTTGTTGGAGCTCCTGTGCTCAATGGCCGGCCAGGTCATCGAGGATCGGGCAGTCGGGCCGCCCGTCGCCGTGGCAGCAATGCACCAGGTGTGACAGCGTGCGCTGCATCGCCTGCATGCTGGCGATGCGTTCCTCGAGTTCGCCCAGGTGGCGTTGCGCGATCTTCTTCACGCTGGCGCTGGCGCGTCGGCGGTTGTGCCAGAGGCCCACGAGTTCGGCGATCTCCTCCATCGAGAAGCCCAGGTCGCGCGAACGCTTGATGAACTGCAGGCTGTGGATGTCGGCCTCGGTGTACTGGCGGTAGCCGCTCTCGGTGCGTGCCACACCCGGCAGCAGGCCCAGGCCCTCGTAGTGCCGCACCATGCGTGCCGACACGCCCGAGCGCTCGGCCGCGGCACCGATGTTCCACGGGCCGGCGTGGGTCGACGGCGTGGCGCTCACTTCACCGCGTAGCCGGCGTTCTCGATCGCGGCCACCAGGTCGGCGCGGGGCTGCGCGCTCTGCACGTCGACATGGCCGGTCGGCAGGTCGACCGTGACCTGCGCTTCGGGGTCGACGGTCTGCAGTGCGTTCTTCACGGTGCTGGCGCAATGGCCGCAGGTCATGCCGGTGACTTCGAATTTCTGGCTCATGGTGTGTTCCTTGGGGATGGATGAAACGAGGCTTCAGTGTGAACCTTGACACCATGAAAAGGTCAAGGAAATTCCATGCTTGACCTTGCCATGGTGTGAGGCTTTAGTCTCGGCCCATGAACACTTCATTGCCCACACTGGACATCGCCGTTGGCGGCATGACCTGCGCGTCCTGCGTGATGCGCGTCGAACGCGCGCTGAAGCAGGTGGCCGGCGTACAGGACGCCAGCGTCAACCTCGCCACCGAGAGCGCGCGCATCACGCTCGCCGCCGATGCGACGGAGGAGGTCGATGCGCGCTTGCGGCGTGCCGTGCGCAGCGCGGGCTACGAGCCGCGCACGGCCGAATCGGCGCAGGTTGCATCCGCGAACGACTCGCCCTGGCAGGGCGTCGGCCCGGTCGCGGCCGGCCTGGCCCTGTCGACGCCGCTGCTCGCGCCGATGCTGCTGGAGCCCTTCGGCTTCCATGCGATGCTGCCGCCGCTGTGGCAGTTGCTGCTGGCCGCGCCGGTGCAGTTCTGGCTGGGCGCGCGCTTCTATCGCGCGGGTTGGCATGCGGCGCGTGCGCTCACCGGCAACATGGACCTGCTGGTGGCCTTGGGCACCAGCGCGGCCTTCGGGCTGTCGCTGTGGCTCTGGTGGCGCGCCGGGCCGGGCGAGATGCCGCATCTGTACTTCGAAGCCTCGGCGGTGGTGATCTCGCTGGTGTTGTTGGGCAAGTGGCTGGAGACGCGTGCCAAGCGGCAGGCGACCTCGGCCATCCGCGCGCTGCAGCAACTGCGGCCCGAAGTCGCGCATCTGGTCGGCCCGCGCAGCGAGACCGACGTGCCGCTGGCCGAAGTCATGGCCGGCGACCGGCTGGCCGTGCGCCCGGGCGAACGCGTGCCGGCCGATGCCCATGTGATCGAGGGCCAGTCGGAGGTCGACGAATCGATGCTCACCGGCGAACCCTTGCCCGTGGCCAAGGGCCCGGGCGATGCGCTGACCGGCGGCTCGGTCAACGGGGCAGGGCGGCTGCTGGTCGAGGTGCGCGCGGTCGGCGCCGAGAGCGTGTTGGCCCGCATCATTCGGCTGGTGGAGGACGCGCAGGCGGCCAAGGCGCCGATCCAGCGCCTGGTCGACAAGGTGTCGGCGGTCTTCGTGCCGGCGGTGCTGGTGATCGCGCTGCTCACGCTGGCCGGCTGGCTGCTGGCCGGTGCCGGCACCGAGGCTGCGCTGGTCCACGCGGTGGCGGTGCTGGTGATCGCCTGCCCCTGTGCGCTGGGCCTGGCCACGCCGGTCGCGGTGATGGCCGGCACCGGCGTGGCCGCCAGGCGCGGCATCCTGATCAAGGACGCGCGCGCGCTCGAGCTCGCGCACCGGGTCGACACCGTGGCCTTCGACAAGACCGGCACGCTGACCCTGGGCACGCCCACGCTCACCGGGTTCGTGCCGGCGTCGGGTGGCGACGCAGATGCACTGCTCGCGGTGGCCGCCAGCCTGCAGCGCGGCAGCGGCCATCCGCTGGCCAAGGCGGTGCTCGCCGCGGCGGCGAAGCAGGGCATCGAGGCGGTCGCGGCGCGCGACCTGCAGTCACCCTCGGGCCGCGGCGTGCGCGGCTTCGTCGGCGCGTCGGAATGGGCCATCGCCAGCCTGCGCTGGTGCGAGGAACTGGATGCGCGGCCCGACGACGCCGCGGTGCAGCGCCTGCAGCGGCAGGGCGCGACGGTGTCGGCGCTGCTGGCCTTCGGCGCCGGGGGCGCGCCGGTGGTGCAGGCCTTGCTGGCATTCAGCGACGAGCCCAAGCCCCAGGCCGCGCAGGCGGTGGCTGCCTTGCGGGCCCGCGGCCTGCGCGTGGTGATGATCTCGGGCGACAACCGGCATGCGGCGCAGGCCATGGCCGCGCGCGTGGGCATCGCGGCCGAGGACGTGCGCGCCGAGGTGCTGCCGGCCGACAAGGCCGCGCAGGTGACGGCCTTGCGCACCGATGCACAGGGCGGGGTGCATGTGGTGGCCATGGTGGGCGACGGCGCCAACGACGCACCCGCGCTGGCCGCGGCCGACGTCGGCATCGCGATGGCCAACGGCACCGACGTGGCGATGGAGGCCGCCGGCATCACCCTGATGCGCGGCGACCTGGCGCTGGTGGCCGATGCGCTCGACCTGTCGGCGCGCACCGTGGCGAAGATCCGCCAGAACCTGTTCTGGGCCTTTGCCTACAACGTGATCGGCATCCCCTTCGCGGCCTTCGGCCTGCTGAGCCCGGTGGTGGCCGGTGCCGCCATGGCGGCCTCCAGCGTGAGCGTGATGGCCAATGCGTTGTTGTTGCGCCGCTGGCGGCCGAGCAAGGGCTAGGGCCTGCTCACACTGTTCCGGGGATCGCGTTGGTGGAACAAGGGGCTGGATGCAAGGCGCCTGCGCGCAGCAAGGCTGGCGCCTTGCAAGCGCGGGCAACGCCGCAGACGGCCCCTGGTTCCACCAACCCTTCGGGAAGGCCTGCCACGACGGGCCACTCGGCGTTGCGCTCCTTGCGCGTGCTTCAGCTTGGTGTAGAAACGCAGCACCCGCGGCCTCTCCCTTTCTTTTCTGCCTGTCCCATGCGAATCCTGTTGATCGAAGACGATGCCGTGCTGAGCGACATGATGTTGCGCAGCCTGCGCGATGCCAACCACCGCGTCGACCTGGCGACCAACGTGGAGGACGCCGACCACCTGTGGCGGGTGCAGTTGTTCGATGCGGTGCTGCTCGACCTCACGCTGCCCCTGACCGGCAGCCGCACCAGCGGCCTGGCCAGCGGCCTGAACGTGCTGCGCCAGGCGCGCGGCCGCGGCGACCGCACGCCGGTACTGGTGCTGACCGCGCGCGACCGCACCGACGAGCGCATCGCCGGCCTCGATGCCGGGGCCGACGACTACCTGGGCAAGCCCTTCGACCTGGCCGAGGTGGAAGCCCGGCTGCGGGCCCTGGTGCGGCGTGCGCAGGGCACCGAGGACGTCTCCACCCTGGGCGGCCTGCGCCTGGACCGCAAGGCGCGGCGCTTCGCCGTGGCGGGCGTACCGCTGGACCTGCCGGCGCGCGAGTTCGAGGTGCTGTGGGAGCTCATGAGCCCGCCTGGCCGCACGGTGAGCAAGCGCGCGCTGTCGGACAAGCTGTCGACCTTCGACGAGTCGCTGGGCGACAACGCTCTCGAGGCCTTCATCTCGCGGCTGCGCAAGAAGCTGGCGGGCAGCGGCGCCAGCATCCGCACCCTGCGCGGCCTCGGCTACCTGCTGGAAGCCGAGGCAGAGGCCTAGTGCAGGCCGCGACGCCGCGAGCCGTTGCGCCGTCGCTCACGCGGCGCGTGCTGCGCGGCGTGCTGCCGCCGCTGGCGCTGACCTGGCTGATCGGCACCGGCATCGCGCTGGGCGTGGCCAACAGCTTCACCGAGCAGGCCTTCGACCGCACGCTGCTCGACGATGCCTACGCGGTGTCGTCCAACGTGCGTGCCACGCCGGACAGCGTCGAACTGACGCTGTCCCCGCGCGAAGTGACGGCCGTGCTGTTCGACCAGACCGAAGCCGTGCACTTCGCCGTGCGGCAACTGGACGGCCGCCACCTGGCCGGCGATGCGGCCCTGCAGGCGCCGTTTCCGGAGGGCACGGCGCTCCACCGGTTCTCGGACATCAGCTTCCGGGGCGAGAAGCTGCGGGTGGTGGTGCTCGACCATGGGCTGCCCCATCCCTACCGCGTGGTGGTGGCGCAGACCACGCGCGGCCGCAGCGCGCTGCTCGAACGCCTGCTGGTCTATTCGCTGGCACCGCAGCTGCTGTTGCTGGCGCTGGTGGCGGCCTGGCTCTGGCGTCACATCAACCGGGAGTTGCGGCCGCTGGGCGAGCTCGAACAGGCGCTGGGGCAGCGCGATGCCAGCGACCTGTCGCCGGTGCCGGTGGCGCGCAGCTCGCGTGAGCTGGAGCGGCTCGGCGATGCGCTGAACTCGCTGTTCAACCGGGTCGCGTTCAGCGTGCGGGCCCAGCGCGAATTCGCCGGCAACGTGGCGCACGAACTGCGCACGCCGCTGGCCGGCATCCGCGCGCTCGCGGACTATGGCCTGGCCCAGACCACGCCGGACATCTGGCGCGAGCAACTGGGACGCATCGCGGCCAGCCAGGCACGCGCCAGCCATCTGGTCGACCAGCTGCTGGGGCTGGCCCTGGCCGACGAGGGGCGCACGGCCCTGCAGCGCGAACCGGTGCGGCTCGACGACATGGTGGAACAGGCGGTGCTGCGCCACCTGGCGCGGGCCGACGCGCAGGGCGTGGACCTGGGCGCGCGCGGCCTCGAAGGCGCGCCGGTGACGGTGCACGCGAGCGTCGCGTTGATCGAAGGCATCCTCGACAACCTGATCGACAACGCGCTGCGCTATGGCGGCCGCACCATCACCGTCGAGCTGTCGGGCACGGTGCTGTCGGTGGTGGACGACGGCCCGGGCATTCCACCGGAGGCGCAGCGCACGCTGATGGAACGCTGGGCCCAGGGGCCCGACGGCCAGAAGCTGGGGCAGGGCGCAGGCCTGGGGCTGTCGATCGTGTCGCGCTATGCGGAGCTGCTGCGGACGGAGTTGCGGCTCGAGGCGGCGGTGCCGACCGGGCTGCGGGTGAGCCTGGCCTTCGGCGAAGCGGCCTGACAGGACGGGAACCTACAGCGGCGTGCCCTGGTGGAAGGCCATGCGCCACCGCCCCTGTCGGCAGCGCCACAGCGAGCTTCGCAGCGAGTCCGCAGCGGGCCGTTCGGCGCTAGCCTCGCGATGCACGCGGTAGCTCACCAGCGCCACATCGTTCGCCATTCTTTTGACGCGAAAATCAGTCATCTTTCGGCTAGAGAAGCTTTCTTCGCGCAATGCGTCGATAACGGCGACGCGTATCCATGTGGTGCCGGACACGCCAAGCTCATGGAAGTCCTCGTCCAGCAGCTCCGCCAGCCGTGTGGCGCTGGCGCGCACTTCGCGCAGGTGCAAGGCGCCCTCGAGTTTCAGCAGCAGGGCGTCGAGGTCCTCCGCTGGCGCGGCTTCGTAGAGCTCCAGCGGAAGGCCGTCGGGATCGGCGAAGAAGGCGAAGCGGCGGCCGGTGAATTCGTCGACGCGCAGGGGCTCGACGGCAACGCCCTGGGCCGTGAGTTGGTCGGCCATGGCCTGCACGTCGGGCACTTCAAAGCACAGGTGGCGCAGGCCCTGCGCTTCGGGCCGCGTGGGCCGCGCGGGGGCGCCGGCAAAGGAGAAGAGCTCGAGCTGCGAGCCGTCGGGCAGGGCCAGGTCGAGCTTGTACGAATCGCGCGCGGCGCGGTGGTTCTCCGCGATCACGCGCAGGCCGAGCACTTCGGTGTAGAAGCGCTTCGATACCGCGTAGTCGCCGCAGATGATGGCCACATGGTGGATGCGCTCGAGCGGCATCGCGTTGCCTAGTGCAAGGGCTTGCGCAGGAACACGCGCGTGCGGCCGTCGAGCGCCTCGCGCTTGTATTCGACGTAGCCGATGCGCTGGTAGAGCGCCAGGTTCTCGCTCATCTTCTCGTTGGTGTAGAGATAGATCGATGCATGGCCCTGCCGTAGCGCTTCGCGTTCGGCGAGCGCGAGCAGGGCCCGGCCGACGCCCGTGCCCTGGTGGGCCGGCGACACCGCGATCACGTCGACCAGGAAGCCCTCGTCGGTCAGGTCCAGCAGCAGGGCCGCGACGGTCTGCTGCTCCAGCGTGGCGACCCAGACCTGCACGCTGGCGATCGCTTCGCGGTAGTCGCGCTGCATCGGCCGGGGCACGATGCCCAGGCGCGTGACATACACCTGGAAGGCATCGCACACGCAGGCGGTCACGGCGGCCGCGTCGGCGGCCGTGGCGCGCCGCAGGGTCCAGGGGGCGGCGTGGGTCATGGCTTCGATGGTTGTTCCCCCTGTGCGGGCCGCAGCGTGCTCAGGCGAGCGCGGGATAGTCGGTGTAGCCCTTCTCGCCGCCGCCGTAGAGCGTGGCCTTGTCGAGCGGGTTCAGCGGCGCGTCCTCGCGCAGGCGGCGCACCAGGTCGGGGTTGGCGATGTAGGGGCGGCCGAAGGCCACCAGGTCGTCGCCTTCCTTGACGGCCGTCTCGGCCAGGGGCTTGTCGTAGTTGTTGTTGACCATCCAGGCGCCCTTGCCGCCGGCCTGGCGGTAGGCGGCCTTGAGGGCTTCGTAGTCGAAGGGGCGGTCGGCGATTTCGCGCGGGCCGCCGGTGGCGCCTTCAATGACGTGGATGTAGGCCAGGTTCAGGCTGGCGAGCTGCTTGACCACGTACTCGAACAGCGGCTGCGGGTCCTCGTCGTGCACGTCGTTGGCGGGCGTGACGGGCGACAGGCGGATGCCGGTCTTGCCGCCGCCGATGGCGTCGGCGATGGCACGCGTGGCTTCCAGCAGCAGGCGGGCGCGGTTCTCGATGCTGCCGCCGTAGTCGTCGGTGCGCTGGTTGCTGTTGCGCTTGAGGAACTGGTCGAGCAGGTAGCCGTTGGCGCCATGCACCTCGACGCCGTCGAAGCCCGCGGTCTCGACCGCATTGCGTGCGGCGGCGGCGTAGCTGTGGACGATGCCCGGCAGTTCCTCGGCCTTGAGCGCGCGCGGCTCGGAGGTCTCGACGAAGCTGGCCACGCCGTCCTTGATCAGCACGGTCTTGCTCTTGGCCGTGATGGCCGAGGGCGCGACGGGCTGGCCGCCGTCGGGCTGCAGCTCGGTGTGCGAGATGCGGCCCACGTGCCACAGCTGGACCACGATCTTGCCGCCCTTGGCATGCACCGCGTCGGTCACGCGCTTCCAGCCGTCGAGCTGCTCGGTGCCGTAGAGGCCCGGCACGTCGGCGTAGCCCTGGCCCTGGTGGCTGATGGCCGTGGCTTCGGTGATCAGCAGGCCGGCGCTGGCGCGCTGTTCGTAGTAGGTGGCGGTGATGGGCAACGGCACGGCGCCGGGCGACCGGTTGCGCGTCAGCGGCGCCATGACGATGCGGTTGGCGAGATGCAGGTCGCCTGCCTGGACGGGGTCGAAGAGAGTGGGCACGGTGCGTCTGGTCGGGGATGAATGGGATGCTCAGCGTAAACCCGCGGGTGCATCCCTGCTGCGGTGAGGTTGTCGTTTTGCTGCTAGGCGGGCCGCCGCGCCACGCCGGCGCGAACGGCCCGGCCAGCGGGCTTACTTCAGCAGGCCTTCGGCCTTGAGCGCCGCCTGCACCGCGGGGCGTGCGCCCACGCGCGCATGCCAGGCCTGCAGGTGCGGGTACGACGTCAGGTCGATGGAGAGGGGCTTGGCCCAGCCGACCACCGTGAAGAGGTAGCCGTCGGCCACGGTGAAGTGTTCGCCCATCAGGTACTGCTTGCTCTCGAGTTCCTTGTCGAGCCAGGTGAAGCGCGTTGCGAGACGGTCCTTGGCGATGGTCTTGGCCTCGTCGGGCATGGCGGGGTTGAACAGCGGGCTGAAGCCCTTGTGGATTTCGGTGCCGATGAAGGTCAGCCATTCCTGCAGGCGGTAGCGCGGCAGCGTGCCGTTGGCGGGCGCGAGGTTCTTCAGCGGCACCATGTCGGCGATGTACTGCACGATGGCCGGGCCTTCGCGCAGGCGCGTGCCGTCGTCGAGCTCCAGCATGGGTACGTAGCCCAGCGGGTTGATGCCGTAGTAGTCGGTGCCATCCTGCAGCTTGTGGCTCTTGGTGCTGGCCAGCACCGGCTCGAAGGCGAGGCCGGCCTCGTGCAGGGCGATGTGGGGCGACAGCGAACAGGCGCCGGGCGAGTAGTACAACTTCATGCAATGCTCCAGAGGGTGGGTGAGGGGACGGAAGAACAGTCCGGCGCACACGCGTCGGGCGCCGGCGCTGCTGCGCACCGGTCAGCCGCCGATCGTAGCGGTTCGGCCTCGCGTTTTTGTCCTACGGGGGCTTGCGCGGCCCGACTATCCGCCGTGTCACAGGCGCTTTCTAAGCTCTTCTCCATTGCGGCGCGGTGCCGCCATCGAGGAGCTTTCCATGCTGAAGTACGCCATCATTTTTGCGCTCGTGTCCCTGGTTGCCGGTGCGCTGGGCTTCGGCGGTGTCGCGGCCGGTGCGGCCGGCATTGCCAAGGTGCTGTTCGGGCTGTTCCTGGTGCTGGCCGTGGTCTTCCTCGTGCTGGCCGCGCTGGGCGTGGGCGCCGTGCGAAAGGCGATCGACTGATGACCCACCGGGTGTTGCGATGGCCGGTGGAGCGCCGCCTGGGCCTGTTGCTGCAGACGCCCGCGCACCGCGTGGTGCGGGTGCTCCAGGTCACGCAGGCCCATTGGGCCACCGCCGACGCGCTGACGTCGGTGCATGCGCCCACACCGCCGCGCCCACGGCGAGAGGCGGCGCGCCAGCCCGAGGCGCAGACGGCCTGAACCGGGCTCGATTGCTATTAAATAGATAGCGACTCAACGCATGACGGAGCGGCCTGCCGGGCCGCATGAGGGGCCGGGCGGAGCCCCCACAGGCCCTGCGAAAGGCAGGCGCCGCTTAAAATCGGGGTCCCTCCCTGCAGACTCCCACGCCGCGCACGCGAGAGTGCGCCCCATCTCATGCTCTATCCTGAAGAATTCGACGTCATCGTCGTCGGCGGCGGTCACGCCGGTACCGAAGCCGCACTGGCCTCCGCCCGCATGGGCGCCAAGACGCTGCTGCTGACCCACAACATCGAGACGCTGGGGCAGATGAGCTGCAACCCCTCGATCGGCGGCATCGGCAAGGGCCATCTGGTGCGCGAGGTCGACGCGCTGGGCGGCGCGATGGCGCTGGCCACCGACGAGTCGGGCATCCAGTTCCGCATCCTCAATTCGAGCAAGGGCCCGGCCGTGCGCGCCACGCGGGCCCAGGCCGACCGCGTGCTCTACAAGGCGGCGATCCGCCACCGGCTGGAGAACCAGCCGAACCTGAGCCTGTTCCAGCAGGCGGTGGACGACCTGATGGTGGAGGGCGATCGCGTGGTGGGCGCGGTCACGCAGGTGGGCATCCGCTTCCGTGCGCGCACCGTGGTGCTGACCGCCGGCACCTTCCTCGACGGCCGCATCCATGTGGGCCTGGACAACTACCAGGCCGGCCGGGCAGGGGACCCGCCGGCCATCAGCCTGTCGGCCCGGCTCAAGGAATTGAAGCTGCCCCAGGGCCGGCTCAAGACCGGCACGCCGCCGCGGCTCGATGGCCGCAGCATCGACTTCTCGAAGTGCGTCGAGCAGCCGGGCGACGGCATGCCGGGCGGCGAGACCACCACCATGCCGGTGTTCAGCACCATGGGCCGCGCGGACATGCATCCGCGGCAGATGGCCTGCTGGATCACCAACACCAACGCGCGCACGCACGACATCATTCGCTCCGGCTTCGACCGCAGCCCGATGTTCACCGGCAAGATCGAGGGCGTGGGCCCGCGCTATTGCCCGAGCGTGGAGGACAAGATCAACCGCTTCGCCGACAAGGAAAGTCATCAGATCTTCCTCGAGCCCGAAGGCCTGACGACGAACGAGTACTACCCGAACGGGATCTCGACCAGCCTGCCTTTCGACATCCAGTACCAACTGGTGCGCTCGATGGTGGGCCTGGAGAACGCGCACATCCTGCGCCCGGGCTATGCGATCGAGTATGACTACTTCGATCCGCGCGAGCTCAAGAGCAGCTTCGAGACGCGCGCGATCCAGGGCCTGTTCTTCGCCGGCCAGATCAACGGCACCACCGGCTACGAAGAAGCCGCGGCCCAGGGCATGTTTGCCGGCATCAACGCCGCGCTGCAGTGCCGGGGCGAGGGCGCCTGGCTGCCGCGCCGCGACGAGGCCTACCTGGGCGTGCTGGTCGACGACCTGATCACCAAGGGCGTGACCGAGCCCTACCGCATGTTCACCAGCCGCGCCGAGTTCCGGCTGCAGCTGCGCGAAGACAACGCCGACATGCGCCTGACCGACACCGGCCGCAAGCTGGGCCTGGTGGACGACGCGCGCTGGGATGCGTTCTCGCGCAAACGAGACGCTGTTTCACGTGAAACACAGCGGCTGAAATCGGTCTGGGTCAACCCCCGCAACCTGCCGGCCAGCGAGTCGCAGCGGGTGCTGGGCAAGGCCATCGAGCACGAATACAACCTGGGCGACCTGCTGCGTCGCCCCGACGTCGACTACGCGGCGTTGATGTCGCTGGACGGCGGCAAGTACGCGCCGGCCGAGCCGCTGGCACCGGTCGAGGTGGAGCAGGTCGAGATCTCGGCCAAGTACTCGGGCTACATCGACCGCCAGCATGACGAGGTGGAGCGCGCCGCCCACTACGAGAACCTGCGCCTGCCGGCAGACTTTGACTACAGCCAGGTGAGCGCACTGAGCTTCGAGGTGCGGCAGAAGCTGGAACGCCAGCGGCCCGAGACCCTGGGCCTGGCCTCGCGCATTTCCGGCGTGACGCCGGCCGCCATCTCCTTGCTGATGGTGCACCTGCGCAAGGGCGGACATCGTGCGTTCGCCCGCGATGCCGTGGCCGACACCACCGCGCCGGTGACCGAACAATGAGCCAGTCGATTCAGTTGCAAGAGGGCGCCAAGGCCCTCGGCCTCGACCTGAGCGATCTGCAAGCCGAGCGGCTGCTGGCCTACGGTGCGCTGATCCTCAAGTGGAACAAGGTCTACAACCTCACGGCCTTGCGTGAGCCCGATGCGGTGCTGAGCCACCACCTGCTCGACAGCCTCTCGGTGCTGGCGCCGCTGCAGCGCGAGCGGCCGGCCAGCGCCGTCGGTACCAAGCTGCTGGACGTCGGCGCCGGGGCAGGGCTCCCGGGCGTGGTGATCGCCATCCTGCGCGAGGACATCGACGTGACCTGCCTGGACGCAGTGGCCAAGAAGACCGCCTTCGTCCAGCAGGTGGCGGCCGAGCTGCGCCTGCCCAACCTGCGCGGGCTGCATGCGCGCGTGGAGGCGCAGCGCGGTGCATACGACGTGATCAGCTGCCGGGCCTTCGCCTCGCTGCCCGACTTCTACAACGGCTCGCAGCAACTGCTCGGCCCGCAGGGCATCTGGCTGGCGATGAAGGGCAAACTGCCTTCGGACGAACTCGCGCAATTGCCGCCCTTCGTCGATGTGTTTCACGTGGAACAACTGACGGTGCCGGGCCTGGACGCCGAGCGCTGCATCGTCTGGGCACGAAAAGCAGCGTCCTGAACGCTGCAGGGGTGTCGGTGGCAGGGATGGCTCGCTTAGACTCGCAGCTCCCTCCCACCTCCGGCCTCAGGCACATCCCATGTTCGGCATCGCTGATTACGGCGCATTCGTTGCGGCCATCGTCCTGTTTCTCGCGATCCCAGGCCCCGGCAACCTGGCCCTGATCACCTCGACAGGGAAGGGCGGCATCCGCGGCGGCCTGGCCGCCACGCTGGGCGTGATCGCCGGCGACCAGGTGCTGATGTGGATGGCGGTGGCCGGCGTGGCCGCGCTGCTGGCGGCCTATCCCACGGCCTTCCACGCGGTGCAGTGGCTGGGCGCCGCCTACCTGGCCTGGCTGGGCGCCCGCATGCTGCTGGCCAAGCCCGGCGCGGCCCCGATCCTCAACATCCGCCCGCGGCAGTTCTTCCGCCAGGCGATGTTCATCACCTTGCTGAACCCCAAGGCGATCGTCTTCTACATGGCTTTCTTCCCCTTGTTCGTCGATCCGGCGCGCCACCAGGGCTTCCGCACCTTCGCCTTCATGGCCCTGACCATCGCGGTGCTGACCTTCCTGTACGGCCTGGCGGCGACGCTGCTGACCCATTTCCTGGCGGAGCGGCTGCGTGCCAATCCGCGCATTTCGCAGACCCTGGAGAAGCTGGCGGGCGTCTTCCTGATCGCCTTCGGTATCAAGCTCGCCGTGTCGCGCTGAGAGAGAAGAGACGATGGCCAAGATTTTCTGCATTGCCAACCAGAAGGGTGGCGTCGGCAAGACCACCACCACCGTGAACCTCGCCGCCGGCCTGGCCAAGGTGGGCCAGCGGGTGCTGATGATCGACCTCGACCCCCAGGGCAACGCCACCATGGGTTCGGGCATCGACAAGCGCCAGCTCGAGCTGACGGTGTACGACGTGCTGCTGGAGTCGGCCACGGTGGCCGAGGCCCGCGTGCGGGCCGAGCGATGCAACTACGACGTGCTGGGCGCCAACCGCGAGCTGGCCGGCGCCGAGGTCGAGATGGTCGCGCTGGACCGCCGCGAGAAGCGCCTGCGCACCGCGCTGGCGGCCGTGGGCGCCGAGTACGACTTCATCCTGATCGACTGCCCGCCCAGCCTGAGCATGCTCACGCTCAACGGCCTGTGCGCGGCCCATGGCGTGATCGTGCCCATGCAGTGCGAGTACTTCGCGCTCGAGGGCCTGACCGACCTGGTCAACACCATCAAGCAGGTACACGCCAACCTCAACAAGAACCTGCAGATCATCGGCCTGCTGCGCGTGATGTTCGACCCGCGCATCACCTTGCAGCAGCAGGTGAGCGAGCAGCTCAAGGGCCATTTCGGCGACAAGGTGTTCGACACCGTGATCCCGCGCAACGTGCGGCTGGCCGAGGCGCCGAGCTACGGCCTGCCGGGCGTGGTGTTCGACCCGTCGGCGCGCGGCAGCCAGGCCTTCATCGCCTTCGCGCAGGAGCTGGTCGAGAAGATGCCGCCGGCCAGCGCGCTGGCCCAGCCCGCGCCCCCGCCGGTCGAGCTGCCGGTCGAGCCCCAGAACGCCGGCACCGCCGCCGCTGCCGCAGCCGCCGATGCGGCCGAGGAATAGGTCATGAGTGCCACCACCACGATCCTTCTGCTGCCCGGCTGGCAGGACAGCGATGCGCCACATTGGCAGAGCCGTTGGGAGGCCGTGCATGGCGACCACCGGGTCGTGCAGCACGAATGGATGCACCCCCGCCGCGGCGACTGGCTGGCCCGGCTGGAGGAAGAAGTGCTGGCCGCGCCCGGCCCGGTGGCCCTGGTGGCGCACAGCCTGGGCTGCATCCTGGTCGCGGCCTGGGCCGCGCACTCGCGCAGCACCGCCAAGGTGCGCGCGGCCCTGCTCGTGGCGCCCGGCGACCTGGAACGCGATGACCTGCGCCAGATGATTCCCGGCTGGGCGCCCATCGTGCGCCAGCGATTGCCTTTTCCTTCGCTGCTGATCGCGGCGAATGACGATCCCTATTGCGACGCCGCGCGCTCGCGCCAGATGGCGGCCGACTGGGGCGCGCGTTTCGTCGATGCCGGCGCCGCCGGCCACCTCAACGGCGAATCCGGCCTGGGCGACTGGCCCCAGGGCCGCGCGCTGCTGAACGACCTCCTGAAGACCACAGACAAAGAAGACTGACCTCGATGGCCACCAAGAAACCCAAGGGCCTCGGCCGCGGACTCGAAGCCCTGCTGGGCCCCACCTTCAACGGCAGCGCCGACGAACCGGCCACCCCCGACGCCAACGCCCCGGCGCCCCAGCCCACGGTGCTCAAGCTCGAGCAGATGGTGGCCGGCGTCTACCAGCCGCGCACCCGCATGGACGAGGGCGCGCTCTACGAGCTGGCCGAGAGCATCAAGGTGCAGGGCATCATGCAGCCGATCCTGGTGCGCCGCCTCGACGCCGAGTCGGCGGCCACCAAGAACGCCGAATTCGAGATCATCGCGGGTGAGCGCCGCTTCCGCGCCGCCAAGCTGGCCGGCCTGGACAGCGTGCCGGTGCTGGTGCGCGACGTGCCCAACGAGGCCGCCGCGGCCATGTCGCTGATCGAGAACATCCAGCGCGAGGACTTGAACCCGCTGGAAGAGGCGCAGGGCCTGCAGCGCCTGGTGGCGGAGTTCGGGCTCACGCACGAAGCTGCGGCCCAGGCCGTGGGCCGCTCGCGCAGCGCCGCCAGCAACCTGCTGCGCCTGCTGAACCTGGCCGAGCCCGCCCAGGCCATGCTGATGGCCGGCGACATCGACATGGGCCACGCGCGCGCGCTGCTGTCGCTGGACCGGGGCACCCAGATCACGGCCGCCAACCAGATCGCGGGCAAGAAGATGTCGGTGCGCGAGGCCGAGGCGCTGGTCAAGAAGCTGGCCGCCGACTTCAGCCTCACGCCCTCGCCGCGCCGCAACGGCGCGGCCGACAAGTCGCGCGACCTGCTGCGGGTCGAGGAAGAGCTGGCCGACCTGCTGACCGCCGAGGTCGAGGTGCGGATCAAGAAGCGCAGCAAGCGTGGCGGCAAGGTCGAGGAGAGCGGCGAACTGGCGATCCATTTCGGCTCGCTGGAGGCGCTCAACGGTCTGATCGACCGGATCCGGCAGACGGCCACCTGAGGCCCGCACGCCATGCAAAAAGCCCGGCGCTCTCGCGAGCGGCCGGGCTTTTTGCCGGGGTGACAGATCAGAGGCTGAAGATCTTCCCCGGGTTCATGATGTTCTTCGGGTCCAGCGCGCGCTTGATGGTGCGCATCATGTCGACCGCGCCCGCGCCGGCCTCGTCGACCAGGAAGCCCATCTTGTGCAGCCCGATGCCGTGCTCGCCGCTGCAGGTGCCTTCCAGCGCGATCGCGCGCGAGACCAGCGCATGGTTGAGCACCTCGGCCTTGGCGCGTTCCTCGGCGTCGTTGGGGTCGATCAGGTAGCCGAAGTGGAAGTTGCCGTCGCCCACGTGGCCTACCAGGAAGTAGGGAATGCCGCTGGCGTCGGCCTCGGCCACCGAGTCGAGCAGGCAGTCGGCCAGGCGCGAGATCGGCACGCAGGTGTCGGTCGAGATCGCGCGGCAGCCCGGGCGCGACTGGATGGCGGCGAAGTAGGCGTTGTGCCGTGCGGTCCACAGGCGGGTGCGTTCCTCGGGCGTGGTGGCCCATTCGAAGGCGTTGCCGCCATGGCCGCTGGCCAGTTCCTGCACCGTCTCGGCCTGCTCCTTGACGCCCGCGGGCGAGCCGTGGAATTCCATCAGCAGCATCGGCTCCTCGCGCAGGCCCAGCTTGGCGTAGGCGTTGACCATGCGCACGGTGTTCACGTCGATCAGCTCGACGCGCGCGATCGGCACGCCCAGCTGGATCGTCTCGATGGTGGTGCGCACCGCGGCCTCGATGCTCGGGAAGGAGCAGATGGCGGCCGACACCGCCTCGGGCAGCGGGTAGATGCGCAGAGTGATCTCGGTCACCACGCCCAGCGTGCCTTCGCTGCCGACCATCAGCCGCGTGAGGTCGTAGCCGGCCGAGGACTTGCGCGCGCGGGTGCCGGTGCGGATCGTTTCGCCGGCGGCCGTCACCACTTCGAGGCCCAGCACGTTCTCGCGCATGGTGCCGTAGCGCACCGCGTTCGTGCCGCTGGCGCGGGTGGCGACCATGCCGCCGATGGAGGCGTCGGCGCCCGGGTCGATGGGGAAGAACAGGCCGGTGCTCTTGATCTCGTCGTTGAGCTGCTTGCGCGTGACGCCGGGCTGCACCGTGACCGTGAGGTCGTCGGCGTTGATCGACAGCACGCGGTTCATGCGCCCCAGGTCGAGGCTGATGCCGCCCTGGACGGCCAGCAGGTGGCCTTCCAGCGACGAACCGACGCCGAAGGGAATCACCGGCACGCTGTGCGCGCCGGCCAGCCGCACGGCATCGGCCACGTCCTGCGTGCTCTCGGCGAACACCACGGCCGCGGGCGGCGGCGCCTCGAAGGAGGACTCGTCGCGGCCGTGCTGGGTGCGCACCGCCAGCGCGGTCGAGCAGCGCTGGTCGAAGCGCGCCTTGAGCGCGTCGACCAGCGCCGCGGGCACCTCGCGCAGGTGGAATTCGGGCAAGAGCTGGTCGGCGGTGGCGGGCGCGTTCATCGTGGGTCTCCAGGAGCGGTCTACCATTCTAAGAACAGCACTCTTCCAAGGCACTTCCATGGGCAATCGACTCACGCAGATCGCGACGCGCACCGGCGACGACGGCAGCACCGGCCTGGGCGACAACACCCGCGTCCCCAAGGACCACCTGCGGGTGCAGGCCATGGGCGACGTCGACGAGCTCAACTCACAGATCGGCGTGCTGCTCTGCGAGCCGATGCCGGGGCCGGTGCGCGAGCTGCTGGTCGACGTGCAGCACCAGCTGTTCAACCTGGGGGGCGAGCTCTCGATGCCCGGCTACACGCTGCTCAAGGACGAGGCCCTGCTGCAGCTCGACCAGGCGCTGGCTGCGCACAACGCGGCCCTGCCGCGGCTGGCCGAGTTCATCCTGCCGGCGGGCACGCGCGCGGCCTCGCTGGCCCATGTGTGCCGCACCGTGGCGCGGCGGGCCGAACGGGCCGTGGTGGCGCTGGGCGCGGCTGAGGCGATCAACGCCTCGCTGCGCCACTACCTCAACCGCCTGAGCGACTTGCTGTTCGTGCTGGCGCGGGTGCTCAACCGGATCGACGGTGGCGACGATGTGTACTGGAAGAGCGAACGTCTGACGCGCGCCGCGGCCGAGGACGCGCAGGATGCGAAGGCATCGCCGACCTGATCCTGTCCCGCCGCCTTCAAGGAGCGCTCCGATGAACTCCTCAGCTTCTTCTCTTTCACCCGCCTGGTTCCTGGGCGCCCTGCTGGGCCTTGCGCTGGGGCTGCCCGCCGCGGCCCAGGCCCAGAACGCCGACAACCCGCCGCGCGCCCAGCGCGCGCAGACCCTCAAGACGCCGCCACCACCGCGCGACGGCACGGTACTGGGCAGCGCGAAGCGCGGCGCCGATGCCGCGGGTCGTGGGGTGGACCGCGCCGAGGGCGCCACCCGCCGCGGCGTCGACAACGTGTCCGAGCGCGCCAGCCGGGCGGTGCGCCGGGCCGGCGAATCGCTGGGCCGCAAGCTGCCGGGCGGCACGCGCCATCCGGCCCCGCCGCCCGTGGGGCCGCAGAGCACGCAGATGTCGCCGTCCTGAGGCGGCGCAGGCGTGTTCGCGTACGGATACGCGCGCTTACCGCCTTCACGCGATGCGCACCTGCGCCGTGGCTGCGCGACACGCGGCCTGCCGATACTGAAACCCTCATCCAACGCAGAAGGAGTTCCAGATGAACAACAACAGATCCAAGCGCGTCACCACTCTCGTGGCCGGCGTGCTCGCACTGTGCATGGCCGGAAGCGCCTTCGCCCAGGATCGCCGAGGCGACGACCGGGACTATCGCGGTCCACCGCGCCCGGGGCAGCTCTACATCAAGAGCCCCCACGAGCAACGCCAGGACCAGCGCTACAACCAGCAGCGCTACGACCGCCAGGATTACCGCGACGGCCGCTTCGCAGATCGCCGCGGCTATCCGCAGCCGCACGTCGAGTGGCGTCGGGGCGGCCGGGTGCCGACCGAGTACCGCGGCCGCAACTATGTGGTGGACGACTGGCGTGGCCATCGCCTGCAGCAGCCGCCGCGCGGCTACCAGTGGGTCGGCGTGGGCGGCGACTTCGTGCTTGCCGCCATCGCGACCGGTGTGATCGCGCAGATCATCGCCGCGCAGTAAGCTGCGGCGCCCGCCGGCCCGGGGTCAGACCGAGGCCGGCGCGGTGGTCATCTGGGCGCAGACGTTGCGCCCGGTGATGGTCAGGCGCAGGCCGCCGCCGTGCCATTCGAGCCAGTTGAGGCCCACGTAGGCTTCGATGTCGCTGTCCTCGATCAGGTCGGCCTGGCGGTGGTTCAGCCGTTCGACCGTGAGCGGCAGGGCCTGGCGCAATCGTTCGCGCACCACGGCGGCGGCTGCCGCCTTCAACTCAACGCGCGTCTGCTGGTTCGATGCCATGGCGGATCCGTTCCGGAAGCTGAGGAATGAAGTCCAATGTACCTCTTGCAGGTGACAGTCTCCTCAACTTATTTGCGCGGCTGTGTACCTTGGCACACAGAAGCCCCGCTCCAGGCTTCAGACGTTGCTGGTGGACCGCACTTCCTCGATGGTCGTCTGCCCGGCCAGCACCTTGTCGATGCCGTCCTGGCGCAGCGTGCGCATGCCCTCGCGCAGCGCGGTCGCCTGCAGCGCCTCGGCGCGGGCGCCCGTCTGCACCAGGTGGCGCAGCTCGCGTGAGATCACCATCAGCTCGTGCAGCCCGGCCCGGCCCTTGAAGCCGGTCTGGTCGCAGAAGGAGCAGCCCGGGCTGGCGTACATCTGCAGCCGGCCGTTCTGGCCGTGGCGCGCAGTCCAGCGCGCCAGCACCTCTTCGCTGGTCTCGGGCGGCTGTTCGGCCTCGCCGTAGGCGCGCAGGTAGTCGCCCATCAGCTCCTCGATCTCGGCATCGGTCGCGTCGCGGTTCGTGCGGCAGTGGGTGCAGAGCCGGCGCACCAGCCGCTGGGCCAGCACGGCCAGCAGCGAGTCGGCGAAGTTGAACGGGTCCATGCCCATGTCGAGCAGGCGGGTCACGGTCTCGGGCGCGCTGTTGGTGTGCAGGGTGGACAGCACCAGGTGGCCCGTGAGCGAGGCCTCGACCGCCATCTTGGCGGTCTCCTCGTCGCGGATTTCGCCCACCATGATCACGTCCGGGTCGGCCCGCAGGAAGGCCCGCAGCGCCTTGGCGAAGGTCCAGTCGATGCGCGGGTTCACCTGCACCTGGCGCAGGCCGGGCTGGGTGATTTCGATCGGGTCCTCGGCGGTCCAGATCTTGCGCTCGGGCACGTTGATGTGGCTCAGCGCCGAGTGCAGCGTGGTGGTCTTGCCCGAGCCCGTGGGGCCCACGCACAGCACCATGCCGTAGGGCCGCTCGACCGCGTGGCGCAGGCGCTCCAGGTTGAGCTCCGACAGGCCCAGCCGGTCGAGCGCGATCGGCTTGGCCGAGGCCAGGATCCGCATCACCACGTCTTCCAGGCCGCTGTTGGTGGGGATGGTGGCCACGCGCAGTTCGATGCGGTGCTGGGGCGAGAACTTGGCGAAGTTGATCTTGCCGTCCTGCGGCTTGCGGCGCTCGCTGATGTCGAGGTCGCACATGATCTTGATGCGCGCGATCATCGCGTTGCGGTAGTTCGAGGGCAGCTCGAGGTAGGTGCGCAGCAGGCCGTCCTTGCGGAAGCGGATGCGGATCTTCTCGCGGCCGGGGTAGCTCTCGATGTGGATGTCCGACACGCCGCCCGTGTGCGCCTCCAGGATCATCCGGTTGATCAGCTTGACCAGCGAGTTGTCGGACTGCTCGATCGGCGCGTCCTCGTCGACCCGGTCCTCGCCTTCCTTCTCGAGCGACTCGACCAGCGCCGTGGTGTCGCCCGGCTCGAACTCGATCGGGCGCAACGCCTGCGAGAAGCGGCTGTCCGAGGCTGCGCCGATCTTGTCGTAGGCGGCGTGCAGCCCGCGCTCCATGTCGCGGCACTGCGCCAGCACCGGCGCCACCTTCATCTGGGCGATGAACTCGACCTCGTCGACCGCCGCGCGGCGGTTGGCCGGATCGTCCAGCGCCACCACCAGCCGGCCCTCGCTCATCATCAGCGGCATCACCTGCAGGCGCTGGGCCGCGGCATAGGCGATCTTGCGCAGCGCCTCGGGCTCGGGCACGAACACGTCGACGTCGACCAGCGGGTAGCCCATCTTGCGCGTCAGCGCCACCTGCAGGTCGGCCCGCGACACCACGCCGCGGCGCACCAGCAGCTCGCCCAGCGGCACGCCGCGGTCCTTCTGCTGGTGGGCCAGCGCATCGCGCAGGTCGTCGGCGCTCACCATGCCCAGCGAGATCAGCGCTTCGCCGATGCGCACCATCGGCATGCGCGCCTGGTGCTGCAGCGCCTCGACCAGCTCGGCGGCGGTGGTGACGATGCGCGACAGCAGCGGCGTGGACAGCGCTTGCGCCGGGTCGCCGTCGTCGGAGGGGGCGTCGACCTCGAAGCGGGCGAAGGCCGAGCGCGGCAGGAACTCGCGCAGCACGCCGCCGTCTTCACCGGCCGGCGGGAACAGGAACAGGCCGAACGGGCTCTCCACATGGCCGACCGTGCGGCTCTGGCGCTCGGTGCCGTCCTTCATGATCACGCGCACCGCGGCGCTGGCCGGCTCGCGCGGCACGCCCGACTGCGGGTCCACCGCGGGCGTGGCCAGCGGCGCCATCGGGGTGGTCAGCATGATCGACTGGAACTGGTCGAAGCGCAGCGGCACCGTGGTGCGCGCGCGCGGCAGCTGCACCAGCGCCACGGCCTGGTCGGGAATGAAGAAGGTCATGCGGCCGGCCGCGTGCTGGCCGTTGGTGCCGCGGATGTCGCAGGGCAGGGGCTCGGTCTGCACGCGCGGGGGCGGGTAGGCGCCGCCCGGCGGGCTGGGCCACAAAAAACCTTCGGCGTCCGCCGATTCGGCAGGCGTTGCCTTCTTGGGCGCGTCCCACTCGAGGGGCTTCAATGTCGTCATCTGCAACTCCAGGGGTCGTGCGCCATCGTGTGCCGTGGCGGCTTTGCCCCTCCCTGCCCCCCGACTCTAGCGCGCGGATGCGCGCGGTCGAAGCGAAGAAGGCCTCAGCGGGCCGGGACGGCCGTGCTTTCGGGCAGTTCGATCTTGATGTCCAGCACTTCCAGGTCGTCCTGGCGTTCCAGGTGGACCTTGATGTCCTCGGGGCTGATCGACACGTACTTGGAGATCACCGCCACCAGTTCGCGCTGCAGGTCGGCCAGGTATTCGGGCCGCTTGGCGCTCAGGCTGGAGCGCTCGTGGGCCAGGATGATCTGCAGGCGTTCCTTGGCGACGCTGGCCGTCTTCTTCTTTTCGCCGAGAAGAAAGGAAAGGAAGGACATGCTCATTTGCCTCCGAAGATGCGCTTGAAGAAGCCGGGTTTCTCCGCGTCGATGAAGCGCATCGGGCGGTCTTCGCCGAGGAAGCGCGCCACCACGTCGCTGTAGGCCTCCGACACGTCGGTGCCCTTGTCGTGGATCGCGGGGATGCCCTGGTTGGAGGCGTTCAGCACGGTTTCCGATTCCGGGATCACGCCGATCAGCTTGATGCGCAGGATGTCCTGGATGTCTTCCAGCGACAGCATCTGGCCGCCGGCCACGCGGTTCGGGTTGTAGCGGGTGATCAGCAGGTGCTCCTTGATCGGCTCGCCGCCGTCCTTGGCGCGCTGGGTCTTGCTGCCCAGCATGCCCAGGATGCGGTCGGAGTCGCGCACCGAGGAGACTTCGGGGTTGGTCACGATCAGCGCCTCGTCGGCGAAGTGCATGGCCATCATGGCGCCGGTCTCGATGCCCGCGGGGGAGTCGCAGACGATGTAGTCGAAGTCCATCGCCGCCAGGTCCTTGAGCACCTTCTCGACGCCTTCCTCGGTCAGGGCTTCCTTGTCGCGCGTCTGCGAGGCGGCCAGCACGAACAGGTTGTCGCACTGCTTGTCCTTGATCAGCGCCTGGTTCAGGTTGGCCTCGCCCTGGATCACGTTGATCAGGTCGTACACCACGCGGCGTTCGCAGCCCATGATCAGGTCGAGGTTGCGCAGGCCGACGTCGAAGTCGATCACGGCCGTCTTCTTGCCCGCCAGGGCCAGGCCCGACGCGAAGCTTGCGCTCGTGGTCGTCTTGCCGACGCCGCCCTTGCCCGAGGTCACCACCACAATTTTGGCCATTGCCGTTCCTCTTTCGTTATCCGGTTGTTCAGTTGCTGCTGCGGGAGCGGCGATCAGAGGATCGGCTCCATGAGAATTTTCTTGTCGTCCAGATGGATCTGGACCGCCTTGCCCGCCAGGTTGGCCGGCAGCGCGATTTCGGAGGTGCGGTAGATGCCGGCGATCGCCACCAGCTGCGCTTCCATGCAGGTTGTGAAGATGCGGGCCTCGGTGTTGCCGCGCGCGCCGGCGATGGCCTTGCCGCGCAGCGGTGCGTAGACATGCACGTTGCCGTCGGCGATGACCTCGGCGCCGAAGTTCACCACCGCCATCACGATCACGTCGCCGCCGCGGGCGTAGACCTGCTGGCCCGAGCGCAGCGGCCGGTCGATGACCAGCGTGCCGTTGGCGGGCACCTGCACCTCGCGCACGATCTGCGGCGCCTCGCTGGCCGGGGCCGCGGAAGGCGGCGCGGGTGCGCGCGGGGTGGGCGTGACCGGCATCGCGGCGATCGACAGGCCGGCGGCGCGCGCCGCGGCGTTCTGGGCGTCGTTGCCGCCGCGCACCGCGATCGGCTGGGTCTGGTGGCGCGCGAGCAGGTCGCGCAGCACTGTGAAGTCGAGCGGGGCGGCCGTGTCGTCCTCGGGCAGCTGGGACAGGTCGATGACCACCGGCTCCTGCTCGAAAAAGTCGGGCGAGTCGGCCAGCTGGGCGTCGAGCGCCGTCGTCAGCACGCCGAGGTCCGTCGTCTTGAGGATCAGCGCCACCAGCGGCAGCGTGGCGCTCTTGAATTCGAAAACCGCCTTGGTGCGCGCGGCGGAAGCATCGGCCATGTGAAAAGGTCGTCCGAAAAGCGTTGAAGTCTAACGGCCTGCCGCTGTGCCGGGTGGGGCCGTTGGGGCTTCAGCCCCGCCGGCCCACACATTTCTTGCATCGCGTTTCAACTCGGGCCGTGCCCGGTGCCGCTTCAGGCGTTGCGTGCGCGGCCCAGCAGCGCCCACAGGATGATCGCGCCAAAGGTGGCGGTCCCGATGCCGCCCAGCGCGAACTGGCCGAACTTGAGCGTGAAGTCGCCGGTGCCGATGATCAGCGTGATCGCCGCCACGATCAGGTTGCGGTTTTGCGAGAAGTCGACCTTGTTGTCGACCCAGATCTTGGCGCCCGCGACCGCGATCAGGCCGAACACCACGATGCTCACGCCGCCCATCACCGGCAGCGGGATGGCCTGGATCAGCGCGCCGAACTTGGGCGAGAAGCCCAGCACCAGCGCGATCAGCGCGGCCACCACGAACACCGCCGTGGAGTAGATGCGGGTGGCGGCCATCACGCCGATGTTCTCGGCATAGGTGGTCACGCCGGTGCCGCCGGCCGAGCCGCTGACCACCGTCGCCACGCCGTCGGCGATGAAGGCGCGGCCCATCAGCGGGTCCAGGTTGCGCCCGGTCATGGCCGTCACGGCCTTCAGGTGGCCCAGGTTCTCGGCCACCAGGATGATCGCCACCGGGGCGATCAGCAGCATCGCGCTGCCGGTGAACACCGGCGTGGTGAACACCGGCAGGCCGAACCAGGCCGCCTTGGCGATGCCGCTCAGGTCCATCGGCTTGCCCAGGCCCAGGCCGTTGGTGAGCGCCGCATAGACCACCGTCGCCAGGATCAGCCCGACCAGGATCAGCAGGCGCTGCACCATGCCGCGCGCGAACACCGCCACCAGGCCCACGCAGAGGAAGGTCACGGCCTGCATCCAGGCGTCGAAGTTGTTCGCCGCCATGTTCTTGATCGGCACGTTGGCCAGGTTGAGCCCGATCACCGCCACCACGGCGCCGGTCACCACCGGCGGCATGAAGCGCTCGATCCAGCCGGTGCCGATGGCCTGCACCAGCAGGCCGATCAGGATGTAGAGCACGCCGCAGGCCACGATGCCGCCCAGCGCCACCGCCAGGTTGGCGTTGGGGCCGGTGCCCGCATAGCCGCTGGCCGCGATCACCACGCCGATGAAGGCGAAGCTCGAGCCCAGGTAGCTGGGCACGCGCCCGCCGGTGATGAAGAAGAAGAGCAGGGTGCCGACGCCGCTCATCAGGATCGCGATGTTGGGGTTGAAGCCCATCAGGATCGGCGCCAGCACCGTGGCACCGAACATCGCGATCACGTGCTGCACGCCCATCGCGGCGGTCTGCGGCCAGGGCAGCCGCTCGTCGGGCGCCACGACCGCGCCCTCGGTGGCCTGCACCTCGCGCCATTGGAAGATTCCGGACATTGATTTCTCCTCGTTTGTAGTGCGCCCGATGATGCCCGCTCCGAGGCGCTTTGGCGGCCCGGATCGGCATGAATCAACGCTTCAAACGACGAGGGGAATCTGTTCGCAAGACGCCGCGGAACCGGCTTTGCCGGGCCGCTGGCGTCGCCCCCGGAGGGGGAAGGCGAAGCGACACGAAGTGCGCGAGACCTCGGGGGAGAGCCAAGTGCTGCCGCGGAACCGGCTTTGCCGGGCCGCTGGCGTCGCCCCCGGAGGGGGAAGGCGAAGCGACACGAAGTGCGCGAGACCTCGGGGGAGAGCCGTTTTACCTGGGGAGCAGCATGGACATGGTGATGCGCGACACGCAGGTCAGCTCGCCGGCTTCGTTCGTCAGGTCGATCTGCCAGACCTGGACCGTGCGGCCGCGGTGCACCGGCCTGGCGGTGCCCGTGACCCAGCCGCTGCGGGCCGAGCGCAGGTGGTTGGCGTTGATGTCCAGGCCCACGGCGGCATGGCCTTCGGGCGAGGAATAGTAGGCCCCCATCGACCCCAGCGTCTCGGCCAGCACCACCGACACGCCGCCGTGCAGCAAGCCGAAGGGCTGCACCGTGCGCTGGTCCACCGGCACGCGGCCGCGCAGGAAGTCGTCGCCGATCTCGATGAATTCGATGCCCAGGTGGGCGGACGCGGTGTTGACCGCAGCCTTCGCCATCATGTCGAGCGAGAGGGGTTTTTGCCAGATGGCCATGGAGACTCCAGAGAAAGATGGTCAAAACTATAGCGACAGGACGCGCCCCGCGACTACACGGCCTGTCACCCCCGCGCGGCTAAGCTCGCCGCATGAAACGCTCGGTGCTCTGGCTGGCAGGTGGCGCGACCGCGCTCGCGGTGGCCGCCGGGCTGCTCGCTTGGTGGGTGCCCAGCAACGCCGAGCTGGCCGCGCGTGCGCAGGCCGAGTTCGAGCAGCGCACCGGCATCGGCCTGCGCATCGGCGGCCTGCACTGGTCGGTGCTGCCGACGCCGCGCCTGGTGCTGGAAGAGGTGGCGACCATGCAGGACGCTCCGATCCGCGTGCGCCGGCTCGAGTTGCGCGCGCCCTGGCGCACGCTGCTCGAGCGCCGCATCCGCATCGATTGGGCCGAGGCCGACGGCGTGGCCCTGCCGCGCGCTTCGGTGCGGGCCTTCCGTGGCCAGGGCGATGCGGTATCGCCGCCGGGCGGCGGCGCCTGGACGCTGGACCCGCTGCCCGTCGCGCAGGTCCGCTTCACCGACGTCACCTGGATCGACCGGCGCGAGATCGCGCTGGCCTACGACGGCGAGATCGACTTCGATCCGCACTGGCGCCCGCGCAGCGCCGAGCTGCGCCGGGCCGCCGACGCCTCGAGCCCGGTCCGCCTGCGCCTCGAGCGCGAAGGCGATGCGGACCGCTGGCGCACGCTGATCGACGTGGGCGGCGGCACGTGGAACGGCCAGACCGCGCTCGAGACGGCCCAGGACGGCAGCCTGCTGCTGACCGGCCAACTCGAGCCGCGCAACGTCGACATCGAGCAGCTCATGAAAAGCTTCGGGCGTTCCACGCCCGTGGCCGGCAAGGTCAACGGGCGCACCGAGTTGCGCGCCACCGGTGCGGACGCGGGCGCGCTCTGGCGCAGCGCCCACACGCGCACCCGCTTCACGGTGCAGCCGGCCACGCTGACCCGCTTCGACCTGGCCAAGGCGATCCGCAGCGCGGGCACCAGCCGGGGCGGGCGCACGCCGCTCGACTCGCTCACCGGCACCCTCGACACCCAGGCCACGGGCGACGGCACGCGGCTGCAGTACAGCGACCTGAAGGCACGCTCCGGCGTGCTCACGGCCACCGGCAGCGCGCGCATCTTCCTGCGCAAGCTCGATGGCGAGGTGGCGGTCGACATCGTCGACGGCGTGGTCGGCGTGCCGCTCAAGCTCGGCGGCACGCTCGACGATCCCGAACTCTCGCTGACCGGCGGCGCGCTCACCGGCGCGGCCGTCGGCACCGCCGTGCTGCCGGGCGTGGGCACGGCCATCGGCGCGCGCATCGGCCAGCAGGTCGAGCGGCTGTTCGGCGGCGACAAGAAGAAGCCGGCAACCCGGGGACCGCGCGCGCCCTGAAGCGAGTGCGACGCGTCGCGCGCGGGACAGTCGCGCGGCGCCATCGGGCATTCCCGTGGGGCGCGGCGGCGGTGCGCGCCGTAAGCTTCGAATCCTCATGAATCCAGCACCACCGAACGTTCCCCAACTCCGTCTCTACCAGGACTGGCTGCGTGACCATCGCGGCCTGCGCTTCGACGACTACGACACGCTGTGGCGCTGGTCGACCACCGAGCTCGACGCCTTCTGGCAGAGCATCTGGGACTACGCCGGCATGCACTCGCCCACGCCCTACAGCGCGGTGCTGGCCGAGCACCGCATGCCCGGCGCCGTGTGGTTCCCCGGCGCACAGGTCAACTACGCGCGCGAAGTGCTGCGCCATGTCGACGCGGCCCACGCCGCGGGCATGCCGGCGATCGTGAGCGACGACGAGCGCGGCCAGGTGCGCGAGATGAGCTGGCCCGAGCTGCGGCGCCAGGTCGCGTCGGCGGCGCTCAGCTTGCGCGCGCTGGGCGTGCGGCGCGGCGACCGCGTCGCGGCCTACCTGCCCAACATCCCCGAGACCATGGTCGCCTTCCTGGCCTGCACCAGCATCGGCGCCGTGTGGAGCGTGTGCGCGCCCGACATGGGCACGGCCGCGGTGGTCGACCGCCTCCGCCAGATCGAGCCCACGTTGCTGATCGCGGCCGACGGCGTGCACTACGGCGGCAAGGCGCTGGATCGCAGCGCGGTGGTGCAGGAACTGCGCGGCCAGCTGCCCAGCGTGCGCAAGCTGCTGCTGCTGCGCACGCCTTTTGCAGCGACGCAGATCGAGGCCGACGCCGACTGGACCGAAGCCATCGCGCGCGACGACGCCGAGGTCGCGGCCTTCGAGCCCGAGTGGCTGCCCTTCGACCATCCGATCTGGATCGTCTACTCGAGCGGCACCACCGGCCTGCCCAAGCCCATCGTGCATGGGCAAGGCGGCATCATCATGACCATGTACGCCTGCGGGCTGCACAACGACTTCGGCGCCAGCTACGGCGCCAACAACTTCGGCGAGCGCTTCCACTGGTACAGCTCCACCGGCTGGGTCATGTGGAACTGCCAGCTCGCGGGCCTGGCCGCGGGCACCACCATCGTGCTCTACGACGGCAACCCGGCCGGCAGCAAGGAGAAGCCCGACTGGAGCGTGCTCTGGCGCTTCGTCGCCAAGCACCGCGTGACCTTCTTCGGCGCTGGCGCGGCCTACTTCACGCATTGCATGAAGGCCGGCGTCGAGGCCTCGGCCTGTGGCGACCTGTCGCGTGTGCGCGTGCTGGGCAGCACCGGCTCGCCGCTGTCGGAGGAAGTGCAGCGTTGGGGCAGCGCGCAGTTCCGCGCCGCGGGTTCGAAGGACATCTGGTGGTGCAACATCTCGGGCGGCACGGATTTCTGCGGCGCCTTCGTCGGCGGCAACCGCGAGCTGCCTGAAGTGCCGGGCCAGATGCAGTGCCGCCAGATCGGCCACGCGGTCGAGGCCTGGAACGAAAAGGGCCAGCCGGTGATCGGCGAGGTCGGCGAGCTGGTCTGCGTGCAGCCCATCCCCTCGATGCCGCTGTACTTCTGGGGCGACGAGCCGATCGTGCAGCCCCCGGGCGGCGAAGCCGCCCACCCCCCGAGGGGGTCCGGCTCCGACTTGGGGCGGCCCGGCGTCGAGCCGGGGCCGCGCTACCTCTCGAGCTACTTCGACACCTACCCCGGCGTCTGGCGCCACGGCGACTGGCTCAAGGTGGGCGAGGACGGCGGCTGCATCATCTACGGCCGCAGCGACGCCACCATCAACCGCCAGGGCCTGCGCATGGGCACCAGCGAGATCTACAGCGCGGTCGAGGGCCTGCCCGAGGTGCTGGACTCGATGGTGGTCGACCTCGAGTACCTGGGCCGCGACAGCTACATGCCGCTGTTCGTGGTGCTGCGCCCGGGCGTCGCGCTCGACGACGCGATGCGCGCCAGGATCAACGACGCGATCAAGACCTCGCTGTCGCCGCGCTTCCTGCCCAACGACATCTTCCAGGTGGCCGAGATCCCACGCACGCTCTCGGGCAAGAAGCAGGAGCTGCCGATCAAGAAGCTGCTGCTCGGGCAGCCGATCGAGAAGGTGGTCAACCGCGAAGCGATGGCCAACCCGGGCAGCCTGGATTGGTATGTGGCGCTGGCGGCGAAGCGGGCCGAAGCCGCGGCCTCGGCCTAGTCACGCGCGGCGGGGTCAGCCCGCCTCTTCCGACTTGATGATCCACATCACGCGCGTGGTGCCCGTGGCCAGGTTGGTGAAGCGATGGGGTTGCGCGCTGTCGAACTGGAAGGCATCGCCCTCGTCCAGGATGTAGCGCTGCTCGCCCACCTGCAGTTCGAAGCGGCCCTGCAGCACCATGCCGCATTTCTCACCCACGCGGCGCCACGGGTCCGGGCCCGAACTGCCGCCGGGTTCGATGCTCAGGATCAGCATCTCGAGTTCGCGGTGGCCGGCCGGGGACAGCAGTTCCTTGGTCAATCCCGAGTCGCTGAACAGCAGCGCGGAGCGCTGGTGCACACGCGTCACCACGCTGCGTTCCTGGCTCTGGCCGGCGTCGGTGTCGAAGAAGCTGGCCAGCGGCACGCCCAGGGCGATGCGCAGCCGGTCCAGCGTCTTCAACGAGGGCGAACTCTTGCCGCGTTCAATATGGCTCAACATGCCCACAGAGATCTGGCTGCGCTCCGACAGCGCCGCCAGGGTCATGTGCCTCTCGGCGCGCAGCTTGCGCAGGCGATCGCCCAGGCCCCGCAGGGTCTCGGCGTCCAGGTCTTCTTCGACGGCCATGTGCTTCCTCTTGGTTGGTGCGACGAGCGACCCTTCGACCGCTCGGCCAAGCCTTATACCACCAGTGAATTTCTGTGTCGTTGGTGAAGATGCGGATAGGTCAAATTTCATTCACACGATAAATTTCCGTTCGTACTTGCATCTTTCTGGGGCGTATCGGCGCCAGATTGGTTCGAGCGGGAGAGCAGGTGTCCTGTGAACGGCTGAATGAGGAAGTCGATCCGATGCCGTTCTCCTCGCAATCCACGTCGGAACGGTTCATTTTTTCACTGTGGATGAAATTGGCCCAGAAGTTGCAACGAACACGGTGCAACGCATTCGTCACATCAGGAGTACCCGAATGAAGTCATTCAAGCGTCTTCGCCAGCTTGCCTGTGCAATGTCGGTCATGTTCGCCGCGTCGATGGCCGCCGCCGCGCCGCAGTCGGGCGGCACGGTGGTGATCACCACCTCGCCCGAGCCGGCGCTGATCACCAACGCGCTGAGCTCGGCGCCCACCACCGCGGAGCTGGCCACCAAGATCTTCGATGGCCTGCTCGAGTACGACATGAACCTGCAGCCCAAGCCCTCGCTGGCGGAGTCGTGGACGGTGAGTCCCGACGGCAAGAAGATCACCTTCAAGCTGCGCGAGGGCGTGAAGTGGCACGACGGCAAGCCCTTCAGCAGCGCCGACGTGCAGTTCTCGCTGCTCAAGGTCGTCAAGGACTACCACCCGCGCGGCCAGGGCAACCTCGGGCCCGTGACCTCGATCGACACGCCGGACGCGAGGACCGCCGTGCTCAACCTGGCCTATCCCTACCCGCCGTTGATGATGGGCCTGTCCAGCCTCGAGGCGCCGATCGTTCCGAAGCACCTCTACGAGGGCACCGACTTCCGCAACAACCCGGCGGTCAACCAGCCCGTCGGCACCGGGCCCTTCAAGTTCGTGCGCTGGGAGAAGGGCAACTTCATCGAACTGGCGCGCAACGAGAACTACTGGCGTCCGGGTCGGCCCTACCTGGACCGGCTGATCTTCCGCTTCATCGCCGACGGCGCGACCCGCGCGGCCGCGGTGGAGCGCGGCGAGATCGACGTGGCGACCTTCGGCACCATCAATCCGGTGGAGATGCGGCGCCTCGAGAAGCTGCCCAACATCACGATCGCCAAGGGCGGCTACGAAGCCATCGCGCCGGTCATGATGCTCGAGCTCAACGTGAAGCGGCCGCCACTCGACGACAAGCGGGTGCGCCAGGCCATCGCCTATGCGATCGATCGCAACTTCGTGGTCAAGAACGTCTGGTACGGCTTCGGCAAGCCGGCGGTCGGACCGATCTCGTCCTTCGTCAAGGCCTCGGGCGCGTTCACCGACGAAGGCGTCACCAAGTTCGACGTCAAGGACCGGCTCGAGATCGCCAACCGCCTGCTCGACGAGGCCGGCCTCAAGCGCGGCGCCAACGGCATGCGGACCAAGATCGTGCACGACGTCTCGCCCTTCGGCGAGGACTACCGCCGCATGGGCGAGTACATCAAGCAGGCCCTGGCACGGGTGGGCATCGACGTCGAATTGCGCAGCCGCGACTACCCCACCTTCGTCCGCCAGGTGCACAACGAGTACGACTTCAACATGACCTCCACCTGGTCCATCGGCATGGCCGACCCGACGCTGGGCGTGCAGCGCCAGACCTGGTCGAAGATGATCAATCCGAAGGTCCCGTTCGGCAACGTCTCGCAGTACAGCAACCCCGAAGTCGACCAGCGCTGGGTGGCGGCGCAGACCGAGACCGACCGCGCCAAGCGCAACCAGCTGTTCCATGAACTGCAGCGCCTGCTGGTCGACGACAGCCCGATCATCTGGCTGATGGAGATGGACCTGGTCGCGGTGCAGAACAAACGCGTCAACGACCTGATCACCTCGCCGCTGGGCCTGCGCGGCGGCCTCTACGACACCTGGGTCAGCCGCTAAGCCACGGCCTTCGCACCACCGGGGCCCTGCGCCCCGGCCTTCAGCGCGTCATCAACAGGAGAGTGCCATGTGGGCATCGCGGGCAAGGTACGTCCTGGGTCGATTGATCCATGGGCTGCCGATCATCTTGGCCATCGTGGTCGTCAACTTCTTCCTGATCCGGCTGGCGCCAGGCGACGCCGCGCAGGTGATGGCCGGGGAGTCGGGCGCGGCGAGCCCGGAATACATGGCGCAGATCCGGGCCCAGTTCGGCCTGGACCAGCCGCTGTACGTGCAGTTCCTGCAGTACATGAAAAACATCCTGGTGTTCGACATGGGCTACTCCTTCCGCCATGCGCGCGGAGTGGCCGAACTGATCTTCGACCGCCTGGGCGCCACCGCGTTGCTGATGGCCGCCTCGATGCTCATCTCGGTCGGCGTCGGCATCCTGCTGGGCGCGATCGCCGCGGTGCGCGACCGCACCTGGACCGCCAACCTGATCGTGACCTTCGCCATCGTCACCTATGCCACGCCGCTGTTCTGGGTCGGGCTGATGCTGATCATCGCCTTCTCGATCCACCTGCCGTGGTTTCCCACCAGCGGCATCTCGGTGGTGGGCGCGGCCGACACCGGCCTGCGCCATGTGCTGGACGTGGCCCATCACCTGGTGCTGCCGGCCCTGACGCTGTCCTTCTTCTACATGGCGCTGTACACGCGGCTCATGCGCTCGTCGATGCTCGAGACGCTGCGCATGGACTTCATCAACACCGCGCGCGCCAAGGGGCTGGCGAACGGGAAGATCGTCTACCGCCACGCGCTGCGCAACGCCATCCTGCCGGTGCTGACCATGGCCGGCGTGCAGGTCTCCAGCATGCTGGGTGGTTCGGTGATCGTGGAGTCGGTCTTCGGCTGGCCGGGCCTGGGCCTGCTCGCCTTCGAGGCGCTGTTCTCGCGCGACCTGAACCTGCTGCTGGGCATCTTCTTCCTGAGCTCCATCCTGGTGGTCATCACCAACGCCATCGTCGACGTGGTCTACACCATCGTCGACCCGCGCATCGAACTTCGCCGCCAACGCCATGTCAAGTCCTGATGTCCCCTTCAAGGCGTCCGGCCTGCTGGTGCGCACGCTGCGCACGCCGCAGGGCGCGATCGGCCTGTTCCTGCTGCTCTGCGTCGCCGGCCTCGCGTTCACGGCGCCCTGGCTGTTCCCAGAAGGTCCCTACGAGATGCTGGGGGCGCCGTTCAGCGAACCCTTCGGCGAGTTCTGGCTCGGCACCGACATGCTGGGACGCGACATCGCCGCCGGCATCGCCTATGGCGCGCGCATCTCGCTGATCGTCGGACTGGTGGCGGCCTTCGTCATCGTCGTGCTCGGCACCGTGGTGGGCGGCATCGCCGGCTACTACGGCGGGCGCATCGACACCGCGGTGATGCGCGTGACCGAGTTCTTCCAGACCATTCCGACCTTCATCGGCGCGATCGTGATCGTGGCGGTGCTGGGCTCGACGCTGCCCAACGTCATCGGTGCCATCGCCATCGTCTCGTGGGCCCCGCTGGCGCGCCTGGTGCGCGCCGAGGTGATCAGCGTGAAGAACCGCGAGTTCACCTCGGCCTGCCTGGCGCTGGGCATGAGCGACATGCGGATCATGCTGGTGCAGATCCTGCCCAACGTGCTGTCGACCATCACCGTGGCGGGCTCGCTGATGGTGGCCACCGCGATCCTGTTCGAGTCCGGCCTGTCCTTCCTCGGCCTGGGCGACCCCAACATCATGACCTGGGGTTTCATGATCGGCGCCGGCCGGGCGGCGATCCGCACCGCCTGGTGGATGGTCACCATCCCAGGCATCGCCGTGCTGCTGACGGTGCTGTCGATCAACCTGATCGGCGATGCCCTGAACGAAGCACTGAACCCGAGGCACAAGTCATGAGCACGGCCGAACCGGTCCTCCAGGTGCGCGGCCTGCGCACCGAATTCCTCTCGCGTTCCAAGCGCTGGTTTCCCGTCGTCAACGAGGTCGACCTGCAGGTGCGGGCCGGCGAGACGCTGGCCGTGGTGGGCGAGTCGGGCTGCGGCAAGAGCATGCTGGCGTATTCGATCATGCGGCTGCTGCCCAAGCGCATCGCGCGCAACGGCGGCGGCCAGGTGCTGCTGCGCGGGCGCGACCTTCTGGCGCTGGGCGAGCCGCAGATGCGCGCCGTGCGCGGCAAGGACATCTCGATGGTGTTCCAGGAGCCGATGACCAGCCTGAACCCACTGATGACCGTGGGTCGCCAGATCCTCGAGAGCGTGGTCGAGCACGAGCGCTGCACGCCGGAAGAGGCGCACCGGCGCGTGATCGACCTGATGGACCTGGTCGGCATCCCCGAGCCGGAGGCCCGCTTCCACCAGTACCCGCACCACCTGTCGGGCGGCATGCGGCAGCGCATCGTGATCGCCATCGCGCTGGCCTGCCGGCCCCAGGTGCTGATCGCCGACGAGCCCACCACCGCACTCGACGTGACGATCCAGGCCCAGGTGCTGGAGCTCATCGACCGGCTCAAGCGCGAGCTCGGCATGGGCGTGATCCTGATCACCCACGACCTGGGCGTGGTCGCCGAGTGGTCGCAGCGCGTGATGGTCATGTATGCCGGGCGCAAGGTGGAGGAGGCCGATGCCGAGACCTTCTTCTCGGCGCCCGCCCATCCCTACAGCCGGGCGCTGCTGGCCAGCGTGCCGCGCCCCGACATGTCGGTCGACGGCGCGTTCGCGCCGCTGACCGAGATCCGTGGCGCCGTGCCGCCGCTGGACCGGCTCGGTGCCGGGTGCGCCTTCGCCCAACGCTGCGATCGCGCCGATGCGTCGTGCACCGCAACGACGCCGCCGCTCCAGACCTCGGCCTTCCGCGCCGTCGCCTGCTTCAAGGCCGACGCGACAGACATCACTTCCTCGGGGACCGCGCATGCTGCAGCCATTGCTTGACGTCAAGAGCCTGGTCAAGTACCACGCGACCCACAGCGGCACGGTGCGTGCCGTGGACGGTGTGGACCTCCAGGTCCATGCCGGCGAAACACTGGGGCTGGTCGGCGAATCGGGCTGCGGGAAGTCCACCCTGGGCCGCACCATCGTGCGCCTGCACGACCCGGACGAGGGCCGCATCAGCTTCAAGGGACAGGACATCAGCCGGCTGTCGCGGCGTGAACTGCGCCCCGTGCGGCGGCAGATGCAGATGGTGTTCCAGGATCCCTATGCCTCGCTCAACCCGCGCCGCACGATCCGCCAGATCCTGACCGAACCCTTCACCGTGCACGACGTCGGCACGCGGCGCGAACAGGCGCAGCGCGTCGACGAGCTGGTGGCGCGGGTCGGCCTGCATCCGGACCATGCCGACCGCCATCCGCACGAGCTGTCGGGCGGACAGCGCCAGCGCATCTCCATCGCCCGCGCCATCGCGCTGGAGCCCAGCCTGGTGGTCTGCGACGAACCGGTGTCGGCACTCGACGTGTCGATTCAGGCGCAGATCATCAACCTGCTGCGCCGGCTGCAGTCCGAGAGCGGCTCGGCCTACCTCTTCATCTCGCACGACCTGTCGGTGATCGGCTACCTGGCCGATCGCATCGCGGTCATGTACCTCGGCGAGATCGTGGAGATCGCGCCCAAGCGCGCGCTGTGGAACCAGCCGCTGCATCCCTACACGCAGGCCCTGTTCTCCGCCATCGCCGAGCCCCTGCCGCCCAGCGTGCCGCGGCGGCCGCGCGTGTCGATGAAGGGCGACCTGCCCAGTCCGCTGAACCCGCCGTCGGGCTGCCGCTTCCATACGCGCTGCCCGCAGGTCATGCCGCGCTGCCGCGAAGCCGCGCCGCCGCTGCAGGAGGCCGCGCCGGAAGCCGGCGGCGGCCACCGCGTGGCCTGCTGGCTGCACCACGTTCCCTGAGCCGCTTCGGCTCGTTCACAACCCCAGAGGCTATCCATGCACTACATCTCCGCACGCATCCGACCCGCCAAGGTCTTCCATGGCTACGACCAGGCCGGCAAGCTGGTCACCGCGACCATGCCCAACGAGCACTTCGTCGAGAAGGTGATCAAGGTCGAGCGCATCCTGTCGATCACCGAGGACCACATCTTCATCCAGTGCCCGCACGACACCGTGCAGAACTGGGAGTACGAAGGCGGCTTCGACACCATGAAGGGCCGGCTGCGCCAGGCCGGCCTGTTGATCGACTGATGCGATGAAGGCCCGGCTTGCCCTCGACGTCAACGGGTGCGCGACGTCGACCGAAGTGGACACGCGCACCACGCTGCTCGATTTCCTGCGCGAGCAGCTGGGCCTGACGGGCGCGAAGAAGGGCTGCGACCACGGCCAGTGCGGTGCCTGCACGGTCATGGTCGACGGACGGCGCACGCTGTCCTGCCTGCGCCTGGCCGTGGCCGTCGAGGGACGCAGCGTGACCACCGTGGAGGGCCTGGGCAGCGCCGAGACCCTGCACCCGGTGCAGGCTGCCTTCGTGCGCCACGATGCGTTCCAGTGCGGCTTCTGCACCCCGGGCCAGATCATGTCGGCGGTCGAAGTGGCGGCCGATCCCTGCGCCACCAGCCGCTGCGCGATCCGCGAACTCATGAGCGGCAACCTCTGCCGCTGCGGCGCCTATCCGAACATCGTGTCGGCGATCGAGGAGGTCCGTTCCCATGGCGCCCTTTGAGTACCGGCGTGCCGGCGGTGTCGAAGAGGTGCTGGCGCAGTTGGGCCGGCCCGGGCTGCGGCTCCTGGCCGGTGGCACCACGCTGGTGGACCTCATGAAGCTGGGCGTCGAGACGCCGGCCACGGTGCTGGACATCAGCGCGCTGGCGCTCGACGGCATTGCCGTGGAAGACGGATGGCTGCGCATCGGCGCGCTCGCCACGAACACCGACGTCGCGCAGCATGCGCTGGTGCAGGCGCACGCCGGGCTGGTGTCCAAAGCCATCCTGTCGGGGGCCTCGGGCCAGATCCGCAACGTGGCGACCATTGGCGGCAACCTGCTGCAGCGCACGCGCTGCGTGTATTTCCGCGGCACCGACTGGCGTTGCAACAAGCGCAGTCCCGGTGCGGGCTGCTCGGCCATCGACGGGTTGCATCCCGGCCACGCGGTGCTCGGTACGAGCGCCGCATGCCATGCCGTCCATCCCTCGGACCTCGCGGTGGCGCTGCTCGCCGCCGACGCGCAGGTGCATGTGCGCAGCCTCCGGGGCGTGCGCCGCATTCCCTTCGATGCGTTCTATGTGCTGCCGGGTGCGACGCCGCAGATCGAGCATGCGCTGGCCGAGGACGAATTGATCACGCATCTGTCGTTGCCCGTGACGGGGGCGGCGCCGCGCAGCGACTACCTGAAGCTGCGCGGCCGTGCGTCCTACGAGTTCGCCACCGTCTCGGTGGCGGCCTCGCTGCGCATGCACGGCGGCCAGGTGGCGGAGGTCGCGGTCGCGCTGGGCGGCGTGGGCACGGTGCCCTGGCGCATGCGCTCCGCCGAAGCCCTGCTGCACGGCCAGCCCCTGACCGACGCCGCGCTCGACGCCTTCTGCGATGCGCTGCTGGACACCGCGGTCGCCACCGAGCAGAACCGCTACAAGCTGGCTATGGCGCGTGCCGCGGTCTGTCGGGTCCTCGGAGGCTTGCAATGAGCGCGCCGGATGCAGGCGGCACCGCCTCGCACGTCGGCCGCGCGCTGCCGCGCACCGACGGCATCGCCAAGGTGACCGGCGCCGCGCGGTACGCGGCCGACGAGCAAGCGCCCGGCTTGCTGCATGCCGTGGGCGTGCGCGCGACCGTGGCCGCGGGCCGCATCGCGCGGCTCGACGCCCACGCCGCGCTGGCCTTGCCCGGCGTAGTGGCGGTCTATTCGCACCTGAACGCCCAAGCGGCGCTGGGCTGGCGCCGCTCGCCCGAGATCATGCGGCTCAGCGCGGAGGAACTCGGCCTTGGTGCGCTCGCCGATGGGGCCGATCGCCGCGCCGAGGCCTGGCGACCGCTGTGCGCGCCCGATATCCGCTTCGCCGGCCAATGGGTGGCGGTGGTGGTCGCCGAATCGCTCGAGGATGCGCGGCTGGCCGCGCGCCTGATCGACGTCGGATACGAA
Source organism: Variovorax sp. UMC13 (assembly GCF_014170375.1). Lineage (GTDB taxonomy): Bacteria > Pseudomonadota > Gammaproteobacteria > Burkholderiales > Burkholderiaceae_C > Variovorax. The sequence continues at coordinate 90,271 of NZ_LZZW01000036.1, read as the reverse complement.
GCCGAGCCCGCCACCCTGGCCTTGCGGCGTCCTGGAGAAGCGCTGCTGCGGCCGGGCTTCTTCTTCGGCGAAGAGATGCAGGTCGCCGTGGGCACCGCACCGGATGCCTCGACGGTCGCGCATCGACTCGAAGCCACCTACGAGACGCCCACGCAGCACCACCAACCGATGGAGCCGACCGCCACGCTGGCGGCCTGGGACGGCGAACGCATGACGGTGCACGACTCGACGCAGGGCGTGGGCGCGGCACGCGACTACATCGCGGCCTCGCTGGGCATCGCGGCGGCGCAGGTGAGCGTGCATTCGCGCTTCGTCGGCGGGGGCTTCGGCAGCAAGAACCAGATGTGGCCGCACCAGGCCCTGGCGGCGCACCTGGCCCGGGCGCTGTCGCGGCCCGTGCGGCTGCAGCTGTCGCGCGCCGACATGTCGGTGGCCACCGGCCACCGCGGCGAGACCAGCCAGGACGTGGCCTTGGCCACAGACGGCGCCGGGCGCTTCGTGTCCGTGCGCCACGAGAGCTGGACGCCAACGTCCCTGCAGGGCGGCTTCTTCGAGCCCTGCGGCCTCAACACGCTGGTGCTCTATCCCTCGGCGCACCTGCAGGTCGCGCACCACGTGGCGCGGCGTGCGATCCCGACGCCCACGCCCTTCCGCGGACCGGGCGAGACGCCAGGCTCCTTCGCGCTGGAATCCGCAGTGGACGAACTGGCCTGCGGAATGGGCATCGATCCGCTGGCCTTCAGGCTGCAGAACTTCCCGCACCGCGACGCCTTGCACGACCGTCCCTGGTCGTCCATTCACCTCGCGCAGTGCTACGCGGAAGGCGCACGCCGCTTCGGTTGGTCGCAGCGCGCGGCCGAACCCCGCGCGCGGCGCGAGGGTTTCGAATGGGTGGGCTGCGGCATGGCCACCACCGCCTATCCCGCGCCGGCCCTGCCGGCCAGCGTCCGCGTGACGCTGAACGCCACCGGAGACGCGCTGGTGGAGACGGCCGCCACCGACATCGGCACCGGCATGTCCACGATCCTGGCGCAGCTCGTGGCGTCGGAGCTGGGCCTGTCCGTGGCCGCGGTCGAGGTGCGCCTGGGCGACTCCGGCCTGCCGGCGGCACCCACGGCCGGGCGCTCCAAGTCGACGGCCAGCGTGTTGCCCGCGGCGCAGGCGGCCTGCACCCAGCTGCGCGAAAAGATCGAGGCCGCCGAAGCGGCGCTCGGTGCAAGGCCGCGCACGGGGCCTCTGGCGCATCGGATGACCGAAGCCGCGGTGGCCTCGCTGCAGGCGACGGCCACCTCGGCGGGCAAGCCCGCGACGACGGCGTTGAGCTTCCACTCCTTCGGTGCGCATTTCGTCGAGGTCCGGGTGGACGAGGACCTGGCACGCTTGCGCGTCACGCGGGTGGTCAGCGCCTTCGATTGCGGCCGCATCGTGAACCCGTCGCTGGCGGCCAGCCAGATCAAGGGCGGCATCGTCTTCGGCATCGGCATGGCCTTGATGGAAAAGACACAGTTCGACCCGGGCACCGCGCGCATCGTGAACGACAACCTCGCCGACTACCACCTGCCGGTGAATGCCGACGTGCCGGACATCGAGGTGCTGTTCGTCGGCGCGCCGGACGAGCAGTTCAACGCGCTCGGCGTGCGCGGCCTCGGCGAGATCGGTGTTCCGGGCGTCGCCGCCGCCGTCGCGAACGCCGTGTTCCATGCCATCGGCCGGCGCGTGCGCAGCCTGCCGATCCAGGCGGGCGATCTGCTGCCCCGCTGACGTCGGACCCTGCGCATCACTGTTGCGCCAGGTCAAACCGCCTCGAGGCGCGTACCGATAGCCTGAGGTTTTCCGCACAAGGAGAGCCGCATGGCTGCATTGCAATGGTCCGAGTCGCTGTCGCTGGACCTGCCCCCGATGGACCAGACGCACCAGGAATTCGTCGAACTGCTGGCGCAGGTCGAGGGCGCCGACGACGCGCAACTGGTGCCGGCCTGGCGCGCGTTGATCGATCACACGGTCGAGCATTTCGGCACCGAGGACGCCTGGATGCGCAGCACCGGCTTCTCCTCGGCCAACTGCCACACGGTGCAGCATCGCGTGGTGCTGGAGGTGATGCGCGAGGGCCTGGTGCAGGGCCTGAAGAATGAGACCGAGGCCATCCGCCGGATGGCGCGGGAACTCGCCGTGTGGTTCGTGCAGCACGCCCAGACCATGGACGCCGCGCTGGCGCTGCACCTGCGCAGCGTGGGCTTCGATGCGGCCACGCAGCAGGTGCGCATGCCGCAGGGGCTGCCGGCCCAGCCGCTGACCGGGTGCGGCTCGGCCGCCTGCGCGACGGCCTGAGGCGGGCTACAGCCAGGTGCCGCTGCTGGGCATCTGGATGTTCGTCGCCGGGTCGCTGCCGCCGACCATCGAACCGATGGCGATGCTCAGCAGCGAGATGAAGATGCTGGCGAAGAAGGCGGTCCAGAAGCCCGAGACCTTGAAGCCGCGCACCAGGGCCGACACCAGCAGGATCATCAGCGCGTTGATCACCAGCAGGAACAGGCCGAAGGTCAGCAGGGTCAGCGGCAGCGTGAGCACGATCAGCAGCGGCTTGACCACCGCATTGGCGAAGCCCAGCAGCAGGGCCGACACCACCAGTGCCCCGGTGCTGTCGAACTTGAGGCCCCGGAACAGGAAGCTGGCGATCCACAGCGACAGGCCGGTGATGGCCCAGTGGACCAGGAAGGGGGTGAGGTTCTGCAGCATGGACGTTTCTCTCTCTTGCTTGTTGTGTCGGTGAGAAGGCGGTGCGTCGATTCTCGCCCGGCGCCGTGACGCCGAGCGGTGCCGCCCGCAATGGCATCGCGTCCCGCCGGACTTCGGCGGCGGTGCACGAGGCGATCGGCTATGGTGGCCGGATGTCGCAACTCCCCGTCAACCATTTCAAGCGCGCGCTGGCCGAGGGCCGGGCGCAGATCGGGCTGTGGTGCAGCCTGCCCGACCCCTACATCGCGGAGATCGTCGCCGGTGCCGGCTACGACTGGCTGCTGTTCGACACCGAGCACGCGCCCACCGACGTGCCGCGCATGCTTCAGCAGCTGCAGGGCGCGGCCTCGGCGGTGCCCGCCGGTGAGCGAGCGTCGTCGGCCGTGGTGCGCCCGGCCTGGAACGATCCGGTGCTGATCAAGCGCTACCTCGACATCGGTGCCCAGACCTTGCTGCTGCCCTTCGTGCAGAACGCCGACGAGGCGCGCGCCGCGGTGCGCGCCATGCGCTATGCGCCCGCAGGCATCCGCGGCATGGGCGGCTCGATGCGGGCCTCCAACTACGGCCGCACGCAGGGCTATGCGCAGCACGCGCACGAGGAGCTGTGCCTGCTGGTGCAGGTCGAGACCCGCGAGGCGCTCGACCGGCTCGAGGAGATCGCCAGCGTCGACGGGGTCGACGGCGTGTTCATCGGCCCGGCCGACCTGTCGGCCAGCATGGGCCATCCGGGCAATGCCGGCCATCCGGAAGTGCGCGCGGCCATCGACGGCGCCATCGCCCGCATCCGCGCCTGCGGCAAGGCGCCGGGCATCCTGCTGGTGGACGAGGTGCGGGCGCGCGAGTGCCTGGACCTCGGCGCGCTGTTCGTGGCGGTCGCGATGGACCTGCAGATCCTCGCGCGCGGCGCCGAGGCCATCGCCACGCGCTTCGGCGCCGGGGGTGCCGTGCCGGCCGCGAAGATCAGCTACTGAGCGCGGCGGCGCGCCCGGTCGCGCCCCGCGAGACGCGCCACAGCAGCGTGGCCGCGATCGACATGTTGAGCAGGTTCCACGCGATGCCGTTGAGGAAGGCCGCGTGATAGCTGCCGGTGAGGTCGAACACCTTGCCCGACATCCAGCCGCCCAGCGCCATGCCCAGCAGCGTGCACATCAGCACCGTGCCGACGCGCGCGCCGGCCTCGGCGGGCGGGAAGTGCTCGCGCACGATGATCGCGTACGAGGGCACGATGCCGCCCTGGAACAGGCCGAACATCGCCGACACCACGAACAGCGGCACCAGCCCGTCGAAGGGCAGGAACAGCAGCAGCGCCACGCATTGCAGGCCCGAGCCCAGCAGCAGCGTGCGCAGGCCGCCGATGCGGTCGCAGATCGCGCCCGAGATCAGCCGGCTCGCGATGCCGCAGGCCAGCATCAGCGACAGCATCTGGGCGCCGCGCGCCGCGCCGAAGCCCAGGTCGGTGCAGTAGGCCACGATGTGCACCTGCGGCATCGCCATCGCGACGCAGCAGGCCACGCCGGCCACGCACAGCAGGCCCTGGGCGGTGCCCAGGCTCAGGCCGAAGGGGCGCATGCCGGGCACCGGCCGGCCGGCGACGGCGCTCGGCATCGCCATCGAGAGGGCCGGTGGCCGCGCGTGCATCAGCAGCGCCAGGCCGGCCATCGCGAGGCCGCAGAACAGGCCCATGCCCAGGTAGGTCTGGCGCCAGCCCACGGTCTCGACGAAGTGCTGCGCGATCGGCGGCCAGACGGCACCGGCGATGTAGTTGCCGCTCGCGCACACCGCCACCGCGATGCCGCGCCGTTTCACGAACCACAGCGAGGTGTCGGCCACCAGCGGCGCGAAGGCGGCGGAACTGCCGAGCAGCCCGACCAGCACCGCCTGCGCCGCGATGAAGGCCACGATGTTCGGCGCCAGGCCGCAGGCCACGTAGCCCAGGCCCAGCGCGACCGCGCCGCCCAGCAGGGGCCACATCACGCCGAAGCGGTCGGCCACCTTGCCCATCAGCATGCCGCCCACGCCGAAGCCGATCATCAGCAGCGTGTAGGGCAGCGAGGCCTGCGCGCGGTCGATGCCGAAGTCGGCCTGCACCGCGGGGATCACGACCGAGACCACGTACATGCCGCTGCTGCCCACGGTCATGATCAGCAGCGTGACCAGCAGGCGCCAGAGGGCGTAGCGCGAATCGGGCAGGTGGGGCGGGGCGGCGGCGGCGGTCGTGGTCATGCGGCTTGTCTCTGGTTCGCCATCTGGTGTGGCTGGGGCGGCGGTGGCCGTTGCCGGCCCCGCCTTTGGCACGCATTGTGGCCGCGTCAGGCGAAGGGCAGCGCGAGCGTGGCGGCCAGCGGCACCTCGCCGATGCGCTCGCCGCTCGCGACGATGACGGCGCGGTCGCCCTCGGCCGCGATCTCGGCGAGGGTGCGCCACAGGCAGCGCATCGAGGCCGCATCGAGCCCGCCGGTCGGCTCGTCGAGCAGCGTGAGCGGGTGCTTCGAGGCCAGGGCCGCCGCGAGCCAGACCTTGCGCTTGGAGCCCGTGGAAAGCATGTACATGGCCTTGTCGATGTGGGGCGCGAGCGAGAAGCCTTCGACCAGCGCCGCCCAGCGCGCTTCGTTGAACGGCAGGTCGGCGCGGCGCAGCGACAGCGCGCAGTCGCGGCCGCTCATGGCGTCGAAGGCATCGGTGCCGGGCTCGATGAAGAACAGGTGGCGCCGGTAGGCCGCCACGTCGCCGGGCAGCGATGCGCCGCACAGCGTCAGCGTGCCGGCGCTGGCGGGCACCTGGCCCGCGAGCACGCGCAGCAGCGTCGACTTGCCGCTGCCGGTGTCGCCGTGCAGCAGCGTCACGCCGGGGCCGATGGCGACGGACCAGTCGGCCACCAGCGGCGGCTCGCCGGGGTAGGCGAAGCGCAGGCGGTCGATGGCGAGGAGGGGAGAGCGGGAGGGTGCAGCCGTTGTCATGGTTCGAACCGTACCGCAACCTGGCGCCGGCTCAGGCGATCGTCTCCAGCACCCAGCCCTTGGCGTCGAAGCGCAAGCTGTGGGTCGGCCCCAGCGCCTTGATAAAACGCGCATCGTGCGAGGCCACGACCAGCGCGCCCGGGTAGCCCGCCAGCGCCTGCTCCATCGCCTCGACCGAGGCCAGGTCCAGGTGGTTCGTAGGCTCGTCCAGCAGCAACAGCTGCGCGGGCTCGCCGGCCCACAGCGCGCAGGCCAGCGCGGCCTTCATGCGTTCGCCGCCGCTCAGCGCGCCCGAGGGCATGCCGACCTGCGCGGCCCCGAGGCCCAGCCAGGCCAGGTGGCTGCGCAGCATGCCCTCGGGCAGCGGCGTGTGCAAGGCCTGCAGGCGTTCCAGCACCGACTGGTGGCGCGGCAGCAGGCTGTCGGCGCGCTGGTCCAGCCAGGCGTGCGGCACGCCGATGTGGCAGCTGCCCGCGGCGGGCGCGATCTCGCCGGCCAGCAGCTTCAGGAGCGTGGTCTTGCCGCAGCCGTTGGGGCCCTGCACCGCCACGCGCAGCGGGCCGGCGAGCGCCAGCGACAGCGGCGCGGCGCCGGGCGGGAAGGGCGGCACCGCGTCTTCCAGCGTCAGCACGCGCTTGCCGGCCGCCACCGAGGTTGCCGGCAGCATCAGCGCGAGTGCCGGTGCCTGCTCGGTGCGCGCGAGCGCCTGCCGGACCGCGCCCGCGAGCCGGTCGGCGGCGTCGCTGCGGCGTGCGTTCGCCTTGCCGGCGCTGGCCTGCGCTGCGTCCTTCATGCGGCCCAGCACCAGGGCCGGCAGGTTGCGCGTCTTCGCGTCGCGCTGCTGGCGGGCCGTGCGCTGCTGTTGCGCATCGTGCTGTTCGCGCAAGGCGCGCAGGCCGGCCTTCTTCTCGGCCCGCGCGTGCTGCAGCGCGGCCTCCGCGGCGGCCGCCTGCTGCGCGCGCTGCTGCGCGTACAGCGTGAAGTTGCCGCCGTAGCGGGTGAGCCCGTCGGGTCCGAGTTCCAGGATCGCGTCCACGGTTTCGAGCAGTTCGCGGTCGTGGCTCACGACCACGGCCGCGCCGGGCCATGCAGCCAGCTTCGTGCGAAGCCAATCGCGCGCGCCGGCATCGAGATGGTTGGTCGGCTCGTCGAGCACCAGCGCCTCGGCGCCCGACAGGAAGGCGCCGACCAGCGCCACGCGGGTCAGCTCGCCGCCGCTGAGCCGGTCGGCCGGGTCCGAGGGCCGCAACGGCGCCAGCCCACCCTCGGCCAGCGCCTGGGCGAAGGTGGCGGCGATGTCCCACCGACCCTCGAGCAGCGCGAAGTCGGCGGCATCGAGCCCGCCGGCCTCGATGCGCGCGAGCGCGTCGAACAGCGGCGCGAGGCCCGCGACCGTCGCCACGCATGTGCCCGCCGTGGCGCCGACCTCCTGCGGCACCCAGGCCACGCTGCCGCCGCGCACGACGCGGCCCGCACCGGGAGGCAGGCGATCGACCAGCAGCCGGGCCAGCACGCTCTTGCCCGCGCCGTTGCGGCCCACGAGGCCGATGCGTTCGGCATGCAGTTCGGCGTTCAGGCCGTGGAACAGCGCCCGTCCGTCGGGCAGGGCGAAGCCCAGGTGGCGCAGCGAAAAAAAGGAGGCACCGGGGGCGAGGGATGCATCGGCCGAGGCCGGGATCCACGCCATGTGCGCATCGTCATGAAGAACAGCCATGCAAGCGCCTGACAAGAAAGGAAAAGGCCGCGCTCCGGGACGCTCTGGGCGTGCGGGCGCGGTGCTTCTTGAGGAGGACGACGGGCAGGGATCACATGGCGCGTGACGGGGCTTCGAGGGTGGCGGGCCAGGTCGGAGCGCGCGGTGGCGGCGAAAGTTCCTTCGGCGCCGGCTCAGCCGCCTTGCGCCTGGCCCACCAGCCAGTCGGAGAACAGGCCCAGCAGCGGGCGGCCTTCGCCGCGATCGGGCGTGACCAGGTAGTAGTTGCGCTGGCCCGAGAGCACCTGCGCGCAGGCCACGACGAGCTCGCCGCGCGCGAGTTCGTCCTCCACCAGCAGGGTCGGCATCAGCGCCACGCCCAGGCCCTGGGTGGCGGCCGCGGCCAGCATCGAGAACAGCTCGTAGCGCGGCCCGGTGCGCGCGCGGGGCGCATCGACCTGCTGCGCGTCGAACCATTGACGCCAGCCCTCGGGCCGGGTGCTCTGCTGCAGCAGCGGCATCCTGGCGACGGCCTCCGGCGCCACGGGCTGGCCCTGCGGCAGCAGCCGCGGGCTGCACAGCGGCATCACGTCCTCGCGCAGCAGCAGCACCGCGCGCGTGCCGGCCCAGTTGGCCACCTGCGCGGGCGTGCCCGCATAGAGCGCGGCGTCGAATTCGGCGTCGGCGAACAGGAAGGGGCGGGTGCGGGTCTCGATGTGCACCACCACCTCGGGCTGCTGGCGCGCGAAGGCCGGCAGCCGCGGGATCAGCCAGCGCGTGGCGAAGGTGGGCACGGCCGCCAGCGCCAGCGCGCCACCGGCGCCCTGGTCGGCCATGGCGTCGAGCGTGTCGCGCTCCATGGCCTCGAGCCGCTTGGCCGTCTGGCGCGCGTAGGCGGTGCCGGCGGGCGTCAGCGCCACGCCGTGGCGCGTGCGGCGGAACAGCGTGACGCCGAGGAAGGCCTCCAGCGCGCCGATCTGGCGCGAGACCGCGCTCTGCGTGAGGGCGAGCTCCTGCGCGGCCCGCGTGTAGCTCTCGTGGCGCGCGGCGGCGTCGAAGCAGACCAGGGTCTGCAGCGGCGGGATCTTTCGGCGCACTAGAGATCCTCCCCGCTGCGTCTCACCTCGCACAGGAAAATGCGCCGCGTGTGACGCGTGCAGAAACTCAAGGTATTCGTGCAATGCATATCTGGCTGAGTATTGCTCGTTTGCGCCGACCCGGTGCCGAGGCTAGGATCGAGCCATTCATTTCCCGTCTTTTCCCTCTTCTTCCGGAGACAGCACATGGCCGCCAAAGCGCAATTCCACTGGGACGATCCCCTCCTGCTCGATCAGCAGCTGACCGACGAAGAACGCATGATTCGCGACGCGGCCAATGCCTACTGCCAGGAGCGCCTGCTGCCCCGCGTGACCGAGGGCTTCCGCAGCGGCGAGACCGACCCCGCCATCTTCCGCGAAATGGGCGCGCTGGGCCTGCTGGGCCCAACGATTCCCGAACAGTACGGCGGCCCGGGCCTCAACTACGTGGCCTATGGCCTGATCGCGCGCGAAGTCGAGCGCGTCGATTCGGGCTACCGCTCGATGGCCAGCGTGCAGAGCTCGCTGGTGATGGTGCCGATCTTCGAATTCGGCACCGAGGCGCAGAAGCAGAAGTACCTGCCCAAGCTCGCCACCGGCGAGTTCATCGGCTGCTTCGGCCTGACCGAACCCGACCACGGCTCCGATCCCGGCAGCATGGCCACGCGCGCCAAGAAGGTGCCGGGCGGCTATTCGCTGAGCGGCGCCAAGATGTGGATCAGCAATTCGCCCATCGCCGACGTGTTCGTGGTCTGGGCCAAGGAAGTCAGCGAGTCCGGCACGGTCGGCCCGATCCGCGGCTTCGTGCTCGAGAAGGGCATGAAGGGCCTGAGCGCCCCCGCGATCCACGGCAAGGTCGGCCTGCGCGCCAGCATCACCGGCGAGATCGTGATGGACGGCGTGTTCTGCCCCGAAGAGAACGCCTTCCCTGAAGTGCAGGGCCTGAAGGGCCCGTTCACCTGCCTCAACAGCGCGCGCTACGGAATCTCCTGGGGCGCACTCGGCGCCGCCGAGGACTGCATGCACCGCGCCCGCCAGTACACGCTGGACCGCAAGCAGTTCGGCCGCCCGCTCGCGGCCAACCAGCTCATTCAAAAGAAGCTGGCCGACATGCAGACCGAGATCACGCTGGGCCTGCAGGGCAGCCTGCGCCTGGGCCGCATGAAGGACGAAGGCATCGCGGCGGTCGAGATCACCTCGATCATGAAGCGCAACAACTGCGGCAAGTCGCTGGACATCGCCCGCATGGCGCGCGACATGATGGGCGGCAACGGCATCAGCGACGAGTTCGGCGTGGCGCGCCACCTGGTGAACCTGGAAGTCGTGAACACCTACGAAGGCACGCACGACATCCATGCGCTGATCCTGGGTCGCGCGATCACCGGCATCGCCGCTTTCGCGAACTGAGCCCACCCCCGTCCCTCGCTCACTTCGTGTAGCTCGACTCCCCCTCAAGGGGGGCGATGCCGGCGGCCCGGCAAAGCCGGTTCCGCGGCATCCCACTAAGGGGATACTTACAGGACATGCCGATGAAGAAAGAAAACGCAGGCGCGCTCGCCGGCCTCAAGGTCCTCGACCTCTCCCGCGTGCTCGCGGGCCCCTGGTGCACGCAGATCCTGGCCGACCTCGGCGCCGAGGTCGTGAAGATCGAACGCCCCGGCGTCGGTGACGACACGCGCGGCTGGGGCCCGCCCTTCCTCCAGGACGCGGACGGCAACGACACCGACCAGGCCACCTACTTCACCGCCTGCAACCGCAACAAGCGCTCGGTCACGGTCGACATGGCCACGCCCGAGGGCCAGGCCCTGCTGCAGCAGATGGCCGCGCAGAGCGACATCGTGGTGGAGAACTTCAAGACCGGCGGCTTGAAGCAGTACGGCCTCGACCACGAGAGCCTGCGCGCGGCCAACCCGCGGCTGATCTACTGCAGCGTGACCGGCTTCGGCCACGACGGCCCGCACGCGCAGCGCGCCGGCTACGACCTGATGATCCAGGCCACCAGCGGCATGATGAGCATCACCGGCCGGCCCGACGAGGTGCCCGGTGGCGGCCCGCTGCGCGTGGGCGTGGCGCTGACCGACCTGTTCACCGGCGTTTACGCCAGCACGGCCATCCTGGCCGCGCTCGAGGTGCGCCATCGCACGGGCGAAGGCCAGCACATCGACATGGCGCTGCTCGACGTGGGCATGGCGATCCTGGCCAACCAGGCCAGCGCCTTCCTCAACGCGGGCGTGGTGCCGCAGCGCCAGGGCAACAGCCACCCGAGCCTCGCGCCTTATCAGGATTTCCAGACCCAGGACGGCTCGATGCTGCTGGCCATCGGCAACAACGGCCAGTTCGCGCGCTTCTGCGAAGCCGCCGGCCATGCCGAGTGGGCCGCCGATCCGCGCTTCGCGAGCAACACGCTGCGCGTCACGCACCGCGAGGTGCTGATCCCGCAGATGCAGGCGGTCACGCGCACGCGCAGCACCGCCGACTGGATCGCGCTGCTGGAAGACAAGGCCGTGCCCTGCGGCCCGATCAACAACATCGCGCAGGCCTTCGACGACGAACAGGTCAAGGCGCGCGGCCTGGCCGTGACGCTGCCGCGCGATGCGGGCGACGGCATCACCAGCATCACCGGCGTGGCGAGCCCGCTGCGCCTGTCGGCCACGCCGCCGGTGCTGCGCTACGCGCCGCCGGCGCTGGGCCAGCACACCGACGAGGTGCTGGCCGAGTTCGGCCTGGATGCGGAAAAAATCGCGGCGCTGCGCGCCGGCGGGGTGCTCTGACGGCGTCCGCCCGCCTCGCGTCCGCGGCGCCGGCGCCCGATGCGCTGACGCCCGCGGACCGCTACGCGGAGCTCTTCACCGCGGTGCAGGGGGCGCGCGTGTTCCCTGACAGCAAGACCTTCGTCGACTGCGCGCCGCGCGGCGAACCGGCGGCCATCCTCGCGGCCTACCGCGCGCAATGCGGCGCGCCGGGCTTCGACCTGCGGGCCTTCGTGGCCGCCCATTTCGACGAGGAGCATCCGGAGCCCAGCGACTACGTCTCGGTGCCCGGCCAGTCCATCGCGGCCCACATCGACGACCTGTGGCCGGTGCTCACGCGCCATCCACACGCGCATCCGGCCCACGGTTCGCTGCTGCAGGTGCCGCACCCCTACGTGGTGCCGGGCGGGCGCTTCGGCGAGCTCTACTACTGGGATTCGTATTTCACGATGCTGGGGCTCGCGGCCAGCGGGCGCCACGATCTGGTCGGCGACATGGTGCGCAATTTCGCGCACCTGATCGACGAGCACGGCCATGTGCCCAACGGCACGCGCACCTACTACCTGAGCCGCTCGCAGCCGCCGCTGTTCGCCTGCATGGTCGAGCTCGCAGCGCGGCTGGGCGTGACCGATCCGCTCGAGCAGCTGCCGCAGCTGCGCCTCGAACATGCCTGGTGGATGCGTGGCGGCGAGGGCCTCGCGCCCGGCCACGCGCAGGCGCGCGTGGTGCGCCTGCCCGATGGCGCGCTGCTCAACCGCCACTGGGACGCGCGCGACACGCCGCGCGAGGAGGCCTGGGCCGAAGACGTGGCGACCGCCCAGGCCAGCGGCCGCGAACCGGCCGAGGTCTACCGCCACCTGCGCGCCGCGGCCGAATCGGGTTGGGACTTCAGCACCCGCTGGCTCGACGAAGGCGAAGCGCCGACGCTGGCCAGCATCCGCACCACCGACATCGTGCCGGTCGACCTCAACGCCTTTTTGTTCAAGCTCGAGACCACCATCGCCGCGCTGTCCACGCAGGCCGGCGACAGCGAGAGCGCGCGGGCCTTTACGCAGCAGGCGCAGCGCCGGCGCGATGCGGTCACGCGCTGGCTGTGGAATGGGGAACAGGGCGCCTTCTTCGACCACGACTGGCGCCAGGGCCGGCAACGCCAAGGCCTGACCGCGGCCTGCGTCGCGCCGCTGTTCGCGGACCTGGTCGATGGCCCGCAGGCCGACGCGCTGGCGCAGACGGTGCGGCAGCGCCTGCTCGCGCCCGGCGGCCTGTCGACCACCGAATGCTTCAGCGACCAGCAGTGGGACCAGCCCAACGGCTGGGCGGCGCTGCAGTGGATGGCGATCGACGGCTTCGCGCACCATGGCCACCTTGGGCTGGCTGGCAGCATCGGCAAGCGCTGGCTGGCCACGGTGGCCGCCGTCTACGAGCGCGAGGGCAAGCTGGTCGAGAAGTACGCGCTGCGCCAGCAGGAACACCAGCGCTCGGCTGGTGGCGGCGGCGGCGAGTACCCGCTGCAGGACGGCTTCGGCTGGACCAACGGCGTCACGCGCGCGCTGCTGGCGGCCCATCCGCAGCACACGGCGCATGGCTGCGTGGCGCATGCGGCGGAGCCGCTGCACCGATAACGCGCTTCAGAGTGCGCGGCCCACGATCGCGAGCGCGAACACCGCGACGCCGATCGACAGGTTGACCGCCACCAGCTTGCGGATGCTGTTCAGCTGCGCCGCGGCCACCGGCCACTCCTTGGCGGCGATCGCACGCTGCAGCCGCGGGTAGGGCGCGAAGCGGATGTGCAGGAACAGCGCCATCATCACCAGCCCCAGCGTGAACATGCCGTGCACGCTCCAGTGCACACGCGCGAAGCCGCCGGCCGCCATCACCAGCGCGAGGCCGCTCGCGAGTGCGGTGGCCACCGCGACCGAGACGCCGACGAAGAAGCGCGAGAGCGCCGCGGCCATGAAGGGCAGGCGCTGCGGCGGCTCGAGCGTGGCGACGGCCGCGGGGCGCACCGCGAAATGCATCACCGCCATGCCGCCGACCCAGAAGGTCACGGCGAGCAGGTGCAGCAGGAGGAAGAGGGAGGTCGTGAGGAACATGCCGCAGCGTAGTCCATCGCCACGGCCGGCGTGTGCAAAGCCCTTAGAGCCGGCCGATGCGCAGAAGGATGCAGAGACCGGGGAACCACAGTGCGGCCTCGCGCTCCTATGCCCCTCAGGCCGGGCGCAGCGCATGCGCGCCCCGGCGCCTTTTTCTTCTTTCTCCCCCCGCTTCCATGACAGAAATCCGCAACGCCGTTGCAGAACAGATGCGCTTTCGTCGCCGCGTCTTCGTGATCGCCGGCGTCGTGCTGTTCGGCTTCGGCCTGCTGTCCTCCCGCCTCGTCTACCTGCAGGTCACGCGCCACGAGGACCTGTCCCGGCAGGCCGAAAGCAACCGCACGGCCATCGTGCCGGTGGTGCCGAACCGCGGCGTCATCGTCGACCGCAACGGCATCGTGCTGGCCTCGAACTACGCGGCGTACACGCTCGAACTGACGCCCTCCAAGGCCGGCGACATCGATGCGGCCATCGCCGACCTGCAGGAACTGGTGCCGATGTCGCCGCGCGAGGTACGCCGGTTCAAACGCCAGCTCGACGAGTCGCGCCGCTTCGACGCGGTGCTCCTGCGCAATCGGCTCAGCGAAGAGGAAGTGGCCCGCTTCGCCGCGCAGCGCTACCGCTTTCCGGGCATCGAGATCAAGGCACGCTTGCTGCGCACCTACCCGCACGGCGAGACCGGCGCGCATGTCATCGGCTACATCGGACGCATCAACCAGCGCGAGAAGACCGCGATGGACGACTGGGACGACGAGGACAAGGCCAACTACCGCGGGACCGACTACATCGGCAAGCTGGGCATCGAACAGAGCTACGAGAAGGAACTGCACGGCCAGACCGGGGCCGAACTGATGGAGACCTCGGCGGGCGGCCACGCGGTGCGGCGGCTGTCCAGCCATCCGTCGGCGGCGGGGCGCACCGTGATGCTGTCGCTCGACATCAAGCTGCAGAAGCTGGTGGAAGACATGTTCGGCGAGCGCCGCGGCGCGCTGGTCGCGATCGATCCGGGCACGGGCGAGGTCCTGGCCTTCGTCAGCAAGCCCAGCTTCGACCCCAACCTCTTCGTCGAGGGCATCGACGTCGAGAACTGGAAGGCGCTCAACGAATCGCCCGACAAGCCGCTGCTCAACCGCGCGCTGCGCGGCACCTATCCGCCGGGGTCGACCTACAAGCCCTTCATGGCCCTGGGCGCGCTCGAGACCGGTACACGCGCGGCCCACGTGGTGCAGAACGACCCGGGCTTCTACAACTTCGGCGGCCGCACCTTCCGCAGCCATGACGGCGGGCTCGGCGGCGTCGACATGCACCGGGCGATCCAGCGCTCCAGCAACACCTACTTCTATTCGCTGGCCAACGAGATGGGTGTCGACAGGATCCACGATTTCATGAAGCCGCTGGGCTTCGGCCAGCTGACCGGCATCGACCTCGCGGGAGAGAGCCGCGGCGTGCTGCCGAGCACCGCTTGGAAGCGCAACGCCTACAGGAAGGCCTCGATGAAGACCTGGTTCCCGGGCGAGACCATCTCGCTGGGCATCGGACAGGGCTACAACAGCTTCACCATGCTGCAGCTGGCCTCGGCCAACGCCACGCTCGCCAACGGCGGCGTGAAGTACACGCCGCACCTGGTGCGCGCCATCCAGGACCCGATCACCGGCGCGGTGGTGCAGAAGATCCAGCCGCCCGGCGAAGACCTGGGCTATGCCCGCGCGCATGTCGAGGTGGTGCGCAACGCCATGGTGGCCGTGACCCAGGGCGGCACCGGCACCCGCGTCTTCGCCGGGGCGGCCTATGCCTCGGCCGGCAAGACGGGGACCGCGCAGGCAGTGTCGCTCAGCGCGGCCGCGCGCGCGAGCGGCAAGGCGCTCGACCCGCGCCAGCGCGATCATTCGCTCTACATGTCCTTCGCGCCGGCCGCCGAGCCGACGATCGCGGTGGCGGTGATCGTCGAGAACGCGGGCTTCGGCGCGGCGCATGCCGCACCGATGGTGCGGCGCGTGTTCGACTACTGGATCTCGGGCCTGTACCCCAACGAGGCCGACATGGCGGCGGTCAGGGAAGGCAAGGCCGGCGCGCCGATCGGCACGCCCCTGCAGGCCCGCGAGGTCTGGCCCTTCGACGACGCCGATGCGGCCTCGGAAGAGGGCGCGACCGAGTCGCTCTGAGCACCGCCTAGACCGCCGCGCACCCGCAACTGAAGCGCCAGTTCCCCTGGTCGCCGATGATCACCGGCGCCGTCGTCGCGCTGCCGCAGCAGCCGCCCTGGTGCGCGGCCGGCGCGTGCGCCACGGTGCCCTTGCGCCGCTGCTGGTAGCCCCCGTAGACGTTCACCGGCAGCCAGTCGGGCATGGGCTTCACGATGGCCGGCGACTGCGCGGCGAAGGGCCCGCTCGCATGCACCACCTCGCCGCCGACCACGGTGAACACGGCCGTGATGTCCTTGATGTCGTCCTCGTCGACCGCGAAGTAGTCGTCGGACAGCAGCGCAAAGTCGGCCAGCCGGCCGGCCACGATGCTGCCCTTGCGCGCCTCGTCGCCGGTGAGCGCCGCGCCCTCGACGGTCCACATGCGCAACGCCTCCTCGCGGCTCACCAGGTTGCGCTCGGCGTTCAGCCGGGTGTCGCCCAGCGTCTTGCCCGTGACCAGCCAGTGCAGCGAGACCCAGGGGTTGTAGCTGGTCGCGCGGCTCGAGTCGGTGCCGCAGGCCACGGGCAGGCCCATCGAACGCATGCGGCCGATGGCCGGCGCGTCGGCCGCCGCCTCGCGGCCCCAGGTCTGCGCGAACACCTCGCCGTCGAGCGACATACGGTTCTGGATCGCGATGCGCCCGCCCATCGCGGCCACGCGCTCCATCGAGCGCGGCGACAGCGTCTCGCAGTGGTCGAGCGCCCAGCGCACGCTCTTCATCGGCACCTCGCGGTTCACCCGCTCGAGCACGTCGAGGATGCGCGTTGCGGTGCTGTCGTAGCTCGCATGCATGCGGATCGGCCAGCCCTTGGCCACGAGGTAGGTCGCGACTTCGGTGAGCTTCGATTCCATGATGGCTGGCGCCGGTGCCACGCGCTTGCCGAAGTTGGCCGGGTCGGTCGCGGCCCAGAGGATGTACTCGCCGGCGCCGGCCATGCGCAGGTAGTCGTCGCCCTGGCCGGGCGCGACCTTCTGCGCCCAGGCCTGGTAGTCGGCCAGTTCCTGGCCCGGCCGCTGCGCGAACAGGTTGTAGGAGATGCGCAGCGTCATCTTGCGGTCGGCCGCCAGCCGCGCGATGCCCGCGTAGTGGTCCGGATAGTTCTGGCCGCCGCCGCCCGCGTCGACCACGCTGGTGAGGCCCAGCCGATTCATCTCGCGCATGTAGAGCTGCGTCGACAGCGCCTGGTCGTCGTCCGACAGCTTGGGCACGCGCGCGAACAGCGCCACCAGCCCGCCCAGGCTGGTGGTGTTGACCACCAGGCCGGTCGGCTGGCCGGCGGCGTCCTTCTCGAGCACGCTGCCGAAGGGCTCGGGCGTGTCGCGGCCGAAGCCCAGCACGCGCAGCGCCGCGCGGTTGAGGAAGGCGCGGTCGTAGAGATTCAGGATGAAGCAGGGCACCTCGCCCGTGGCCGCATTGATCTCGTCGAGCGTGGGCAGCCGCTTTTCGCGGAACTGGTAGGGCGAGAAGCCGCCCACCACCTGCACCCAGTGCGGCGGCTGCGTGCGCCGCGCCTGGTCGCGCAGCATGGTCATCGCATCGGCCAGCGAGGCCACGCCGTCCCAGCGCAGTTCCTGCGAGTAGGTCAGGCCGCCGCGGATGAAGTGCGCGTGCGAGTCGATCAGGCCGGGCACCACGGTGCGGCCCTGGGCGTCGATCACGCGGGTGCGCGGGCCGATCCAGCGCTGCATCTCGCGCTCGCTGCCCACGGCCGAGAACTGCGTGCCGGTGATGGCCAGCGCCTGCGCGCGCGGCGCCTTCGGGTCCATCGTGGCGATGCGCGCGTTGAGCAGCACCATGTCGGCCGGGCCGGGCGACGCCGTGCTCGCGCAGCCCGCGAGGCCCAGCCCCGACAGCCCGCCGGCCGCCGCCAGGCCCAGCGAGGCGCGCAGGAACTGCCGGCGCGGCGCTTGCTCGTCGAGATGCATGCAGGCGGGATCGCACCAGTGGCGGTACCTGCCCGCGTCGATCGTGGCCTGGCCTTCGGTCGTGCCGACCTTGCCGAACAGCTTCATGGTGGGTGCTCCGTGGGAAGAAGGGGTCAGTCGACCTTGATGCCGGCGGCCTTGACGGTGCGCGCACCCTTGGCGGTCTCGTCGACGATGAACTGGTCGAACTGCGCCGAAGGCATGGTGAAGGGCTCGGCGCCGAGCTTGTCGAGCCGGTCCTTGAGCTCGGGCGCGGCCATGATCTTCGCGACCTCGGCCTGCACGCGCTCGAGCACCGGCTTGGGCGTCTTCGCGGGCGCGAACAGCCCGACCCAGAACAGGTACTCCGAGCCCGGCACGCCGGCCTCGACCGTGGTCGGCAGCTCCGGCTGCACCGCCGAGCGCTTGCCGGTGCCCACGGCCAGTGCCTTCAGCTTGCCGTCCTTGATCAGCGGCAGCGCCGACACCATCGGCGCGAAGAACCAGTCGACGCGCCCGCCCATGATCTCGGTCATGGCCTCCGGCGTGCCGCGGAAGGGCACGTGCTGCGCCTGCACGCCCGCGGCCAGGCGGAACACCTCGGCGTTCATGTGCGTGGCCGAGCCGTTGCCCGCCGAGGCGTAGTTGAAGCCGCCCGGCTTGGCCTTGGCCTGCGCGACCAGGTCCTTCACGTCGGCGAAGCGGCCGGGCGAGGTCACCAGCACGTTGGGCAGGCTGGCCATCGGCGTGATGCCGGCGAAGTCCTTGACGGTGTCGTACGAGAGGTTGGGGTAGATCGAGGGATTGACCAGGTGCCCCGCCGAATGCACCAGCAGCGTGAAGCCGTCGGCCGGCGCCTTGGCGACCTGGGCTGCGCCCAGCGTGCCGCCGGCGCCGGGCTTGTTCTCGACGATCACGCTGGTCGCGAGGGCCGGCCCGAGCCGCTCGGCCACGATGCGCGCGACGATGTCGGTGCCGCTGCCCGCGGTGAAGGGCACGACCAGCTTGATGGGCTGCCCGCGCGGCCAGTCGCCCTGGGCGTGGGCGCCGCCCAGCGCGAAGGCGGCCAGCGCGCCCGCGAGGAGGCGCCGGCGGCGGGTGAGGTGCGATGCGTTCATGTGCTTGTCTCCGTTGTTGAATCTCTGTTCATCTCGGCGCGCGCGATCGGCGGGTGGGGCGGGGGCGTCAGCGCGGCGGGGGCGCCGCGGTCGGCATGACGAGCGCGACCAGCACCGGCCGCTGGCTGCGGTTCTCCAGCTGCCGCTTCTCGCCGGGCGCGAAGCGGCACGAGTCGTAGGGGCCGAGCTCGTGTGCCTCGGTGCGGCCGTCGTGCTCGCCGATCACCGTGAGCCGGCCTTCGAGCACCAGGTAGAGCTTCTCCATCGGCGAGCCGTCGAGCCCGGTGCGCCCGCCCGGCAGGATCTGGCTCAGGCCCATCCACATCTGCTCGGACGGGCCGGCCTCCTTGCCCTGCAGGCGCAGGCAGCGCATGTCGAAATGGTTGGGCGCCTCGTAGACGGGCGCGTTCTCGAAACGGGTGACGTGCATGGCGCGGTCCTCGCGTGTCGCTCAGGGCCGCAGCACCACGCGGTCGGTGCTGCCCGACAGCACCAGCCGGTAGGCGTCGAGGGCCTCGCCGAGCGTGAAGCTGCGCGCCACCGGAAAGGGCCGCAGCGTGCCGCGCTCGAAGCCCTCGCGCATCGCGTCGAGCTGCGCGGTGGCGGCGATGCAGTCCATCGCCAGCGAGTCGATGCCCACGAAGGTGTGCATGCCGCGGTAGAACGCGAAGATGTCGAAGGGCACTGCGCGTTCGTGCGTGGCGATGAAGATCTGCGTCGCGCCCTTGGCCATCGATTGGTTCGCGGCCTCGAAGTAGGCGCTGCCCACGGTGTTGTAGACCAGGTTGGCGCCGCGTCCGCCGGTGAGCTCGCGCACCCGCGCAGCCACCTCGGCCGGTGCCGCGCCGCTGGCGTCGATGGCCTCGACCGGGCCGCAGGCGAAGCCCTCGAAAGGGCCGGCGCGCCGCTGCACCGCGATCACCTTCGCGCCGGCCTGCGCCGCGAGCTGCACCGCCGCCTGCCCGACCTTGCCGTTGGCGCCAAGCACCAGCACCGTCTGCCCGGCCTGCGGCATGCCGCTGCGCCGGAAGCCCTCGTAGGCGGTGACGAAGGGCACGCCCACCGCGCCGGCCTCGTCCATCGAGATGTTGCGTGGGCGCTCGCGCAGCGCGGCTTCGGGCAGCACGATGAAGCGCGCATGCGAGCCGTCGCGGGTGATGCCGATGTCGCCGCCCGAGCCGTAGACCTCGCGCCCGACCCATGCGCCGGGCCCCGCGACCACGGTGCCCGCGAAGTCGCGGCCCGGGGTGCGTGGCCACACCGCCTGCGGCATGATGCCCAGCGTCGCCTTCACGTCGCTGGGGTTCACCGCCGCGGCACCGACCTGCACCACCGCGAAGCCGGGCCGCGCCTCGGGTTGCGGCTGGTCGGCGATCTCGAGCCACAGCGACGCGAGGTCGGCCGCCTTCCGCTCGACGCGCAGTGCGTGTGCCACCGCGTTCATCGCGCGACTCCTGCGGGCAGGCCCAGCATGCCGCGCGCCTCGCTGGCGCTGGCCACCTGGCCGCCCAGGCTGCGAACGATGTCGCGCGCCTTCGCCACCAGCTGGGCATTGCTCTCGGCCAGCACGCCGTGCGAGAGGTAGATGTTGTCTTCCATGCCGACGCGCACATGGCCGCCCATCAGCCAGGCCTGCGCGACGATCGGGAACTCCATGCGGCCGATGCCGAAGGCGCTCCAGAAGGCGCCGCGCGGCAGCATGTTGCGGGCGTACAGCAGTGTCTCGGGCGTGGGCGCGAAGCCGTACTTCACGCCGAGCACGAAGGTCCACATGCCCGGCCCGTCGAGCGTGCCGTCGGCGATCAGGTCGAGCGCCAGGTGGATGTCGCCCGAGTCGAAGATCTCCAGTTCGGGCTTCACGCCCGCCTCGCGGATGACCTTCGCCATGCGGCGCACGTTCTTCGGCGTGTTGATCACCACGTCGGGGCCGCTGTTCATGGTGTTCAGGTCGAGCGAGCACACGTCGGGCCGGATCAGCGCGATGTGCTCCACGCGCCGCTCGGGCGGCAGCAGCGAGGTGCCGGGCGCATAGACCTTGGGGTCGTCCTCGCTCGGGATGAAGCGCCCGCCCGGTCCGGTCGTGAGGTTGACGATCAGCTCGCGGTCCTGGCGGCGGATGCGCTCGACCACTTCGCGGTACAGCTCGACCTCCATCGACGGCTTGCCCGTGCCCGGATCGCGCACATGGATGTGCACCTGGCCGGCGCCGGCCTCGGCCGCGGCCAGGCATTCGTCGGCGATCTGGGTGGGCGTGATGGGCAGGTGCGGCGTCTGCTCGGGCTTCACGAGGTTGCCCGTGACGGCGCAGGTGATGAGCGTCTTGTTCACAGGTGGCGCCCTCCGTCGACGACGATGCGCGTGCCGGTGACGAAGCGCAGCGTGGTGGCCAGCGCCTCGACCGTGGCGGCCACGTCCTCGGGCAGGCCGATGCGGCCCAGCGGCGTGGTGGCGGCCATCTTGTTCTTGAAGTCCTCGCCGCGGCCCGGCACGAAGGCCGACTCGACCGCGCCCGGCGACACCGACACCACGCGCACCGCGGGGGCCAGCGCCTTGGCAAGCGCGTCGCCCACCACGTCGAGGCCGGCCTTGGCCGCGACATAGGCCAGGTTGCTGCCCACGCCGGTGAAGCCCGCGATCGAGGACACGTTGACGATCAGCCCGTCGCCGCTGGCCTTGAGCAGCGGCGCGAAGGCGCGGATGGTGGCGAACACGCCGCGGAAGTTGGCGCGCAGCAGTTCGTCGATGAGCTCGTCGCTCAGGCCCTCGAGGTCGGCCGCGGGCACCGGCCGCGTGTGGCCCGCGCTGTTGACCAGGATGTCGCAGCGGCCGTGCGTGGCCTGCACCTGCTCGGCCGCGGCCCGCAGGCTCGCGCTGTCCACGATGTCGGCGCGCAGCGCGCCGTGGCGCTGGCCACGGTCGGAGGGCAGGGCGGCGGCACGCGCATCGGCGTCTTCGCCCTTGCGATGCAGCAGCACGCAGGTCGCGCCGAGCGCGGCCAGGCGGCGCGCGCTGGCGTAGCCGATGGCGCCGAGGCCGCCGGTGATGACGGCCACCTTGCCGTCCAGTCGTGTGAGGGGATCGAAGCTCATGGTTGAACCTGTGAGGGAGAAAAAGAAGAAGGGATCAGGGGATCGGCGGGCGCGGGAACTTCATCTCGCCGGGCTCGAGCTGGAAGTCGTAGGCCAGGGTCGCGCTGCGGCCGTCGGGCTGCAGCGCGTAGTTGCCGATCAGCCGCCGCGTGACGCCGAAGGTCGGGTCGCTCTCGAGGTTCTGGTCGTCGTCGGCATAGACCTGGCTCACCAGCACCTTGTGACCGGGCTTGCTCACCATGAAGTGCAGGTGGGCCGGGCGGTTCGGATGGCGCTGCTGCGCGCGCAGCAGCACGCCGCAGGGTCCGTCGGTCGGCACCGGGTAGCCCGCGGGCCGCACGCTGCGGAAGTGGTAGCGGCCCTCGGCGTCGGTGCGGAAGCGGCCGCGCAGGTTCATGTCCTCCTGCGTCGGGTCCTGGTTCTCGTACAGGCCGACCGGCGAGGCCTGCCACACGTCGACCATCGCATCGGCCACCGGGCGGCCCTGGGCGTCGCGCACCACGCCCGACACCGCGAGCGGAAGGCCCGGCGTGCCCGAGCGCGCGATCGAGTCGCCGCAGGCGCAGTCCGGCGCGTTGGCGCGCCAGAACGGCCCCAGCAGCGCGGCCGGCGATTCGCCCTGCGGATCCTGGTTGTTCTGCAGTGCGACCAGCGTCGACAGGCCGAGCACGTCGGCGGCCAGCACCACCTCGTTCTTGCTGTCGCCGGTCGCCTGGCCGATGGCCACGATGAATTCGAGCGCCTGCTCGAATTCGTCTTCGCCGAGCCGCACTTCCTGGATGAAGGCATGCAGGTGGCGGGTCAGCGAGGCGATCACTTCGCGCAGCCGCGGGTCGGGCGTGCGTGCCATCGCGTCGAGCGCGATCTGGAGCACCGAGGCAGGGGTGGTGACGATGTTCATGGGGTGGCGTGGGCGAGGGGTTTGTGCGTCAGCATCTTTGCAAACGTTTGCACGATTATTCAATCGATCGGGCCAAAGCTAAAATCCGGGTTAACGCGAATCCCCTCTGGCTTAAAGGTCTTGGAGGATTCGGTCGGCCATATCAAACGTTTGCAAAAAATGCCCACTTCCACCCCCGCCACCGTGACCATCCGCGACGTCGCCCAGGCCGCCGGCGTGCATGTGTCGACGGTCTCGCGCGCGCTCAACCCGGCCAAGCGCGGGCTCATCAGCGACGAGGTGCTGAAGGTGGTCGAGGCGGCGGCGCAACGCCTGGGCTACCGGCCCAACCGGGCCGCCTCGGCCTTGCGCACGGGGCGCACGCACACCATCGGCGTGCTGGTGCCCGATATCACCAACCCGGTGTTCCCGCCCATCCTCCAGGGCATCGAGGCCAGCGCCGCGGCGCGCGGCTACTTCGTGTTCGTGGCCAACGTGGGCGATCCGCAGCTGGCGCAGCCGATCCTGGCGCGCATGCAGGCGCAGCAGATCGACGGCCTGGTGATGGCCATCGCGATGCGTGACGATCCGCTGATCGACTTCATCCGCGCCAACGGCATGCATGCGGTGATGGTGAACCGCGCCGACGAGAGTGGGCGCCTGCCCGCGGTGGTGAGCGACGACCGGCTCGCGATGAAGCTCGCGGTCGACCACCTGGTGGCGCAGGGCCATGTGCGCATCGCGCATCTGGCCGGCCCGCAGAACGTGCCGACCGGCGTCGGCCGCCGCCAGGGCGTGGAACAGGCGCTGCACGACCACGGCCTCGCGGCACCGCGCGTGGTGGCCTGCGAGAGCTACAGCCGCGAGAGCGGGCGGCAGGCGATGCAGGCCCTGCTCGCGAGCGGGCCCCGGCCCGAGGCCGTCGTGTGCTGCAACGACCTGGTGGCGCTGGGCGCCTACGACGTGCTGCGCGAGGCCGGGCTGCGCGTGCCGCGGGACATCTCGGTCACCGGCCACAACGACATGCCGCTGGTCGACATGGTCGACCCGCCGCTCACCACGATCCGGCTGCCCCACCGCGAACTGGGCTGGCGCGCGGCCGAGATGCTGTTCGACGAGATCGAGGGCAAGGCCCTGTCGGCCTCGACGGTGGTGCTGCGGCCCGAACTCGTGGTGCGCGCATCGACGGCCTCGCGCCGGACCTGAGGGGCGCCTTCGCGCGGGTCGTTCAGCGGCCGGCCGCGCGACCATTCCTGGATCTCGCTGCGGCCGATGCCCAGGTCGTTGAGCTCGCGGTCGCTCATGCCGCGCAGCGCCAGCACGTCGCGCCGTTCGATGGCGGCGGCGCGCCGGCGCGCCACCCAGCGGCGCAGCCCGGCGAGCAGGTCGGACGAGAGGCAGGCGGCGGTCGGGCGGGTCATCGGGGGGCTCCAGGGTGGGGTGAGCCGCGATCTTCTGCCTCACAGTGCTATTGTGGAAGTTGAGATTTCTGAGGCCATCGATCAGCTTTCCTGATCGAGCGACAAAGGACCCCCCATGCGCCAACTCAACCTCGACCAGCTGCGCACGCTGATCGCCATCGCCGACCTCGGCACCTTCTCCGCCGCCGCGCAGGCGCTGCACCTCGCGCAGCCCACCGTGAGCCTGCACATCAGCGAACTCGAATCGCGGCTGGGCGCGAAGCTGGTCGCGCGCGGCAGCCGCAGCGTGAGCGTGACGCCCGCGGGCGCCGCGCTGGTCGAGCGCGGGCGCCGGCTGCTGCGCGATGCGGACGAGGCCATCGAGGCCGTGCATCGCCAAGCCGAAGGCCGGCTGGGCCGCGTGCGCCTGGGCACATCCACCGGCGTGGTGATCGACCTGCTGCCGCAGGTGCTGGAGGCGCTGCAGGCCAGCCATCCGGGCATCGACGTCGAGGTGAGCATCCTCGGTTCGACCGAGGCGATGGAGCGCTTGGCGCAGGGCACGCTCGACATCGGCCTGGTGGCGGTGCCGCAGCCGCCGCTGCGCGAGCTGGTCGTCACGCCCTGGCACAGCCAGCCGATGAAGGCCTTCGTGCCGCCCCGATGGAAGGCGCCCCGGCGCGTGACCCCGGCCTGGCTGGCCACGCAGCCGCTGATCTTCAACGACGCGCGCACCCACATGTACCGCCTGGCCATGGAATGGTTCGCGAACGCCGGCCACGCGCCGCGCGCGCGCATCGAGCTCAACTACGACGTCGCCATCCGCAGCCTGGTCGCCGCGGGCTACGGCGCCGCGATGCTGCCCCTGACGCCCAGCACCGACGAGGCATGGCAGGAGCGGGTGCAGATCCTGCCGCTGAGCCCGCCGCTCATGCGGCGGCTGGGCATCGCGCACCGCGACAAGGGGGCGATGGATGGCGCGACCGAACGGGTGGTCGAAGTCCTGCACCGGTTCAGGCAGCGCTGAGCGCGCGCGCACCGCCGATACACTGCCCCCGGCTCTTTTTTCCGGTCCAGAGAATCACCATGCCCGTCCTGCGTCAGCGCCTTCTTTTCCTCGCGGTCTCGTGGGCCTGCGGCCTGGGTGCCGCCTGCGCGGCCGAGCTGCCGGCGACCGTGGCCGATGCCGCCGCGGCCCGCGCGAGCGTTCCGCTGGCGGCCTTCGCCGCGCTGCCCGCGATCCAGCATCCCAGCCTGTCGCCCGACGGCCGGGCGGCCGCCATGGTCCAGAACGTCGACGGCATGAGCTATGTGGTCGTGACCCGCTTCGGCGAGAAGCCGAAGGTCCTGTTCAAGACCGACAACGCCAAGTACACCTTCTGGTCGCTGCGCTGGGCCGGCAACCAGCGCCTGCTCGTCGGCGCGCATTTCTCGGAAGACCTGCGCGGCGTGCGTACGCAGGAGACGCGGCTGATCGCGATGGACGCCGACGGCGGCAACCTCAAGGCCGACCTCACGCGTTCGATGTTGGGCGACGGCTTCTCCGACCGGGCGCGGCGCATGCCGCAGATCCATGACCGCGTCCTCACCGGCCTGCGCGGCGAACCCGAGACCGTGCTGCTGGCCCTGGACACCCGGGAGCCGGGCCAACCCGATGTCTACCGCCTGGACGTGCGCAGCGGACGGTCGCGGCTGGTGCAGCGCAACCTCGGCGGCATCCATGTCTGGCTCACCGACCGGGAGGGCGAGGTGCGGCTGGGCTACGGCACGAGCGGCACCATCGCGCGCGTGATGGTCAGGCCGACGGCCTCGTCCGCGCGGCCCGCCGAATGGACCGCGCTGACACGCTACGACGCCACCGATGCGGCCCAGACGCGCGTGCATGCGCTGACGCCGCTGGGCTTCGATGCCGACCCGCGCTTTCTCTATGCGCTGGCACCGGTCGACGGCCGCAATGCGCTGGTGCGCATCGACCTGCACGACCCCGCCTTCGCGCGCCAGACCCTGCTGGCCGATCCCCGCCTCGACGTGCGCGCCACGCTGCTGCGCGACCCCGCCACGGGCCGGGTCGTCGGCGCCGAGTGCGTGACCGACGCCTTGCATCTCCTGTACTGGGACCCGGAGGCCCGCCGGCGCGGTGAGCTGCTGTCGGCGGCCCTGCCGGGGCGCGCCCTCAAGGTGCTCGGCAGCGACGAGGTGGGCCAGCGCAGCATCGTGGTGGCGAGCGAGGCGGCCCGGCCGCCCGAGTACTTCATGGTCGATTGGGCCCGCGGCCAGGTCGAGCCCTTCGGCCGCAACCATCCCGCGCTGGACGAACAGCCGCTGGCCACGCCGCAGCAGGTCGCGCTGCGCAGCCGCGATGGCCTGGCGCTCGAGGGCTACCTGACGCTGCCGCCGGGCGTCGTGCCCGGCACCCGGCCCGCGCGCCCCCTGCCCACGGTGCTGTTGCCGCACGGCGGCCCCGCCGCGGCCGACAACGGCAGCTACGAATACTGGCCGCAGTTCATGGCCAGCCGCGGCTGGGCGGTGCTGCAGCTGAACTTCCGCGGCTCGACCGGCTACGGCCAGGATTTCCGCGAAGCCGGCCGCCGCCGCTGGGGCCTGGAGATGCAGGACGACCTGGCCGATGGCCTGCGCTGGATGGTCGACCAGGGCATCGCCGACGCCGCTCGCGTGTGCATCGCGGGCAGCAGCTATGGCGGCTACTCGGCGCTCATGGGTGTCGTGAAAGACCCCGCGCTCTACCGCTGCGCCGTGAGCCTGGCCGGCCCGGCCGACCTGCGCGACCTGCTCGCGCATTCGCAGAAATTCGTCGGCTACGCCACGCACGCCGAGGCCGAGATCGGCACCTGGTGGGGCGATCGCGCGCAACTGCGCCAGACCTCGCCGGCGCTGCGCGCGGCCGAGATCCGCGTGCCGGTGCTGCTGATGCACGGCGCGAACGATGCCACGGTGCCGGTGGAGCAGTCGCGCGACATGGCCGAAGCCCTGCAGAAGGCCGGCCGCACCGACGTGCGCTACGTCGAGCTGCCGCTGGGCGACCACGCGCTCAGCCGCCAGCAGGACCGCGAGCAGTTCCTCGCCGAGGTGGAGCAGTTCCTGCGGAAGAACCTCGACTGAAGCGCCCCACCTGCGCCACCACCCAGCGCGGATCGTCCAGCGCCAGGTCGTGCCCCGCCGTCGGATGTTCGGCGAGGGGCAAGCGCCAGGCCTGCGCCAGCCGGCGCGAGCAGCCCGGGTCGACCAGGCCGTCGCCCGCGCCGACCAGCACTTGCAGCGGCACGCGCGGGGGCTCGGCCGGGGCGCGGTAGCGCGCGGCGGCGAACAGCTGGCGCAGCGCGTTGGCGGTCGACACCGGATGTCGTTCGCGCAGCGCGACCCAGTCGGCCACGATGCCGGGCGCGGCGGTGCCGGTGGCATGGTGCCGGCTGGTGAGCCGCAGCACCGTGGCCTCGCGCGCCCGCGCATCGCGCCAGGGCCACAGCACGCCCAGCAGGGCCGCGTAGTGGCGCGGCCGCAGCCGCTGGTGCCAGGCGCTGAAGGGCCGCAGGCTGGTGTTGACCAGCACCGCGCTCTCGATCTCCTGCGGATGCCGATGCGCCCATTCGACCGCCACCATCGCGCCCAGCGACATCGCGAGCAGGTGGCAGCGTGCGATGCCCAGCGCCCGCAGCTGCGCGCGACAGTGTTCCATGGTGGCGCGGATCGATGCCGGGCTCGCGAGCGCATGCAGCGCACCGGCGCCCGGCAGGTCGAGGGCCAGCACGCGGGCGCCGGGCGGCAGCGTGGCGGGCAGCAGCGCGGGCAGGGCGCCCCAGTGGCCGGCCTCGCGCGTGAGGCCGCGCAGCAGCACCCAGGTGGGGGTGGTCGGCGCGGGCGTCATGCGGCGTACCAGCGCGCCAGCGCCTGCGCATGGTGGCGGCGCCGCGCCTCGTCCACCGGCACCCACTGCGCATGGCTGCTGGCCGCGCGCGTGATGAAGTCCATCCACCACATGTGACGGCGCAGCACGCGCTGCTGGCGGTGCGCGATCACCGGGTTGAAGATGCCGTGGCGCGAGAACAGCTGGCGCGGGTTCTTCTTCACCCACAGCCACGAACCCATCTCCAGCGTGAGCGGCAGGAACAGCGTGTCGGGCCGCTCGCAGGCCGTGAGGTAGAGGTGGTCCCAGAGATCGCCGTGCGCCATGTACTGCCGGCTCTGCGGCTCGAGCACGTAGGGGTGGTGCAGCAGGCTCAGGTCGATCAGCTCGCCCAGCGCATGCATCTCGGGCAGGTGCGCCATCGGCTGCGGCGTGTGGGCGTAGGGAAACCACAGCCGGTCGCTCAGGCCGAAGCCCGAGTGGCAATCCAGCGCGATGCTGAAGGGCCGGCTCAGCAGCTCGCTCTCGACCAGCGCGCACAGCGCGGCGCTCTCGGCCTCCATCGCCGCGCCCTCGACGCCGCGGTACCAGGGCAGGGTGGCGCTCAGGCGCTGGCCGCCGAGCAGCCAGGGCACGCGCTCCTGCGAATCGACGGGGGCGTTGCGCATCAGGTCCACGCCGCGCGGGTTGGCGCGCGTGTTGAGCCACAGGCCGCCGGGGTTGACGATCGGCAGGAACACCAGGCGCAGGCTCTCGAGCTGGCGCTGCAGCGTGGTGTCCCACTGCAGCCGCGTCACGATGCTGCGCAGGTAGGCGATCGTGACCTGCGCGCCGATGCGTTCGAGGCCGTGCACGCCGCCGAAGATGCCGACCGCGGGCACGTCGCTGCGCGTGCTGCCCAGCAGGAAGGCCTGCACCTCGAAGCGCTCCTCGCCGACCTCGACCTCGCACAGCACGCGGCGTTCCATCGACGGCCCGGCGAGGTCGACGAGGGCCTGGAGTTCGAGCAGTTCGGGCAGGTCGGAAGGGCGCAAGATGCCTGCAGGATAGCCCCCCGCGCTGCCATCAAAGCGTCACACGAGGCCCCTAGGCTGGCACCCGGTCACCACTCTTTTCCACGAGGCTTCCATGCGTTTTGCACCCCAGCTGATGATGACGACCCACGGCTTGCGCGCGATCGCGGGCGCGCTGGCCTGGGGCCTGGCCGAGTCGATCGCGCTCGCGCGTTCGCGCCGCCGGCAGCGCCCCCGCTGAAGGATTGAAATTCAGCCCGCGTCGGCCACGGTGCGCACGATCCGGCCCAGCTTCTTGAGGGCCGCATCCATCTCTTCGTCATAGGGCCAGCCGCAGTTCAGCCGCATGAAGTGGTCGCTGCGCGAACCGTTGGAGAACAGGTAGCCCGGCGCCACCACGATGCCTTCCTCCTGCAGTGCCGCATCGAACACCGCGGCCGAGGCACAGCCCTTGGGCAGTTCCACCCACAGCTGCAGCCCGCCGTTCGGCAGGTTGATCCGCGTGCCCTCTGGAAAGTAGCGTGCGATGGCCTCGGCCGTGCGTTCGCGCTGCCCGCGCAGGGCGGTGCGCAGCCGGCGCAGGTGGCGGTCGTAGGCGCCGGTGCCCATGAACTGGCCCGCGCCCAGTTGCGACAGCACCTCGTTGTTGCGGCTCTGCGTGTACTTGAGCATCTCCACGCGCGCCTGCCAGCGGCCGGCGCTGATCCAGCCCAGCCGCAGGCCCGGCGCGAGGATCTTGTGCATCGATGCGCAATGGATCACGTTGCCGCTGCGGTCCCACGACTTGATCGCGCGCGGCGGCGTGTCGACGTCGAGCAGCTCGCTGTAGGTGTCGTCCTCGATCAGCGCAATGTGTTGCGCCTCGCACAGCGCCACCAGCTGTTCCTTGTGGGCATCGGGCATCACGCTGCCCAGCGGGTTCTGCAGGTGCGGCACCACCACCACCGCCTTGATGTCGCCATAGGTCTGGGCCGCGAGCTCGAGCGCGCCGATCGACAGGCCGGTCTGCGGGCTGGTCGGAATTTCGAGCGCGCGCAGGCCCAGGCTCTCGAGCACCTGCAGCAGGCCGTAGAAGG
Source organism: Variovorax sp. UMC13 (assembly GCF_014170375.1). GTDB lineage: Bacteria > Pseudomonadota > Gammaproteobacteria > Burkholderiales > Burkholderiaceae_C > Variovorax. The sequence goes on along the minus strand of NZ_LZZW01000036.1, from coordinate 60,439 downwards.
TGGGCGATTCGACCGCGATGGTGTCGCCCGGCTGCGCCACCGCGCGCAGCGCGAGGTTGAGCGCTTCGATGCAGCCGTTGGTGATCAGCAGTTCCTCGGGCGACAGCGCCATGCCGGCCGCGACCGCGCGCTTGGCCAGCACGCTGCGGAAGTGCGGGTCGCCCTGCAGCGGCGGCACGCCCGAGATCAGCGCGGGCTTGAGGCGCAGCGCGCGCGTCATCGCGGCGCGCAGTTCCTCGGCCGGATAGAACTGCGGCGCGGCGCGCGCGATCGACAGGTTGAGTTTCACGTTGGCCGCGCGGCGCTGGGCCACGAAGGCCGACACCCGGCCGTGGATGCCCACGTAGCGCGCCGGATCGGGCGGCGCATGGGCCGAGGGCTCGTCCATCGGCGCCATGTGCAGCCGCTGCGGCCGGCGCACGAAGTAGCCCGAGCGCTCGCGCGCCTCGGCCCAGCCGTCGGATTCGAGCGTGCGGCACAGCTGCAGCGCGGTCGACAGGCTGATGTCGTGCAGCCGCATCAGGCCGCGCAGCGAGGGCATGCGCTCGCCCGGCTGCAGCGAGCCGGCCTCGATCGCGTCGCGGTAGTGCGTGGCGAGGCGGCGGTAGAGCGGCGGCGCGGCCGACGCGGTCGTCGAGAGGGACATGGGGCGATGCTGGCCTGGGTGGGGCGGCGAAAACAGATGCAGTTTCCGCCAAAACGACCATAACAGATCAGGCTTCGGCGGCGCTGTTCCGGTCGCAATGCCGGGCGCTGTGCCTGTTACGGAAGGGCCGCGCTGCCGAACATGGAGGCCTGATCCAAGGAGCTTTCGATGACCTCTGCGATTTCCTCTTCCCCGGCCCCGCGGCTGCAGCCCGGCCAGTCCCTGCAGCTGGCGCTGGACGCCGGCACCGTGCTGCAGGTGGCGGCCGGCACGCTGACCCTGCACGAACCGATGCGCTGGATCGGCGGCACCGTGGTGCGGCCGACGCTGCGCCTGTCCGAAGGCCAGTCCCACCGGCTCGCGCAGGGCGGCTGGTGCGTGCTGGCGGCCGAGGGCGAGGCGGCCGAGTGGCGCTGCCATGCGCCGCTGCCGCCTTCGCCCTGGTGGGCGGTGTTCCGGCGGATGGCCGCACGCCCCGCGACGGCGCTGCGCTAGGCGGTCGGCCCTCATGGAATATCCTGAGGGCGCGCGCCGGGCGTCAGACGTTGTAGGACGACCCGCGATCGCGATAAGGAATTCCACGATGAAACGCTGTCACCTCCTGCTTGCCGCCCTCATGGCCGCGGCTGTCCTGCCTGCCACTGCGCAGGTCTCGGTCAACATCAACCTGCCCGGCGTGGTGCAGGCCGCGCCGCCGCCGCCGCGCTACGAGCGCATGCCCGGTCCGCGCGCGGGCCAGGTCTGGGTGCCGGGCCACTGGCAGTGGAACGGGCGCGACTACGCCTGGCGCGGCGGCTACTGGCAGGCCGCGCGACGCGACTACGCCTATGCGCCGGGCGCCTGGGTGCGCGTGGACGACGGCTGGCGCTGGCGTGAAGGCGATTGGCGCCGGGCCGAGCGGCGCGCCGAACGCCGCGAGGAGCGGCGCCGGGAAGAACGCCGGTACGACCGGCATGGCCACGGGCACGGCCACGACCATTGCCCGCCGGGCCAGGCCAAGAAGGGGCGCTGCTAGAGGCTCAGTGGGCGCTGCCGTTGAGGTAGGGCTCGGGGTCCACCGCCGCGCCGCCCTTGCGGATTTCGAAGCGCAGCTTCACGCGGTCGGTTCCGCTCTGGCCCATCTCCGCGATCGGCTGGCCGCGCGTCACCGTCTCGCCTTCGGCGACCAGCGCCTTGCTCACATGGGCATAGGCGGTGATGAAGTCGTCGTCGTGCTTGAGGATCACCATCGTGCCGTAGGCCGGCAGCGCGCTGCTGACCAGCACCACGCGACCGTCGCGCGCGGCCTGGATCGGCTCGCCCAGGCGGCCGCCGATGTCGATGCCCTTGACCACCTCGCCGTCGAAGCGGGCCAGCACCGGGCCCAGGGCGGGGCGGCCGAAGCTCGCGTTCGGGTTGGAGGCCTGCGGCGCCGGCGCGGGCACGAGCGGTGCCGGGGCCGGGCGGATCACGGGCGCGGGCGGTGCCGGCGGCTGCGACGGGGCCGAGGGCAGGGGCGGCAGGGGCGGCAGCGGCGTGGTGGTGCCGCAGGCGGCGAGGGCCGCGATGGCGGCGAGGCACAGACCCGAGCGAAGGCGCGTGGACGTCAGACGGAGAAGATGCATGTTCAGGCCCGTTCGTTGTGGGTGGAAGAATGCCTTGTGACCTCGCCGAGGCGAGGACGTTCCGGCGCTTGCGTCGAATGCGTGTCGGCGGTGCTGGCGGCCGCTCAGCGCGGCCGCGGCGCGTAGCCGCTCTCGATCCAGGCTTCGGCGCTCGTGGCGCTGAGCTTGAAATTCGGTGCCACCCGGGTTTCGCCGAGCGTCTCGCCAGTGTCGTCCTGCGCGCTCAACACGGCATAGGGATTGTCCTCATCCGGCACGATCCGCAGCGCCACGCGGATGCGATCGGCGCCATGGCCTACGCTGACCTGCTTGTTGAGCTGCGCATGCAGCTGCTGCTCGTGGCGGCGCAGCACCTCGTTGGCGGTCTTGACCAGCGTGTGGAAGGCCGGCGTGTCGAGCGGCTTGGGGTTCTTCTTGTCGCGGCCCATGGTCCAGGGGCCGACCAGCGCGGGCTCGGGGTCGCCGTGGCGCGTCATGGCGACGGCCCAGCCGTCGTCCTCCTCGTTCTTGACGATGCGGGCGGTCCAGTTGTCGTCGCGCCAGAGGCGGGCTTCCTGCAGGGGGAGGGTGTCGGAATCTGTCGGGTCGGTCGAGTCGGTCATTCGGTTGCGGGTGTTCTTGTGCGGGCCATTTTCCCCTGTGCGACGGGCGCGGGCGCCATACCCACGTACTGTTGCAGTCCTTCGACCAGCGCATCGAAGGCCACGCGGCAGCGCGGGCTGTGGCGCAGGTCCTCGTGCATGGTGACCCAGGTGTCGAGCCGCAGCGAGAGGGTGCGCGGCATCAGCCGCACCAGCGCCTCGCTGCGCCGGGCCAGCCCGACCTGGCACACGCCGATGCCCGCGCCCGCGCGGATCAGCGCCAGCTGGGCCAGGTCGCTGTCGGTGCGCAGCGAGAAGGCCTCGCGGTGGAAGCCCTGCAGCGCCTTGCCGGCCTGGCGGATGAAGGGCGTGGGCTGGTCGTAGCCGATGACCGTGTGCCCGGCCAGGTCCTCGGGCCGGCGCGGCGTGCCGTGGCGCGCGAGATAGTCGCGGTGGGCATACAGGCCCAGCAGGATGTCGCCGATGCGGCGTGCCAGCAACTGTTCCTGCTTCGGTCGCACCATGCGCACCGCGATGTCGGCCTCGCGCCGCAGCAGGTCCTGCAGCCGGTTGGTCACGACCAGCTCCACCTTGAGCAGCGGATGCATCTCGCGCAGCCGCGCCACGATGGGCGGCAGCACCTCGACGCCGATGACCTCGCTGGCCGAGATCCGCACCACGCCGCGCGCGCCCTCGCCCTGGGGGGTGGCCGCGCGCTGCAGCGAGGCGGCCGTGCTCTCCATGGCCTCGGCATGCGTGCGCAGCGACAGCGCCACCTCGGTGGGCAGCAGCCCCACCTGCGAGCGCGTGAACAGCACCGTGCCCAGCGCGGCTTCGAGCGCCGCCACATGGCGCCCGGCCGTGGGCTGCGTGATGCCGAGCGCGCGCGCCGCACCCGAGAGCGAGCCCTCGCGCAGCACGCCCAGGAAGGTGCGGTAGAGCTCCCAGCCGATGTTCGAGGTCATACGGAAATGTATAGCTGCTGCACCATGTCCGGCAATTTCAATGGAACCCGCACCGGCCCAGAATTCTTCCATCGACAACGCTTTCAGGAGAACTTCATGGCAGGCAACGACACGGTCCTGGTGCTGGGTGCGAGCGGCGGCATCGGCGGCGAGGTGGCGCGCCAGCTGCGCGACGCGGGCTGGCAGGTGCGGGCGCTGCGGCGCGGCGCGATCGAAGGGACAAGGGACGGCATCGCCTGGCTCGCCGGCGACGCGATGGACGCGCAGGCCGTGCGCAGGGCCGCCGCGGGCTGCGCGGTGATCGTGCATGCGGTGAACCCGCCGGGCTACCGCGGCTGGTCGGAGCTGGTGCTGCCGATGCTCGAGCACAGCATCGCCGCGGCGAAGGCCGAAGGCGCCACGCTGGTGCTGCCCGGCACGGTCTACAACTACGGCCCCGACGCCTTCCCGCTGCTGGCCGAGGATGCGCCGCAGCACCCCGCCACGCGCAAGGGCGCGATCCGCGTCGAGATGGAGCGCCGCCTGGAGGCCGCAAGCCGCGAAGGCGCGCGCGTGCTGATCGTGCGCGCCGGCGACTTCTTCGGGCCGCGGGCCGGCAACAACTGGTTCTCGCAGGGGCTGGTGAAGCCGGGCCGGCCGCTGCGCGCCGTGAGCGATCCGGGCCGCCATGGCGTCGGCCACCAGTGGTCCTACCTGCCCGACGTGGCGCGCACCATGGTCGAGCTGCTGGCGCGGCGCGACCGGCTGCCGGCCTTCGCGCGCTTCCACATGGCCGGCCACTGGGATGCCGACGGCACGCGCATGGCCGAGGCCATACGCCGCGTCGCGGCGCGCCGCCTGGGCACCGCGGTGCGGGTGTCGGCCTTCCCGTGGTGGCTGCTCACGCTGGCCTCACCCTTCGTCACCACCTTCCGCGAGCTGCGCGAGATGCGCTACCTGTGGCGCACGCCCGTGGCCATGGACAACGCGAGGCTGCTGGCCTTCCTGGGCCACGAGCCGCACACGCCGCTCGACGCGGCGGTCGAAGCCGCGCTGGAGGGCATGGGCTGCCTGGGCGCTCAGAAGACCGACAGCCCCGTCTTGGCCACGAACAGTTCCAGCGCCTTCATGCCCAGCAGCGAATTGCCCGTCGCGTCGAGTGCGGGCGACCACACCGCCAGCGTGAGCCGGTCCGGCACCACCGCGACGATGCCGCCGCCCACGCCGCTCTTGCAGGGCAGGCCGATCGAGAAGGCCACGTCGCCGGCCGCGTCGTAGGTGCCGCAGGTCAGCATCAGCGCGTTGATGCGGCGCGTCTGCCGTTCCGAGGTGATGGCGGGCAGGCCGTCCTGCGGATGCGCGCCGTCTCGGCACAGGAAGGCCGCGGCGCGCGCGAGCTGCGTGCAGCTCATGCGCAGCGCGCACTGGTGGAAGTAGACGTCGAGCACCGCGTCGACCGGGTGGTCGATCTTGCCGAAGCTCTTCATGAAGTTGGCCAGCGCGATGTTGCGAAAACCGGTGGCGGCCTCCGAGGCCGCCACTTCCTCGTCGAAGGCGATCGGCTCGCCGGCCAGGCTGGCCATCAGCGCGAGGATGTCGCGCCGCGCATCGCCATGGCTCAGCAGGCGGTCGGCCACTGCGATGGCGCCCGCATTGATGAAGGGATTGCGCGGCTTGCCCTGTTCGTTCTCCAGCTGCACCAGCGAGTTGAAGGGATTGCCCGAGGGCTCGCGGCCGATGCGCTGCCAGAGCGCTTCGCCCATGTGCTGCATCGCCAGCGTCAGCGTGAAGAGCTTGGACACGCTCTGGATCGAGAAGGGCGAGGCCGCATCGCCCGCCGCGGCCTGCTGCCCGTCGCAGGTGCGCAGCGCGATGCCGAACTGCGCGGCCGGCACGCGCGCCAGCGCCGGGATGTAGCTGGCCACGGTGCCGGCCTGGCCCAGCAGCGGGCGGATCTCTTCGTTGATCTGGTCGAGGATGGGCTGGAATTGCATGGCGCGATTCTGCGGGAGCCGGGGCGAACGTTCAGGGCGGGTCCCGCGGTCCAATGAAGGCCCTCGTCACGCCCACGCCCCGCAGCGCGCGCCAGAGCCCGAAGGGCACCAGCAGCGCGCCCGCCGCCCAGCCCACGAGCCCGCCGTCGTGCACGACGGCCCAGGCCCCCAGCGCACCAATCGCGAGCCCGCCCACGATGTTCAGCAGCCCGCCGCCCAGCCACTGCAGCGTGAGCAGCGGCAGCAGCGCATCGAGCAGGCGTTCGGCGATGCGCAGGCCCAGCCGGTCGGCCAGCACGTAGAGCCCGAGCACCAGCAGCGGCGCCACGGCGAGGCCGATCAGCAGCCAGGCGAGCAGGCCGACCAGCGTGCTCATCCGCCCCAGAGCCGGTGCTGCAGGTACAGCGCGCCCAGCGCGGCCGCCAGCGCCAGCGGCATCGCGACCGCGCCCACGCGCAGGAACTGCCAGGCCGTAACGTTCTCGCCTTCGCGCCGGATCGCGACCAGCCACAGCAGCGTGGCCAGCGAACCGGTGAGCGAGAGGTTGGGCCCGAGGTCGATGCCGATCGCGACCGCGCTGCGCAGCAGCGGCGCGGCGTCGGCACTGGCCAGCACCGAGCCGGCCATCAGCCCGGCCGGCAGGTTGTTCATCAGGTTGCACAGCACGGCCACCAGCGCGCCGCTGCCAAAGGCGGTGCCGGTGGGCGAGGCGGATGCGGCTTCGCGCAGGGCATGGCTCAGCAGCGGGATCAGGCCCGAATGCACCAGCCCCTCGACCAGCACGAACAGTCCGGCGACCAGCGCCAGCACGCTCCACGACACGCCGCGCAGCAGCGCCCAGGGCGCGCTGCGTTCGCGCAGCAGCACGCCGGCGCAGGCCAATGCACTGGCCGCCAGCGTGGTCGCGCCCAGCGGCCCGCCCAGCGCCGAGGTCGCGACCAGCACCACCGCCACCAGCGCGATGCCCGCGCCCGCCCAGCGGCCGGCCGGCGAGAGTTCGGGCTGTGCGATGTCCCGCGCGATGGGCGCGGCCAGCGCGTCGCGCTGCAGCCAGCGCAGCACCGCGTAGGTCACGCCGATCGAGGCCACGGAGGCCAGCGCGAACTGGCCGAACCAGGCGCCCAGCGGCGGCAGGTGCTCGCCGAAGATCACCAGGTTGGCCGGGTTCGAGATCGGCAGCACGAAGCTGGCCGCGTTGGCGATGAAGGCGCAGGCCAGCAGGTAGGGCAGCGGCTTGGCGCCGGCCTTCTTCGCGGCCGCGTACACGGCCGGCGTGAGCACCACCGCGGTGGCGTCGTTCGACATGAAGACCGTGACCACCACCCCGATCGCGTAGATGCCGAAGAACAGCCGCGGCGCCGAGCCGCGCGCATGGTGCACCGCGCGCGCCGCGAGGAAATCGAACAAACCCTCGCGCCGCGCGAGTTCGGAGATCAGCATCATCCCGGCCAGGAACAGGTAGACGTCCAGGCCCTTGCCGACGGCCTGCAGCGCCTCGCCCCAGGGCAGCAGCTGCGCGCCGACCAGCGCCAGCGCGCCGCCCACGGCCCACACGGCCTCGGGCCAGCGGCCTGGCCGCACGATCACGGCGGCGGTGGCCAGCACCGCAATGGCCCAGGTCGCGAGATGGGCGAGCGTGACGTGGCCCGGCGTCATGCGATGCGCGCCTTGCGGTTGACCAGCAGGATGCCCACGCCGACCCCCGTCAGCGCCAGCACCAGCTGCACCGTCAGCGGCTCCTGGAGCAGCACCACGCCGAACACCAGCGCGAACAGCGGCGTGAGGAAGGTGAAGGAGGAGATGCGCGTGGCCGGGTAGTGCCGCAGCAGCCACATCCAGGTCAGGTAGCTGGCGAAGGCGCCGATGACGGTCTGCAGCCCGATCGAGAACCAGGCATAGCCCGAGTACGACCAGCCGCGTGTCTCGCCCAGCAGCACCGACATCAGCGGCGAGGCCGCGGCCGTGACCGCGATCTGATAGAACAGCGCCTTCTCCGCACTGGCGGTGGCCATCTTCGTGGTGCGCAGCACCAGCGTGGTCAGGCCCCACAGCAGGCCGGCCAGCAGCGCCAGCGCGTCGCCGCGCAGCTGCGTCGGGCTGGCGTCATGGGTGAAGCTCTCGCTGAATGCGAACAGCACGCCCGCGAAGGCCAATGCGAGCCCGGCCCACTGCACGCCGTGCAGCCGCTCGGCCGGCACGAAGCGCGGCAGCAGCACCGCCACCACGAAGGGCGAGCAGTAGAGGAAGACGGTGAGCCGCGAGGCCGTCGTGTACTGCAGCCCGGTGTAGATGCAGAGGAACTCGCCCGCGAACAGCGCGCCGACCAGCAGCCCGCTCCACAGGGTGCCGTCGCGCTCGAACAGCTTCACGCCGCGCGCCAGGCACCACAACCACAGCAGCGCCACCGCGCCGCACATGCGCAAGGTGGCCTGCCACATCGGCGGCACCTCGGTGACCGTGGTCTTGATCAGGATCTGCTGCAGCCCCCAGAAGGCGCAGCAGGCCACGAGCAGGGTCGTGGCACGGGGGTCGAGGTGGCTCTTGCGATCGGTCATGGGGCTCGGGGGGGAGGGGCGGGGCTGCCAGGGATCGTAGCCGCCCGCCCTAGACCGCGAACCGGGCCGCCGCCAGCGGCGAGCCCGCGCCCTCGAAGCGCTTGCCGATGGCCGTGAGCTGCACCTCGAGGAATTCCAGGAACATGCCCATCGCGACGGTGGTGGTCTGGCCGCTGCGCTGGTAGAGGCAGTCGGCCGACCAGGCGGCCGCATCCGCCAGGCCCTGCCACGCCAGCGCGCCGGCGGCCACGTCCTCGGCCACGTTCTCGGGGATCAGGAAGCCGATGCCGGTGCCGCCGCGCACCAGCCGCCGCACCATCGCGACCGAACTGGTCTCGACCAGCGGCCGGGCCTTGCGGTGCTCGCGGTGGTCGATCTGGTCGACCATGGCGCGCAGCTCGGTGTCGGGCGTCATGAGGATCAGCGGATGGTCGAGGCAGTCGCGCAGCCGCGGCGCGCGGCCCAGCTGCGTGAGCGCATGGTCGGGCGGCGTGACCAGGCCCAGCTGCTGCGGAAAGCCGCGCACCTCTTCCACGCCCGGCGGCGGCTTGCGGCGCAGGCAGAAGCCGATGTCGGCCTCGCCGGTGGCCACCCACTTGAGGATGTTCTCGCCGCTGCCCGAGCGCACGCTGTAGGTCACGCCAGGGTAGCGCTGCATCGCGATCTCGATCACGTCGGGCACCAGCTGTTCGGCCGACGAATGCGACACCGCCAGGCTGACGTGGCCGCGCCGCAGCGCGCGCAGGTCCTCGATGTGGGCCAGCGCGCTGTCGAAGTCGCGCTGGCTGCGGCGCACCGCGGCGACCATGATCTCGCCCGCGTTGGTCAGCTGCATGCCGCGCGGCAGCCGCTCGAACAGCGGGGTGCCGACCTGCTCCTCGAGGTTGAGGATCTGCTGGTGCACCGCAGCGGGCGTGAGGTGCAGCGAGTCGGACGCCTTGCGGATGGAGCCGCGTCGCGCGACCTCGTCGAAACAGCGGAAGGACTGGGAAATGGCGGCCATCCTCAAACTGTACGGAATTTCCGAACGTGCTGTTCAAAAGAATCAGATTTTCCAGACGGGCGCAAAGGCCTAGATTCCGCTCCAGACCCAGGCCGCAGCGCGCGGCCTGCCCCCTTCTTCAGGAGCCGCCTTGACCACCACCGTCGACCAAGTCACCCAACGCCGCCGCGGCGTCGGCCTCATCGCCCACGACCCGGCGGCTTCGGCCGGCGGCTACACGCTGATCGCGCCGCAGACGGCCGACGGCCACGTCTACCTGGTCGGCATCGACGGCGCGGTGGTCCACCACTGGAAGATGCCGCTGCGCGCCGGGCGGCACGCGGTGATCCTGCCGAACGGCAACCTCGGCTACAACGGCAACCATGCGCATTCGCCCGATCTCTACGCCGCCTGGTCGATGTGGCACGGCGGCGATTTCTCCGAGGTCACGCCCGCGGGCGAGGTGGTCTGGCACCACGAGGACCCGGCCCACCACCACGACGCCAAGTGGCTGGCCAACGGCCACCTGCTGTACGCGGCCTGCGCGCCGGTGCCCGCGGGCTTCGCCGAGCGTGTGCCCGGCGGCACGGCCCATGGCCCGGACGAAACCATGTACGGCGACGTGATCCGCGAGGTGAACCGCGCGGGCGAGCTGGTCTGGGAATGGAAGGCGTGGGAACACCTCAAGCCGGAGGACTTCCCGATCCATCCCGGCTTCGGCCGCTACCACTGGCCGCTGGTCAACGGGCTCGACGTCGACGCCCAGGGCCGCGTGCTGATGAGCCTGCGCACCACCGCCGGCATCATCGGCGTCGACAAGGCCAGCGGCGCGGTCGCGCTGCACATCCCGCCCAGCGTGGTGTCGCACCAGCATGCGCCGCAGGCCCTGCCCAACGGCCACATCCTGGCCTTCGACAACGGCAATTTCCGCAGCGGCGCGCATGTCGCGTTCTCGCGCGTGCTCGAGATCGACCCGACCGACAACCGCATCGTCTGGGCCTATGCCGACGAGATGGTCAACGCCTTCTACACGGCCTTCATGGGCAACGCCCAGCGACTGTGGAACGGCAACACGCACATCACCGAGTCGGCCACCGGCCGCCTGTTCGAGGTGAACCCCGAAGGCGAAGTGGTGTGGGAATACATCCTGCCGTGGTTCGCCGAGTACCCCGATGCGGCGGCCCGCAAGACCGGCCCCGGCCGCCTCAACAGCGTGTTCCAGACCTGGCGCTATTCGGCCGACCAGCTGCCCTGGCTCCGGGCCTGAACGTTCCCCGATCCTCTCTCTTTCTTTCAGGACATCCCATGACCGCCACCTTCTTCCGCCGCACCGCCCTGGCGATGGCCCTGGTCGCCACTTCGCTGGGTGCCGCGCTGACCGCCGCCGCCCAGGAAGCCAAGCCCGTGCGCATCCTCACCAACTGGTTCGCGCAGCCCGACCAGGCCGGCTACTGGCAGGCGCAGCAGGACAAGCTCGGCGCCGAGGCCGGCATCCGGATCAGCGTGCTGCAGGGCGGCCCGAAGATCCAGACCATCCCGCAGGTCGCCTCGGGCCAGGCCGAGTTCGGCATCGGCAATGCCGACGACGTGATGCTGGCCCGGCTGCGCGGCGCGCCGGTGCGCGCGGTGTTCGCGCACCTCGACTACGTGCCCTATGCGCTGGTCTACCACGCCGACCCGGCCGTGAAGGGCATCGCCGACCTGCAGGGCCGCAGCTTCGCGGTCAACATCGGCAACGCCTACTGGGAGTGGACCAAGAAGCAGTACAAGCTCGCGAACACGCGCGAGATCCCGGTCAGCGGCGACCTGAGCCTGTTCCGCAACGACGCCAGGATGGTGCAGCAGGGCTACTCGCTCTACCTGCCGGCGCGCATGGAAGAGGCCGGCATCGCCGTGCAGTCGATCTCGCTCGCGTCGCTGGGCTACCGGCCCTACAACGTGCTGTTCACCACCGACGAGATGATCCAGAAGCACCCGGCGCTGGTGAAGGCCACCCTCGCCGCGGTGCAGAAGGGCTGGAGCAACTACGTGCGCAACCCCTCGGGGCTCAAGCCGATGCTGCTCGAGATGAACAAGCAGATCTCGCCGGCCGTGTACGACGCGGCCAACAAGGAAATGATCGAGAAGCTGATCTCGCACGACCTCAGCAAGATCGGCTGCATGAACGACGCGCGCTGGACCGAGCTGGCGAGCCAGCTGCGCAGCGTGGCTTTCCTGCCCGCGGGCTTCAACGAGAAGCAGGCCTACGACCGCACGCTGGTGCCCGGCTGCGGATCATGAGCGGCGCCGCCGTCGAGCTCAGGGGCGTTTCCAAGCGCTTCGACAGCGGCCTGCAGGCGCTGGGCGCGATCGACTTCGATCTGCGGGCCGGCGAGTTCGTGTCCATCGTCGGGCCCTCGGGCTGCGGCAAGTCGACGCTGCTGCGCATCGTCGCGGGCCTGATCGCCACCAGCACCGGCGCCTGCCGGCGGCCCGCCGACACCGAGACCGCCTTCGTGTTCCAGGAAGCGGCGCTGCTGCCCTGGCGCACCGTCGAGCGCAACGCGCAACTGCTGATGGAGCTCGAAGGCCACAAGCCCGAGGACTACCGGCCGCGTGCCGCCGAAGCGCTGGCGCTGGTGGGGCTGGCCGGCTTCGAGCAGTCCTATCCGCACCAGCTCTCGGGCGGCATGCGCATGCGGCTGTCGCTGGCACGTGCGCTGGCGCTGCGCCCCGGCCTGCTGCTGCTCGACGAGCCGCTGGCAGCGGTCGACGAGCTCACGCGCGACATCCTGCAGGAAGAGCTGTCGGCGATGTGGCAGCAGGCCGGCTTCACCGGCGTGCTGGTCACGCACAACGTGCACGAGGCGGTGTACCTGTCGAACCGCGTGATCGTGATGTCGCCACGCCCTGGCCGCATCCTCGAGGTGATCGACGTGCCCTTCGCCTTCCCGCGTGCGCCCGAGCTGCGCGCCACGCCCGAGTTCGCGCGCCTGACCGGCGAGGTCACGGCCGCGCTGCGCCGCCAGCCCACCGCCTGAAGGAAATCACATGTCTCCCAACCTGCCCGACGCCCCCCAGGGCGCGCCTTCGCGTGTCGCCACGCTGCTGCGCGACGGCTGGCCCGTGGTGCTGGTGGCGGTGATCGCGCTCGCCGGCTGGTACCTGCTGACCGCCACCGTCTACGCCGGCAAGGGCTACCTCGTGCCCTCGCCCCAGGAGGTCGCGGCGGCGGTGGCCGAGAACGCGGGCGTGCTGCTCGTCGCCACGCTCACGACGCTCAAGGAAGCGACCTTCGGCTACCTGCTCGCGATCGCGGGCGGCATCTCGCTGGCCGCGGTGCTGAGCCAGTCGAAACTGCTCGAGCGCAGCATCTATCCGTATGCGGTGCTGCTGCAGACCGTGCCGGTGGTGGCGGTCGCGCCGCTGATCGTGCTCTGGTTCGGCTACAACGACCTGTCGGTGGTCATCATCAGCCTGATCATGTCGTTGTTCCCGATTGTCAACAACACGCTGCTCGGCCTGCGTTCGACCTCGCGCAACCTCACCGAGCTGTTCGCGCTGCACAACAGGAGCCGCTTCACCGCCTTCTGGAAGCTGCAGCTGCCGGGCGCGCTGCCGCACATCATCGGCGGGCTGCGCATCTCGGCGGGCCTGTCGGTCATCGGAGCGATCGTGGGCGAATTCATCATCGGTTCGGGCAATGCGCAGGGCGGGCTCGGCGTGCAGATCGTCTTCGCACAGGGCCGCATGTACACCGCGCTGCTCTTCGCCGAGGTGATCGCGGCCACGCTGCTGGGCTTCCTGTTCTTCATGGTGGTGAGCGCGATCGGCAACCGGCTGCTGAAGAACTGGCACGAGTCCGCGATCGGCCATTGAGCACAATGCGGGCATGAACGACATCCCGCTCATCGACATCACCGCGCTGGCCTCCGACGATGCGGCCGCGCGCCGCGCCGTCGCCCGCCGCATCGGCACCGCCTGCCGCGAGGTCGGCTTCTTCGCCATCGTCGGCCACGGCGTGGCGCCGGCACAGGTCGCCGCCACCTTCGCGCAGAGCGCGCGGCTGTTCGCACAGCCGACGGAGGCGAAGCGCGCGATGGCGATCGACAAGCTGGGCAGCAACCGCGGCTACGTCGGCCTGGGCGTGGAAGCGTTGGACGAGAAGACCGCCGCCGACCACAAGGAAGCCTTCAACCTGATCTGGACCGACGGACGGACGCGGCCCGACAACGTGTGGCCGGAACTGCCGGATTTCCGCGAGACGGTGCAGGCCTACTTCGATGCGGTGCTGACGGTGGGCCGGCGGCTGCACACCGCCTTCGCGCTCGACCTGGGCCTGGCCGAGGATTTCTTTGCCGACAAGATCGACCGCCCGCTGGCCACGCTGCGCCTGCTGCACTACCCGATGCCCTCGTCGACCGAGCCGAGCGCGCAGATCGGCGCCGGCACCCACACCGACTACGGCAACGTCACGCTGCTCGCGACCGACGGCGTGGCCGGCCTGCAGGTGCGCCGCCGCGACGGCGTCTGGTTCGATGTGCCGGCGCTGCCCGGCGCCTTCGTCTGCAATGTCGGCGATTGCCTGATGCGCTGGACCGACGACGTCTACGTGTCGACGCCGCACCGCGTGGCCGCGCCGACCGCCGAGCGCTATTCGATCGCGGTGTTCCTCGACCCGAACCCGGACGCACTGGTGAGCGCGATCCCGTCCTGCGTGCCCGCGGGCCAGGCACCGCGCTACGCGCCGATCACGGCCAACGACTACCTGCAGCAGCGCTTCGCCGCGACCTACGGCAAGGCTTAAAGAGGGTGTTCGGTGTAGAAGCGCCCGCCGTGGAACAACAAGGGTGAGGCGCCCGGCGTGTGGCTGCAGCGCTCCACTTCGCCCACGAAGATCACGTGGTCGCCTTCGTCGTAGCGGCTGCGGTTGAAGCACTCGAAGCTGGCTGCGGCACCGGCCAGCAGCGGCGCGCCGCCGAGGCCTTCGGTGAATTCCACGCCCTGCCAACGGTCGTCGCGCTTCTTCGCGAAGCGCTCGGCCAGTTCCTTCTGGTTCGCCGCCAGGATGTTGACCGCGTAGTGCGAGCCCGCACTCAGCGCCGGCATCGACCCCGCGCTCAGCGCCAGGCTCCAGAGCACCAGCGGCGGCGTCAGCGACACCGAGTTGAAGGAGTTGGCCGTCAGGCCCACCAGCGAACCGTCGGCGGCGCGCGCGGTGACGATGGTGACGCCGGTGGCGAACATGCCGAGTGCCTGGCGGAATTCATCGACCGAGAAAGAGGGCGGCTGCGCCTGGACGGGAACGTTCACGAGGAAGGGAGATGGAAGGAGGCGGAAGGCTATTCTGGCCGATGCGCCGGGGCCGCACCGGCGGGCGGGCTATCCGAAGAACCAATAGCAGACGCCGATGGCCGCCGCCACACCCGCGAACTCGGCCGCCAGCGCGCAGCCCACCGCATGCCGCGCGCGCTGGATGCCGACGGCGCCGAAGTACACGGCCAGCACGTAGAAGGTGGTTTCGGTGCTGCCCTGGATCACGGCCGCGGCCAGCGCCGGGAAGCTGTCGACGCCCTGGCTCTTCATGGTCTCGATCAGCATCGCGCGCGCCGCGCTGCCCGAGAAGGGCTTGACCAGCGCGGTCGGCAGCGCGTCGACGAAGCGGGTGTCCCAACCGCTCTTCACCACCAGCCAGCGGATGCCGTTGAGCGCGACCTCGAGCGCGCCCGAGGCCCGCAGCACGCCGATCGCGCACAGCATCGCGACCAGGTAGGGCAGCAGGTTCTTCGCCACGTCGAAGCCTTCCTTGGCGCCCTCGATGAAGCGGTCGTAGACATTCACGCGCTTCCAGGCGCCGACCGCCAGGAACAGGATCACCAGGCCGAACAGCGCGAGGTTGCCCATCAGCGAGGAGAGGGCGGCCAGCGCCGCCGACGACAGCGTGGCCAGCAACGCCATGAAGCCGCCCAGCACCAGCGCGCCGGGCAGCAGGTAGGCCAGCACCACCGGGTCCCAGAGCCGCAGGCGCTGCACCAGCGCGACCGACAGCAGGCCCACCAGCGTCGACGCGCTGGTCGCGAGCAGGATCGGCAGGAAGACCATCGTCGGGTCGGGCGCGCCCTGCTGCGCGCGGTACATGAAGATCGTCACCGGCAGCAGCGTGAGCGAGGAGGCGTTGAGCACCAGGAACAGGATCTGCGCGTTGCTGGCCGTGTCCGGCCGCGGGTTGAGCGTCTGCAGCTCGCGCATCGCCTTCAGGCCGATCGGCGTGGCCGCGTTGTCCAGGCCCAGCGCGTTGGCCGCGAAGTTCATGGTGATCAGGCCCAGCGCGGGATGGCCGGCCGGCACCTCGGGCATCAGGCGCCGGAACAGCGGCCCGAGCAGCCGGGCCAGCCAGGCCACCAGCCCGGCCGCCTCGGCGATGCGCAGCAGGCCCAGCCACAGCGTGAGCGTGCCGAACAGCAGCACCATGACCTCGACCGCCAGCCGCGCCATCGCGAACAGGCTCTCGACGATGGCGGCGAACACGGCCGGGTCGCCGCCGATGAGCCAGCGCCCCAGCGCGGCCACGGCTGCGACCATGAAAAAGCCCAGCCAGAGGCCGTTGAGCATGCGTTCTTCCCCGTGTTGTTCGTTCGGCGGATGCCGGCCGATCATAGGGGCGGCGTCAGCGCACCTCGATCAGCCGGTCGGGCCGGAAGCCTTCCTGCTCGCCCTTGGACGCGTAGCCCAGCGGGTTGGCCACGACGCGGCAGCCGTCCTTCACATAGTCGAAGGCGCAGTGCAGGTGGCCGTGCAGCCACAGCTGCGCGCGGGGCAGCAGTTCGTCCAGGCTGTTGCAGAAGCCGGCCGTGCCCGGGCGCAGGCCGTAGCGCGGATCGGCGCTGGCCAGGGTGGGGGCGAAGTGCGTCACGGCCACGGTGGTGCCGTCGAAGGGCTCGGCGAGTGCGTTGTGCAGCCAGTCCTGGCACGCGAGTGAGTGCTCTCTTTGCTGCGCCGCGAGAAAGGGGTGGCCGCCCCGCGTGGCTGCGGCCTTCACGAGGTAGAAGTCGGCCGCGCGCATCGCCTTGCCGCGCTTCTTCAGGCGCTCGCCCAGGTCGTCGGTCGGTGCCACCAGCGCGTCGAAATCGGCCCAGAGCGTGGTGCCGACGAAGCGGACGCCGCCATGCACCACGGTCTCGCGCTCGAGCCAGGTGATGTCCAGCTCGGCGCACAGCGCGCGCAGGCGGGCGTGGGTGTCGTCGAGGTCGGTGCCGTCGTACTCGTGGTTGCCCGGCACATAGAAGACCGGGGTCGGCCAGCCGTGGCGAGGCGAGAAGCGGGTCAGACCGAAGTCGTCGCCGACCAGCCGGGAGCCCTCCTGGTAGGAGCCGACGTCGCCGGCCAGCACCAGCAGGTCGGCGCCCGGCGCGGGGGTGATCTGCAGGTTCGGGTGCGATTCCAGGTGCAGGTCGGACAGCAGTTGAAGCTTCATGGCCCCAGTCTAGAGGCTGCGGCCGCGGCGGGTTTCGGATCGCCCTATGCACAAGGCGCATGAAGTTCGTGTTGAAAGACTAGGGATAACCCTTATTCTTAAGACAGTCCTTCCAACACCAGCGCGGGCAGGCCGCGCAAACACCATGTCCAGTCTGATCGCCCAAGTGGCCAGTTTCTTCCGTTCCTCCACCGCCCAGGTGCCGGCCAGCTACGCCGCCACGCTGATGGAAAGCGCCGACCTGCGCGCCGGCCTCGACGCGCACCACGCCCAGGAACTGCGCGAAGCCGCCAGCGCCTGGCTGCGCGTCGTCCGCTGAGCCTTCTTCAGCTTTTTTCGGCCCCGGCCACCGGGCCGGTCCCCAGCAGCGAGCGCGCGAAAGCCGCCGCCGCCGAGCGCACCAGCGCCGCGCGCAGCCACTCGTGCGCATGGCCGTGCTGTGCGCGCCGATGCCAGACCGCGTCCACGTGGACCAGCGGTTGGTCGAAGGGCAGGTCGCGCAGCACCAGTTGCGCGTCGATGCCGGTCACGCTCACGAAGTGGCGCGGCAGCACCGTCAGCAGGTCGGAGTTCGCGACCACGCGGCCGGCGGTGAAGAACTGGTTGACCGTCACCACGATGCGCCGCTCGCGCCCGAGCGCCGCCAGCGTCTGGTCGATGAAGCCGTAGGGCCGGCCCGAGAAGCTCACCAGCAGGTGGCGCGCGGCGCAGTAGTCGTCCAGCGTCAGCGGCTTCTGCGCCAGCGGATGGTCGCGCCGCATCACGCACACGTACTGGCCCACATAGAGGCGCTGGGCCTCGAAGGGCACCGCCACGCCGGTCTGGCCGCGGGCCGTGAGGCTGGCGATCACGGCCGGGAAATAGCCGACCGCCATGTCGGCCTCCTCGTTCTCCAGCAGCTGCCGCGGGTCGCGCGTGGTCAGCGGCACCACGCGCACCGAGATCGCCGGCGCCTCGGCTTCCAGGATCTGCATCAGGCCCGGCATCAGCTCGGCGGCGGTGGCGTCGGCCATGGCCAGCACGAAGGTGGTGTCGGCCACCGCGGCGTCGAACTCGTTGGGCGCCAGCGTGTGCTGCAGTTGCAGCAGCGCCTCGCGCACCGTCGGCCAGAGCGCCAGCGCGCGCGGCGTGGGCTCGACGCCCGCGCCCGCCCGGCGCACCAGTTCGTCGCCCAGCACCTCGCGCAGCCGCCGCAGCGCGTTGCTCACGGCCGGCTGGGTCAGCGAGAGGTTGCGGGCGGCGCGCGTCAGGTTGCGCTCGGCCATCACCTCGTCGAAGACGCGCAGCAGGTTGAGGTCCAGCGTGCGGAAGTTCACGTTCATCATCGTTGTGAATGATAAACATCAAGAAGATAAAGTGGCGGAACACTAGGGTAACCCCTAATATTCAGTCCATCGGCTTCGGCCATTCACCCCTTTGGAGGGAAATTCTCATGACCAGCTTTGTCCACGTTGATCAACCGGCGGCTCACCCGGGCGTCACCCGCGCCGAAGCCGTTTTTGACCATTTCCGTACCGCCTCGCATGACGTCGACGGCTCGCGCGGCCTTGCCGCCCTGCTGCTGGCCGCCGTGGTTTCGGCCCTGCTCGTCGTCGCCGACAAGCTGGTGTCGAACATCGACGAAGGCGGCCTGCTCGTCGCCTGGCTCGTGATGTGGGCCGTCGCCTTCGTGGTGCTGGCCTTCTTCGCCGGCACGGCCCGCACCCTGGCCGCCCGTGCCACCGCCGGCTGGAGCGCCTATGCCCAGCGCCGTGAAGCGGCCCGCAGCGATGCGCGCTTCCTGGCCTACGCCCAGCACGACGCCCGCATCATGAACGACATCCAGGCCGCCGTGACCCGTCACGAAGCCCTGACCGGCGAGCCCGCCAAGGTGCCGGCCCAGCTGGCCCGCGCGATCGTCGCCCAGCGCTCGGCCGACGTGAAGGTGCCGACGCTGTACGAAGCGATGCGCCGCGTGAACCTCGGCAAGTACTATTGAGCCAGGCTCCGGCCCCATGAAAAAACCGCCCCGAGGGGCGGTTTTTTTGTGGGCGCTCCAGGCGCCCATCCGGCATCAGGCCGCGAGGCGCTGCTCGATCTCGGCCTTGGTGGCCGGCAGTTCCTTGGGCAGGTGGTGCGCCAGCTGCTGGAACAGCTCGCCGTGCAGCTGCAGCTCGGCCAGCCAGGCGGCCTTGTCGGTGCTGGTCACGGTCTCGAACTGTTCGGTGCTGAAGTCCAGGCCGGTCCAGTTCAGGTCCTGGTAGCGCGGCGACACGCCGAAGGCGTGCTCGGTGCCGGCGGCCTTGTCCTCGATCCGGTCGATCATCCACTTGAGCACGCGCATGTTCTCGCCGTAGCCCGGCCAGGCGAACTTGCCGTCGGCGCCCTTGCGGAACCAGTTGGTGGTGTAGATCTTCGGCAGCGTGGCGCCCGAGGCCTCGAGCTTCCTGCCCAGGTCGAGCCAGTGCTGGAAGTAGTCGCTCATGTTGTAGCCCATGAAGGGCAGCATCGCGAACGGGTCGCGGCGCACCACGCCGGCCTGGCCGGTGGCCGCGGCGGTGGTTTCCGAGCCCATGGTGGCGGCCATGTAGACGCCTTCGGTCCAGTTGCGCGCCTCGGTCACCAGCGGCACGGTGGTCGAGCGGCGGCCGCCGAAGATGAAGGCGTCGATCTTCACGCCCTTCGGGTCGTCCCAGGCCTCGTCCAGCGCCGGGTTGTTGGTGGCGGCGACGGTGAAGCGGGCGTTCGGGTGCGCAGCCTTGGCGCCGGTTTCCTTGGCGATGGCCGGCGTCCATTCCTGGCCCTGCCAGTCGATGGCGTGGGCCGGGGCCTCGCCCATGCCTTCCCACCAGACGTCGCCGTCGTCGGTCAGCGCGACGTTGGTGAAGATCACGTCGCGGTGCAGGCTGGCCATGCAGTTGGGGTTGGTCTGCTCATTGGTGCCCGGGGCCACGCCGAAGTAGCCGGCTTCCGGGTTGATGGCGCGCAGCGAACCGTCGGCCTGGGGCTTGATCCAGGCGATGTCGTCGCCGATGGTGGTGATCTTCCAGCCGTCGAAGCCGGCCGGCGGGATCAGCATCGCGAAGTTGGTCTTGCCGCAGGCGCTGGGGAAGGCGGCCGCCACGTGGTACTTCTGGCCCTGGGGATTGCTCACGCCCAGGATCAGCATGTGCTCGGCCAGCCAGCCTTCGTCGCGGCCCATGGTCGATGCGATGCGCAGCGCGAAGCACTTCTTGCCCAGCAGCGCGTTGCCGCCGTAGCCCGAGCCGTAGCTCCAGATCTCGCGCGTTTCCGGGTAGTGGACGATGTACTTGGTCTTGTTGCAGGGCCAGGCGACGTCCTGCTCGCCCGCGGCCAGCGGCGCGCCCACCGTGTGCACGCAGGGCACGAATTCGCCGTCGGTGCCCAGCACGTCGTACACGGCCTTGCCCATGCGGGTCATGATCTTCATGTTGACCGCGACATAGGGGCTGTCGGACAGCTCGATGCCGATGTGCGCGATCGGCGAGCCCAGCGGGCCCATCGAGAAGGGCACGACGTACATCGTGCGGCCCTTCATGCAGCCGTCGAACAGCGGCTGCAGCGTGGCGCGCATCTCGGCCGGCGCCATCCAGTTGTTGGTCGGGCCGGCGTTTTCCTTGGTGGCCGAGCAGATGTAGGTGCGGTCTTCCACGCGCGCCACGTCGGTCGGGTCGGAGGTGGCGAGGAAGGAGTTCGGGCGCTTGGCCGGGTTGAGCTTCTTGAAGGTGCCGGCGTCGACCAGCTGCTGGCACAGGCGGTCGTATTCCGCGGTGCTGCCGTCGCACCAGTAGATGTTGTCGGGTTTGCACAGCGCGGCCATCTCGGCCACCCAGGCGATCAGCCTGGCGTTCTTGACGTGCGGGGGCGCCTGAATGGGCAGGCCATTCATCACAGGTGCGTTCATCGAAAATCTCCGGAGTTGAAAATTCGTCTTTTCGAGCGGGGCTCGGAGTCGGCGGGAGAGCCGTTTGAAAAAACGTTTTCGGTCGGAGAGGTGATGAGGCGCAGGCGTCTGCGCTACAGGCCGATCAGGCGCGGCACGAAGGCTCAGTCCTTCGGGACGTTGAAGGTGTGGAGGGACCGTCGCGAGCGGTCCGAGCTTGCGCCGAGAACCGCAGCCGTACTCCAGTACGGCGAGGACCGCAGGTGCGAGATCGGATCGCGCAGCAGGTCCATCCGCACCTTCAAGCCATGTAGACGGCGATGGAGGCTAGCAACAGCATCAGCACGCCACCGACCAGCGGCAGCACGATCGGCATCAGGTGCACGACCGACTCGACCGCGTCTTTTTCAACGGTGGCAGCGTGGCCGGGTTCGACGGGCGTAGGGTTGGACATGGGGGATTCCTTTGAATTCTGGCAAGGCAAGACTGCCCGCATTTTAGCCAAGGGGCCCCGGCCGCCCTGCGAGGGCTTGCCCGGAGCAGGTCAATGCTGCTCTTCGGCCTCGAAGCCCGCCTGTCGCAAGGCGGACAGCACCGCCGCCAGATGCGCGCGCCCGCGGGTCTGCAGCACCAGTTCGATGTCCACGTTCTGGGCCGCCAGCATGGTGAAGGCGCGCTGGTGGTGCACCTCGTCGATGTTGGCGCCCGCTTCGGCCACGGTCGTGGTGATCCGGGCCAGCATGCCCGGCACGTCGCGCGCGCTCACGCGCAGCCGGGCGAGCCGGCCGGCGCGCACCATGCCGCGTTCGATGATCGCGGCCAGCAGCAGCGGATCGATGTTGCCGCCCGACAGCACCAGCCCGACCCGCTTGCCCTGGAAACGCGCCGGATGCCGGATCAGCGCCGCCAGGCCGGCCGCGCCCGCGCCCTCGACCAGGGTCTTCTCGATCTCCAGCAGCATCAGCACCGCCTGCTCGATGTCGCCCTCGTCGACCAGCAGCAGGTCGTCCACATGTTTTTCGATCACTGCGCGTGTCAGCACGCCGGGCGTGCCCACGGCGATGCCTTCGGCGATGGTGCTGGTGCCCTGCGGGTGGTGGGTGCCCTGGACGGCGTTGACCATGGCCGGGAAGCGCGTGGTCTGCACGCCGACGATCTCGATGCCGGGCTTGCGGGCCCGCGCCGCGACCGCCATGCCGGCGATCAGGCCGCCGCCGCCGACCGACACCACCAGCATGTCCAGGTCGGGCACGGCGTCGAGCATTTCGAGCGCCACCGTGCCCTGGCCGGCCATGATGGCCTCGTCGTCGTAGGGGTGGACCAGCGCCAGGCCGTCGCGCTCCGACAGCTCGACCGCATGGGCGCGCGCCGCGTCCAGCGTGTCGCCGTGCAGCACCACTTCGGCGCCGAAGCTGCGCGTGCGCTCGATCTTCACGCCCGGCGTGAAGCGCGGCATCACGATGGTCGCGCGCATGCCCAGGCGCTGCGCATGGTAGGCCACGCCCTGGGCGTGGTTGCCGGCCGACATGGCCACCACCCCCTGGACGCCGCTCTCCGACAGGTCGACCAGCTTGTTGCAGGCGCCGCGCTCCTTGAAGGAGGCGGTGAACTGCAGGTTCTCGAACTTGAGGAACACCTGGGCGCCGACGATGTCGGACAGGGTGCGCGATTCGACGCAGGGCGTGGCCAGCAGCTGACCTTGCAGGCGCGCCGCGGCGCGTTCGATGTCTTGGATACCGATCATGCATGGCATTGTGGAGGGAATTGCAACATCGGGACATTTACCGATGCGCTGTCTTCCACAACGCAAAACTCTGCGTTATGGTCGCGCTGGGATTCCTTCATTGGAGGTCGTCGAATGGTCAAGCGCGCGGGTATCGATGCGGTGACTGCTCCCTTGCGCGGGCAGGCACTGCCGTCGCCCGGACTCAAGGAAGCACCGGTGCTCGAGCTCATGTGTTCGCACTTCGTGCTCACGCTCGCGGCCAAGCAGGGCCCGCGCTTCAACGTGCGCCGCGACCTCAACGGCCTGCTCTCGCTGACCGGCCGCCACCTGGTGTGGCCCGCCCCGGTGCTGCAGCGCCTGCGCGAATTCCTCGGCCGCCGCTGCGCCGGCAACGAGGTCTGGAAGGGCGTCGAGGCCTTCGACGGCCGCACGCTGCTGGAGCGCCACGGCGTCTGGCGCGGCCCCTATGAAGAGGGCACGCTGTTCTTCTACCTCGACGAATACGTCAAGGACCAGCCCAAGGACCTGCTCACGGTGCTCTCGGTCACCCGCGACTGGCTCACGCATGCGCTGCGCAAGCAGTCGACGCTGGTCGAGAAGAACATCGAGGCGCTGGCCGGTTTGCTGCAGCTCAACAAGGCCGAACGCGCGCTGCTGCTCTACGGCACGCTGGCGCGCTACCAGCGCGACCTGCGCTCGCTGCTGGTCGAGTTCAAGGTCAACAACGCGCCCGAGGCCTATGCCGCGATCGCCGAGGTGGCGGGCGTGAGCGCCAGCGACGTGGGCGAGGCGCTGCGCGCCGGCTCGCGGCTCGAGCGCATCGGGCTGGTCGAGAACCTGATCTCCGAACACAACATCACCGACCTGGCCGACCTGATGAAGGTCAGCGAGAAGCTGCCGCCGGTGCTGATGCGCGAGTACCGCGACCACAGCGAGCTGATGGCGGTGTTCACCCGGCCGTCGGCCAAGAGCACGCTCACCATCGACGACTTCTCCTTCGCGGCCGAGGACGCGCGCATGCTGGTCACGCTGTTGCGCGCCGCGGTGTCGCGCAAGGAGCCGGGCGTCAACGTGCTGCTCTACGGGCCGCCCGGCACCGGCAAGACCGAGCTGGCCAAGGTGGTGGCGCAGGCCGCGGGCCTGGACCTGTTCGAGGTCGAGTACGCCGACCGCGACGGCAATTCGCTCTCGGGCCGCGACCGCTACCGCTCGCTGCAGATCGCCCAGGTCTTCCTCAAGGGCAGCGCCCAGGCCGCGCTGCTGTTCGACGAGGTCGAGGACGTGTTCCCGCCGATCAGCACCGAGGCCGCGCAGTTCATGGCCCGCGCCGAGCAGATTGCCGCGCCCGCCAGCGGCAGCGTGAGCGGGAAGGCCTGGGTCAACCAGATCCTCGAATCGAACGCCGTGCCCACGCTGTGGGTCACCAACCGCATCGAGCAGATCGACCCGGCCTTCCGGCGCCGCTTCGCCTACCACCTCGAACTCAAGTCGCCGCCGCCCGGCGCGCGCGAGCAGCTGGTGCGCAAGACGCTCGAAGGCGTGACGGTGTCCGATGCCTTCACCGCCAAGCTGGCCGAGCGCCGCGGCCTGACGCCCGCGCAGATCCGCACCGCGGTGCGCTTCGCGCAGCTGGCGCGCACCGACGACGCCTCGGTCGAGGGCCTGATCGAGCGCCAGCTGAAGAACGCCGACCTGGCGCTGGGCACGGTCGACAAATCCCCCGGCGCGCGCCGCAGCGTGACCACCTACGACCTGGGCATGCTCAACGTCGAGACCCGCTTCGAGCTCCCGCGCATCGTCGAGGCGCTGCGCGTGCGCGGCCACGGCACACTGTGCTTCTACGGCGCGCCCGGCACCGGCAAGACCGCGCTGGCCGAGCACATCGCGCAGGCCATCGGCCGGCCGCTGATCGTCAAGCAGGCCAGCGACCTGATGAGCAAGTACGTGGGCGAGACCGAGCAGAACATGGCCGCCATGTTCAGGGAAGCCGAAGCCGAGAAGGCCGTGCTGCTGCTCGACGAGGCCGATTCCTTCCTGCAGGACCGGCGCGGCGCCCAGCGCACCTACGAAGTCACCGAGGTCAACGAGATGCTGCAGGGCATGGAGCGCTTCGGCGGCATCTTCGTCTGCACCACCAACCTGCTCGACCGGCTCGACCAGGCCGCGCTGCGCCGCTTCACCTTCAAGATCAAGTTCATGCCGCTGACCGCGCCGCAGCGCGAGCGCATGTTCGTGGCCGAGGCGCTGGCCGGCGACGCGTCGCTGCTGGATGCGGCGCTCCGGCAGCGGCTCGCGCGCCTGACGCAGCTGTGCCCGGGCGACTTCGCGGCGGTGAAGCGGCAAACGGATATCCTCGCGGCCGAGTTCTCGGCGGCCGAATTCCTCGACCAGCTCGAGGCCGAGCACCGCATCAAGCCTGAAGTGCGCGAATCGCGCGGCATGGGCTTCGTGCAATAGCATCGGCCGCCAACCGAAACCTGCCCGAGGGGGCAGCCACCACAACAGACGCAACGCCTTCGGCGGGATCGATGCGGCGTCACCAGAAGAAAGCGATGGGGGGAGACATGACACACCGGAACCCGGACGGCGCGGTGCGCCTTGTGCTGCAGGGCATGGCTTGCGCCGCCGTGCTGTCGATCGCCGGCTGCGGCGGAGGCGGCGGCGGTGGTGCTGCATCGGGGTCAGGTGCCACCCCGTCGACGGAGCCACCGCCGAGCGCGGCCAGCAGTGCGGCCCAGTGCGTCGCGCCGCGCACCGGCATCAACCCGTCCACCGGGCTGGCCTACGCCGACCGCGCGGGCACCGTGGCCGACGAGAAGAACTGGGTCCGCAGCTGGATCGACCAGACCTACCTCTGGTACGACGAGGTGCCGACCAACCTGCAGGCCGCCAGCTACGCCACGCCGGTCGCCTACTTCAATGTGCTCAAGACGCCGGTGCTCACCGCCTCCGGCCGCGCCAAGGACCGCTTTCATTTCAGCTATCCCACGGCCACCTACGGCGACGTGCAGCAGGGCACCGAGGTCGGCTACGGTGTCGAGTTCGCCTTCCTGCAGCGCATGGCGCCGCGCACCATCCGTGTGGCCTATACCGAACCGGACTCGCCGGCGTCGCGGGCCGGCATCGTGCGCGGCGACACCCTGCTGGCCATCGACGGGGTCGACGCGGCCACCGCCAGCAGCCAGGCCGATGTGGACCAGCTCAACAGCGCGCTGGCGCCGGCCACCAGCGGCCAGAGCCACGCCTTCAAGCTGCGCGCCAAGGACGGCACGGAGCGCACGGTCACGCTGGTGTCCGCCGGCATCGAGCGCTCGCCGGTGCAGAACGTGCGCACCCTCGACACGC
Organism: Variovorax sp. UMC13; assembly: GCF_014170375.1. GTDB lineage: Bacteria > Pseudomonadota > Gammaproteobacteria > Burkholderiales > Burkholderiaceae_C > Variovorax. The sequence continues at coordinate 34,726 of NZ_LZZW01000036.1, read as the reverse complement.
CGGGCGGCCGCGTCGGCTACCTGCAGTTCAACGACCACGTCGCGAAGTCCGAAGCCCAGCTGGTGGCGGCGATGGGCCAATTGAGCGCGGCCGGCGTGAACAACATGGTGCTCGACATGCGCTACAACGGCGGCGGCCTGCTGGGCATCGCCAGCGAGGTGGCCAGCATGATCGCGACGCCCCAGGCAAGCCAGAGCGCGGTGTTCGAGAAGCTGCAGTTCAACCGCAAGAATCCTTTCAACGTGTCGGCCACGGGGTCGTCGGTGCTCTTCCCCACCACCACGCGCGGCTACTCGGTCACGGCCGGCCAGCCGCTGCCGCGGCTCGGGCTCACCCGCGTGTCGGTGCTGGCCGGCCCCGACACCTGCTCGGCCAGCGAGTCGGTGGTCAACGGCCTGCGCGGCATCGGCGTCACGGTCGACCTGATCGGCGCCGCCACCTGCGGCAAGCCCTATGGCTTCTATCCGCAGGACAACTGCGGCACCACCTACTTCGCGATCCAGTTCCAGGGCGTCAACGCCAAGGGCTTCGGTGACTACGGCGACGGCATGGCGCCGACCTGCACTGTCGCCGACGACTTCGAGCATGCGCTGGGCGACCCGGCCGAGGGCCGCTTCGCGGCAGCGCTGAGCTATCGCGCCAGCGGCGTCTGCCCGGTGCCGGCCGTGGCCTCGGCCGCGCGGCGCAGCGCCGCGGCGGCACCGCTGCCCGAAGCGAGCGGCACGCCCTACCTGGATCGCAACATGCTGCGCTCCAACCGGATCATCGAGTCCGCCGACCTCCAGTAGCAAAAAAAGACGCAGCGTCGCTGCTCACGGTGCGCTTGGGCCTTCACGGGCGCAAGCGTGCGGCCTGGCTGCGACTGCGACGCGCGGCGCCGATGAGGAGCGACCTGCGCCATGCGCGCGGGAAGCCCGTGCTTGGGTCAAAAAGAGTACTTTTGCACGAACAAAACCCAAGTTATTGACAATTTGAGGAGCTTTGAAAAGAAATTCCTTAGGATCCCGGCCGCACGGCAACGCACTGTGCGTGGCTTTGCTTTGGTTTTAAAAAAAAACATCCAGGGAGTTTTCAATGAGGTTCTTTTCTCGCTCGACGGTGTTGGCCGCCGTCCTGGCCGTGTGTGCTTCTCATGCATCGGCCCAGTCCGTCACCCTTCACGTAGACGATGGCACACAGGCCAGAAATTTCGGGCCGGGCGGTTCCACCGCGACGGCCAGTGGTGGGCCCTCGGTCACGAGCTTCGTCTTTGACGCCAATGGTCACGGATCGGTCGTCGACCAGCGGCCGACAGACATCACGGCGACGGCAGGGGCTTCGCGAAGCCGCGTGAGCACCACCGGCGCGACGCTCGAACACAGCCGCCCGCAGGGCGGCGTCAGCGCCGTGAGCGCGAACGACAACACGGCCTCCATCGGCAATTTCGACCGCAGCCCCAACGCCGGCCCCCAGTCCATCCGCAACGGCATGGTCGCCAGCTACGACGCCGCGGCGTCGAAGAACACCGTCCAGGCCGGCATCTTCGGCGCCAACCAGCAACTGTCGGCCGGCTTGCTCAGCGACGACACCGCGGGCAGCAACACGCTGATCGGCGACACCACGCTCACCGACAGCCTGACGGTGGAGGGCGCCACCACCACCCACGGCGTGACCAACACCGGCCACATTGCCACCACCACGCTGTCGAGCAGCGGCGATGCCGGTGTGGGCCATGGGGCGCAGTCCACAACGACGACGACGACGGCCAACTCTCGGGTCTTTGACAGCACTGGCAACATGTCGACCATCCAACAGACGAGTTCGACTGCTTCCGTCGGGGTGAATGACGGCAATGGAAACAATACGGCGCTCAGCCAGACGGCGACGGGCAACCTTGTCAGGGCGGCTGACGGCAACGGAAACCAGACTTCGCTCAAGCAGACGGCGACGACGTCGGATTCCCTGGTCAGCGACAACGCCGGCAATCAATCGCAGATCGACCAGACAGCGACAACCAGCGCGGTCGGGGTGAAAGACGGTACCGGAAACAATACGGCGCTCAACCAGACGGCTACGAACAGGGTCCTCGGAGTGAAAGACGGTAGCGGGAACCAGGCGGCGCTCTTTCAGACGGCGACGGGTTCGACCTCTTATGTCGACGACAGTGCCGGCAATCTGGCGACGATCGACCAGGCGGCGACGGGCAACACCGTCACGACGAAGGACAACAGCGGGAATCTGGGATCGCTCCATCAGACGGCGACGAACAGCTCTCTCAGAGTGAACGACGGGAACGGAAACCAGGCGTCGCTCAATCAGACGGCGACGAGCTCCAACACGGCGGTCCGCGACGGTGCCGGCAATGCGTCGGCGCTCGGGCAGACAACGACGAGCACCATTCTCGGCGTGGTTGACACTGCGGGGAACGGGTCGGGCATCCAGCAGACAGCGACGACCTTCAAATCGACCGTCCAAGACAGCGCGGGCAACTTCACGCAGATCAACCAGACGCCGAAGGAGATCTCGTTGGAGAGCCCGTCGTCGTCGGGGAACGGGGGGGGCTCGGTGGTCAACGTGACGCCCGACGCTGCGCAGTTGCTTCACTTCAACGGTACGGCCCCCATCATCACGGGCACCGTCGCTGCCGATGCAGGGACCACCACTGGCACTTTCGACAACGGGACGGGTCGCCTGTTGAGCGGGACCGCCTCCGACTACGACGCCGCCAGCGGCACGAGCACCACCAGCACCGGCATTTTCTCCGGCGCTTCCCCGAACGCGTTGACCACTGGTATCCGCAGCAGTGGCGCCACGGGCACCAACACGATCCTGGGCAGCACCACGCTCACCGACAACCTGACGGTGCGGGGCACCACCACCACCAACGGCATCACCAACACCGGCGATATCAAGACAGACACGCTCACGACCACGGGTGCGGCCACCAACGCGCAGGTTCAGCAGCAGCTCAGCGACAACCGCAAGGTTTCCGGCACCGGCGTCGCGATCGCCGTGGCGGCCTCGTCGATGCCGGCGCTCGAGGCCGGCAAGAACTTCGGCATGGGCGTGGGCGTAGGCACCTACGACGGCCGCTCGGCGGTTGCCGTGGGCTTGGCGGCACGCATTTCCGAATCGCTGCAGATCAAGCTCAACGTCGGCACCGGCACCGACGGCCGTGCCGCGGCCGGTGTGGGCGGCATGTTCTCCTGGTAAGCGGAAAGCGACTTCTCCACGGCGCCAGGTGCGCCGTCGGCGTCTTCAAAACCCGGCAGGCCTCAGGCCTGACCGGGTTTTTTTACGGCCCGGAGGCTCAGAACGCGCTGCATACCCGAAGCACATCCGCCCCGTAGGCCTCGAGCTTCTTGGTGCCGATGCCGCTGATGCCCTGCAGGTCTTCCAGCGTGGCGGGGGCACGTTCTGCAATGGCGGCTAGCGTGGCGTCGTGGAAGATCACGTAGGCCGGCAGGTTGTGCTCGCGCGCCACCTCGGCGCGCCAGGCCTTGAGCGCTGCGAAGCGCTGCTGGCCGGCCTCGTCCAGCGTGGCGGCGGCGGGCGATGGCGCGCCGCGCGCCGTCTTCTCGCGCCGCGGCTTGCGTTCGGCCGGCGCCGACACCGACTCGCGCAGGCTCACCACCTGTTCGCCCTTGAGCACCGCGCGCGAGCCGTCGGTGAGTTGCAGCGTGTTGAAGGCTTCCGAATTCACGGCCAGTGCGCCGGTCGCGATCAGCTGCCGCAGCACGCCGCGCAACTGCACTTCGCTGAACTCCGCGCCCAGGCCGAAGGTGCTGATGCCCTCGTGCCCGAACTGCTTGACCTTCTCGGTCGGCTTGCCGCGCAGTATGTCCATGATGTGGCCGGCGCCGAAGCTGATGCCGCTGTGCTGGTTCACGCGGTAGATGGTGCTGAGCAGCTTGCGCGCGGCATCCGTACCGTCCCAGACCTGCGGCGGCGTGATGCAGTTGTCGCAGTTTCCGCAGGGCGTGCTCTGCTCGCCGAAATAGCCCAAGAGCCGCACGCGCCGGCAGTCGCTCGCCTCGGCCAGCGACAGCAGCGCGTCGAGCTTGCCGCGCATGACCTGCTTGAACTCCTCGCCGGCCGGGCTCTCGTCGATCATGCGGCGCTGGTTCACCACGTCCTGCAGGCCGTAGGTCATCCAGGCGTCGGCGGGGGCGCCGTCGCGGCCGGCGCGGCCGGTCTCCTGGTAGTAGCCCTCGATGTTTTTCGGCATGTCGAGGTGGCCGACGAAGCGCACGTCGGGCTTGTCGATGCCCATGCCGAAGGCGATGGTCGCGACCACCACGATGCCTTCCTCGCGCAGGAAGCGGTCCTGGTGCTTCTGGCGCACCGCCGAATCGAGGCCCGCGTGATAGGGCAGGGCGTTGATGCCCGCGTCCTGCAGCGCGACGGCCACGTCTTCGACGCGCTTGCGCGACTGGCAATAGACCACGCCCGCATCGCCTTCGTGCTCGCGCTGGATGAAGCGCAGCAGCTGCGTGGTGGCGTCCTTCTTCTCGACGATGGTGTAGCGGATGTTCGGCCGGTCGAAGCTCGAGACGAACTGCCGCGCTTCCTCCAGCTGCAGCCGCTCGACGATGTCGGCGCGCGTCAGGTCGTCGGCCGTGGCGGTGAGCGCGATGCGCGGCACGCCCGCATAGCGCTCGTGCAGCACGGTGAGCGAGCGGTACTCGGGGCGGAAGTCGTGGCCCCACTGGCTCACGCAATGCGCCTCGTCGATGGCGAACAGGCTGAGCTTGCCGCGCTCGTGCAGCGAGTCGAGCTGCGACAGGAAGCGCGGCGTGTTGAGCCGTTCGGGCGCGGCATAGAGCAGCGTGATCTCGCCGCGCAGCATGCGGCGCTCGACGTCCTGCGTCTGTTCCCAGTCGAGCGTGGAATTGAGGAAGGCGGCGTTCACGCCGGCCTCGTGCAGCGCGCCGACCTGGTCGTGCATCAGCGCGATCAGCGGCGACACCACCACCGACACGCCGTGCCCCGCGCGCTGCCGCGCGATGGCCGGGATCTGGTAGCACAGCGACTTGCCGCCGCCTGTGGGCATCAGCACCAGCGCATCGCCGCCGCCGACGACATGGTCGACGATGGCCTGCTGGGCACCCCGGAACTGGGTGTAGCCGAACACCTCGTGAAGGATGTCCGCGGGCGTGGCGCTGCCCTGGTTTTCGGTGGAAGGGGGGAGGGTGGCGAGGGACACGGGGCCATTGTCCCCGATCGGTCCGTGCCATGGCTGGCACGCGCTTTGCAATAGACCAGTGGTCACGCGATGCCAACCTGTCTAGACAGCAATCTGGTGCATTCCCACTGAGACAATGCACCGAGATCGAGCGCTGGGGTAACCCTGTATAGACAAGTTGGGGCGCATGGCCACAATCCGTTCTCACCGACGCGGGCGCCAGCCCCCGACGCGTCGAACGGCTCGCTTTTCATCACGAACGGAATCCAGGAGTACCCATGGTCAAGATGGTCGTCAAAGTCACCTCGCTGCTCGCAGCCGGCCTGTGCGCAGCGGGCATTGCCACCACCGCTTCCGCGCAGGACACCAAGATCGTGCTCGGCATGTCCGGCTGGACCGGCTTCGCGCCGCTGTCGCTGGCCGACAAGGCGGGCATCTTCAAGAAGAACGGGCTCGACGTCGAGCTCAAGATGATCCCGCAGAAGGACCGCCACCTGGCGCTGGCATCCGGCGCGATCCAGTGCGCGGCCACCACCATCGAGACCCACGTCGCATGGAACGCCAACGGCGTGCCCATCGTCCAGATCTTCCAGATGGACAAGTCCTACGGCGCCGACGGCATCGCGGTGCGCGGCGACATCAAGAACTTCGCTGACCTCAAGGGCAAGACCATCGGCGTCGATGCACCGGGCACCGCGCCTTACTTCGGCCTGGCCTGGATGCTCAGCAAGAACGGCATGACGCTCAAGGACGTGAAGACCACCACGCTGTCGCCGCAAGCCGCCGCGCAGGCCTTCGTCGCCGGGCAGAACGATGCCGCCATGACCTACGAGCCCTACCTGTCGACCGTGCGCAGCAATCCGGCCGCCGGCAAGATCCTCGCGACCACGCTCGACTACCCGATGGTGATGGACACGGTCGGCTGTGCGCCGACCTGGCTCAAGGCCAATGCCAAGGCCGCTCAGGCGCTGACCAACTCGTACTTCGAGGCGCTCGAGATGATCAAGGCCGACCCGGCCAAATCCAACGAGCTGATGGGCTCGGCGGTCAAGCAGACCGGCGAGCAGTTCGCCAAGTCGGCGGCCTACCTGCGTTGGCAGGACAAGGCGGCCAACCAGAAGTTCTTCGCGGGTGAGCTCACGGCCTTCATGAAGGACGCCGAGAAGATCCTGCTGGAAGCCGGCGTGATCCGCAAGGCGCCGGAAGACCTGGCCGTCACCTTCGACGCGTCGTTCATCAAGTAAGCAGCAAGCAAGACAGACAATGGCGAACACGCGAACGGCACCGATGCCCGTGCCCCCTCCTTCGATCCCGGCGGCAACGCTCGCGCCCGTGCGGCGCCGGCGCATCGCGCCGCTGGAGCCGGTGAGCGCCCGCGCCCGCTGGCTGCTCGGCGTCGGCTTCTTCGTGCTGTTCGTCGCGGTCTGGGCCTTCTTCACCTTGGGCGGCTTCGTGTCGCCGACCTTCCTGGCCAGCCCGGTCACGATGGTGAAGGAAGCCTGGCTGCTGTTCACCGAGTACAACTTCATCCACGACATCGGCATGACGGTGTGGCGCGTGCTGGGCGGCTTCGTGCTGGCCACGGTCGTGGCCGTGCCGCTGGGCATCGCGATGGGCGCCTACAAGCCGGTCGAGGCCTTCCTCGAGCCCTTCGTGTCCTTCTGCCGCTACCTGCCGGCATCGGCCTTCATTCCGCTGCTCATCCTCTGGGCCGGCATCGGCGAGACGCAGAAGCTGCTCGTCATCTTCATCGGCTCGGTGTTCCAGATCATCCTGATGGTCGCGGTCATCGTGGGCGGGGCACGCAAGGACCTGGTCGAGGCCGCGTACACGCTGGGCGCCGACAGCCGCGGCATCGTCAGGCGCGTGCTGATCCCGGGCGCCGCCCCGGGCATCGCCGAGACGCTGCGCCTGGTGCTCGGCTGGGCCTGGACCTACGTCATCGTGGCCGAGCTCATCGGCTCATCCTCGGGCATCGGCCACATGATCACCGACAGCCAGGCGCTGCTCAACACCGGGCAGATCATCTTCGGGATCATCGTGATCGGCATCATCGGCCTCGTCTCGGACTTCGCATTCAAGGCCCTCAACCGCAAGCTCTTTGCATGGAGCACGATCTGATGTCGCGCAACCAGCTTTCCATCCAGGGTGTGTCCCGCGTCTTCGAGGGCACCAAGGGCCAGCGTACGCAGGCACTGCAGCCCATCGATTTCGAGGTCAAGGAAAACGACTTCGTCACCATCCTCGGCCCATCGGGCTGCGGCAAGTCGACGCTGCTGCGCATCGTCGCCGGCCTCGACTTCCCAACCACCGGCCAGGTGCTGCTCGACGGCGAGCGCATCGAAGGCCCGGGCGCCGACCGCGGCGTGGTGTTCCAGAGCTACACGCTGTTCCCCTGGCTGACCATCGCGCAGAACATCCGCTTCGGGCTCCGGGAGCGCGGCATGAGCGAAGCGCAGCAGAAGGAGCGCAGCGACTTCTTCATCGCCAAGGTCGGCCTGCGCGGCTTCGAGAACCATTTTCCCAAGCAGCTCTCGGGCGGCATGCAGCAGCGCACGGCCATCGCGCGCGCGCTTGCCAACGACCCCAAGATGCTGCTGCTCGACGAGCCTTTCGGCGCACTCGACAACCAGACCCGCGTGCTGATGCAGGAGCTGCTGCTCGGCATCTGGGAGTCGGCGCAGAAGACGGTGCTGTTCGTTACGCACGACATCGACGAGGCCATCTTCATGGCCAACCGCGTGGCCGTGTTCAGCGCGCGGCCGGGGCGCATCAAGACCGAAATCGCGGTCGACTTCCCGCACCCGCGCCACTACACGATCAAGACCTCGCCCGAATTCATGGCGATCAAGGCGCAGCTCACCGAAGAGATCCGCGCCGAGTCCATGGCCTCGGCCGAGCACTGAAAAGAAACCACGGCCATGAAACGCGATCTGCCGGCCCTTGCGCTCTACGAGCAGGTGAAGGAATTCATCTCTCGCAAGATCCAGGACGGCACCTGGCCGGCCGGCCATCGGCTGCCGTCGGAGCACGAGCTGGTCGCGCAGTTCGGCGTCGCGCGCATGACGGTCAACCGCGCGCTGCGCGAGCTGGTCGCGCAGGGCCGCATCACCCGCCTGGCCGGCGTCGGCAGCTTCGTGGCCGAGGACAAGCCGCAGTCGACGCTGCTGCAGATCGCCAACATCGCGAGCGAGATCCGCCAGCGCGGCCACGACTACCGCTGCGAGATGCTGGCCGTCGAACGCATCGCCGCCGCGCCCGACGTGGCCGTGTGGCTGGGCCTGCAGTCCGGCGCATCGGTGTTCCACAGCGTGTGCCTGCACCGCGAGAACGACACGCCCGTGCAGCTCGAGGAGCGCTACGTGAATCCGCTCGTCGTGCCCGACTATCTGGCCCAGGATTTCGAGGTCATGCCGCCCAGCGAGTACCTGGTGCGCAACGTGCCCTTCGACCAGATCGAGCATCTGGTCGACGCGGTGCTGCCCAGCCCCGAACAGGCCGAGCGGCTCGCGATGTCCCTCACCGAACCCTGCCTGCTGCTGACGCGTCGCACCTGGACGCGCACCACGCCCGTCACCTGGGTGCGCTGCCTGCACCCCGCTTCCCGCTACCGCCTCGGCAGCCGCTTCCGCGCCGACGGCAACCCCAGCTTCGGCTGAGGCCGCACCGTTTTCCGCTGTCCACATCCGCCCGCTCACGCGCCGAACCACCTGTATAGACAAGTAACATGACCGGTCTTTCCATCGCTTCTCCTATCGCCCGAGTGCTCACGCCGGCGGCTGTCGATCTGCCACTGCTGCGCGCCATCCATGCGGGCGGCGTCACCTTGTCGCTCGACCCGTCGACCACCGCCGGCATGTGCGCCGCGCAGGCCGCCGTGCAGCATATCGTCGACAACGACCAGGTGGTCTACGGCATCAACACCGGCTTCGGCAAGCTCGCGAGCACGCGCATCGGCAACGACCATCTGGCCGAGCTGCAGCGCAACCTCGTGCTCTCGCACAGCGTAGGCACGGGTGCGCCGCTGGCCGCGCCGGTGGTGCGGCTGGTGCTGGCCACCAAGGCGGTGAGCCTGGCGCGCGGCCACTCGGGCGTGCGGCCCGAACTGGTCGATGCGCTGCTGGCGTTGTTCAACGCCGGCGTCATGCCGCGCATCCCCGCCAAGGGCTCGGTCGGCGCCTCGGGCGACCTCGCGCCGCTGGCGCACCTGGCCTGCGTGCTGATCGGCGAAGGCCAGGCCACCATGGCCGACGGTCGCGTGGTCAGCGGTGCCGAGGCGATGCGCAGCATTGGCCTCGACCCCTTCGTGCTCGGCCCCAAGGAAGGCCTGGCGCTGCTCAACGGCACACAGGTGTCGACAGGGTTGGCGCTGGCGGGCCTGTTCGGCGCCGAGAACGTGTTCGCGTCGGCGCTGATGGCGGGTGCGCTGTCGCTCGAAGCCATTCAGGGCTCGATCAAGCCCTTCGATGCGCGCATCCATGCGGCACGCGGCCAGCCCGGCCAGATCGCGGTGGCCGCGGCCGTGCGCGAACTGCTCGACGGCAGCGACATCGTGCCCTCGCACGCCGACTGCGGCCGCGTGCAGGACCCGTACTCGATCCGCTGCATCCCGCAGGTCATGGGCGCCTGCCTCGACAACCTCGCGCATGCGGCGCGCGTGCTGGTGATCGAGGCCAACGCCGCCTCGGACAACCCGCTGGTCTTCGTCGACACCGGCGAAGTCATCTCGGGCGGCAACTTCCATGCCGAGCCCGTGGCCTTCGCGGCCGACATCATCGCGCTGGCCGTGAGCGAGGTCGGTGCAATCAGCGAGCGCCGCATCGCGTTGCTGCTCGACACCGGACTTTCGGGCCTGCCGCCCTTCCTGGTGCACGACGGCGGCCTCAACTCGGGTTTCATGATCGCGCAGGTCACGGCCGCCGCGCTTGCGTCGGAGAACAAGTCGCTCGCGCACCCGGCCAGCGTCGACAGCCTGCCCACCTCGGCCAACCAGGAAGACCATGTGTCGATGGCGACCTTCGCGGCGCGCCGGCTCGGCGACATGGTGGACAACACCGCAGTGGTGGTCGGTGTGGAAGCGATGTGCGCGGCCCAGGGCATCGAGCTCAAGCGCGGCAGCGTCACCCCCACGCTCGGCACTGACGTGTCCTCGCTTCCCCCCGAGGGGGCGCAGGCCGCCTTGGGGCGGCCCGGCGGCGGCCTGAAGAGCTCCGCGCTCGTCGAAGCCGAGTTCGCCAAGATCCGCACCCAGGTCGCCTTCCTCGAACGCGACCGCTATCTCGCCCCCGACATCGAGGCGATGCGCCAGTGGGCGCTGGCCGCCGATCTGCCGTCCGCCTTGCTGGGCTGCCTGCCCAGCCATTCGTTCCACGCCATCGCCCAGTAGTAGTTGAGGAGAACCGATCCATGAACGCACCTGAAAAACTCACCGCCGACCCGCGCCACGACCCGACCCGCGTGATCCGCGCGCCGCGCGGCAGCACGCTGACCTGCAAGAGCTGGCTCACCGAAGCGCCGTTCCGCATGCTGCAGAACAACCTCGACGCCGAAGTCGCCGAGCGCCCGCAAGACCTGGTGGTGTACGGCGGCATCGGCCGCGCCGCGCGCAACTGGGAGTGCTATGACCAGATCCTCGCCTCGTTGAAGGAACTCGAGGACGACGAATCGCTGCTCGTGCAGTCGGGCAAGCCGGTCGGCGTGTTCAAGACCCACGCCAACGCACCGCGCGTGCTGATCGCCAACTCGAACCTCGTGCCCAAGTGGGCGACCTGGGAGAAGTTCAACGAGCTCGACCGCGCGGGCCTGTTCATGTACGGCCAGATGACGGCCGGCAGCTGGATCTACATCGGCGCGCAGGGCATCGTGCAGGGCACCTTCGAGACTTTTGTCGAAGCCGGCCGCCAGCACTATGGCAACGACCTGTCGGGCAAGTGGATCCTCACCGCCGGCCTGGGCGGCATGGGCGGCGCGCAGCCCCTGGCCGGCGTGTTGGCCGGCGCCTGCGTGCTGGCCATCGAATGCCAGCAGTCGAGCATCGACTTCCGCCTGCGCACGCGCTATGTCGACAAGCAGGCCAAGGACCTCGACGACGCGCTCGCATTGATCGCGCACCACACGGCGAAGAAGGAAGCCGTGTCGATCGCGCTCCTGGGCAATGCGGCCGAGATCGTGCCCGAGCTCGCACGCCGCGCCAAGGCCGGCACCGCCATCAAGCCCGACCTGGTGACCGACCAGACCTCGGCCCACGACCTGATCCACGGCTACCTGCCCGCGGGCTGGAGCGTGCCGCAGTGGCAGGCCGCGATGAAGGATGCGTCGCAGCACGCGGCGCTCACGGCCGCCGCCGCCAAGTCCTGCGTGGTGCACGTGCAGGGCATGCTCGACTTCCAGGCCATGGGCGTGCCCACGGTCGACTACGGCAACAACATCCGACAGGTCGCGTTCGACGAAGGCGTGGCCAACGCCTTCGACTTCCCCGGCTTCGTGCCCGCCTACATCCGACCGCTGTTCTGCGAAGGCAAGGGCCCGTTCCGCTGGGTCGCGCTCTCGGGCGACCCGGAGGACATCTACAAGACCGACGCCAAGATCAAGGAGCTGTTCCCCGAGAACAAGCACACGCACCGTTGGCTCGACATGGCACGCGAGCGCATCGCCTTCCAGGGCCTGCCCGCACGGATCTGCTGGCTGGGCCTGGGCGAGCGCCACATCGCGGGCCTGGCCTTCAATGAGATGGTCCGGACCGGCGAGCTCAAGGCGCCGATCGTGATCGGCCGCGACCACCTCGACACCGGCTCGGTCGCGAGCCCGAACCGCGAGACCGAATCGATGAAGGACGGCACCGATGCGGTCAGCGACTGGCCGCTGCTCAACGCGCTGCTCAACACCGCGGGCGGCGCGACCTGGGTCAGCCTGCACCACGGCGGCGGCGTCGGCATGGGCTATTCGCAGCACGCGGGCATGGTGATCGTGTGCGACGGCACCGAGGCCGCGGCCAAGCGCATCGGCAACGTGCTCTGGAACGATCCGGCCAGCGGGGTGATGCGCCATGCGGACGCTGGCTATGACATCGCCGTAGCGACCGCGAAGAAGCACGCGCTCAAGCTGCCGATGGTCAAGTAGGGCGCGCCGCCATGCCCATGCAACGCTTCTCGCGCGCGCAACTCCAGCCCACACCATGGAAGAACGGCGGCGGCAGCACGCACGAGATCGCGAGCTGGCCGCCGGGCGCCGGCTTCGAAGCCTTCGACTGGCGCGTGAGCATCGCGACCATCGCCGCCGGCGGTCCGTTCTCGGTGTTCGCGGGCGTGGACCGCACGATCATGCTGCTCGAGGGCGATGGTGTGCGCCTGCATGCCGCCGACAGCGGCCTCGACCACCGGCTCGACACGCCCTTTGCGCCTTTCGCTTTCAGCGGCGACATCGCACTCGATTGCGCGCTGCTCGGCGGCACATCGAACGACTTCAACGTGATGAGCCGGCGTGCGCGTTGCGAGGCCGAGGTGCGCGTGCTGGCCGATGCGCAATCGCTGCCCGTTGCATCGGGCGGGCTGCTGATGAGCCTGCGCGGCCGATGGCAGGCGGGCGATCAGGCACTGGCCGTCGGCGAGGGGCTCTGGTGGGCCGATGCCGTGATGGCGTGGACACTGACACCCCTCGACGACGACGCACGCCTCGTGGACGTGCGCTTTCAGACGAAGCTCCAGGAGACGTGACGATGAATGCCTTCGATGTCTCGCCCTCGGCCGACGGCCTCTGGACCGATCTGCGGCTGGCGTCCGATGCCAGCGTGCAGGCCGCGATCGTGGTGGCACAGGGAACGGTCCGGTGGTTCGGCCCGCGTGCCGACCTGCCCGCGACATTCGCATCGCTGCCAGTGCACCACGGCGGCGATGCGTTGGTCACGCCGGGCCTCGTCGATTGCCACACGCACCTGGTCTACGGTGGCCAGCGCGCCAACGAGTTCGCGATGCGGCTCGCGGGTGCGAGCTACGAGGAAGTGGCCAGGGCGGGAGGCGGCATCGTCTCCAGCGTGCGCGCGACGCGCGAGGCCAGTGAGGACGAACTGTTCGCGAGCGCATCGCACCGGCTGCAATCGCTGCTGGCCGAAGGCGTGTGCGCGATCGAGGTCAAGTCGGGCTATGGACTGGCGCTGGCGCACGAACGCAAGCAGCTGCGCGTGGCGCGCCGCCTGGCCGAAGCACACTGCGTGACGGTGCGCACCACCTTCCTCGGTGCGCATGCCTTGCCGCCCGAGTACGCAGGGCGAAACGGCGACTACATCGACCTCGTGTGCCATGAGATGTTGCCGGCACTGGCCGCCGAAGGCCTGGTCGATGCGGTCGACGTGTTCTGCGAGCGCATCGCGTTCTCGCTGGAAGAAACCGAGCGCGTGTTCCAGGCGGCCAAGGCCCTGGGCCTGCCGGTCAAGCTCCATGCCGAGCAGCTGTCGGACATGGGCGGTGCTGCATTGGCCGCGCGCTACGGCGCGCTGTCGTGCGACCACATCGAACACCTCTCGCAGGCCGGCATCGACGCGATGCGCGAAGCGGGCACCGTGGCGGTGCTGTTGCCCGGCGCGTTTTACACGCTGCGCGACACCATGGTGCCGCCGATCGCCGCGTTGCGCGCGGCCGGCGTGCCGATGGCCGTCTCGACCGACCACAACCCCGGCACCTCGCCCGTGCTGAGCCTGCTGCTGATGGTCAACATGGCCTGCACGCTGTTCCGCCTGACGGTGCCCGAAGCCATCGCGGGCGTCACGGTGCACGCGGCGCGTGCCTTGGGCCTGCAGAAAACGCATGGCGCGATCGCCGTCGGCATGCCGGCGAACTTCGTGCTGTGGGACCTGAAGGAGGCCGCGGAACTGGCCTACTGGTTCGGGCAACGGCCGGTGCGCGGCGTGGTGCGGCAGGGGAGGGTGGTGCTGTGATCGTCGGCTGTGGGCAAAGCGCCCGGCAGGCTGTACGGCCAGTTCGACCCCACTGCACCGGCCCTTCGGGCTCCCTTGCGGTGCTCGCCTTTCGCGGGGTCTCGCTCGAACTCGCTTCGCTCAGACAATCGCGAGCCCTGATCCGCGAAAGGCTGCGCTCCTCAGCGGCGCAGAGGGGATCGCCCGACCCGCACTGCCTGCCGAGCTTGGGTTTGTCTTGCGCCCTCTCCCTCTGGGAGAGGGCGGGGGTGAGGGCGTCAGCCTTGCACGACGCGCAACCGATCTACAGCCCATGCCCTCACCCTGCCCTCTCCCAGAGAGAGAGGGGAAAGAAGGACGCCCTTCTCCAACGACACCCATGACCCATTCCCTCATCGCAGCACATGCCCTGCTCCCCACCGGCTGGGCCCGCAACGTCCGCCTGGCCTGGAACGACCAGGGCCGACTGACCCACGTCGAGCCCGACACCGACGCCGCGCCCACGACTCAGGGCCCGCTGATCCCCGGCACCCCCAACCTGCATTCGCACGCCTTCCAGCGCGGCATCGCGGGCCTCACCGAGTTCCGTGGGGCCGAGGCCAGCGACAGCTTCTGGAGCTGGCGCACGCTGATGTACCGCTTCGCGCTGCGGCTCGACCCGGCGCAACTCGAGGCGATCGCGCTCGGGCTCTATGTCGAGATGCTCGAAGCCGGCTACACGTCGGTGTGCGAGTTCCACTACGTGCACCACCAGGGCGACGGCCGGCCCTATGCCGACGATGCCGAACTCGCCCATGCGCTGATGCGCGCCGCGCAACGCGCGGGCATCGGCCTCACCTTGCTGCCGGTGCTCTACCAGACCAGCGGCTTCGGCGCCAAGCCGCCCAACGATGGGCAGCGGCGTTTCATCCGTTCGACCGAGTCGATGCTGCGCCTGCTCGAAAAGCTCAAGCCGCTGTGCGATGCCCAGGGCGCGCGCCTCGGCCTGGCGCCGCACTCGCTGCGCGCAGTGCCGCCCGATGCGCTGCGTGAGGCGCTGGCCGGGCTCGACGCCATCGACGCCACTGCGCCCGTGCACATCCACATCGCCGAACAGACGCAGGAGGTGGACGACTGCGTCGCCTGGAGCGGGCAGCGTCCGGTCGCCTGGCTGCTCGACCATGCGCCGGTCGACGCGCGCTGGTGCCTGGTGCACGCCACCCACATGGACGCCGACGAGTACCGCCGCGCGGCCGCCAGCGGTGCCGTCGCGGGCCTGTGCCCGACCACCGAGGCCAACCTCGGCGACGGCATTTTCGACCTGCCCGCCTGGCGCGCCGCGGATGGCGTGTGGGGCGTCGGCTCCGACAGCCACATCTGTGTCAACGCGGCCGAAGAACTGCTGATGCTCGAGTACAGCCAGCGCCTGGCCACGCGCCGGCGCAACGTCGCGGCCGAAGCGGCGCAGCCGAACGTGGCCACCGCCATGACGCTGGCCGCCGTGCAGGGCGGGGCGCGCGCCTCGGGCCGTGCGCTGGGCGGCCTCGCGGTCGGGCAGCAGGCCGACTTCAGCGTGCTCGACGCGGCGCACCCCGCGCTCGCGGGCCTCGATGCGCCCACCATGCTCTCGTCGCACGTCTTCGCGAGCCACCGCAGCAACGCCATCGATGCGGTCTGGGTCGCGGGCCGCCCGCGCGTGCAGGCCGGCCGCCATCCGCTGCACGACAGCGCCACCGCCGGCTTCGCCGCCGCGCGCCGCCAATTGCTTCAGGAGGACCAGCCATGAGCTTCCACACCACCGAATCCGCCTTCCGCTTCCGCCAGGGCACGCGCCCCTTGCTGATCTCGATGCCGCATGTCGGCACGCACGTGCCGCCCGCGCTGGCCGCGCGCTTCACCGACGAGGCGCGCCAGGTGCCCGACACCGACTGGCACCTCGAACGCCTCTACGACTTCGCCGATGCGCTCGGCGCCTCGGTGCTGGTCGCCACGCACTCGCGCTACGTGATCGACCTCAACCGCGCGCCCGACGGCGCCAGCCTCTACCCGGGCCAGAGCGTCACCGGCCTGTGCCCGGTCGACACCTTCGACGACACGCCGATCTATGCGAGCGCCGACGACGGGCCCGACGAGGCCGAGATCGCCGCGCGCCGCGACGCCATCTGGCACCCGTACCACGCCAAGCTCGGCGAGGAGCTGGCGCGCATCAAGGCGCGGCACGGCATCGCCGCGCTGTGGGATGCGCATTCGATCCGCTCGGTGCTGCCGCGCTTCTTCGAGGGCAAGCTGCCCGACCTGAACCTGGGCACCGGCAAGGGCACGAGCTGCGACCCCGCGCTCGCGCAGACGCTGCGCGGCATCGCCGAGAACGCGCCCGGCTACACCGGCGTGCTCAACGGCCGCTTCACCGGCGGCTACATCACGCGCCATCATGGCCAGCCCGCGCAGAACGTGCATGCGGTGCAGCTGGAGATGACGCAGTCGAGCTACATGCAGGAGGCGCTGCCCTTCGACTACCTGCCCGAGGTCGCTGTCGGTGTGCAGCCGCATGTGCGGCGCATGCTGGAGGCCGTGCTGGCCTTCGTCGAGACGCCGCGTGGCTGAGTTCGTGGCCTTCATCGACGCGCTGGTCGCCGCGGCCGGCGCCGACGCGGTGCAGACCGGCGAGGCGATTCCCGCGCGCCACCACACCGACTGGAGCGGCGCCGCGCCGGTGCAGCCGCTGGCGCTGGTGCGCCCGCGCAGCACCGAGCAGGTCGCGGCCGTGCTGCGCGTGTGCAGCGCGCACCGCGTGCCCGTCGTGCCGCAAGGCGGCCTCACGGGCCTGGCCGGTGCAGCCGTGCCGAACGCCGACGCGATCGCGCTGTCGCTCGACCGCATGCACGCGATCGAGGCCGTCGACACGGCCGCGTCCACGGTCACGGTGCAGGCCGGTGCCACGCTGCAGGCGGTGCAGGAAGCGGCCGCCGCGCACGGCCTGCAGTTCGGCGTCGACCTCGGCGCGCGCGGCTCCTGCCAGATCGGCGGCAACCTCGCGACCAATGCCGGCGGCAACGGCGTGCTGCAGTTCGGGATGATGCGCGAGCAGACCCTGGGCCTGGAGGTGGTGCTGGCCGACGGCACGCTGCTGCCGATGCTGCGGCCGATGATCAAGAACAACACCGGCTACGACCTCAAGCAGTTCTTCATCGGCGCCGAAGGCACGCTGGGCGTGATCACGCGCGCGGTGCTGCGCCTGCATCCGGCTCCTCGCGCCAGGGCCACGGTGCTGGCGGCGCTCGCCGGCTTCGACGAGGCGCTGGCCTTGCTGCGCCGTCTGCAGGTGCGCTTCCCGGGTGCGGTCGCGGCCTTCGAGCTGATGTGGCGCGACTTCGTGGCCGCGTCGCTGCAATGGCAGTCGCTGCGCGAGCCCTTCGATGCGACGCACGCCTTCGCCGCATTGGTCGACGTGACGGGCGCGGACGAAGAAAGCCTGCGCACGGCCCTCGAGGAAGTGCTGGGCGAATCGATGGAAGCCGGCGAGGCGCGCGATGCGGTCGTCGCGCAATCGCAGGCGCAGGCCCGCGCGCTGTGGAAGATCCGCGAGGCCACGGCCGAGCTGCCGGCGAACATGCACCCGCCGATCAACTTCGACGTGAGCCTGCCGATGGCCGGGATCGGCCGCTTCGCCGAAGCCTGCCGGGCCGCGCTCGACGCGCGCTGGCCCGCCAACGTGTCGCTGTTCTTCGGCCACGTGGGCGACAGCAACCTGCACATCTCCACCGATGCCAGCACCGTCGACGGCGACGAAGCCGGCGTCGAGCGCATCGTCTACGAACAGGTCGCCGCCTGCGGCGGCAGCGTGTCGGCCGAGCACGGCATCGGCACGCACAAGAAGCCCTGGCTGGGCGCCAGCCGCACACCGGCCGAGCTGGCCGCGATGCGCGCCATCAAGCAGGCGCTCGATCCCCTCCACCTCCTCAACCCCGGCAAGGTCTTCGATCTCCGATGAACGCTCCCGCCCTCCATGCCTTCGCGCGGCCCGAAGTGCCGCCGCTGCCGGTCTACAACGCCGGCCTGTCTTCCGCTGCGGTGCGTGCGCGCTACGGCGTGGCCGACATCGCGCGCCTCGCGAGCAACGAGAACCCCTTCGGCGCGAGCCCGGCGGTCGGGCTGGCGCTGGCGGGTCTGGCCGTGCAGGTCGGCAGCTACCCGGACGCGAACTGCACCGCGTTGCGCGCGGCCCTCGCGCAGCGGCTCGGCTGCACGCCCGAGGCCATCGTGGTCGGCAACGGCTCCGAGGACATCCTGCAGATGCTGTGCCAGGCCTTCCTCTCGCCCGGCGAGCGCGTGCTCACGCAGCGCCCGGCCTTCGGCTTGCACGAGATCTACCCGAAGATGATGGGCGCCGAGGTCGAGCTGCTGGCGCTCACGCCATCGCTCGAGTTCGACGTCGACGCCTGGTGCGCGGCGCTGGCGCGCGGCCCGAAGATCGCCTTCATCGCCAACCCCTCGAACCCGGTCGGTTGCATGTTCGACACCGGCGACTTCGTGCGCCTGCTCGATGCGGCGCCGCCGAACACGCTGTTGGTGATCGACGAGGCCTACGTGGAATATGCGCGCCTCGCGCCGGGCTATCCCGACGTGCTGGCGCTGCTGCGCGGCCGCGCGCAGCCCTGGATCGTGCTGCGCACCTTCTCCAAGGCCTGGGGCCTGGCGGGCCTGCGCGTGGGCTACGGCATCGCGTCGGACCCGGCGCTGGTGCAGCTGCTCGACCGCGTGCGCACGCCCTTCAACGTCAACCAGGCGGCGCAGGTCGCGGCGCTGGCGGCCTGGGGCGACGAAGCCTTCATGGCGCAGGCAGTGGCCCAGACCGTGCAGCGGCGCGAAGTCCTGGCCGAGCAACTGCGCGCCTTGAAACTGCCGGGTCTTCGCATCGCACCCTCGGCCACCAACTTCCTGTTCCTCGACCTGGGCCGGCCCAACGGCCCGGTGAACGAGGCGCTGCTGGCGCAGGGCGTGATCGTCAAGCCGTGGAAGGACCCGGGCTTCGAGACCTTCCTCCGGGTCTCGATCGGCACGCCCGAGGAGAACGCGCGCTTTCTCGCCGTGCTGCAAGCTCTTTAGCCGCTTTCTACAATCGGCGGCTATGAAGCCCGTCGTCTATACCCGTGGCCAGGCCTTGCCTGGCATCCTCGCCCAACGCATCGCCATCCTCGATGGCGCCATGGGCACGATGATCCAGCGCTTCAAGCTCACGGAAGCGCAGTACCGCGGCGAGCGCTTCAAGGATTTCGAGCGCGACGTGAAGGGCAACAACGAGTTGCTCTCGCTCACGCGGCCCGACGTGATCTCCGACATCCACGAGGGCTACCTTGCAGCCGGCGCCGACCTGATCGAGACCAACACCTTCGGCGCGACCACCATCGCGCAGGAGGACTACAAGATGGCGCACCTGGCGCGCGAGATGAACCTCGAGTCCGCCAAGCTCGCGCGCGCGGCCTGCGACAAGTTCAGCACGCCCGACAAGCCGCGCTTCGTGGCCGGCGCGCTGGGCCCGACGCCCAAGACCGCGAGCATCAGCCCCGACGTCAACGACCCCGGCGCGCGCAACGTCGACTTCGAGTCGCTGCGCGCGGCGTACTACGAGCAGACCGAGGCGCTGGTCGAGGGCGGGGCCGACGTCATCCTGGTCGAGACCATCTTCGACACGCTCAACGCCAAGGCCGCGCTGTTCGCGGTCGACGAGTACTTCGACAACTCGGGCCACCGGCTGCCACTGCTGATCAGCGGTACCGTGACCGATGCCTCCGGCCGCATCCTCAGCGGCCAGACGGTCACCGCCTTCTGGCACAGCGTGCGCCATGCGCGGCCGCTGGCGGTCGGCCTCAACTGCGCCCTGGGCGCGGCGCTGATGCGGCCCTACATCCAGGAACTGGCGCGCGTGGCTGAGGACACCTTCATCAGCTGCTACCCCAACGCCGGCCTGCCCAACCCGATGAGCGACACCGGCTTCGACGAGACGCCCGACGTCACCTCGCGCCTGCTGCACGAGTTCGCGGCCGACGGCCTGGTGAACATCGTGGGCGGCTGCTGCGGCACCACGCCCGACCACATCGCGGCCATCGGCAAAGCCGTGGCGCCGGTGCCGGGCCGCACGCTGTTCTACCGCGAAGCGGCCTGAGGCCGGTCGCGGCGGGCCGGGCGGTTGGCGCCTCGGCCGATTGACAGGGCTTCGGCGCGGCGCCTACCCTGCACGGGAAGGAATCCCGACATGATGAACAAGCTTGCCTGGCGCTGGATCGGCATCGGCGCGATCGCCCTCTCTCTGCCGCTCGCGGCCGCCGCGCAGCAGGCCTTCACCCGCGGCGCGCTGAACCTGCGCGCCGGCCCCGCGCCCGACTACCCGGTGGTCGCCACGCTGGGCGGCGGCCAGCCGGTCGACGTGATGGGCTGCACCAACGGCTACAGCTGGTGCGACGTGGTGCTGCCCGACGGGCTGCGCGGCTGGGTCTACGCGCCCAGCCTCGACTACGCCTACGAGCAGCAGCGCGTGCCGCTCGCGACCTACGGCGCGGTGATCGGCGTGCCGATCGTGGCCTTCACGCTGGGCAGCTACTGGTCGAACTACTACCGCGACCGGCCCTGGTACGGCGACCGCCGCTGGTGGGGCCAGCGCCCGCCGCCGCCGGTGCAGGGCTGGCGCCCGCCGCCGCCGCCGCGGCCCGAATGGCGGCCCAACCCTTGGCGCCCCGGCGGCCCGGGCGGTCCCGGCCCCGGTTTCCGCCCGCGTCCCGATCCGCGGCCCACGCCCGGCCCGGGTTTCCGGCCGCCGCGCGACGACGGCTTCCGGCCCCGGCCCGATCCGGGCGTGCGCCCGGTGCGACCGCCGGGACCGCGGCCTGAATTCAGGCCCGACCGGCCGCGCCCGCAGCCGCCGCAAGGCGCTGTCCGTCCGGATCGCGGCCCGCGCGAAGGCGGCGGCCGGCCCCAGGGGCCGGGGCGCGGCGGTGAGCACCGTGGCGGGGGCGAGCACCGGGGCGGCGGCGGCGAGGGCCGCCACGGGCGCTAAGCCTTCTCCTCGCCACCTTTGTCGCGCGCGATCAGCGCGACGAAGCGCTGCGCGCCCAGCCCCAGCGGCCGCTCGCGCGACCACACCACGTCGACCCACAGGTCCAGCCCGTTGCTCAGGTTCTCGAACGGGATCTCCAGCAGCGCGCCGGCCGCCACGTGCGGCTTGGCGAAGTTGCGCGGCAGCCAGCCCCAACCCAGGCCGGCGGTGATCAGGCTCAGCGCAGCCAGTGCGTTGTCGGTGCGCCAGACATGGCGGCCGAAGACGAAGCGCGGGTCGCTGGTCGCGAGGTCGCGGCCGGCCACCACGATCTGCCGCGTGTTGTGCAGGTGCTCCTCGCGCAGCCGCCCGCCGGCCGCGGCCAGCGCCGGATGGTCGGGTGCCATCACCGCCACCATGGTGTCGCTCGCCACCTCCTGGAAACCTTCGCGGCCGTCGAGGCTGGGCCGCTCGAACACCAGCGCGAGCTGGGCCCGTCCGGCATGCAGCAGCGCCAGCGCATCGGCCTGAGGCGCCGCCAGCACCTCCACTTCCAGCAGCGGGTATTCCTGCGCCAGGGCGGCCAGCGCGCCGCTCCATGGGGCCGCCAGCAGCTCGGGCGCGATGGCCAGCGTCAGCCGGTTCTCCAGACCCTGTGTCAGGGCCAGCGCCTGCACCTCCAACTGCTTGAACTGCGCGGCCAGCAAGCGGGCCTGCGGTTCCAGCGAGCGCGCCGCCGCGGTCGGTTTGGGTTCGCGGCCGCTGCGGTCGAACAGGGGCAGGTCGAGTTCGGCTTCCAGCCCGGCGATCGCCATGCTGACGGCCGAGGGCACCCGGCCCAGCGAGCGCGCGGCGGCCGAGAAGGAGCCGTGGTCGAGCACCGCGAGGAAGACCTGCAGGTTGTCGGAGGAAAAAGCCATGGGCGGCCGATCTGTCAATTGAATTGATAGAAGATGACTTTATATATCAGCAAGAGACACATAAAGTCCAGACCTGTTCACCGTTTCTATTCGAGGTTTCTCATGCAAGGGCTCAAGCGCCGCGTCGTCTACATCACCCTCTACGAAGGCATCGCCATCGTGGCGGCCAGCATCGGCCTGGCCCTGATGTCGGGCCAGGGCCTGGCGCATTCGAGCGTGCTGTCGGTCATCGCCTCGGCCATCGCGGTGTGCTGGAACCTGACGTTCAACTGGCTGTTCGAGCGCTGGGAGTCGCGCCAGGCCGTGCGCGGCCGCAGCCTGCGCCGCCGCATCGCCCATGCCATCGGCTTCGAGGGCGGCCTGATCGCCTTCCTGGTGCCGGCCATCGCCTGGTGGCTGGACATCAGCCTCTGGGCCGCGCTGGTGATGGACCTGGGCCTGGTGGTCTTCTTCCTGGTCTACACCTTCGTCTTCAACTGGGCCTTCGACGCCATCTTCGGCCTGCCGGCCTCGGCCGTCGACCCCAAGGGCGCGCCGCAACCGGCCTGAGGCTGCCGGAACGGCCCGCCGCGCCGAAGCGCGCGGGTCGTGCACACTCGCTGCATGTCTTCTTTGGAATGGGCCGCGTCCGCCCTGCAGGCGTTCGATGCGGTGGTCCAGGCCAGCGAGGGTTTTCGTGGCCGCGAAGGCCAGCGGCGCATGGCCGAGCAGGTGGCGAACACGCTGGGCGCCGCCACGCTGGGCAAGGTCGATGACGAGGAGGCGGCCCCGCCGGTGCGCGCCATCGCGGTGATCCAGGCCGGCACCGGCGTCGGCAAGTCGCTGGCCTACTGCGCACCGGCCATCGCGCTCGCGCTGGCGCGCAACACCCGCGTCGTGATCTCCACCGCCACCGTGGCGCTGCAGGAGCAACTGGTCCACAAGGACCTGCCCGCGCTGGCGGCGCTGCTGCCGCAGCCCTTCCGCTTCGCGCTGGCCAAGGGCCGGGGCCGCTACGTGTGCCAGCAGAAGCTCGAGCGCCTGACCGGCATGGCCGGCGAACTGGACGAGGAAGACGAGGAGGAGGGCGGCTACGACCTGTTCGCCGACGAACAGGCCAGCGAAGCCGCGGCCCGCGCCACCCGCCCGGCGCACGAGGTCGAGGCGCGGCTCAAGTTCTACTCCGGCATCGCGCACACCCTGTCGACCGGTGCCTGGGACGGCGACCGCGACACGCTGGACACGCCCCCCGCCGCCGAGGCCTGGCTGCCGATGGCGGCCGATGCCGCCTCGTGCAGCGGCAAGCACTGCCCCTCGTTCAGCCAGTGCGTCTACTACGAGCGCCGCAAGGCGCTGGTCGGCGCGCAGGTCATCGTGGTCAACCATGACCTGCTGCTCGCCTCGCTGGGCAACCGGCAGCTGCCCGAACTCGACAACTCGCTGCTGGTGCTCGACGAGGCCCATCACCTGCCCGCCACCGCGCTGGCCCAGTTCGGCTGCCGCATGGACCTGGGCCAGCACGCCTGGGCCGAGCGGCTGGCCCGGCGGGCGGTGCGCGTGGGCGTGCGCTTCGAGGTGACCGAGGTGGCCGACATCCCGACCCATGCGGCGCAGATGCGCCAGGCGCTGCAGGACACCGAGCGGCTGGTGATGGACCTGTACGGCGACACCCTGCGCGCCGGCCTCGACGGCCCGGCCGCGCGCGGCCCCGCGCGGGCCCGGCTGCCGCTGGGCGCGCTGCCCGAGGTGCTGCAGGGCCCGCTGGGCCGGGTGGCGCATCACGCCTCGGGCTTCCTGGAGGCGCTGCGCGTGATCGCCAACGCCCTGCGCGCCGAGATGCGCGAGCAGCCCGCCATGGCGCGCAAGCTGTCGGCGATGTATGCCCAGCTCGGCGCGCTGGCGCCGCGCCTGGAGCAGATGCTCGACACCGCCCAACTGCTGCTGCGCGACGCCGCGCCCGACGCGGTGCCGGCCGCCAAGTGGTTCACGCTCGAGGTCTACGGCGACCGCGAGGTGCTGCAGGCGCACGCGAGCCCGCTGCTGCCGGGCGCCACGCTGCGCCACCAGCTCTGGAACAAGGTGCGCGGCGCGGTGCTGACCTCGGCCACGCTGACGAGTTGCGGGCGCTTCGATTTCTTTTTGCGCGAATCGGGCCTGCACGGCGACGAGGCCGCGACCACGCTGGAGGTGCCCAGCCCCTTCGACTACGCGGCGCAGGGCCGGCTGATCGCGGTCGAGACCCGGGCCGACCCGCGTGACGCCGCCGGCTACGTCGCCGAGATGGTGCAGGCCCTGGTGCGCGACCTGGCCGAGGTGCGGCACGGCGCGCTGGTGCTGTTCACCTCGCGCGAGCAGCTGCGGCTGGCGGTCGAGGCGCTGCCCGCGGCGCTGCGCCCGCGCGTGCTGCTGCAGACGGCCCTGCCGCGCCAGCAGCTGCTGGCCACGCACCGCCACCGCGTGGGCGAGGGCCTGCCCTCGGTCATCTTCGGCATGCAGTCCTTCGGGGAAGGGCTGGACCTGCCGGGCAAGCTGTGCGAATCGGTGTTCATCGCCAAGTTGCCCTTCGCGCCGCCCGACGACCCGGTGGGCGAGGCGCGCGCCGAATGGCTGCGCACCGTGGGCCGCGACCCCTTCACCGAGCTGGTGGTGCCCGCCACCGCGATCCGCCTGGCGCAATGGGTGGGCCGCGCGATCCGCAGCGAGGACGACCGGGCCAGCGTCTACTGCTACGACCGCCGGCTGGTGCGCACCTCCTACGGGCAACGGCTGCTGCAGGGGCTGCCGCCGTTTGCGTTGACGACGGTGCGAGCCGGGGAGCCTGCAGCGGCTTGAGGTGTTTCTCCCTCTCCCTCTGGGAGAGGGAAAAGAAGAGTGCACCACGCGCGCGTCCACGTCGGTGGGCGGCATGCCTTTGGGCGGCTGTCGAGCCTGCGGCGAGCACCGCAGCGGCGGGCGGATCAGGGCCGCGCATGTTTGAGCGCAGCGAGTTTGCGCGGACCCCGCCCGGCGCGAGGAGCAGCAGCGAAGTCCGAAGGACCGCAGGCGTCTGCCGCCCAAAGGCATGCCGTCCGCCGACGCCCCTCGCCCGATGCACCCCCTGAACACCGCCCACACCTTGGCAAGCCCCTCATCCGCCTCCCAACACGAATCCCGCCTAAAATCCCCACCCCCGAGGAGCGTTGCAGCGGCCGGCTTCACAGCCCCGCCAGGCTCGGGTCTGTCCCCGCAACGACGCTCACCTGAACCTTGTGCATCCAGGTGAGTTCCATGTCCGCTCCTTCCCCGTCCGCCGCTGCCGCCGAAACCGTTCCCCCGATGAAGCTGTCGGGCCTCGAGCCCGTGCTGATCGGCGACGGCACGCTGTTCGTCAACATCGGCGAGCGCACCAACGTCACCGGTTCCAAGGCCTTCGCGCGGATGATCCTCAACGGCCAGTTCGAGGAGGCCCTGGCGGTCGCGCGCCAGCAGGTCGAGAACGGCGCGCAGGTGATCGACATCAACATGGACGAGGCCATGCTCGACAGCAAGGCCGCGATGGTGCGCTTCCTCAACCTGATCGCCTCGGAGCCCGACATCGCGCGCGTGCCGATCATGGTCGACAGCTCCAAGTGGGAAGTGATCGAGGCCGGCCTGCGCTGCATCCAGGGCAAGGGCATCGTGAACTCGATCAGCATGAAGGAGGGCGAGGACCAGTTCCGCCACCATGCCAAGCTGCTGCGCCGCTACGGCGCCGCCGCGGTCGTGATGGCCTTCGACGAGAAGGGCCAGGCCGACACCTACGAACGCAAGATCGAGATCTGCGAGCGCGCCTACCGCATCCTGGTCGACGAGATCGACTTCCCGGCCGAGGACATCATCTTCGACCCCAACATCTTCGCGGTCGCCACCGGCATCGAGGAACACAACAACTACGCGGTCGACTTCATCGAGGCCACGCGCTGGATCAAGCAGAACCTGCCCGGCGCCAAGGTGTCGGGCGGGGTGTCGAACGTGAGCTTCAGCTTCCGCGGCAACGACCCGGTGCGCGAAGCCATCCACACCGTGTTCCTGTACCACGCGATCAAGGCCGGCATGGACATGGGCATCGTCAACGCCGGCATGGTCGGCGTCTACGACGACCTCGAGCCGGTGCTGCGCGAGCGCGTGGAGGACGTGATCCTCAACCGCCGCCCCGACGCCGGCGAGCGCCTGGTCGAAGTCGCCGAGACCGCCAAGAGCGGCGCCAAGGACGAGAGCAAGCGCAACGACTGGCGCGGCACGCCCGAGGCGCCGGTCACGGTCGGCGCGCGCCTGAGCCATGCGCTGGTGCACGGCATCACCGACTTCATCGTCGAGGACACCGAGGAGGCCTACCGCGAGATCCTGGCCAAGGGCGGCCGCCCGCTGCACGTGATCGAAGGCCCGCTGATGGACGGCATGAACGTGGTCGGCGACCTGTTCGGCGCCGGCAAGATGTTCCTGCCGCAGGTGGTGAAGTCGGCCCGCGTGATGAAGCAGGCCGTGGCCCACCTGCTGCCCTACATCGAGGAAGAGAAGCTGCGCGACGAAGCAGCCGGCCGCGACGTGCGCACCAAGGGCAAGATCATCATCGCGACGGTCAAGGGCGACGTGCACGACATCGGCAAGAACATCGTCACCGTCGTGCTCCAGTGCAACAACTTCGAAGTCGTGAACATGGGCGTGATGGTCCCGTGCCACGAGATCCTGGCGCGCGCCAAGGTCGAGGGCGCGGACATCGTGGGCCTGTCGGGCCTGATCACGCCCAGCCTGGAAGAGATGCAGTACGTGGCAGGCGAGATGCAGCGCGACGACCATTTCCGCATCAAGAAGATCCCGCTGATGATCGGCGGCGCCACCACCAGCCGCGTGCACACCGCGGTGAAGATCGCGCCGCACTACGAAGGCCCGGTCGTCTACGTGCCCGACGCCTCGCGCAGCGTGAGCGTGGCGCAGTCGCTGCTGTCCGACCAGGCGTCGAAGTACATCGACGAGCTCAACGCCGACTACGACAAGGTGCGCCACCAGCACGCCAACAAGAAGCAGGTGCCGCTGTGGCCGCTGGCCAAGGTGCGGGCCAACAAGACGCCGATCGACTGGTCGCACTACACGCCGCCCGTGCCCAAGTTCATCGGCCGCCGCGTGTTCAAGAACTACGACCTGACCGAACTCGCCAAGTACATCGACTGGGGCCCCTTCTTCCAGACCTGGGACCTGGCCGGGGCCTTCCCCGCGATCCTGAAGGACGAGATCGTCGGCACCGAAGCCGTGCGCGTCTATGCAGACGGACAGCGCATGCTGAAGCGCCTCATCGAAGGCCGCTGGCTCAGCGCGAGCGGCATCGTCGGCTTCTGGCCGGCCAACACCGTCAACGACGACGATATCGAGCTCTACACCGACGAGACGCGCAGCGAAGTCGCACTCACCTGGTACGGCATGCGCCAGCAGACCGAGAAGCAGGTGATCGACGGCGTGATGCGCCCCAGCCGCTGCCTGGCCGACTTCGTCGCGCCCAAGGAGAGCGGCCTGAAGGACTACGTGGGCATGTTCGCCGTCACCGCGGGCCTGGGCGTGGAGAAGAAGGAGAAGTACTTCGTCGACGACCTCGACGACTACTCGGCCATCATGCTCAAGGCCCTGGCCGACCGGCTGGCCGAGGCCTTCGCCGAATCGCTGCACCACCGCGTGCGCACCGACCTCTGGGGCTATGCGGCCGACGAAGCGCTGAGCAACGAGGACATGATCGCCGAGAAGTACCGCGGCATCCGCCCCGCGCCCGGCTACCCGGCCTGCCCGGACCACAGCGTCAAGCGCGCGATGTTCGAGGTGATGCAGTGCGCCGACATCGGCATGACGCTGACCGAGAGCCTGGCGATGACGCCGGCCGCCAGCGTGAGCGGCTTCCAGCTGAGCCATCCGCAGGCGGTCTACTTCAACGTCGGCAAGATCGGCCACGACCAGCTGGCCGACCAGGCCGCGCGCCGCGGCCAGCCCGAGAGCGAACTCGAGCGCCTGCTCGCGCCCAATCTCTGAGCCCTGTTCCGACGGGGCTTGCAAGCGCCGGCTGACGCGCCGCGCGCGCGGATGCGTCCATGCTGGCGCTGTCGCGCCGTTGGCGGCGCGCAGCAAAGGACACGCGCGATGGACAGCTTTTCTTCCTCCCCATCGGTGCCGGAAACAGCGCCGCGTTCCAGCGCGCCCAAGGCGCTCTGGGGCGTGATCGGCGCCCTGGCCGTCGCCGTCGCCGCGCTTGGCGGCACGCTGCTCTACCAGCAGGGCGGACGCAATGCCGGCGCCCCGCCGACGGCCGCCACACAGCCGCTGCATGCGCCGGACGACGGCACCCCGCCCCCGTCACCGCTCGCCGCGGTACCGCCGGCGGCCGTCACCGCACCGGCGCCCGTCCAGGCGCCGGCACCGGCCGCGCAGGTCGCGCCGCCGGCGGCCGTGGCCGGCAACGGCGCGCCCGCCGCGCGTCCCGCCGCGCCGGCCTGCAGCGTGTGCGGCCGGGTCGAATCGGTGCAGGTCGTGAAGCGCGCGGCACCGGCCACCGGCGTGGGTGCCGTGGCTGGCGGCGTGCTGGGCGGCGTGGTCGGCAACCAGTTCGGCCATGGCGGCGGACGCACCGCCGCCACGGTGATCGGCGCGGTCGGCGGCGGCTATGCGGGCAACGAGATCGAGAAGCGCACCCGCACCGAGACCTTCTACCAGGTGCGCGTGCGCATGGACAACGGCGCGCTGCGCACGGTCGAGACGCGTACCGCGCCGCCCATCGGCAAGCCGGTCACGCTCAAGGGCCAGGTGCTGCGGCCGGCCGACGGGCGCATGGGATAAGGGACCCCGCTCAGCGCGCCGCCGACGGCTTGCGCCGCCGCGGCGCCTTCGCCAGGTCGCGCGGCGTGAGCACGAAGTCCTCGTTGTCGCCCAGCATCTCCGCCGCGAGGTCGATGAAGGCCCGCACCCGCGCCGGCTGCGCCACCCGGCTGCCGTAGTAGACGTACAGCCCCAGGTGCTCGGTGACGTGGTCGGTCAGCAGCGGCAGCAGCTGGCCCGAGCGGATCAGCGGCACCGCGGTCGCGCCCACCAGCTGCCCGATCGCTTCCCCGGCCACCACGGCCTGGGCCTCGAGGTCGATGTCGTTGGTGCAGAACACCGGTGCCAGATCACGTGACACGATCTCCTCGCCGACCTTGAATTCCCAGGGCATCACCTTGCCCGTGGCCGGGTGCCTGAAGCCGCTGCAGCGGTGCCTGGCCAGGTCGTCGATGTGCGTGGGCGTGCCGAAGCGCGCGAGATAGGCCGGCGCGGCGCACACCACCAGCTGCACCGGCATGAGGCGGCGCGCGATCAGCCCGTCCTGGGGCGCGCTGCCCACGCGAAAGCCGATGTCGACCCGCTCCTCGACCCAGTTGCCGACCCGGTCGTCGAGCTGCACGTCGGGCTCGATCCGCGGATGTCGGCGGCAGAAGGCCTCGAGCACCGGCCACAGGATGCGCAGCATGGTCGCGCGCGGCGCCACGATGCGCAGCGGCCCGGCGATCTCCTCGCGCCCGCGGCGCGCGCCCTGCAGCGCCCGTTGCAAGGTGCTCAGGCCGGGCTGCGCGGCCTCGAGGAACTGGCTGCATTCCTCGGTCAGGCTCAGCTTGCGCGTGGTGCGGTGGAACAGCCGCACGCCCAGGTGCGATTCGAGCTGCGCCAGCGCCTGGCTCGCGGCCTGCGGCGTGATCGCCTGCGCGGCAGCGGCCTGGCGCAGGCTGCCCAGCTCGGCGGCCTGGATGAAGGTGGAGATCGCGCGCAGTTCGTTGAAGGCCATAGCTGGATTATCACGATTGTCTTGTGAATGAAGCCAAGGAATGTGGGCTATTCGGATGCGGATCGGGAACCTACATTGGCCTCATCGCAACCTTCCTGAAAGACCCGACATGACCGCCACCCCTGCTTCCATCCCCGCCGGATTCCCGCGCGTCTGGCTGATCACCGGCGCCTCGCGCGGCCTGGGCGCCCGCATGGCCGAAGCCGCGCTCGCCCATGGCGATGCCGTGGTCGCCACGGCGCGCGACGCGGCCTCCATCGCCCAGCGTTTCGGCGAGCATCCGGCGCTTTTGGGCGTGTCGCTCGACGTCACCGACGAGGCGCAGATCGCGCAGGCCGTCGAGGCCGCGCTGGCGCGCTTCGGCCGCATCGACGTGCTGGTCAACAACGCCGGCTTCGGCCTGCTGGGCGCGGTCGAGGAGGCCACGGCCGACGAGGTGCGCAAGCTCTACGAGACCAACGTGTTCGGCCTGCTGAACGTCACGCGCGCCGTGCTGCCCGCGATGCGCGCGCGGCGCAGCGGCCACATCCTCAACCTGTCCTCGGTCGGCGGCCAGCGCTCGGGCCCGGGCTTCGGCATCTACTGCTCGACCAAGTTCGCGGTCGAGGGGCTCAACGAGGCGCTGCACCACGAGCTCGCGCCGCTGGGCATCCACGTCACTGCGGTCGAGCCCGGCTATTTCCGCACCGAGTTCCTGGAAAGCACCTCGCTCACCGTGTCGCCGCGCCTGATCGCCGACTACGAAGGCACGGCGGGCCAGGTGCGCGCGGCCGCGCGCGCGATCAGCCTGAACCAGCCGGGCGATCCGCAGAAGCTGGCGCAGGCCGTGCTGGCGCTGGTCGCCTCGCCGACGCCGCCGATGCGCCTGCCGCTGGGCACCGACACGCTCCAGGCCATCGGCGAGAAGATCGCCTACCTCGAGCGCGAGACCGCCGAATGGGCCGAGGTGGCGGCTTCGACCGACTACGCGCCGGCCTGAGCCGGCCGGGCGGGCGCATCGGCCTCATTGAACAGCCGCTCGCACGCGAAGTCGACGAAGGCCCGCACCTTGGGCGACAGCTGCCGGCTCGATGCCCAGAGCGCCGAGAACTGGCCCTGGCGCACCACGTGCGCGCCCAGCACGCACTGCAGCTCGCCGCGGCCCAGCGCATCGCGCGCCAGGAAGTCGGGCATGTAGGCCACGCCCAGGCCGGCCACCGCGGCGCCGAGCATGGCCTCCATATTGTTGGTCGCCAGGCACAGCGGCAGCTGCGCGGGCAGGCCGGCCAGGTCCCATTCCTCGATCCGGCCGTCGGTCACGAACTTGTAGCGCAGGCAGAAGTGCTGCGCCAGATCGGCCGGCGTCCGCGGCACGCCGACGCGCGCCAGGTAGGCGGGCGAGGCCACCAGCACGAAGTTGAAGGGGCCGAGCCGGCGCGCCACCAGGCCGGAGTCGACCAGCTCGCCGCTGCGGATCGCCACGTCGACGTTCTCGGCGATCACGTCGACCAGCCGGTCGTTGAAGTCGAGGTCGAGCTCGATGTCGGGATAGCGGGCCTTGAACTCCGGCAGCACCGGCAGCAGGAAGCGGTAGCCGATGGTCGGCAGGCTCACGCGCAGGTGGCCGCGCGGCGTGGCGACCGCGTCCTGCATCATCGCGCGCGCATCGTCGAGCTCGTCGAGGATGCGGCGGCAGCGTTCATGGAACAGCGCGCCTTCGGTCGTGAGCCGCACCTGGCGTGTGGTGCGGTGGAACAGGCGCAGGCCCAGCTGCGCCTCGAGCCGCGCCACGTTCTTGCCCACGGCCGAGGCCGAGATGCCCAGCTGCCGGCCGGCGCCCGCGAAGCTCAGCAGGTCGGCCGCCCGCACGAAGGATTCGAGTCCGCTGAAGCTGTCCATGGGGGTGAGGAGATTGGCAACCTGAGGTTGGGGGTGTGAGGAATCGGGCGGCTATTTTCATTGCATTGAATCCTTTCTATCTTCTCCCCACGCCCCGCCTGGGCGTTTCGATGCCCTCATTCCGTCTCCGCGTGAAAGCCTCTGCGATGTCTTCCCCGTCTTCTTCCCCGGCCTCCAGGGCCTGGCTGCTGGCCGCCGTCTGCCTCGCGGCACTGGGCATGCCGCTGAGCTTCACCGGCCCGGCCGTCGTGCTGCCCGCCATCCATGCCGCGCTGGGCGGCAGTCCGGTGCAGCTCAACTGGGTCACCAACGCCTTCATGCTGAGCTTCGGCGCCACCTTGCTGGCGGCCGGCGCGCTGGCCGATGCCTTCGGGCGCAAGCGGGTCTTCCTGCTGGGGCTGGCGGTGGTGG
Organism: Variovorax sp. UMC13; assembly: GCF_014170375.1. Classification (GTDB taxonomy): domain Bacteria; phylum Pseudomonadota; class Gammaproteobacteria; order Burkholderiales; family Burkholderiaceae_C; genus Variovorax. Next base: position 2,647 of record NZ_LZZW01000036.1, on the reverse strand, counting down.
CGCTCAGCTGTTCGATGCTGACCTGGGCGCCGGGCATCGTGGCCTTCGACCTGGTGCGTGCGCTGCAGGGGCTGGGTTCGGCGGCCGGCTTCGCGGCCGGCACGGCCGCGCTGGCGCAGGTGTTCGACGGGCCGGCGCGCACGCGCGCCTTCAGCCTGATCGGCACCTCCTTCGGCGTCGGGCTGTCCTGCGGTTCGATCCTCTCGGGCTGGCTGGCCCAGAGCTTCGGCTGGCAGGCCGTGATGCTGAGCCCGGGGGCGGTCAGCCTGCTGGCGCTGTACATCGCCGCGCCCGGCATGCGCGAGTCGCGCAACCCGCAGGCCCAAGGCCTGGACCTGCCGGGCGCGCTGAGCTTCACCGCCGCGCTGAGCCTGCTCACCCTGGGCGTGCTGCAGGCGCCCGACAGCGGCTGGGGCAGCCCGTGGGTGCTCGGTGCGCTGGCCGCTGCGGCGCTGATGGGCGCGGTGTTCGTCGCCATCGAGCGGCGCGTCGCGCACCCGATGCTCGACCTGTCGCTGTTCCGCTTCCCGCGTTTCGTCGGCGTGCAGCTGCTGGCCGCGGCACCGGCCTATGGCTTCGTGGTGCTGCTGGTGCTGCTGCCCTTGCGCTTCATTGGGCTCGAAGGACGCAGCGCGCTGGAGGCGGGGGGCTTCATGTTCGCGCTGTCGGGGCCGATCCTGGTGGTGCCGACGCTGGCGGCCTGGCTCGCGCAGCGCCATCCGGCCGGCCTGCTGTCGGCGCTGGGCCTGCTGATGTGTGCGGCCGGCCTGTTCTGGCTCAGCCGCTGCGCGCCGGGCACGCCGCTGCCCGGCATGGTGGGGCCGCTGCTGCTGATCGGCGCGGGCATCGGCCTGCCCTGGGGCCTGATGGACGGCCTGGCGGTGAGCGTGGTGCCGCGCGAGCGCGCCGGCATGGCCTCGGGCATCTTCAACACCGTGCGCGTGGCCGGCGAGGGCATCGCGCTGGCGCTGGTCGGCGCGGGGCTGACGGCGCTGGTGGCGCGGCAGTTGGGCCTCACGGGCCACGGCGCGCTGGCCGCCTCGCAGGCTGCGCAACGCGTGACCACCGGTGACCTGTCGCAGGCCTTGGCGCTGCTGCCGGGCCTGGGTCGAAGCGCGCTGCTGCAGGCCTACGGCGCAGCCTTCTCGACGCTGCTGTGCGTGCTGGCGGCGGTGACCGTGCTGACGGCCCTGGCCGTGTTCGCCTTCCTGCGGGACCGCAAGCAACCGGCGGCGGCGGTGGCCTCGGCGTCCATCGCCTGAGCCCGTTCGGGGTCCAGGGGCCGAATCGCGCGCGGCACAAGGAACCGTGCCGCGCTCAGAGTCCGATCGTCAGACGGGCCAGAGGGACCTTTTCGGCCACGCCGAATTCGAGCGTCGGTGCGTCGATCTCCTTGGGCGAGCGGAAGGTGCCGAACATCCTGTCCCACACGGACAACAGCACGCCGAAGTTGCGCTGGTAGTGTGCCGGCTGCTTGCTGTGGTGGATCTCATGGCTGCGCGGCGTGACGATCAGCCATTCGAGCGCGCCCAGCTGCCAACGCACGTTCATGTGCATCCAGGAGTTCGTCACGGCGCTCATGACGAACAGGCCGCTCGCAATCCACCAGGGCGAGACGTCGATCAAGGGGCTGGCAAAGATGTAGGGCAGGTTGAACAGCGTCTGCTGCAGGATCGAACCGCGGGTGCCGGACAGCCAGTACACGCGGTCCGGCATGTGATGCCAGCGGTGCACCCGCCAGAGCCAGGGGAGGTGGACCAGCCGGTGCATCCAGTAGGCGCCGAAATCGGCCACCACCAGGTACAGCAGCAGCCGCGGCCACAGCGGCCATTCGCCCAGCAAGGCGGGCCAGGGTCCGCGCAGGCCGATCCACCGATTGAGGAAATGCGCCGCCTGGGCCACGACGGCGACATAGAACAGGGCGGCGAGCACGTCGCGCAGCACGATGGCGCGCCGTGGCATGGGCCGCGCCCCCCAACGCAGCTCCACGAAGCCGAAGCCCAGAACCAGGCCGCTGAACAGGATCCCGTAGAACAGGAACGGGTTGGTAACGAATATCGACACAACCGACACCCCGCTTGGTGATGAGTTTCTGTGCAATCGACCGCGGAAAATGGCCCACGACATTCACGCGCGGCAGTGGCCTCGGCCGCACCACAGGCGCATCGCAACGTCCGTGCCATTTGTCGATGAACCGGCGGTCGGGCAGCCCTCGCGGCGAGCGATCTTAGCCGCAGGGGGCGCAGGAGGCCATGGCCCGACGGGCACGGCGGCCGTGCATCGCCGGACCGCGGCAACATGTGGAAACCTGCTGCCGGCACTCCCGGCGGGCGCTTTCGTGCAAAGTGCAGTGCTATGTCCAACCCCACGTCCTCGACGACCGTGTGCGCGGCCTGCGGCCGGGTCAACCCTGCGAACGCCCGCTTCTGCGTGGCGTGCGCCGCCCGGCTGGGCGCCGAGCCCTCGATCGGCGACGCCGCTGCGCCTGCGCCGCCCGACGGCCCGCTCGATGCCTCGCACGTCGTGCCGTCGCGGCCGGCCGCGCTGGAGGCATCGGCCGGGGCCGACACCGGCACGGTCTGGCTCCAGCGCCTCGTCGGCGGCCTGGTGATCCTGCTCGGCCTCATGGGCTGGGCGCTCTACATGC
>NZ_LZZW01000035.1 GCF_014170375.1 Variovorax sp. UMC13 | reverse complement strand
TTGGCGCGTCCCGGTGATCGTAACGAAGGCCGCGCCCGCGGCGCTGAGGGCTAACCTCCAGACGGTGGCTCGTCGGCGTCCGCGCCGCGGCGCAGTTGCCGGTACAGCGTGCCCCTCGAGACGCCCAGCTGGCGCGCGGCCTGCGAGATGTTGCCGCCCTGCGCCTGGAGCGTGTCCTCGATCAGCCCGAGACGCTGCGCGCGCAGCACCGCAAGCTGATCGAGGACACGCTCCAGGCGCAGGGCGGCAACATCTCGCAGGCCGCGCGCCAGCTGGGCGTCTCGAGGGGCACGCTGTACCGGCAACTGCGCCGCGGCGCGGACGCCGACGAGCCACCGTCTGGAGGTTAGCCCTCAGCGCCGCGGGCGCGGCCTTCGTTACGATCACCGGGACGCGCCAAAAAAGAACCGGCGCGCTGGAGACAAGACCCCATGGATTCGAACTTTCCCCCGGCGGAGCGCGCACAGGCGCTCTACCGAACGATGCTGCGCATCCGCGCCTTCGAGAACGCCGCCGAGATCGCCAGCCAGGGCGGCGTGAGCGCCTATGGCCAGCAGGCGACCGGCACGGTGCGCGTGCGCGGCCCGCTGCACCTGTCGACCGGCCAGGAGGCCGTGCCGGCCGGCGTGTGCGTGCACCTGAAGCCCGCCGACTACCTGACCTCGACCCACCGCGGCCACGGCCACACGCTGGCCAAGGGCGCCGACCTGGGCCGCATGATGGCCGAGCTGTTCGGCAAGGCCACCGGCTTCAACGGCGGCAAGGGCGGCTCGATGCACATCGCCGACTTCTCGGTCGGCATGCTGGGCGCCAACGGCGTGGTGGCGGCCGGCCTGCCGATCGCGGTCGGCGCGGCGCACGCGCAGAAGATCCAGAAGCAGGACGCGATCACCGTCTGCTTCTTCGGCGACGGCGCGATCAACCGCGGGCCTTTCCTCGAAGCGCTCAACTGGGCGCAGGTCTACGGCCTGCCGGTGCTCTTCGTCTGCGAGGACAACCGCTGGAGCGCGACCACGGCCAGCGGCCCGATGACCGCGGGCGACGGCGCCTCGGTGCGCGCCGAGGCGCTGGGCATCGCCGCCACGCAGGTCGACGGCAACGACGTGTTCGCGGTGCATGCGGCCGCGGCCCGGCTGGTCGACCAGGTGCGCAGCGGCAGCGGGCCGCGCCTGCTGCACGCGCTGACCTACCGCGTGAAGGGCCATGTGTCGGTCGATCCGGCCGCCTACCGCGACCCGGCCGAACTGGCCGCGGCGCTCCAGACCGATCCGATCGCCCAGGCCCGTGCGCGTTGCCTGCAGGCGGGCACGGCCGCCGCGCTGCTCGACGCCATCGAGGCCGAGGCCCATGCCGAAGTCGAGGCCGCGCTCGCGGCCGCGGCCGCCGCGCCCTGGCCCGAGGCCGGCGCCGCCTTTACCGACATCCAGACCACGGGAGCCGGTCAATGGCACTGAACGACACGACGACGATGGAGATGAGCTACGCCGAGGCCGCGGTGCTGGCGGTGCAGCGCGAGATGGAGGCCGACCCGAAGGTGGTGGTGCTGGGCGAGGACGTGGGCCGCGGCGGCATCTTCGGCCAGTACAAGGGGCTGCAGCAGCGCTTCGGCGACCAGCGCGTGATCGACACGCCGATCAGCGAGGCCGCGATCATGGGCGCCGGCGTGGGCATGGCGCTCGCGGGCCTGCGCCCTGTCGTCGAGATGCGGGTGGTCGACTTCGCGCTGTGCGGCATGGACGAGCTGGTCAACCAGGCGGCGAAGAACCGCTTCATGTTCGGCGGCCAGGGCCGCGTGCCGCTGGTGGCGCGCATGCCTGGCGGCATCTGGGACGCCTCGGCCGCGCAGCATTCGCAGTCGCTCGAAGCCTGGTTCGCCCACATGCCGGGCCTGGTGGTGGTGAGCCCGTCGACGCCACAGGACAACTACAGCCTGCTGCGCGCGGCGCTGCAATGCGGTGACCCGGTCGTCTACATCGAGCACAAGGCGCTGTGGGGCGCGCGCGGGCCGGTCGACGAGACGCTGGCCGTGCCGCTGGGCCAGGCGGCCTGCCTGCGCGAGGGCGATGCGCTCACGCTGGTGAGCTGGGGCAAGCAGCTGCAGGCTTGTGCCGCGGCCTGCGATGCGCTGGCCGCCGAAGGCCTCGCGGTCGAGCTGATCGACCTGCGCACGCTGTGGCCCTGGGACCGCGAGGCGGTGCTGTCCTCCTGCGCGCGCACCGGCCGCCTGCTGGTGGTGCACGAGGCGGTGCAGGCCGCGGGCTTCGGCGCCGAGATCGCGGCCACCGCGGCCGAGGCCACGGACTGCCGCATCGCGCGCCTGGGCGCACCGCGCATCCCGGTGGGCTATGCGCAGGTGCTGGAGACGCAGTCGCGCGTCACGGCCGAAGCGATCGTGGCCGCGGCCAGGAAGCTGGCCGGCTGACGCTCAAGCGGCGAAGCCGCCATCGATGTTGAGGCCGGCCCCGGTCACGAAGGCCGCCTCGGGGCTGGCCAGGTAGGCCACCATGCCGGCGATCTCGTCGGCATGGCCGTGGCGGGCCAGCGCCATGAAGCTGTGCATGGTCGAGGCCATCGGGCCGTCGGCCGGGTTCATCTCGGTGTCGACCGGGCCGGGCTGCACGTTGTTGACCGTGATGCCGCGCGGACCCAGGTCGCGTGCCAGGCCCTGCACCAGGCCGGTCAGCGCCGACTTGCTCATCGCATAGACGCTGCCGCCCGCGAAGGGCATGCGCTCGGCGTTGGTGCTGCCGATGTTGACGATGCGCCCGCCCGTGCCCATGTGCGCCAGCGCGGCCTGGATCGCGACGAACACGGCGCGCACGTTGACCGCGAGGGTGCGGTCGAAGTCGGCCAGGCTGAACTGTTCGACCGGGCCCAGGTGCAGCACGCCCGCGCTGTTCACCAGGATGTCGATGCGCCCGCCGAAGTGCTTCGCGGCCCGGTCGATGCCGGCCTTGAGCGCCTCGGCGTCGGCGCTGTCGATCTTGAGCGCCAGCGCACGGCCACCTTCGGCCTCGAGGGCGCGCACGAGTTCGTCGGCCGCGGCCTGGGCGTTGCTGTAGCTGAAGGCCACGGCCGCGCCGTCGCGCGCCAGCCGGCGCACGATGGCGGCGCCGATGCCGCGCGAGCCGCCGGTGACGAAGGCGACCTTGCCGGCCAGCACGGGGGAGAGGGATGCAGTGTTCGAGGTCATGTTTTTTCCGATCGCTTGAAAAGCAGGAGTGGAGGAGGAAGGCCTTCAGTGTCGGCATTCCATTCCTTCTCCGGTAGCCATCAATCAATGCAAGAAGCTTCAACCCGCAGTTGAAGATCGGGCCGACAATGCGGCCATGGAACCGCTCAATCACCTTGAGTCCTTCGTGCAGAGCGCCGAAGGCGGCAGCTTCTCGGCCGCGGCCCGGCGCCTGGGTCTGACGCCGGCGGCGGTGAGCAAGAACGTGGCGCGGCTCGAAGCCCGGCTGGGGGTGCGGCTGTTCCAGCGCAGCACGCGCCGCCTCACCTTGACCGAGGGCGGCGAGCGCTTCCTCGCGCAGATCGGCCCCGCGCTGGCCACGCTGCAGGAGGCGGTGGCCGGCATCGACACCGACGACGGCCAGCCGGCCGGCACGCTCAAGCTGAGCATGGGCCAGGCCTTCGGGCGCGAGCATGTGCTGCCGCTGATGGGTGACTTCCTCGCGCGCTACCCGGCCATCCTGCCCGACTGGCACTTCGACAACCAGCAGGTCGACCTGGTTGGCGAGGGCTTCGACGCGGCCATTGGCGGCGGCATCGAGTTGTCTGCCGGGCTGGTGGCGCGCGAGCTGTCGCGCATCCATGTGGTGGCGGTGGCCTCGCCGGCCTACATGGAGGGCCGCAAACGGCCGCGTCAGCCTTCCGAGCTCGCAGCGCTCGACACGCTGCTGCGCCGTTCCTCGCCCACCGGCCGGCTGCGCAGCTGGACGCTGCGACATGCCGCGCGCGGCGAGGAGGTCACGGTCGAGCTGCCGCATCCGCGCGCGATCTTCAACGACCCCGAGGCCATCGCGCAGGCCGCGCGCATGGGGCTGGGCGCGGCCATGCTGCCGATGCCCTTCGTCGAACGCGGCTTGCGCAACGGCGAGCTGCTTCGGCTGCTGCCCGAGTGGTACCAGGATGCCGGCGCGGTGTGGCTCTACTACCCGAGCAAGAAGCTGCTGCCGCCGAAGACCCGGGTGTTCATCGACTTCGTGCTGGCGCGCTTCAGGGAAGAACGTTTCGCCCAGCGCATGCAGGTCGGCTGAGCGACCGGTTCAGGGGGTTTCCACCCGCGACGCCCGCGGTGCGCGCCTGTACAACACGCGCATGACCTCTTCCCTCTTCTTCTCGCATCGCCGCAGCGCGCTGGCCGTGGCCGCCGCCGCCCTCGCCGTGATGGCCGCCCCTGCCTGGGCCCAGGGCGCCTGGCCGAACAAGCCGGTGCGCATCATCGTGCCCTTCGCGGCCGGCGGCACCACCGACATCCTGGCGCGCGCGATGGCGCCCGAACTGTCGAAGGCCTTCGGCCAGCCCTTCATCATCGACAACCGCGGCGGCGCGGGCGGCAACGTGGGCACCGACATGGTGGCCAAGGCGCCGGCCGACGGCTACACGCTGCTGATGGGCACGGTGGGCACGCACGGCATCAACCGCGCGCTCTACCCCAAGCTGCCCTTCGACCCGATCAAGGACTTCGCGCCGGTCACGATGGTGGCCGCGGTGCCCAACGTGATGGAGATGAACGCCGACAAGGCCAAGGCGCTGAACATCCACAACGTGCAGGACTTCATCAAGTACGCCAAGGCCAACCCGGGCAAGCTCAACATGGCTTCCAGCGGCAGCGGCACCTCGATCCACCTGGCCGGCGAGCTGTTCAAGAGCATGACCGGCAGCTTCATGACCCACATCCCCTACCGCGGCTCGGCACCCGCGCTGCTCGACATGGTGGGCGGCAGCGCCGACGTGATGTTCGACAACCTGCCCTCGTCGATGCAGCAGATCAAGGCCGGCAAGCTGCTGGCACTGGCCGTGACCAGCGCGCAGCGTTCGCTGGCCTTGCCCGACGTGCCCACGGTGGAGGAAGCCGGCGGCCCGGCGCTCAAGGGCTTCGAGGCCAGTTCCTGGTTCGGCCTGCTCGCGCCCGCGGGCACGCCGCCCGAGATCGTGAACCGCATCCAGCAGGAGGTCGCGAAGTCGCTGGGCACGCCGGCCATGAAGGAGAAGCTGCTCGCGCAGGGCGCAATCCCCAGCGGCAATTCACCCGCCGACTTCGCGAAGCACATCGACCGCGAGCACACCAAGTGGGCGAAGGTCGTGAAGGACTCAGGCGCAAAGGTCGACTGACGCGCGCCGGTTTCGCCTTATTCCAGGAACACCGCAGAACCGGCTATGCCGGGCTGCTGGTGTTGCCCCCGGTAGGGGGTTGGCGGAGGCGACACGCAGTGCGCCGCAGACTGGGGGCGAGCCTAAACTCCCCAGACGACGTCCTTGCCCTCAGCGACGGAGCGCTTGAGCATGTCGATCAGCGGCGCGGCGCGCTGGTGCAGCGCCACGTGCTCGCGCTCGGCGGGCTCCTCGTGCTTCTCGGACGCGAAGGCGTCGTCGTTGTTGCGGTGCTGCGCATGCTCGTGGGCGATGGCGGCTTCGAGCGCGGAGATGGCGCCGGGGATCTGGTCGCTGGTGATGATGCCTTGCGCACCGGGTGCCTTGCCGATGACCTCGAGCAACTGGCGTGCATTGGGTTCGAGCATCACGACGTCGGCGGTGGCCTGAGATTTGAAACGGTAGAGCATGTTCTTTACTTGTAGAGGAAGTCCCGGGTGAAAGGGTACACCGATTGCGCACCGCGCATCGGGCCGCCTTCGACCTTGCCGTCGGGCCGCGTCGCCAGCATCTGGTGCAGCGAGATCCAGCCGCGCTCGAAACTCATCGCCGAGCCCGCCAGGTAGAGGCGGTAGGCACGCAGGATGCGCTCGGCACGCTCGGGCTGGGTGCTGGTGCGGCACAGCACGGCGCGGGCGTCCTCGAGCTGCGCCTCCAGCGCATCGGACCAGGCCCACAGCGTGCGCGCGTAGTGCGGCCGCAGGTTCTCGGTGTCGACCATCTCCAGGCCCGCGCCCGCCATGTCGCGCAGCACCTGCGTCACGTGCAGCAGCTCGCCGCCCGGGAAGATGTACTTCTCGATGAAGTCGCCCATGCCCGCGCCCAGCTGCTGGTAGTCGAGCCGGCCCGAGGTGATGCCGTGGTTCATCACCAGGCCGCCCGGCGCCAGCAGGTCGTGGATGTGCTTGAAGTAGGTCGGCATGTTGGCGCGCCCCACGTGCTCGAACATGCCCACCGACGAAATCTTGTCGAAGGGCTTGGCGGTGTCGAGCAGCCGGTAGTCGCGCAGCTCGACGCGCACACGGCCCTGCAGCCCCTTTTCCTCGATCAGCCGCTGCACGTGCGCATGCTGGTTCTTCGACAGCGTGATGCCGGTGGCGTCCACGCCGTAGTGCTCGGCGGCCCACAGCAGCAGGCCGCCCCAGCCCGAGCCCACGTCCAGATAACGCTCGCCCGGCTTGAGCATCAGCTTGCGGCAGATGTGGTCGAGCTTGGCTTCCTGGGCCTGGGCCAGCGTCAGGTCCTCGCTGCGGTAGTAGGCGCAGGAGTAGACCCGGCGCGGGTCCAGCCACAGCGCGTAGAAGTCGTCGGAGACGTCGTAGTGGAACTCGATCTGCGCCGCGTCCTTGCCCAGCGTGTGCGAGCCGCGCGACTTGGCGCGCCGCAGCAGGCGCGACCACCAGCCGGTGTCGGTCTCGGCCGGGTTGCCCGGCAGCAGGCCGGCGGCCGCGTCGGTCAGGTCGCGCATCGCGCCGTCGATCTGGACGCGGCCCTCGACGTAGGCCTCGCCGATCGCACCAATCTGGCGCGCCGCCAGCTTGGCCAGCGAGGCCCAGTCGGTGAAGGCGAGCGTGACCCGGGAACCGGGCTGGGCGACGGTCCGGCCGTCGGGCAGCTGCAGCGCGATGGGCACCGGCAGGCTGGCAAGTTGAGACTCGATCTTCGGTATCAGGCTTGGCATGCCGATGATTTTTCCCAGCAGCTCGTTACACGTCAACCGACCCCCGTCTAAGACCCTTCCCCCATTGACACCCAAATGTTTATGCCTAAACTATTTATCCATGAACATCCTTGCGCCCTCCCTCCAACGCATTCTGTGTATCGGTGGCGGGCCCGCGGGCCTGTACTTCGCCCTGCTGATGAAGGCGCGCCATCCGCGCCTCGAGATCACCGTGGTGGAGCGCAACCGCCCCTTCGACACCTTCGGCTGGGGCGTGGTGCTCAGCGACCAGACGCTGGCCAACCTGGCGGCCGCCGAAGCCGAGACGGCCGCGCTCATCGGCCAGTCCTTCCACCACTGGGACGACATCCAGGTCTTCTTCAAGGACCGCCAGGTGCGCTCGGGCGGCCACGGCTTCTGCGGCATCGGGCGCAAGCGCCTGCTCAACATCCTGCAGGAGCGCTGCCTCGCGCTGGGCGTGGACCTGGTGTTCGAGACCGACGCCACCGATGACCAGGCGCTGGCCGCGCAGTACCGCGCCGACCTGGTGATCGCCAGCGACGGCCTCAACAGCCGCATCCGCACGCGCTATGCCGAGGTGTTCCAGCCCGACATCGACAACCGCAAGTGCCGCTTCGTCTGGCTGGGCACGCACCAGACCTTCGACGCCTTCACCTTCGCCTTCGAAGAGACCGAGCACGGCTGGTTCCAGGCCCATGCCTACCAGTTCGACGACGAGACCTCGACCTTCATCGTCGAGACGCCCGAAGAGGTGTGGAAGGCACACGGCCTCGATCAAATGGAGCAGCCCGAGGCCATCGCCTTCTGCGAGAAGCTGTTCGCCAAGTACCTGGGCGGCCATGCGCTGATCAGCAACGCCTCGCACCTGCGCGGCTCGGCCAACTGGATCCGCTTCCCGCGCGTGATCTGCAAGCACTGGACGCACCGCGTCGAAGTCGACGGCAGGACCGTGCCCGTGGTGCTGATGGGCGACGCCGCCCACACCGCCCACTTCTCGATCGGCTCGGGCACCAAGCTGGCACTGGAAGACGCGATCGACCTGGCCGACGAGTTCGGCCATGGCGGCAGCATCGACGAGGTGCTGGTGGGCTACGAGGCCCGCCGCAGCGTCGAGGTGCTGAAGATCCAGAACGCCGCGCGCAACTCCACCGAGTGGTTCGAGAACGTCTCGCGCTACACCGGCATGCAGATCGAGCAGTTCGCCTACTCGATGCTCACGCGCAGCCAGCGCATCAGCCACGAGAACCTGCGGCTGCGCGATGCGGCCTGGCTGGGCGGCTACGAGAAATGGCTGGCCGGCGGGAAGAAGATCGCGCCCATGCTCACGCCGCTCAAGGTGCGCGGGCTCGAGCTCAAGAACCGCATCGTGGTCTCGCCGATGGCCACCTACAGCGCGGTCGATGGCCTGCCGCAGGACTTCCACCTGGTGCACCTGGGCGCGCGCGCCATGGGCGGCGCGGCGCTGGTCTTCGTCGAGATGACCAGCCCCACGCCCGAAGGCCGCATCACGCCGGCCTGCCCCGGCCTCTACACCGACGAGCAAGGCGCTGCGTTCAAGCGCATCGTCGACTTCGTCCACACGCAGACCAGCGCCAAGATCGGCATGCAGCTGGGCCACAGCGGCCCCAAGGGCTCGACGCAGGTGGGCTGGGAAGGCACCGACGAGCCGCTGCCCGCGGGCAACTGGCCGCTGATCGCCGCCAGCGCGCAGGCCTACGGCGCGCAGAACCAGACGCCGGCTGAAATGACGCGCGTCGACATGGACACGCTGCGCGAGCAGTTCGTCGCCGCCACGCGCCGCGCGGCCGAGGCCGGCTTCGACTGGCTCGAGCTGCACTGCGCGCACGGCTATGTGCTGGCCTCCTTCCTGAGCCCGCTCACCAACCGGCGCACCGACGACTACGGCGGCGACATCGCGCACCGTGCGCGTTATCCGTTGGAGGTGTTCGAGGCCATGCGCGCGGCCTGGCCGGCCGAGCGCCCGATGAGCGTGCGCATCTCGGCCCACGACTGGGCGCCCGGCGGCAACACCGACGACGACGCGGTCGCGATCGCGCGGCTGTTCAAGGCCGCGGGCTGCGACTTCATCGACGTGTCCTCGGGCCAGACCACGCGCGACGCCCAGCCCGTCTACGGCCGCATGTACCAGACACCTTTCGCGGACCGCATCCGCAACGAGGTCGGCATCGCGACCATCGCGGTGGGCGCGATCACCGACGCCGACCAGGCCAACAGCATCATCGCGGCCGGCCGCGCCGACCTCTGCGCCGTCGCGCGCCCGCACCTGGCCGACCCGGCCTGGACGCTGCACGAGGCGGCCAAGCTGCAGAGCCGCCATGTCGAGTGGCCGAAGCAATACACCGCGGGCCGCGACCAGATGTACCGCGAGATCGCCAAGCAGCAGGCCCTGGCCGCCGGCCCGGCCGCGCTGCCGGCCGAAGAGGAGCGCTGAATGGACCTCGAAGCCCGCGCCCACAGCGAACACCCCGACGAGCTGCGGCTCTGGCTGCGGCTTTTGACCTGCACCCAGCTGATCGAGAAGGAAGTGCGCAACGGCCTGCGCGAGCAGTTCGCCACCACGCTGCCGCGCTTCGACCTGATGTCACAGCTCGAACGCTCGCCCGAGGGGCTGAAGATGAACGAGCTGTCGCGCCGCATGATGGTCACGGGCGGCAACGTGACCGGCATCACCGACCAGCTGGTGGCCGAGGAGCTGGTCGAGCGTGTCAACGTCGAGGGCGACCGTCGCGCCTGGCGCGTGCGCCTCACGACACGCGGCCGCGCGCTGTTCAACGAGATGGCGCACCAGCATGAAGCCTGGATCGTCGAGGCCTTCGCCGGCCTCGCGCCCAAGGAGATCACCCAGCTGCACAAGCTGCTCGGCAAGGTCAAGCAGCACACCCACCCCCAGACGAACACAGAGACGGAGACCGAATGAAGCACTACATCGGCGCGGGCAATCCCATGCATGCGCAATTCGAGGCCAAGGCCGGCTACCAGGCCACGCACTTCCAGTGGCGCTATGAAGACGGCGTGGGCACCGTCACGCTCAACCGGCCCGAGCGCAAGAACCCGCTGACCTTCCAGTCGTACGCCGAACTGCGCGACCTGTTCCGCGCGCTGCACTACGCGACCGACGTCAAGGCCATCGTCGTGACCGGCGCCGGCGGCAACTTCTGCTCGGGCGGCGACGTGCACGAGATCATCGGCCCGCTCACCCAGATGAGCATGCCCGAGATGCTCGAGTTCACGCGCATGACCGGCGACCTGGTGAAGGCGATCCGCCAGTGCCCGCAACCCATCATCGGCGCCATCGACGGCATCTGCGCCGGTGCCGGCGCGATGATCGCGCTGGCCTGCGACATCCGCTACGGCACGCCCGCCACGCGCACCGCCTTCCTGTTCACGCGCGTCGGCCTGGCCGGCGCGGACATGGGCGCCTGCGCGCTGCTGCCGCGCATGATCGGTCAGGGCCGCGCATCGGAGCTGCTGTTCAGCGGCCGCGCGATGACCGCCGACGAAGGCCTGGCCTGGGGCTTCTTCAACGCGCTGCATGCGAGCGACGCGGTGCTGGCCGCGGCCACGAAGATGGCACGCGATCTCGCGGCCGGCCCGACCTTCGCGCACGGCATGACCAAGACCATGCTGTCGCAGGAATGGTCGATGACCATCGAGCAGGCGATCGAAGCCGAAGCGCAGGCCCAGGCCATCTGCATGCAGACGGCCGACTTCACGCGCGCCTACGAGGCCTTCGCCGCCAAGCAGAAGCCGGTCTTCGGCGGAGACTGAACCATGTCCGTCTCCAAGGTCGATCCCTCGACGGCGCACCTGGCGCTGCCCTTCTTCGATGAAGCGCACCGCGAACTCGCGCGCGGCCTGCTGCCCTGGACCGCCGCACAGGACGTGGACGAGCGCGACGACCGCGCGGCCTGCCGCGACTGGGTCCGGCGCCTGGGCGATGGCGGCTGGCTGCGCTACTGCGTGCCGGCGGCCTTCGGCGGTGCGCTCGAGCGCCTCGACTCGCGCGCGCTGGTGCTGCTGCGCGAGACGCTGGCCTTCCATTCGCCGCTGGCCGACTTCGCCTTCGCGATGCAGGGCCTGGGCAGCGGCGCGATCACGCTCGCGGGCAACGCCGCGCAGCAGTCGGACTACCTGAGCGCGGTCGCGCGCGGCGACAGGATCGCGGCCTTCGCCTTGAGCGAACCCGAGGCCGGCTCCGACGTGGGCGCGATGGCGATGCAGGCCGTCGACACCGGCAGCGGCTGGCGACTCGACGGCGTCAAGACCTGGATCAGCAACGGCGGCATCGCCGACTTCTACGTGGTGTTCGCCAAGACCGACCCCGCCGGCGGCACGCGCGGCATCACGGCCTTCATCGTCGATGCCGATGCCAGGGGCCTCGACACCAGCGAACACATCCAGGTGATGGCACCACATCCGCTCGCCACGCTGCGCTTTGGTGCCTGCGAGGTGCCGCACGGTGCGCAGCTGGGCGATGTGCATGGCGGTTTCAAGCTCGCGATGCGCACGCTCGACATCTTCCGTGCTTCGGTGGCCGCGGCCGCACTGGGCATGGCGCGCCGCGCGCTGAGCGAAGCCATCGCGCATGCCAAGTCGCGCCGCATGTTCGGCCAGACCCTGGCCGACTTCCAGCTCACGCAGGCCAAGCTCGGCGACATGGCCGCGCTGGTCGACAGCGCCGCATTGCTCACCTACCGCGCGGCCTGGATGCGCGACGAAGGCGAGCGCACCGGCAAGCCCTTCGCCGACTACACCGCGGCCGCGGCGATGGCCAAGATGTGCGCCACCGAGAACGCGCAGCGCGTGATCGACATGGCGCTGCAGATGCACGGCGGCAGCGGCGTGCAAGTGGGCACGAAAGTTGAGAGTCTCTACCGTGACATCCGCGCGCTGCGCATCTACGAAGGCGCGACGGAGGTCCAGCAACTGATCATCGGCAAATCCGTCCTGCGGGAGTAGACACCTTGAGCGCACAAATCGACCGTTTCGTCCACGATGGACTTCCGCCTGCGGATCAATTGCCGGTCTTCCGGTACGACCTGCCGGAACTGCAACTGCCCGACCAGTTGAACCTGGTCGAGGAACTGCTGGACAAGGCGGGGGCCAAGGGCTTCGCCGACCGGCCGATGCTGCGTTCTCCCACCCGCACCTTGAGCTACGCGCAGGCGGCCGTCGAAGTCAACCGCATCGCGCAGGTGCTGACCGAGGACCTGGGCCTGGTGCCCGGCAACCGCGTGCTGCTGCGTGGCGGCAACTCGATTCCGATGGCGCTGGCCTGGCTCGCGGTGGTCAAGGCCGGCCTGATCGCGGTCGCCACCATGCCGCTGCTGCGCGCACGCGAGCTCGGCGACATCCTCGACAAGGCCAGGCCCACGGTCGCGCTGTGCGAAGCCCGACTGCTCGACGACATGCAGGTCGCGCAGAAGGCGAATCCGGTGTTGAAGACCATCGTGGCCTTCAAGTCGGACGCCCCCGATGCGCTCGAGGCGCTGGCCGCGAAGAAGCGCGGCGTGTTCACCGCCTGCCCCACGGCCGCCGACGACATCGCGCTGCTGGCCTTCACCTCGGGCACCACGGGCAAGCCCAAGGCACCGGCCACCACGCACCGCGACGTGCTCGCGATGTGCGAGACCTGGCCGCGCCATGTGCTCAAGGCCCGGCCCGATGACATCGTGATGGGCTCGCCGCCGCTGGCCTTCACCTTCGGCCTGGGTGGCCTGCTGGTCTATCCGATGTGGGCCGGCTCCTCGGTCTACTACCCCGACATCCCGTACACGCCCGAGGGCATGGTCAAGCTGATCAACGAGACCGGCGCCACCATCGTCTACACCGCGCCCACCTTCTACCGGCAGATGGCGCCCTTCGCCAAGCAGCTCGGGACGCCCACGCTGCGCATCACGGTGAGCGCGGGCGAGGCCCTGCCCGACGCCACGCGCCAACTGTGGAAGGATGCGACCGGCATCGAGATGCTCGACGGCATCGGCGGCACCGAGGTGTTCCACATCTACATCTCGGCGGCCGGCGCCGATGTGCGGCGCGGTGCCGTGGGCAAGGCCGTGCCCGGTTTCACCGCCAAGGTGGTCGACGACGAAGGCCATGAAGTGCCGCGCGGCACCGTCGGCAAGCTGGCCATCCAGGGGCCGGTGGGCTGCCGCTACTTCGACGACCCGCGCCAGGCCAAGTACGTCAAGAACGGCTGGAACTACCCGGGCGATGCCTTCCGCCAGGACGAAGACGGCTACTTCTTCTACCAGGCGCGCGACGACGACATGATCATCACCGCCGGCTACAACGTCGGCGGCCCCGAGGTCGAGGACGCGCTGCTGCAGCACCCGGCCGTGGCCGAGTGCGGCGTGGTCGGCAAGCCCGACGAGGACCGCGGCATGATCGTCAAGGCCTTCTGCGTGCTCAAGCCCGGCATCACCGGCGACGCCGCGCTGTGCAAGGCGCTGCAGGACCACGTCAAGGCGGCCATCGCGCCCTACAAGTACCCGCGCGAGATCGAATTCGTCGAGGTGCTGCCCCGCACCGAGACCGGCAAGCTCCAACGCTTCAAACTGAGACAGAACACATGATGAACAAGCTACTGCAACCACCGGGCTGGCTGCCACCCAAGGGCTACGCCAACGGCATCGCCGCGCGCGGCACCCAGATCTTCGTCGGCGGCCAGATCGGCTGGAACGCGCAACAGGTCTTCGAGACCGACGACTTCATCGCGCAGACCGGCCAGGCGCTGCGCAACATCGTCGAGGTGCTGCGCGAGGCCGGCGCCGGGCCCGAGCACATGGTGCGCATGACCTGGTACATCACCGACCGCGACGAATACAACCGCCGCCTGGCCGAGCTGGGCCCGGTCTACCGCGACGCGATGGGCCGCAACTTTCCCGCGATGACCTGCGTGCAGGTGGCGGCGCTGGTGGAGACGCGCGCCAAGGTGGAGATCGAAGTGACGGCGGTGCTGCCGGACTGAGGCTTCAGCCCCGCGCATGCCCATGCCGCCTGCGGTACTCCGCAGGCGTGATGCCCAGGCGGCGCTGGAACGCGCGGCGCAGCGTGTCGACATCGCTGAAGCCGCAGGCCGCCGCGACCTGCTTGGGCGCGGCCTCGCCGGCCTCGAGCAGCGCACGCGCAGCCGCCACGCGCACGCCCTCGACCCAGGCCGCGGGCGTGACGCCGACCTCCTGCGCGAACAGCCGTGCGAAGTGGCGTGCGCTCAATCCCATGCGGGCCGCGAGCTGCGCGATGCCCAGCTCGGCCGCCGGATTCGCCGTGGCCCAGCGCTGCACCTCCTGCAAGGCGGAGCGGCCCGCCGGCACGGCGTCGCCCTTGCGGCTGAACTGCATCTGGCCGCCAGGCCGCTTGAAGAACATCACCAGCTGCGCCGCGACCTGCATCGCGACCGCGCGGCCCAGGTCCTCCTCGACCAGCGCCAGCGCCAGGTCGAGGCCGGCCGTGACGCCGGCGGCCGTGCGCAGCCGGCCGTCGCGCACATGGATCGCATCGGCATCGACCGTGACCGCGGGGAAGTCGCGCGCCAGCTGCTCGGCCACGGCCCAGTGCGTGGTCACGCGCCTGCCGTTCAGCAGCCCGGCCTGCGCGAGCACGAAGGCACCGCTGCAGACCGAGCCGTAGCGCCGCACCGCCGGGATGCGCGCGCGCAACCATGCCGCGACGTCCGCATCGGCGACCGCGCCGGCCGCATGCGGCGAGCCGGCCACCAGCAGCGTGTGGATCGGTTCGTCGGTCTCGTCGTCGCGGCCGATCACCGCATCGGGCATCAGCCGCACGCCCGAGGAACTGCGGATCGCGCCGGGCCGGCTCGCCACCACGCGCAGCCGGTAGGCCTCGGCGCCGGCCTGCAGGTTGGCCTCGGCGAAGACGTCGAGCGGCCCCGAGACGTCGAGCAGCTGCACGCCGGGCAGGGCCAGGATCGCGATGGTCTTGGGGGTGCGCACGGGGGTGTCCTCTTTGTACGGGCAATGTCTTGATTCGTCGCATCAAGACGATGCCGGACATCATCGCCGAATCCTAGAGTGGAAGCCACCTTCACAGGAGCAATCCACATGACATCGACGACCACCCTCGACGGGGTGCGCATCCCCGACAGCCAGCTGGCCCGCGAGATCACCGAGCAGGTGCGCGACACCGTGCCGCCGCTGCTGTTCCATCACTCGAGCCGGGTCTACTACTTCGGCGCGCTGGCCGGCAGGCGCCGCGGGCTCACCTTCGACCCCGAGCTGCTCTACGCCGGCGCGATGTTCCACGACATGGGCCTGGTGCCGAAGCACAGCAGCGCGAACGAGCGCTTCGAGGTCGACGGCGCCAACGTGGCGCGCGACTTCCTGCGCGGCCACGGCATCGCGCCGCACGACGTCGCCCTGGTCTGGAACGCGATCGCGCTGCACACCACGCCCGGCATCCCGCAGCACATGCACCCGGTGGTGGCGCTGGTCACGGCCGGCGTCGAGATGGACGTGCTGGGCCTGGACTACCCGGCTTTCAGCGAGGCGCAGCGCACCCAAGTCGTGCAGGCGCACCCGCGCACCGAACACTTCAAGGAGGACATCCTCCAGGCCTTCTACGACGGCATCCGCCACAAGCCCGACACGACTTTCGGCAACGTCAAGGCGGACGTGATCGCCGACAACGAGCCGCACTTCCATCGCGGCAACTTCTGCAGCCTGATCCGCTGCTCGGCCTGGCACGGCTGAGCGCTTTGCGGCCTCGGGGCGACGGCGCCGTACCGATGAAAAACTGCGAAGAAAGTTCAAACTTCCGAGCCTCGGCGACCGCCTTGATGACAATTGTCAAATATCATTGCGCCCCATGCCGAGGGCCCCTGCCACCACCTGCCGACTCACCGATGTCCCCGAGCGACAGGTGGGCCATCCGGAAACCGAAACGCTGCAAGCACTGCTCGAGGCCCAGCGCCTCGCGCTGGCCCGCGAGGTCCACGACGACATCGGCGGCGCGCTGACCGCCCTGCACTTCGACCTCTCGCAAGTCCTCCGCCATCCCGATGCCGCCGAGGCCCCGGAGCGCCTGCGCTCGGCGCAGGAAGCCTTGCGCCAGGCGATCGACGCAACCCAGCGCGTGGTGCACGATCTCTACCCGCCCGACCTCGACGACGGCCTGGACGCCGCGCTGCGCGGCCTGGCCGAGCGCTTTCGCCGGCGCACCGGCCTCGCCACCGCCGTCACCGGATCGATCGGCGACGCGGTGCTGCCGGCCGCGCTGCAACTGGCCGCCTACCGCACGGTGCAGGAGGCGCTGAGCAATGTCGCGCGCCATGCGCAAGGCCGTCGCGTGGATATCGCGCTCGACACGTCCGACAGCACCCTGCGCGTGGCCGTGCAGGACGACGGCCGCGGCATCACGCCCGAGGCCGCGCCCGACGACCGACCGTCGTTCGGCCTGCGCGGCCTGGCCGGGCGCGCGCAGTCCGTCGGCGGCTGTTTACACATCGACAGCGCGCTGGGCACCGGCACCACGGTGACGCTGGTGGCACCGCTCGCGCAGGGAGCGCCGGCATGATCAACGTGGTGATCTGCGACGACCACGCGCTGGTGCGCCGCGGCATCCGCCAGACGCTCAGCGAGGCGGTCGACATCCGTGTGACGGCCGAGGCCGCGAGCTATGCCGAGGTGCGCGAGCTGCTGCGCAACAACACGCCCTGCGACGTGCTGCTGCTCGACCTGGGCCTGCCCGGGCGCAGCGGGCTCGAGGTGCTGAGCGCGGTGCTGGCCGACGGCGAGACGCCGATCCGCGTGCTGGTGGTGTCGATGTTCACCGAGGAACAGTACGCGATCCGCTGCCTCAAGGCCGGCGCCCAGGGCTTCGTGAGCAAGGCCGGCGACCCGGCCGAGCTGATCGCCGCGACCCGCACCGTGGCCTACGGCCGCAAGCACGTCACGCCCGAACTCGCGCAGATGCTGGCCGACAGCGTCTCGCGCCCCACCGAGGCGGCCGCCCCGCACACGGTGCTGTCCGACCGCGAGCTGCAGACGCTGGTGATGATCGCCTCGGGCAAGCGCTTGTCGAGCATCGCCGAAGAGCTGATGCTGAGCCCCAAGACCGTGAGCGTCTACCGTTCGCGCGTGCTGGAAAAGCTCAACCTGGCGAACAACGCGGCCATCACGGTCTACGCGATCCGCAACAACCTGGTGTGAGGCGCCTCAGCGCCCGCCCGCGAACAACGAGATCATCCGCTCCATCAGCTGCAGCAAGGGCTGCTCCATCATCGGCAGCACCAGCGCGATGCCGGCCAGCCCGGTGGTCAGCGTGACCGGGAAACCGATGGCGTAGATGTTCATCTGCGGCGCCACGCGCGAGATCACGCCCAGCACCAGGTTCACGAACAGCAGCAGGCCGATCATGGGCAGCGCGATCCACAGCGCGCTGGCGAACAGGTCGGTGCCCAGCTCGTGCATGCGCAGCCGCGCGAGTGCGTCCAGCACGCTGCCGCCCACCGGGAAGGTGTCGAAGCTCTTGATCACCGCCATCAGCACGGTGAGGTGGCCGTTGATCGCGATGAACAGCAGCACCGCGATGTTGCCCAGGAAGCGCGAGACCGCGCTGGTCTGCGCGTTGCTCATCGGGTCGAAGAAGGCCGCGAAGTTGAGCCCCATCTGCAGCCCCACCAGTTCGCCCGCGAGCTCGACCGTGGCGAACACCAGCCGCACCGCGAAACCGATGGTCATGCCGATGGCGACCTGCTGCACCAGCGCGCCCAGGCCCGCGCTCGCGTCGAGCGGCACCGTCGGCTGCGTGCCCAGCGTGGCCTGCGCGCACAGCGCCACCATGAAGGCCAGGCCCACGCGCGCGCGCACCGGGAAGGCGCGCGAGTTGAAGATCGGCGCGGTGGTGAACACGCCCAGCACCCGCAGGAAGGGCCACAGCACTGGCGTGACCCAGGCCATGAGCTGCGCCTCGGTGAAGGTGAGCACGGCGGCGGACCCGGCCTACAGCACCATCTGCGGAATGGATTCGATGGTGCGGCGGATGTAGTCGACCAAGGTGCCCAGCATCCACGGCCCGGCGATGGCGAACACCACCACCGCCGCGACCAGCTTGGGCACGAAGGCCAGCGTGGCCTCGTTGATCTGCGTGATCGCCTGGAAGATGCTCACCACCAGGCCCACCGCGAGCACGGCCAGCAGCACCGGCATCGAGACCATCAACAAAATGACGAGCGCGTCGCGCCCCATCGTCAGAACCATCTCTGCATTCATGGCCGCAGCCTCCTCAGATCGCGAAGCTGGCGGCCAGCGAGCCGATCAGCAGGTTCCAGCCGTCGGCCAGCACGAACAGCATGAGCTTGAACGGCAGCGCCACCAGCACCGGCGACAGCATCATCATGCCCAGCGACATCAGGACGCTCGACACCACGATGTCGATCACCAGGAAGGGGATGAAGATCATGAAGCCGATCTGGAAGGCCGACTTGAGCTCGCTGGTGGCGAAGGCCGGGATCAGCACGCGCATCGGCGCGGTCTCGGCCGTCACCTCGGCGGGCAGCCGGGCCAGGCGCGCGAACAGCGCGAAGTCCGACTGGCGCGTCTGCTTCAGCATGAACTGGCGCATCGGCACCTCGGCCTTGGCCACCGCGGCCTCGAAGCCCAGCGTGTTCTCGGTGTAGGGCTTGTAGGCCTCGTTGTAGACACGGTCGAGCGTGGGCCCCATGACGAACAGCGTGAGGAACAGCGACAGCCCGATCACCACCTGGTTGGGCGGCGCCGACTGCGTGCCCAGCGCCTGGCGCAGCAGCGACAGCACGATCACGATGCGCGTGAAGCCGGTCATCATCAGCAGGATCGCCGGCAGGAAGGACAGCGCGGTGAAGAACAGCAGCGTCTGCACCGGCACCGAGAAGCTGGTGCCGCCCGCGCCCTGGCCGATCAGCAGCGGCAGCTGGCCGCCCGCGGCTTCCTGCGCCTGCGCCGCCACGGCGGCCAGCGCCAGCAGCGCGGCTCCCGTGCGCTTAAGCATGGGGCGCCACCGCGGCCTTGGCCGGCAGCGTGTGCAGGCAGGTGATGGTCTGGCCGGTCACGCCCAGCACGAGCCAGGTGCGCGCGTCCTCGGGGCCGACCTCGACCGTGACGACGCGCTGCTGGGGCCCCACCGCGACCGCCGACACCAGCTTCGAGCCGCCGCCGGGCAGGCCGCCGGGCTGCAGGCCGCGGCGCTGCTGGTAGCGCCTGAGCAGGAAGGGGATCGAGAGGATGGCCGCGACGAACAGGACGACGGTGACGAGACTCTGGGTCATGGAAGCCTGTGCGATCTCAAGCGCGGTGCACGCGTCGCAGCCGCTCCGACGGCGTGACGACGTCGGTCAGGCGGATGCCGAACTTGTTGTTGACCACCACCACCTCGCCCTGCGCGACCAGGTAGCCGTTGACCAGCACGTCCATCGGCTCGCCGGCCAGCGTGTCGAGCTCGACGATCGAGCCCTGGCCCAGCTGCAGCACGTGCTTGATCGACACCTTCTTGCGGCCCAGCTCCACGGTCAGCTGCACCGGGATGTCGAGCACGCGCTGGATGTCCTGCAACGGCGCCTGCGCATCGGCCGCGCTCGCGCCGACGGCCGCGCCGTCCAGCGCCTCGGCCCAGCCGGCGCCGTCGGAAGAAGAAGGGATGCTCTGTTGTTCAACGGTCATGGGAACCTCCAAGCCAATGCGGGTCGTCCCCGCGCAGGCATTCATCGATGCGCAGCGCATAGCGCGTGCTGTGGGTGCCGTAGTGGCAGGCGAAGACGGGCGTGCCGTCGACCGCGGCGACCACGCGCGCCGGCCGGTCGAACTGGATGAAGTCGCCGGCCTTCATGGCCAGCAACTGGGCGACGGTGAGCTCGGCCTGCGCGAACTCGGCCACCAGCGTGACCTCGGCCGACTGGATCTCGCGCGTGAGCGCCGTGACCCAGCGCCGGTCCTCGGCCATCGCCTGCGCCTGCTGCGCGCCGTAGAGCACGTCGCGGATCGGGTCCAGCGCGCCGTAGGGCAGGCAGATGCGCACCGAACCCTCGAAGTCGCCGATGGCGATCTTCAGCGTGGTCACCACCACCTTGTCGGCCGGCGCCGCCACGTTGACGAACTGCGGGTGCGTCTCGCTGCGCACATGCGCGAGCTCGAGCGGGTAGATCTCTTTCCAGGCCTTGTTGTATTCGGTGCAGACGATGCCCAGCAGGCGCTGGATCACGCGCTGCTCGGTGGGCGAGAAGTCGCGGCCTTCCATCGGTGCCTGCAGCGTACAGGCGCCGCCGTAGAGCGCATCGACCAGCACCGAGATCAGCGTGGCGTCGCACACCACCAGGCCATGGCCGCGCAGCGGCTGCAGCGCGACCACGTTGAAGTTGGTCGGCGGCGCCAGCGAGGCCAGGAAGTCGGCGTAGCCCTGCACCTCGACCGGCGCGATGGCGATCTCGGCGCCGCGGCGCACCAGCTGGAACACGCCCACGCGCAGGTGGCGCAGGAAGCGCTCGTTCACGATGTCCAGCGTGGGCATCGGGCGGCGCACCAGCCGGTCGGCCGCGGCCAGGTCGTAGGCGCGCGCGGCGGCCTCGGCCATGCGCGCCACCGGGTCGGCCGGCGCGGCGCCGGTGAACGCATCGTCCGTGGCGGGGTCGGTGCTCATTGCACGATGAAGCTGGAGAACAGCACGGCCTGCACCGGGCCCTGGCTTTTCTTGCGGCGCACCGGCGCGTCCTCGTCGCCCTTGGCCGGCTTGGGCGGCTCGATGTCGTAGCCCAGCAGGCGCGAGACCTCGACCTGGATGTCGGTGGCGAGCTTTTCCTTGCCGTCGCGCTTGAGCAGTTCCTCGGAGGTGCGCTGCGAGACCATCATCAGCACGCCGTTGCGGATCTTGGGCATCAGCTGCTTGATCTGCTCGGCCGCCTTGTCGTTCTGCAGTTCGAGCGTGATGCCGACCTGCGCCACGCGGTCGCCGCCGCCGTCGGCCAGGTTGAACACCATGTTGTCCAGCGCCAGGTAGCTCGGCGTGGCGGCCTTGGGCGTCTCGGCCACGGCCTCTTCCTCATGGGCCGGCGCGTGGGCCTTCTTGTTGTTGTTGAGGAAGAACCAGGTACCGCCGGCGCCGCTGACGAGCAGCAGCACGCCGGCCAGCCCGAGCAGCAGGGGCTTGAGCTTGCCCTTGGGCTTGTCGGTGGCCGGCGCGGATTCGGCAGCTTTGGCGGACACGGGCTTTCCTTGGGTCGTTCGTTGGGAATCGGATCACAGGCACGGCGTCCGGCGCACCGGAGGCGCTGTGCATGCGGTCGATTATTCGATTGGCAGGGTGAAGCGAAGCCCGGGAAAAGCGGCGCAAAAGCCGCGCTTATGGCGGCTTGGTCTCAAACGTAGAGGTCGAGCGGACGGCTGCCGTCGGCGCGCAGCGCCATGACCCGAGGCCGCACGTCGACTGCATCGACCGCGCCGACCGAAGCCTGGCCCTTGCCCGGCGGCCGCGCGGGATGGCCGCCCTGCCCCTGCGGGTCGCGGGCCTGGCTGCCGACCGAGGCCTGCGACAGCAGCAGGCCCTCGTTGCCGAACATCTGCTTGAGCTCGGGCAGGGCCTGCGCGAGCATCTGGCGCGCCTCGGGCTGGTCGCTGCGGAACACCACCTGCGCCTCGTTGCCCTGCAGCTTCACGCTCACCGACACCGGCCGGCCGTCGAGGGCCATGCTGAGCTCCGCGCCCTGGGTCTTCTGCGCCATCCACCAGCTCACCTGCTCGGTCATGCGCTCGGCCAGGCCCGGATGGCCCAGCGACGCGCCGGCGGCCGCGGCATCGACCGGTGCCATGAAGGGCGACGGGTTCGAGGCATCGGCGCCGGCCAGCGGCGACGGCCCGGTGCCCGCGACCGGGCCGGCCGATGCGGTGGCGCGCTCCCAGCGGCGCGGCAGGCCCTGGGCCTCGGGCGACAGCAGGCCCGGGCCCATGCCGGGCAGGGCCTGCAGTTCGGCGCCCGGGTGCTGTACCAGCGCCGTGAGCGTCTGGCGCGCGGAAGGCTCGGTGGCCGCTGCCGCGTCGCGCTGTGCCATGCGTTGCTGCTGCAACAGCAGCGCGGTGGCGGGGGCGGCCGTGGGCACGTCGGCTGCGGGGACCCCGGTGGCAGGTGCGGGATGCACGGGCGGCGTCGGGGCATCGTTCGCCGCCAGGGGCTGCGCCGGCGACGCCGTGCGCGCGCTCACGCTGCGGTCGACCGTCCCCACGGACCCGACACCGTGCGCCGCGGTCGGTCCCGGCGTGGCCGACGGCGCGAGGGTCGGCAGGCGCGGCACGCCACCGCTCTGGGCCAGCCATGCCGCGTCGCCGGTCGGCGCTTCCACCGCCACGGCGACCGCGGGGGCCGTCCCGGTTTCGGTCTCCTTGTCCTTGGCGGGCGCAGTGGTGTCGGCAGCGGTGTCGGTCGCCGTGTCGACCTCCTTCTCCACCGTGGCCGCGTCCACGCGCTCGCAGGCCGCCAGCGCGGCACCGAAACCCGTACCGTCGGCCGCCTCGGCCGATGGCTTTGCGCGGGCGGGCGCCGGCGCGGCCGCCGGCGTGGCGGTGCGAAGCCCTTCGACCGCCATCAGAGGAAGCCGCCCAGCGGGTTGCCCTGGCGCCGGCTGTACTGCAGCGCCGCGCGCTCGTCGGACTGCTTCTGCTCGCGCCGCTCCAGCGTGAGCTGCTCGTCGTGGCGCCGTGCCGCCAGCAGCTGGCGCAGGCTCTCGAGCCGCGCCTCGGCCGCGCGCGAACCGACCGACGCGCGCTCGACCTGGCGCCCGTGGTCGGCCACGATGCCGGTCTGCAGCCCGATCGCATGCGTGAGCCGCGCCATGAACTGGTAGTGGTGCCGCATGATCTCGGGCATGCAGTTCGCCTGCTGGCGCGCCCAGCGCTCGGTGCACTCGGTGGCGTAGCTCTCGAGCTGGTCGAGCTGCTGCTTGGCGGCGGTCCAGCCCTGCAGCGCCTGCGCCACCACCTGGGCCGCGGCGTCGCGCCGGTCGCGCGCCTGCGACAGCGCAAGCTCCAATCCATTCATTCCGGACATGCGGACTCCTTGGTGTGCATCGGGCAGGCGGGTGTCATGTCAGCGCCCAGGCCATGCCGTCGATGCTCTGCGCGAAGGCCGCGCCCTCGTGCATGTTCTGTTGCAGGAAGGCGCTCATCGCCGGCTGCAGCCGGATCGCCTCGTCGAGCGCCGGATCGCTGCCGGGCACGTAGACGCCCAGGCGCACCAGGTCGCGGCTCTTGCGGTAGCGCGAATAGATGGCGCGGAACTGCCGGGCCGCATCGAGGTGCGCGGGCGCGACCACGTTGTGCATCACGCGCGAGGCCGACTGCTCGATGTCGATGGCAGGGAAATGCGCCTCCTCGGCCAGCCCGCGCGACAGCACGATGTGGCCGTCGAGGATCGCGCGCGCCGCGTCGGCGATCGGGTCCTGCTGGTCGTCGCCTTCGGACAGCACGGTGTAGAAGGCGGTGATCGAGCCCACGCCGTGCAGGCCGTTGCCGCTGCGTTCCACCAGCTGCGGCAGCTTGGCGAAGCACGAGGGCGGGTAGCCCTTGGTGGCCGGCGGCTCGCCGATGGCCAGCGCGATCTCGCGCTGCGCCATCGCGTAACGCGTGAGCGAGTCCATCAGCAGCAGCACATGCCGCCCCTGGTCGCGGAAGTGCTCGGCGATGGCGGTCGCATAGGCCGCGCCCTGCATGCGCAGCAGCGGCGGCGCATCGGCCGGCGCCGCCACCACCACCGAGCGCGCGCGGCCCTCCTCGCCCAGGATGTCCTCGATGAATTCCTTGACCTCGCGGCCGCGCTCGCCGATCAGGCCGACCACGATCACGTCGGCCTCGGTGTAGCGCGCCATCATGCCCAGCAGCACGCTCTTGCCCACGCCCGAGCCCGCGAACAGGCCGATGCGCTGGCCGCGACCCACGGTGAGCAGCGCGTTGATGGCGCGCACGCCGGTGTCCAGCGGCTCGCGCACCGGGTCGCGGTCCATCGCGTTGATCGGTTGGCGGTCCAGCGGCTCGGCCGTCACGTCGTTCATCGGGCCCTGGTGGTCGAGCGGGCGGCCCTGCGGGTCGACCACCCGGCCCAGCAGCCCCGGGCCCAGCGGCAGCCGCAGCGCGCCCATGCGCATCGAGACCTCGCGTTCGGGCTCGCCCAGGCGCGGCACCGGCACATAGGGCGCGGCCGGCGTCACGCTGGCGCCGCTCGACAGGCCGTGCACGTCGCCCGCGGGCATCAGGAAGGCGCGGTCGCTGGCGAAGCCCACCACCTCGGCCAGCACCGGCGGCTGCGCGCCCATGCGCACCAGGCACTGCGAGCCGACCGGCGAGCGGATGCCCGTGGCCTCCAGCACCAGGCCGGCCAGCCGCGTGAGCGTGCCCTGCACCTCGAGCCCGGGCGCCTGCTCGACGCGCGCACGCGCGTCGCCCATGAAACGTTGCCACGCGGCGCGTTCAGGCGGCATGCGGGCCGTCCTCCGGTGTGTCCTGCCACGGCATCGCCAGCCCCAGGCTCGCGACCGCGCGCGACCAGCGCGTGGCCACACCGCCGTCGACAACCGCGCCCGCGGATTCGACGCGGCAGTCGCCGGGCGCCACCGAGGCGTCGGAGACCACACTCATGGCCTGGCCCGCGAACTCGGCGCGCAGGTGCGCATCGAGCGCCTCGAAGTCGGCCGGCGCCAAGCGCACGCAGGCGCTCCTGCCGTCGGCGCGCAGCAGTTCGATGGCCTCGCGCACCACGGGCTCCAGCGCCAGCGGCTGCGTCGCGAGTTCGTGGCGCAGCACCTGGCGCGCGAGCGCGCAGGCGATCTCCAGGGTGCCGCGCGCGATGTCCTGTTGCGCCTCGGCCAGGCCGGCCTCGGCCGCGGCCAGCAACGCCGCCAGGCGCTGCGCGGTGTCGCGGCCCTGGGTGGCGATGTAGGCGTCCATCTCGGCACGTGCCTGCGCCAGCGCCTCGGCCCGGCCGGCCGCATGACCTTCGGCGAAGCCCTGGTCCTGCGCCTCCTGCAGCGCGGCCGGGTCGGCGATGCCGCCCTGCGGCTCGCCCGTGGGGCCGACGGTGGCGAACTGCCAGCGCGAGAAGCCGGCGATGTCCTCGCTGGGGATGAAGGTGCCGCGCATCGCCTGCCTTCCTTAGACGAAGCCGCCGTCGGCGCCGCCGCCCAGCACGATCTGGCCTTCGTCGGCCAGGCGCCGCACCGCCTTGAGGATTTCCTTCTGCTGCGCCTCGACTTCCGACAGCCGCAGCGGGCCGCGCGATTCGAGGTCTTCGCGCAGCGCCTCGGCCGCGCGCGAGGACATGTTGGCCAGGAACTTCTCGCGCAGCGCCGGGGCCGCGCCCTTGAGCGCGACGATCAGCGTTTCCGACGCCACTTCCTTGAGCACCAGCTGCAGCGACTTGTTGTCCAGCTTCATCACGTCGTCGAAGACGAACATCAGGTCGGCGATCTGCTGCGCCAGCTCGGGGTCGTGCACGCGGATCGCGTCGATGGCCTGGGTGTCGATGCCCGCACCCAGCATGTTGATCATGCCGGCGGCGGTCTTGGCGCCGCCCAGCGAGGCCTTGCGGATCTTGGCGCCGCCCTGCAGCACGCGGAACATCACCTCGTTGAGGTCTTCCAGCGCCGCGGGCTGGATGCCTTCCAGCGTGGCCACGCGCAGCAGCACCTCGGCGCGCTGCGACTCGGGCAGCTGCACCAGGATGGCCGAGGCATGCTCGGGCTCGAGGTGCACCAGGATGGCGGCGACGATCTGCGGGTGCTCGACCTTGAGCACCTCGGCCACCGAGGGCGCGTCCATCCACTTGAGGTTCTCGATGCCGCTCAGGTCGGGCGCCTGCAGGATGCGGTCGACCAGGATGGTGGCCTTCTCGTCGCCCAGCGCGCGCTGCATGATCGAGCGCACGTAGTCGCCGGTGTCGGCCGCGAACAGGCTCTGGCCTGCGGTCGCGGCGATGAAGCGGTCGGCCACCTCGCCCAGGCGTTCGCGCGAGACGGCGCGGGTCTTGGCGATGGTCTCGCCGATCTTCTGCACCTCGCGCGGCGAGAGATGGCGCAGCACCTGGCCGGCCTCCTCTTCGCCGAGCGACATCAGCAGGACCGCCGCGTCGTTGAGTCCTTGTTCGTCCATGGCCACGCGTCAGGCTCCCGCGGCGGCATCGCCGTTGACCCAGCTCTTCACGATGTTGGCCACCGCCACCGGGTTCTGCCGCGCCATCTGGCGCGCGCCTTCCAGCCGCGCCTGCTCGGGCACTTCCTGCGAGGGCGAGGGCAGCGCCTGTGCCGCTTCGGGCGAGGCGAGCGCGGGCCGCAGCGGCGTCTCGGCCACCATCGCGTTGAGCTGCGCGCCGGGCAGCGGCACCAGCGCGGGCGCCACCGGTGCCGCGACCGCGATCGCCTTCATGCCCGGGCGCACCAGGCCGAAGAGCACGATCAGGCCGATCACCGCCAGGCCCACGGGCCAGGCGAAGCTGCGCACCAGGTCCAGCACCTCGGGGCGCTTCCACAGCGGCAGGTCGACCGGCGTGCTCGCATCGACCAGGAAGGGCGTGTTCATCAGGTTGACCGAGTCGCCGCGTTCCTTGTTGAAGCCGATGGTCTCGCGGATCAGCGCGGTCATCTGCTCGATCTGCTGCGGCGTGAGCGCGGTGGCGCTGGCCTTGCCCTGGGCGTCGGCGATGCTCTGGTAGTTGACCACCACCGCGGCGCTCAGGCGGCGGATCTGGCCGGTCGCGCCACGCACGGTCTTCACCGTTTTGTCGACCTCGTAGTTGATGATCGACTCGCGCTTGCCCGGCGCCTTGGCGGCATCGGGCGTGGCGGCCGCGGTGCCGGTCGGGGCCAGCGGCGCGGCCGCGCCGTTGATCGGTGCCGACGGCGGCGCGGGCGGCTGGTTGGAGGTCGCGCCGGGCACGCCCGTGGCGGCCGCCGCGCCGGCCGCCGCGGCGCCATGGCTCTCGACGGTCTGCTGGCTGCGCACCGCGCTGGCGTCGGCCGCGAGGTTGGGCCGGTGTTCTTCCGAGGTGGCTTCGGTCTGCGAGAAATCGACGTCGGCCGTGACCTGGGCCTTCACGTTCTGGCGTCCGACCACCGGCTCGAGGATGTCGAGGATGCGGCGCGTGTACTGCTGTTCGAGCTGCTGCACGTAGGCCAGCTGCTGGCCGTCGACCGCGCCCGCCGCGCCGCCAGGGCCGTCGCCGGTGTTGGACAGCAGCTTGCCGCTGTCGTCTAGCACGCTCACCGCACCGGGGCTGAGCTCGGGCACGCTGGAGGCCACCAGGTGCACGATGCCCGCGATCTGGCTGCGCTCGAGCACGCGGCCGGGGTAGAGGCTCAGCAGCACCGAAGCCGAGGGCTTCTGCTGCTCGCGGAAGAAGCCGTTCTGGTTGGGCAGCGCCAGGTGCACGCGCGCGCTCTGCACCGAGCCCAGGGCCTGGATCGAGCGCGTCAGCTCGCCTTCGAGGCCGCGCTGGAAGCTCAGCTTCTCCTGGAACTGCGTCATGCCGAAGCGGTTGTTCTCCATCAGCTCGAAGCCCGCCACCGAGCCCTTGGGCAGGCCCTGCGAGGCCAGGCGCAGGCGCACGTCGTGCACCTTGTCGGAGGGCACCATCACCGCGCCGCCGCCTTCGGAATACTTGTAGGGCACGTTCATGGTCGCGAGCTGCGCCACCACCGCGCCGCCGTCCTTGTCGCTCAGGTTGGCGTAGAGCACGCGCCAATCGGGCTGGCGGCCCAGCACGATCGCGGCGATGGCGATGGCCACCAGCACCACCGCCCCCACGGCCAGGCGCATGCGCTGGCGGCGATCGAGCGCGGCGAGCCGGCCGGCCCAGGGTGCGGGCGGCGCGGAGAGAGCGGCGGCAGGAAGTTCGGCAACAGCGGACATGGGCTCGATCGGTAGGCGACAGGCGGAAGCCCGGTGGCTTCCCGCTGCCGATTATTCGGGCCACCCCCCGAAACATAAGGCCGATAAAGCGCTGCTTTCCCACCCATTTCCCGGCGATCGCCCGCGCCGCGCCGCCCTAGCATTCAGGCCATGGACCTCCGCCTCTCTCCCGTCACCGCCCCGATCACCGCCCGCCCGGCCGGCCCGGCCCGCGCCGCGCAGTCCCCGCAGGACAGCGGCTTCGCCGGTGCGCTGTCGGGCGCGCTCAACGCCGTCAGCGCCTCGCAGAACGAGGCCACGCGGCTGCAGCGCGAGGTGCAGATGGAGAACCCGGCCGTCAGCCTGGAAGAGACCATGGTCGCGATCCAGAAGGCCCAGATCGGCTTCCAGGCCACGCTGCATGTGCGCAACCGGATGGTGCAGGCTTATTCCGACATCATGAATATGCAGGTCTGACCCCCCGAAGCGCCTTCGGCGCCTCCCCCCAGGGGGCGACACCAGCAGCCCGGCGAAGCCGGTTCTGCGGTGTCTCTGGAATGGGAGCGCGCTGGAAGCGCTGCTGGAAACGACAAGGGCGCCTTCTGGCGCCCTTGTCGTTGGTGTCTTCAGCCTGTGCTCAGTGAATGACCTGCAGCTTGCCGTCGAGCAGCTGGTCGAACTGCGACAGCCAGGGTTCGGCCAGGGTGCGGATCTCGGCGTCGTGGCGCAGGATGCGCTGCATCACGCGCATCTTCTCGGCGCGGTCTTCGCGGGGGAGTTCTTCGGTGCGGGCCTTGAAGCGCAACTGCTCGATCAGCACCGCACAAACACCTTCGCAGCGCACGACCGCATCCCAGTCCTCGCGGCGCGCGGCCTCGAGCATCTGGCGGCTCGCTTCCTCGATGGCCGTGTAGTAGTTGAGCAAGCGGTCCTGCATGACAAAAGACTCCGTGCGAAGCTGCAGCCGCATCATGCCGGCTGGACGCTGCGCTGACGACCCATTTCCTTCCAGCCTTCGGCGACCGGCGTGACAAGGCGCACGACTTCGGCCAATGCCTCGCCGTCGTTGCGCAGGTTGGCATGGGTCAGCCGCTCGATGCAGTAGTCGTACAGCGCGCGCAGCTGGCTGGCCAGCGCGCCGCCGCGCGCCATGTCCAGGCCGCCCTTGAGGCCTTCCTCGAGCAGGCGCACCGCGCGCTGGATCTGCTCGCCCTTCAACGCCACCTCGCCGCGCGTCAACGCACCGCGTGCCGCATTGACGGCCTGCAGCAGGCCATCGAACACCAGCACGATGAGCTGGTGCGCATCGGCACCGTCGACGCTGGACTGGGCGCCGACCGTCTTGTAGGCCGAGGCTGCGCGGAGGTGGGGAGGGGTGTACATGGCGATGTGTCCTTTGCGGTTCTTGTCTTTGTTATCGGCATCGGGCGAGGAAAATCAACGGCCTTTTGTCCTTTTCAGGGCTTTCAGCTCGTGGATTTGTTCCATTGCGCGATCTGCTGCGCCACGTAGGTGTTGAGTGCGGTGAGCTTGCTCATCTGCGTGTCGAGCGCGGTGTACTGCTTGCGCAGCCGGGTCTCGGTGAGGCTCAGCCGGTCACTCACGCGCTCCTGGTCCTTGGTGTTGGCCTTCTTCTGCACGTCGAGCGCATCGGTCTTGACGGTCAGCGTGCCGTCGGCACCGATGGCAGCCTGGGTGAAGGCCGCGAAGCGCGTGGCGAAACCCGTGGCGCTCGGGTCGGCACCGGCTTCGGCCGAGAAGAACTGCTTCACCGCATCGGGGTTCTTGAGCGCCTTGTCGAGCTTGACGGTGTCGACCGAGAGGTTGCCCGCACCGTCACGCGCGATGGACACGCCCACATCCGACAGGTACTGCAGCGCGCCGCCG
The DNA here is from genome assembly GCF_014170375.1 of Variovorax sp. UMC13. Taxonomy (GTDB): domain Bacteria; phylum Pseudomonadota; class Gammaproteobacteria; order Burkholderiales; family Burkholderiaceae_C; genus Variovorax. Next base: position 77,885 of record NZ_LZZW01000035.1, on the reverse strand, counting down.
CCCGAGGGCGAGCCGACCAGGCTGCGCAGCGCGGCCTGCAGGCCGGTGGTGGTGGCGTCGCCCTGCAGCAGCGCGGCGGTCTTGGTCGCCGCGTCGTACTTGGTCGCGCTGTTGAGCATCTGGTTCATCGCGTTGTAGGCGGTCACGAAGGTGTTGATCGCGGTGCGCATGCCGCTGGTGTCGGTCGTCGCCGTGATCTCCACCGGCCCGGTCGTGACCTGCGACAGCGTGAGCGTCAGGCCCGGCAGGGTCTCGGCCAGCGTGTTGCTCGCCGACTCGATCTCGACGCCATTGATCGCGGCCTTGGCGTTCTGGCCGTACTGGACGGGGTTGGCCGCCATCCCGGCAGCGGCCGCAGGATTGTCGAAGGTCAGCGCATCCAGGCCGACGCTGTCGTCGCTCGCCGTCACGCGAAAGCCCGTGGCCTCGCCGGTGACGCTCGAACGCATCATGAGCCGGTCCCCCGAGACGTCCTTGAGCACGGTGGCGGTCACGCCGGCACCGGCCTTGTTGATCTTGGAGGCGATGTCGGCCATCGTGTCCGTGGCGGCGATGTCGACCGACACGGCGGTGGTTGCACCCTGCGCGAAGGCCGGCGTGGCGCCGGCGCTCCAGGTGCCCAGCGAGAAGGTCAGCGTACCGCTGCCCACGGTCGCGCCGTTGGCCACGGGGGCCGAGGAGATGGATTGGGTGCGCGCCAGCTGCGAGACGGTCACGCTGAACGAGCTCACCGACGCATTGGTGCCATTGGCCACCGTGGCCGACACCGCCGCGGCGTTGCTGGAGCTGACCGTCTTGGCGTTCCAGGTCGAGGCCTTCGACAAGGCCGTCACCGCATCGGACAGGGTCGAGAGCTGCGACTTCACCGTGCCGAAGGCCGAGATCTTGCTGTCGATCGTGCTGGCCTTGGTCTGCAGCGAAGTCAGCGGCTTCTTCTCGAGCGCCATCAGCTGCGTGATGATGTTCTCGACCTCGAGCCCGCTGCCCAGGCCTGTCGATGTGATTGCCATTGGTGTTCTCCGTGTACGCGCCAAGCGAAAAGGCGGCGAACGGAATTGTCCGTTCGCCGCCCTGGAGTGAAACGCTCAGGAAGCCCGCGAAGAGCCCCCTGTTCACGCCTTATCGGCGATCAGCGCAGCAGCGACATCACGGTCTGCGGCAGCTGGTTGGCCTGGGCCACCATCGCGGTGCCGGCCTGCTGCAGGATCTGCGAGCGCGACAGGTTGGCGGTTTCGGCCGCGAAGTCCGCGTCCTGGATGCGGCTGCGCGAGGCGGTCAGGTTTTCAGCCGTGGTCGCGAGGTTCGACACCACCGATTCGAAACGGTTCTGGATGGCACCGAGGTCGGCGCGCGAGGAGTTCACCGACTTCAGTGCGGCGTCCATGGCCAGCAGCGCATTGTCGGCACCGGCTTGGGTAGAAATGTCCACGCCGCCGATGCCGGTCTGCGGGGTGCCGGCCACCACGGTGGCCGCGCCGTTCGTCGTGCCGGCGGTCACGCCGCCGACGTTGACGAGGTTGGAGATCGTCAGCGTCGCATCGGTCGAGGTGATCTTGCCGTCGGCGGCCATCGACACGTTGGCCAATGCGCTGGGGTTGGCCGCCTTGGCCGCATCGAAGTAGGTCTTCAGCGCGGTGGCCGCACCGGCCGCATCGGCCTGGCCCGGGGCAGCGATGTTCACGCCGTTGATCGACATCGAGAACGAGCTGCCAGGCGCGGTGGCGACCGCCGAAGCAGTGGTTTGCGTATAGGTGGTTGTGGCACCCGAGGTCCAGCTGCCGAGGCTGGCCGTGGTCGAGTTGGCGATGCCGGCGATGGAAATGGTCTCGCCCTGGTTCGCGCCGACCTGGAAGCTCTGTGCCGTGAAGCTGCCATCCAGCAGCTTGGTGCCGTTGAACGAGGTTTGCGTTGCCACGCGGTCGATTTCGCTCTTGAGCTGGATCACTTCCTTCTGCAGCGCGGCCCGGTCGTCGGTCGAGTTCGTGGCATTGCGCGACTGCACCGCCAGTTCGCGGATGCGCTGCAGGTTGTTGCCGATGGTGCCCAGTGCGCCTTCAGCGGTCTGCGCCAGCGAGATGCCGTCGTTGGCATTGCGGCCGGCCTGGGTCAGGCCCTTGATCTGCGCGGTCATGCGTTCCGAGATGGCGAGGCCGGCGGCGTCGTCCTTGGCGCTGTTGATGCGCAGGCCCGACGACAGGCGCTGCATCGAGGTGGCCAGCGAGTTCTGGCTGCTCATCAGGTTGCGCTGGGCGTTGAGGGAGCTGATGTTGGTGTTGATGATCGAAGCCATGATGGAAACTCCTGAAGAAGAACGTTGAGTTGCGGCATCGCTGCCAATGCCAGTCGATGACACTGGCCGCCGGTCGAACCGCGTTGTGTGGCCCGATGGGTGGTTTTCGGGTGCTTGAGGCCTGCGCTTGAGGCTTTTATTTTTTGCATTCCACCCTCAAGAAATCGGCGGTGCGGTATCGGGGGCGCTCAACGTCATCGGCTCGCCGCCGGGTCGTGCGCGTTGGCGGCTCGCAACAGGCTGCGACAGGGCTGTAACAAAGTCACGAAAACCGACCTCGCAACGCAGGGATCGCCGCCCTACAGCCTCGCAGGCATGCCCTGTCGACCCGGAAAATAGTGAATACCTAGGATTGCTTTCACTTTTTCATCGCCGAAGAAAAAGTAGTTCTTTAGCGTTTAAAAGACTGAAATGCATACTTCTGACGTAGGAATTTCCCTTGCAAGGCTGTCAGCGAAAAAACATCTGTTTACAGAAATTTACCTATTAAAGATTTTGTTACTCCCTCCAGAATCGAGCCCATCGAATGACTGGGCCCCGGGCCTGAAAAGGGATGCAGATGACGAGCGAACAGATGCTGGCGGAGATCAAGGAAGCCAACCTCACCTACCTGATGCTGGCGCAGAACCTGATCCGGCAGGACAAGGCCCAGGCCCTGTTCCGGCTCGGCATCTCGGAAGAATCCGCCGAGCTGATCGAGATGCTGTCGCCGGCGCAGGTCATGAAGCTGGCCTCCGACACCATGCTGCTGTGCCGCTTCCGCGCCGGCGACGACATGGTGTGGAACCTGCTCACCAACCAGACCGTGGCCACGCGCACGGTCAACGAATCGACCACGCGGCTGCACGCCAGCATCCTGATGTCGAGCCGCTTCGCCGAGACGGCGTTCTGACCACCGCCACCGAAAGCAAGACGCCGCGCACATGGCCACGCAAAAAAGCATTCGCAACGAGTCGCGCCAGATCGAGCGCGCCGTCAGCCTGATCGAGATGGGCGCCCGCCTGCAGGTGCTGGAAAGCGAGACCGAGCTTTCCTACGAACGCCTGCTGCGCCTCTACAAGGAAGTCGCGGGCAAGTCGCCGTCGAAGGGCCAGCTGCCCTTCTCGACCGACTGGTTCCTGACCTGGCAGCCGAACATCCATGCCTCGCTGTTCCAGAACATCTACACGCACCTGATGAAGACCAGCCCGCTCGAGCCCATCGACGCGCTGATCAAGGCCTTCCAGCTCTACACCGAGCAGATCCAGACCTGCGGGCTCGAACCGCAGTTGTCGATCACGCGCGCCTGGCGCCTGGTCCGCTTCATGGAGAACAAGATGCTCGCGATGACGCCCTGCTCCAAGTGCGGCGGCCATTTCGTGACCGAGCCCTACGAGAACACGCGCCACTTCGTGTGCGGCCTGTGCGAGCCGCCGGCACGCGCCGGCAAGGGCGCCGCCGCCGCCAGCGCGCCGCTTCAGTGAGGCGCCGCTAAGAAAGGAATAAGGGCCCTTCGAGGGCCCTTATTCATGGACCGTCCACCCGCTTCCCCAGGCCCAATGGGGGCCATTGAATCCCAGACCGCGCCATGTTCGTCATCATCGGTTACCTCGTCGCCCTCGGCTGCATCTTCGGTGGATACATCATCCACGGGGGCAACATCGACGTGGTGCTGCACGCCCTGCCGATCGAGCTGATGGTGATCGGCGGCGGCGCCCTCGGCGCCTTCGTGGTGAACAACCAGCCCAAGGTGCTCAAGGGCACGCTGAAGATGCTGCCGCAGGCCTTCAAGGGTTCGAAGTACACCAAGGCGCGCTACCTCGAGCTGATGGCGCTGCTCTACGACATCCTGCAGAAGGCGCGCAAGGACGGCCTGATGTCGATCGAGAAGGACGTCGAGTCGCCGGCCGAATCGCCGCTGTTCCAGAAGTACCCGAAGCTGGGCAGCGACCACCACATCGTCGAGTTCATGACCGACTACCTGCGCATGATGGTGTCGGGCAACCTCAACGCGCACGAGATCGAGTCGCTGATGGAAAGCGAGATCGAGACCCACCACGCCGAATCGCATGCGCCGGTGGCCGCCATCGCGCGCCTGGCCGGCGGCCTGCCGGCCTTCGGCATCGTGGCGGCCGTGCTGGGCGTGGTCAACACCATGGGTTCGGTGGGCCAGCCGCCCGCGGTGCTGGGCGCGATGATCGGCTCGGCGCTGGTCGGCACCTTCCTGGGCATCCTGCTGGCCTACGGCATCGTCGAGCCGCTGGGCGGCCTGCTCGAGCAGAAGGCCGAGGACGGCACCAAGGAACTGCAGTGCATCAAGAGCACGCTGCTCGCGAGCATGCAGGGCTACAACCCGACGACCGCGATCGAGTTCGGGCGCAAGGTGCTGTTCACGACGGAGCGCCCCAGCTTCACCGAGCTGGAAACGTACGTCAAAAAGAAGTGATGACCTGACATGGCGACGTCGCAAGGCAGCAAGAAGCTGCAGCCCATCATCATCAAGCGGGTCAAGAAGGTCTCGCACGGCCACCATGGCGGCGCCTGGAAGATCGCGTACGCGGACTTCGTGACGGCCATGATGGCCTTCTTCCTGCTGATGTGGCTGCTGGGCTCGACCGCCAAGGGCGACCTGCAGGGCATCGCCTCGTACTTCCATTCGCCGCTCAAGGTCGAGATGGCGGGCGGTCCCGGTTCGGGCAGCAGCGCGAGCATCGTGACCGGCGGCGGCAAGGACCTGACGCGCACCAACGGCCAGGTCAAGCAGTCGGACGCGCCGGGCAAGCAGACCTCCACCCTGGCGCAGGACAGCCAGAAGATCGAGCAGGCGCGCCAGGACGCGCGCCGCATGTCGGCGCTGCGCGCCAAGATCGAGGCGCTGATCGAGGCCAACCCCAAGCTGCGCGACTACCGCTCGCAGATCCGGCTGCAGGTCACGGTCGACGGGCTGGAGATCCAGATCGTCGACGAGCAGAACCGCCCGATGTTCGACAGCGGCAGCGCGCTGGTGAAGCCCTACATGCGCGACATCCTCCACGAGATCGGCACCGCGCTCAACGGCATCGAGAACCGCGTGAGCCTGGCCGGCCACACCGACGCCGCGCCCTACGGCAACGGCGACCGCGGCTACGGCAACTGGGAGCTCTCGGCCGACCGCGCCAACGCCTCGCGGCGCGAGCTGGTGGGCGCGGGCATGCCCGACGACAAGCTGGTGCGCGTGGTCGGCCTCGCGGCCAGCGACCTGCTCGACAAGGACAACAGGCTCGCGCCCATCAACCGCCGCATCAGCGTGACGGTGCTCACGCGCGAGGCCGAGTCGCGGCTGTTCGGCGGCGGGCGCATCGAAGGCAACGACGCGGTGAAGGCGATCCAGGAACAGATCGCGCGCGACGCGAAGACGCCCGCGGCGCAGTGAAACACGCCGCTTTCCCCCGCCTTATCGCGCTTTAGATTCCGCCTGCGCTGCGGACAATCCTTGGCAACGCACGACGCACCGCCATGGAATCCAGCAGCCAGGACCGCCAACTCCCCGCCACCCAGCGCAAGCTGGACCAGGCGCGCAAGGACGGCGAGGCCGCGCGCTCGCGCGACCTCTCGCACCTGGCGGTGGTGGGCACCGGCGCGGTGGCCCTGCTGCTGCTGGCGCCCACGGGCTTCGAGCAGCTGCGCGCGGCGCTGGCGCTGGCGCTGGTGTTCGACCACGCGACGCTGACCGAGCCCGGCGCGATGCTCCAGCGCCTGGGCAGCTTCGCCGGCCTGGGCCTGCTGCTGTGCACCGCCTTCGCGGCCATCGTGGTCACGGCCGCGGTGGTGAGCGCGATCGCCGCGGGCGGCTGGGTGGCCAGCACCAAATCGATCACGCCGGACTTCAACCGGCTGAATCCGCTCTCGGGCCTGTCCAACCTGTTCACCAAGCAGCAGCTGTTCAACGTCGCCAAGCTGGTGTTTCTTTCGGCGCTGATGGCCTTCGTGGGCTGGCTGTTCATCAGCCACTCGCTCGACACCATCGCGCGGCTGGTGCTGCAGCCCTCGCCCTCGGCGCTGCGCGCGCTGGGCGACTGGCTGGTCTCGGGCCTGAGCCTGGTGCTGCTAGTGGTGTTCGCGACCGCCGTGGTCGACGTGCCGCTGCAGGCCTTCTTCCACCGCGCCAAGCTCAAGATGTCGCACCAGGAGATCAAGCAGGAGCACAAGGAATCCGACGGCGACCCGCACACCAAGGGCCGCCAGCGCAGCACCGCGCGCGAGATCTCGCAGCGCGCCAGCATCACGGCCGTGCCGCGCGCCGACTTCATCCTGATGAACCCGACCCACTTCGCGGTGGCGCTGCGCTACGACGAGGCGACGATGAGCGCGCCGCAGGTGATCTCCAAGGGCGCCGACGTGCTGGCCATGAAGATCCGCGAGATCGCCAACGAACACAGGATCCCGGTGGTGCAGTCGCCCATGCTGGCGCGCGCGCTGTACGCGCATGCCGAGATCGACCAGGCCATTCCGGCCAGCCTGTTCACCGCGGTGGCGCAGGTGCTGGCCTATGTCTACCGCCTCAAGGCCGCGCTGCGCGGTGAAGGCCCGATGCCCAAGGCCGTGCCCGATCCCGAGGTGCCGCCCGAACTCGATCCGCTGAACAAGAAGAAGCCCGCCCCATGACCCCGACCCTCGCCTCCGCCCGCCACTGGCTGGGCACGAACGGCGGCGTGTTCCAGCGCGCCGCCGCACCGCTGCTGGTGATCGCGATCCTGGCGCTGATGGTGCTGCCGATTCCGCCCTGGCTGCTCGACGGCTTCTTCACGCTCAACATCGCGGTCGCGCTGATGGTGATGATGGTCGCGGCCTACATGGTGCGGCCGCTGGACTTCGCCGCCTTCCCCAGCGTGCTGCTGCTGACCACGCTGATGCGGCTGTCGCTCAACGTGGCCTCCACCCGCGTGGTGCTGCTCGAGGGCCACACCGGCCCGGGCGCGGCCGGCGCGGTGATCGAGGCCTTCGGCCACTTCCTGATCGGCGGCAACTTCGCGGTGGGCCTGATCGTGTTCGCGATCCTGGTGGTGATCAACTTCGTGGTCGTGACCAAGGGCTCGGAGCGCATCGCCGAAGTGTCGGCGCGCTTCACGCTCGACGCGATGCCGGGCAAGCAGATGGCGGTCGATGCCGACCTCAACTCGGGCAACATCGACGAGAAGGAAGCCCGCCGCCGGCGCGCCGAAGTCGCGGAAGAAGCCAACTTCTTCGGCTCGATGGACGGCGCCTCGAAGTTCGTGCGCGGCGACGCCATCGCCGGCATCCTGATCCTGGTCATCAGCATCGTGGGCGGCTTCGCCATCGGCGTGCTGCAGCACGGCCTGTCGCCCGGCAAGGCCGCCGACACCTACGTGCTGCTGGCCGTGGGCGATGCCCTGGTGGCGCAGATCCCCGGGCTGCTGATCTCGGTGGCCGCGGCGATGGTGATCTCGCGCGTGGGCCGCGAGGAGGACGTGGGCAAGCAGATCGTGCAGCAGCTGCTGACCTCGCCGCGCGTGCTGGGCCTGACGGCCGGCATCCTCGGCCTGCTGGGCATCGTGCCGGGCATGCCGCACGTGGTGTTCCTGGGCATGGCCGCGCTGCTGGGCTATGGCGCCTGGAGCATCCACCGGCGGCCCGCGCCGGTCGAGGCCGCGGCGGTCCACGCGGCCCCCGCGCCCGATGCCGAAGCCACCTGGGACGACCTGCAGCCGGTCGACCTGCTGGGCCTGGAGCTGGGCTACCGCCTGATCGCGCTGGTCGACAAGAACCGCCAGGGCGACCTGCTCACGCGCATCAAGGGCGTGCGCCGCAAGTTCGCGCAAGAGGTGGGCTTCCTGCCTCCGGCCGTGCACGTGCGCGACAACCTCGAGCTCAAGCCCAGCGGCTACCGCGTGACCCTGCGCGGCGTGGTGGTGGCCGAGGGCGAGGCCTTTCCGGGCATGTACCTGGCGATCAATCCGGGTGGCCTGACCACGCCGCTGATCGGCACGCCGACCACCGACCCGGCCTTCGGCCTGCCCGCGCACTGGATCGAGGAACGCCAGAAGGAAGCCGCACAAATGGGCGGTTTCACGGTCGTTGATTCGGAGACCGTGATGGCGACCCACCTGTCACATTTGATGCAGGTGCAGGCCGCAAAACTGCTGAGCCGCACCGAGACACAACAACTGGTGGAACACGTGAGCAAGCTGGCGCCCAAACTGATCGAGGAAGTCGTGCCCAAGCTGGTGCCGATCGCCACCTTCCAGAAGGTGCTGCAGCTGCTGCTGGACGAATCCGTGAACATCCGCGACATCCGCACCATCGTCGAGACGCTGGCCGAGCACGCAGGCAGCACCACCGACCCGCAGGAACTCGCGCGCCGCGTGCGCACCGCGCTGGCGCCGGCCATCGTGCAGCAGATATACGGCCCGGTGAAGGAGCTCGACGTGATCGCCATCGAACCCGGCTTCGAACGACTGCTGATGCAGGCACTGGGCAATGCGCAGGCGCCCTCGCTCGACCCGGGCGTGGCCGAGGTCTTCACGCGCACCGCGGCCGAGGTCGCGCTCAAGCAGGAAGAGAAAGGCGTGCCCGCCTGCCTGCTGGTGCCCGACGCGATCCGCAGCACCATCGCGCGCCTGGTCAAGCGCGCGGCGCCGCGGCTGCAGGTGCTGGCGCACAGCGAGATCCCTGAAACCCACACGATCCGCATCGGGCCGATCCTGCGTGGCGCTGGCGCATGACCGCCATGGACACCACACCCGATCGCACCGACACCCCACCTTTGCAGACCGCTGGCGCCGCAACACGCCGCACGGAGGACCCATCCATGAGCCGCATGAACATCCAGCGCTTCCACGCCCCGACCGCCCGCGAGGCCCTGGCCCTGGCACGCGCCGCCTTCGGCGACGCGACGCTGATCCTGTCGAACCGCCAGGTGCCGACCGGCGTCGAGGTGATGGCCGCGACCGAAGAGGCGCTGGCACCGCTGGAGACGCCCATCGAGGCCCCGGTGGCCGAAGCCGCGGCCACGGCCGAGGCCGCGCCGACGCCGGTGGCGGAAGACGGCGTGCAGGCCGACGTCGAACAGCTGGCGATGAGCACGCTGTCCTTCCAGGACTATGTGCGCGAGCGCATGCTGCGCCGCCAGCACGGCCAGCCGGCGCCGGCCGCCGTGCCGCGCGAAGACAGGCCCTTGCCCGCGCCGCGTGCCGCCGTCGCCGCGCCGCTGGCCGTTGCGGTGCCGGCACCGATCGAAGCGCCCGCCGCGCCCGTCGCCGCACCGGCGGCCCCCGACACGTCGCGTGTCGTGCTCGACGAGCTCGACAGCCTCAAGCGTCTGATGGAGGAGCGCTTCAATACGCTGGCCTGGCTGGGCCAGGCGCGGCAGGACCCGATCCACTCCAACCTGATGCTCAAGCTGGTGCGCGCGGGCTACTCGCCCACGCTCGCCCGCTCGGTGCTCGAGCCCATTGCCTGCGGCATCGACGTCGGCGACACGGTGCGCGCGGTGATGGACGCGCTGCAGCGCATGCTGCCCATCGTGGCCGATGCGCCGACGATTCCCGAGGAAGGCGGCGTGTTCGCGCTGATCGGCGCCACCGGCGTCGGCAAGACCACCACCATCGCCAAGCTGGCGGCGCAGTGCGCACGCCAGCACGGCACCAGCAGCGTGGGCCTGATCACGCTCGACACCCACCGCGCCGGCGCGCACGAACAGTTGCGCGCCTATGGCCGCGGCCTGGGCGTGGTGGCGCACCTCGCGCACGACCGCGCCGCACTGCAGGAGATGCTGGGCCTGTTGTCGGGCAAGCGCCTGGTGCTGATCGACACGGCCGGCATCGCGCCGCGCGACCTGCGCCGCCGCGAGCTGCTCGACCTGCTGGACCTGCCCGCGATCCAGCGCGTGCTGGTGCTCAACGCCGGCGCGCACGGCGACACGCTCGACGACATCGCGACCGCCTTCAAGCCGGGCGGCACGCAGCAGGCCGTGCTGACCAAGATCGACGAGGCCTCCAAGCTCGGCCCGGCACTCGACGTGCTGATCCGCCACCAGTTCCAGCTGCGCGGCGTGGGCGACGGCCAGCGCATTCCCGAGGACTGGCAGGCGCCCGACGCCGAGGCGCTGGTGCGCAGCTCGATGCGCGCGGCGCAGCGCTCGCCCTTCGACCCGCGCACCGCCGACATGGACTTCTTCTTCTCGCCTGCCGCATGCGCCGTGTGAGGCCCGCGGCCCGGAGCTGAACCGACCATGCATGCAGCCACTTTCTCTGCACAGATGTACACACCACGCGGCCATCTCGACCGGGATGCGCTGATCAAGCAATACGTGCCGCTGGTGCAGCGGCTGGCGCATCACATGATCGCCAAGCTGCCACCCAACGTGGAGGTCGACGACCTGATCCAGGTCGGCATGATCGGGCTGGCCGATGCGCTCTCGCGCTACGAGGCCAGCCAGGGCGTGCAGTTCGAGACCTTCGCCACGCAGCGTATCCGCGGTGCGATGCTCGATGAGCTGCGCGAAGGCGACTGGCTCTCACGCGGCTCGCGCAAGAGCCAGAAGGACATCGAGAAGGCGGTGCACCGGCTCGAACACCGGCTGGGCCGCGCGCCGGTCGAGTCCGAGATCGCGGCCGAACTCAAGATGCCGCTGGCCGACTACCAGTCGCTGCTGGGGCGGGTGCGCGGCACGCAGCTGGTGTACCTGGAGGACATGGGCGGCGGCACCGACGGCGACGACGAAGGCTTTCTCGAACGCCACGCCAACGTGGCCGACGCCGAGGCCGATCCGCTGAGCCTGCTCAAGGACCAGCGCCTGCGCGCCGCGCTGGTGGCGGCCATCGAGGCCCTGCCCGAGCGCGAGCGCTTCATCATGGGCATGTACTACGAGCAGGACATGAACCTCAAGGAGATCGCGGCGGTGCTGGGCGTGACCGAATCACGCGTGTGCCAGCTGCACAGCCAGTCGATCGCACGGCTGCGCGCCAAGATGCGATCACACTGAAAGCACTGGGGCGAGGCCTTCGGACGACGATCGGAAGATCGTCGCTGCGTTCAGTGGCCCAGTGCCATGCCTCGCGCGTTGGGCATCGAATAGGTGGGGCTGGGCGCCGGACGCACCAGCGAGGCCAACAGGCGATCGACCGACGCGCTGCGCCGGGCCAGGCCCTCGCGCTGCAGCGCCAGGCGGCGGGCCACGGCCTCGATGCGGCCGCGGAAGCCGGTGTCGAAGGCCTCGGCCGAGAGCGCGGCCTGCAGCGCGCCCGAGAAGGCGATCGCCGCGCGGCGCACGCCGGCGCAGAGCTCGCCCATGCGCGAAGGATCGCTGTCGAGCAGCGCGGCATCGACGGCGTCGAGCTGCTGCTCGACGTCGCTCAGCAGCAGTTCCACGGATTCACGGGTGTCGGGCATGTTCAGTTCCGGGTGCGGCTCAGGACTTCCTGGGCATTGGCCAGGAGCTTGTCGGCGATGGCACCGGGGTTCACGGTGAAGCTGCCGTTGGCGATGGCCGCCTTGACGGCCGCCACCTTGGCTTCGTCGATCCCGCTGCCGGCGGAAGTCACTTCCAGCGAACGCGCGGCGGCCGACACGGTGACGGGCACGCCCGCGCCGGTGGCGCCCTGGGTGCCCACGCCTGCGGCCGAGCGCTCGGGCCGGGCGGCGCCGAGGGCGGCTGCCGCCAGCGCGGCATCGTTCAGTGGATTGATCTTCATCGCTGACTCCAGTGACCCCATTCGTCGGGGTCGTTCCATGGGTTTCGGCGGGGCGGATGGAAACTTGAATTCTTTTTGCGGCGGTCTTTTGTAAAGATGGCCCTACATGGCCAGCCGCACGGTGCGCGTGTCCAGCACCACGCCCTGCGTGATGCGGCCATTCTCCATGCGCACGCGCACCGGCTGGCCGACCACGCCGGCGGCCAGCGCCTGGGCGTCGGAACTGATCTCGAAACCGGGCCCCTGCGCCACCACCCGCACCTGGGAGCCGGCCTGGAAGGCCTGCGCGGCCTTGACCATCGACTGGCGGATCGGCTGGCCCGCGACCAGCGCGCGGCTGGCGACCGTGCCGACCCACTGGGCCGGATCGGCCACCACGGGCGAGAGCTCGGCGGCCCAGTCGACTTCCTCCTCGACGGCATCGGCCTCGGTCAGCACCGCGCCGGCCAGCACGTTGTCGCGCAGCACCCAGGCCGGGCCGAAGGCCTTGACGGTCAGCGGCAGGAACACGTTCCAGCGGCCGCCGCCCTCGACGCAGCGCAGGCCCAACCGGCCGCGGCCCCAGAGCCGCACGCCCACCGGCACATAGGGCTCGACGCGCGAGCACGGCGCGAGCCGCAGCCGTGAATCGAGCGAGCCAATGCTCACTTCCATGCGCAGCGGCGCAGGGTTGCCGGCCTGCGCCTTGGCCACGGCCTCGTCCAGCCAGTGCTGGGTGCTGGCCACGAACTCGGGGCCGACGAGCGCGCCGTCCGAGGGCGCCTGCTGGGCCGCGGCGGGCAGCGCGATGCACAGCGCGGCCGCCAGCAGGCCGCACTGCACGCGCGCGCGCAGCGAGGAAATGGAAGGCGAGGACAAAGGCATGGAAGGGCTCCCGGCACGGCCGTCGTCAGGGAAGACGATGGACAGGCAACGGTGGATCGAAGGTGCAGGCAACTGTAGGCAGAGCGGCGCCGGACTAAGCCGGGAACAGGCCGCGAATCCCCCCTTTTCTCGGCCCTTCCCGCACGGCCCGCGCTTTCACAATTTCCGCACGGCCCGGACTGGGCCCTGTGCGATTGCGAGGACCCACACATGCTGGACAAACTGACGAACACGCTGGACTTCCATTCGAAGGCCCTGGTGCTGCGCGCCGAACGCCAGCGTGCCATCGCCGGCAACATCGCCAACGCCGACACGCCCGGCTACGCGGCACGCGACTTCGCCTTTGCGGATGCGCTCAAGGACGCCACCGGCAGCACGGCCGGTGTGGCCGGCCCGGCCCTGGCCAGCGGCCGCAGCGACGCGCGCCACATCCCGCTGGGCGCCAACCCGGGCAGCAGCGCCGCGCTCGGCGGCAGCAGCCTGCCGCGCGACTACACGGTGCAGACCCAGCCCACGATGGACGGCAACAGCGTGGACCTCGACCGCGAACGCGCCGCCTTCGCCGACAACGCGGTGCGCTACGAAGCCACGCTGCGCTTCATCAACGGCCACGGCAAGACGATGCTCGCGGCCATCCAGGGCCAATGACCATGTCGATGTTCTCCATCTTCGGAATTTCGGGCAGCGCGGTGAGCGCGCAATCGCAGCGCCTCAACGTGGTGGCCAGCAACCTGGCCAACGCCGATGCGGTGGCCGGCCCCGACGGCCAGCCCTACAAGGCGCGCCAGGTGGTGTTCCAGACCGTGGCCATGGGCGCGGACAACGCCCCCGGCGTGCGCGTCGACGCGGTCACCGAGAACCAGGCCCCGGGGCGCAAGGTGCACGACCCGGTCAATCCGATGGCCGATGCCCAGGGCTACGTGACGCACTCCAACGTGAACGCGGTGGAGGAGATGGTCAACATGATCTCCGCCTCGCGCTCGTACCAGAACAACGTCGAAGTCATGAACACGGCGAAGACGCTGCTGCTCAAGACGCTGCAGATCGGCCAGTGAGCACCCCATGACCGCCACCACCGCCACTTCCGGCCTCGCCGGCACCGCCACCTACAAGCCCACGAGCAGCGCCGACGGTTCGTCGCTGACCACCACCGGCTCGACCGAGGCCCAGGACCGTTTCCTCAAGCTGCTGGTCGCGCAGCTGAGCAACCAGGACCCGATGAACCCGATGGACAACGCGCAGATGACCTCGCAGATCGCGCAGATCAACACGGTCACCGGCATTCAGCAGCTCAACGACACGATGAAGAGCATGTCCACGCAGATGGGCGCGATGCAGGTGCTGCAGGCCGGCAACCTGGTCGGCCACGGCGTGCTCATCGAAGGCAACAAGCTGGCCTTCGACAGCGAAGGCAAGACCGGCATCGGCGCCATCGAACTCGCGGGCAAGGCCAGCAAGGTCGAGGTGCAGGTGCTCACGCCGGGCGGCAAGGTGATCGACACGCTCTCGCTGGGCGCGCTCGAGGCCGGCCAGCACGGCTTCAGCGTCGATGCCAGCAAGTACCCCGAAGACACCGAGCTCAACTTCAAGGTCGTGGCCACCAACGGCTCGGCCACCGTCGAGGCCACCCCGCTGATGCACGACAAGGTGGTCGCGGTCGGCAGCGGCACCGACGGCCTCACCCTCACCCTGCTCGCGGCTGGCGTCAAGCCGTACGCCAGCGTGCGTTCGGTCCTCTGAACGCGCCCCTTCATTTCCAGGAGCATTCCTCATGAGCTTTCAGCAAGCGCTTTCCGGTCTGAACGCGGCCAGCCGCAGCCTCGACGTGATCGGGCACAACATCGCCAACGCCGGCACCACGGGCATGAAGTCCTCGCGCGCCGAGTTCTCCGAGATCTACGCGAGCTCGGCCGGCAGCCTGGGCGGCACCAACGTCGGCCTCGGCGTGTCGGTGGGCGCGGTGACGCAGCAGTTCTCGCAGGGCACTCTGAGCATCACGGGCAACGACCTCGACGTGGCCATCAACGGCGGCGGCTTCTTCCAGGTGCGCAACAACGACGGCACCACCGCCTATACCCGCGCCGGCAACTTCAAGCTGGACAAGGAAGGCAACATCATCACCAACAGCGGCGCCGCGCTGATGGGCTACCCGACCAACGCCAACGGCGTGCGCCAGAGCTTCGACGTGCAGCCGCTACGCCTGCCCACCGGCACGCCGATCCCGGCCAAGCAGACGAGTTCGATGATGGCCGAGATCACGCTCGACGCCGCGGCCGTGGTCGCCTCCACCGCCACGCCGCCGACGCCGCTCACCACCTACGGCACCTCGCTCACGGCCTTCGATTCGCAAGGCCTGGAAGTGCCGGTGGGCCTGTACTTCCAGAAGACGGCCAACAACGAGTGGAACGTCTACACCAGCATCAACGGCAGCGCGCCTTCGGCATCGACGCCCTTCCAGCTCAAGTTCAAGACCGATGGCAGCCTGGACCTCGCGAACTCGACCATCCCCAACCTCACGCTGGTCTCGCCCAACGACCCGTCGCAGACCTTCACCGCTTCGCTCGACCTGAGCAAGATGACGCAGGTGAACGCGCGCTTCTCGGTGGCCGACCTGCAGCAGAACGGCTACACCGCGGGCCAGCTGGTGGGCATGAAGATCGAGGACAACGGCGTCGTCACCGCCACCTACTCCAACGGCCAGACGCAGGCCGCCGGCCAGCTCGCGCTGGTGAACTTCCGCAACGACCAGGGCCTGGCGCCCACGGGCTCGGGCTACTGGAGCGAGACCTTCGCCTCGGGCCAGCCGGTGCGCGGCGCGCCGGGCGAAGGCACCTTCGGCCACCTGCGCTCCGGCGCGCTGGAAGAGTCGAACGTCGACCTCACCGCCGAACTGGTCAACATGATGACCACGCAGCGCGCCTACCAGGCCAACGCCCAGACCATCAAGACCCAGGACCAGGTGATGTCCACGCTGGTGAACCTGCGCTGAGCACAGCCGAGACGGACAGCGCGCGATGGACCACCTGATCTACACCGCCATGAGCGGCGCCAGCGCGGCCGCCCAGCGGCAGAGCGTGCTCGCCAACAACCTGGCGAACGCATCGACCCAGGGTTTCCGCGCGGAGCTGTCGACCTTCCGCGCGGTGCCGCTGCGCGGCGACGGCGCGACCACGCGCGTGTTCGCGCTGGAAGCCACCTCGGGCCACGACGAGAAGCCCGGCGCCATCCAGCGCACCGGCCGCACGCTCGACATGGCGGCGCAGGGCAGCGCCTGGTTCGCGGTGCAGGGCCTCGACGGCACCGAGGCCTACACCCGCGCCGGCGCCTTCCAGATCTCGCCCGAGGGCACGCTGACCACCACCGGCGGCCTGATGGTGCTGTCCGACGGCGGCGCGCCGATCGACGTGCCGCCGGGCGCCGACATCTCGGTGGGCAGCGACGGCACGGTGAGCGCGCAGACGCCGGGCACGCCCTCCTCCACCATCGGCCGCATCAAGCTCGCCAGCGCCACCGCCGAAGACCGGCTCGTGCGCAGCGAGGACGGCCTGTTCCGCACCGCCTCGCTCAACCCGCTGGCCACCGACGCCACCGCGCGCCTGGAGACCGGCGCGCTCGAGGGCTCGAACGTGAACCCGATCGAGACCATGGTCGGGATGATCGCCGCGGCCCGCCAGTTCGAGCAGCAGATGCGCCTGCTGCAGACCGCCGAGACCTCCGACAAGTCGGCCGCCCAATTGCTCAACGTGGGCTGACCGCCCGCGCACCCAGGACCCCTACGCCATGATCAATTCGCTCTGGATCTCCAAGACCGGCATGGAAGCCCAGCAGACCCAGCTGGACGTCATCTCGCACAACCTGGCCAACGTCTCGACCACCGGCTTCAAGCGCGCCAATGCGGTGTTCGAGGACCTGATGTACCAGAACCTGCGCCAGGTCGGCGCCAACAGCACCGAGCAGTCGCAGCTGCCCACCGGCCTGCAGCTGGGCCTGGGCGTGCGCACGGTGGCCACCAGCCGCTCGTTCACGCAGGGCAGCATGCAGCAGACCAACAACCAGCTCGACGTGGCGGTCAAGGGCAACGGCTTCTTCCAGGTCACGCAGCCCGACGGCACCATCGGCTACACGCGCGACGGCTCGTTCCAGGTCGATGCGCAGGGCCGGCTGGTCACCTCGTCCGGCCTGCCGGTGGCCAACGGCATCACGGTGCCGCCCAACGCGGTCAGCGTGAGCATCGCCAACGACGGCACGGTCTCGGCCACGCTCTCGGGCAGCGCGGCGCCGCAGAACATCGGCACGCTGGCGCTGGCCAACTTCGTGAATCCGGCCGGACTGGAGCCGCGCGGCGAGAACCTCTACGCCGAGACCGCGGCCTCGGGCCAGCCCAACGGCGGCACGGCCGGCACCAACGGCCTGGGCACGATCATGCAGGGCTTCCTCGAGACCTCGAACGTGAACGTGGTGCAGGAGCTGGTGTCGATGATCCAGACCCAGCGCGCCTACGAGATGAACTCGAAGGCGATCCAGACCAGCGACCAGATGCTGCAGAAATTAGGGCAGCTCTGATGTCGGCCCTTCTCCGCCTCGCATCGACCGCGCTGGCCTGCGCCTTCGTCGCCGGCTGCTCCACGCTGGCCCAGACGCCGCAGGTCGACATGCCGCCGACCGTCGCGCCCGCACTCGCGCCGCAGGCGCCGGCCGCGGCCGTGAGCCGCGCGCCCACCGGCAGCCTGTTCCAGTCGGTGCGCTACCGCCCGCTGTTCGAGGACCGCCGCGCGCGCATGCAGGGCGACACGGTGACGATCCTGATCGTCGAGAACGTCAGCGCGAGCCAGAAGTCGACCTCGACCATCGACAAGAAGAGCGGCATCGACGCGGGCATCAGCGCCTTCCCGCTGCTCTCGGCCAACTCCTTCAAGCGCGCCAGCGTGAACGCCGACTCGGCCAACAACTTCGCCGGCAAGGGCGGCACCGAGAGCGCCAACACCTTCCAGGGTTCGATCACCGCCACGGTGGTCGACGTGCAGCCCAACGGCCACCTGGTGGTGACGGGCGAGAAGCAGATCGGCGTGAACCAGAACGTGGACGTGCTGCGCTTCTCGGGCACGGTCGACCCGCGCTCGATCCAGGCCGGCAGCGTGGTGAACTCGCTGCAGGTGGCCAACGTGCGCATCGAATCGCGCGGGCGCGGCGCGCAGCAGGAGTCGCAGGTCATGCCCTGGCTCGGCCGCTTCTTCATGAACGTGCTGCCGTTTTGACCATGCACAGCCTTCTTCTTCGCCGGCTGCTGGCGTCGCTCGCACTGATCGTGCTGCTGCTGCCCGCCGCCCACGCGGTGCGCATCAAGGAACTGGCCGCCGTGCAGGGCGTGCGAAGCAACCAGCTGACCGGCTACGGCCTGGTGGTGGGGTTGGACGGCACCGGCGACCAGACCACGCAGATGCCCTACACCACGCAGAGCGTGGCCAACTACCTGCAGCAGCTGGGCATCACGCTGCCCGACAACCGCGCGGCGCAGCTGCAACTGAAGAACGTGGCGGCGGTGATCGTGACCGCGCAACTGCCGGCCTTCGCGCAGCCCGGCCAGACCCTGGACATCAACGTCTCCTCGATGGGCAATGCCAAGTCGCTCAAGGGCGGCATGCTGGTGGCGACGCCGCTGCGCGGTGCCGACGGCGAGATCTACGCGCTGGCGCAGGGCAACCTGGTGGTCGGCGGCGCGGGCGCGTCGGCCGGCGGCAGCAAGGTGCAGATCAACCACCTGAGCGCGGGCCGCGTGCCCAACGGCGCGCAGGTGGAGCGCAGCGTGCCCTCGCCGCTGCACGAGGGCGACAGCGTGACGCTGGGCCTCAACGCGGCCGACTTCCAGACCGCGCGCCGCGTGGCGCAGGCCATCGACCGCAGGATGGGCCTGGGCACCGCACGCGCCCTGGACGGCCGCTCGGTCGAGGTGCGCGCCCCCACCGAAGCCAACGCCCGCGTGAACTTCATCGCCGAACTCGAGGAGATCACGCTGGAGCAGGCCGCGCCGGCCGCCAAGGTGGTGATCAACGCCCGCACCGGCTCGATCGTGCTGAACCAGGCCGTGACCCTGGGCCCCTGCGCGATCGCGCACGGCAACCTGTCGGTCACGATCAGTTCGACGCCGGTGATCAGCCAGCCCGCGCCGCTGTCGGGCGGCCGCACGGTGGTGGCCGAGCAGGCCAGCATCCAGATCAAGCAGGAGCCGGGCATCCTGATCCAGGTGCCGAACTCGCCGCAGCTGTCGGACGTGGTGCGCGCATTGAACGCGCTGGGCGCGACGCCGCAGGACCTGCTGGCGATCCTGCAGGCCATCAAGGCCTCGGGCGCGATGAACGCCGAACTCGAAGTCATTTGAAGCCATGGCGATCTCGAACTCGATCCCGGCGATGAACAGCAACAGCCTCGCGGCCGACGCACGTTCGCTGGATTCGCTCAAGCTCGCCGCGGGCGCCAACGATCCCAAGGCGATCAAGGAAGCGGCCAAGCAGTTCGAGTCGCTGTTCATGCGCGAGCTGCTCAAGAGCATGCGCGAAGCGACGATGAAGTCGGGCCTGATGGACAGCGACGGCGAGAAGCTGGGCACCGACCTGCTCGACCAGCAGTTCGCGGTGCAGCTGTCGGGCATGCCCGGCGGGCTGAGCGACGCGATCGCGCGCCAGCTCACGCAGCAGATGACGGGCAACGCGCGCGGCAATGTGCCGACCGTGTCGCTGCCTCCCGCCGCGACGCGCATCAATCCGACGGCCTCGCAGAGCGGCTTCGTGTCGCAACACGGCGCCGCGGCCGAGCGCGTGGCGCAGGCCACGGGCATCCCGTCGAGCTTCATGATCGGCCAGGCCGGGCACGAGACCGGCTGGGGCCGCAGCGAGATCCGCAACGCCGACGGCAGCAACTCCTTCAACCTCTTCGGCATCAAGGCCGGCCCGGGCTGGACCGGCAAGGTGGCGACCATCACCACCACCGAGTACATCGACGGCGAGCCGCGCAAGGTGTCGGCGAAGTTCCGCGCCTACGACTCCTACGAGGCGTCGTTTCGCGACTACGCGCGGCTGATCGGCGAGAGCCCGCGCTATGCGCAGGCGCGCGCCAGCACCGGCTCGGCCGCGGCCTACGCGACCGAGCTGCAGCGCGCGGGCTATGCGACCGACCCGGCCTATGCGGCCAAGTTGAGCCGCGCCATCAATTCGACACTGCTGATCCAGCGCTCCCAACAGGCCTGAGGCCCATCCCTTCCCATGAGTTCCCTGCTCAACATCGGCACGCGGGCCCTGCTCGCCAACCAGGTCGCGCTGTCCACCACCGGCCACAACGTAGCCAACGCCAACACGGTCGGCTACTCGCGCCAGAGCGCGGTGCTGCAGCAGGTCCCGGGCCAGTACACCGGCGGCGGCTACATCGGCAGCGGCGTGACGGTGAGCACCATCGAGCGCGCGCACAACGAGTTCCTCACGCGCCAGGCCGGGCTCGCCCAGTCGGTGTCGGCCATGGACAGCACGCGCGCCGACCGCCTGGCCGCGCTGGAGGACATCTTCAAGGGCGGTGCCAGCGGCCTCGGCGCCTCGGTCAGCGACATGCTCAACGCCTTCACCGACGTGGCGAGCGCGCCCGGCGATATCAGCGCCCGCAACGTGGTGCTGACGCGCGCCGACGAGATGGCCTCGCGCTTCCGCAACGCCCAGTCGCAGCTCGACGACCTGCAGCGCGGCGTGAACGCCCAGCTGGGCGACGCCGTGACCTCGATCAACAGCATGGCCCAGCGCGTGGCCGCGCTGAACCTGCAGATCGCGCGCACCACCGGCGGCGGCCAGAGCCCCAACGACCTGCTCGACCAGCGCGACCAGCTGATGCGCCAGCTCGGCCAGCAGGTGCAGGTGACGACCGTCGATGCCGGCGACGGCACGCTCAGCGTGTTCGTCGGCAGCCAGGCGCTGGTGCTGGGCACCACGGCCGCCACGATGTCGCTCACCATCGGCGACAACGGCACGCGCCAGCTGGCGATGACGCGCGGCACGCTCACCACGCCGCTGGACGAGGCCACGCTGGGCGGCGGCGAAGTGGCGGGCCTGCTGCGCTTCCAGAATTCGGACCTGGTGGCCGCGCGTGACAGCCTCGGGCGCATGGCGCTGGCGATCAGCAGCGAGCTCAACGCACAGAACCAGCTCGGGCTGGACCTCGACGGCCATGCCGGCGCGGCCATCTTCCGCGCCATCGCCATTCCCGATGCATCGGCCAGCACGGCCAACACCGGCAACGCGACGCTCGGCGCGAGCGTGAGCAACGCCAGCGCGCTGGTGCCCTCGTCCTACCAGGTGAGCTTCGGCAGCGCCGGCGCGATCGAGGTGACGCGCCTGTCCGACGGCAAGCGCAGCAGCTTCAGCGGCCCGCTGCCGCTGCAGATCGACGGCCTGACCTTCGAGCTCAACGCGGGCACGCCCGCGGCCGGCGACAGCTTCGTGATCAAGCCCTATGCCAACGCCGCGGGCAGCATGGCGATGGCGATGACCTCGCCGCGCGAGATCGCGGCCGCCAGCCCGGTCGAGGCCCGGCCCGCCGCGGCCAACACCGGCAGCGTGAGCGTGGCCTCGCTGGCCGCGACGTCGAACCACGCCAACCAGGGCGCCACCGTGACCCTGACCTTCGCGGCCGACGGCAGCTACAGCGTGTCGGGCACGGGCACCGGCAACCCGACGGGCCAGCCCTACGTGGCCGGCCAGCCGATCGCCTTCAACGGCTGGTCGCTGACCCTGAGCGGCACGCCCAAGGCCGGCGACGTAATCACCGTGCAGGCCGCGACGCCGGGCTACAGCAAGCTCGGCGCGGGCAACGCGGGTGCGCTGGCCGGGCTGCGCGACAAGGCGATGTTCGACGGCGCCTCGATGGTCGACGGCTACGCCGGGCTGATGGCGCAGATCGGCGTGCGCTCGCAGAGCGCGCAGTACGCGGCCGACGTGTCGGGCAGCATCGCCGCCAACCTCGAGACCGAGCGCGCCAACGGCGCCGGCGTGAACCTCGACGAAGAGGCCGCCAAGCTGCTGCAGTACCAGCAGGCCTACCAGGCCTCGGCCAAGATGATCCAGATCGCGCAGACCGTCTTCGACTCGCTGCTGCATGGCATGGCCTGAGGCCGCGCCCCACCTCCCGCACCCTGGAAAAGAACGCCATGAGCACACGCCTCGCGACCGGCAACACCTACGACAACGCGCTCAACCAGCTGATGACGCGGCAATCGCAGCTCTCGCGCCTGCAGGAGCAGATGACCGCGAGCAAGCGGGTGCTGCGCCCGAGCGACGACCCGACCGGCGCGGCGCAGGCCGAGCGCGCCCAGACCCGCATGGCCCGCGTGGCCGCCGACCAGCGCGCGCTCGAGGTGCAGCGCAACGCGGTGGCCACGGCCGAATCCACGCTGGGCGATGCGGTCACGGCGGTGCAGAGCTTCCGCACGCTGGTCGTGCAGGCCGGCAACCCCGGCCTCTCGGCCACCGACCGCGCCAGCATCGCGCAGCAGCTGAGCACCCTGCGTGACCAGTTGCTGGGCTATGCGAACACCAAGGACAGCAACGGCCAGCCCCTGTTCGGCGGCCTGGGCAGCACCGACGCGCCCTTCGTCGACGGCGGCGCCGCGGGCGTGAGCTACCAGGGCATCGCGGGCCAGGCCGCCGCGGGCGAGCTGGCGGTGCCGGCCTCGCTCGACGGCCACGCGACCTGGATGGACGTGCCGACCGGCAACGGCGTGTTCACCGTCGCGCTGGGCGCGGGCACCTCCAAGGTGTCGAGCGATGCCGGCAAGGTCACCGACCCCACGGCGCTCACCGGCCACGGCTACCGGATCGAATTCAGCGTGAACGCGGGCGTGACCCATTACGACGTGATCGACACCACGACCAACACCGCCGTGCAGTCCGCCCAGCCCTACAAGAGCGGCCAGGCGATCGGCTTCGACGGCCTGTCGCTGGTGGCCAGCGGCACGCCGGCCGCGGGCGATTCGCTCGAGATCGCACCCAGCACCCGCACCAGCCTGTTCGGCGTGCTCGACCAGGCGATCGCGGGCCTGCGCGACGCCACCAGCAGCAGCGCCGTCGCGCAGACCGTGGCCCAGGCGCTGTCGCAGATCGATGCGGCCAGCGCGCGGCTGTCGGCCACGCGCGGCCGCGCGGGCGACCTGCTCAACCGGGTCGACAACATCACCGACCGGCAGGCCACCCGCAGCCTGCTGCTCGAAGCCGACCGCTCGCGCGCGGAAGACCTGGACGTGGTCAAGGCGCTGTCGGAATTCAAGGCCAAGGAAACCGCGTACTCGGCCGCGCTGGGCTCGTACGCGCAGATCCAGAAACTGTCCCTGTTCAACTTCCTCGGCTGACGGCCGCACCTCTCCCCTCTTCCATGGCGCAATCGGTTCTCGGCAGTCTCACCCTCGGCTATCGCCCTCTCTGGAACAAGGCCCGCGCGCTCGCCGGCGTGCAACTCTTCGTGCATGCCGACGACCAGGGCATCGACGGGCAGCACCTGCTGCGCACGCTGGCCGAGCAATGGTCGGCCGAGTCGCCGCTGCTGCTGCTGTCGCCCAGCGCCCCCGACCTGCTCGCCGGCCTGCTGGCCCATGCCACAGCCGGCGGCCCGGCGATCGTGGTGCCCCAGGCCTGGCTCGACCGCGGCGGCGTGCGCGATGCGCTGCGGCTGGCCCATCAACGCGGCGTGCACCTGCTCGCCAGCGGTGCACCGGCCGCGCTGGCCGATGCCGGCGCGGAGCGCTGGGCCAAGCAGCGCGCCCTGCGCCTGGCCCCGGCCGACGCCGCCGGCGCGCTGCAGGCCGCCCTGAAATCACGCCAGGCCGGTGCCGCCGGCCGCATGCTGGGCCGCGCGGCCGACAGCCCGGTCCAGGCCAACGCGCTGGTCGAGGGCGTGGCCAGCCGCGCGCTGGCCGAGCATGCGCTGGACCAGCAGGGCGCCTGGGCCGTGGCCGGCTGGCCCACCGAGGACGTGCTGCACCGCTACGCCGGCCAGCCGCTGCCGCCCACGCGCCGCACCATCGTGCAGGCGATGAACGCGCTGGACAGCGAGCAGTCGCTCGACCGCATCGAACAGGCCTTTGGGCAGGAACCCAGCCTGGCCTACCGGCTGTTCCTGTACCTCAACTCGGCCGGACTGGGGCTGCGCAACGGCGTGTCCTCGCTGCGCCACGGCTTCATGATGCTGGGTTTCCGCGCGCTCAACACTTGGCTGGCCGAGCAGCTGCCGCACGCCAGCGAAGACCCCAACCTGCGTCCCGTGAACGCGACCATGGTGATGCGCGGCCATCTGATGGAGCACCTGATGGACGCCGGCATCGAGGACGACCTGCGGCGCGAGGTCTACCTGTGCGGCCTGTTCGCGCAGCTCGACCTGGTGCTCGACGAACCCTTGCGCGCGAGCTTCGCGCGCATCCCGCTGGCCGACCGCATCGTGACCGCGGCGATCTCGGGCACCGGTCCCTATGCGCCCTCGCTGCAGGTCGCGTTCGCGCTCGAATCGGAGGATCCGCAGCCGCTGCGCGCGCTGCGACAGGCCTACGAGATGGGAACGGAGGAGATCAACCGGGCGCTGCTGCGCACGCTGGCGGCATTGCCTCGCTGAAGCGCCGCACCAACCACCCAGGGCCAGGCGCGGACCTGGCTTTTTTTCGCCTGTCGAGGCCACGTCCGATGCCTCGCCAACATCGAACGCACAAAGCAAAACACCCACTGAGAAGTGGGTGTTTTGGGTATCAGCTGGTAGGCTGATATGTTGGTTGCGCGAGCAAGATTTGAACTTGCGACCTTTGGGTTATGAGCCCAACGAGCTACCAGGCTGCTCCATCGCGCGGCAAGCTAGAAGTATACCTTATTCTGCGGCGCTTTGCTCGTCAGAAGCTTCTTTAATTTCGGGACGGTCGACCAGTTCGACCAGTGCCATCGGCGCGTTGTCGCCCACGCGGAAACCCATCTTCAGGATGCGCGTGTAGCCGCCCGGACGTGCCGCGAAACGCGGGCCCAGATCGGCGAAGAGCTTGACGACGCTGTCGCGGTCGCGCAGGCGGTCGAAGGCCAGGCGCTTGTTGGCGAGCGTGGGGTTCTTGGCCAGCGTGATCATCGGTTCGATGACGCGGCGCAGTTCCTTGGCCTTGGGGACCGTGGTCTTGATGACTTCGTGCTCGATGAGCGAGTTCATCATGTTCTGCAGCATCGCAAGGCGGTGCGAGCTGGTGCGGTTGAGTTTGCGGAGTCCGTGTCCGTGACGCATGGTGCTTTTCCTTTACTTTATAAAAACAGGCAGCCGTATCAGGTACTGCCCATCGCACTGGCCTGCTTCTCTCGAAGCGGGGGCCGATTACTTTTTGGCCGAATCGCGGATTATCGCTTATCGAGGCCGGCCGGCGGCCAGCTTTCGAGCTTCATGCCCAAGGTCAGGCCGCGCGAAGCGAGCACTTCCTTGATTTCGTTGAGCGACTTGCGACCCAGGTTGGGGGTCTTGAGCAGCTCGTTCTCGGTGCGCTGGATCAGGTCGCCGATGTAGTAGATGTTCTCTGCCTTGAGGCAGTTGGCCGAACGCACGGTGAGCTCGAGCTCGTCGACCGGGCGCAGCAGGATCGGATCGAACTGCTGGGCACTGCGCGGCGCGGGTGCGTCGAATGCAGCGAGTTCGCCGCCTTCGAGCTGCGCGAACACAGCCAGCTGTTCCACCAGGATCTTCGCCGAGGCACGCACCGCATCTTCAGCGGTGATGGCACCGTTGGTTTCGATTTCGATCAGCAGCTTGTCGAGGTCGGTGCGCTGTTCCACACGGGCGCTTTCGACCGTGTAGCTCACACGCTTGACGGGCGAGAACGAGGCGTCGAGGACGATGCGGCCGATCGACTTCGTCGGTTCGTCCGCATAGCGGCGCATCGTGCCGGGCACGTAGCCACGGCCCTTTTCCACCTTGATCTGCATGTCGAGCTTGCCGCCTTGCGACAGGTGCGCGATCACGTGATCCGGGTTGATGATCTCGACGTCGTGCGGCGTCTGGATGTCCGATGCCAGCACCGGGCCGTCACCGTCCTTGCGCAGGCTCAGGGTCACTTCATCGCGGTTGTGGAGCTTGAACACCACGCCCTTGAGGTTCAGCAGGATGTTGACGACATCTTCCTGGACGCCATCGATCGACGAGTACTCGTGGAGCACGCCCGCGATCGTGACTTCGGTGGCCGAATAACCGACCATCGACGACAGCAGCACGCGACGCAGCGCGTTGCCGAGCGTGTGGCCGTAGCCGCGCTCGAAAGGCTCGAGCGTGACCTTTGCCTTGTTGGCGGCCATTTGCTCGACCTGGATGGTCTTGGGTTTCAGCAGGGTGGTTTGCATGCAGACTTCCTCTCAATACCCCCGGTTCGTTACACCGGTAAGGCTGGTGAAGCGCCCGGCGGGTCGATCCCGGCGGGAACAAAAAAACAAAAACGAGCCGCATGGCGCGGCTCGTTGGGTCCGCTTAGCGCGAATACAGTTCGACGATCAGCGATTCGTTGATGTCGGCAGCGAATTCGTCGCGATCCGGAACCTTCTTGAACACGCCTTCCGCCTTGTCGGCGTTCACGTCCACCCAGGCCGGGATGCCGACCTGTGCAGCCAGCTGCAGCGCTTCGGCGATACGGGTCTGCTTCTTCGACTTGTCGCGCACGGCGATCACGTCACCGGTCTTGACCAGGTACGACGCGATGTTGACCGACTGGCCGTTCACGGTGATCGCGCGATGCGACACCAGCTGACGTGC
Source organism: Variovorax sp. UMC13 (assembly GCF_014170375.1). GTDB lineage: Bacteria > Pseudomonadota > Gammaproteobacteria > Burkholderiales > Burkholderiaceae_C > Variovorax. The sequence goes on along the minus strand of NZ_LZZW01000035.1, from coordinate 51,278 downwards.
TTCAGCGCGGGTCGAGCCGAAGCCCATGCGGTAGACGACGTTGTCCAGGCGCGATTCGAGGATGAACAGCAGGTTCGCGCCGGTGTTGCCACGGCGGCGATCGGCCTCTTCGAAGTAGCGGCGGAATTGCTTCTCCAGCACGCCGTACATGCGCTTGACCTTCTGCTTTTCACGCAGTTGCAGGCCGAAGTCGGAGGTGCGCTGACCCGAGGTGCGGCCATGCTGGCCGGGCTTGGAGTCGAACTTCGACTTGTCCTGGATCGAACGGCGAGCGCTCTTCAGGAACAGGTCGGTGCCTTCGCGGCGGGAAAGTTTGGCCTTGGGGCCGAGGTAGCGTGCCACGTGATCTTCCTTTGTGTCATCTGCTGCAGGGTCGGCCTGCAGGAGCCATCAGCGGCGTGCCGATGGCGGTGGGCTTGTTGAAAACAAAACGCGCAGCCGCTGTGAAGCAGGCTGCGCTGGCGCTTCGACGCTTAGATGCGGCGACGCTTTTGGGGACGGCAACCGTTGTGCGGAACCGGGGTCACGTCGGCAATGGAATTGATCCGGATGCCGAGCGCAGCCAGGGCGCGCACCGACGATTCGCGACCGGGGCCGGGGCCCTTGATCTCGACGTCGAGGTTCTTGATGCCTTGTTCGACAGCAGCACGACCGGCCACTTCCGACGCCACCTGGGCTGCGAAAGGCGTCGACTTGCGCGAACCCTTGAAGCCCTGGCCACCCGACGAGGCCCACGACAGGGCGTTGCCCTGGCGGTCCGTGATCGTGATGATCGTGTTGTTGAACGAGGCGTGCACGTGAGCGATACCGTCGGCAACGTTCTTGCGAACCTTCTTGCGGACGCGCTGTGCGGCGTTATTGGCAGGAGCTTTAGCCATGCTGTTTCAATCCTTATTTCTTCAGGGACTGCGCGGCCTTGCGCGGACCCTTGCGGGTACGGGCATTGGTGCGCGTGCGCTGGCCGCGCATCGGCAGGCCACGGCGATGACGGAAGCCGCGGTAGCAACCGATGTCCATCAAGCGCTTGATGTTCATCGTCGTTTCGCGGCGCAGATCGCCTTCAATGGTGAAGAGAGCGATCTGGTCGCGGATCTTCTCGAGATCAGCGTCGGTCAGATCCTTGATCTTCTTCGAATATTCGATGCCGCTCGCTTCGCAGATTTGACGGGCGCGGGTGCGACCGATACCGAAAATGGCGGTCAGGCCGATTTCAGCGTGCTTGTGCGGCGGGATGTTGATGCCTGCAATACGTGCCATGTGCGTCCTCTAATACTTCTTTGACTTAACCCTGGCGCTGCTTGTGGCGCGGGTCAGAACAGATCACACGAACCACACCCTTGCGGCGGATGACCTTGCAATTACGGCAGATGGGTTTGACCGAAGCCGAAACTCTCATTTCATTCTCCTAAAACTGTTTAACGTGGCGTCAGCCGCCCGGACTCAATACTTGAAACGCCAGTCCTACGATGTCTTGAAGTTGGCCTTCTTGAGCAGTGATTCGTACTGCTGCGACATCATGTAGTTCTGTACCTGGGCCATGAAGTCCATCGTCACGACCACGATGATCAGCAAGGAGGTGCCGCCAAAATAGAACGGCACGTTGTACTTGAGGATCAGGAACTCCGGCAGCAGGCAGACGAAGGTGATGTACACCGCGCCGGCCAACGTCAGGCGAACCAGGATCTTGTCGATGTAGCGGGCCGTCTGGTCACCCGGACGAATGCCCGGGATGAACGCACCGCTCTTCTTGAGGTTGTCGGCCGTTTCCTTGCTGTTGAACACGAGAGCCGTGTAGAAGAAGCAGAAGAAGACGATCGCAGCAGCGTAGAGCATCACATAGATCGGCTGACCCGGTGTGAGTGCCCCGGCAATGTCCTTGATCCAGCGCATGCTGTCACCGGTGCTGAACCAGCCCACGACGGTGGCCGGCAGCAGGATGATCGACGACGCGAAGATCGGCGGGATCACGCCAGCCATGTTCAGCTTCAGCGGCAGGTGCGACGACTGGCCACCGTAGACCTTGTTGCCGACCTGTCGGCGCGCATAGTTCACGAGGATCTTGCGCTGGCCGCGTTCGACGAACACCACGAAGTAGGTCACCAGGACCACGACCGCGATGATGAAGATGGCCACGATGGGGTTCATCGCGCCGGTCGTCACCAGCGAAGCCAGGCCGCCGATGGCGCTGGGCAGGCCGGCCGCGATACCCGAGAAGATCAGGATCGAGATGCCGTTGCCCAGACCACGCTCGGTGATCTGCTCGCCGAGCCACATCAGGAACATCGAACCGGCCGTGAGGCTGATCATGGCGGTGAGCCGGAAGCCGAAGCCGGGTGCGATCACCAGGCCGGCCGACGATTCAAGTGCCACTGCGATGCTGAAGGACTGGAACAGCGCGAGGCCCAAAGTGCCGTAACGCGTGTACTGCGTGATCTTGCGCCGCCCTGCCTCGCCTTCCTTCTTCAATTGCTCGAAGGTCGGCACCACGTAGGTCATCAGTTGCATGATGATCGACGCGGAGATGTACGGCATGATGCCCAACGCGAACACGGTGAAGCGCGACAGCGCACCGCCCGAGAACATGTTGAACAGGCTCAGGATCCCGCCCTGCTGCCCCTGGAACAACTGCGCCAGCTGGTCCGGGTTGATGCCCGGAACAGGGATGTGCGCGCCGATCCGGTACACCACGAGTGCGAGCAGCAAAAAGACCAGCCGACGACGCAGGTCGCCGAACTTGCCTGTTTTTGCGAGCGTTGCCGCGTTAGTAGCCACGAAGGATCTCTCTCAGTCCGGTGTCTTCAGGCGACGCTGCCGCCGGCAGCTTCGATCGCTGCCTTGGCGCCGGCGGTTGCGCCGATGCCCGTCAGCTTGACGGCCTTGGTCAGTTCGCCGGTCTTGATGACCTTGACGACCTTGATCATGTGGCCGACGAGGCCGGCTTGCTTGAGCGCCAGCAGGTCGACTTCGGCCAGGCCGAGGGCTTCCAGCGAGGTCAGCGTGACTTCGTCGTTGTACTTGAGCGTCTGCGACTTGAAGCCGCGCTTCGGCAGGCGACGCTGCAGAGGCATTTGACCGCCTTCGAAGCCCACCTTGTGGAAGCCGCCTGCACGCGACTTCTGGCCCTTGTGACCGCGACCTGCGGTCTTGCCGATGCCGGAGCCGATACCGCGGCCGACGCGACGCTTTGCGTGCTTGGCGCCGGCGGCGGGCTTGATGCCATTGAGTTCCATATCAGTCTCTCTTACAGAACCTTGACCAGATAACTGATCTTGTTGATCATGCCGCGCACCGCGGGCGTGTCTTGCAGCTCGCTCACGCTGTTGACCTTGCGCAGGCCGAGGCCACGCACGGTCGCGCGATGCGATTCCTTGGTGCCGATCGGGCTCTTCACCAGCTGCACCTTGACGGTTTGTTGTTGGGTCGTCATGTCGATGCTCCCGTTCAAGCGAACAGCTCTTCGACCGTCAGGCCGCGCTTGGCAGCGACAGCCGACGCGGTCGTCGAGTTCTTCAGGCCGTCCAGCGTGGCGCGGACCATGTTGTAGGGGTTCGACGAACCATGGCTCTTGGCCACGATGTCGGTGATGCCCAGCACTTCGAACACGGCGCGCATCGGGCCGCCGGCGATGATGCCGGTACCCTTGGGAGCCGGGATCATGACGACCGAAGCGGCGCCATGGTGACCCGTCACGCGGTGGTGCAGCGTGCCGTTCTTGATCGAGATCTGGAACAGGTTGCGGCGGGCTTCTTCCATGGCCTTCTGCACGGCAGCAGGCACTTCCTTCGACTTGCCCTTGCCCATGCCGACCTTGCCGTCGCCGTCACCGACCACGGTCAGTGCTGCGAAACCGAGGATACGACCACCCTTCACCACCTTGGTGACGCGGTTGATCGCGATCATCTTCTCGCGCAGGCCGTCCTCGGGTCCTTCGTTCTGCGTTCTTGCTTGAATCTTTGCCATTTTGAATCTCGTGTCCGGTTAGAACTGCAAGCCGGCTTCGCGGGCTGCGTCGGCCAGCGCCTTGACGCGGCCGTGGTACGCGAAACCTGCGCGGTCGAAAGCAACCTTCTCGACGCCGGCAGCCTTCGCCTTTTCAGCGATGCGCTTGCCGATCGCGGTGGCGGCAGCGGCATTGCCGCCCTTGCCGGAACCGCCGAGCGTGCTGCGAACTTCGGCTTCGGCCGTCGATGCAGTTGCGATCACCTTGGTGCCGTCGCCGGAGATGACGGTGGCATAGATGTGCAGGTTGGTGCGGTTCACCGTCAGGCGGGCCACGCCTTGCGTCGCGATCCGGATGCGGGTCTGACGCGAGCGGCGCAGACGCTGTGCTTTTTTGGTCAACATCATTTTGCTGCCCCTTACTTCTTCTTGGTCTCTTTGATCACGATCTTCTCGTCCGAATACCGGATGCCCTTGCCCTTGTAGGGCTCGGGCGGACGAACAGCGCGGATCTCAGCGGCGATTTGACCAACGCGCTGACGGTCAGCACCCTTGATCACGATTTCGGTCGGGGTCGCGGTGGCCACGGTGATGCCTTGCGGCATGTCGAAGTTGACCGGGTGCGAGTATCCGACTTGCAGGTTCAGCTTGTTGTTCGAAGCTGCAGCCTTGTAGCCGACGCCGACCAGGTTGAGCTTCTTCTCGAAGCCCTTGGTCACGCCAACCACCATGTTGTTGACCAGCTGGCGCAGCGTGCCGCTCATCGCATTCGCTTCACGCGATTCGTTGGCGGGCTCGAAGCTCAGCTTGCCGTCGTTGTTCACGACATTGACCAGGGGATTGCGGGCCAGGTTGAGCGAACCGCCCGTACCCTTGACGCTGATCTGGTCTTCCTTGATCGACACATCCACGCCAGCGGGGATGGTGACGGGCATTTTTCCTACTCGGGACATTTCAGTGACTCCTTGATGTCTCGGTTAGGCGACGTAGCACAGGACTTCGCCACCGACACCGGTAGCGCGTGCCTTGCGGTCGGTCATCACGCCCTGGGGGGTCGTGACGATGGCGACGCCGAGGCCGTTCTGGACTTGCGGAATGGCTGCGCTGGCCTTGTAGACGCGCAGGCCGGGGCGGCTCACGCGCTCGATGCGCTCGATGACCGGGCGGCCAGCGTAGTACTTCAGCGTGATGACGAGTTCGGACTTGCCGTCTTCGGTCTTCACTTCGAAGCTGTCGATGTAGCCTTCGTCCTTGAGGACTTGTGCAATCGCGGCCTTCACCTTGGAAGACGGGATCGACACGGTCGGCTTCGCCACCATTTGCGCGTTACGGATACGCGTCAACAGGTCGGCAATGGGATCACTCATGCTCATGTTTATTGCTCCTGCCTGGCTTACCAGCTGGCCTTGGTGACACCGGGGATGTCGCCGTTGAAAGCCAGTTCGCGGATCTTGGCGCGGGCCAGACCGAATTGACGGAAGGTGCCACGCGGACGGCCGGTGATTTCGCAACGGTTGCGCTGGCGCGTCGGGTTGGCGTTGCGCGGGAGCTTCTGCAGGCCCAGGCGGGCTGCAGCGCGCTCTTCGTCGCTCTTCTTCGAGTCGTTGGAGATCGCCTTCAGTTCGGCGTGCTTCGCTGCGTACTTGGCGACCAGCTTGTCGCGCTTGATTTCGCGCTGGATCAGGGATTGTTTAGCCACGGTTCGCCTCAGTTCTTGAACGGGAAACGGAAGCCGGCGAGAAGCGCCTTGGCCTCTTCGTCGTTCTTTGCCGTCGTCGTGATGCTGATGTTGAGACCGCGCAGGGCATCGACCTTGTCGTATTCGATCTCGGGGAAAATGATCTGTTCCTTGACGCCGATGTTGTAGTTGCCACGGCCGTCGAACGCACGGCCGGAGATGCCGCGGAAGTCGCGAACACGCGGCAGCGCGATGGTCACGAAACGGTCCAGGAACTCATACATCTGCACGCCACGCAGCGTGACCATGCAGCCGATCGGTTGCATTTCGCGGATCTTGAAGCCGGCGATGGCCTTCTTCGACTTGGTGACCACGGGCTTCTGGCCGGCGATCTTGGTCAGGTCGCCCACGGCGTTGTCCAGCACCTTCTTGTCGGCAACCGCTTCACCCACACCCATGTTCAGGGTGATCTTGGTGATGCGGGGAACCTGCATCGGCGACTTGTAGCCGAACTTTTCAGTCAGCTCTTTCGCGATCTTCTCGCGGTAGATTTGTTGGAGACGTGCCATCTGAATGCTCCTTAGGCGGTCTTGATTTCGTCGCCGCTGGACTTGAAGATCCGCACGCGCTTGCCGTCGGCGATCTTGATGCCCACGCGATCGGCCTTGCCGGTCGCAGCATTGAAGATGGCCACGTTGGATTGATGGATCGGCATGGTCTTTTCGGTGATGCCACCGGTCGTACCCTTGAGGGGGTTCGGCTTGGTGTGCTTCTTGACGATGTTGATGCCGTCGACGATCAGATGCGAGTCGTCCTTGCGCAGCGAGACGGTGCCGCGCTTGCCCTTGTCACGACCGGCCAACACGATGACCTGGTCGCCTTTGCGAATCTTGTTCATGGCGTTGTGTCCTTACAGAACTTCGGGAGCCAGCGAGACGATCTTCATGAACTTCTCGGTGCGCAGTTCGCGCGTGACCGGTCCGAAGATGCGGGTGCCGATCGGCTCCAGCTTGGCGTTGAGCAAAACGGCGGCATTGCCGTCGAACTTGACGAGCGAACCGTCTGCGCGACGGATGCCCTTGGCGGTACGCACCACGACGGCGCTGTAGATTTCGCCCTTCTTGACGCGGCCGCGGGGGGCTGCTTCTTTGATGCTGACCTTGATGACGTCGCCCACGCTGGCGTAACGCCGCTTGGAGCCACCGAGCACCTTGATGCACAGGACGGATTTCGCGCCCGTGTTGTCGGCCACTTCGAGCCGGGATTCAGTTTGGATCATTTCGATTGGTTCCCAACTTGTACCGAGAAACCGCCTCATGGCAGCACCGCAGTCAGTCTTGGGCCCGTCGTCAACGCCCCAAACCACTTGGAGCGCCTTCGTATGGGCGGAAAGCTTCGCCTTTTTGAAGCGAAGCCCGCGATTGTCACACGACCCATCCCGCATGTCAACGACCTGTTTTCCGAACTTCGGCGCGGGCCGTGGCGTCCGGGCGACAATCGGCCCGAGCCCTCCCCTCCCCTCCCCTCCACGCCGCCCACGTCGATCGCCCATGACCCAGCCAGACCACGCCGCCGCCCTCCCGCCCATCGCCTTCATCGGAGGCGGCAACATGGCCAGCGCCATCCTGGGCGGGCTGATCCGACAGGGCCTGCCACCCGAAACCTTCGAGGTAGTCGAACCTTTCGAAGCCGCCCGTGCGCGCCTGGCCGCGCAGTTCGGCCTCGTCGCGCAGGCCGAGGCCGGCGCCGCGCTGGCCCGATGCAGGATCGTGGTCTGGGCCGTCAAGCCTCAGACCTTCGCCGAGGCGGCCCGGGCGGTGCAGCCCTGGACGCCCGACGCGCTGCACCTGAGCGTGGCCGCCGGCATCCCCTCCGACAGCATCGCCCGCTGGCTGGGCAGCGAACGCGTCGTGCGCGCCATGCCCAACACGCCCGCGCTGGTCGGCCAGGGCATGACCGGCCTGTTCGCCCGCCCGGCCGTCAGCGCCGAGGGCCGGGCCCAGGTCGAGCAGCTGCTGGCGCCGACCGGCGACCTGCTGTGGGTGGACGGCGAGGCCGCGCTCGACGCGGTGACGGCCGTCTCGGGCTCGGGCCCGGCCTATGTCTTCTATTTCATCGAGGCCATGACCGAGGCCGGCATCGAGATGGGATTGCCGCCGGAACAGGCGCAGCGCCTGGCGGTCGGCACCTTCACCGGCGCCTCGGCCCTGGCCCGCGCCTCGGAAGATCCGCCCGCGGTGCTGCGCGAGCGCGTCACCTCCAAGGGCGGCACCACCTACGCGGCGCTCAGCGCGCTCGAGGCGGCCGGCGTCAAGGCGCAATTCAAGGCCGCGATCCGCGCGGCCGAACGGCGGGCCGGCGAGCTGGCCAGGGAATTCGGCGCCGCCTAGAGGCCGCGCAGCGCGAAGTCGGCCACGATGCCGGCGAACACCGCGAAGCCCAGCCAGTGGTTCAGGCGGAAGGCCTTGAAGCAGCCGTCGCGCGTGCGCTCGCGGATCAGCGCGCCGTGCCACAGCGCCTGCGCCGCCGCGGCGGCCAGGCCGACGAAAAAGGGCAGGCCCAGCCCGGCCCGCAGGCCCACCACGCCCCAGACGACCAGGAACACCGCGTAGCAGAGCATCACCGCCGCCACGTCGAAGCGGCCGAAGGTGATGGCCGAGGTCTTCATGCCGATCTTGAGGTCGTCGTCGCGGTCGACCATCGCGTATTCGGTGTCGTAGGCCAGCACCCAGCCCAGGTTGCCGACCAGCAGCGCCCAGCCGTAGCCCGGCACGCGCGAGAACGCCTCGGTGGCCGGAACGTCGGGGCCGCCCGCGGCGCAGAAGGCCATCGGGATGCCGATCGAGAAGGCGATGCCCAGCACCGCCTGCGGCAGCGAGACGAAGCGCTTGGCGAAGGGATAGAGCAGGGTCACGCCCAGGCCGATGAAGGACCAGACGATCACCGCCGCATTGGTGGTGAGCGCCAGGCCGAAGGCCACCAGCGCCAGCACGGCGCCCAGCCCCAGCGCCTGTTGGACCGAGACCGCGCCGCTGGTGACCGGCCGTTGGGCGGTGCGCTTGACGTGGCGGTCGAAGTCGCGGTCGGCCACGTCGTTGACGCAGCAGCCGGCGCTGCGCATGAGGATGGTGCCGAGCACGAACACCGCCAGCAGGTGCCAGCCCGGCCAGCCGCCGGCCGCGAACCACAGCGCGCCCAGCGTGGGCCACAGCAGCAGCAGCCAGCCGGCGGGCCGGTTCCAGCGGATCAGGTCAAGGTACAGGGAAAGGCGGCTGGCAGCAGGCATTCGGCGGACAAAAAAAGAGCGGCCATTGTGCCGCTCCCGGTCCGGGCCCCGCAGGGCCGGTGCCGCCTGCTTATTCTTCCAGCAGCGAGCGCAGCATCCAGGCCGTCTGGTCGTGCACCGTGCAGCGCGCGGTCAGCATGTCGGCCGTCGGATCGTCGCCGGCTTCCTCGGCCACCGGGATGAACTCGCGCGCGATGCGCGACACGGTCTCGTGGCCCTTGACCAGGATGCGCACCATCTCCATCGCCTTGGGCGGCGTCTGCGGCACGTCGGGCACGGTGGCGATCTTGCTGAACTCGGCGTACGACCCCGGCGCGTAGTGGCCCAGCGCGCGGATGCGCTCGGCGATCACGTCGGTCGAGTTCCAGAGCTCGGTGTACTGGCCCATGAACATCGCGTGCAGCGAGTTGAAGTGCGGGCCGGTCACGTTCCAGTGGAAGTTGTGGGTCGTGAGGTAGAGCGTGTAGGTGTCGGCCAGCACGCGGCTCAGGCCTTCGGCGATGGCCGCGCGGTCCTGGCGTTCGATGCCGATGTTGATGATCGGTGCGTTGCGGCTGCCCGATTCCTGCGCGACCTGGGCGTCGCCCTTGGTCGGCACCTTGCCGGCGCCGGCCGCGGGCGCGCCCGCGACCAGCGGCTTCGCCTTCTTGGGGGATTTGTTGTTGCTCGGTGCTTTGGCCATGGCGATTCCTCGTTGACGGTGGATGGTGTACGGACGACGGGACGACTGTAGAGGCCGGCCGGCCCTGTCGCAACAGCGAGACTCTATCGCAGCCATTGGCCGCGGCCTCAGGAGAGCCGCTTCACGCCCGGCAGCTCGCACGCATAGATCGCATTGCGCAGCGCCGCGATCGCCTCGTATCGGGTGAAGCTGCGGCGCCAGGCCAGCACCACGCGGCGCGTCGGCGGCTCGCGCCCTTCGCCGTCGCGCACCGGCAGGTAGCGCACGATCTGCTCGGGCTCCTTGCGGCCCTTGGCCTTGGGCTTGAGCGCCTCGGCCGGCACCGACAGCCGCGGCACCAGCGTCACGCCCATGCCCGAGGCCACCATGTGCTTGATGGTCTCGAGCGAGGAGCCCTCGAAGCTCTTGCGAATGCCCTCGGCGTTGCTCGAGAAGCGCGCGAACTCGGGACAGACCTCGAGCACGTGGTCGCGGAAGCAATGGCCCGCGCCCAGCAGCAGCATGGTCTCGTTCTTGAGCTCGTCCGAACTGATCGACTCGTTGGCCGCCAGCGGATGGTTCACCGGCAGCACCGCGACGAAGGGCTCGTCGTAGAGCGCGGCGATGGCCAGGCCGGTGTCGGGAAAGGGCTCGGCCATGATGGCGCAGTCGATCTCGCCGGCGCGCAGCATCTCCAGCAGCTTGACGGTGAAGTTCTCCTGCAGCATCAGCGGCATCTGCGGCGTGCGCGCGATGTTCTGGCGCACCAGGTCGGGCAGCAGGTAGGGGCCGATGGTGTAGATGATGCCGAGGTTCAGCGCGCCCGCCAACGGGTCCTTGCCGCGCTTGGCGATCTCCTTGATGCTGGCCGCCTGGTCGAGCACGCTCTGCGCCTGCTGCACGATCTGCTCGCCCAGCGGCGTGACCGTGACCTCGCCCGCGCTGCGCTCGAACAGCTTCACCTCGAGTTCGTCCTCGAGCTTCTTGATGGCCACCGACAGCGTCGGCTGGGAAACGTAGCAGGCCTCTGCCGCCTTGCCGAAGTGCCGCTCGCGCGCCACTGCGACGATGTATTTGAGTTCGGTGAGAGTCATAGCTTGCGTCAATTATGCGCAAGGGGCCCCGACCCGCCCGGGCCGGGGGTCTACGAGAACCCGCGGCCGGCCGCTCAGCCGATGGCCGCGAGCACCGCGCCCGCCGCCACCGCCTCGCCCGCCGCGGCCGCGAAGGCGATGCGGCCGGCGCGGTGCGCGACCACCTGCATCTCCATCTTCATCGCCTCCATCACGGCCACGACCGCGCCCTGCGCCACCGTGTCGCCGTCGGCCACCTTCCAGCCCTGCAGCGTGCCCGACACCGGTGCGGCCAGCGCCGCGGCGTCGGCCACGCGCGCCTCGGCCGGCGCGATGCCCGGCCCGCACGCCACCGACGCCAGGCCGCTCAGCAGCACCGCCGGCAGGCCCAGCGCCAGGCGCCGGCCGTCGACCTCGATCGCGGTGCGCAGCAGCGCGGTGTCGGGCAGCGGGTCGGGACGCAGGGCCGCGGCCTCGCCGTTGGCGAAGTCGGTCTCGATCCAGCGCGTGTGCACCTTGAAGGCATCGGCCGAGACGAAGTCCGGATGCGCCATCGCCGCGCGGTGGAAGGGCAGCACCGTGGGCAGGCCCTCGATGCGGAATTCCTTGAGCGCACGGCGCGCCCGTGCGATGGCCTGTTCGCGCGTGGCGCCGCTGACGATCAGCTTGGCCATCAGCGAGTCGAAGCTGCCCGGCACCTGCGAACCCGCATCGACGCCCGTGTCCACGCGCACGCCCGGGCCCGAGGGTGCGTCGAAGACCTTGACCGGGCCCGGCGAAGGCAGGAAGCCGCGGCCCACGTCCTCGGCGTTGATGCGGAACTCGAAGGCATGGCCGCGCGGCACCGGCGTCTCGGTGATCGACAGCGGCAGGCCGTCGGCGATGCGCAGCTGCTCGATCACCAGGTCGAGGCCCGTGGTTTCCTCGGTCACCGGATGCTCGACCTGCAGCCGCGTGTTGACCTCGAGGAAGGAGATCGCGCCGCTCGCGCTCAGCATGAACTCGACCGTGCCCGCGCCGGTGTAGCCGGCCGCGGCGCAGATGTCGCGCGCCGACCGATGGATGCGCGCGCGCTGTTCGTCGCTCAGGAAGGGCGCGGGCGCCTCCTCCACCAGCTTCTGGTTGCGCCGCTGCAGCGAGCAGTCACGCGTGCCGACCACCACCACGTGGCCGTGCGTGTCGGCCAGCACCTGGGCCTCGACGTGGCGCGGGCGGTCGAGGAACTGCTCGACGTAGCACTCGCCGCGGCCGAAGGCGGTCACGGCCTCGCGCACCGCCGATTCGTAGAGGCCCTCGATCTCGTCGAGCCGCCAGGCCACCTTGATGCCGCGGCCGCCGCCGCCGAAGGCCGCCTTGATCGCGACCGGCAGGCCGTGCCGCTCGGCGAAGGCCCGCACCTCGGCGGCGCTCGTCACCGGGTCGGCCGTGCCCGCCACCAGCGGCGCGCCGACCTGCAGCGCGAGCTTGCGCGCCTGCACCTTGTCGCCCAGCATCGCGATCGCGGCCGGCGAGGGGCCGACCCAGGTCAGGCCGGCGTCGATCACGGCCTGCGCGAAGGCCGCGCTTTCCGACAGGAAGCCATAGCCCGGGTGCACCGCGTCGGCGCCGCTGCGCTGCGCGACCGCCAGCAGCTTGGCGATGTTCAGGTAGGTGTCGGCGGGCTTGTCGCCCTCGAGCCCGTAGGCCTCGTCGGCCATGCGCACATGCATCGCGTTCAGGTCGGCGTCGGCATAGACCGCGACCGATGTCACGCCGTGGTCGGCACAGGCGCGCACGATGCGCACCGCGATTTCGCCGCGGTTGGCGATCAGGAGTTTTTTCATCTGGAGGACTCTCAGGAGGCGATCGGGTGGAAGCGGATGCGCGCGCCCACCGGGATCTGGCCCGCGCGATCGAGGTGGTGGGTCGCGACGCAGGCGATCACGGGGTAGCCGCCGGTCAGCGGGTGGTCGGCCAGGAACAGCACCGGCTGGCCGCTGGGCGGCACCTGGAGCGCGCCGTAGGCCGTGCCCTCGCTGGGCAGCTCGGCGTGGTGGGCGCGCGCCAGCGGCACCTCGCCCGCGAGCCGGATGCCGACGCGGTTCGATTGCGGCGTGACGGCCCACGACTGGCTGCACAGCAACGCGAGCGCGTCGGGCGTGAACCAGTCGGTGCGCGGGCCCAGCACGATGTCGAGCACGACCTCTTCCTGCACCGTCGGCAGGTCGGCGGGTGGCGTCTCGGCCGCGCCGACCACCGCGCCCGCGGCCACCGCGCGCACCGGCAGCACATCGCCCGCGGCCAGGGCCGGCGGGCCGACGCGCGCCAGCGTGTCGGTCGACAGGCTGCCGAGCACCGGTGCCAGGTCGAAGCCGCCGCGCACCGCCAGGTAGCTGCGGATGCCGGCGCGCGGCTCGCCCAGCGCGAGCAGGTCGCCCTCGGCCAGCGCGATCGGCTGCCAGCGCGGCAGCGGCCCGCCGGCCCCGTCGGCACGCGTCAAGGTGACCGGTCCGTCGGCGCCGGTGATGGCGATCACCGCATCGCCGCGGCAGACCAGCTGGAAGCCGCCGTAGGCGATCTCCAGGCAGGCCATGTCCGAGGCGTTGCCCACCAGCCGGTTGGCGGCCTGCAGCGAGCGCTGGTCCATCGCGCCCGACGCGGACACGCCCTGCCCGGCCTGGCCATGGCGGCCGCGATCCTGCAGCAGCGCCTGCAGGCCGGGGGCGCGGATCTCGAGGGCGCTGCCCTTCGACGCCACAGGGCGGGCGGGCGCGGCGGCGGCCACGGCCACGGTCGCCACGCGCGGCTGCGCCGTGACATCCACGAAGCGCACCGTGTCGCCGGGCTGCAGCAGGGCCGGCTGCGCGCGCGACAGGTCCCACATCGGCGCATCGGTGATGCCGAGGATCTGCCAGCCACCCGGGCTGGCCTGCGGATAGACGCCGCTGAAGCGGCCCGCCAGGCCCACCGCGCCGGCCGGGATGCGCGTGCGCGGCACCTGGCGGCGCGGCACGTCCAGGCTCGGGTCGCCGCCCGAGAGGTAGGCGAAGCCGGGCGCGAAGCCGGTGAAGGCCACGGTGTAGTCGCTGCCCGTGTGGCGGCGCACCACGTCCTCGGGCGTGGTGCCCAGCAGCGCGGCGACTTCGGCGAGGTCCTCGCCGTCGTAGCGCACCGGGATCTCGATGCGCTTGTCGACGCGCGTCTCGCGGGCGTCGAGCCGGCGCTGGCCGATGCGCCGCCGGAGTTCGTCGGCCGCGATCGCCGCCGGCCGGAAGCTGACCAGCAGCGTGCGCGCCGCGGGCACCAGCTCCTCGATGCCCGCGATGGGTTCGGCGCGCAGCGAGGCCAGCAGCGCCAGCGTCTGCGGCAGGTCGTCGAGCTCGACCAGCAGCGCGTTCAGGTTGACCGGCAGGAAGCGCATCGTCATGCGGCGTCCACGAAGGAGCGGATGTGCACGCTCGCCTGCGCGAGCCGCGCGCGCACCTGGCGCGCCATCTCGACCGCGCCCGGGCTGTCGCCGTGCACGCAGACCGACTCGGCCTCGATGCGCACCGTGCTGCCGTCGATGGCCGTGACCACGCCCTCGGTGGCCAGGCGCAGCATGCGCTCGGCCACAAGGTCGGCGTCGTGCAGCACCGCGCCGGCCTCTCGCCGCGAGACCAGCGTGCCCTGGGGCGTGTAGGCCCGGTCGGCGAAGGCTTCGGCCACCGCGCGCAGGCCTTCGGCGCGCGCCCAGCCCAGCAGCGGCGAACCCGCGAGCGCCACCAGGCACAGCGTGGGATCGGTTTCGCGGATCGCCGCGATCACGTCGCGCGCCTGGCGCTGGTCGTGGGCGATGGTGTTGTAGAGCGCGCCGTGCGGCTTCACGTAGCGCACGGTGGTGCCGGCCGCGGCGGCCAGGCCCTTCAGGGCGCCGATCTGGTAGATCACGTCGGCGCGCAGGTCGGCGCTGTCCACGTCCATGTTGCGGCGGCCGAAGCCCACGAGGTCGCGGTAGGCCACGTGGGCGCCGACCGCGACGCCGCGCGCCTGGGCCTCGCGCAGCGTGCGCAGGATGCCGGCCGGGTCGCCCGCATGGAAGCCGCAGGCCACGTTGGCGCTGCTCACCAGCGACAGCATGGCGGCGTCGTCGCCCATGCGCCACACGCCCAGGCTCTCGCCCAGGTCACTGTTCAAGTCGATGTTCATCGTGTTCTCTCTCTCCGGCGCGCGGGCTGCGCGCGCCTCAGGGGTCATCAATGCAGGCGGCCGGCGGTCTCGCGCACGTCGTGGCGCACGGTCAGCGCGGTGCGGATCGCTACCCGCAGGGCCTCGACCTGGGCGCCGAGCGCCATGCTCGCCACGCCCGGCTTGGACGCAGCCTGCTCGGGCAGGTAGGGCACGTGCAGGAAGCCGCCGCGCGTGGAGGCGAGCGCGGACTGCGTCGCCAGCCGGTGCATCAGCGCATAGAAGATGTGGTTGCAGACGAAGGTGCCGGCGGTGTTGGACACCGCCGCCGGCAGGCCCGCGGCGCGCATGTCGCGCACCATGGCCTTGATCGGCAGCGTCGAGAAGTACGCGGCCGGACCGCCGGCCACCACCTCGACGTCGATCGGCTGCTGGCCCGCGTTGTCGGGGATGCGCGCATCGTCGACGTTCAGCGCCGCGCGCTCGAGCGAGACCTCGGTGCGCCCGCCGGCCGCGCCGAGGCACAGCACCAGGGTCGGCGCGGGGCCGGCCAGCGCCGAGTCGAGCGTGTCGATCGCGCGGCCGAACACGCAGGGCAGCTGCAGCGCCTGCACCACCGCGCCCTCGCAGGCCCAGCCGTGGAGCGCGCGGGCGATCTCCCAGGCCGGGTTGACGGGATCGTTCTCGAAGGGCTCGAAGCCCGCGACGAGCACGCGGGGTGGCGTGGCAACCGGGGTCATGGGCGGCACCTCAGCGGAACATCAGGAAGTACAGCAGGAAGATGTTGACCACCAGCAGCGCGGCCGCGGTCGGCACCTGCACCTTGATCACCGCGTTCTTGTCGGGCAGCTCCAGCAGCGCGGCCGGCACGATGTTGAAGTTGGCCGCCATCGGCGTCATCAGCGTGCCGCAGTAGCCCGAGAACATGCCGATGGCGGCCATCACGGCCGGGTCGCCGTGGTACACGCCCACCAGCACCGGCACGCCCACGCCGCCGGTCATCACCGGGAAGGCCGCGAAGCCGTTGCCCATGATGATGGTGAACAGCGCCATGCCCAGCACGTAGACCACCACCGCCACGAAGCGGATGTCCATGTTGATGTAGCTGGTGGTGATGTGCGCCACCGCCTTGCCCACGCCCGCGTCGGAGAACACCAGGCCCAGCATGCCCAGCATCTGCGGCAGCACCACGGCCCAGCCGAGCGCGTCGGTCAGGCGCCTCGACTCGCGCAGGCCCTGCACCGGCGTCTCGCGCGTCAGCCAGCAGGCCAGCGCCAACGCGATGACGCAGCCCACGCCCAGGCTCACCAGCGTGGTGTTCTTGGGGTCGAGCAGAAAGGCATCGCCGATCTTCACCTTGCTCATCAGCACGGTGCCGATCACCGTGACCAGCGGGATCGCCAGCGCGGGCATGAACAGCTTGTTGCCCAGGCGCGCGGCGCTGGCCTGGTACTGGGCCGGCGTGGGCTCGCGGTGCTTGCCCGCGCCGACGCCGCGCAGGCCGGCGATCACGGCCATCGTGATGGCGCCGGCGCCGACCACGGCGGGCGGCAGCTTGTCGCCGATCAGGAAGACCAGCGCGTAGAGCGCCCAGAACAGGCCGCTGGTGTAGCGCTTGGGATGCTGCCGGTCGGTCAGCGTCATGACGGCCGTGACCGCGAGGATCAGGCCGACCAGGATGTAGAGGTGCTGGATCGAGAGGACCATGATCAGCGGCCCTCTGGCGTGGCGACGGCGGGCACCACCGGCTGCGGCTCGCCCGCCATCTCGCGGGCGATCGACTGGTCGAGCCGGCGCAGGCGCCACGAATGGATCACGAAGGCGGCGATCGCGGTCGGGATGCCCCACAGCGCGATGTGCAGCGGCTCGACGTCGATGCCGGCCTCGTGCAGGAAGGTGCTCATCAGCACGATGGCGCCGAAGGCCACGAAGATGTCCTCGCCGAAGAACAGGCCCACGTTGTCGGTGGCCGCGGCATAGGCGCGCAGCTTGTGGCGCAGGCGCTCGGGCAGCTTGCCGTAGCGGGTCTCGGTGGCGCCCTCGGCCATCGGCGCGAGCAGCGGCCGCACCATCTGCGGATGGCCGCCCAGGCTGGTCAGGCCGATCGCAGCCGTGAGTTCGCGCGCCGCCAGGTAGACGATCAGCAGGCGGCCGGCGGTGGCCGATTTGATGCGGCTGATCCAGTTCTGCGCATGCTGGCGCAGGCCGTGGCGCTCGAGCAGGCCGATCACCGCCAGCGGCAGAAGAATGATCAGCGGCAGGTTGCGGGTCTTGATGAAGCCGGTGCCGATGGCCGTGAGGATGGCCATAGGGCCGAAGCCCGCGGCGGCAGCCGTCACGATGGCCGTGACGATCACCACCAGCATCGGATTGAAGCGCAGGATGAAGCCCGCAATGATCACGGCCACGCCGATCAGCGGCCACAGGTGAGGGATGTCAGGAGTCATGTTGGTCTTTCGTTTTGGGATTCAGCGACACCTTGCGCGGGAGCGCCGGCCACGCGGTTGATGCAAACCTCGTGCCAATGAATGAGCAATCGAAATTGTCTGATTCACTCATTTATCGCAGATTGTTGAACAATTACAGCGAGTGTGCCCAACAACAGTGCCCGGCTTGCCCCAGGAAAACCCTGAGATGGGTCATGTCGGCTGCGCTTTGGTGCATCGCCCCGTGCCACCGGTGGCGGCCGCGCGGCAGGCTGAAACTGCTGCAAACTCGCGGGTCCCCAGCACCTTTCCCCTTCCTCTTCTCTCCGGCATGACTTCACTGGCTTCCCCGACCTCCCCTGCCGCGCCCGCCGCCGGCACGCAGACGCTCAACGACCGGGTCGCGGAGCTCATCCGGCAGAAGATCGTGAAAGGCGAGTTTTCGCCCGGGCAGCGGCTATCGGAGGCCGCGCTGGCCGACAGCTTCGAGATTTCGCGCAACACGCTGCGCGAGGTGTTCCGCACGCTGACCAAGGAGGGGCTGCTCAAGCACGCGCCCAACCGCGGCGTGTTCGTGGCGGTGCCCAGCATCGCGTCGATCATCGACATCTACCGCGTGCGCCGGCTCATCGAATGCCAGGCGCTGGCCCAGGCCTACCCGCGGCACCCGGCCAAGAAGCACATGCGCGAGGCGGTCGAGATGGCGCTGCGCTGCCGCGACGCCGGCGACTGGCTGGGCGTGGGCACGGCCAACATGGAGTTCCACCAGGGCATCGTGGAACTGGCCGACAGCGAACGGCTGAACGTGCTGTTCGCGCACATCCTGGTCGAGCTGCGGCTGGCCTTCGGCCTCTTGAAAGACCCGGAGTTCCTGCACGCGCCCTACGTGGACATGAACACCAAGCTGCTGGAACTCATCGAGGCCGGCAAGTTCGCCGAGGGTGCGGCGGCGCTCAACGATTACCTGATCCACTCCGAGCGCATCGTGCTCGCGGTGTATGCGCGGCAGATGCCCGAGGGCGGCATCGACGGCTAGCGCCAGGCTACGCGCACTTCCTGTCGCTTCTCCAACCCCTTATCGGGGCAACTTCTGAGGCCCGGCTCGGTATTTCACGAAGGGGAAGAGGCGGTGCGTGCCCCTGGTTCCAGCTCCAGCTTCATGCCCTCGTGCGTGGCCTCGAAGCCCAGGCGCGCATAGAAGCGGTGCGCGTCGGTGCGGCGCTTGTCGGTCGTGAGCTGCACCAGCCGGCAATCGGCCGCGCGCGCGGTCTCGATGGCATGGGCGAACAGGCGTTCGCCGATCTCCTGCCCGCGGTGGGTGGAGGCCACGCGCACGCCCTCGATCTGCGCCCGCAGCGCGCCCTGGCGGGCCAGCCCCGGGATCACGATCAGTTGCAGGCAGCCGACCACGCCTTCGGGCAGCACCGCCACCCAGATCTCGTTGCCCGGCTGCGCTGCGATCTGGCGCCAGGCGGTGTCGTAGAGCGAGGCATCGGCCGGGCGCTCGCGCTGGGCGCCGAGCACGTCATCGGCCAGCAGCGCGGCGATGGCGGGGAGGTCGGCCTGCACGGCCGGGCGGATCTGGAGGGCGGTCATGGGGGCGTATGGCGTCGGAGGAAGGCCGATCATGCCCCCATCGCTCAGCGCCCCTTCACCGCCAGGTTCCACAGCGCCACCAGCTGTTCGTACTCGGCCGAGGCCGCTTCCTGGTCGAGCGGGAAGATCTTGATCGCGCCCAGGTCGGGCAGCGAGGTCAGCTTGGACACCGGGATGTCGGTGCGCACCGGGCGGCGGAAGTTCTTGACCAGCAGTTCCTGCTGCGTTTCCTTGCTCAGGAGGCCGTTATAGAGCGCGACGGCCGCGTCCATGTTCTTCGCGCCCTTGACGATGAACATGCCTTCGGGCGCGAGGTAGCTGCCCTCGGTCGGGTAGACCAGCTTGATCTCCTTCTGGCCGCCGGCCACGTACTCCTGCGCCGCGTACTCGATGGTCAGGCCCACCGGGTACTCGCCCGCGGCCACGCCCTTGTAGGTGCTGCCCGAGGAGGCGGTGACGACCGCATTGGCCGCCAGCTTGTCGAGGCCGTCGCGGCCGAACTGCTTGAGCAGGCCGTAGACCAGCATGTAGGCGGTGGCGCTCTTGCTCGGGTCGGTGATGGCGAACTTGCCCTTCCATTCGGGGCGCATCAGGTCCGACCAGGTCTTGGGCGCGGGCAGGCCCTTGAGCTGGCGCTCGTTGACCATCATCACCATCACGTGCACGTTGGTGCCGACCCACAGGTCGTTCGGGCCGCGGAAGATCGCGGGCACGGCCGCGAGGTCGGGCGACTTGTAGGGTGCCATCTGGTCCTTGTAGGCGCCCAGCGTGCCGAAGCCGCCGCTCCAGAGCACGTCGCCGCGCGGGCTCTTGGCCTCGGCCTGGATGCGCTTCATCAGCGTGCCGGTGCCGCCCGTGACCTGCTGCACCGTCAGCGCGGGCGTCTTCTTCTTGACCACGGCCAGCGCGGTCTCGACGGTCTCGGTGTTGTTGGACGAGTAGAGCACCACGGTCTGCGCGTGGGCGGCACCCACCGTGAGGGCCAGGGCCGCGATCGCGTATTTCGCCAGGGACTTGAAGGACATGAGAGGCTCTCCGGGTTGGGTTACTTGCTGGAAAAGAGATTGATGCGGAAGACCTTGATCGACACGATGATGGGCAGCAGGATCACGCTGACCAACGCCGCGCCGTAGGCCGAGGCCAGGCCCAGCCGGCCGCCGTCGACCTGGCGGAAGATCGCGATCGGCATGGTCTCGAGGCCGCCCGTGTAGACCACGATGGAAGCGGACAGCTCCGAGATCGTCGTCACCCACATCAGGATGGCGGCCGAGATGATCGAGGCCTTCATCGCCGGCAGCAGCACCTTGAAGAAGGTCTTGAGCGGCGACACGCCCAGGCTGATCGAGGCCTCCTCGATCGAGTCGGAGATGTTGAACAGCGTCGACGAGGCGTTGCGCACCGCGAAGGGCAGCCGGCGCACCGTGTAGCACAGCACCATGATCCCCGACGAGCCCGCGAGCACCAGCCAGCCGGTGTTGAAGGTCTGGACCAGCGCGATGCCCAGCACCGTGCCGGAGATGGTCAGCGGCAGCACCACGATGTAGTCCAGCAGCTGGGTGAAGGGGTTGCGCTTCTTGATCGTCAGGTAGCTCACCAGCACCGCGAAGGCCACGCCCGTCACCGTCGCCATCGAGGCGAACTTGAGCGAGTTGAAGATCGGCTCGGGGGCGCCGCGCAGCGCCCGCTCCAGGCTCGACAGCGACCACTGGCCCCAGCGCATCACCGGCCCGCTGGTCTCGGTGAACGCGCCCACGAAGACGATCAGCAGCGGCAGCATCGACAGCACGATGATCACGCCCACGCTGAGCGTGTAGAAGAGCGCCGCGCCCGAGCGCACGCGCAGCACGGCCGGCGCGCGGCCCTGGGTCATGGTGTAGACCTTGCGCTCCACCACCCGCTTCTGGAAGAACAGCACCACCGCCACGATGCCGATGGAGATCACCGACATCGCGCTCTGCAGCGCCGGGCTGCCGCCCATCTCGCCGACGAAGGCGTTGTAGGTCATGACCGAGAGCAGCGGCACGCGGCTGCCCAGCACCACCGAGAGCGCGAAGTTGCCCACCACCAGCGTGAACACCACCAGCGCGTTGACCAGCACCGCCGGCAGGATCACCGGCACCAGCACGCGCAGCTTGGTCACGAAGGGCGAGGTGCCCAGGCTCAGGCCGGCTTCCTCCAGCTGGCCGTCGAAGCCGCGCAATGCGGCCAGCACGCCCAGGTAGATGTAGGTGTAGTAGACCAGGGTCATGGAGAAGACCATGCCGGTCCAGCCGTAGAAGGTCGGCAGCTCGATGCCGAGGCCCGCGAACAGGTTGGTCACCAGCCCGTTGTTGCCCAGCAGCAGCAGCCACGACTGGCCCACGATGATCTCGGGGATCACGATGGTCATGATCGGCAGCACCGCCACCAGGTTCTTCAGCGGGAAGTCGTAGCGCGCCACCATGTAGGCGAAGGGCACGCCCACCGCCACCGTGCAGGCCGTGACCGACACGCCCAGCACCAGCGTGTTGCGGAAGGCCTGCAGGTACTCGCTGTCCTCGAGCAGCGTGACGAAGCCGGCCAGCGAGAACGCGCCCGACTCGTCGCGCACGCTGTTCACGAACAGCGTGCCCAGCGGATAGAAGACGAAGAACAGCAGCAGGACCAGGCTCAGCAGGGTCAGGAAACCCCAGGGCCACCATTTGATTTTCATGGCGTGCGTTCCCTGCTCAGGCGCTGACGACGCGGCTGTCGGCCGGCACCAGCACCTGCACCGCGTCGCCGGCCTGGAAGTCGGCCACCATGTTGCCCGCGTGCAGCTCGACCCGGATCTCCGAGTCGTCGTGCAGCCGGATGCGGTAGGCGGTCTTGAAGCCCAGGTACTGGCGCCGCAGCACCACGCCCGCGATCGCGTTGGGCACATGGGGCGCGGGCGCCATCAGCGACAGCGCCTCGGGGCGCGCGATCAGCGTGCCTTGCGCGCCCAGCGTGGGGCTGCCCTGGACGCCGTCGAGCTGCTGGCCGCACAGCCGGTAGCGCACATGCGCCGGCGCATCGCCCGCGGGCGCCTCGCCGCCGCGCTCGGCCGGCACGGGGATCACGTTGGCCGAGCCGATGAAGTCCGCCACGTAGGCATTGACCGGCGTGCCGTAGAGCTCCTCGGGCGTGCCCAGCTGCGCGATGCTGCCGCGGTCCATGATGGCGATGCGGTCCGACATCGCGAGCGCCTCTTCCTGGTCGTGGGTGACGAAGACGGTGGTGATGCCGGCCTCGCGCACCAGGTCGAGGATCACGTCGCGCATCTGCAGCCGCATCTTGGCGTCGAGGTTCGACAGCGGCTCGTCCATCAGCAGCACGCGCGGGCGGATCACCAGCGCGCGCGCCAGCGCGACGCGCTGGCGCTGGCCGCCGCTCATCTGCGCCGGGTAGCGGTCGGCCAGCGCCAGCAGGCTCACCTTGTCCAGCGCCTCGTTGACGCGGCGCGTGATCTCGGCCTTGGGCACCTTGCGCGCGCGCAGCCCGTAGGCCAGGTTGTCGAAGGCGGTCTTGTCGGGGAACAGCGCGTAGTCCTGGAACACCATGCCGATGTCGCGATGGTGGGTCGACACGCGCGTCACGTCGTCCTGGTCGAACAGGATGCGGCCGCCGTCGGGTTCGTTGAAGCCCGCGATGCAGCGCAGCAAGGTGGTCTTGCCGCAGCCGCTCGGGCCCAGCAGCGTGTAGAAGGCGCCATCCGGCACATGCAGCGACAGCTTCTGCAGCACCGTCTGATGGGCGAACTGCTTCACGACGTTGTCGATGGTGATGGAAGCCATGTCTCTGGATCAGGGTGAAAGAAGGCGCGATGCTAGGGGCCGCCCTGCCCCGCCACCAGCCGTATTTTTTGGGGCCGGCGGTTAGTTTTTCTGCAGGCTTCCCGGTCTACGATGCGCGCCGAGCCCCCCGCCGAAGGCGGCAAGCAACCCAGAACACAAGAAAGCGCATCGCACGCATGAGGAAGAGCAGCCCGTCCGCCAAGGCCCGCCGGTGGTGACCCGACGCCTGCCGCCGTTGAAGGCGCTGCGCGCCTTCGAGGCGGCGGCGCGCCATGCCAACTTCACCACGGCCGCCGACGAACTCAGCATCACCCACAGCGCCGTCAGCCAGCAGATCCGCCTGCTGGAGGACTACCTGGGTCAGCCGCTGTTCGCGCGCGAGGCCCGCGGCGCGAGCCTGCTGCCGCATGCGCGCGACTACTTCAACGAGGTGCAGGCCAGCCTGGACCGCATCGCCAGCGCCACCGCCGCGCTGAAGTCGCCCCACCAGCGCAGCACCCTGCGCGTGTGCACCACGCCCTCGCTGGCGATGAAGTGGCTGATCCCGCGCCTGGCCGGCTTCCAGGCGCTGGCGCCGCAGGCCGACGTGCAGCTGTCGACGCTGGGCCGCCAGTTCTTCGACCAGGCCGAGTCCGGCAGCGACGTGCTGGTGCGCCGCATGCCCATGCAGCGCCCCGAGCACAGCTGCGTGCGCTGCCTCGACGACCACCTGGTGCCCGTGGCCTCGCCGCGCTTCATCGAGCGCCACCGCATCGCGGGCGTGGCCGACTGCCTGGGCCATCCGCTGCTGCAGGCGGCCGGCAGCCAGGAGAGCTGGCCGCGCTGGTTCGAGCTGGCCGGCGTGCGCGTGCCGCCGCAGCTGCCGGGCCCGGTGTTCGACCACCACTTCCTCTGCATGCAGGCGGCCATGAACGACCTTGGCCTGGCGCTCGCGCCCTGGTGCCTGCTGCAGGAAGACATCCAGGCCGACCGGCTGCGCCTGGTGTTCCCCGAACCGCGCCTGCCGGCCTCCGGCGTCTATGCGCTGTACCGCAGCGAGGGGCCGGCGGCCACACTGGCGCGGCAGTTCGTCGACTGGCTGAGCACGCAACACTGGACAGCGCCATGAAGCTCCGCACCCCCCTCCCCGCCCCGCTGCGCCTGTCGGACTTCCGGCTGATCGCCTTCGACATGGACTCGACGCTGATCGATCTCGAGACGGTCGATGCGCTGGCCGAGATCGCGGGCTGCGGCGCCGAGGTCGCGGCCCTCACCGAGGCCGCGATGCGCGGCGAGATCGCCGACTACAAGACGAGCCTGCGCGAGCGCGTGGCCCTGCTGCGCGGCCTGCCGCTGTCGGCCCTGCAGACCGTGTACGACCGGCTGCACCTGAGCCCCGGCGCCGAGACCCTGATCGCCACCTGCCAGCGCGCCGGCCTGCGGGTGATCCTGCTGAGCGGCGGCTTCACCTTTTTCACCGACCGCCTGCGCGACCGCTTGCGGCTCGACGACACGCGCTCCAACGTGCTCGAGATCGAGGACGGAAAACTCACCGGCCGCATGCTGGCCCAGCCCTGGGGCGAGGTCTGCGACGGCGAGGCCAAGAAGGACAAGCTGCTCGAATGCTGCCGCGCGCTGGGCATCACGCCGGCCCAGGCCATCGCGGTGGGCGACGGCGCCAACGACCTGCCGATGCTGGGCGCGGCCGGGCTGTCGGTGGCCTACCACGGCAAGCCCGCGGTGCGCGCGCAGGCCATGGTGTGCATCGACGAAGGCGGGCTGGACCGGCTGCTCGATCTGTTCGAAGACGTGGGCTGAGTCAGGCCTTCAGATATTCGGCCTTGGTGCCCAGCCAGCGGTCGATGTGGCGCTGCGCCAGTTCGGGGTGTTTTTCCAGCATCACCGGCGCCAGCTCGCGCGCCCAGTCGAGCAGCAGCACGTCGGTCGTGAGGTCGGCGAAGCGCAGCAGCGGCGCGCCCGACTGGCGCGCGCCGAGGAATTCGCCGGGCCCGCGGATCTCGAGGTCGCGCCGCGCGATCTCGAAGCCGTCGCCGGTCTCGGCCATGGCCTTGAGCCGGGCCCGCGCGGTCTCGCCCACGCGGCCGCTGTCGCCCGGCGCGTAGAGCAGCACGCAGGCCGAGGCCGCGGCGCCGCGCCCCACGCGCCCGCGCAGCTGGTGCAGCTGCGACAGGCCGAAGCGCTCGGCGTGCTCGATCACCATCAGCGAAGCGTTTGGCACGTCGACCCCCACCTCGATCACCGTGGTGCTCACCAGCACCTGGATCTCGTTGGCGGTGAAGGCCGCCATCACCGCCGCCTTCTCGGCCGTGGGCATGCGCGAATGCAGCAGGCCGACCTGGACCGCGTCGCCCAGCGTGTCGGCCAGCTCGTCGCGGGTCTCGGTGGCGTTGCGCAGGTCGACCGCCTCGCTCTCCTCGATCAGCGGGCAGACCCAGTAGACCTGCCGGCCCTGCGAGATCTGCGACTGGATGCGGTCGATGACCTCGTCGCGCCGGTGCTCGGCCACCAGCTTGGTCACGATGGGCGTGCGGCCCGGCGGCAGCTCGTCGAGCGTGGAGACATCGAGGTCGGCGTAGTAGCTCATCGCCAGGGTGCGCGGGATGGGCGTGGCGCTCATCATCAGCAGGTGGGGTTCGAGGTCGCCGACGGCCTTGCCGCGCAGCGCGAGCCGTTGCGCGACGCCGAAGCGGTGCTGCTCGTCGATCAGCGCGAGCGCGAGGTTTTTGAAGCGCACCTTCTCCGAGATCACGGCATGGGTGCCGATCACCAGCGCGGCCTCGCCGCTCTCGACCGCGGCCGACATCTGCTCGCGCTCCTTCTTCTTCTGGCTGCCCGTGAGCCAGGCCACGCGCAGGCCGCGCGCGGCCAGCAGCGGATCGAGCCAGCCCACCAGCTTGCCGAAATGCTGGGCCGCCAGGATCTCGGTCGGTGCCATCAGCGCGCACTGAAAGCCCGCGTCGATGGCGCGCGCCGCCGCGAGCGCGGCCACCACGGTCTTGCCCGAGCCCACGTCGCCCTGCAGCAGCCGGTGCATCGGGATCTCGCGGCCGAGGTCGTGCGTGATTTCTTCGCCCACGCGCCGCTGCGCACCGGTCAGGCCGAAGGGCAGCACCGCGAGCAGCTGCGCATGCAGCGAGCTGGCCAGCGGCTCGGCCGACGACGGCAGCCTCGGCGCGCGCTGGGCCGCGCGCTCCAGCCGGGCCTGCAGCTGCGACAGCTGCTGCGCCAGCAGTTCCTCGGCCTTGATGCGCTGCCAGGCCGGGTGGCTGTGGTCCTCGAGCGCGGCCATCGACACGTCGGGCGTCGGGTAGTGCAGGAAGCTCAGCGAGGCGCGCAGGTCCCAGGCACCGCGCAGGCCGATCTGCACCGGGATGGTCTCGTCGAGCACCGCGCGCGCCAGGCCCGAGCGCACCTCGCGCCGCAGCACCGGCTGCGCCAGGCCGGCCACGGTCGGGTAGACGGGCGTGAGCGCGCTGGGCAGTGCGGTGCCCGCGGCCTTGATCGTGGGGTGCAGCATCTGCCGCCCGATGAAGCCGCCGCGCATCTCGCCGCGCACGCGCACCCTGGCGCCGACCGCGAGCTGCTTCTGCTGCGAGGGATAGAAATTGAAGAAGCGCAGCTGGCAGGTGTCGCTGCCGTCGTCGACCGTCACCACCAGCTGGCGGCGCGGGCGGTAGCTCACCTCGCTCTCGGTCACGACAGCCTCGAACTGGCCCAGGTCGCCCTCGCGCAGGTCGGCGATGCGCACGATGCGCGTCTCGTCCTCGTAGCGCATCGGCAGGTAGAGCGCGAAGTCGATGTCGCGCACCAGGCCGAGCTTGCGCAGCGCGCGCTGCACCAGGCTCAGGCCGGTGCCGGGCGGGCCCGCGGGTGCAGGCGCGGCAGGGCTTGCGGCGGTGGCGGGGGACGGGGTTTTCTTGGCGGGCACGGAGGGGCTTCTAGCGCGGACGGCAAAGGTCCGTCAAGGCGCTGCGCGCATCGGGGAACGCGAAGCGGAAGCCGGTCTGCAGCAGGCGCGCGGGCACCACGCGCTGGCCTTCGAGCAGCAGGTCCGCCTGTTCGCCCAACAGCAGCCGGACCGGCGCGGCGGGCGTGGGCATCCAGAAGGGACGGTGCATCACACTGGCGGCCGTGCGGGTGAATTCTTCCTGCGTGAGCGCGCCGGGCGCGGTGCAGTTGAAGGCCTGCGCGGCCGCACCGTTGGCGGCCTCCTGTTGTTCGGTCAGCGTCCACACATGGGCCATCGCGCGGATCACGTCATGCACATGCACCCACGACAGCCACTGCCGCCCGCTGCCCAGGCGCCCGCCCATGCCGAGCGCCACCGGCAGCAGCAGTTGCGGCAGCGAACCCTGGTGGCCCAGCACGAAGCCGAAGCGCATGCAGGCCACGTGCACGCCGTGCGCGACGGCGCCGCGCGCCGCCTGCTCCCAGGCCTGGCACAGCGTCGACATGAAGAGGTCCTGCGGCGGTGCGTCTTCGGCCAGCTCGGCGGTATCGCCCTGCGGCTGCACGCCGTAGTAGCCGATGGCCGAACCCGACAGCAGCAGCCAGGGCTTGCGCGGTCGCGTGGCGATCCACGCAACCAGCGTGCTCGTCAGGCCCGCGCGGCTCTGCATCAGCTGGCGCTGGCGCCGCTCGCTCCAGCGCTGGCCGAGGATGCGCGCGCCGGCCAGGTTGACGACCACGTCGACATCGTCGGTTGCCGGGATCTGCTCGAGCGCCTGCACGCAGCGCACCGCGCCGCCGAAGCCCCAGGCGGCCGCGCGCGCATCGCGCGTCCAGACCGTCACCGCATGGCCGTCGGCCAGCAGGTGGCGCACCAGGATCTGGCCGATGAAGCCGGTGCCGCCGGTCACCAGCACGCGCTGCGGCTTGTGGCCGAAGCGCACCGGCGCATCGACCGCGCGCTGTTCCTCCTGCGCGGTGCGACGGAACAGCGCATGCGCCGCCAAGCCGTCGCGCAGCCCCGAGAGGCCCACGCCCACCCCGCACAGCGCAAGAAAGGCGCCGAGCCAGCCTTGCGGCTGCCACACCAAGGCCGTGGGTTGTGCCGCCCAGTCCACCGCGTTCATCGCCAGCAGCGCGATGAACGCGCCGGCGTTGATGGCCAGCACCGTGTGCGTGACGCGCTCGGTGGGCGGCAGCAGGCGCTGCCGTCTTCGACCACGAAGTCCCACAGCGTGAGCACGATCTCGACGCCGAACACCGCGAGCAGCACCCCCGCCCACAGGCCGTGCCA
Source organism: Variovorax sp. UMC13 (assembly GCF_014170375.1). Classification (GTDB taxonomy): domain Bacteria; phylum Pseudomonadota; class Gammaproteobacteria; order Burkholderiales; family Burkholderiaceae_C; genus Variovorax. The sequence goes on along the minus strand of NZ_LZZW01000035.1, from coordinate 23,437 downwards.
GGCCCAGGACGACAGCCCGATGAACATCGCGCAGTAGATAGCCGAGCGCACGGCATGGATGGACAGCTCGCGCCGCGCGCTGTTTCGCTGCGCCAGCGCCTCGGTGCCTTCGTGGTGATAGAGCGTGTCGAAGGCGCCCATCACACCCTGGGCGGCCATGAGCTGCAGCGCCAGCAGGTGGGTGTCGAGGGTCATGCGGCCACCGTCTTCGGCGCGGCCACTTCCTCGAACACGCCGACCTGGGTGAAGGTGGTGCCCATCAGCCAGTGGCGGATCTCGATGCGGATGTTGAAGCGCTCCGGCGTCTCGTTGTGGTGCCAGAGGAAGGTCTTGCCCGGCGTGAGCAGGCCGGGCAGCGGAATGCGCCAGCCGAGCACGTCCCAGAAGTAGCCGTCGCTCTGGAAATGCAGGCTGCCGTTGTCTTCCACGCTCAGCACCAGCTTCATGCCCAGGCCCATGCCCACGTACTCCAGCACCTCGCCGCGTTCGCTCTCGCGCATGAAACTGGTGAACTGGATCGGTTGGCGGCCATGCAGCCGGTAGATGCGCTGCTTGTAGATGGCCGGGTCGTTCGGCCTGGCGTAGACCTGGATCTCGACCGGAAAGTCGGCGTCGCTGTAGGGAATCAGCGCGCCCTGGATCAGCGGCTGCGTCAGGTGGCCCAGCAGCTTGCCGAAGCGCGAGCAGCGCAGTTCGCTGAGTGCGCCCCGGTAGTGCAGCGCCTGGCCCGGCGACGGGTTCTTGTCGAAGCGCCGCCGGATGTCGGGATGCAGGCCCTGCCATCTGCGCCCGAGGATCTTCTTGAAGAGTTCGCCTTCGGAGGGGCCGCCGGGCGGGGGTGCAATGCGCGCGGCAAGTGAATCAGGCATGCGTCGATTCTGCCTCGGCCACCGGGCGCCATGCCCCCGTTTCGATGCCCTGTTTCCTGGCATGGGACAATTCCAGCCGCCTTCCCCTTTTCTCTCCTCATGCCTCCTTGGCACGGGCCCGTCCGGCCCTCAAGCACCATGCGCGCCTTCACGCTCTCCGATTTCGATTTCGACCTGCCCCCCGAACTGGTGGCACAACACCCGGCCACCGAACGCACCTCCTCCCGCCTGCTCGACGGCACGGGCGACACGCCGGTCGACCGCATCTTCCGCGACCTGCCCGGCCTGCTGCGCAGCGGCGACCTGCTGGTCTTCAACGACACCCGCGTGGTCAAGGCCCGGCTGTTCGGCGAGAAGCCGACCGGCGGCAAGCTCGAGCTGCTGGTCGAGCGCGTGCTGACCGGCCAGGAAGTCGTGGCCCACATGAAGGTCAGCAAGAAGCCGCCCGTGGGCACCGTGCTGCAGATGGTCGGCGGCTTCAGCGCCACCCTGCTCGGCCGCTGGCCCGAGGACGACGGCGCGCTGTTCCGCTTCGCCTTCGAGAGCCCGGCCGGCGAGGACCCCTATGCGCTGATGGCGCGCTGCGGCCACGTGCCGCTGCCGCCCTACATCGAGCACAGCGATTCGGCCGAGGACGAGAGCCGCTACCAGACCGTGTTCGCGCGCGTGCCCGGCGCGGTGGCCGCGCCGACCGCCGCGCTGCATTTCGACGAAGGCCTGCTGGCCCAGCTCGAAGCGCGCGGCGTGCAGCGCGCCAGCGTCACGCTGCACGTGGGCGCGGGCACTTTCCAGCCGGTCAAGACCGAGAACATCGCCGAGCACACCATGCATGCCGAGCGCTACGACGTGCCCGAGGCCACGCAGCGCGCGATTGCCGAATGCAAGGCCCGCGGCGGCCGTGTGGTCGCGGTCGGCACCACCACCGTGCGCACGCTCGAATCGTGGGCCAAAAGCGGCGAAGCCTCGGGCGACACCCGCATCTTCATCACGCCGGGCTTCGCCTTCGCGCACGTCGACCTGCTGCTGACCAACTTCCACCTGCCCAAGAGCACGCTGATGATGCTGGTGAGCGCGCTGGCCGGCTACGAGCGCGTGATGGCGCTCTATGCGCACGCGATCGAGAACCGCTACCGCTTCTTCAGCTATGGCGACGCCATGCTGCTGGCACGACAGGACTGAACATGCTGAACTTCGACCTCCTCACCACCGACCCCGACAGCCACGCACGCCGCGGCACGCTCACGCTCAACCACGGCAAGGTGCAGACGCCGATCTTCATGCCCGTGGGTACCTACGGCACCGTCAAGGGCGTGATGCCGCGCAGCCTCGAGGAGATGGGCGCGCAGATCATCCTGGGCAACACCTTCCACCTGTGGATGCGGCCCGGCCTCGACGTGATGGCCAGCTTCGGCGGGCTGCACGGCTTCGAGAAATGGGACAAGCCCATCCTCACCGACTCGGGCGGCTTCCAGGTCTGGTCGCTGGGCGCGATGCGCAAGATCAGCGAGGAAGGCGTGAAGTTCGCCTCGCCGGTCAACGGCGACAAGCTGTTCCTCACGCCCGAGGTCTCGATGCAGATCCAGACCATCCTCAACAGCGACATCGTCATGCAGTTCGACGAGTGCACGCCCTACGACACCAACGGCCACATCACGACCGAGGCCGAGGCCCGCACCTCGATGGAGCTGAGCCTGCGCTGGGCCAAGCGCTGCCAGGCCGAGTTCGAGAAGCTGGAGAACCCGAACGCGCTGTTCGGCATCGTGCAGGGCGGCATGTTCGAGAACCTGCGCGAGGAGTCGCTGGCCGCGCTGGTCGAGATGGACTTCCCCGGCTATGCGATCGGCGGCGTGAGCGTGGGCGAGCCCAAGGCCGAGATGCTGCACATCATGGGCCACACGCCGCACCGGCTGCCGGCCCACAAGCCGCGCTACCTGATGGGCGTGGGCACGCCCGAGGACCTGGTGCAGGGCGTGGCCGACGGCGTCGACATGTTCGACTGCGTGATGCCCACGCGCAATGCGCGCAACGGCACGATGTTCACCCGCTTCGGCGACCTCAAGATGCGCAACGCGCGCCACAAGAGCGACCCGCAGCCGGTTGACCCGAGCTGCACCTGCCACGCCTGCGCGGGCACCTCGGGCGTGTCGTGGAACGACGGCGGCCGCGAAGGCTTCAGCCGCGCCTACCTGCACCACCTCGACCGCTGCGGCGAAATGCTCGGCCCGATGCTGTGCACCATCCACAACCTGCATTACTACCTGAACCTGATGCGCGAGATCCGCGAGGCGCTCGACGCCGGGCGCTTCACCGAATTCCGCGCGCAGTTCAAGGCCGAGCGCGCGCGCGGCGTCTGAGACGTCGCCGGGCAGGCCTCAGCGACTGTCGCGCTTGCCCTGTGCGCGCCGGGTCTGCGAGCCCGCATGCGCATGCAGGGCGATGCCGGCCGCGCTTTCCTTCAGGGGATTGCGGCGCGCGGCTCGCGCGGGGATGTCGAGCGGCGCGGTCTGCTGCGGCGCACCGGCGGCGGCCGCACCCAGCGGCGATTGCGCCGCGGGCGCCTTGGCCGAGCGCGTATCCGACGACCCATGGCCCACGGCCGCCTGCTTGAGCTTCAGCGCCTTCCTGACCGCGGTCTTGAGGCGCACGGGCTTGGCTTTCGTGGCGACGACCTTCTTCGCGACCGCCTTCTTGGCCGGGGCCTTGGGCGCCGTCACGGCCTTCGATCGCGCGGTCTTCTTCGCCGGCGCGACCTTGCCGGCCTCACGTTCGGCACGCCCTTCGAGCAGCGTCAGCCGATCCTCGAAACGCCCGAGCACCTCGGCGAAGACCTCGGCCTTGCGGCCGGTGCGCTCGTTGTCGCCACCGACGGCCGAGCGCTTGCTCGCGGGCGTGCCACGCGTGGCCACGGTCTGGCGTCGGTAGAGGTCCCGGTACTTGTCGCGCAGTGCACGTGCGCGTGTCACCTTCCCGCGCAGGCGCGCCAGGGTCAGGTCCTTGATCGGGGCGGCGCGGCTCTGGTCGAACAGACTCAGCTCGGCTGCGGTGAGCAGGCCGCGGGCTTGGGTCAAGGTGTAGGCCATCGATCGATCTCCTTCTGTCTGATTGCGTGCGATGCCGGGCGACACCGTGGCTTCACCTTAGACGCCATCGCGCGCCAGCGATGTCGGACCAGGCCTTCCATTCCGGCGTGCATGAAAAAAGCCCGGCAGCGCCGGGCTTCGGAGAAAACGCGGATCGCGGCGATCAGTCGCGCAGTTCGGCCGGCACCGTGCCGCCGTTGGCCGCCAGCTTGGTCATGACCTGGCGATGCAGCCAGATGTTCATCTTGGCGCTGTCGCTGGTGTCCTGGCCGTAGCTCAGTTCGGCCGCCAGTTCCTTGCGCGCGGCCAGGCTGCTGTCGAGGCCGAGCAGCTTCATGAGGTCGACGATGGAGGTGCGCCAGTTGAGGCTGGCGGCGCCGGGCATCGCGTCGAGCACGGCGGCCACGTCGCCCAGCGGGATGGCCGGCGGCGGTGCCGCGACCGCGGGTGCGGGCGCGCCGGCAGCGGCCGGTGCAGGCGCGGGGGCCGGTGCCGGTGCGGCCTGGGCCGACGGGAAGATCTTGGAGAGGATGCTGCCGAAGATGCTCATGGGATTCCTTGGGGGTTGAACGGACCGGTGAAAGCGGGCGCGCGAGGCGCCGCTCCCGCTTCTATCACGCGGGTGCGGCCCCGGCCAGCGCTTCCCCCTGCGATCGCGCGGCGGGATGTGCGGAAGTCCCGCAGGCATGGCAGAACTTCGAGAACGCGCTCTTGCGCGCATCGCAGGTGCCGCAGTGGTCGAACAGGCCGATGCCGCAGTGCGGGCAGAAGTCGATCTCGGCGTTCTTCAAATCGACCGGCCGCTCGCAGCCCGGGCACACGCTCTTGGCCAGCCGGGTCAGCGCGGTGTCGTAGCTGAGTTCCTCGCGGCGCACGATGTCGGGCTGGGCCTCGGCCAGCTTCTGGCGCGCGAGGTAGCGGTTGAGCCCGACGATCGCGTAGCGCCCCACCAGCACGGTGATCACGATGCCCACGATGTAGCGCACATAGCCGCCGTAGCTGGGCAGGTAGGGCACGAGCTCGACGAAGAAGGCGAACAGCGCGAAGAGGATGAAGCCCCAGACGAAGGGCCAGTAGGTGCTCTTGCGCTTCTTCACGAACAGCCAGCCCGCGATCAGCAGCAGCGGCAGGGTCAGCGCGAGCCGGTAGCCGAACACGCGCAGCTCGACGCGGCGGTACTCGGCCTGCAGCCGCTGCTCGGCGTCGTGCTCGAGCACCGCCAGCTTGCGCTGCGCGGCCTCCTGGGCCTGGCGCGCATCGAGCGCCACCTGCTGCTGCGCCTCGACCTTCTGCTGCGCCGCGTCCTCCCTGGCCTTGAGCGCGTCCAGCGCGCGCGTGCGGGCGATGAGCTCGGTGTCCTGGTCGGGCTGCGCGGTGGCGCGGCGCGTGGCGATCCAGTTGCCGAAGGTTTCGCGCGCGCTGCGGCTGCTCTGCGCGGCGGCGCTGCGCTGGAGTTCGGCCTGTTCGAGCGCGCTGGCCGCCTGCTGCTCGATGCGCTCGGCCTCGCGCACACCGTCGCGCAGCGGATCGGCCGCGGCGCGGTCGATGAAGTCGTCGGTCTGCAGCGTGCGCTCGACCCGCGGCAGGTCGTTCACCAGCGTGCCGCCGAGCCCGATCAGGAAGCCGGCGAACACCAGCGCCACGACCCACAGGCCGCGACGGAACCACTTCTCCGACAGACGCAGGGATTTGCTCATTCTTTTTTCCTTCAGGCGATGTGAACAGGTCTCAGAGGGCCAGTGTGACCGGTGCCGCGCCGAGCCCGCTGCGCTGCAGCCAGACGAACACCGAGTCGGCCGTGATGGTCTCGATGCGGTCCGAGAAACGCTTGTCGTTGGGATGGTCGTCGAAGGCCACGTTGGCCTTGCTCACGCGCCCTCCGAGTCGCGTCAGCGGCCCGAGCTGCAACACGCCCGGCTCGTAGCCCTTGAACTGCAGCCAGGCCTGGGCCTGCGCGCGGGTGCGGATGGTGCCGGGCTCCATCGCGGCGGCCAGCGTCTCCAGCGCCCACTGGTTGGACTGCTGGTACTTCTGCGCCCAGGCATAGCTCACGATGCTGTAGGCCGGGGTGTGCAGCCGCACCAGGCTGTCGCTCGGGGCTTCCAGCAGCGCCAGCAGCTGTGCCTGTACGGCCGGCGTCGGCACCGACCACGCGGCCCGGTAGCGCCAGGGATCGTCGAGGAAGAACTCGCCCAGGCCCTGGCGGTACACGCCGGCGACGGCGGTGCCGCACTGGTTGAGCTTGTGCGCCACGCGCCAGGGGCCGGCCTCGGTCTTGTAGGCCAGGCCCATGTGCGACCACTGCAGGCCGTAGCGCGTGAGGTCCTGGCCGGCACGGGCCAGCAGCACGACGCGTGCGCCGCTCGCGTCCAGCGCCTGCGAGGTGCGCTCGGCCAGCTGCATGCCCTGCATCACGTTCTCCGGCGTCGGCCGGGCCTGTTCGCAGGAGCGCCCCGCATGCGCCTGCATGGGGAAGAGGAAGGCCCCGGCCAGGCACACCACCAGCGCCAGCACCAGGACGCGCAGCGCGATCCGCAGCTTGCGCTGCCAGCGCGGCACCCGGGCTTCGCCGTCAAGGCCGTAGAGATCGGACATCTGCGAATTCACACCAGCCTCTCGTTGTGCAGCAGCGCGCGGCCGATGGCGTTGGGCACGAAGGCCAGCACCTCGCCCGCGGCCGAGAGCACCACACCCGAAGCGATCACGCTGACCGTCACCGCCGTGCCGACCACCATCGACGCCCCGCCCACCGCCCGGCCCGCCACCCGGACGCTGGCGCGCGCGCCGTCGGAAGCCCGCGCCAGCACGTAGGTGATGCCGTCGACCGAGGCCTCGACCGCGACCACCGTGAGCACCGAGCCGCCGACCGACAGCGCGGCCGGCAGTGCGACCGATGCGCCGACCGCGCCGCCGGCGGCCGAGGCCGCGCCCACCACCGAGGCCACGGGCATCAGGGACAGTGCCGCCGAGGTTTCGCTCTGCGCATGCACCGACAGGGGAGCGAGCAGCGACACGGCGATCGCACCGGCGCTCATCCAGCTCAGGACCCGTTGTTTGTTCATGAGTGACTTTCGAAAAGAAAGAGGAAGGAAAAGGAGCCCGAATGATGGCCGGGCACCGCCCATGGAGGGGCGAATCTATGCACCGGTTCCCCGCCAGGAGGCCGGGAGTACCGATATTCGATACTTTTCGTGAAAAATCGCCGGCTCAGAGCGCCTGGAGATCGCTGCGCGTGAAGGGCCGCTCGATGCCCGCCAGCCGGACGGCCATGGTTTCGAGCAGGCCCTGCGTCGGCGCGGGCTTGCCGGGTGTCTGCAGCACCAGCGGCAGCAGCAGCCCGACCAGCCAGGCCGCCCAGGGCAGGCGCGGCGGCGCGCGATGACGCGCCAGCCACAGGAAGCCGAGGCTGACCGCCATGCCCAGCAGCAGGCCCGCGACCACCTCCGACACCGAGTGCGCATGCAGGGCCAGCCGCGACACGCCGATGGCCGCGCCCAGCGCCCAGCCCGCGCCCACCGCGAGCCGACGGACAAGCGGCGAGCCGCGCGCGCAAGCCAGCCACAGCAGCACCGACCACACGCTGGTGCCGATCGCCGTGTGGCCGCTGAAGCCGGTGAAGTCCCAACGCGCGCTGCCGATGCCCCAGCCCAGGAAGGCCAGCTTGCTCAGCAGGATCAGTGCGCTGCCGGCGCCGAAGGCCAGGCACCACGCGAACGCGGCACCGCGCCCGGCGCGCGAGAGCCACAGCCCCAGCGCGAGCAGCAGGGCCAGCGGCAGCATCAGCGCGCTGTCGCCCAGCCAGGTGAAGGCGTGCCAGGCGTCCGCGGGAACGGTGTCGAGCCCGCCCGCCATCAGGTCGAAAGCAGCCCGCTCACGCGCGACTGGAGCAGTTCGGGCGTGGCGTCCGCCGCCGTCACCACCGTGCCCACGTGCAGACCGACCCGGCTGAACAGGCCGCGGCGGAAGGGCTGCACCATCGCCACGTTCTTGCCCTCGCGCACCTCGACGCGGCTGAAGAAGGAGCCCCAGAGGTTGGTCAGCGCCATCGGGATCACCGGCGGCTCGACGCCTTCGGCGCGCGCACCGGCGAGGATCTTCATGACGCCGCCCTTGAAGGGTTGCAGCGCGCCGTCGCTGGTGATCGCGCCCTCGGGGAAGATGGCCAGCAGGTCGCCCTCGCGCAGCACCTGGATGGCCTGCGCGAACGCGCGTTCGTAGGCGGCCGGGTCGTCCTTCTGCGGCGCGATCGGGATCGCCTTGGCCAGCCGGAACAGCCAGCCCAGCACCGGCACGCGGAAGATCCGGTGGTCCATGATGAAGCGGATCGGCCGCGGGCTGGCCGCCATCAGCAGCACCGCATCGATGAAGCTCACGTGGTTGCACACCAGCACGGCCGGGCCCTCGGTCGGGATGTGCTCGTCGCCTTCGATCCTGAAGCGGTAGACGAAGCGCGACAGCACCCAGGCCACGAAGCGCAGCAGGTACTCGGGCACCAGCAGGAAGATGTAGAAGGCCACCAGCGCGTTGGCGATGCCGGTGAACAGGAAGATCTGCGGGATGGTGAAGCCGGCCCCGAGCAGCGCGCCGGCGATCACCGAGCTGGCGATCATGAACAGCGCGTTGAGGATGTTGTTGGCCGCGATGATGCGGGCGCGGTGCGTGGGCTGGCTGCGCAGCTGGATCAGCGCATACATGGGCACGCTGTAGAGCCCGGCGAACAGCGACAGCAGGCCGAGGTCGGCCATCACGCGCCAGTGCGCCGACTGCGCGAGGAAGGCGCCCAGCCCCATCTCGGGCCCGGCCGGCAGGCCGCGCGAGGCGAAGTACAGGTCGATCGCGAACACGCTCATGCCGATCGCGCCCAGCGGCACCAGCCCGATCTCGACCTGGCGCCGGCTCAGCGTCTCGCACAGCAGCGAGCCGATGCCGATGCCGACCGAGAACACCACCAGCAGCAGCGAGGCGACCTGCTCGTTGCCATGCAGCACCTCCTTGGCGAAGCTGGGGAACTGGCTCAGGAAGACCGCGCCGAAGAACCACATCCACGAGATGCCCAGCAGCGAGCGGAACACCACGATGTTGCCGCGCGCGAGCTTGAGGTTGCGCCAGGTCTCGCTGATGGGGTTCCAGTTGACGACCAGTTGCGGGTCGGTGGCCGGCGCCCTCGGAATGGCCTGCGCGACGCCACGGCCGACCAGCGCCAGCAGCACGCACGCCACGGCCACGCTCGTGTGGCCGATCTGGGGCAGCGCCACCAGCAGGCCGCCCGCCACCTGGCCCAGCAGGATGGCGACGAAGGTGCCCATTTCGACCATGCCGTTGCCGCCGGTGAGCTCGCGCGCCGCCAGCACCTGCGGCAGATAGGCGAACTTGACCGGCCCGAACAGCGTGGAGTGCAGGCCCATGAGGAACACGCAGGCCAGCAGCACCACCGGATCGGCGCGGAAGAAGCCCCAGGCCGCGAGCACCATGATCGCGATCTCGAGGTTCTTCACGAATCGGATGATCGTGGTCTTGTCGTACTTGTCGGTGAGCTGGCCGGCCGTGGCCGAGAACAGCAGGAAGGGCAGGATGAACAGCGCCCCGATCACCAGGCCCGCCATGGCGGGCGGCATCCAGCTGACCTGCAGCTGGTAGGTCACCATCACGGTGAAGGCGAACTTGAACAGGTTGTCGTTGGCCGCGCCCGCGAACTGGGTCCAGAAGAAAGGCGCGAAGCGCCGCTGCTTCAACAAGGCGAACTGGTTGGCGTGGGCGTCGGGGGCCATGGCGGGTGCTGTCATTGGAATGTCCCTGTCGGGCTCCTCAGGCCGTCAAGGCGGCTGCGCGTGGATTGTGCCGCAGGGGCCGGCGGGAAGGCGGTGCGAGGTGTCATGGCGCGAATCTAGGGGCGGCGCCCCGATCCGGCATCGAAAATCGATACGGTCCGCCGATCGCATCCGATCGGTATCGCTTTGCAATACCCTACTGCCCATGAGCACCACCGTCGACCTGGTTCAGGCCCTGAAGAACGAACTCAAGAACGCCCGCATGACCTATGCCGACCTGGCCCGGTCGCTGGGCATGGCGGAGTCCAGCGTCAAGCGCATGCTGGCCAAGTCCGACATGCCGCTGAGCCGGGTCGACGCGATCTGCCGCGCGCTGAAGATGGATTTCGCCGAGCTCGCGCGCCGCGTGGCCGACGCCCAGCCGCTGCTGCGCGAACTCACGCTCGAGCAGGAAAAGGCCGTTGTGCGCGACAAGAAGCTGATCCTGGTCGCGATCAGCGTGCTGAGCCAGTGGACGCTGGAGCAGATCGTCGGCGCCTACCGCCTGAGCGAGGCCGAGTGCATCGCCTGCTTCGCCCAGCTCGACCGCATCGGCATCATCGAGCTGCGGCCGCTCAACCGCTACCGGCTCAAGCTGGCCAAGACCTTCCGCTGGCGCCCGCACGGGCCGGTGATGAACTTCTTCCGCGACAACGTGGTGCTCGACTATTACAGCGGCGGCTTCGACGGGCCGGCCGAGGGGCTGCTGCTGGTGCACGGCTCGATCAGCCGGGCGCTGGCGCCCTCCTTCCTCGAACGGCTGCAACGCGTGGCGCAGGATTTCGCGCAGCAGCACCAGACCGACCAGAAACTCTCACCCGACGACCGAGAGGGCTACACGCTGCTGCTGGGCATGCGCAACTGGGAATTCGAGGCCTTTACCCGGCTTCGCCGCCACTGAACAGGGGCTGTGGCGCCGATGCCGCATATTTCGGCGCATATTCGGTGAATATCGATTACACGTTTATCTAGTTTGTCAAGACGGGTAAACTCCTATTTCTGCAGAAAAGAGGGTTTTCGGACCCCACCGCACGCGCAAACTCCCATGAACGCCGAGGTGAACCGCCCTGCCGGTTCGACGACTGCCTCATTTCGATTCGCCGTCTGAAGAGCCATCGCCCCGTGCGATGCACCGAAGGAGCAAACCCGTTGCAAGGCGCAGCGGGCGAATCTCTCAGGTACCCAGGACAGAGGGAGCGGCAACCTGAACCTCGGACCCGGCCCGCACGCCCTATCTGCCGCGTGCGCCGGTCCGCCGTTTGTGCCTTCCCACAAGGAACCGGACCATGCGCGTGATCGTTCTGGGCGGCGGTCTTCTCGGCGTCGCCTCGGCTTACTACCTCCAGCAGCTGGGCCACGAGGTCACGGTGATCGACCGCCATGCGGCGCCCGCCGCCAAGGCCCGGGGCATGGCGAGCGCGCCCTCGCGCCCGCCGCTGGCGCCCCCGCCCGCGCGCAGCCTCTGCCGCACCGCGATCGACGGACTGCGCCGCCGGCTGCACCGCGTGTCCGGCTACCTGACCGGCGTGCGCCACCGGCCGGCCGCGCGCCTGGAGCACATGGTCCGCCTGGCCACCTACAGCCGGGAAACGGTGCACGAACTGCGCAAGGAGGCCGGCGTCTCGCAGGACCTGCGCAGCGCCGGATGGATGCGCGTCTACACCGATGCCAAGGCCTTCGAGGCCTTCACGCACAGCGTGCGCCGGCTGCAGGCGCTGGGCTGCTCGCTGCAGCTGCTGTCGCCCGAACAGGCCATCGGCATCGAACCCTCGCTGCAGCACCTGCACGGCCATCTCGCCGGCGCCGCCTTCACGCCCGAGGACACCTCGCGCGACCCCGCGGCCTTCGCGGCCAGCCTGGCCTTCATGTGCCGCGCCGCCGGCGTGCGCTTCCTGATGAACCACTCGGTGGTCCAGCTGCATGCGCGCGACGGCCGCATCGACCACGTCGAACTGGCCAATGCCGACGGCGAGCGCAGCCTGCTGCGCGCCGATGCCTATGTGCTGGCCCTGGGCACCGGCAGCGTGCCGCACGCGCAGGCATTGGGCATCGCGATGCCACTGCGCCGGATGCGCGAGTACAGCATCGTGCTGCCGATCCAGGACATGGCGGGGGCGCCGCAGGTGATGCTCAACGACCGCCACGAGCGCCTGCGCATCCGGCGCATCGAGACGCCGGAGGGCGAGCGCCTGCGCGTGTGCTGCACGGTGCGCCTGGCCACCGATGCGCAGGACCTGCCCGACTCGACGCATTTCGCCCGCATGCTGGCGCGGGTCGAGACCCTGCTGCCGGGCGTGGTCGACCCGTCGCGGGCCGAGTTCTCCAGCACGCTGCACGCGCGCAGCGCCAGCGGCATGCCGCTGATCGGCCGCACGCCGGTGCGCAACCTGTTCCTCAATACCGCGCCGGGCGCGCAGGGCTGGGTCAACGCCTGCGGCGCGGGCAAGTCGATCGCGCGCATCGTGAGCGGGCTCTCGCCCGAGGTCGAATTCGCCTTCGCCAAGGGCTGAAGAAGCCCGTCGGCGGGCTCAGTCGGTGACGAACACCGTCAGCACGCCGGTGTAGCCGTACACGTGGTGGCGGGCGATCTCGCCGGCGGCGAAGAAGCCGGTCAGCGGCACGTCGCCCAGCGCGTGGCGCACGATCTGCATCTCGGCGCCCGGCGCGCCGAAATGCGCGCCGCCGCGCCCCGAACAGCTCACGTACACCGCACCCGCGATGCGGCGCGCCGGATGCGGCGCGGCCTCGGCCTCGCCGGCCGCGACGGCACGGGCCGTGGCCAGCGTCTGCTCCTCGGGCTCGAGCTCCTCGCGGATCTCGGCGCAGATGCGCATCAGGTCGGCGCGCGCGGCCTGGGGGCTGCGCCGGCAGAAGCTCATGCGCATGCCGGCCTCGGCCGTGTCGGCGATCGCGATGCCGCGGCGCGTCGGGTCGAGGCCGATGATGTGACGCACCAGCACGTCGGCGCCCAGGTCGCCGGTGCGGCGGATGCCGTCGCTGCCGGCGTCGACCAGCCCCACCAGCGTGGCGCGCACCACCTCGATCGCTTCCTGCGGCGCGTCGAGCGAGATCTGCAGGTCGGCCAGCAGCACGTCGAGCGCGGGCTCGCCGTCCAACTGCAGCAGCAGGTTGCCGTCGGCCTCGGTGATCTCGCGCTCGCGCGACACCGGCTCGCAGCCCTGTGTGACGCGCGACACCAGCCGCACGCCCTCGCCGAACACCACGCCGGACATGCCGCCCGAGAACACGCCGCGCGCCGCGCCGTGGCCGCGGATGTTGCCGTTGCCGCCCAGCGCGAACTGCAGCGCGCCGCGGCGCCCCGAGGACAGGCCGCCGAACAGGTAGCCGGTGTCGGTGCGCCCGGCCATCTCGCCGACCAGTTCGGCCAGCTCCGGCGTGCCCGGGTCGGCATGCACCAGCGCCGTGTGCGCCTCGAAGCCGCTCATCTCGGAGCTGCCCAGCGGCGCCACGCCGGAGAACACGCGGTACTGGTCGCTAGGCAGCGCGCACAGCATCACGCTCAGCGCCGGCTCGTCGAAGTACTCGGCGTTGTTGGCCGCGACACCGAAGCCCACGGTGCCCGACCAGTCGGTGATCTCGGGCAGTTCGGCGCCGAGGTGGTCGAGGATCTCCTGCGCCTCGGCCGCGTAGTGGTCGGTGATGTAGAGCAGGCCCAGCGTGGGGGCGGCGGCGTAGTCGGGCAGCGCCATCTGCGCGCGCAGCTGCGCGAGCGCGAGGCCTGCCGCCATCCGCCATTGCGGATGGGTGGCGTGGCCGGTGGGGAAAAGCTTCATGCGCGCGGTCCGGGGTCCTGGTGGGAGAAAAAAGAAAAGGGCTCAGCCGCGCGCGCGCCGAGGCGCGGCCGCGGCGGGAGGCTTGGCGGCCGCCGCCTTGCGCGGGGCGGTCTTGCGAGCGGGCTTCTTGCTGGCGGCCGGCTTGGCCTTGGAGGGCGGTGCCGGCGTCGCGCCCGGCATCTTGGCGTGGGCCGCCTCCTGCATCGCGGTGCTGGCGATCTGCTGGAACTGCTGGGTCAGCGCGTTCCACCACTGCAGCGGATCGACCACGCCCGGTGCCGCGGCCGCTTTCTCGCCAGAGGCCTCGGCGGCGGGTGCGGGCGCCGGTTCAGGCGCAGGCGCAGGGGACGGCGACGCGACGGGCGCCTCGGCCGGTGCCGCCGCCGGCCGGGTGAAGACCTTGGCCAGGTCTTCCATCTGCACGTTCATGCCCCGCAGCGTCGACAAGGTCATCTTCTGCACCTCGAGCGCCTGGATGGTGGCCTTCAGCGCATGGCCGTTCTGCTCGAGCCAGTACTGCACCGTCTTGAGTTCCTGGATGCGCTTCTCGAGTTCCTCGACGCTGAGCGTGGGCGCCACCCAGTTGGACAGGCTGGGCATGCCGGTGGCGGCAGCGCCGCCGGTGGCCGTGTTGCCGGCCAGGCCCTTGAGGAAATCGAAGCCGGGAACGAACTGGCTGAAGGCAAAAGGGGAATTCGCGTCGCTCATGGCTGTCTCCGGCAGTGGTGGGCACCAGCTTACCCCAGGGCGCTGGCGCGCGGCGCGCCCGCTCAGTGGCGGTGGGCCGGTGCCGCGGCCCCGGCGGCGGCGCCCGGGGCGACGCTGCGCACCGGCACGTTCAACGCCAGCGAGCTCTTGGCGCCCTTGGCGTCCTCGAACTGCAACGTGATCGGCAGGGTCGCGTCCTTGACGATGGGCTGCTTCAGGTCCATCAGCATCAGGTGGTAGCCACCCGGCTTGAGTTCGACCGTGCGGTGCGCGGGCAGCTCGACGCCGGACACGCCGCGCATGCGCATGGTGTCGCCCTCCATCTTCATCTCATGGACTTCGGCCACCCCGGCGGCCGGCGTGCTCGCGCCGACCAGCTTGAGGCCTTCGTGCGCCGTGAGCTTCATGAAAGCGCCGGTGCCGCTCTGGCCGGGCACGGCCGCGCGGACCCAGGCGTCCTGCACGTCGACCGGCGCGGCCGTCTGGGCCCAGGCCGACGCACAGGCGAAGAGCGCCATGCAGGCGGCGGCGCGGCGAAAGGTGGTGTTGAAAGTCATGCGGGAACTCCTTGGAGACAGGAAAACGTCAGGGATCGAAGGGCGGCGGCGGCCTGCGGCGCAGGGCCTGCCATGTCTCGCGCGGCGAGACAGGCACAGGGATCAGGCGCGAAGCGGCGGCCCGCGGGCCGGCAGCGGCGCGGCGGCGAGCGCCACGCGTGTGGCTTCGACCGATCGCGACAAGCGCCCACGCGGCAGCGGCGCCGTAGCCAGCGCCTCGGAAGCAGCGTGCGGCGGCGCCCCGCCCGGCAGGCACAGCGGGCAGTCGAGGTGGCCCGCGCCAAGCTCCTGCACGCCGTCGGCCGTGTGCACCACCATCTTCACGGCACCGGTGCTGGCGCACACCAGTTCCAGCGCCTGCGGCTGCAGCAGCGGAGATGCCGCGGCCACGCCCAGCGACAGCACGAAACTCCAGAGCACGAGGCCGCCCAGCGCGCCGAGACGGCGGAAGCAGAGGAGGTGGCGCAGGAGGACGGGCATGGGAGCGGCGATTATGGCGCCGGCACCTGCCGCGTCACCCGGAAGCCCCGGGCCGCCAGCAGGGCCGGCAGGCCCTTGGGCCCCACCATGTGCAGCGCCCCGACCGCGGCGAAAACGCCGCGCCCCTGGCCATGCAGGCGCGCGATGCCCTCGGCCAAGCCGGGGTTGCGATCGTCCAGCAGGCGCTGCAGCGCGCGCTCGTCGGTCGCCGTCTTCACGCAATCGCACCATCGGCGGTAGTCGGACAGCTTCTGCCAGTCGCTGGAAGCCCAGACGGTGGCCAGTTCGGCGCCGAGCGTGCGCGCCTGGCCGGACTCGAGCTCGTCGAGGGTCTCGTCGACCTGCGCACCCTCCTCGGCCTCGCTGTCGCCGGCCAGGGCCTTCAATTGCATCTGCGCATCCTCGAGCGCGACGATCGGCCTGGCGTGGCGGCGCGCGTAGGCGCCGAGGAAGTGCTCGCTGCCCCATTCCGCGAAGATTCCGTCGTGGCGCACCGCCAGCCCGGCCAGCGTGGTGGCCTGCAGGATCGGCCGCAGGCGCGCCAGCGCATCGGCCGGCAGGCAGGCGATCGCGATCTGGCGCTCGAGCCGGCGCCGGCGATCGGGCGTGAGGATGCGGGCCACGGCGGCGGCGTCGAGCGGCGCGGTGAACACCGCCAGCGTGGCCGGGTCCGACAGGTCCAGTTCCAGCGCGATCACCTCGCTCCGGCGCAGCGCCGCGCCCACCTTCTCGCCCGGAGGCATCCAGGCCGGCTTGCCCACGTGCATGGTGCCGTAGAGCCAAGAGCTGTGGCCGTCTTTCTCGAGGCGCCACAGGAAGCCCCGGTCCTGGGCCTGCGCTGGGGTGTCCTGCACCGCCTCCGATGCCGGCGCGGGCACAGGCACGCAGACGGCAGGCGCCTCGGCCGCCAGCGCCGCGCCCGCCATGCCCAGGGCCAGCCAGGCCGCCGCCATGCGCCGCCACAGCCGCGCCGCGCCTGCGCATCGAAACGATTGGAAATGGCGCTGCAGGCGCATGGTCTTCCCCGGGGGCCGAAGTATGGATTTGGTTACAAGGCGGCTATGCTGACCGCATGCAGAGCATATTTCACCTCGCCTTCCACGTTCGCGACCTCGACGGCGCGCGCCGCTTCTACGGCGACGTGCTCGGCTGTGCCGAAGGCCGCAGCACCGAGACCTGGGTCGACTTCGACTTCTTCGGCCACCAGCTTTCGCTGCACCTGGGCGAGCCCTTCGCCACCACGCGCACCGGCCGCGTGGGCGATGCGATGGTGCCGATGCCGCACTTCGGCATCGTGCTCGAGCTGCCCGACTGGCGCGCGCTGGCCCAGCGCCTCGAGGCCGCCGGCACCGACTTCGTGCTCGCGCCGCAGGTGCGCTTCGAAGGCCAGCCCGGCGAACAATGGACCATGTTCTTCTGCGATCCCTTCGGCAATCCGATCGAGGTCAAGGGCTTCCGCTCCCTGGCCGCGCTCTACGACAAATAGCCGTGGCACCCGCCCCCCTCATTCGCGAGCTCAACCCGCCGGGGCTGGAGAAATGAACGCATGAACCCACGCACGCACCTGGCCTGGATGTCGGTCCTGATGGGACTGGCGGGCGCCGCGCATGCGGTGCAGGACTGCGAGCTCAACGGTGCCCCGGTCAACCCCGCGAACGGCTACACCACGCAGGGCAAGACCGGCCTGATGCGCTGCAAGGACCGCGACAGCGGCGAGCTGCAGCGCGAACAGGAACTGCGCAACGGCGTCTTCATGGGCATCGTGCGCTACTACGACAAGGGCAAGCTGGCCAAGGAGCAGAGCGTCAACGCCAAGGGCAACCTGCACGGACGCGCGCGCGAGCTCTACCCCGACGGCCAGGTGCTGCGCGAAGCGACCTACGACGACGGCCACGAGCTCGGCCTGGTGCGCAGCTTCCACCCCAACGGCCAGCTGCGCCGGCTGGCCTTCTACGCCGACCCCGGCGGCGAGCGCGCGGCGGCCGAGTTCACGCCCGGCGGCCAGCTCTCGGCGCTGCGCTGCGCCGACCGGCCGGTGCTGGCGCCGGCCTTCGACGACGCGCGCCAGTGCGGCTTCGTCGGGCCCCAGCCCTCGCAGGTCGAACTGTTCGACGGCAAGGGCGGCCTGCGCGCCAAGCTGTCCTTCACGACCGGCAAGCGGGTGCGCAGCGAACGCCTCTACGACAACGGCAAGCCCGAGTCGCTGGACGAGCTCTCGGGCAACCAGCGCACCGAACAGCGCTTCTCGTCCGAGGGCGTGAAGCGCTACGAACTGGTGTCGCTGATCGCCGAGCGCAGCGTGCTGAAGCAGCGCGAGAGCGAGTACTCCGAGCGGGGCACGCTGGTGCGCGAACAGCGCTGGACACCGGCCGGCCTGCCCGCGAGCGACGACAGCTACTACCTCAACGGCCAGCCGCGCAGCAAGACCGCCTACAGCGGCGACGGCCTGGCGCGCGTGGCCGACATCAGCGAGTTCCATGACAACGGGCAGCGCGCCGCGCAGGGCCGCTTCAGCGCGCCGGCACCGCGCGGGCGGCTGCTCGCGATCGGCCTGCACCGGCGCTTCGACCTGCAGGGCCGGCTGATCAGCGAGTCCAACTACGACGACAAGGGGCGGGTCACGCGCGAGCGCACCTGGGACGCCAACGGCCTGCCCGACCGCGACGACGAGGTCTTCGAGGACGGGTCGCGCAAGGCCAACGCGAAGTAGCGCCGGCCCTTGGGTCGACTCAATCCAGCTTGACGCCCGCGGCCTGGATCACCGGGCCCCAGCGCCTGGCTTCCGCGCGCGCCAGGCCGAAGAACTGCTCGGGCGTGCCGGGCATCGCTTCCATGCCGATGTCGGCGAAACGCTTCTGCACCGCGGCCGTGGTGAAGGCCTTGTTGAGGTCGCCGTTGAGCTTGCTCACCACGTTGGCCGGCAGGCCGGCCGGACCCAGCAGGCCCTGGAAGGCGAACACCTCGCTGTCGCGCACGCCCACCTCGGCCAGCGTCGGCACCTCGGGCAGCAGCTTGCTGCGCGCGCCCGAGCCGATGGCCAGCACGCGCACCTTGTGGCTCTGCATGATGGTCAGGCCCGAGGCCAGGTCGAGGAACATGCACGGCACCTGGCCGCCCATCACGTCGGCCATGGCCGGCGCCGCGCCGCGGTACGGGATGTGCGTGATGAAAGTGCCGGTGCGGTTCTTGAACAGCTCCATCGCCAGGTGGTGCGGCGAGCCGTTGCCCGGCGACGCGTAGTTCACCTTGCCGGGGTTGGCCTTCACGTAGGCCAGGAATTCCTTGAAGTTCTTGGCCGGGAAATCGGGATGCACCACCAGCGCCAGCGGGAACTTGCCGATCGCGCCGATGTAGCTGAAGTCCTTCTGCGGGTTGAAGGGCAGCTTGCCGAACAGGTGCTCGTTGAAGGCCAGCACCGCGTTGTCGGCCGACAGGATGGTGTAGCCGTCGGGCTTGCTCTTGGCCACCAGGTCGGCGCCGATGTTGGTGGCGGCGCCGGGACGGTTGTCGATCACGATCTGCTGGCCCAGCGTCTGGCGCATGGCTTCGGCCAGCGTGCGCGCGATCACGTCGGTGCCGCCGCCCGCCGGGTAGGGCACGACCCACTTGATGAGCTGTTCGGGATAGGCCGACTGCGCGCGGGCAAAAGGCGCGGCCGCGACGGCGGCGCCCGATGCGAGCGTGGCCAGGAGGGTACGACGGTCCATGGATTCAATCTCCGTTTGTGGTTGTGAGGGCAGACAGGGATGGTACGGGCAGGTCCTGCAGCGCGTGCGCCAGCGCTTCGCTGCAGCGCGCCTCGTCGCCGACCTGCTCGAACAGCAGCAGCGCGAGCCGCGCGAGGAACAGCGACTCGCGCTCGGGTCCGGCTTCGGTGATGGCGCGCGCGCAGGCGGCGTAGAGGCGGTCGCGGGCTTCGGGAGGCAAGGGGGTGCTCATGGCTGGCTTTCTGTTTTGGTGGCGCAGAGGGCGCGGCGCAAGGCGGCCACGAGCGCACCGCGGGGCACGCGGCGCCAGCGCGCGGCGACATGGCCGTCGGGACGCAGCAGGTAGGCCGCGCCCTGCTCGGCGCCCAGCTCGGCGAACAATGCGCCGTCGTTCGCGATGCGCCGGACCTGCAGGCTGCGCACCGCCTGCTGCGCATCCCCGAGCTCGGCCTCGTCCACGGGTTCGGCCATGCCCTCGGGCGCCAGCACCAGCAGCATGAAGGCCGCCGCGTTCACGTCCACGAAGCCCGGCATCACCTGGCCTGGCAACGGCCCCGCGGGCCAGGCATCGCCCTCGCTCGACAGCGCCGACGCCGCATAGCGCACCGCCTCGGTCTGGCGCGGGTTCACCAGCTGCGCGATGTCGCGGTGCGCGCCGGCCAGCGACAGCGCGGCCTCGCGCATCAGGTCGAAGCCGCGCGAGGGCGGCGACATGAATTCGGTGCTGCGCATCGCGTTCTCGGCGTTGATGTGGAAGGCCTCGATGCGCTCCTGCGAGTAGCTGCCGAGCAGTGCTTCGCCGCCGATGCCGTCGACCACCGCGGCCAGTTTCCAGGCCAGGTTGTCGGCATCGTCGAAGCCCGAGTTGAGCCCGCGCACGCCGAAGATCGGCATCGCATGGGCCGCGTTGCCCGCGAAGAGGATGCGGCCATGGCGGTAGCCGGCCAGCGTCATCGCGCCCGCGCGGTAGACCGAGGACCACACGGTCTGCCACGGCAGATGGCCTTCGCCGATGGCGTCGAGGTGGCGCTGCACGAACGCGCGGATCGCCTCGGGCGTCATCGCGTCCTCGGTGCGCTGGCCGGCGCGCAGTTGGTAGTCGATGCGCCAGATGTCGTCGGGCTGGCGATGCATCAGCACGGTCGCGCCGCGGTGCCACGGCGGGTCGAACCAGGCGCGACGCTCGGTCGGGTAGCTGCTCGGCAGCTCGATGTCGATGATCACGTAGCGGCCTTCGTAGGCCGCGCCTTCCAGCGACAGGCCGAGCGTCTTGCGCACGAAGCTCTGGCCGCCGTCGCAGGCCGCGAGCCAGCGGCCCTGCAGCGTGTAGGCCGCGTCGCGGTTGCGCACCGCGAGCCTCACGCCCTCGGCGTCCTGCGCGAGCGCCGTCACCTCGGTGGCCCAGCGGATGTCGATCAGCCCGGGCTGCTGTGCATTGCGCCGATGGATCGCGTCGAGCAGGCTCTGCTCGATGTCGTACTGCGCGAGGTTGACCATGGGCGGCAGCGGCTGCCGCGGGTCCTGCGGCATCTCGAAGCGGAACACCTCGTCAGTCTTGTAGAAGCTGCGCCCCACCGACCACGGCAGGCCCTTGGCCAGGAAGCCCGGCAGCGCGCCCAGCCGTTCCATGATCTGCAGGCTGCGGCGCGACACGCAGATCGCGCGGCTGCCCACGCACACCGTGTCGTCGGCCTCGATCAGCACGCTGCGCACGCCATGGTTGGCCAGCCCGAGCGCCAGCGCCATGCCGACCGGGCCGCCGCCCGCGATCAGCACCGGGTGCACGCCGGGCTCGCGGCCGTCTTCGAGCGCCGGCGTGCGCGGCGCGTAGCGCGTGTAGTGGAAGCTGCCGACCGAGGGCGGCAGCGCGCCCTCGTCCGCGCGCGGTGGCAGCGGGCCACCAGCGGCATCGCCGGGACGCGCGGAAGGAACGACAGGGGTTGCGGTGTTCATGCGACGGGATTCTCCCGATGGCAGGACCGGCGCAGTGTCATAACCTTGTAGGAGGTGATTACCCTAGGGGCACGCTTCTCGACTCGCAATGAAACGCTGGCGCATTCCTCCCTCCGACCTGCCGATCGCGCCCGCCGTGATCGGCGAGGTGCTCGCGGGCATCGGCACGCCGCAGCTCGCCACCCACTGCCTGGCGGCGATGCAGCGCGTGCTGCCCGCCACCTTCTGCACCGTGTTCGCGGTCGGCGCCGCGGGCGCGCTGGAGGCCGTGTCGGCGGCCAGCAGCTACGGCAACACCGCCGAGCGCACGGCCGCGCGCTACATCGCCGAGCGCTTCGACCGGCTCGATCCGCACATGGTGTGGCTGGCGGCCCGCGCGCGGCCGAAGCAGGCGCAGCGCTGGATCGGCCACCACCTCGGCGACGAGATCGAAGATTTGGCCTACCGCGCCGCCTGCTACGGCGACGTGGGCATCCGCGAGCGTGCGTCGGTGCTGTTGCTGCTGCCCACGGGCCAGCGCGCGGCCGTGAGCTTCTACCGCAGCCTCGCCCAGCCGGCATTCGATGCCGGCGACTTCGCGCAGCTCGAGGCGCACGCCGCGCTGCTGGCCGACGCGACCGCCGCCCACGGCCGCAGCGCCGTGGTCGCCCGCGAAACCGCCGACCCCGCGCTCGCGCCGCGCCTGCTCGCGCTGAGCCAGCGCGAACGCGAGGTGATCGGGCACCTGCTGGCCGGCCGCACGGCCAAGGCCACGGCACGCGAGATGGGCATCGCGCTCACGACCGTGCGCACCCACCAGTACCGCGCGTTCCGGCGGCTGGGGATCGGGTCGTTGAAGGAGCTGCTGCGCGGCGGTGGCGCCGCCGCCTGAAAACGCTCAACCCTCCGCCGCCGCCTGGCTGCGCGCCAGCGCCTGCGCCTTGAGCGCCTCCGCCGCCGCCCGCTCACGCGCGCCCGGCGCCACCACTTCCTGGTCGATCGCACCGAACAGCGTGCGACCGTCCGGGCCCTTCATCTCGATGCGGATGGTGTCGCCGTAGTACATGAATTCGGTGCTGGGCTGGCCGTCTTGAATGGTCTCGATGCAGCGCTTCTCGGCGATGCAGGAATAGCCCTTGGGCCAGTCCATGCCACCGCCCTTGCGCTCCACGCCCTTGTTGCTCACGGTGCCGCTGCCGACGATGCTGCCGGCGCGCACGTTGCGGGTCTTGGCGATGTGGGCGATCAGCTGGCCGAAGTGGAAGGTCATCTCCTCGCCCGCGTCGCACAGGCCGACCTTGCGGCCGTTCCAGCTGCTTTGCAGCGGCAGGTGCACGCGACCGTCGCGCCAGGCCTCGCCGATCTCGTCGAGGGTCACGGCGACCGGGCTGAAGGCGGTGGCCGGCTTGCTCTGGAAGAAGCCGAAGCCCTTGCCGAGTTCGGCCGGGATCAGGTTGCGCAGGCTCACGTCGTTGACCAGCATCACCAGGCGGATGCCGTCGAGCGCCTGCTCGGGCGACGCGCCCATGCGCACGTCGCCGGTCACGACCGCGATCTCGGCCTCGAAGTCGATGCCCATGGCTTCGCTGGGCACCACGATGTCGTCCATGGCGCCGATGAAGTCGTCGCTGCCGCCCTGGTACATCAGCGGGTCGGTGTAGAAGCTCTCGGGCACCTCGGCGTTGCGCGCCTTGCGCACCAGCTCGACGTGGTTGAGGTAGGCCGAGCCGTCGGCCCACTGGTAGGCGCGCGGCAGCGGCGCCATGCACTGGGCCGGGTCGAAGGGGAAGGCATGGCGCGCGCGGCCGTTGTTGAGCTCGTCGTAGAGGTCCTGCAGCTGCGGGCTCAGGAAGCCCCAGTCGTCGAGCACCTGCTGCAGGCGGCTGGCGATGCCGGTGGCGTAGTGGGCGAGCGAGAGATCGCGCGAGACGACGACGAGCTGGCCGTCGCGCGAGCCGTCCTTGAGGGTGGCGAGTTTCATGGTGGCGGCGGGCCCGGATGCGGCCTCGCTACTAAACTGGTGGAACGGCGGCAGTGTACCGAGGTGAACCTCCGGCGCGCCGACCGGTCCATACCTGATGACGCTGATGCCGACGTCCGCCCTCTCCCCCGCCGCCGGCCACCTGCCGGCCGAGCGCACCGCATGGCGCACGCCGCTGGTGGTGAGCGCGGTGGTTGTGGCCGCCCACATGGCGCTGCTGGGCGCCATTCCGCTGGGCAACGCGCCCGATGCGCAGACGCCGGCCGAGCGCTTCATCACCCGCACGATCGTGATCACGCCGCCGCCCGTGGTGGAGGCGCCGAAGCCCGTCCCGGCCCCTGCTCCGCCGCCCGCAGCACCCCGGCCCAAGCCGGTGAAGCCACGTCCGGCGCCCGCACCGGCACCCGTGCCGCAGGCGATCACGGCGGCGCCTGAACCCGGGCCGGAGACGACCGCTGCCCCGGCCCCGCCCGGCAACGCAAGCCCGGCGGGTGAAACGAGCGCGGCCACGACGGCCAGTGC
>NZ_LZZW01000034.1 GCF_014170375.1 Variovorax sp. UMC13 | reverse complement strand
GGAAGGGAGTCCACACCCAGCACCCACGATGACCACCGCCACCCCCCTGATCGAAGTCCGCGGACTCAAGAAGTACTTCGGCTCCGGCGCGCGCCCGGTGCGCGCGGTCGACGACGTCTCCTTCGCCATCCGCCCCGGCGAGACCCTGGGCCTGGTGGGCGAATCGGGCTCGGGCAAGAGCACCATCGGGCGCACCGTGCTGCGGCTGGTGGAGCGCACCGACGGCGCGGTCTTCTACCGCGGCGAGGACATCGGGAGCTTCTCCGGCGAACGCCTGCGCAAGCTGCGCGGCAAGCTGCAGATCATCTTCCAGGACCCGTACGCCAGCCTGAACCCCAAGATGCGCATCAGCGCGATCCTGGGCGAGGCGCTGTCCACCCACGGCCTGCACAAGGGCGCCGCGGCGCGCGATGCGCGCATCGCCGAGCTGCTGGAGACCGTGGGCCTGCGGCCCGAGCACGCCAGCCGTTTCCCGCACGAGTTCTCGGGCGGCCAGCGCCAGCGCATCGGCGTGGCGCGCGCGCTCGCGGTCGAGCCCGAGTTCATCGTGGCGGACGAGCCGCTGTCGGCGCTCGACGTCTCGATCCAGGCCCAGGTGATCAACCTGCTGGCCGACCTGCGCGAGCGTCTGTCGCTCACCATGCTGTTCATCTCGCACGACCTCGACGTGGTCGAGTACCTGTGCGACCGCGTGGTGGTGCTGTACCTCGGCAAGGTGATGGAGGTGGCGAGCACGGCCGAACTGTTCGCGCGGCCCACGCACCCCTACACCCAGGCGCTGCTGGCCGCGAGCCCCAAGCCCGACCCGCTGCAGCCGACGCAGCATGTCGCGCTCCAGGGCGACATCCCGAGCCCGATCGCGCCGCCCTCGGGCTGCGTGTTCCGCACGCGCTGCCCGCATGCGATCGAGGCCTGCGCGCAGACCGTGCCGCCGCTGGTCGAAGTTTCCCCCGGGCATCATCGCGCCTGCCTCCGCACCGATCTGCTGGCGCACACCGCCGAAGGACGACTTCCATGACCTCTCACCCGACTGACAGAGACTTCCTCGACCCCCTGCTCGACGGCAGCTACAAGGGCTACCCGCGCACCCAGGCCGCGCGCCCGCGCAGCGCCGTCGGCGACGCCGGCTGGAACCTGCTGGCCGGCGACCTGCCGCTGCCGCTGGCCGTGCTCCGGCGCGAGGCGCTGGCGCACAACCTGGCCTGGATGCAGACGCGGGTGGACGCCTGGGGCGTGAGCTTCGCGCCGCACGGCAAGACCACGATGTCGCCGCAGCTGTTCCGGCGCCAGCTCGAGGCCGGTGCCTGGGGCCTGACCTTCGCCACCGTCACGCAGCTGGCGGTGGGCGTGGCCGCCGGCGCGCGGCGCACGCTGATCGCCAACCAGGTGCTGAGCGACGAGGACCTGGGCGGCATCCAGCAGCTGCTGCGCGCGCATCCGGGCCTGCGCATCGTGTTCCTGGTCGACTCGCTCGCGCAGCTGGCGCTGATCGACGACTGGGCCGCGCGCCATCCGGGCAGCCTGCCCTTCGAGGTGATGGTCGAGATCGGCATCGACGGCGCGCGCACCGGCTGCCGCACCCACGCCCAGGCGGTGGCGCTGGCCGCGGCTGTCAAGGCCAGCGCCGCGCTGCGGCTGGTCGGCATCGAATGCTACGAAGGACAGGGCGCGACCGGCGACAGCGGCCACGACCGCGCCTACACCGACGCGCTGATGGACCGCATCGACGCCGTCGCGCGCGAGGCCGTCGCGAACGACTGGTTCGAAGCCGAGGAGGTGCTGGTGTCGGCCGGCGGCTCCGCCATCTACGACATCGTCTCGGCGCGGCTCGCGCCGGTGCTGGGCCGGCCGGTGCGCGGCGTGCTGCGCTCGGGCTGCTACATCACGCACGACCATGGCACCTACCAGCGCTACCAGCGCGCGGTCGATGCGCGCCTGGGCTGCGCGGCCGGCGAGAGCCTGCGCGCGGCGCTGGAGGTCTGGGCGACGGTGCAGTCGGTGCCCGAGCCCGGCCTGGCGATCGTCGCCATGGGCAAGCGCGACGTGTCCTTCGACCTGTCGATGCCGGTGCCGATCGCGCGCGCCGCGCGCGGCGCCGTCGCCACCGCGCCGGTGCCGCCGGGCTGGACCGTGAGCGGCCTCAACGACCAGCATGCCTACCTGCGCTGGGAGGCCGGCGAAGAAGCGCTGGCGCCGGTGGTGGGCGAGCGCATCGGCTTCGGCATCTCGCATCCCTGCACCACCTTCGACAAATGGCACTGGATGCCGGTGGTCGAGAACGACTACCGCGTGAGCGACGCGGTGGTCATGCACTTCTAGCCATGACGAACCCTTCTTGCCCGCGCGCGCTGTGCGCCGCCTTTCCCCTTCCCCTGCCGGCGGCCCGGCCCCGGAGCCACTGATGTCACCGTCCCTTCTTCAACGCGTCGCCGAGATCCGCAGCGGCGCACCCGCGACGCGGCGCGCCATCCTCGACCTGATCCTGGAAGACCCGGACCGGGTGCTCGAAGAGAACTTCGAGATGCTGGCCGAGCGCTCGCGCAGTTCGGTGCCGACCATCATGCGCACCTGCCGCGACCTGGGCTTCGCCGGGCTGCGCGAGTTCAAGCTCGCGCTGGCGCAGGAGCTCGCGCTCGGCGGCTCGCCGCTGCACCGGCGCGTCAACATCTCGGACGCGGCCGACGAGGTGGTGGCCAAGATCTCGCGCAGCGCCGCGGCCTCGGTCGCGGGCGTGCGCAGCCAGCTCGACATGGCGGTGCTCGACGGCGCGGTGGCCGCGATCGCGGCGGCGCCGCACGTCGACCTGTACGGCGCGGGCGCCACCTCCTGGTTCATGGCCAGCGACCTGCAGGCGCGGCTGTTCCGCCTCGGCCTGTCGGCCAACGCCTGGTCCGACTACCACCTGCAGCAGGTGGCGGGCGCGGCCCAGCGGCCGGGCGGCGTGGTGATCGCCATCTCGCACGTGGGCGGCATGCCCTCGCTGCTCGATGCGGTCGACATCGCCCGCGGGCAGGGCGCGCGCGTGGTCGCGCTCACGCGGCCCGGCACCGCGCTGGCGGCCAAGGCCGACTTCCTGCTGGGCCTGTCGGTGCCCGACGATGCGGTGATGCACGTGGGCATCGACGCCTACCTCACGCACCTGACGGTGATCGAGATCCTCACGGTGCTGGTCGCGCAGCGCCGCGGCGACCCCGCGATGCAGCGCCTGCAGCGCGCGCGCGAGGCCTTCCAGCGCCACGGCATCGATGCCACCACGCACCCGCTGCAGAGCTGGGACGGCGGCGGGCTGGTGAGCGGCCCGGCCGCCCACGAGACGCCCGGCGGCGGCCGCGGGAGCGCCTCGTGAGCCGGCCGGTGCTGCTCGAGCACGGCCTGGTGATCGACGGCTCCGGCGGCCCGGCCTGGCCCGGCGACGTGCTGCTGGTCGGCGACCGCATCGCGGCCCTGGGCGAAGGCCTGCGCACCCGCCTGCCCGCGGGCATGGCGCCGGAAGAGCTCGAGGTGGTCGACTGCCGCGGCAAGGTCATCGCGCCCGGCTTCATCGATGCCCACACCCACGACGACGCGATCGTGCTGCGCGACCCGCTGTGCCTGCCCAAGGTGTCGCAGGGCATCACCACGGTGGTGACCGGCAACTGCGGCATCTCGCTCGCCCCCTACCGCACGCCGCAGTCGCGCCCGCCGCTCACGCTGCTGGGCGCCGATTCGTTCCGGCATGACACCATGGCTTCGTACCGCGCCGCGGTCGATGCGGCGCAGCCGGCGCTCAACGTGGCCGCGCTGGTCGGCCACACCACCCTGCGCTTCGCCGCCATGGCCGCGCTGGACCGGCCGGCCGATGCCGAGGAGGCGGCACGCATGGCGGCCCTGCTCGAGGGCTGCATGGCCGATGGCGCGCACGGCCTGTCCTCGGGCCTGTTCTACGAAGAGGCCTTCCAGGCGCCGGCCGAGGAGGTGACCGCGCTGGCGCGCATCGTGGCCCGGCATGGGGGCGTGTATGCCACCCACCTGCGCAGTGAGATGGCGAGCATCCTCGAGGCCATGCACGAGGCCGGCGACACCGCCTTCAGCGCGGGCGTGCCGCTGGTGCTCTCGCACCACAAGTGCGCCGGCCCGGCCAACTGGGGCCGCACGAAGGAGACGCTGCCGCTGGTCGAGGCGCTGGCGCTGCGCCAGCCGATCGCGATGGACGTCTACCCCTATGTCGCCGGCTCCACCGTGCTGCGCGAGGACCTGGTCGACGGCGTGATCGACGTGCTGCTGACCTGGTCCGACCCGCATCCCGAAGTGACCGGGCGGCTGCTGTCCGACGTGGCGGCGGAATGGGGCGTGGACCAGCAGGCGGCCTGCCGAAGGCTGCAGCCCGGCGGCGCCTGCTACTTCCAGATGAGCGAGGACGACGTGGAGCGCGTGATCGCCCATCCGCTCACCATGATCGGCAGCGACGGCCTGCCGCACGACCGCCATCCGCACCCGCGGCTGTGGGGCGCCTTCCCGCGCGTGCTGGCGCGCTACTGGCGCGAGCGCCGGCTGTTCACGCTCGAGCAGGCGGTGCACAAGATGACCGGCATGACCGCGCGCAACCTGCGCATCGGCGAGCGCGGCCTGCTGCGCGTGGGCCTGATGGCCGACGTGGTGGTGTTCGACCCCGAGACCGTGCGCGACACCGCCACCTACGACCGGCCTCACGGCGTCAGCGAAGGCATCGACCATGTCTTCGTCAACGGCCAGTGCGCCTACCGCGGCGGCGAGGCCCGGGTGCTGGCGCGCGCCGGCCGCATGCTGAGCCGCGCCGCCGCCTGAGCGCGTCTTGCGGGGCCGCGGCGGCGGCCTTCATCCCCTGACGCCGTCCTGGCATGCACCAGGTCAAAGCAGGGCGCCGCACCAAACAGGCCTCAAAATGCACGTTTTTTGACAAAGTGCACCTTTGAGGAGCGAGATGAAGCACGCGACCGTCGAACAGTTCATGGCCCATGTGGCGCAACGCAACCCCGGGCAGCCGGAATACATCCAGGCCGTGACCGAGGTCATGCAGAGCCTCTGGCCCTTCATCGCTCGCCATCCCAAGTACCTGACACACAGCCTTTTGGAACGCCTGGTCGAGCCCGAGCGCATCGTGATGTTCCGCGTGTCCTGGACCGACGACCACGGCGAGGTGCAGGTCAACCGCGGCTACCGCATCCAGCACAGCCTGGCCATCGGCCCCTACAAGGGCGGCCTGCGTTTCCACCCCTCGGTCAACCTGTCGATCCTCAAGTTCCTGGCCTTCGAGCAGACGCTCAAGAACGCGCTGACCACGCTGCCCATGGGCGGCGGCAAGGGCGGCTCCGACTTCGACCCCAAGGGCAAGAGCAACGGCGAGGTGATGCGCTTCTGCCAGGCCTTCGCGAGCGAGCTGTTCCGCCACGTGGGGGCCTACACCGACGTGCCGGCCGGCGACATCGGCGTGGGCGGGCGTGAAGTGGGCTACCTGACCGGCATGGTCAAGAAGCTCACCAACCGCGCCGACTGCGTGTTCACCGGCAAGGGCCTGTCCTTCGGCGGCTCGCTGATCCGGCCCGAGGCCACGGGCTACGGCAACGTCTACTTCGCGCAGGAGATGCTCAAGCGCCAGGGCCGCAGCTTCGACGGCCTGCGCGTGAGCGTCTCGGGCGCGGGCAACGTGGCGCAGTACACCATCGAGAAGGCCCTGGCGCTGGGCGCCAAGGTGGTGACGGTGTCCGACTCCAGCGGCACGGTGATCGACGAGGAAGGCTTCACGACCGAAAAGCTGGCCGAACTCATGGAGGTGAAGAACCACCTCTACGGCCGCGTGAGCGACTACGCCGAACGCGTGGCCGGCACCCGCTTCGAGGCCGGTGCCACGCCCTGGCACGTGCCGGTCGACGTGGCGCTGCCCAGCGCGACCCAGAACGAACTCGGCGAGGAAGACGCGAAGACGCTGGTCAAGAACGGCGTGGTGTGCGTGGCCGAAGGCGCCAACATGCCTTCGACCATCGAGGCGGTGCATGTGTTCGAGTCCAACGGCGTGCTGTTCGCGCCGGGCAAGGCCAGCAACGCCGGCGGCGTCGCGACCTCGGGCCTGGAGATGAGCCAGAACGCCTCGCGCCTGTCGTGGCCGCGCGAGGAGGTCGATGCGCGCCTGCTGCAGATCATGCAGAGCATCCACGAGGCCTGCCTGCATTACGGCGAAGGCGAGGGCGGGCGCATCAGCTACGTCGACGGCGCCAACGTCGCGGGCTTCGTCAAGGTGGCCGACGCCATGCTGGCGCAGGGCGTGGTCTGACGCGACCCGGTTCCGCGCCAAAGGCGGCAAGATCCTTTCTTTTTCTCAGCCTCTTGAGAAGCCATGAAAGACCTTGCCGCGCTTCCCGATCCGGTGCGATGGCCCGGACCTGACCCGGCGCCCCTGCTGCAGCGGCTGCGCCTCGGCCTGCTGGCCTTGGCGCTGCTGCTGTGCGGCGCGGCGCATGCCGCGGGCCAGGCCGGCCCGGCGCCGTGGATCGAACTGCGCGCCGGCAGCGTGGTCAGCACCGTCGACGGCGTGACCGGCGGCGAGGCCGTGACCCTGCCCTACCACTGGGACCGTCGGCACGACGGGCGGCCCGGCAGCGCCGTCTTCGACCTGCCCTTCACCATGGCGCAGGTGCCCGCCGAACCCTGGGGCATGTACATCCCGCGCGCGGGCAGCGCCTTCGAGGTCGGGCTCAACGGCCATCTGCTCCAGACCTTCGGCGACCTGGTCCATGGCGGCGGCGCCGACTATGCCAAGACGCCGGTCTACGTGCCGGTGCCCCCGCACATGCTGCGCGCGGGCGACAACCGGGTGCAGGTGCGCATCCGCGCCGACTCCGGGCGGCGCGCGGGCCTGTCGCCGATCACCTTGGGGCCGGCGGTGCAGGTGCGCAACGCCCTGTTCTCGCCGGCCTACGCCTGGCGATTCACCGGCACGGTGCTGCTGACGGCCTTCAGCATCGTGGTGGGGGCGGTCGCCCTGGCCCTCTGGCTCACGCAGGTCGACATCGGCGCCGACGGCCGCCGGCGCCGCGAACGCCTCTACCTGTGGGCGGCGCTGGCGGAGTTCTGCTGGGCGCTGCGGGTGGCGGACGGCGCCATCCGCCACCCGCCGCTGCCCTGGGTCGCCTGGGGCGTGCTGATGACGGCCTGCTATTCGGGCTGGGCCGCCTCGGTCGTGATGTTCTGCCAGCAGCTGGCCGGCTGGCAGGACCGGCCGGGCATGCAGTGGCTGCGGCGCGCCGTGGTGGTGGTGTTCACCATGCCGGTGATCACCTGCTACGTCGCGCTCACCCGCGCCGAGCCGCGCTGGCTCACCGGCTGGCTGGCGCTGGAGATCGTCGCGGTCACGGCCTATGTGCTGTTCTTCATGGGCGCGACGGTGCGGCGGCCGAACCTGGCGCGGGTGCTGGTGGCTTCGGTGGCGGCGCTCACGGTCGCGGTGGCGGCGCGCGACTGGCTGGTGATCCGCATGAGCGACGCCTACGGCGAGACCACCTGGGTGCGCTACACCTCGACCCTGTTCGGCCTGGCGCTGCTGGGCATCGTGGTCGGGCGCTTCCGCCAGGCCAGCGTGCAGGCGCACGAGCTGCTGCACACGCTGGCGGCCCGGGTGGCCGACCGCGAACGCGAACTCGCCTTGGCCTACGCCCAGCTCGAGCGGGGCGCGCGCGAGCAGGAGCGCACGCAGGAACGCGAGCGCATCCTGCGCGACATGCACGACGGCGTGGGCTCGCACATCAGCGCCGCGATCCGGCAACTGCAGTCGGGCCAGGCCACGCAGCCCGAGCTGCTGCGCACGCTGCGCGATTCGCTCGACCAGCTCAAGCTGTCCATCGACTCGATCCAGCTGCCGCACGGGGACGCGGCCGCGCTGCTGGCCGGCCTGCGCTACCGGATGACGCCGCGCTTCGCCAGTTCGGGCATCGCGCTGGAATGGGCGGTGGACGAACTCGATCACGTGCCGCGGCTGGATGCGCCGGCCATGCGGCAATTGCAGTTCCTGCTGTTCGAGGCGATCTCGAACGTGCTGCAGCACGCGCAGGCCAGCGTGCTGCGCATCGAGGCGGCGATGCGGGGCACCGCGGTGTGCATTCGCGTGATCGACAACGGCATCGGCTTCGATGCCGCGCGGCCGCCGCGCGCGCTGCAGGCCCGGGCGCAGGCTCTCGGCGTGCCCTTGCGCATCGAAAGCCGACCTGGGCGCACGGTCGTCCGGATCGATTTCGTGTGAGAGGGGCGCCGGCGCGCCGATAATCGCGGCCCATGTCGGCCGTCTTCCAGCAACCCTCGCTCCTGCGGCGCATCGCCCCCATCTTCCAGGGCTTCGACGGCTTTCTCGCGTTCGCGGTGTTCCTGCTGGCCTGCGCCGGCCTGCTCACCATGTACTCGTCGGGCTACGACCACGGCTCGCGCTTCATGGACCACGGCCGCAACATGCTGCTGGCGGGCTTCATCATGTTCGTGGTGGCGCAGGTGCCGCCGCAGCGCCTGATGAACTTCGCCGTGCCGCTCTACGTGGCGGGCGTGGCGCTGCTGATCGCGGTGGCCATCTTCGGCATCACCAAGAAGGGCGCCAAGCGCTGGATCAACGTCGGCATGGTGATCCAGCCCAGCGAGATCCTCAAGATCGCCACGCCGCTGATGCTGGCCTGGTGGTTCCAGCGGCGCGAGGGGCAGCTGCGGCCGCTCGATTTCGTGGTCGCCACCGTGCTGCTCGCGGTGCCGGTCGGCCTGATCATGAAGCAGCCCGACCTCGGCACCTCGCTGCTGGTGCTGGCGGCCGGCCTGTCGGTGATCTTCTTCGCCGGCCTGAGCTGGAAGCTGATCGTGCCGCCGGTGCTGATCGCCGCGGTCGCGATCACGCTGATCGTGGGCTTCGAGTCGCAGCTGTGCGCCGACGGCGTCGACTGGCGCGTGCTGCACGACTACCAGAAGCAGCGCGTGTGCACGCTGCTCGACCCGACCAAGGACCCGCTGGGCAAGGGCTTCCACATCATCCAGGGGATGATCGCCATCGGCTCGGGCGGCATCGGCGGCAAGGGCTTCATGCAGGGCACCCAGACGCACCTCGAATTCATCCCCGAGCGCACCACCGACTTCATCTTCGCGGCCTACTCCGAAGAGTTCGGCCTGGCCGGCAACCTGGCGCTGATCGGCGCCTTCATCTTCCTGATCTTCCGCGGCCTGGCGATCGCGCTCGACGCGCCCACGCTGTTCTCGCGCCTGCTGGCCGGCGCCGTGACCATGATCTTCTTCACCTATGCCTTCGTGAACATGGGCATGGTCAGCGGCATCCTGCCGGTGGTGGGCGTGCCGCTGCCCTTCATCAGCTACGGCGGCACCGCGATGGTGACGCTGGGCCTGGCGCTGGGCATCCTGATGTCGATTTCGCGCGCCAGGCGGCTGATGCTGTCCTGACCCGGGGCGGTGCCGAAGCCTGGGCGCCGCGCAATGGTGTTCGGGGCGAGCAATAATCCCCCATGATCTCCCGCGAACCCACCATCGAGCGCCTCGCCACGGCGCAGCGCCTCCTGCTCACGCCCTTCGGTCTGGACGAGTCGCACCTCGGCAAGGCGCTGGCCGAAATCAAGGCGCACCAGGTCGACGAGGCGGATCTCTACTTCCAGTACACCCGCAGCGAAGGCTGGAGCCTGGAAGAGGGCATCGTGAAGACCGGCAGCTTCAGCATCGACCAGGGCGTGGGCGTGCGTGCCGTGAGCGGCGAGAAGACGGCCTTCGCCTATTCCGACGACATCTCCGAAGCCTCGCTGATGGACGCGGCGCGCACCGTGCGCTCGATCTCCTCGGCCGCGCGCAGCGGTCGCGCCCGGGTGCCGGCGCGCAAGATCGCGTCGAGCCGCTCGCTCTACGACGGCGTCGACCCGATCTCTACGCTCGACAGCACTGCCAAGGTCAAGCTGCTGGAGAAGGTCGAGCAGCTGGCGCGCAGCCGCGATCCGCGCGTGGCGCAGGTCATGGCCGGCCTGGCCAGCGAATACGACGTGGTGCTGGTGGCGCGTGCCGACGGCACGCTGGCGGCCGACGTTCGGCCGCTGGTGCGGCTCTCGGTGACCGTGATCGCCGAGCAGAACGGCCGGCGCGAGATCGGTTCGGGCGGCGGCGGTGGCCGCTTCGGCCTGGCCTATTTCGACGACGAACACATCGCCGAGTACGTCGACCAGGCCGTCAAGGCCGCGCTGACCAACCTGGAGGCGCGCCCGGCCCCGGCCGGCGAGATGACCGTGGTGCTCGGCCCGGGCTGGCCCGGCATCCTGCTGCACGAAGCCATCGGCCACGGCCTGGAAGGCGACTTCAACCGCAAGGGCTCGAGCGCCTTCTCGGGCCGCATCGGCCAGCGCGTGGCGGCCAAGGGCGTGACCGTGCTCGACGACGGCACCATCGCCGACCGCCGCGGCTCGCTCAACGTCGACGACGAGGGCAACGCCAGCCAGCGCAACGTGCTGATCGAGGACGGCATCCTCAAGGGCTACATCCAGGATTCGATGAACGCGCGCCTGATGGGCGTCAAGCCCACCGGCAACGGCCGGCGCGAGAGCTACGCCCACGTGCCGATGCCGCGCATGACCAACACCTACATGCTGGGCGGCGACAAGGACCCGCAGGAGATCGTCGCGAGCATCAAGAAGGGCCTCTACGCCACCAACTTCGGCGGCGGCCAGGTCGACATCACCAGCGGCAAGTTCGTGTTCTCCGCGAGCGAGGCCTACTGGGTCGAGAACGGCAAGATCCTCTACCCGGTCAAGGGCGCGACCATCGTGGGCAACGGCCCGGACGCGCTCACGCGCGTGAAGCTGATCGGCAACGACATGGCGCTCGACTCCGGCGTCGGCACCTGCGGCAAGGAAGGCCAGAGCGTGCCGGTGGGCGTGGGCCAGCCCACGCTGCGCATCGACGGCCTGACGGTCGGCGGCACCGCCTGACGCGGCGGCGCAACAGCGATCTTCCAAAGCCTGTGCTAGAGTCCTCCCCCATGTCTCTGCGCGCTGCTTTTTATTTTTCGTACTTTTGGTTCCGGATCTCCGGCGGCCTAGAGGCGAGCGCGTAAAGCAAACGTACACCCCCTCCAAAGACCGCCGGCGCTCACGCCCCGGCGGTTTTTTTATGTCCTTTTGTTTTTGATCAGGAGCACACGATGAGTCAGCCCACGGCCCAAGCCAGCGACAGCTGGTATGCGAGCGTCGAGAAAACCAGCCGAACCGACGACGAACGCATCAAGGACATCAACGTGCTCCCGCCTCCAGAACATCTGATCCGCTTCTTCCCGATCCGCGGCACCGCGGTGGAAACGCTGATCTCCGACACCCGCCGCAACATCCACAACATCATGGACGGCAGCGACGACCGGCTGCTGGTGGTGATGGGCCCGTGCTCGATCCACGACCCGGCCGCCGCGCTCGAATACGCGCGCCGCCTCAAGGTGCAGCGCGACAAGTACGCCGATTCGCTGGAGATCGTGATGCGCGTGTACTTCGAGAAGCCGCGCACCACCGTGGGCTGGAAGGGCCTGATCAACGACCCGTACCTTGACGAGAGCTACCGCATCGACGAGGGCCTGCGCATCGCGCGCCAGTTGCTGATCGACATCAACCGCATCGGCCTGCCGGCGGGCAGCGAGTTCCTCGACGTGATCTCGCCCCAGTACATCGGCGACCTGATCGCCTGGGGCGCGATCGGCGCGCGCACCACCGAGAGCCAGGTGCACCGCGAGCTGGCCTCGGGCCTGTCGGCGCCGATCGGCTTCAAGAACGGCACCGACGGCAACATCCGCATCGCCACCGACGCCATCCAGGCGGCGGCGCGCGGCCACCACTTCCTGTCGGTGCACAAGAACGGCCAGGTCGCGATCGTGCAGACCAACGGCAACAAGGACTGCCACGTGATCCTGCGCGGCGGCAAGGCGCCGAACTACGACGCCGCCAGCGTCGCCGCGGCCTGCAAGGACCTGGAAGCCGCCAAGCTGCCGCCCACGCTGATGGTCGACTGCAGCCACGCCAACAGCTCCAAGCAGCACCAGAAGCAGATCGACGTGGCAGGCGACATTGCCGCCCAGATCGCAGGCGGCAGCCGCAGCGTGTTCGGCGTGATGGTCGAGAGCCACCTGCAGCCCGGCGCGCAGAAGTTCACGCCCGGCAAGGACCGGATCTCGGACCTGAGCTACGGCCAGAGCATCACCGACGCCTGCATCGGCTGGGACGATTCGACCGCCGTGCTCGACACGCTGTCGCAGGCGGTCAAGCGCCGCCGCGGCTGAGCGGAAAGAGAAAGAGGCCGCTCAGCGCCCGGCGCGCAGGGCGGCCAGCAGCTTGTCGTGCACGCCGCCGAAGCCGCCGTTGCTCATGCAGACGATGTGATCGCCCGGCTGCGCGGCTGAAGCGACCTGCGTGACCAGCGGCTCGATCGCATCGACCACGCGCGCGCGCTCGCCCATCGGCGCCAGCGCGGCGGCCGCGTCCCAGCCCAGCCCGCCGCTGTGGCAGAAGGACAGGTCGGCCGCCTCCAGGCTCCACGGCAGCTGCGCCGCCATGGTCCCGAGCTTCATGGTGTTGCTGCGCGGCTCGAACACCGCCAGGATGCGCTCGCGCTGCCTGCCCTGGCCGTCGAGCTGGCGGCGCAGGCCGTCGAGCGTGGTGCGGATCGCGGTCGGGTGGTGGGCGAAGTCGTCGTAGACCGTGATCGCGCCGCCGGTGCGCTCCACCGTGCCGCGCAGTTCCATGCGCCGGCGCACGTTGTGGAAGCTGCCCAGCGCCGCGGCCGCCTCGGCCGGTGCCACGCCCAGGTGTTCGGCCGCGGCGATGGCGGCGAGCGCGTTCATCTGGTTGTGCCGGCCCGACAGCGTCCAGGCCACATGGCCGACCTTCCGGCCCGAGCGCAGCACGTCGAAGGCGTCGTGGGCGCCCTCGGCCTGCCATTCGGCGCCTTCGCCGAAGCCCGCCACCGCGCTCCAGCAGCCCTGGGCCAGCACGCGCCGCAGGCTTTCCTCGGTGGCGTTGACCACCACCCGGCCGCTGGCCGGCACGGTGCGCACCAGGTGATGGAACTGCCGTTCGATGGCCGCCAGGTCGTCGAAGATGTCGGCGTGGTCGAACTCGAGGTTGTTGAGGATCGCGGTGCGCGGCCGGTAGTGGACGAACTTGCTGCGCTTGTCGAAGAAGGCGGTGTCGTATTCGTCGGCTTCGATCACGAAAGGTGCCCCCACGCTCGGCACTGGCGTGTCCTCGCTGCCCCCCGAGGGGGCGCTCGCTGGCTTGGGGCGGCCCGGCGCTGCGCTCGGGCCGCCTCCCAGTCTTGCGGAAACGCCGAAGTCCAGCGGCACGCCGCCCACCAGAAAGCCCGGCGCATGGCCCGTGCGCTCGAGCACCCAGGCCAGCATCGAGGTGGTGGTGGTCTTGCCGTGGGTGCCGGCCACGGCCAGCACGTGGCGGCCCTGCAGCACGTGCTCGGCCAGCCATTGCGGGCCGCTGGTGTAGGCCGCGCCGGCATCGAGGATGGCTTCCATCAAGGGAAACTTGGGCGTGCCGTCCGCCAGGCGGGCGCGCGACACCACGTTGCCGACCACGAACATGTCGGGCGCGAGCGCCATCTGGTCGGCGCCGAAGCCTTCGATCAGTTCGATGCCGAGCGCGCGCAGCTGGTCGCTCATCGGGGGGTAGACGCCTGCGTCGCAGCCCGTCACGCGGTGGCCGGCTTCGCGCGCCAATGCGGCCACGCCGCCCATGAAGGTGCCGCAGATGCCGAGGATATGAATATGCATCGGTCGATTCTAGGGATGCTGTCCGGTCTTCTTCTTCGGCTGCTGCAGTGCGGGCAGAATGCCGCCATGGACACGTCCAAGCGTGAAATTGCCGCCACCGCCGCCCGCCTCGTCGTCGAGGAGGGGATGGAGTACGGCCCGGCCAAGCGCAGGGCCCTGCGCGAGCTGGGCTTGCCCGCGCGCACGGCGCTGCCGCACAACGACGACATCGAGGCCGAGGTGCGCGACTACATCGCGCTCTTCTGCGCCGACACCCAGCCGCAGGAGCTCAAGGCGCTGCGCCTGCTGGCGCTGGAATGGATGGAGCGCATGGCCGCGTTCCGTCCGCATCTCGGCGGCGCGGTCTGGCACGGCACCGCGACGCGGCTGTCGGACATCTACATTCAACTCTTCTGCGACGACTGCAAGTCGGCCGAGATCGCCCTGATCGA
This sequence comes from Variovorax sp. UMC13, assembly GCF_014170375.1. Lineage (GTDB taxonomy): Bacteria > Pseudomonadota > Gammaproteobacteria > Burkholderiales > Burkholderiaceae_C > Variovorax. The sequence continues at coordinate 32,363 of NZ_LZZW01000034.1, read as the reverse complement.
CCACCACGTCGACTACGAGCCCCGCATGGTCGCGGGCTTCCATGGCGAGCAGGTCGAGGCGCTCAGCGTGCATGCCATGAGCCGGCTGCTCGGCGAGGAGATCGGGGTGCACCTGCTGGTGTACGACCTCGACGACCTGCGCGGTGCGCTCAAGCCCGACGGCCAGGGGCGCACGCCTCGCGGAGACCTCGCCGCCCTGCGGCGACTGATCGAAAAGGACACGATATGAATCCCACCTCGACCCGGCGCCGATGGCTGGTCAGCGGTGTGGCCGGTGCCGCCGCCGTGGCCGGCATCGGTGCGGCCTGGTGGCGCCACGAATCGGCGTCCGGCGCGGGCGGCGAGCGCCTGCAGCCCGAGTTCTGGAGCGCGCGCTACGAACGCCCCGAAGGCGGCGAACTCGACTTCGCCACGTTCAAGGGCAAGCCGCTACTGCTGAATTTCTGGGCCACCTGGTGCCCGCCCTGTGTCGAGGAATTACCGATGGTCGATCGCTTCTATCGCGATCATGCCGCCAACGGCTGGCAAGTCGTTGGTTTGGCGATCGACAAGCCCGAGGCCGTGCGCAAGTTCCTCGTTCGTACCCCGGTCTCCTTCCCCATGGGGATCGCCGGCCTGCAGGGCACGGATCTGGTGAGGAACCTGGGCAATACCGCGGGCGGATTGCCCTTTACCTTGGTCGTGGGAGCCGACGGGATTGTTGCGGCACGTAAAATGGGCCAGTTGTCGCCAGCCGACCTCGAGGCTTGGCAACGTGCGGAAGTTCACAGTTAGAATCCCGCCGCACAACCGGTAGTTGGCGTACGAACGCCGAAATAAGCCGGTTTTCAGGTAAGTTCAATCCGAATGACCGGCAAAGCTGGCAATGGAGTCCCATGGATCTGCGCAAACTCAAGACACTGATCGACTTGGTGTCTGAATCGAATATTTCCGAACTGGAGATCACCGAGGCCGAAGGCAAGGTCCGCATCGTCAAGGCCGGCGAAGCCGCCCCGGTGCAATACGTTCAAAGCGTGGCCGCCCCCGCGGCCGCCGTGGCGGCACCCGTCGGCGCCCCCGTGTCCGCCGCTGCGGCACCGGCCGTGGCAGCGCCCGCCGCCGGCCACACCGTCAAGTCGCCGATGGTCGGCACCTTCTATCGCTCGTCCAGCCCGGGCGCGGCCGCCTTCGTCGAAGTCGGCAGCCAGGTCAAGGAAGGCGACACCATCTGCATCATCGAAGCGATGAAGATCCTCAACGAGATCGAGGCCGACAAGTCCGGCACCGTCACGCAGATCCTCGGCGAGAACGGCCAAGCGGTCGAATACGGCCAGCCGCTGTTCATCATCGAGTGACCATGTTCAAGAAGATCCTGGTCGCCAATCGCGGCGAGATCGCCCTTCGGATTCAGCGTGCCTGCAGCGAGATGGGCATCAAGGCCGTGATGGTCTATTCCGAAGCCGATCGCGACGCCAAGTACGTCAAGCTGGCGCAGGAGGCCGTGTGCATCGGCCCGGCGCCGTCGGGGCAGAGCTATCTCAACATGCCGGCGATCATCTCGGCCGCCGAAGTGACCGATGCCGAGGCCATCCACCCCGGCTACGGCTTCCTGAGCGAGAACGCCAACTTCGCCGAACGCGTGGAGCAGAGCGGCTTCCAGTTCATCGGCCCGACGCCGGACAACATCCGCACGATGGGTGACAAGGTCTCGGCCAAGCAGGCCATGATCAAGGCCGGCGTGCCCTGCGTGCCCGGCTCCGAAGGCGAACTGTCGGACGACGCCGCCACCAACAAGCGCATCGCGCGCGCCATCGGCTACCCGGTGATCATCAAGGCCGCGGGCGGCGGCGGTGGCCGCGGCATGCGCGTGGTCCACACCGAAGCGGCGCTGATCAACGCGATCCAGATGACCAAGGCGGAGGCCGGCGCGGCCTTCAACAATCCGGCCGTGTACATGGAGAAGTTCCTCCAGAACCCGCGCCACATCGAGATCCAGATCCTCGCCGACAAGCACAAGAACGCGGTCTACCTGGGCGAGCGCGATTGCTCGATGCAGCGTCGCCACCAGAAGGTGATCGAGGAATCGCCGGCGCCGGGCATCCCGCGCAAGCTGATCGAGAAGATCGGCGAGCGCTGCGCGGCGGCCTGCAAGAAGATCGGCTACCGCGGTGCCGGCACCTTCGAGTTCCTCTACGAGAACGGCGAGTTCTACTTCATCGAGATGAACACGCGCGTGCAGGTCGAGCACCCGGTGACCGAGTTCACCACCGGCATCGACATCGTGAAGACGCAGATCATGGTCGCCGCGGGCGAGAAGCTGCCCTTCACGCAGCGCCAGATCGAGATGCGCGGCCATTCGATCGAATGCCGGATCAACGCCGAGGACGCCTACAAGTTCACGCCTTCGCCGGGCCGCATCACGATGTGGCACGCACCGGGCGGACCGGGTGTGCGCGTCGACTCGCATGTCTACACCAACTACTTCGTGCCGCCGAACTACGACTCGATGATCGGCAAGATCATCGTGCACGGCGACACGCGCGAACAGGCGCTGGCGCGCATGCGCACCGCGCTGAGCGAGACCGTGGTCGAAGGCATCCAGACCAACATCCCGCTGCACCGCGAGCTGATGGTCGACGCCAAGTTCATGGCCGGCGGCACCAACATCCACTACCTCGAAGAGTGGCTTGCGGCGCGAGCCCGGTGACCCGACGTGTTTGAACTCCGCCTCCTCGCCCCCGAAGACCGCATCGAGACCCTGAGCGATGCGCTCGACGCGCTCGACGCGCTGAGCGTGTCGGTGGAAGACGCCGACGCCCAGACCGATGCCGAGCAGGCGCTGTTCGGCGAGCCCGGCATGCCGCCGCCCAAGGATGGCTGGCAGCGCTCGCGCGTGATCGCGCTGTTCGCCGACGAGGCGCTGGCCCGCGGCGCGGCCGCGGTGCTGGCGGCGCAGGACTTCTTCGAGGGCTGCGAGACCATCGGCGTGGCCGAGGTGCCGGAGCAGGACTGGGTGCGCCTGACGCAGTCGCAGTTCGCGCCGGTCGAGATCACGCCCGAATTCTGGATCGTGCCGACCTGGCACGAGCCGCCGGCGCAGGCGCGCCAGGTGATCCGGCTCGATCCGGGCCTGGCCTTCGGCACCGGCACCCATCCCACCACGCGCATGTGCCTGCGCTGGATCGCGACCGCGCAGCGCACGGCTTCGGCCCGCGTGCTCGATTACGGCTGCGGCTCCGGCATCCTGGCGATCGGCGCGGCCAAGTTCGGCGCGGCGTCGGTCGACGCGGTGGACATCGACCCGGCCGCCGTCGAGGCGACACGGCTCAACGCCGATGCGAATGCGGTGCAGCTGCAGTCCGGCCTGCCCGATGCGGCGAGCGGACGCTACGAAGTGGTGCTGGCCAACATCCTGGCCACGCCGCTCAAGGTGTTGGCGCCGCTGCTGTGCGCCCATGTGCAGCCCGGCGGCTCGCTGGTGCTGGCCGGCATCCTCGAGCGCCAGGCCGACGAGCTCAAGCAGGCCTACGCGCCTTATGCCGCGCTCGAGGTCAGCGACAGCGAGGACGGCTGGATCCTCATGACCGCGCGCCTGTAGGCTGCCGCGGGCCCCGGGGCCCGCACCTACAATCCACGCCTCATGAGTCTCGCCACCCGCTGCCCCGCCTGCGGCACCACCTTCCGCGTGGTGCGAGACCAGCTCCGGATCTCGGACGGCTGGGTGCGCTGCGGCCGCTGCAGCCATGTTTTCGACGGTGCGGCCGAACTGCACGATCCGCTGTCGGGACCGCTCCCGGTGACGCCGCCGGCCGTGCCGGTAACCGATACCCCCGCCGCGCCCAGCGCCGGCATCGATTTCTTCAGCGACGCCCTGTCGCGCTTGCAGGCCGACGGACCGCCGCCGGCGCAGCGCGCGCCCGTCGAACCGTCGGCATGGCCGGCGCTGGACATCCCGTCGTCCGCCTGGCCGGCGTCTCCGGTGCGCGAGGACCCGACGCTGGACGAGGTCGCCGAACTCGAAGAAGAGCCGGTGCCAACGCCTGCCTTGGCGTTGCCGGTGCCGCCCGACGACGGCTGGGCGCGCCTGCCCTCGCTGCAGTTGGATGCGGTGCCGATGACGCCTGCCGTCGCGGCCCCGCCGCCGGACCTGCCAGAGGTCGAGGCCGAGATCGAAGACGCAGGGCCCAGCGCCCTGCGGCAGTCGCGCCTCGCGGCGCTTCAGGCGGCGCGCGCCCGTCGTGCCGCCGAGGCCGAACGCCCATCCGCGCTCCAGGACGAGGCGATCACGCTGGCCCTGACGCCCAGCGAGCCCCTGGCGGGCGATGCGACGGGCGTGCCCGTGTTCGGCATCGCGCGCAGCTTCCGCGCCAACCCCGGCGCCCAGCCGATGCAGCCGCCCTCGCGGTGGGCGCCCCGCCTCATGAGCGGCTTCGTCCTGCTGGCCCTGGTGCTGCTGTTGCTCGCGCAGGTGCTCTACCAGCAGCGCAACGCGATCGTCGCGCGCCAGCCGGCGCTGCAGCCCTGGTTCGCGACGGCCTGCGAGCGCCTGGGCTGCCAGCTCTCTGCCTTGCGCCGCATCGCCGACGTCACCATCGACGGCGCCTCCTTCCTGCGCGAGAAGGACGGCGAGGGCTACCAGTTCAGCTTCACCCTGCGCAACCGCGCCGCCATCCCGCTGGCCATGCCGGCGGTCGAACTGTCCCTGCTCGACCTGGAGGAGCGTGTCGTGGTGCGGCGTGTGCTGCGCCCGGCCGAGTACGGCGCGCCGGCGGTGCTGGCGGCGCATGCGGAGCGCATGACGCAGCTGCCGATCGTGCTGGTCGGCGAAGACGCGTCCTCCGCCTCGCGCGTGGCCGGCTTCCGGCTCGATGCCTTCTATCCCTGAGCGCGCCCCTTGTCGCGCGCTCCTTTCATCCTTTCATTCCTCTAACCGGCGGCTCAACCATGGCAGCAGTGATTTGCGGTTCTCTCGCGTTCGACACGATCATGACCTTCGAGGGCCGGTTCGCCGACCAGATCCTCCCTGATCAGTTGCACATCCTCAACGTGTCCTTCCTTGTGCCGGCGCTGCGCCGCGACTTCGGCGGCTGCGCGGGCAACATCGCCTACGCGCTGAACGCGCTGGGCGGGCGCGCGCTGCCGATGGCCACCGTGGGCAGCGACGGCGCGGACTATGTCGCGCACCTCCAGGGCCTAGGCATCGGCACCGAGTTCGTGCGCGAACTGTCCGACACCTACACCGCGCAGTGCTTCATCACCACCGACCTGGCCAACAACCAGATCACCGCCTTCCATCCGGGCGCGATGCAGCAGGCGCACGTCACGCGCATCACGGCGCGCGACGACATCCGCCTGGGCATCATCTCGCCCGACGGCCGCGACGCCATGCTGCAGCACGCCGAGCAGTTCAAGCAGGCCGGCATTCCCTTCGTGTTCGATCCGGGCCAGGGCCTGCCGATGTTCAACGGCGACGAGCTGGCGCGCTTCATCGAGCAGTCCGACTGGGTCACGGTCAACGACTACGAAGGCAAGATGCTGAGCGAGCGCACCGGCTGGGACAACGCCGAGATCTCGCGCCGGGTGCGCGGGCTGGTGGTCACGCTGGGCGAAGAGGGCTGCGACGTCTGGGTCCAGGGCGAGCGCACCCATGTGCCCGCGGTCAAGCCGACGGCGATCGTCGATCCCACGGGCTGTGGCGACGCCTGGCGCGGTGCCTTGCTGTTCGGGCTGGAGCAGGGCTGGCCGCTGGAGAAGTGCGCGCTGCTGGGCAACCGCATCGGCGCCTTGAAGATCGCGCAGCGCGGCCCGCAGAACTACACCGTCGATCGCCAGCAGCTGGGACTCTGAGTCGGCGGCACCAAAGAAAAAAGCCCGGGACCTTGCGGTACCGGGCTTTTGACCTTCAGGGCCCCGAGAAATCTCAGGGCTTGCTGGCGGTCGGGAAGGGCCAAGCGGCCTGTGGGTTCAGCGTCGTCTGCGCAGCAGGGGCAGGCGCTACGGCAGCCTTCGCGGGCGCCTTGGCGGCCTTCTTGGCAACAGGGGCCTTGGCAGCGGGCTTGGCGGCAGGGGCTTTGGCGGCAGGCTTGGCAGCGGGCTTCTTCGCGGCTTTCTTGGCGGCGGGCTTCTTGGCCGCTGCCTTCTTCGCGGGGGCCTTCTTCGCCGGCGCCTTCTTGGCAGCGGCCTTCTTGGCCGGTGCCTTCTTGGCGGCGACGGCCTTCTTTGCCGGAGCCTTCTTCGCTACGACCTTCTTGGCAGCAGCCTTCTTGGCCGGCGCCTTCTTGGCAGCGACCTTCTTTGCCGGAGCCTTCTTCGCCGCGACCTTCTTGGCAGGAGCCTTCTTCGCCGGCGCCTTCTTGGCTACGACCTTCTTGGCCGGAGCCTTCTTGGCGGCGACGGCCTTCTTTGCCGGAGCCTTCTTTGCTGCGGCTTTCTTAGCCGGCGCTTTCTTTGCAGTTGCCATTTCTTTCTCCTTGATCAAGTTGAAAAATCAACCTTTTGAAGCACTCCACGCACGCTTGTGTACGTGAAGCGATCCATGGCGTTGGGAATCAAGCCCCAGCACCATGAACACCTGCGCCCTCGCCACGCCGCGTTCTGTGACGCAGTGGGTGTCGAAGGCAATTCCTGAATTCATCGATTCTTTTCGTTCAAAAGTTCAGTCCCAGGAGAGCGCACCACCCGACTGGTATTCGATCACGCGGGTTTCGAAGAAATTGCGCTCTTTCTTCAGGTCGATCATTTCGCTCATCCAGGGGAACGGATTTTCTTCGTTCGGGAACAGTGTCTCGAGGCCGATCTGCTGCGCACGCCGGTTGGCGATGTAGCGCAGGTAGCCCTTGAACATGGAGGCGTTCATGCCGAGCACGCCGCGCGGCATGGTGTCCTCGGCGTACTGGTACTCGAGCTCGACCGCCTTCAGGAACAGGGCCTTGATCTCGGCCTTGAACTCCGCCGTCCACAGGTTGGGGTTTTCCAGCTTCAGCTGGTTGATCAGGTCGATGCCGAAATTGCAGTGCATCGATTCGTCGCGCAGGATGTACTGGTACTGCTCGGCGGCACCGGTCATCTTGTTCTGGCGGCCCAGCGCCAGGATCTGCGTGAAGCCGACGTAGAAGAACAGGCCTTCCATCAGGCAGGCGAACACGATCAGCGACTTGAGCAGGGTCTGGTCGTTCTCGTGCGTGCCGGTGTGGAAGTTGGGGTCGCTGATGGCATCGATGAAGGGGATCAGGAACTGGTCCTTCTCGCGGATCGACTGCACTTCGTTGTAGGCGTTGAAGATCTCGCTCTCGTCCAGGCCCAGCGATTCGACGATGTACTGGTAGGCGTGCGTGTGGATCGCCTCTTCGAAGGCTTGGCGCAGCAGGAACTGGCGGCATTCGGGCGCCGTGATGTGGCGGTAGGTGCCCAGCACGATGTTGTTGGCGGCCAGCGAGTCGGCGGTCACGAAGAAGCCGAGGTTGCGCTTGACGATGCGGCGCTCGTCTTCGGTCAGGCCGTTCGGGTCCTTCCACAACGCGATGTCGCGCGTCATGTTCACTTCCTGCGGCATCCAGTGGTTGGCGCAGGTGGCGAGGTATTTTTCCCAGGCCCACTTGTACTTGAAGGGCACCAGCTGGTTGACGTCGGTCTGACCGTTGATGATGCGCTTGTCGGCGGCGTTGACGCGGCGTGCGACGGCCGGCACGGCCTGTGGTGCACCAGCGGCTGCGGTGCGCTGTGCGGTGGGTGTTTGCGAAGTCGGGACTTCCATCGAGCGCGCGATCGGTGCGCCGTTCTGCGATGAATGATGCAAGCCTTGTTGCATGTCCTTTGGCAAGGAGGGTTTGACTTCTTCGTCCCAGGTCAACATAGAAAAATCCAATGCTCAAATTATGTGAGCAACGATGTGAGTTGCAAAGTGCCTCTCACATCGTGCTCGGATTATGTCGTGCTTATGTTGCTCGCATGCATCGCATTTCATGTCGGGCGATGCCGCGAATCACATTCGCATCAGGCTGACGTCACTGGCAGGCTTCGCAGGTCGGATCGTCGACGCCGCAGAAGGCGATGTCGGTGGCCGGCATCGCGGCGAGCTGCGCCTGCGCGGCGAGTGCGGCGGCTTCGATCGCGCTCAGGCCCGACGACGATTCGTTGCTGCCGCCGGAAGACACCGCGTTGAGGCGGCCCGATTGCACGGTCGACTTCTCGGCGTGCGTCGCGCTCTGCGTGCGCAGGTAGTAGGTGGTCTTCAGGCCGCGCAGCCAGGCGAGCTTGTAGGTGTCGTCGAGCTTCTTGCCCGAGGCGCCGGCCATGTAGATGTTCAGCGACTGCGCCTGGTCGATCCACTTCTGGCGACGTGCCGCGGCTTCCACCAGCCACTTGGTCTCGACCTCGAAGGCCGTGCCGTAGAGCGCCTTGATGTCCTGCGGCACGCGGTCGATCGGACGCAGCGAGCCGTCGAAGTGCTTGAGGTCCATGACCATCACGTCGTCCCACAGGCCCAGGCGCTTCAGGTCGCGCACCAGGTAGTGGTTGATCACGGTGAACTCGCCCGACAGGTTCGACTTGACCGACAGGTTGCCGAAGCAGGGTTCGATCGAGGCGTCGACGCCGATGATGTTCGAGATGGTCGCGGTCGGGGCGATGGCCGTGCAGTTGGAGTTGCGCATGCCGTCGGCCTTGATCTTCTGGCGCAGCGCGTCCCAGTCGAGCGTGGCCGAACGGTCGACCTCGACGTAGCCGCCGCGGGCCTGTTCGAGCAGGTCGAGCGTGTCGATCGGCAGGATGCCCTTGTCCCACAGCGAGCCCTTGTAGCTCGAGTACTTGCCGCGTTCCTTGGCCAGGTCGGTCGAGGCCCAGTAGGCGTAGTAGCAGATGGCTTCCATCGACTCGTCGGCGAACTGCACGGCTTCCTGCGAGGCGTAGGGGATGCGCAGCTCGTACAGCGCGTCCTGGAAGCCCATCAGGCCCAGGCCCACCGGACGGTGGCGAAGGTTCGAGTCGCGCGCCTTCTTGACCGCGTAGTAGTTGATGTCGATCACGTTGTCGAGCATGCGCATTGCCGTCGAGATCGTCTTCTTGAGCTTGGCCTGGTCGACCTTGCCGTCCTTCAGATGCTGCAGCAGGTTGACCGAGCCGAGGTTGCAGACCGCGGTTTCGGTGTCGCTGGTGTTCAGCGTGATCTCGGTGCAGAGGTTCGACGAGTGCACGACGCCGGCGTGCTGCTGCGGCGAGCGCACGTTGCAGGCGTCCTTGAAGGTGATCCAGGGATGGCCGGTCTCGAACAGCATCGTGAGCATCTTGCGCCACAGGTCGGCCGCCGGCAGGGTGCGCGAGGGCTTGATCTCGCCGCGCTGCGCCTTCTCTTCGTAGGCGACGTAGGCGCGCTCGAACTCGGCGCCGAACAGGTCGTGCAGGTCGGGCACGTTGTTGGGCGAGAACAGCGTCCAGGTGCCCTTTTCCATCACGCGGCGCATGAACAGGTCGGGGATCCAGTTGGCGGTGTTCATGTCGTGCGTGCGGCGGCGGTCGTCGCCGGTGTTCTTGCGCAGCTCCAGGAACTCCTCGATGTCGAGGTGCCAGGTTTCCAGATAAGTGCAGACCGCGCCCTTGCGCTTGCCGCCCTGGTTCACGGCCACGGCCGTGTCGTTCACCACCTTGAGGAAGGGCACCACGCCCTGCGACTCGCCGTTGGTGCCCTTGATGTGGCTGCCCAGCGCGCGCACGCGGGTCCAGTCGTTGCCCAGGCCGCCGGCGAACTTCGACAGCAGCGCGTTCTCCTTGATCGACTCGTAGATGCCGTCCAGGTCGTCGGGCACGGTCGTCAGGTAGCAGCTCGACAGCTGCGAGCGCAGCGTGCCGGCGTTGAACAGCGTGGGCGTGCTCGACATGAAGTCGAAGGACGACAGCACTTCGTAGAACTCGATGGCGCGCGCTTCGCGGTCGATCTCGCCCAGCGACAGGCCCATGGCCACGCGCATGAAGAAGGCCTGCGGCAGCTCGATGCGGGTCTTGCGCACGTGCAGGAAGTAGCGGTCGTACAGGGTCTGCAGGCCGAGGTAGTCGAACTGCAGGTCGCGTTCGGCCTTGAGGGCGGCGCCCAGGCGCGGCAGGTCGAACTGCAGCAGCTTCTCGTCGAGCAGCTCGTTGTCGACGCCCTTCTTGATGAACTGCGGGAAGTAGTCGACGTAGGCCTGCGAGCGTTCGGCCGGCATCACTTCGCGGCCGATGATCTCCTTGAAGATCGTGTGCAGCAGCAGTCGCGCGGTGGCGAAGGTGTAATCCGGGTCCTTCTCGATCAGCGTGCGGGCGGCCAGGATCGAGGCCTTGTAGACCTCGTCGAGCGGCACGCCGTCGTACAGGTTGCGCATCGTCTCGGCCTGGATCGGCGCGGCGGTGATGGTGTCGCCCAGGCCTTCGCAGGCGGACTCGATCAGGCCCTTGAGTTCGTTCAGGTCGAGCGCGACGCGCTCGCCGCGTTCGAGCACGTGCAGCGCGGGCGCGGCCGGCGCGTCCTGTTCGCCCTGCTTGGTGCGTTCCTGTGAACGGCGTTCGCGGTAGAGCACGTAGGCGCGTGCGATTTCATGGTGGCCGCCGCGCATCAGGCCCAGCTCGACCGCGTCCTGCACGTCTTCGATGTGGAAGGTGCCGCCGCTCGGGCGCGAGCGCACCATGGCGCGCACCACCGACTGCGTCAGCGTGTCGACGGTCTCGCGCACGCTGGCCGAGGCCGCACCCTGCGTGCCGTGCACGGCCAGGAAGGCCTTCATCAGCGCGATGGCGATCTTGTTGGGCTCGAAGGGCACGACCGCGCCGTTGCGGCGGATGATCTGGTAGTGCGTGAGCGCTTCGTTGGTGGGCGTGCCTGCGGTGTCGCGGGCGCCGGCGTTCTGCTGCGGCACGTTGGCGCGGGCGGCGGACGGTGTGTTCAGGGCTGTTTGCATGCGGTCCTCTGTTTGGCGATTTCTTGTTGGGGGAACGGCGAGGCGGCTCGGCGTTCGGCCGTCGGGGCCACGCTGCGTTCGTGGCCGTTGGAGCGGGCAGGCACACTATATCTAGTGTGTGGGGTGCCCACAATCACTAGATGTAGTGTTTTTCACGGACTTCAATGCAGGTGGAAGTGCGTGCTTCGCGGCTGAGGCGCGTGCCATGCGGCATGGTTACTGGATCAGTTTGCACGAAGCCAGCAACCACGCCGCTTTCCGGCGCTTTTGGGCTTGCAGGCCCCGTGGTTACTGGGCCGCGCGTCCTGCAAAGCATGCGCAGTCCGGCGCGAGTCGCAGGGCATCGCCGATGCCCGAGCGATTGAAAATCTTTAGCGCCCCACTGTGCCCGCAGGGAACATCGCGGCCGGCCAGCCGGTGTCGGCCTGCAGCCGCGGCCAGGTGAAGCCCGGGCCCGGATCGATCTTGCGGCCCGGTGCGACGTGCTCGTGCCCGGCCACGAAGGCGATCGCGTAGTGCTGCGCGATCGCCGGGCAGAGGCTGGCCAGCGTCTCGTATTGCGCGTCCTCGAAGCGTTCGCCTTCCAGGCCTTCGAGCTCGATGCCGATCGAGTCGTCGTTGCAGTTGCTCCGGCCGCGCCAGGCCGAGGGGCCCGCATGCCAGGCGCGCGCGTCGCAGCTCACGAACTGCCAGAGCTCGCCATTGCGCCGCACATAGAAGTGCGCCGACACCTGGGTGCCGCGGATCTGCTGGAAATAGGGGTGCGCATCCCAGTCGAGCTGGTTGGTGAACAACTGCTGCACCTCGTCGCCGCCGTAGCGGCCGGGCGGCAGGCTGATGGAGTGCAGCACGATCAGGTCGATCTGCGCGCTCTCGGGCCGCGCGCCGAAGTTGGGCGAGGGCATCGCCCGGGCGAAGCGGTACCAGCCCGCCTGCCACAGTGCGTCGGCCTCATCCTTCATCGCCGGCACCCGCGCTTTCCTCGCCACCCGGGGTGCTGATGCCCAGGCGCGCGATGCGGTAGCGGATCTGGCGCAGGCTCAGGCCCAGGCGCGCGGCCGCGGCGGTGCGGTTGAAGCCGCTTTCGCGCAGCGCGCGCACCAGGATCTCGCGCTCCTGCTGGTCGAGGTAGGTCTGCAGGTCCGGCGGCACGGCGGGCGGCACGGCCGCTGGCGGGGCCTGCGGCGTGGCGGCCACCGGCAGCGCCGCGGCGGCCGGACGTTCGAGCGGCGCCGCGCCGCTGGCCTCGAAGTCCAAGTGCAGCTCGTCGCCGTCGTTCAGTGCGACCGCGCGGTGCAGCAGGTTCTCGAGCTCGCGCACATTGCCCTGCAGCGGATGGGCCGTCAGGCGGTCGACCACTTCCGGCGAGAGCACGGGCACGCTCATGCCGGCGTCGCGGGCGATGCGGGCCAGCAGCGCGGCGCACAGCAGCGGCAGGTCCTCGCGCCGGTCGCGCAGGGCCGGCACCGCGATCTCGATCACGTTGAGCCGGTAGAACAGGTCCTGCCGGAAGCGGCCGCCCTGGACCTCGGCCTGCAGGTCCTTGTGGGTGGCGCTCACGATGCGCACGTCGACCGCGTCTTCCTGCGTCGAGCCGATCGGCCGCACGCTGCGTTCCTGGATCGCGCGCAGCAGCTTGGACTGCATGGCCAGCGGCAGGTCGCCGATCTCGTCGAGGAACAGGGTGCCGCCGCGCGCCGCCTGGAAGTAGCCGTCGCGGTCCTGCGACGAGCCGGTGTAGGAGCCCTTGCGTGCGCCGAAGAACTCGGCCTCGAGCAGGTTCTCGGGAATCGCGCCGCAGTTGACGGCGACGAAGGGGCCTTCGCTGCGCTGGCTGCAGGCATGCACCGCGCGCGCGACCAGCTCCTTGCCGGTGCCCGATTCGCCGCGCACCAGCACCGGCGCCATGCCGCGCGCCACCTTGGCGATGCGCGACTTGACCAGGCGCATCGGTTCCGAATCGCCGACCAGGCGATCGAGCGCGGCCGTGCCGCTGCCGCCGACCGCCTCGGCGCGGCCCGATGGTGCGGCGGGCACCGCGCGCGCGGGCACGGCCGGGGGCTGCACCGCCGAAGCGACCACGGCGCGGAACTGCTTGAGGTCCACCGGCTTGGTGAGGTAGTCGAAGGCCCCGGCCTTCAGCGCCTCGACGGCGTTCTCGGCCGAGCCGTAGGCCGTCATGACCACGCAGCGCTCGCCGCGCTGCTCGCGCTGGATGCGTTGCAGGATCTCCATGCCCAGCCCGTCGGGCAGCCGCATGTCGGTGATCACCGCATCGAAGCGCTGGCCTTCCAGATGCTGCCAGGCCTCGGCCACGCTGCCGGCGGCCTCGACGCGGTAGCCCTCGCGCAGCAAGGTGAGCTCGTAGAGCGTGCGCAGGTCGGGCTCATCGTCGACGACCAGGATCTGCGCCGTGCGCGCGGCGGGGGGATGGTTGGAACTCACGGGGCTATTGTGTCAGTCGCCCTTCGGCTTGCATGAAGCTCACGAAGAAGGCATTGCCCTCCGGCCCGGTCGGCGAGACGGCGCGCCGCTCGTAGCCGATGGTGGCGCCGTGGCGTTCGCAGAGCTCGCGACAGAGAAAGAGGCCGAGGCCGCTCGAGCGGCTCTCGGACGAGAAGAAGGGTTCGAACAGGTGGCGCTGCACGGCCGGCTCCAGCGGGGCGCCGTCGCTCCAGACCTGCAGGCCCGCGCGGCCCTTGGCGTTGCGCCGGGTCGTCAGCTGGATCGAGCCTTCGCGCTCGCCCGCGTAGCGCGCCGCGTTGTCGAGCAGGTTCACCAGGATGCGGCGCAGGTGCTCGATGTCGAAGCTCACGTCGCTGCCGCCGGCCTCGAGCATCAGCAGCACGCCGTGGCGCCGGGTCTGGCGCACCCATTCCTCGGCGATGGTGCGCACCGTCGGGTCGAGCGCGAACTGCTCGCCCAGCGGCAGCACGCGCTGCTGGCGCACGCGGGCGACGTCGAGCACGTCGTCGACGATGCGCGAGAGCCGTTGCGCGTTCTGCTCGACCATCGCGATCAGGCGGCGGTGCGCGGGGTCGGTCAGGTCCTCGCTGAGCAGTGCGCCGGCCTGGGTGATGGCGGCCAGCGGGTTGCGGATCTCGTGCGCCACCGCCGCCGACATGCGGCCCATGGCGGCCAGCTTCTCGGTGCGGATGCGGGCCTCGAGCTCGCGCAGGTCCTGCAGGAACATCACGCAGAGGCCGTCGGCGCGGCCCTCGGTGGCGGGCGTCAGGCGGGTGCGCACGCGCACCTCGCGCGCCGCGCCCTGGGCCTGGGCCACCGGCAGTTCGCGCATCTGCGCGGCCTGCCGGCTGAAGGTCTGTTCGGCCACCGCCGCGAGCGGCCGCCAGGCGGGCTGCGTGCCCAGCGCGAAGGGCAGCACCATCGAGGCCAGGCCCTGGCCGAGGATCGCGTCGGCCGCGGGATTGGCCGCGTGCACCCGGCCGTCGGCACCGATCACCAGCACGCCTTCGCTGAGCGTCTCGATCACCAGGTCGTTGACCTGGGCGTGCATCTGGGCGGCGCTGCGCCCGCGCTGCGCCAGCGTGACCTCGCGCGCCAGCCGGCGCGACAGTTCGTTGGCCAGCAGCGCCACCACGAACAGGCCGGTGCCGGTCAGCGCGGCCTGCACGAAACGCGGGCTGACGTCGCCGCTCATGTCGAGCCAGCGCCAGCCGGCATCGGCCAGCAGCAGCAAGGTGACCGCGGCGGTGGTGCCCAGCCCGACGATCAGCGTGCCCAGCACGGCGCCCATCAGCACCGGCAGCGCGAACAGCGGCGTGTAGTTGATGCTGCCGATCTGCAGCAGCTGCAGCGCGGTGAAGGCGGCCAGGTCGATCGCGATGGTCGTGCCCCAGGCGATGCCGAAGCTGCGCAGCGGCAGGTGGAAGGGCGCGAAGCGCGCGCTCAGCAGCGTGGCGACCAGGTAGCCGGCCGAGATCAGGGCCGCCACCGTGTGCACCGTCTGGCCGAGGGCGTAGGCCAGCAGCTGCAGCAGCAGCAGCACCATCGCGACGAAGCAGCGCGCGGTCATGAAGCCGCGCCACAGCCGATGCAGCGCGGTGTCGCGGTCGGCCAGCGGTTCGAGCTCGGCCCAATCGGTCGCAGGCTCGCCGCGGGACCAGATGAAGGGGGCCATCGCGCCGCGGGTCAGCCGGCGCCGGCGCGGCGGTGGTCGACGCTGCAGTAGACCCCGCCCGGGCCCGGCAGCGCATCGGTGGCGGGCAGGTGCAGGCCGCAGTGCGCGCAGCGCACCATGGCTTGCGGCGGCCCGACGGCCGGTGCGGCCGGCTTCTTGGGCGCGGCGGCGCGCTTCTCGCGCATCTCCTCGCGCCGGCCTTGCCGCCAGGCCCAGATGCCGATCGCGACGACCAGCAGCACCAGCAGGTACTTCATGCGATGGCTCCCCGGTTCAGCAGCACCTCGAGCACGAAGCGCGAGCCCACGTAGGCCAGCAGCAGCAGCGCGGCGCCGGCGTAGAGCACGCGCCGCGCGGTGCGGCCGCGCCAGCCGAAGCGCGCCCGGCCGACCAGCAGCACCGCGAAGGTGAGCCAGGCCAGCACCGAGAAGGTCGACTTGTGGTCCCACTTCCAGGCGCGGCCGACCGCGCCGTAGAGCGTCTCGCTGAACAGCAGGCCGGCCAGCAAGGTGGCCGACAACAGCACGAAGCCCGCGGTCACGAAACGGAAGGTCAGGCGTTCGAGCGTCAGCAGCGGCACCTCGGCCTGCGGCGCGGTGGCCATGCGGATCTGCTTCTCGGCGCGGGTCGTGAGCCAGGCGTGCACCACGGCCGCGCCGAACAATCCATAGGAGGCGATGCCCAGCGCCAGGTGCAGCGGCAGCCAGGGCGAGGCCGCCACATGCAGCGGCGTGCCGGGGAACAGCACGGCCAGCAGCACCACCACGGCGCCCAGCGCGGCCAGCACGCGGCGCACCGTGAGCTGCGGGAACATGCGGCTCTCGACCGCGTACACGGTGAGCACCAGCCAGGCCATGACCGACAGCGCCGGCGCGAAGCCGAAGCGCGGCACGGCGCTGACCAGGCCGACGGCCAGCGCCAAACCATGCAGCAGCCACGCCAGCCCGAGCGCGGATTGGGTGGCCTGGCGGTTGAGCCGGGAGGCAGCGGCCGCCGTCAGCCCGTAGGCGGCGGCGGTTGCGATGCCCAGCGCCACGCCGAGTGGGGAGGGGATCGCTAAAATCATGGGGTCAGTTTATCTCCCCCAGGCGTCCGTTCTGCGTGACGCCGCGCCAGCCCCTACACAGGGCCCATGATGCGGAACGGCCCGGCCGCACCCGCGATCGTTGGTGCAGGGGAGCGGCCGCGACCGGGCTTCGGGTCACGACTTTTCACAGCTTCGCCGCGAGCGGAGAACCAGGTACTTTCCTTCATGGCCACCGCCCTTTCCGAAAAATTCTCCCGCCTCGTCAAGACGATGAGCGGCCAGGCGCGCATCACCGAGAGCAACGTGCAGGACATGCTGCGCGAGGTGCGCATGGCGCTGCTCGAGGCCGACGTGGCGCTGCCCGTGGTGCGCGACTTCGTCGCCCGCGTGAAGGAAAAGGCGCTGGGCCAGGAGGTGCTGGGTTCGCTCAAGCCGGGCCAGGCGCTGGTCGGCATCGTCAACCGCGAACTCGCCGCCACCATGGGCGAGGGCGTGTCCGACATCAACCTCGCGGCCCAGCCGCCGGCGGTGATCCTGATGGCCGGCCTGCAGGGCGCGGGCAAGACCACCACCACCGCCAAGCTGGCCAAGCACCTGATCGAGAAGCGCAAGAAGAAGGTGCTCACGGTCTCGGGCGACGTCTACCGGCCGGCCGCCATCGAGCAGCTCAAGACGGTCACGAAGCAGGCCGGCGCCGAGTGGTTCCCGAGCACCGCCGACCAGAAGCCCATCGACATCGCGCGCGCCGCCATCGACCATGCGCGCCGCCACTTCTTCGACGTGCTGCTGGTCGACACGGCCGGCCGGCTGGCGATCGACGAGGTGCTGATGAAGGAGATCAAGGAGCTCCACGCCGAACTGAAGCCGGTCGAGACCCTGTTCGTGGTCGACGCGATGCAGGGCCAGGACGCGATCAACACCGCCAAGGCCTTCAAGGACGCGCTGCCGCTGACCGGCATCATCCTGACCAAGACCGACGGCGATTCGCGCGGCGGCGCGGCGCTGTCGGTGCGGCAGGTCACGGGCGTGCCGATCAAGTTCGCCGGCACCAGCGAGAAGATCGACGGCCTCGAGGTGTTCGACGCCGAACGCCATGCAGGCCGGATCCTGGGCATGGGCGACATCGTCGCGCTGGTCGAGCAGGTCACGGCCGGCGTCGACGTGGCGGCAGCGCAGAAGCTCGCGGCCAAGGTCAAGAGCGGCGCGGGCTTCGACCTCAACGACTTCCTGTCGCAGCTGCAGCAGATGAAGCAGATGGGCGGGCTCTCCAGCATCATGGACAAGCTGCCGCAGCAGATGGCGGCCAAGGCCACCGAGGCCGACATGACCCGCGCCGAGCGCGACATCCGGCGCAAGGAAGGGATCATCCAGAGCATGACGCCGCTGGAGCGCCGCAAGCCCGAGCTGCTCAAGGCCACGCGCAAGCGCCGCATCGCGGCCGGCGCGGGCGTGCAGGTCCAGGAAGTCAACCGCCTGCTCAACGAGTTCGAGCAGATGCAGGGGATGATGAAGAAGATGAAGGGCGGCGGCCTGATGAAGATGATGAAGAAGATGGGCGGCATGAAGGGCATGGGCGGGGCGGGCGGTCCCAAGCTGCCCTTCTGAGAAAGCGCACTTTCCCAACGATCGAAGCCCGCCGGGGTCTGCCCCGGCGGGCTTCTTCGTTTGCGCTGGCCCAATGGGGGCCTTCTTCGGCACCATGAAAAAAGCCGACCCGGAGGTCGGCTTCGTGTCGCGGAGGCGGGACGCTCAGGCGGTGGCCAGCGCCGCCGGACGCGCCAGGCGGATCGCATGCATCCAGGCGCGGCGCAGCACGGCCGGCGAACGCGATTCCTCGGGGATCAGCAGGAAGCCGCGGTCGCGCAGCGTGGTGCCCAGCGCGATCTGGCTGGTCAGCACGGTCAGCGGGATCGCCAGCAGCAGCGGCAGGCCCACGGGCATCAGCCAGATCAGCGCGCTCGGGTCGATCAGCGCGATGCCGACGGCCAGCAGGGCGATGATCGCGGTCATCGGCGCCAGCTGCGAGAAGGCGATGCGCCACGGCACGGCAGCGGCTTCACGCGGGGGCGACTTCCAGTTCAGCTTGACGCCGGTGAGGGCGACCAGCACGAACAGCGAGTGGGCCAGCATCCGGACCGGTGCCTGCACGATCGCCAGGCCGCTCTCGAGCATCGAGCTCTTGGCCAGGCCCCAGACGCCGCCGTACTGGCGTTGCTCGCCGCGCATCAGCACGGCGGCGATGCCCAGCAGGCGCGGCAGGAACAGCAGGGCCAGCGTCCAGATCCACAGGCCGGCGAGTTCCATCGGCAGCACGTTCCAGCTCGACACGATGCTCGAGCCGCTGAGCCACAGGGCCGTGCCCAGGGTCAGGAAGGCCAGCCACAGGGGGGCCGAGACATAGGCCATGGTGCCGGTCACGAACATCGCGCGGTGCACCGGGTGAATGCCGGGTTCGGCCATCAGGCGGGCGTTCTGCAGGTTGCCCTGGCACCAGCGGCGGTCGCGCTGCAGTTCGGACAGCAGGTCTGGCGGTTGCTGCTCGTAGCTGCCGACCAGGTCGGACACCAGCCACACGTGGTAGCCGGCGCGGCGCATCAGCGCGGCTTCGACGAAGTCGTGCGACATGATGCCGCCCGACATGCCGCCGGTGCCTTCGATCGGCGCCAGCGCGCAGTGGTCCATGAAGGGCTTGACGCGGATGATCGCGTTGTGGCCCCAGTAATGCGATTCGCCCAGTTGCCAGAACTGCATGCCCAGCGTGAACAGGCGGCCCGTCACGCGGGAGGCGAATTGTTGGGCACGTGCATGCAGCGTGACGTGGCCGATGGCCTGCGTCGCGGTCTGGATGATGCCGGCGGTCGGGTTGGCTTCCATCAGCTTGACCATCGAGGTCAGGCAGTCGCCGCTCATCACCGAATCGGCGTCGAGCACGACCATGTAGCGGTAGTCCTTGCCCCAGCGGCGGCAGAAGTCCGCCACGTTGCCGGCCTTGCGGTGCGTGCGGCGGGTGCGCAGGCGGTAGTAGACCTCGACCTGCGGCTGGTTCGGGCTTTCGGCCAGCGCGGCGCGCAGGTCTTCCCAGGCGGCGCGCTCGGCGGCGGCGGTCTCGGGGGTGTAGCTGTCGGACAGCACGAACACGTCGAACTGCTTGGCGTGGCCGGTGGCGGCCACCGATTCGCAGGTGGCGCGCAGGCCGGCGAACACCGTGGCCACGTCCTCGTTGCAGATCGGCATGATGATCGCCGTGCGGGCTTCCGGGTTCATCGGATGGTCCACGACCTGCTTGGCCGAGAGCGCGTGCTTGTCGCCGCGCACCGAGACGTAGAAGCCCATGAGCGCGGTCACGAAGCCGGTCACGACCCAGCCCGAGAGCAGGCCGTAGAGGCCGATCTGGCCGTATTCGAGCCAGACGTTGTCGTAGTCGGGCTGGACGCCGGCGAACAGCGTCGAGGCGATCGCGGTGCTGACCAGCGCCAGCAGCATGAAGGCCAGGCGGCGCTGCTTGGCGGCGCGCTGCCAGGGTTGTTCGGGGCCGAGTTCCTTGGCCTGCTCGCGGGCGGTGGTGCCGCCGGCGCCGAGCTTGACCAGCATGGCGGTGCCGATGCTGTTCCAGAAACCGCGCCACGGACGCGGCGCCATCGAGCCGCGGTTGACCGGCGGGGCGGTCACGGCGTTCGGGTGGCGGTCTTCGCGCAGCGTGCTGCGCTGGCGCAGCTCGACTTCGTTGGCGAGAACGTTCAATTGGGAGAAATCGTTGGGCTTCATGTGCGGCTCACCCACGTTGCTTGGAAAGGGAAGGCGTGTCGCCAATTGCCGGAAAGCGCTTGAAGACGCTGTCGGCAGCGGTACCACCCAGGCCGTCGTAACCCGGCGTCGAAACACCGGCGGCACGGCTGCGCGAGAGGGAAGACTGCTTGGAACGCAGGCTGTCACGCTGCGGGCGCAGTGCAAAAGAGGGGCTGGAGAGGGCTGTCATGCGAGTACTAGGGCAAAGCCCGTGCCAGCATGGAAAACCCCAATGAAATCAGCGACTTGCGGGCGCTCGGCCGGCTGTGGCGGCCTTTTGACGGCGCGGATGGCCTGAAAAGCCCTCTTTTTGTCGCCAAACCCCGACAGCCAAGCGGGGGGCTGGGCCAAAGCCCAGCAAAATCAACGACTTACTTGCGTCGCTCGTCAGCGACAGGCTCGGCGCCCCCGGCCGGCGGCGTGTCGGCCTTGAAGTGGCCGGGCGTGAGTTCGTGCTTCTGCAGCAGCCGGTAGAACTCGGTGCGGTTGCGGTCGGCCAGGCGCGCGGCGTCGGCCACGTTGCCGTCGGTCAGCTTGAGCAGGCCCACCAGGTAGTCGCGCTCGAAGCGCTGCTTGGCGTCGGCATAGGTCTGCACTTCCACGCTGGGCACGCGCAGCGCGCGCTGCACCAGCGCCAGCGGGATCAGCGGCGAACTCGAGAGCGCGCAGACCTGCTCGACCACGTTGAACAGCTGGCGCACGTTGCCGGGCCAGGAAGCGGTGGTCAGGGCCTTGAGCGCCTCGGGCGCGAAGCCCGACAGCCGCTTGCCGTACTTGGTCGACAGGCGCTGCAGGAAGTGGTTGGCCAGGAGCGGGATGTCCTCGCGCCGCGCCGACAGCGGCGGCAGCGTGAGCGTCACCACGTTGAGGCGGTAGTAGAGGTCTTCGCGGAACTGGCCGGCTTCCATGGCCGCGTCGAGGTCGCGGTGGGTCGCCGAGACGATGCGCACGTCGACCGCGATCGACTGGGCCGCGCCCACCGGCCGCACCGCATGCTCCTGCAGCACGCGCAGCAGCTTGACCTGCAGCGCAGGCGGCATGTCGCCGATCTCGTCGAGCAGCAGCGTGCCGCCGTCGGCCTGCTGGAACAGGCCCTTGTGGTTGGCGTGGGCGTCGGTGAAGGCGCCCTTCATGTGGCCGAACAGCTCGGACTCAAGCAGGGCCTCGGGGATGGCGCCGCAGTTGACCGCCACGAAGGGCTTGTCGGCGCGTGCGCTGGCCTTGTGGATGGCGCGCGCGAGCACTTCCTTGCCCGCGCCGCTGTCGCCGCGCAGCAGCACGCTGGCGTCGGACTTGGCGATCATGCGGGCCTCGGCCAGCACTTCGGCCATGCGGCTGCTGCGGCTCACGATCTCGGAACGCCAGCTTTCGTCGCCGCCGCTGCTGGGCGCGGCCGAGGGCGCGCCCAGCGCCAGCGCCTGGCTGATCTTCTCGAGCAGCTCGCGCGCGTCGTAGGGCTTGGTCAGGTAGGTGAACACGCCGCGGGCCGTGGCCTCGACCGCGTCGGGGATGGTGCCGTGCGCGGTCAGCAGGATCACCGGCAGCGTGGGGTGGTGCTTGCGGATCTCGTCGAACAGCGCGAGCCCGTCGCGCCCGGGCAGCCGCACGTCGCTGAGCACCAGCTGCGGATGCTCGATCTCGAGCTGGGTGAGCGCCGATTCGGCCGAGGTCACCGCGGTCACCTGGTAGCCGGCGGAGTTCAGCCGCATCGAGAGCAGGCGCAGCAGGTCGGGGTCGTCGTCGACCACCAGCAGGCGGGCGCCCTTGGCGTGCACGTCGGTCGGCTTGGATTCGCTCATGGTGCAGGCGTGGTGGCGGGCTTGCCGCCATTGGTGTGCGGCGCGGGCGCGCTGGCGGGCCGCGCGAAGCTGCGCTCGATGGCGCGCAGCGCCTCGATGCGGTCGTTGAGCTGGTCGATGCGGCGCTGCGCGTCGCGCGCCTGCTGGGCCTGCCGGTCGCGTTCGTCCTCGACCTTGCGCTGTTCCAGGTAGCGCGCCGCCAGCACGCGCGCCAGCGGCTGCAGCGGCTGCGCGTCGGCCGTGGGGTTGGCGATCACGCGTTGCAGCAGCCCGAGCGAGCGGGCCAGGTCGGCCGGCACCCGGGTCTGGGCCAGCACCAGCGCCAGCTGCATCTGCACGACGGGCGCGTCGCCGGGGTCGCCCAGGCGCGCGATCTCGGTCGCCAGCTCGGGCGTGCCCAGCGGGCGCAGCTTGTCGGCATAGGCCAGCATGGCGTCGACGGGCGGCGTGCCGCGCGGCGTGAAGGCCAGCGCGGGCTGGGTGGCGGGGGCGATGGGCTCGGCCTCGACCGGCCTCACCTGGATCACCGGTGCGGGGGCCGGGGCCAGCACGGGCGGCGCGGGAGGGGCCGAGCGCGGTGGCGTGACGCAGGCCGCCAGGGCCATCGACGAGCAGATCGCCGAGGTCAGGGCAGCGCGGCGGACGAACGAAAAAGACATGGTTCGGAAAACGCGGGGTGCGGGCTTGTGTTCTGGAAAAAAGCGAGAGGGCGGGGGCGGCTCAGACGGAGCGGGGCAGCTCGATGCGGAAGCGCGCGCCGGGTCCGCCCGGCAGCAAGGCGATGCGGCCGCCGTGGGCACCAATGTACTCCTGCACGATCGACAAGCCGATACCGGTGCCTTTCACCGTGTGCTCGGGCTGGCGTTCGCCGCGGTAGAAGGGCTCGAAGATCCGGTCGCGGTCGCCCTCGGCGATGCCCGGCCCGGCGTCCGCGATGTCGATGCGGGCGGTGTCGCTGGTGCTGGAGACCTCGACCTGGATGGTGCCGCCGCTGGCCGAGAAGCGGATCGCGTTCGACAGCAGGTTGGCCACCGCGGTGCCCAGCTTGGCCGGGTCGACCGTGATCGACAGCGGCTCGCCCTCGACCCGCACCTGCAGCCCGTGGGCCTGCCACTGCAGGCGCTGCGCCTCGACCTGTTCCTCGATCAGCGGCAGCAGCGCGGTGCGCTCGCGGTGCAGGTCGCGCGCCTCGAAGGCGGCCGCGTTGAAGCGCAGCAGCGCCTCGATCTGGCCCTGCAGCGAGATCGCGTTCTGCTGCAGGATCTGCGCGACCTCGCGCTGCGCCGGGTTGAGCGCGCCGGTCACGCCATCCTCCAGCAGCGAGATGCCTTCGCGCAGCGCGGCCAGCGGCGTCTTGAGTTCATGCGACACATGACGCAGGAAGCGTGCCTTGTCGGCATCCAGCTCGGTCAGCCGCAGCCGCAGCCACTCGAGCTGCTGCGACACGCGCCGCACGTCGGCCGGGCCGCGGATGTCGATCGGCACGTCGAGCCGGTTCTCGCCCAGGCCGACGATCGCGCGCTCCAGCCGCTTGAAGGGCCGTGCCAGCCAGACGCCGAAGGCCAGCGCCAGCGCCACCGCCAGCGCGCTGGCCGCCAGCACCTGGCGCATCAGGCGGGTGCGGGCGTCCTCGATGCGGGTCGACAGCGCGGTGTTCTGCGCCTCGATCTGGGTCTGCGCCTGCTGGGCGATGTCGGTGTTCACCGCATCGAGGTCGCGGAATTGCATCGCCAGCGTGCTCTCGCGCGCCAGCGCGGTCTCGGCCGGGCCGGCCAGCAGGCGCTCCATGGCGTCGAGCTGCATGCGCCAGGCGTCGATCGAGCTGCGCGGCACGCCGTTGTCGGCCAGCCGGGTCAGCACGTTCTGCGCATCGCGCGCCGCGTCCTCGAAGCGCCGGCGCAGCACGCCGTCGTTGAGCACCAGCGACTGGCGGCCGGCGCGTTCCATGGCGGCGCTGCGCTCGGCCAGCGACTGCGCCGCGCCCGAGAGCGCCAGCGCGCGCGAGGCCGCGTTGCGGCTCTGGGTCATCAGCGCGTCGTACTGGAACACCGAGCGCAGCGCGACGCCCACCAGCAGCGCGGTGATCAGCAAAAAGGCGAACAGCAGCAGTTGCTGGAACGAGCCGCGGGCGGATTTCAGCGGCGTCATCAGAGGGCCAGCGATGCCGTGGCGGCCGCCGTGCCCGCGCGTTCGCGGGTCGGCACCTCGCCGCGCAGCGTGTAGGCCAGCGAGCGCGTGATGTCCAGGTCGATCATCTGGCCGACCAGGCGGGCGTCGCCCTCGAAGTTCACCACCCGGTTGCAGTCGGTGCGGCCCATGAGCTCGTTCGCGTCGCGGCGCGAGGCGCCTTCGACCAGCACGCGCTGCGTGGTGCCGACCAGCGCGGTGCCGAAGCGCTTGACGTTGCGGTCGATCACGGCCTGCAGCTCGTGCAGGCGCGCCAGCTTGACCTCGTGCGGCGTGTCGTCGTGCAGGGCCGCGGCCGGTGTGCCGGGACGCGGGCTGAAGATGAAGCTGAAGCTGGCGTCGAAGTCGAGGTCGATGATCAGCTTCATCATCTTCGCGAAGTCCTCGTCGGTCTCGCCGGGGAAGCCGACGATGAAGTCGCTGCTGAGCGCGAGCTCGGGCCGGATCGCGCGCAGCTTGCGCACCGTGCTCTTGTATTCCATGGCGGTGTAGCCGCGCTTCATCGCCATCAGGATCCGGTCGCTGCCGTGCTGCACTGGCAGGTGCAGGTGGCTCACCAGCTGCGGCACCTTGGCATAGGCCTCGATCAGCCGTGGCGTGAACTCGTTGGGGTGGCTGGTGGTGTAGCGGATGCGCTCGATGCCGGGGATCTCGGCCACGTACTCGATCAGGAGCGCGAAATCGGCGATCTCCGAGGTGCCGCCCATCGTGCCGCGGTAGGCGTTCACGTTCTGCCCCAGCAGCGTGATCTCGCGCACGCCCTGGTCGGCCAGGCCGGCGATCTCGACCAGCACGTCGTCGAGCGGCCGGTTGACCTCCTCGCCGCGGGTGTAGGGCACCACGCAGTAGCTGCAGTACTTGGAGCAGCCTTCCATGATCGAGACGAAGGCGGTCACGCCCTCGACGCGCGCCGGCGGCAGGTGGTCGAACTTCTCGATCTCGGGGAAGCTGATGTCGACCTGCGGCTTGCCCTGCATCTCGCGCTGGGCCAGCATCTCGGGCAGGCGGTGCAGCGTCTGCGGGCCGAACACGATGTCGACGTAGGGCGCGCGCGCGATGATGGCCGCGCCTTCCTGGCTGGCCACGCAGCCGCCCACGCCGATCTTTACGCCCTTGGCCTTGAGGTGCTTGACGCGGCCCAGGTCGCTGAAGACTTTTTCCTGCGCCTTCTCGCGCACCGAGCAGGTGTTGAACAGGATCAGGTCGGCCTGCTCGATGTCCTGCGTGGGCTCGTAGCCTTGGGCGGCGTTCAGCACGTCGGTCATCTTGTCCGAGTCGTACTCGTTCATTTGGCAACCGAAGGTTTTGATAAAGACTTTTTTGCTCATGGCGTGGGGGGATGGCGGGCCATCGGGGAAAGCGGCCGGCGCGCCGGTGGCGCGGGCGGAAAGAGGAAGTAAAAGGCGTGTCGGGCGCCGTCGTGGGACCAGGCTATTCGCCGAACTTCGGCAACTGGTCGAAGGGCGTCTTGCCGTCGTCGCGCGGTTGGCTCGCCGCCACGAAGGGCCAGAAGTTCAGGAAGGGCCGTTCGACCGAGGCGCGCGCGACGCTGGCCTCGGTCGGCGTGAGGATCCACACCTCGCGCACCAGCCCGGCGGCATCGCGGGTGTAGTTGACCAGCAGGTCCTGGCCGGTGATGGCGCCGGTCGTGACCACCATGTTCTGGGCGCTGCGGATGCGCGCGCCGGGCGACAGCCGATCGGGCTGGCCGTCGAGGCGGATCTCGGGCGCGGCCACCACCGTGAGCTTGCCGCGCAGCGTGCCTTCGGGGAAATGACGGCCGCCCTTGGTGGCCTCGTTCTGCACCTGCCCTTCGAGCGCGTCCTGCGCCAGCGCCTGCGACGCGGCACCGAGGCCGGCCGCCAGCGCGCACGCCAGGGTCAGGGCGGCGTAGAGGGCGGGGGGCTTCTTCGGGGGGCGGTGGCAGCGGTTCATGGCATCTGTCCAGAGGCTGTGGAGCCCCCGATTTTAGCGGCGCACCTCCGGCGCGCCGTGCAGGCTCAGCTGCAGGACGCGAGCGCGGACGCGGGGCGCCGGCCGGGCGACGGTCCCTGACCGAGGCGCAGCGCGAGCGAGGCGACCAGGCCCTCGCCGAGCGCGAGCGGCTGCAGCCAGATCCGCTCGACGCCGTCGGTGGTCGCGATCTCGACCGCCCGCTCGTCGGTCCCGGTGCCCACCTCGAAGCCGGCGGTGGCCAGGTGCAGCCCGATGCCGATCGCCTTGAGGCTGGCCTCCTTGCGGGTCCAGCAGCGCAGGAAGGCCGCATCGCGAACGGTCGTGTCGTCGATGGCCGCGATCGCCGAGCGTTCGGCGGGCGCGAAGTAGGCATTGGCCAGCGTGATGGCGTCGGGCATCGGCCGCAGCAGCTCGACGTCGATGCCCATGTGCTGGCGCTCCGACAGCGCGAGCACGCCGGTCGCGCCGCTGTGGCTCAGGTTGAAGTGCAGCCCGGGGGCCGTGGCCAGTGTCGGCTTGCCGAAGGGGCCGGCCGTGAACGCCAGCGCCGCGGGCGACAGCCCGGTGCGCTGCGCGAGCAGCTGGCGCAGCGCGGCCCGCGCCGCCATGAAGTGGTGCCGGTCCTTCTCGAACACGAAACGGCGTGCGCGTGCGATCTCGTCGGGCGAGAGCGTGGCGATGGCCGCGGCCGGCAGGTACTGGTCCAGCGGGAAGCGCCAGAGTTCGCAGGGCTCGGGAGTGGAGGCCTCGACGGGCGAGACGATCAGCCGCATCAGTGTTTCCAGAAGGGCAGGGCGCGCAGCCGGGCGAGCAGGCGGCGCACGGGGGTCTGTGCGGCGGCATGGCGCGGGCGCGCGGCCAGCTGGGCCAGGGTTTCGGAGAGGTAGCGGCTGGGTTCGGTGCGCAGGCCCAGCAGTTCCTCGGCCTGCTGGATCACGCGCATCGCCAGCACCGAGTGGCCGCCCAGCGCAAAGAAGTTGTCGCCGCTGTGGATGTCGTTCACGTCCAGGCCGATCGCGCTGGCCCAGAGCTGGGCGAGCTGGGCCTGCTCGGGCTGCAGCAGGGGGCGCGTGCTCGGCATCGGGCTGATGCTGCTGCTCGGGCGAGGTTGCTGTTGCTGCTGCTGTCGGGGCGGCGCGGGCGGCGCAGCCACCGCGCGCGGCGGCTCGAGCGCCGCGGCCGGGCCCGGCTGCCGGCCCCGGAACTCGATGCTGCCGTCGGGCCGCAGGCGTGCGCGGTCGCCGGTGCGGTAGAGCCGGCCTTCGGCGGCGAAGGGGTCGGCGACGAAACGCTCGGCGGTGAGCGTGGGGCGGCCAATGTAGCCGCGCGCCACGCCGCGCCCGCCCAGGCACAGCTCGCCGACCAGGCCGGCCGGCAGCAGGTCGAGCGTGGGGCCGGTGATGTAGGCCGTGGTGTCGGCGATGGGGTGTCCGATCGGCAGGCTGGCCGTGTCGTCCGGCAGCCGGGCAGGCACCGTGTGGGTCAGGGCGATGGCCGTGCATTCGGCCGAGCCGTAGGCCTGGACCAGCTGCAACGCCGGCAGCGCCGCGAGCGCCCGCCGCACATGCGGCACCGAGAGCGGCTCGCCGCCGACGAACAGCTGGCGCAGTCCGCGCAGCGAGGCCGGGTCCTCGTCGACCAGCCGGTTGAACACCGTGCCGGGCAGGAACGCGGCGCTCACGCCGTGCTCGGCGATCGTGCGCGCCAGGCCGCGCCCGGTGGGCGGGGCTTCGTCGTGCACCACGCAGCAGCCGCCGTTGAGCAGCGGACCCCAGATCTCGGCGGTCGACACGTCCATTCCAGGCAAGGCGGCGTGCAGCACCACCGCCCCAGGCTGGAAGCCCAGGTCGCCGGGTCCCACGGCCAGGATCGCGCGATGCAGGATCTCCGTGCCCTTGGGCACGCCGGTCGTGCCGGCGGTGTAGAGCACGCAGGCCAGCGAATGGCCGTCGAGCGCGACCGGGGCCGGCGGCAGCGCGGCGTCGGTGTCCTCGGTGTGCAGCAGGGTCACGCCGGCCGGCAGCGGGTGGGGCCATCCCCCGGGGCCGAGCAGCAGCCGGGCCCCGGCGTCGTCCATGCGGAAGGCCAGCGCTTCGTGCGGCAGCCGGGCCTGCAGCGGCAGGTAGGCCGCGCCGGCCTTGAGCACCGCGAGCAGCGCGACGATCGAGGCCGTCGACTGGTCGAGCAGCACGCCGACGGTGGTGCCCGGGGCGGCGCCCGCGGCCTGCACACGCGCCGCCAGCCGGGTGGCGCGGGCCTCGAGCGCCCGATAGCTCAGGCGTTCGTCGCCCCGGGCCAGCGCGATCGCATCGGGCCGGGCCGCGACCTGGGCGCCGAACAGCGAGACGACGGTGCGCGTCGCATCGCAGGGCGGCGTCGGCCGGTTCCAGTCGTGGAGCTGTTGCGCGCGCTGCCGTGTCGACAGCGAGGCGATGTCGCCCAGCGTGCGCCAGGCGGGCGCTTCGGACAGATGTTCCGCGATGGCCGCGACCGCCTCGAGCAGTTCCGCGGCGGTGGCGTCGTCGACCAGGCCGGCCTCGCGGTCCAGTCGCAGGCGCGGCGCCTCGGCGTTGTCCAGCCCGATCAGCAAGGGCGGCGTGCGGCCAGCGCCCTCGCCCTGCGGGGGCAGGCCCCAGGCGTGGACCGGCATGCGGGCCTCGTTGAAGGTGCCGGAGGCGGCCATGCGGGAGGCGTCGAGGGCGGCCAGCCAGGCGCCCGTGGCCAGCGTGCTGCCGCAGTCGATGGCGCGTCGCAGCCCGCGCGGCCATTCGGTCAGCGCGGGGGCGGCGGCGCCGGTCCAGCGCGACAGGGCCAGGATCCAGGCGCCCAGGTACACGGTGTCGGGAAGGCGGCCATGCTCGGCCGCCTGCGAGCGCGTGCGCTCCACCAGCGCGGCGGGCAGTGTCAGTGCGGTCGCTTGCCGCGCGCCGTCGCGCACCGGCTCGCCGCGGGCGAACAGGTCCAGCAGCGCGTCGGACGCCTGCAGCGGCTCTGGCAGTGTGGCGTTTGCCATCGATAGGGCGGTGTGAAGAAAAGCGGGCCCGGAAGGGCGCTCACAGTGTGTCTAACTGTAATGTAAACATAAAGTACTCGTGTAACCAGGCTTTTCTGCACGATACAGTCATTTGGCAACGCGCGACGGACGGATCGGTGGACCGTTGCGGTAAAAGGCGCGCGCGTTCGTCCGGAGGAGGTCCATCACCGGCCCCGCAGGCGGTGAGGGGGCGGCGATGCCGTATCAGGCCAGGTGGCCGACGTCGCCCCAGCCCACCAGCGAGAAGCCCTGCGGCGTCCAGAGCAGGCGGTTGATGGCGGCATTGCCCAGGTGCCAGGTGCGCGGTGCCTGCAGCTCCTGGCCGGTGGCGGCGCGGTAGAGCACGTCCATCACGCCGCCGTGGGCCACCAGCACCACCAGGGCGCCGGGATGGCGCGCCGCGAGTTCGGCGGCCACGGTCGTGACGCGATGGCGGAAGGTGATCAGCGACTCGCCGCCCTCGGGTTCGAATTCGGGGTCGCGGGTGCGCCAGCGCCGGGCCTCGTCGGGCGAGTTGGCCTCGATGTCGGCAAAGGTGCGGCCCTCCATCTGGCCGAAGGCGCGCTCGCGCAGGCGCGGCTCGGCGATCACCTCGAGGCCCCGCGGCGCGGCCACGGCACGGGCCGTGTCCCAGGCGCGCGCCAGGTCGCTGGCGTAGATGGCCTCGATCGATTCGTCCGCCAGCGCCTGGCCCAGCTGCCGTGCCTGGCGCTGGCCGGTGGCGTTGAGCCCGATGTCGAGCTGGCCCTGGATGCGGGTGTCGACATTCCAGGCGGTCTCGCCGTGGCGGATCGCGATCAGGCGGGTGACGTCCATCTCAGGCGGGTCGCGTCACTTGGACGCCGGCGGGATCTCGATGTCGACCCGGCGCTCGCCCTGCGGCGGCGTCGGGAAACCCTGCAGCGCGGCCTGGAACATCATCGGCAGCACGCGCGCATCGAGGTTGTAGGGGCCGTCGTTGCGGGCCCGGGTCTCGTAGACCACCTTGTTGGAGCCGAGCTCGCGCAGCACCACGCTGACCTCGCGCAGGTACCAGGGGTTGGCCGGCGGCGCGAATGCCGGGCCGTACCAGCCGCCGCCGTACCAGCCGCGGCCATAACCGTAACCGTAGCCGGGGCCCCAGCCGCCATAGCGCGGGCCCGGTCCCCAGCCCGGATGGAACCAGGGATCGGCCCAGGGCGACAGCACGGGCGTGACCCGCGCGCCGATCTGTGCGGTGTAGCGCGGCGAGGCATCGTCGCGCTTGAGGCCCGCGCCTTCCAGCGCTGGCGTGGCCATGGCCTCGAGCGCCTCGGCGCCGCGCGCGCCCGCGCCGTCCTGTTGCGAGGGCAGCCGTTCGAAGCGGTAGGTGGCGCCGGCGCCCAGGTCGGCCGCCGGCAGGTTGGAAAAGCTCTGCACGTCGCTGTCCACCACCCAGCGGGTGGCGCAGCCGCTGAGGGCGGTCAGCAGCGCGAGGGCGGACAAAACTCGCTTGATCGTCATGTCAGGATCTCCGGACGGTGGCTGGTAACGCCGCCACCGTCGGGCGCATCAGAGCTGAACGATGCGCAGCGGCGAGGGCGCCGTGAACTCGGGGGCGTCGAAGGCCTTGTCGCCTTCGGGATCGGGCACCCCGGTCGCCTTGAGACCCTTGAAATCGAAAGACGTTCCGTCGAGCAGGTGCGAGGGCACGATGTGCTGCAGCGCGCCGAACATGTTCTCGATCCGGCCCGGGTGCTTCTTCTCCCATTCGCGCAGCATCTCGCCGACCTGCTTGCGCTGCAGGTTCTCCTGGCTGCCGCAGAGCGTGCAGGGAATGATCGGGAATTCGCGGTGCTGGGCCCAGCGGATCAGGTCCTTCTCGGCCACGTAGGCCAGCGGGCGGATCACGACGTGCCTGCCGTCGTCGCTCACCAGCTTCGGCGGCATCGACTTGAGCCGGGCCGCGAAGAACATGTTGAGGAAGAAGGTCTGCAGCATGTCGTCGCGGTGGTGGCCCAGCGCGACCTTGGTGGCGCCCAGCTCGTCGGCCACGCGGTACAGGATGCCGCGGCGCAGCCGGCTGCACAGGCCGCAGGTGGTGCGGCCCTCGGGGATCACGCGCTTGACGATGCTGTAGGTGTCCTGCTCCTCGATGTGGAAGGGCACGCCCAGCGCCGTGAGGTAGGTCGGCAGCACGTCTTCCGGGAAGCCCGGCTGCTTCTGGTCGAGGTTGACCGCCACGATGTCGAAGTGGATCGGCGCGCGCGCCCGCAGCTTGAGCAGGATGTCGAGCAGCGCGTAGCTGTCCTTGCCGCCCGAGACGCAGACCATGACCTTGTCGCCTTCCTCGATCATGTTGTAGTCGACGATGGCCTGGCCGACCTGGCGGCACAACCGCTTCTCGAGCTTCAGGGTCTCGCGCTCGATCTTGAAGCGCTCGCCGGGGGCGGCGGTGGCCGTCGTTTCTTCTTCGGTCCAGATGGCGCTCATGCGAACTTCTCCGTGCTGCGTTGTTGGGGAGGCATGGCGCTCATGACCACTGCCCCGTTTCCACGCGAATCGCCACTTCGCAGTCGTCGAAGATCTCCAGCTTGGCGATCTTGACCCGCACGCCCAGCACGCCGGGCAGTTGCATCAGGCGGTGCGCGAGCTTGCCGATCAGGCTCTCGAGCAGGTTCACGTGCACGGCGGTGCACTCCTCGATGATGATGCGCCGCACCTTGCGGTAGTCGAGCACATGCATGATGTCGTCGTCGGCCGGCAGCAGTGGCTGGCTGCCGAGGTTGAGCTCGGCGTCGACCTGGATCTTCTGCGGCGTGTCTATTTCCTGGTCGAGGATGCCAAGGCTGGCGTCGAAGCGCAGCTTGGTCAGCGTGAGGATCTGGGTGCCCTTGGTCAGCATGGTCCGCTTCCGGTCTTACATCAGCGAGAAATCGCGTTCGAATTTCATGAGGTGCTGGCCGCCATCCACCAGCAGCGTGGTGCCGGTGATGGAGCGGTTCTCCAGCGCGAATTTCACGGTGGCCGCCACATCGGCGGCGGTCGAGGAGCGGCCCAGCGGGCTGGCCGAATGCAGGTCGCGGAACTTCTCTTCGCTGAGCATGTGGCTGGTCAGCGTCAGGCCCGGTGCCACGCCCACCACCCGCAGCTGCGGCGCCAGCGCCAGCGCCAGGATGGTGTTGGCGGCCTCGAGCGCGGCCTTCGACAGCGTGTAGCTCAGGAAGTCGGGGTTCTGGTTCCAGAGCTTCTGGTCGAGCAGGTTGACCACCGCGCCCTGCGCGTCGGCGCCGCGTGTGAGCAGGTGCGTATGCAGCGCCTGCGCCAGCAGCACCGGCGCGGCGGTGTTGGTGCGCAGGTGCGCGTCCAGCGTGGCGAAGCTCAAGGTGGCGGCATCGTCGTGCTCGAACAGCGAGGCGCTGTTGACCACCGCATCGAGCTGGCCGAACTGCGCCACCACCTGCGGCACCAGCGCGCGCACGGCAGCTTCATCGGCCAGGTCGGCGCCGACCAGCGCCGCGGGCCGGCCCGAGCGCGCGGCGCAGTCGGCCGCGGTCTGGCGGGCCTCGTC
>NZ_LZZW01000033.1 GCF_014170375.1 Variovorax sp. UMC13 | reverse complement strand
GGGCATGACCGTTCCGGCATCGGCGATCGGCCTGCCGACCACCGGCGCTACGGTGACCGCCGTCAAGACGGTCGCGGCCAGCGGCAGCGGCGTGGCGGCCGTGCCCGAGTACTGCGAGGTCGCGGGCAAGATCGCGCCGGTCGATCCCGCCGCGCCGAACATCCTGTTTCAGCTGGCACTGCCCACGCGCTGGAACCAGAAGGTCGTCATGTTCGGCGGTGGCGGCTTCAACGGCACCATCCCGAGCGTCAAGGGCAACGTGCCGAACGGGCCGGTCGACCAACCAACGCCGCTGGGCCGGGGCTATGCGACCTTCGCGAGCGACTCGGGCCACCAGGCCAACGCCCTCGGCTCGCAGGACGGGTCGTTCGGCCTCAACGACGAGGCGGTGCGCAACTTCGGCGGCGACGTGCTGAAGAAGGTGCACGACGTAGCACTCTCGCTGGTCAGGGCGCGCTACGCGGCCAGCCCGGCCAAGGCGTATTTCGCCGGCGGCTCGACCGGTGGGCGCGAGGCGCTGACGGCGATCCAGCGCTGGCCCGCGGACTGGGACGGCGCGATCGCGTGGTATCCCGCATGGAACGACGCCGCGGCCCTGCTGGCCGGGCACCGCATGAGCCGCGCGCTCGCTCAGCCAGGCGCCTATCCCAATTCGGCGAAGCGCGAACTCCTGTTCAAGGCCGCTCTGGAGGCCTGCGACGCGCTCGACGGCGCCACCGACGGGCTGATCAGCAACCAGAACCTGTGCAATGCCCGCTTCGATCCGTCGACCGCCATGCTGGCCGGCGTCCCGGTCCGCTGTGCGGGCGGCATCGATGCCGGCAACGGCTGCCTGTCGGATGCGCAGATCACGGCCTTGAAGACGATCGATACGCCGACGAACTTCAACTACCTGCTCGCGAGCGGGGAGACGCAGTACCCGGGCTACAACGTGTGGGGCGCCGATCTCGGCATCACCACCTGGACCTCGCCGCTCGAGCCGGTCGTGACCTTCCTCGGGCTCGGCACTTCGCCGCCGGGGCGGCCGATGCCGGCGACCGCGCCCTATGTGAGTGTGCTCACCGACCAGTGGATCAAGTATTCGGTCACACGCGATCCGCTCTACGACTCGCTCTCGCTCGATCCGGAGAACGCCGGACCCTGGGCCAACCGCATCAGCGCGCTGAGCACGCAGCTGGACGTGAGCACCGACATCTCCGCGTTCAGGGCGCGCGGCGGCAAGCTGCTGCTGGCCCACGGCCTGGCCGACGTGCTGGTGAGCACACGCGCCACGGAGCAGTACTACCAGCGCCTGCAGGCGCGCATGGGCTTGGCGGAAGTCGACGGCTTCGTCCGCTACTACGAGGTCGCGGGCCTGGGCCATGCGGTGAGCAGCGTCTTCAACGCGACCTGGGATTCGCTCACCGCGCTGGAACAGTGGGCCGAGGCCGGCACCGCCCCCGCGGGGCAGGTCACCACCGACACGGCCGGCGTGCCCGGACGCACTCGTCCGCTGTGCGACTACCCGAAGTGGCCGGCGTACAAGGGCACGGGCGACGTCAACCTCGCCTCTTCGTTCCGGTGCGCAGACTGAGCGCGGAGAGAAATCAGGTGTGATGCTCCAACAGGTTGTCTCCAGTGGTGATCCGGATCGGGCTTGAACGGCTGGAAGTCGCCAAACACCCAATCCGCTCGGGAAGCCCACCCGATGAACCCATAAGCATGCCCGACTTGCCTTTGCCCGCCGAGTCGAGTTGGTCAAGCAGGTGACCTTGGAAGGCCTTGATGCTGTGTGCGCTGCGGCTGCACACGGCGTCACCGCGCCGATGGCAAGGAAGTGGGGCGGTCGCTATCTGGCGGGCGGTGAGGCGGTGCTTGCGGACGCATCATCCAGGCCCCGGCGATCTCCCGGAAGCATCGATTGCGCGAGGGCCTTGCCTATCCTCGAGCTGCGCAAGCGGCGGATGCCGCAGGCGCGCATCGCACGCAGCGCCGAGGTCGCAGGGTCCAGGTACGGGAACCGGGCAGGGCAGCCTCCGGACTCGACAAACTTCAGTAGCGCGTCTGGCTGAGCTCGGCAAACAGCTCGCCGTAGATCCGATAGCGCGTGGCGTGGATCTCGCCCGGGTGCGTGGGCGAATCGACCTGCGCGATCACGCCGCAGCCGGGTTCGTGCAGGTGCGAGCAGTTGTAGAACTTGCAGTGGTCGGCATGTGCGGCGATGTCGGGCATCAGCTTGGCCAGCTGCATGGGCTCGATGTGGTTGAGACCGAACTCCTGGAAGCCCGGTGAATCGATCAGCCCGGTGCTGCGCTCGGCGTCGACCCAGTACCAGGTGGTGCTGGTGGTGGTGTGCTTGCCCGAGTTGAGCGCGTAGGAGATCTCGTTGGTCAGCGCCGAGGCGCTGGGCACCAGCAGGTTGATCAGCGTGCTCTTGCCCGCGCCCGAGGGCCCGAGAACCAGCGTGCTCTTGCCGGCCAGTTGCTGCATCAGCAGCGCGCGGTCCTCGGCGCCGGTGGCGGTGAGCGCCAGCGATAGCACGCCGGGGTACATGCGCCGGTAGGGTTCGAGCCGGGCCCAGGCGCGCTCGAAGGGCACGGCCAGGTCGCGCTTGTTGAGCGCGATGATCGGCGTGATGCGCTCGGCCTCGGCCGCGATCAGCGCGCGCGCCAGCTGGTGTTCGGAAAACTCGGGCTCCGCCGCGATCAGGATCAGCACCTGGTCGAGGTTGGCTGCGAAGGACTTGGTGCGGATCTCATCCTGCCGGTAGAACAGGTTCTTGCGCTCGACCACCTTCTCGATCGTGCCTTCGTCCTCGCTGGCCTGCCACTTCACGCGGTCGCCGACCACGGCCTGGCTCTTCTTGCCGCGCGGATGGCAGATGCGGCGTTCGCCCTCGGGCGTCTCGACCAGGCAGTGGCGTCCGTGGCTCGCGATCACCAGGCCGTCATGCAGGGCGGCATTGGAAGCGGCCGGGGCGCTGCGTGGCTTAGCCACGGTGAACGCTCATGCAGCCGCCAGCAAGGCGTCGGCCTGGGCCGCGCACTCGAAGTCGGTGGCCGAGATGCCGGCCACGTCGTGCGTGTTGAAGCGCACCACGCAGCGGTTGTAGTGCACCGACAGGTCGGGGTGGTGGTCGAAGCGGTGCGCCACCAGGGCCAGCGCGTTCACGAAGGCGATGGTCTCGAAGTAGT
The DNA here is from genome assembly GCF_014170375.1 of Variovorax sp. UMC13. GTDB lineage: Bacteria > Pseudomonadota > Gammaproteobacteria > Burkholderiales > Burkholderiaceae_C > Variovorax. The sequence goes on along the minus strand of NZ_LZZW01000033.1, from coordinate 125,205 downwards.
TCGAGAACGTGTAGGTCTTCTCGATCGCCACGGCCGCGCCTTCGCCATTGAGTTTCCAGCCCTCGATACGGGCCAGGGCGCTGACGATCTCCGTGGCGTTCAGGGCGCGCCGCGGCGGCGTGTTCTTCCAGTCCTTGATGTTGAGCATGCTGGTCATGGTGCGGAATCTCCAGAGAAGAAGGGCATCAGGCCGCGCCCATGCGCGCGAGGCGCTCCGAGGCCGGCGGGTGCGAATAGTAGAACTTGACGAACACCGGGTCGGGCGTGAGCGTCGACGCGTTGTCCTGGTAGAGCTTGAGCAGCGCGGCGGCCAGGTCGGCGCCGCTGGTCTGGGCCACCGCATAGGCGTCGGCCTCGAACTCGTGCTTGCGCGACATCCGGGCCGACAGCGGCGCCACGAAGAAGCCGAACACCGGCACCGCCAGCATGAACAGCAGCAGCGCCAGCGCATTGTTGGGCGCCGCCATGTTGGGCTGCACGCCCAGGCCCGCGTAGAACCACGACTGGCTCGACACCCAGCCCAGCAGCGCGAAGCCGGCCAGGCTCAGCGCGAACATGGTGACCATGCGCTTGACGATGTGGCGGTGCTTGAAGTGGCCCAGCTCGTGCGCCAGCACCGCCTCGACCTCGCCGGCATTCAGCTGGCGCAGCAGCGTGTCGTAGAAGACCACGCGCTTGCTGGCGCCGAAGCCGGTGAAGTAGGCGTTGGCATGCGCGCTGCGGCGGCTGCCGTCCATCACGAACAGGCCCTTGGCGGCGAAGCCGCAACGCTGCATCAGCGCCGTCACGCGGGCCTTGAGGCCGGCGTCGTCGAGCGGCTTGAACTTGTTGAACAGCGGCGCGATGAAGCTCGGGTAGATCAGCATCAGCAGCAGGTTGAACGCGGTCCAGGCGGCCCAGGCCCAGAGCCACCACCGTTCGCCGGCCGCGCCCATGAGCCAGAGGATCAGCGCCGCGATCGGCAGGCCGATGACCGCGCCGAGCAGCGTGCCCTTGGCCGCATCGCCCAGCCAGAGCCTGAAGCTCATCTTGTTGAAGCCGAATCGCTCTTCCAGGCGGAAGGTCTGCCATAGCGTAAAGGGCAGGTCGAGCAGCCCGCCGATCACGGCGAAGGCCGCGAGCAGCGCCAGTTGCTGTGCCATACCGCCGCCGATCCACACCAGGAGCAGCTTGTTGAGCAGGTCGAGCCCGCCCAGCAGCGTCCAGGCCAGCAGCAGCGCCGCGCCCCAGGCCATCTCGAGCAGGCCGAAGCGGGTCTTGGCGATGGTGTAGTCGGCCGCCTTCTGGTGGGCCGCGAGCGTCATGGTTTGGGCGAAGACGGCCGGCACCGCGTCGCGATGTTGCGCCACGTGGCGGATCTGGCGCGTGGCGAGCCAGAACTTCACGGCGAGGCCGGCGAGGATTGCGGCGGCGAAGGCGCAGGTGAAGCCGAGTGCTTGGGACATGGGGCGCCGAGTTTAGCCCGCGGGTCGCGCATCCATGCGGTGCCCATACACCATCGACGACAATCCGGCGATGTCCGAATCCATCGCTCCGACCCCCGCCGCACCCGTCCCCACGCTGAAGAAGAGCGACCAGAACCTGGTCTGGCTCGACTGCGAAATGAGCGGCCTCGACCCCGAGAAAGAACACCTGCTGGAGATCGCCGTGGTGATCACCGGCCCCGACCTCACGCCGCGCATCGAAGGCCCGGTGCTGGTCATCCACCAGAGCGACGCCGTGCTCGACGCGATGGATGCCTGGAACAAGGGCACCCACGGCCGCAGCGGCCTGATCGACAAGGTGAAGGCCTCGACCCTGGACGAAGCCGCCGCCGAGAAGCAACTGATCGAGTTCATCTCGCGCTACATCCCCAAGCAGGGTTCGCCCATGTGCGGCAACACCATCGGGCAGGACCGCCGCTTCCTGGTGAAGTACATGCCCAAGCTGGAGGCCTACTTCCACTACCGCAACCTCGACGTCAGCACCCTCAAGGAACTGGCCAAGCGCTGGAAGCCCGCGGCCTACACCAGCTTCAAGAAGCAGCAGGCTCACACCGCGCTGGCCGACGTGCACGAGTCCATCGAGGAGCTGGCGCACTACCGCACCACCTTCCTTCGCCTCGAAGACTAGCTTTTTCGCGGGGGGCGTTAGGTAAAAACCCCAGGACGTGTCATAATTGCGGGCTTCGCTGCACAGTGCAGCGTTTCTCGCATCTCCCTATCTTGCACACCGCGCCCGATGAACGGGCCGCAGCCAAGGCAGACCCCAGGTCGTAGCTCTTGCTGAATGTCGTTGGATGGTTGATGTTTTTAACCACCCGACGGGGCGCCGCCTACGGCAGCGCTCGCGTATGAGCTATCTACATGACCGACGCTTACATCCAAGCGCAGGGCGATTCCGCGCCTGTGCAATCCGCTGACGACTTCGCTGTTGTCATTGAATCCAATGTCGCCGCCGACGTGCAAGTGCTGCACGACGTGGCCGAAACCGCCGAGGCCGATGCGGCCGTCGAGACCGAACCCAAGCTGCCCAACGGCTTCGTGCGCCTGGGCCTGGCCAGCGAGCTCGTCGCCGCCGTGGCCGACCTCGGCTTCGACCAGCCGACCGCCGTGCAGGACAAGGTCATCCCCCTGGCCCTGGGCAGCGACTCGGAAGAGGGCAGCGCCCGCTTCATCGACCTGATGGTCTCGAGCCAGACCGGCAGCGGCAAGACCGCCGCCTTCCTGCTGCCCGTGCTGCACACCCTGCTCAAGCAGGAAGCCGAAGCCGAAGCCATCGCCAAGGCGGAATTCAAGCGCCTGGCCGACGAAGCCGCCGCCCGTGGCGAAGCGCCCCCGAAGAAGGCCAAGCGCAAGGACCCGACCAACACCCGCAACTTCAAGGCCGCCACCCCCGGCGCCCTGATCCTGTGCCCCACGCGCGAACTCGCGCAGCAGGTCGCACACGACGCCATCGACCTGGTCCGCCATTGCCGCGGCCTGCGCGTGGCCAGCGTGGTGGGCGGCATGCCTTACCAGCTGCAGATCGCCAAGCTGCAGAACGCCAACCTCGTGGTCGCCACCCCCGGCCGCCTGCTCGACCTGCAGCGCTCGATGCAGATCAAGCTCGACCAGGTGCAGTTCCTGGTCGTCGACGAAGCCGACCGCATGCTCGACCTGGGCTTCTCGGACGACCTGGCCGAAGTCAACCAGCTCACCGTGGCGCGCAAGCAGACCATGATGTTCAGCGCGACCTTCGCTCCCCGCATCCAGCAACTGGCCACCCGCGTGATGCGCCAGCCGCAGAAGGTGCAGATCGATTCGCCGCAAGAGAAGCACGCCAACATCAAGCAGGTGCTGTTCTGGGCCGACAACGTCCAGCACAAGCGCAAGATGCTCGACCACTGGCTGCGTGACACCACCATCAACCAGGCCATCGTGTTCGCCAGCACCCAGGTCGAGTGCGACGGCCTCGCCAACGACCTGCAGCAAGACGGCTTCAGCGCCGTGGCGCTGCACGGTGCCCTGAGCCAGGGCCTGCGCAACCGCCGCCTGATGGCGCTGCGCCAGGGCCAGGTGCAGATCCTGGTGGCCACCGACGTCGCCGCCCGCGGCATCGACGTGCCCACCATCACCCACGTCTTCAACTTCGGCCTGCCGATGAAGGCCGAGGATTACACCCACCGCATCGGCCGCACCGGCCGTGCCGGCCGCGACGGCATCGCCGTGACCTTTGCCGAGTTCCGCGATCGCCGCAAGATCATGGACATCGAGCATTACAGCCACCAGCAGTTCAAGGCCGAGACCATCCCCGGCCTCGAACCCCAGCAGCGCATGCCCCAGTCGCGCCCGCAAGGCGACTTCGGCGGCCGTGGCCGTGACAACCATTCGCGGGGTGGCGAACGCCGCTTCGGCGGTGGCGCCGGCCCGCGTGGCAACTTCGGTGGCGGTGGTGGCGGCAACTTCGGCGGCGGCAACGACCGCGGCGGCAGCGAGCGCAGCTATGCCGGCGCCAGCAGCTTCAACGACCGCGGCCCGCGCGGCGCGGCACCGGGTGCCCGTCCGCACCATGGCCACAACGCCGGTTTCGGCGGCGGTCGTGACGAAGGCGGCGGTGGCTACGGCCGCAAGCCGGGCTGGGGCGACAGCGCTCCGCGCGGTGCCGGCGGCCCCTCGCGTGGCGAAGGCTTCGCACCCCGCAACGAAGGTTTCGCCCCCCGCGGTGAGAATTTCGCACCCCGCGGCGCAGGCGGCGGCGGCAAAGTGTTTGTTCCGCGCGACGCGGCCAAGCGTGCATTCAAGCCCAGTCGCTAATTAAATAGTATTCAAATTCGCCCTTTTAAAGGCCGATCAATCGCTCGCTGAGCGATTGATCGGCCTTTTTTATTGCTTTCGGTTTACTTTTTTGGACCCGGGGTTTCACCGTCTTGCGGAATGGCATAAATGGGGGATGCGTGCACATTCCGGACTGATACACTCCCCTCGCCACCGTTAACAATCGTCAAAATGGCGAGTTATTTGGTGTTTCCCCGCCGTATTCCTCTGTTTCGACTTGATCAACAGATGAATTCGTGCAGTTTTCAATTGCGCCCGGCACGCTTCGCGCACCGGGTTCCCCCAGTCCTCACAGAGCGGAAAACTCGATGACAAACTTCACGCAATCGGCACGCGCCAAGTTCCTGGTTTCGGCCGTAGCCCTTCTCAGCATGGCTGCCTGCGGCGGTGGCGGCGGCGGTGGTGGTAACGGTGCCGGTGCGGAAATTGCCGTGAGCGGCACGACGGCACGCGGCGCGGCCCTGGCCAACGCCAGCATCGAGCTGAACTGCGCCAACGGCGCCCGCGTGGTGGGCACCTCGGACGCCAACGGCGGCTACACCAGCAACCGCGTGGCCATCACCTACCCCTGCATCGGCACCGCCAAGGCAGGCGCGATCACCTACCGTGGTCTGCTGTTCTCGAGCAACATCGCCAACTTCACGCCCCTGACCGACATCCTCGTCGAGACGGTGCTCGCAGCCTCGGCCAGCGGCAGCGCCGGCCTGACCCTGGACCAGTTCCTGACCAAGATCCGTTCGGACAGCACCTTTGCCGCCAACGTGAGCTCGGCCACCGCCGTGGCTTCGTACCGCGCCGCCGTGCTCAAGGTGGTCAAGGACCAGCTCGTCGGCTCCGGCCTGACCAGCGCGCAGGCTGACGCCGTGATCGCCGCATCGGGCAACTTCGAATCGACCAGCTTCGCCATCGGCTCGCCGCTGGACAAGGTGCTCGATAACACCGCATCGGTGCTGCAAAACGCCGACGGCAGCCTGAAGGCCGCGATCCTGGCGATTGCCAAGGCTGCGGGCGACCTGCTCCCGACCCCGGGTTCGGGCGGCACCGGTGGTACCGGCGGCACGGGTGGCACCGGCGGCACCGGTGGCACCGGGGGCTGATCGCGCACCGTTCCCGCAGTCGCCAGTCCTAGCCGCCGCCCTCGCGCTGCTCGGTCTGGCGGGCGCGGCGGCGGTGCCCCCAGCTCATGCACAGATTGCACCTTCGCTCAACGCGAGCGGTGCGACCGGTTTGTCGGTCACCCCCACGGCACAGCTGTTGCCTTGGGGCAGTGCGTCGCTGGGCTATGACAATGAAGTGGTAGGCGGTCCGATCACGAACCGCTACGGCACGAGTGGCCACAACCTGGTCGCAGGCTTCGGCCTGCTGCCCAATCTCGAGATTTCCGGCCGCATTGCCAGTAACAAGTTCAATACGAACTGCTATACCGACAACTGCGGCATTCGCGACCTCTCCTTCAATTTCAAGGGTGGTGCCCAGCTCGACCGTGACGGTCGCTGGAAGATCGCCGCCGGCGGCACAGACATCGGCGGCGAGACCGGTAATTTCCGCTCGCTGTACGGCGTGCTCACGTACACGCCACTCGACCCGCTCGACCTGACAGTGGGCTATGCGCGCCGCGGCACCGCACGCAACGTCAGCACGCCGCTCGACGGCCCCTTTGCCAGCGCAGCCTACCGGCCGCTCTCTTGGCTGCAGACCCACATCGAATACGTCGACAGTCAAGCGTGGGCGGGTGCGCGCGTCTATGCACCTTCCGAATGGCTGCCGGCTGGCTGGTCGGCCCATGTGGGCGCCAACGTGCGCTTGCGCGGTGACGAACGCACCGCGCGCAGCTGGGTGAGCATCGGCTTCAACGTGCCCCTGTACAAGGTGCCCGATAGCCGCCCCGCAGCCGTGTCGACCATCACCACCACGACGACCACGGCCACTGTGTTCCCGTCTGCGTCTGCGCAGCCGGCGCCGTCGACCGAGCGCAAGGCCTTCTCGCAAGATGGCCTGCGCGTGTCCGACGTGCCCTTGCAGCCCGACCTGTCTCCGCCCAACGTGGGCCCGCGCCCGCCGGCGTCGGCCCTGCTCAGCGTGTCGCCGACCGCTTCGGCCGAGACGCGAGCCATGGTGGCGGCCAATGCCGCTGCCGTGTCGACGCCCCCGCCGCCCGCACCGGTGACCGACGAACAGCTCGTCGCGCTCGGTGAGGCCTTGCGCGCCAAGGGCTTCGAGGACATCCGCGTGGGCCGCGCGCCCGACGGCGCCGTGGCCGTGCGCGTGAACAACGCCAGCTACAACGTCAACACGGCCGACGGCCTGGGTGTGGCCCTGGGCGTGATCGCTCGCAACCTGGCGGCACAGCGCGCTGGCTACCGCCTAGTGCTGATGCAGCGCCAGCTCGACATAGTGGGCGTGACCGGCCAGGCCGATTGCCTTGCACAGTGGATTGCGCTCGGCCCGGCGCGTTGCACCGCAGGCCAGCTCTACACCCCCGGCACCACCGCCATCGGCGCGCTGCTGGCGGACGCAAGCTGGGTCGTCGACGGGCGTTCGCCCAGCTGGGCCACGCCACGCATCATCCTGCAGCCGGTGCTGCGCAGCGCGGTTGCAACGGAGTACGGCGTGTTCGACCATTCGCTCGCACTGCGCGCCATGCTGCAGCAGCCGTTGTGGTCGGGTGCCTGGGCCGAGGTGGCGGGCAATACGCCGATTCATGACTCCGACGACTATAAGCAGGGGCAGGTCTTCGGCAATAGCCGCTTTGTGAGCCAAACCGACCGCTATATGGTCCATCAGATGTTCCGCCTGCCGGTGGAGCATCTGTTTGGCAAGGACAACGCCGAGACGGCTGCGCTGTGGGGCGCCAATGCGCTGACGGGTCACGTGGCCGCCGGCCGTATCGACGCCAACTATCGTGGTACTTATGGCGAAGTCCGCTGGGAGCCGGGCGAAGGTCGCCACCGGCTGCACGCCGAAGCAGGCCGTTTCGAACGCATCCAGTTCTACGACGCCAACCTGCCGGTGCATTCGCGCACGGCTCTCGCGAGCTATCGCTATGCCTACACGCCCACGCGCACCTACGCGGAAGTCACGGCCGGGCAGTTTCTTTACAACGACCGGGGTGTGCGCTTTGGCATTAAGCAATGGTTTGACGACATCGCCATCACGCTCTATGTGCGACGCACCAAGTTCGAGTGGGCCGCTGCCTCGAGAACCTCGGCCGGCATCGAGTTGTCGATTCCGCTCACGCCGCGCAAGGACATGTCGCCTACATACCCGGTGCAGGTGACTGGGAACCCGAGGTGGTCGTATGGCATTGAAACCGTCATACGTGAAGGTTCCAATGTGCTGAGCACCAATCAAGGCGTTGGCGCCAACGTATCGATGCTCGACCGGACCTTCAACTTTGACCGTTCTGGCTTGGCCTATTTCGAAGACAACATGCCCCGCGTGCGAAGCGCCGCGCGGCAGTAACTATTCCTTTTTCATTAAGACTCCATGTATTCATCAGAACTGAACGCACCTATCGCAGTCATCGGATTGGGTTACGTTGGATTGCCGCTCGCCGTCGAATTTGGGAAGAAGCGTACCGTCATTGGATTCGATATCAATGAAAAACGCATCGCCGAATTGCAAGGCGGTCATGACCATACTTTGGAAACGTCCTCCGAGGAGCTGAAGGAGGCGGCAAAGCTGGCCTTCACCTCCAAGGCCCAAGACTTGTCTGACTGTTCCATATTTATCGTGACGGTGCCGACCCCTGTCGACAGCGCCAACCGCCCCGATCTGACCCCCCTGATCAAGGCCAGTGAAACGGTGGGCAAGGTTTTGCGCGACGGGGCGATCGTGATCTTCGAGTCGACGGTGTATCCCGGCGCGACCGAAGAGGTCTGTGTGCCCGTTTTGGAAAAGTTTAGTGGAAAGAAGTTCAACGTCGATTTCTTCTGTGGCTATAGCCCGGAGCGCATCAACCCGGGCGACAAGGAACATCGCCTGCCCAGCATCAAGAAAGTGACTAGCGGTAGCACGCCCGAAGTCGCCGAGCAGGTGGACCAGTTGTATCGCCAGATCATCACGGCCGGCACCTACAAGGCAAGCAGCATCAAGGTGGCCGAAGCCGCCAAGGTCATCGAGAACACGCAGCGCGACGTGAATATCGCCTTGATGAATGAACTCAGCCTGATCTTTCATCGCTTGGGCATTGACACGCTGGAGGTGTTGCAGGCAGCGGGCACTAAGTGGAATTTCTTGCCATTTCGTCCGGGGCTTGTGGGCGGGCACTGCATCGGTGTCGACCCCTACTACCTTACTCACAAAGCTGTTGAAGTGGGTTATCACCCCGAGGTGATCTTGGCCGGTCGCCGCATTAACGACAACATGGCCAGTCACGTTGCAGACGAAGTCATCAAGCTGATGCTGCGCAAGAACGTGCCGGTGTTGGGCAGCAAGGTGTTGGTGTTGGGGTTGACCTTTAAGGAGAACTGCCCCGATGTGCGCAATACTAAGGTCGTCGACATCGTGCGCACTTTGAAGGGCTACAACACGCAGGTCGACGTGTTCGATCCGTGGATTGATGTGGCCGAGGCCGAACATGAATACGGTCTCGAGTGCCTGAGCGAAATGCCAGCTCCGGGCCAGTACGCCGCCATCGTGCTGGCCGTCGGTCATCACCAGTTCGTGACTTTGGGTGAAGCGGGCATCAAGGCGCTGGGCCAACCCAACGCCGTATTGTTCGATGTAAAAAGTCTGCTGCCCTTGGGCGCCGCAGACGGTCGGCTGTAAGCGGGCTGCTCGACCATGATCGAACCGAACTCAAGTGCGACGGCATACGATAACCTGCGCGCTCGCCTGACCACAGAGACTCACACGTGGCTCGTCACTGGCGTGGCTGGTTTCATCGGCAGCAACCTGCTGGAAAACCTGCTGAAGCTTAACCAACGCGTAGTGGGCCTCGATAACTTCGCCACGGGCCACCGGCGCAACCTGGCCGAGGTTCAAACCTTGGTGACGTCCGAGCAGTGGGCTAACTTCCACTTCATCGAGGGCGATATCCGCAACCTCGACGATTGCAAGCGAGCCATGGCCTTTCCTGTTGAGCATGCTTCATCAGGCGAGGACGTAGCCGCAGTGGAATACGTTCTTCACGAAGCTGCCCTTGGCAGTGTGCCGCGAAGCTTGGCCGATCCGATCATGACCAATGATGTCAACATCAGCGGCTTTCTGAACATGCTGGTGGCTTCGCGCGATGCGGGCGTGAAGAGCTTCACCTATGCGGCCAGCAGCAGCACCTATGGCGACCATCCGGGACTTCCGAAGGTCGAGCACACCATTGGCAAGCCGCTCAGTCCCTATGCCGTCACCAAGTACGTCAATGAGCTGTATGCCGACGTGTTTGCCCGCTGCTATGGCTTCAACACTATCGGCCTGCGCTATTTCAACGTGTTCGGCCCTCGGCAGGACCCCAACGGCGCTTACGCCGCAGTCATTCCTAAATGGATCGCCAGCCTGATGCAAGGTGAGCCGGTCTACATCAATGGCGACGGCGAAACCAGCCGGGACTTCTGCTTTATCGCGAACGTCGTTCAAGCGAATCTGCTGGCCGCCACTGTGGCCGATCTCCCGCCCGGAGAGGGCGGGTGGGAGGGCTCAACATCACCCGTGAACCAGGTCTACAACGTCGCAGTTGGCGACCGCACCACGTTGAACGAGCTGTACGCCCAACTGCACGGCAAACTGCTGCCGCAATACCCGAGCCTTCAAGACGCACAGCCCGTGCGCCGTGACTTTCGGGCTGGCGATGTGCGACACAGCCTGGCCGATATCGGCAAGGCGCAGCGCCTACTTGGCTACGTGCCTACCCAACGCATCAGCGAAGGTCTGGCGCTCGCCATGCCTTGGTACATAGCACAGAAAAGTTGATTTAAGCGACCCCTGGTACTTGCATCGGTTGAAGCGATCTCATGTTGATGCTCATCCTCAACGAGGGCGATCAACTGACCCAAAGTCACCCAGCGCGATTTGTCGCCCTACCTCGAATCGAAGGAAATGCATATGCCAAAGACACCCCTGGCGCTTGTCTCGCCAACGCAGGCGGAACTTGACACTGACGCCAAAGACACGGCGCCAGCCATTTATGTCACTCAGCCAGCGTTGCCCCCGCTGGAAGAGTTTATCCCGTATCTGCAGGAAATATGGGACAACAAGATCCTCACCAACGGTGGTCCGTTTCACCAACAGCTTGAAAAGGCGCTGTGCGAGTATCTGGGCGTGAAGCACTTAGCGCTTTTCTCGAACGGCACGCTGGGTTTGGTCACGGCGCTGCAAGCTCTGCGGGTGACCGGAGAAGTCATCACCACCCCCTATTCGTTTGTGGCCACAGCTCATTCGCTCTTGTGGAATGGCATTAAACCCGTGTTCGCTGACGTTGACCCGGACACGCTGAACCTCGACCCGGCAAAGATTGAAGCGGCGATCACCCCGCATACGACCGCCATCATGCCAGTGCATTGCTACGGCCACCCTTGCGACGTAGATGCAATCCAGAAGATTGCGGACAACTACAACCTGCGGGTAATCTACGACGCCGCCCATGCCTTTGCTGTGCAGGACGAGGGCGGTAGCGTGCTGCGCCACGGCGACCTGTCGGTGCTCAGTTTTCACGCCACCAAAGTCTTCAATACGTTTGAAGGTGGCGCCATCGTCTGTCCAGATGCCAAGACCAAACAGCGCATTGATCATTTGAAGAACTTTGGCTTTGTGGATGAAACTACGGTGGTCGCACCGGGCATCAATGGAAAAATGAGCGAGATCAATGCGGCCTTCGGCATGTTGCAACTGCAGCACGTCGACGCGGCATTGGCCAAGCGCCAAAGCATCGATGCAGTTTACCGTGGAGCATTGCAGAACGTACCCGGGATTCGTTGCCTGCAAGATGCCGGCGAGCGAGTGGCCAACTACTCTTATTTCCCCATTCTGGTTGGGGCTGACTACCCGTTGAGCCGCGATGGCTTGTATCAGAAACTCAAAGACAACGGGATCCATGCGCGCAGATATTTTTACCCTTTGATCTCGGAATTTCCTATGTATAGGGGAATGGTTTCGGCGCATCGCGAAAATCTTCCTGTGGCTAGCGCAGCAGCGCAAAAAGTGCTTTGCTTGCCGATTTATCCTGCCATGGGCGAGGATAATCAAAAACGCGTCATTGAAATAATTCTCGCGACCTTCTGATGGCAATGTTGAGTCAAGATGCGATTAAGGCCTTAGGGTTTTTGTCTGCTGGCGAGAATCTTCAAATCTCCGATCGCGCGTCCTTCTATGGAGTGAATCGCATAGCGCTAGGTAACAATGTTCGAATAGATGATTTTTGCGTGCTCTCGGCAGGTCTTGGCGGAATTTCAATCGGTGATTACGTGCACATCGCAGTATATTCTTCATTGATTGGCGGCGGGAAAATTGAATTATCGGATTTTTGCAACATATCATCTCGAGTATCCATCTATTCAAGTAATGACGATTACTCCGGAGGGGCAATGACAAACCCTACTGTTCCGGATGAGTACACCAACGTCACCCATGCGGATGTATTCCTGGATAGGCACGTGATAGTGGGTAGCGGAAGTGTCATTTTGCCTGGAGTGACACTAGAAGAAGGCGTTGCAATAGGCGCGCTAAGCCTCATAAACAAACACTGCAAGGCATTTGGCATCTATGCAGGCAATCCGGCTAGGCGAATTAAGGAACGCAAACGTGATCTGCTGAGCATCGAGCGGTGTTTTACAGCCCGCAATGCAGGATAAACCCGTGTCATTCAAGAGAAATATATTGGCGAGCTACGCGTCGCAAATATACGTAACGCTCATTGGAATTCTGATTCTTCCGGTATACCTAAAGTATATGGGGCCCGAGGCGTATGGGCTAGTGGGCTTTTTCACGACGTTGCAAGCGTGGTTCGGACTTTTGGATATGGGTTTGACCCCAATGGTTGCTCGAGAGACCGCGCGTTTCAAAGGTGGAGCGACCAATGCATTGAGCTATCGCCGATTGCTGCGTGCGCTGCAGATTATATTTCTGGGGATCGCATTGCTTGGAGGTGGGGCAATGGTGGGACTTTCGGAGTGGATTGCGAATAATTGGCTTAATGTAAAGACCCTCTCAGTTGCACAAGTGGAGTTGGCGTTGCAGTTGATGGCTGTGGGGATTGCATTTCGTTGGATCGCGGGCCTATATAGAGGGTGTATAACAGGCTCTGAAGAGTTGGTGTGGCTAGGCGGTTTTAACGCTCTAATTGCAACGTTTAGATTCGTTTTTGTGCTTCCCGTTCTGATTTGGGTCGGAAATTCACCTGCAGTTTTTTTTACTTACCAACTGCTGGTGGCCATGTTTGAATTGTGTGGCCTGGCCTCTCATGCGCATCGCTCGTTTCCCTTGTTTCCCAAACGCGAACGGCTTGGATGGACTCCGACGCTGCTGATGAAACCTCTCAAGCCGCTTATCCGATTCTCGCTAACGATCGCTTTTACATCGTCTATTTGGATTTTTGTCACTCAAGCAGACAAACTTGTACTGTCAAAAATCCTACCACTAGCGGACTATGGTTATTTCACTCTGGCCGTATTGGCTGCAAGTGGAGTCATGATGATCACCAATCCGATCAGCAGTGCATTGTTGCCTCGAATGGCTCGACTGCACGCGGAAGGTGATGAAATGGGATTGATTAGACTGTATCGCAACGCGACGCAATTGGTTGCAGCGATTGCTTTACCCGCTTGTTTGGTGCTTGCATTTTTCGCTGAACAAGTACTTTGGGTTTGGACAGGTGATTCTCATGCGGCAATGCAGGCTGCGCCGGTGCTGCGATTGTATGCAATAGGGTACGGATTCCTGGCTCTAAGTGCGTTACCCTACTATTTACAATTTGCCAAAGGCGATCTGAGGTTGCATCTCGTTGGCAATATATTGTTTGTAGTCTTCCTAATTCCATCCATGATATGGGCCGTATGGCGACATGGTGCAATTGGCGCTGGCTATGCCTGGTTGTGTGTCAACGCGACGTATTTTCTTATTTGGATTCCATTCGTGCATCGACGATTTAGGTCTGGCCTGCATTGGCAATGGTTGCTTCACGACTTGGGTGGCATTGCCATTTTCGGTACCCTGGTTGCTAGCCTTTTGTTCATCCTAATTTCTTGGCCCCAAGAGCGGCAAGTCGCCCTAGTCTTGATCTTATTTTCCGGCGCACTGTTATGCTTGACAAGCATTTCTGCTTCAAGTTCATTGCGTAAGCGTGCCCGTAATTTTCTGCTAAAAAATAGCTGACAAGCCAAATGAGAAAAAAAATAAAAATTGATAAGAGTGGCGTCATAGTTTTCATGGGTTCTATGAATGCTATGCCGATGATGTACGCCTGGGAACTGAGACGGCGCGGCTACGATGTCCTCTACTTTGTTGATGCGCCTCCCACTGATGCTCTTTCAAGGCCGGAAAATCATTATGCTGGCCTTGGATACCCGTACCCAAATTGGGTCGTTGAGCTAAAAATGCCGACTCAAATGATGTTGCCGTATTTCTCTAGGCTGCACGCGAAAAGAGTCATGAAGAATATTAGGTCGCGGACGAAGAAAGCAATCTCGTGCTTTTTTCTAAACGGCTTTTTTGTTTCTTTGGCACCGTGGCTTAAGACAGAAGGAAAAGTTGTGGCGTTGTCTCACGGGTCTGACTTGGATGTATGGGCCAATAGGGGGAATGCTAAAAACCTATCGAATTCCTTTAAAAATAGATCGATATTTAATTTTCTGCCTTCAGCATTCGCTGGAAGATTAATAGAGAAGGCTGTAAAGCAGCAATACGCCGGATTCTCTTCTTCAGATGCCGTAATTTATTTCCCTCACGGATTTAATATTTCTGGTGATGAAGTCGTAGGGCAACTTAGGGCAGAAGGTAAGAGTGTTTGGGAGCGCTACGACGTTTCTTTCGAGCCATTGGCAGGTGTGTCGAGAGAAATTAAAGAGCCGGAAAGTAAAATAATCCTGTTCTCCGGCGTTAGGTTCTTATACAAAACGTTCCCTGATGGAAATCGAGAGTATTCAAAGGGAAACGATATAATGATTCAGGGAATCGCCGAGTACTGGAAAAGAAACAAAAGAATTGAAGTGCACTTCGTAGAGAAGGGCGAAGATGTTCTGCATGCAAAACAGTTGTGCCGAGATCTCGGGATTAATGAAATTGTAGTTTGGCATAAGGAAATGCCATTTAACAAGCTTATTGATCTTTATTTAAAATCAGACATCTGCTTTGATCAGGTTGGCGCTCATTGGATGGGGGCGATTGGAGCCTACGCTTTATTCTTGGGGCGGCCATTAATTGCAAACGTAAACAAGGCAATGGAATTGGGTGTTTTTCCTTATAAAAATCCTATTCTTTCTGCAGAAAATGCGAGTGATGTTTTTGACGCACTTGTAAAACTTGAGAATGATTCTTTTCGAAGAAATTTGAGTCAAGATTCAAAGATATTTGTAGAGCGTGAGATGGGCTGCAGCAAACTTATCGATAGTTTATTTTCATTGACGTAGCGTGAACTATTTTCTCGGCATCATTTGTCCCATTTTCTACTTGCTGGTAATGGGGGGGGTTTTCCTTAGAATTTTTCGTCGCTCCAATTTTTGGCCAGTATTCCTGTCGATTGAATATTTTTATGTCCTTGGGATCGGAATTTTTCCGTTATTCTTATTCTTGGGAATTGTTAAAATTCCTCAGCAGTACGAGTTTTATCGCAATGATCTGGAAAATATTAGCTCAATCTCATTGCTTCACATTGCGGCATATGCGTTCGGAGCATTTGTTGGATTTTTTTTCCTGAAAAGATTCTCATCGGCAGCTGCGAAATCTTTCGTGGAGAAATCAAAAAGAATAAATATTAACCCATTGGGATTTTTTTACTTCTTATTGATATTTTCCGTTCTGGGTGCCTCTTTCTATTTCTCGGCAGTGGGGTTTGAGCGAGCACTAACCAGTGCAAGTGCCTCACGAGGAGGCGACTTTTCAGAATTTGATGGACTTGAAGGCTTTCTCTTTCTTAAGCGTTTTACAATCATCGGTCTGTATGGCATTGCAGCATTCCCATTTATTGTTGCAAAAAAGAAAAACCTAAAATCCTCGTTTTTTCTTTTCTTTGTAATTGGCGTGCTGGCGTACCTAACTACAGTGTCGCGATTTGCCTTGTTTGAGACTTTTGTAACGCCATTGTTGATATATTTTGCTTACGGGCGGTCGAAAACCTCATTGAAGTCTTGGGTGATTATTTCACTGCTCTTTGCTTTCTCATTTCTTGTTTTTCTTTTCGGCAAAGAGTTTGTTGCTGCTGTTTCTGGATTTCTATATTCCGGTACTCGCATCGAATTTTCTACCGCGTCTCAAGAAGCTGGTGTCCTCGATCCGTTTTCACATTTACTTTTTTCGATTGATGCGGGCGTCAATAACTTTTTTACAACCGGCCCTTTTTTGGCAAATGATGTTCTTCTTTCGATTTTTGGGATTTTCCCAAGCGGAATATTGTCGTCTTTCGGTCTCGAGAGTTTAAGTTATCAATTGGTAAGTGATGGGTTAAGATTTTCTTGTATTAATACTAGAAATTTGGTCGGCAGAGAAGCTGATTGCATCATTCCGCCATACTATACCGGCGTGTCTGCGTATCTATTTCCGTTGGTTGGAGGTTTCTTTTTTGGGGCAATGAGATTCTTCTTGTATTCGGTAATGCACAGGGTTTGGATTCTACTTCGCGGCGATGAGGCATATTTGGTTGTGCCCTATCTTGCGCTGCTTGTTTTGCAGCAAATGATGCTTTTTATTCCTTCGACAATTTCACTGTCGATTTTCTTTGTATTGATGCTTTATTCTTATATAGTCATAGGCCGATTTTTCCATCGTGTTCGATGGAGTCTATGAAGAACTTTTCACATCTTTTTGCAGTGTTCTGGTTGTGACTGGGGTTTTGGTTGGTAAAAATGAATGTACTTCATGTCATTACTGGTCTAAATAACGGCGGTGCTGAGGCCGTGCTTTTTCGTTTGATAGAAAATGACAAGGGGAGTGGTTACCTTCACTTTGTCGTTTCTCTCACTGATCGGGGTATTTATTCGGAACGCCTTGAGGCAGTCGGTGCAAAGGTTTACGCATTAAATTTCCCGCGTGGAAAGATTGTGTTTTCGGGCCTGATCAAGCTGTATCAGATTTTTCGTCAAATTAAGCCTGATGTTGTTCAGACTTGGATGTATCACGCTGATTTGATCGGTGGGCTAATAGCGAGATTTTCGGGAATTCGGGCTGTCGCTTGGGGAATCAGGCACGCCAATTTAGATCCGCAGCACAATAGTCGCACCACTCTAGCGATCGCGCGCCTATGCATGTATCTTTCCCGCTGGGTGCCTAAAATAATTGTCAGTTGCTCGTTGCAAGCAACCGCTGTACATCAGGCTATGGGCTATTGTTTTGATAAATTCGTTTATATTCCCAATGGTTACAACATGGCACGATTTGATGTTGATCTGGTGGGCCGAGCCAGTCTTCGTGCTGAGATCGGATTGGCGGACGATGTGTTTGTGATCGGTATGGTCGCAAGATTTGATCCGCAAAAGGATCATCGAAATTTGTTGGACGCTTTAGGCCAATTGAAGCGTTGCGGTATTCAATTTTCCTGTTTACTCGTTGGGGTGGGAATGAGTGAAGAGAATGACGTATTGCGCGCTTGGATTAGAGAGGCGGGCATTGCCGATCGCATAATACTTATGGGACCGCGTGCTGATATTCCAGCGGTAATGAATGCAATTGATGTTCATGTCCTATCCAGTTTGGGCGAGGCATTTCCGAATGTTCTTGCGGAGGCGATGGCTTGCGGCACTCCATGTGTTACTACTGATGTCGGTGACGCCGCTGTTATTGTTAGAGATCATGGCTGGGTTGTCGTGCCTCAAGATAGAAATGCTTTGGCTGCAGGATTGGAGAAAGCCCACTTCAGTTTTAGTCGTGGGGGATTGAAATGGCAAGAGCAGAAACTAGCCTGCCGCGCACACATTATGAATAACTTTGAATTAAATATCATGTGCGAACGTTATCACGATATTTGGAAGTCGTGTGTGGAGCAGTAGGTCGGTACACGCTTTGAGATCTGCGGTTTAACTCGAATTATTCCCGTTTCGCCGTTGCTGTACGGGACGCGTGTTGAAATCTGCGAACAGCATTGTCATGTGAGGTTGAAAAAGGTTTCTGATATGTGCGGATTTGCGGGTTTTTTAGGTGGTGAATGGTTAGGTAATGAGGGACAGCGTCTTAAGGCGATGACGGATTCGATTGCCAATAGAGGACCTGATGCCGATGGGCAGTGGCTCGACAGGGAGGCTGCAATCGGACTCGGACATCGTCGCTTGTCGATTGTTGAGCTGTCTTCCGCCGGCGCACAGCCTATGATTTCTGCGTCAGGGCGGTTCGTAATCTCATTCAATGGTGAGATCTACAATCATTTGGGTTTGCGTGCTGAACTCGCCAAGCGTGGGGACGTTCCCGTCTGGCGGGGACATTCTGATACTGAAACCCTTCTAGCAGGTTTCGATCATTGGGGAATCCGCATAACGCTCGAACGTGCTATCGGTATGTTCGCCTTTGCGGTTTGGGACAGGCAGTTACGACAACTGACGCTTGCACGCGATCGGTTAGGTGAAAAACCGCTTTACTACGGTTGGCAAGGTAGTGGGCGGAGTGCTGTATTTTTGTTTGGGTCAGAGCTCAAAGCATTGCGAGCGCATCCTGCTTTTAAAGCGGAAATTAGTCGCGACGCGCTTTGCTTGTTCATGCGACACAACAACATCGGCGGCGCTCATTCCATTTATTCGGGAATTTGCAAGATGCTGCCCGGCACCTTGCTAACAGTGTCACAGACTGCTACGGAGCCCCTCATTCAACAGTATTGGTCGAATGTAGAGGCTGCGCAAAGAGGCATTTCTAACCGCTTCAAAGGTAGCGCTGAAGACGCTGTCGATGAACTAGAGGTTCTGCTTAAAAGCGCGGTTCGACAACAAATGATGGCTGACGTGCCGCTCGGAGCGTTTCTCTCAGGCGGAATCGATTCATCAGCCGTGGTTGCGTTAATGCAATCGCAGTCAAATCGTCCAACTAAGACTTTTTCCGTGGGTTTCCACGACGCAGCTTATAACGAGGCTGAGCATGCTCAAGCCGTGGCCAAGCATCTTGGCACTGAGCACACGGAAATGTATGTCACGCCAGAGCAAGCATTAGCTGTTATTCCCCGTCTCCCTAGTCTCTATTGCGAGCCATTTGCCGATTCTTCGCAGATTCCAACGTTTTTAGTTAGCCAGCTGGCTCGTCAGCATGTCGCTGTGTCGCTATCAGGTGATGGGGGAGACGAATTATTTTGCGGCTATAACCGCTATGCTTTTACGGCAAAATTATGGCGTCGCCTGTCAATGCTTCCTCTACCGCTACGACGGGGGCTGGCCAAAGGGCTTACAAGTGTGTCGCCTGATCGTCTAAACCGCCTTGCGGCCTCAACCCCGCTTGCGGGCCGATGGCCAAATGTGGGAGACAAATTGCATAAAGGTGCGGGTGTTATGGCGGCAGGGTCTCCAGCTGAACTCTACCGATCTATGGTTTCCTATTGGTCTAATCCTGCCGAAGTGGTGCTGGGGGGGGGGGAGCCAAAAACGGCGTTTAACGATCCAATGTTGGATTTAACCGGCTTGACGGATGTTGAACGAATGATGGCGCTGGACCTGCAGACTTATCTTCCAGATGATATTTTGACGAAGGTCGATCGCGCTGCTATGGGAGTGAGCCTTGAAACACGTGTCCCATTTCTCGATCATCGTATTGTGGAATTTGCATGGCAGTTGCCAATGGAATACAAGGTGAGATTGGAAGGCAAGACTAGGACGCCTAAATGGGTGTTGCGTCAAGTGCTTTTTCGTCATGTGCCTAGGAGTTTGATTGAACGACCTAAGAAAGGATTTAGCGTTCCAATTGACAGTTGGTTGCGTGGCCCTTTACGCGCTTGGGCGGAGAACCTACTGAGTGAATCACGTCTCAAACGAGAAGGCTACTTAAACTCAACTCTCGTGCGGAGAAAATGGGCAGAGCATTTGAGTGGGCAGCGTAATTGGCATCACCAGCTTTGGTGCGTATTGATGTTCCAGGCTTGGTTGACGGAGCAAATTCCTGGTGATCGCGCAACGCGATGAGATTTACGTAGATTTTTGATTTAAAGGTGGTGGCTAAACATTGAGTCGACATAAAAATATTGCTCAGATAAATCACCGTTTGATTTTTATTTTTATTTCGAATGGCTAAAAAAAGCAGATTTTTTTCGATTTGTTGCTGAAATTTAAGTTCAATATATCGCAATAGATATGTCAAAAATACTATTATTTGTCGTGAATGTTGATTGGTTTTTTGCGTCGCATAGGATGCCAATTGCTTTGGCGGCGAAAAAGAGTGGCTATGAGGTCCATATTGCGACTGCATTGACGGATAGGGCCGAGGAGTTTCGTGAGAATGGCTTGATTGTTCATGAGCTGATTTTGAAGCGAAATGGAGCGGCTATTATCAATGCTATACGCTCTCTGTATGAGATGGTTTTTTTGTTTCGTGCGATTCGCCCAGATGTTATTCATCTTGTAACGATAAAGCCTGTGCTCCTGGGGGGTGTTGCAGCGCGATTGGTAAATGTGCCTGGTGTGGTCGCTGCAATATCTGGGCTAGGGTACGTGTTTACAGCGCGAGGCTTAGGTGCTCAAATTCGGAGGTGGCTGATTGCACAGATTTATAGATTTGTGTTGTCAAATCGACGGCTTAGGGTGATATTCCAAAATGAGAATGACAAAGAAATTCTTTGTGAATTTTCTGGACTGAACTCTGATCGAGCTCTCCTGATTCGCGGTTCTGGGGTTGATTTGGTTAGGTATCGTTCAATGCCGCTGCCGACTGGGATTCCTGTCATCATGATGGCGGCCCGCTTGCTCTTTGATAAAGGGGTTTCAGAATTTGTTGAGGCGGCACGAATCGTCCACTCTAAAGGGGTTTTGGCGCGATTTGTGCTGGTCGGGTCCGTCGATGAGGCAAATCCGACAAGCCTTGATTCGGATGATTTGGAAAAAATCGCTAGAGATGGAATCGTGGAGCTATGGGGGCATCGCCCCGACATGGCTTCCGTGCTTATAGAAGCCAGCGTTGTTGTGCTTCCCTCTTATAGAGAGGGCTTGCCTAAGGTTCTTATTGAAGCTGCTGCGTGTGGGCGGCCGGTGATTACGACCGATGTCCCTGGCTGCAGGGATGCTATTTTGTCAGGTATCACGGGTTTGTTAGTACCAGTGAGGGACGCCGCGGCTCTGGCTAGCGCCTTGGAGATTCTTATCAATGCTCCGGACGTTCGTGAGAAGATGGGCATTGCTGGAAGAAAATTGGCTGAGGAGGTTTTCGATTTAACCGGGGTTGTGGATGCACACCTAGATCTTTATGAGAAAATGGTGACTGCAACATGAAGATATTGATCACCGGAGCTAACGGATTTGTTGGCAACACAGTTTGGCGCCGATTCGAAGGACAGCCAGGAATTAGCGCCGTGGGAAGTGTGAGGACGTTAGAGGTTTCAAGGAAAAATGAGAAATGGATTTCGGTAGGAGATCTGGCGGACTCCGCTGATTGGTCTATCTTGCTAGCCGGAGTTGACGTAGTTGTTCACACGGCAGCACGCGTTCATGTGTTGAATGAGGTGACATCGGATCCACTGGCAGAATTTCGACGGGTTAATGTCGATGGCACTATGCGTCTGGCACGGCAAGCAGCAGCTTTTGGAGTGAAGAGGTTCATTTTTGTCAGTTCGATCAAAGTACATGGTGAATCGACTGTAGAAGGTCGTCCATTTCATTCGGACGATGTTCCTTCGCCTTCCGACCCCTACGGCGTTTCTAAGCTCGAAGCGGAAAATGCCTTACGCGAACTCGCCTTAAGTTCCGGAATGGAGCTTGTGATCGTGCGACCACCGTTGGTCTACGGGCCTGGGGTGAAGGCCAATTTCGCGGCCATGATGAGATGGCTTAGCCGAGGGGTACCATTGCCTTTGGGTGCCATCAAGAATCGTCGTAGCCTTGTCGCCTTAGACAACTTGGTAGATCTTCTCGTCGTTTGTGTTCAGCACCCTGCAGCGAGCGGACAAATTTTCCTAGTCTCTGATGGCGAAGATGTCTCTACAACGCAACTACTCCGCTACATGGGAGTTGCTCTGGGCTGCAAAACGCGATTGATTCCTTTGCCGGCAGCATTGTTGGAATGGGGGGCTGCACTAGTAGGAAAACGAGAGGTCGCACGACGTCTTTGCGGATCGCTGCAAGTCGATATCGAGAAAACTTGCACTACCCTCCAGTGGAGGCCACCGATATCCCTTGCTGTAGGATTGAAGAAAGCTGCGAGAGATTTCTCATGAAGCGGGTTTTTGATTTATTGTTAGCATTTTTGGCTGCGATTATTTTGGCCATTCCGGTGTTGGTGGTGGCACTGCTGGTGCGTTTGACTTCACCAGGGCCCGTACTGTACTGGTCAGAGCGAGTTGGTCAGGGCAATAAGATTTTCAAGATGCCAAAATTTCGAAGCATGCGGGTTGGTACTCCTGCGGTGGCCACTCATCTGCTCGCAAACGCAAGTTCGCACCTCACCCCCATTGGCAGCTTTCTTCGTAAAAGCAGCCTGGACGAGCTTCCGCAGCTTTGGAGCATTTTGGTTGGCGACATGAGCTTCGTAGGGCCGAGGCCAGCCCTGTTCAATCAGGACGATCTTATTTCGCTGCGTACAAACCAAGGGGTGCATCTACTGCTGCCTGGCCTTACAGGTTGGGCTCAGGTAAATGGACGCGACGAACTCCCGATTCCGGCGAAGGTGAGACTCGATGTTGAGTATCTTCATCGTCGATCCTTGACATTCGATGTCCATGTCCTTTGGCTCACTTTTGTCAAAGTGCTGAGGCGCGATGGTGTCTCGCATTGACATGAAGCGTCTGTTGATCATCGGTGCCGGAGGGCACGGTCGTACGGTGGCGGAGGCGGTCTTGTTAGGGCAGGAGTACGAACTCACTGCCTTTCTTGACGATGCCCCTGATGGAGTTCAACTTTTAGGGGGCATCCCTGTTTGGGGAGGCACGAGTGAGTTGGCTTCCTGCCGAGGGCAGGTCGATGCGGTCGTGGTCGCGATCGGAAGAAATGCGCTCCGCGAGACGCTGCATGCATACGTTGCTGCTGTTGGATTTCCACTGGCGACAGTAGTTCATCCCAGAGCCATTGTGTCTCCCAGTGCATTGATTGGTCCGGGATGTGCGGTGATGGCGGGCGCCGTCATCGGAACACAGGCGTGCTTGGCTGAAGGTGCAATCGCTAACTGTGGTGCCGTTGTCGATCATGACTGTCTTGTAGAGGCCTTCGGCCACTTGGGCGTAGGGGCTTGCATGTCCGGTGGCTCAGCGTTGGGGCGCGGGGCCTGGTTGCAGGCAGGCGCGGTCCTAGGGTACGGAGTCAAGGTGCCCGCAGGTCAGGTACTGCGAGCCGGTGAAGGGATTACCGCATGAGGTCTTCGTGCGGAGACTATGCCGATAAATGTTCAGACCTGTGACTTGGCGTTGGCTCTTGGCATTCGCCATGCTGATACTGCTGGCGTTCAGCCTGATGCCGCCTTCGCCGAGCATGCCGTCCACGGGCTGGGACAAAAGTAACCATATGCTTGGCTTCGCGGTGTTGGCCATGCTTGGGCACGCGGCCTGGCCGCGGCATCGGTGGGCCATGCTTGCAGGCCTGCTGGCCTACGGCGGGTTGATCGAAGTTCTTCAGTCTTTCACGCCCGATCGCTTTGCGGAGTGGGGCGATCTCCTGGCCGATGGCATCGGTTTGCTGGTCGGCGAAGCCTGCGCGCTGTTGTTATTGCGCGGGCATGTGGCGAAGGAATGAAAACTAAAGACTAAGGTCGACTGTGTTTTTCTTCGCGTCCCATGAACGCGGGAGCACAGCTGACACGATAACGAGACACAATTGAGCCACAGTCTGCCGAAATCGTGTTCGAGCTAGGAGTTTCCCGTTGATCAATCGTCTGGCCGAGCCCTTGCTCGGTCTGCCTCGCGCTGCCAAACGCTTGTTGGCGTTGGCCGTTGACGCCAGCCTTTGCGTGCTCTGCGTCTGGTTGGCCTTCAGTCTTCGCTATGAGCAATGGATCGCCTTGCAAGGCGTCCAGTGGCTGGCGGTGGTCATGGCCATTGTGATGGCACTTCCCCTCTTCGTCGTCTCGGGTTTCTACCGGGCCATCTTCCGCTATGCGGGGGGGGCGGCGCTGTTGGCGTTGGTCAAGGCTTGTGCGTTGTTTGCGGTCGGCTATGTGCTGATGTTCAGCTTCATTGGATTGCCAGGTGTCCCGCGTACCATCGGAGTGATCACACCAATACTGTTGTTCCTGACTGTTGGTGGCTCCCGCCTGGTGGCGCGCTATTGGCTGGGCGGTATGTATGTGAGCACCTTGCGACGGAGGACGCTGCCGCAGGTCGTGATCTACGGTGCGGGCGGTGCGGGGAGGCAACTGACTGCGGCGTTGGCGCACAGCCAGGACATGGTCGTGCGGGCGTACATCGATGATGCCGAGCACTTGCAGGGCAGCACGCTGAACGGGGTACGCATTCATCCCATACGTTGGCTCAAACTGAACAGCGCGGCTCTGGGAATTACCGATGTGTTGCTGGCCATGCCTTCGGCCAGCCATCAGCGCCGGGCGCAGATCCTCAGCGACCTGTTGCCGCTTCATTTGCACGTGCGAACGCTGCCCGCCATGGCCGACCTCGCGCATGGTCGCGTGCAGGTGCAAGACCTGCTTGAGGTCGACATTGAAGACTTGCTGGGGCGGGACCCGGTGGCACCGGTCGATGATCTGCTGCAGCGCCCCATCCGTGGGCAGGTGGTGCTGGTCACGGGCGCCGGCGGTTCCATCGGCAGCGAACTGTGCCGGCAGATCGCTATGCAGTCCCCCAGCACGCTGCTGCTGGTCGAACTGAGCGAATACGCGCTCTATGCGATTCATCAGGAGCTGCTGGCCCAGGCGCCGGGCCTGCGCGTGCTGCCCCTACTGGCATCGGTGCGTGACGAAGCGCGCATGCGCGAGATCATGAGCACCTGGCGACCCGACACGGTCTACCATGCGGCCGCCTACAAACATGTACCCATGGTCGAGCACAACCCGGCCGAAGGCGTGAAGAACAACGCACTGGGCACCCTGATCACGGCGCAGGCCGCCATGGCCAGTCAGGTGCGTCGTTTCGTGCTGGTAAGTACAGACAAGGCCGTGCGGCCCACGAACATCATGGGCGCGAGCAAGCGCGTGGCAGAGATGGCACTGCAAGGTCTGGCTCAACAGTCGGGGCAGTCGGGCACGTGTTTTTCGATGGTGCGTTTCGGCAATGTGCTGGGGTCGAGCGGCTCGGTCGTGCCGTTGTTTCGCAAGCAGATCGAGGCGGGCGGGCCCATCACGCTCACGCACGCCGACATCACGCGCTACTTCATGACCATTCCCGAGGCGGCTCAATTGGTGATCCAGGCCGGCACGATGGCTGTGGGCGGCGACGTGTTCGTGCTCGACATGGGTGAGCCGGTGCGCATCATCGACCTGGCCCGCCGGCTCGTCGAACTCTCGGGTCGCACGGTGCGCGACGAAGCGACGCCCGATGGCGACATCGCCTTCCATATTGCCGGCTTGCGGCCCGGCGAAAAGCTTTACGAAGAGCTACTTATCGGCGACAACTCCATGCCTACGATGCACCCGCGCGTGATGAAGGCGCATGAAGAATGCCCGCCGTGGGAAGAGTTGTCGCGGCTGTTTGGCATGCTGAATGCGGCACTGGCGGAGAACGACGTGCCCGCGCTTAAGGCCGTGCTGAAGCAGATGCTGCCGGGCTATCAACCCCATGCGGAGGTGGTGGATTGGGTGCATCTGGAACACCAGCGCACGCCCGCCGTAGCCTCGCTAGCCGACCGTCGCCGCAGCCTCCAGACCTATGCCGACAGCGGTTGGGTGCCAGCGGAGCCGGAGCCGGAGCCGTTGCTGCCGGCTTAATTTTCAGGCAGCGCCATTGGGAAAACTGCAGCTTTTACTCTGCACTATTGTGCAATGCGGCTGAATGCGATGCCGCATCGCATCCATCGACCCAGACCAAGAAGCTTCCCACATGATCCTTGTCACCGGCGGCGCCGGATTCATCGGCGCCAACTTTGTACTCGACTGGCTGGCCCAAGGCGACGAGCCGGTCGTCAATCTCGACAAGCTCACCTATGCTGGCAACCCGGAGACGCTGGCTTCGCTCCAGGATGATGCACGCCACGTTTTCGTGCAAGGCGACATCGGCGACAGCGCGCTGGTCGACCGCCTGCTGGCCGAGCACCGCCCGCGTGCGGTGTTGAACTTCGCGGCCGAGTCGCACGTCGACCGTTCGATCCACGGGCCCGAGGACTTCGTCCAGACCAACGTGCTGGGCACCTTCCGCCTGCTCGAATCGGTGCGCGGCTACTGGAGCGCGCTGCCGGCCAACGAGAAGGCCGCCTTCCGCTTCCTGCACGTCTCGACCGACGAGGTCTACGGCTCGCTCTCCAAGACCGACCCGGCCTTCACCGAAGACAACAAGTACGAGCCCAACAGCCCGTACTCGGCCAGCAAGGCCGCCAGCGACCACCTGGTGCGCGCCTGGCACCACACCTACGGCCTGCCGGTGGTGACCACCAACTGCTCGAACAACTACGGTCCCTTCCATTTCCCCGAGAAGCTGATCCCGCTGATGATCGTCAATGCGCTGGCCGGCAAGCCGCTGCCGGTGTACGGCGACGGCATGCAGGTACGCGACTGGCTGTATGTGAAGGACCACTGCAGCGCCATCCGCCGCGTGCTCGAGGCCGGCCGGCTGGGCGAGACCTACAACGTGGGTGGCTGGAACGAGAAGCCCAACATCGAGATCGTGCACACGGTCTGCGCGCTGCTCGACGAACTCAGCCCGCGCGCCGACGGCCAGCCTTACAAGGCGCAGATCAGCTACGTGACCGATCGCCCGGGCCACGACCGCCGCTACGCGATCGACGCGCGCAAGCTCGAACGCGAGCTAAGCTGGAAGCCGGCCGAGACCTTCGACAGCGGCATTCGCAAGACCGTCGCCTGGTACCTGGCCCACGGCGACTGGGTGCGCAACGTGCAGAGTGGCGCGTACCGCGAATGGGTCGAGAAGCAATACGACGCCAAGGCCGCGGCATGAAGGTGCTGCTGCTGGCACGGCGGCCAGCCCGGCGCCAAGCCTAAAGTGCCACTTCACCTGGCCCTGCCATTTTGGCAAGATCGCCTCACACATGCTGTGCAAGATGTTTCAATACGAGATACCGGTCAAATGACAAATCGCAAGGGAATCATCCTGGCCGGCGGCTCGGGCACCCGGCTCCATCCCGCCACGCTGGCCATGAGCAAGCAGCTGCTGCCGGTCTACGACAAGCCCATGATCTATTACCCGCTGAGCACGCTGATGCTCGGCGGTATCCGCGACGTGCTGATCATCAGCACGCCGCAGGACACGCCGCGCTTCCAGCAGCTGCTGGGCGACGGCAGCCAGTGGGGCATGAACCTGCAGTACGCGGTGCAGCCCAGCCCGGACGGCCTGGCCCAGGCCTTCCTGATCGGCGAGCAGTTCATCGGCAACGCGCCCAGCGCGCTGGTGCTGGGCGACAACATCTTCTACGGCCACGACTTCGCGCAACTGCTCGGCGGTGCCGACGCGCAAGCCTCGGGTGCCACCGTCTTCGCCTACCACGTGCAGGACCCGGAGCGCTATGGCGTGGTTGATTTCGATCCGCAGGGCAAGGCCCGCAGCATCGAGGAGAAGCCGGAGACGCCCAAGAGCCACTACGCGGTGACCGGCCTGTACTTCTACGACAACCAGGTGGTGGACATCGCCAAGGCGGTGAAACCGAGTGCGCGCGGCGAGCTCGAGATCACCGCCGTCAACCAAGCCTACCTGGAGCGCGACCAGCTGAACGTGCAGATCATGCAGCGCGGCTATGCGTGGCTGGACACGGGCACGCATGAGAGCCTGCTCGAAGCCGGCCAGTTCATCGCCACGCTGGAGCATCGGCAGGGCCTGAAGATCGCCTGCCCCGAGGAGATCGCCTGGCGTGCCGGGTTCATCGACAGCGAGCAGCTGGCCAGGCTGGCGGCGCCGCTGCACAAGAGCGGCTATGGCAAATACCTGAGCCACCTGCTGGCGGAGAGTGCTTCAATGCAATTGGAATCGTTATAGTCGCTTGGATCTGAGGCTGAGGTTAGAGGGGGCATGATTGCCATGGGCAAAAAAATTTCCAAAAAATGCCCCTCTGCTTAACGAAAACCATTTTTTTCAAAGGTTGGAGTAGCGAATCAGTTTTTGTACTTGTACTCGGTATATCGGTAGCCGCCGTACTTGTAGCCATAGCTACCGTAGTGGCGTCGCGTCATGTCCATTGCGTTGAACAGAACACCGCTCGCGGTCTTGCCAGCATGGGCTAGGCGCTTGGCACTTTCATTGAGTTCACCAAGCTGCGTTTGGTCGGCACGTGCTACCAGCAACACGACGCCTGCATGGGGTGCAACGGCTGCGGCGTCTGCCGCCACCAGCACAGGTGGGGTGTCGATGATCACCAATTCGTACTGCTCCGACAGCGTGTCCAGCAAGCGGCTGAACGTCTCCGACATCATCATGTCGGCCGGGTTTGAAGGCAGTTTGCCGGTGGTCAGTACGTCCAGGTTTGGCAGGACTTGGGTTCGGATTGCCTGGGTAGGCGTGAGCACGCCGGCCAGTACTTCCGACAAGCCGTTCTCGCGCTTCATGCCGAGTTCTTGGTGGATATGGCCCTTGCGCATGTCGGCATCAATCAGCAGCACGCGCTTGCCTGCGATGGCCATGATGGCTGCGAAGTTGGCGGAGATAAAGCTCTTGCCAACGCCCGGGGTCGCTCCGGTGATCATCACCCGATTATTGCCAGCCTCCAATGTGGCGAACTGCAATGCAATGCGCAGACTGCGCAGTGCCTCGATGGCAGGGCTTTCGGGGTGTAGCACTGCCAGCAATTGCACGCTCGAGGCGTTGCGTTGGTCGACAGGAACCTGCTCCGCAGTGAAGGGCACTACGGAGTAAACATTAAGTCCCGTGTGTGCTTCGATCTCGTCTGGGTTGCGGATGCCTCCCATGAACAGGCTGCGAATTATGGCCAACGCAGCGCCAGCGAGCAAACCTAGTACGAGGGCCAGAGCCACAATCATGGGTTTCTGTGGTTTGATCGGTTTTTTGGGCTGAACGGCTTGGTCGAGCAGGCGTACGTTGCCAACCTTGCCCTCTTTCACCAAGCGTAGCTGTAGCGCGCTGTTGAGCAGCGACTTGTATAGCTCTCCGTTCACGCGTACGTCACGCTCCAGTCGCAGCGCATCCTGTTGAATGGTTGGCATGGCGCTCACACGGGTGTTGAGCGCGCCGAGCTCGCTTTGGATCGCGCTGATCTGGCCGTCGACGGTCTTGATTCGTGGGTTGATGTCTGTGTACTTCGCCGCGAGCTCGCGGCGGTGCTGCTGCGCTTCAAGCAGCTTCGTTTGCAGTTCGACCGCCTTGCCCAGCACGCCTTTGGCTTCCTCGTCGAAAGCGATGGTGCCGTTCTTGTTGCGGAACTTGGTGTATGCATCCTCTGAGGCTTCTAGCTGCCGCTTAAACTCGGGCAACTGCTCATCGAGAAATCCAAGGGTCTTTTGTGCTTCCGCGGCTTTGCGCTCAACGTTCTGACGTACGTACTGTTCGCCAATGGCGTTGAGAATTTTTGAAAGGCGAGGGCGGTCGCTATCTTCCAATGACACGCTGATCACATTGGACTGCTTGCCTTGCTCACCGAGTTGCAGGCGTCTCTGAAGATCCTCGATGGTGCCTAGGCGTGAGTCGCGCGACATAACGAACTGTGCGCCAGGCTTGCCATCGAGCTTGGTGATCAAAAGTGTGATAGGTCCATCATCAGCGGTGTGCGACAGCGGTTGGCCAACGGTACCGGTCAGCGTTTCCCCGAGGTCTTCGTTGCTCAACGTATAGCGGCCTTCGCCCATTGCCGTGACGGTAAATGGCTTGCCGTCCTCCAATGCCGGTGGCACATCGAACTGCGTGACTTCAATCCGCTCCTTGCCGCTTACATAGCCAGCGATTCCGAGAAAGCCGGGGTTCGACAGGTCGTCTGCCCTGTTTGCCAGCCAGCGACCAACGATTGGCAAGTAGCGCGGCTCTGCTTCGATGTAAAGCCTTGTCTGGTCGACGGCGGCGCCTAACACTAGGCGTGATCTCAGAATCTGAATTTCACCGCTGGCCGGTGTCTTCACGTCGAACAGGCTCGCGGAGTCCCCAAGGAAGCCTTTGGCATCGGGCGCAGAGTCTTCCACCTGCACCAAGAGGTTAGATTGGTAGACCGGTGTCGACAGCAACGCGTACGCCACACCGATAGCCACGGCAACAGCCGTGACGCCCATCACCAACCATTTGCGGTCGAGCAGGATGTCGACGTATTCCGACAGATTGATTTCGTCGTCTTTTGCCGCAGGGTTCTGGGGCGGGAGCGAGGCGGCGGCTGAAGGCGTCATTTGAATTTCTGTATCCGTTCGGCCCAGGCTTGGGCACCGGCGTCGATAAGTTGCAGGGCGTGTTCGAATGCGTCCTGACCCTGGCGATAAGGGTCTGGCACGTCCTGCTTGAGGCTTTCTGCAAATCGAAATACCTTGCCGCGCGTGAGCGGGTAACGGCTTTCGATATGGCGGCGCTGGCCGTCGTCCATGGTGAGGATCAGGTCGGCCTGCTGGCACATCAGTTGCGTGAGCTGGCGCGCTCGGTGGGTCTCGATGTCGAGCCCGCGCGCGCTCATCAGCGCTTTGGCGATGTCGTCGGCTGGGTGGCCGATAAGCGCGCCCGTACCGGCGGACGACACCAACAACTGCGGCAACGCGGCAGCCAGCAGGGCTTCACCCATCGGGCTTCGGCAGATGTTGCCGATGCAGACCACTAGAACCGACTTCACCGGGCGTTGATCTCGCTGCCAAGACTGACCACCTGCGCGCTTGGCAGGATCAGGCTGATGATGCGGTTCCATTGCACCAGCGGGACGGGATCGATATACACCACATCACGCGGCTTGAGCGCGAAGTTCTCGGCCAGTGCGAGCGCTGCGGGTGAAGCGGCATTCAGGTGGAACAGCGCCGGGTCGCCCTGCGCGTTGTTGCGGATGACATAGATCTGCGAGGTGTTGGCCGTGAGCACGCTGGCGCCACCGGCTTCACCCAGTGCTTGATTCAGGCTCAGCCGGCCGTTGTTCATGAGCAGCGCAGCGGGGCGCGTGACCTCACCCATCACATACACCTTGTTCTCCTCGCGGTTGCGGACCGAGACCAGGTCGTCGCTTTGTAGCAAGATCTTGTTCGCGTTGACCCCCAGTGCCTCGAGCAAGGGCATGTCGATGCGCGTCGTAACGTCGTTGCGCGTGAGTGTGACCATGGTGCGGTCGCCCGCGGCCGTGATGCCACCCGCGCGGCTGATGGCCTGTGGCAGCGTCATCGGCACGTCGGTGAAAATCTGCATGCCGGGCACGCGCACTTCACCTTCGACAAAGGCGCGGCGGCTGCGGAAGGATGCGATCCGGATCGTGACTTGCGGGTCCCGAATGTACGGGGCCAGCTTCTTGGCCATCATGTCGCTGGCTTCGATTTCCGTCAGTCCTGCGATCTTGGTGCGGCCGATATAGGGGAAGCTGATCTCACCGGAAGCACTTACGATGAAGCCGGGTGCAGCACTGATGCCAGTAGGGTCGGCCTGCTGGCTGATCACCGCACCCGCCGAGGGCAGCAGGTCGGGATGGTCGTACACCACGATGCCGATCACGTCGCTCGGGCCGATGGTATAGGGCACGGGCGTGCCGAACAGTGCCTTGACTTCCGGTGCGACGTCGCGCGGCTGCGAGAGCCTTTGGGCCTGGATCAGGTCCTTGGTGATTGGGATGATCACGCCTTGCGCAGGATTGTCCGGGTCGCCGGCCACATACTGTCCCAGCGGCACGCTGGTGCGCGTGCCCGCGTCGGCATAGCCGAAGCCCGGAGCCGTGACCACCGCGCAGCCTTGCAGCGCGAGAAGACTGGCGCAGACGGCAATCATCCACCCGCCTCGTGCGGCATTTTTCGATGCAAAGCGCTTCAAAACTGGTTGTTCCTTGACTGTCTCGGTGATGACGCATAGCCGGTCAATCCGCTGCTCGTTCCGACTGCGCACGGCGCAGAGAAGGCATCGGTGAGACTGAAAGTCGGCGCGCACTTCAGGGACGAAGCAGCGTCGTTTGCAATTCTAGCCAAGGCTTAATTCGCAAAAATGACGAAGTGCGGCAAAGCTGTCCCATAAAGATGGGAGGCCTTCGAATTCAGGAAACTTTTGTATTCAAATTCTGGCGAGGGCTGTGCGCAAACTGTCTCTCGCGCACAACTCGCGCAACCCAGCGCAGAGCCTCGAGCAGGTTCGCCGTGTGTGCCGCGTAAGTAGGAGGGGCTACGAGGGCGTTGCGTTCGGCGTGTTCGGAGCGGCGCTATCTGGGGCACCGACTTCCAACACATTCCCCAGTGGGTCGAAGATCTTCGCCTTCTGGGTCAGGGAGCGTACCGCATGGATGGCCTGCAGCGCTGCATCGCGTGTGGGAAAATTTCCTGTGCTTCCGCACACCGCATCGCCTTCCGCGTCGCGCAACTCCCAAACCCAGCGGCCACCCCTGACGGGTATCACTACATATTTCATCGTTCGCTTTTGCCTGTTGCGCTCCGTGATGGCACGCCGAGCATTGTCTCTTCTTTGACACCTTGCTATCGGCCATTGGCTCAGTTTTTTAAGCATTTGAGCCATACCTTGTCTGTAGGCGGAAGGCGGGTCCTGCTCGCCGCCCGTTCACGCTGCGCGACGTGAGCCGCTAGACTTCCGGGTGCATCCATCGGCGCGCTCTCCGCGTCGAGCGCGCTGCTCTTTTTTCGCACCGATTTCGCATCGTCGACGTGCCGTGATGTCGCGTCGATCTATCGCATTTTCTTCATGACGCTTCGTGTTTTCCTGGTTGAAGACAACCCTTCCATTCGTGATGTGCTCCTCGGATTGCTGGAGGACGCCGTCGACTGCGAAGTGGTCGGCATTGCACCCTCGCAAGCAGAGGCCACCCGATGGCTTTCTCGCAACGGTCAGGGATGGGACCTGATGGTCACCGACCTGTTCCTCGAAGAGGGGTCGGGCATGGAGGTGATCAAGGCCTGCGCGCAGCGGCTGCCGCATCAGCGCGTGGTGGTGCTCACCAACTATGCCGAGGCCTCCGCGCATCGCGCGATCGCTCAAGGCGCCGACGCGGTGTTCGACAAGGCAACGCAGTTCGATGCCTTCATGGCCTATGCCGGCGCGTTGATGCGGGTGGCCGGCACCTGAGCTGAGGTGCAAGTGGCGACGGTGTGGCGGCCGTCGGGCTGCATGGCCGCCAGTGAAGGCGCCTGAGCGTGCCGCGCGAGGTATTGACGTAAGACATTCCACCGGTGCGACCCCGCGCACGCCGCTGATGGCGTGCGCGTCCGATGGACGGGGGCGTGCCTACGCCGACTGCGCCGTTCGGTGGAAAGATGCCGGCGTGCACCGGCCCAGCTCGGCCAGCAGCTGAGTCCAGGCGCGTGCACCTTCCTGAATCGACTTCAGCCGGAAGAACTCGTTGGGGGCGTGCAAGTCCTCGTCGGGCAGGTTGTAGCCGAACATCAGCGTGTCGATGCCTAGCGTTTGCTTGAAGATGGCCGTGATCGGCACGGTGGCGCCCAGCCGCACATGGATGGCCTGCTGGCCCGATTCGCGGGCGAGCACCGCCTCGGCGGCGCGCACCAGTGGATGTTCGGGAGCCAAGCTCGATGCGGGCGAGCCGTCGTTGATTGCGATCACCTCGAGCGTGCAGCCCGCGGGGCAGCGTTGCCGCAGATGCTGCAGAACGGCCTGAAGCACGGCCACCGGGTCTTGGCCTTCGACGACGCGCACCGTGAGCTTGGCGCCGGCTTCGCAAGGGACGATGGTCTTGCCGCCCTCGCCGGTGTAGCCGCCCCACAGGCCGTTGACGTCGAGCGCCGGGCGCAGGGTGACGCGTTCGCGCGGCGTGTAGCCATCTTCGCCGTGCGAGCTGCCGCCGACGTCCGAGAAGAAGGCCGTCTCGTCGTAGGGGAAGGCCGCCGTGTCGGCGCGCTGC
The DNA here is from genome assembly GCF_014170375.1 of Variovorax sp. UMC13. Taxonomy (GTDB): domain Bacteria; phylum Pseudomonadota; class Gammaproteobacteria; order Burkholderiales; family Burkholderiaceae_C; genus Variovorax. The sequence continues at coordinate 91,583 of NZ_LZZW01000033.1, read as the reverse complement.
TTCGAGGTGGGCGGCGCGGACCCGCGGTAGAAGCCGTCGACGGCCACGCCGCCGTCGTCCAGATGCAGCGATGCGACCAGGCGCGCCATCTCGTGCAGCGCATTTCGCACGCTTCCGCCATAGCGGCCCGAATGCAGGTCCTTGGCGGCGGTGCGCAGGTGCACTTCGAGCTGCGCATTGCCGCGTGCGCCGGTGTTGATGGTTGGCACGCTTGCGCTGGCGCGGCCGCCATCAGCGGACAGCACCGCGTCGGCGTTCAACAGCGCGCGGTGGCGCTCGACGATGGTGCGCAGCGACGGGCTGCCAGTTTCCTCTTCGCCCTCGAGGAACACCTTGATGTTGACCGGGCAGCCGCCCTGCACCGCAAGGTAGGCGGCCACCACCTCGAGCGCGATGGTGGTCGAGCCTTTCACGTCAGAGGTGCCGCGTGCATAGAGCCGGCCGTCGATCTCGGTCGGCTCGAAGGGCGGCGTGCGCCACAGCGCGATCGGGTCGGCGGGCTGCACGTCGTAGTGGCCGTAGACCATCAGCGTCGGCTTGCCGGGCGCGCCGTTCCATTCGCCGTAGACGGCGGGTTCGCCGCCGCCGTCGAGCAGGCGCACATCGCTCAGGCCGATCTCGCGCAGCCGTGCCAGCAGCAGCTCGCGCGCCGCGGCCATGTCGGGCGCGAAGGCCGGATCCGCGCTGACGCTCGGAATGCGTAGGAAGGTCTTGAGCCAGTCCACGATCGCCGGCTGGCGTGCGTGGAGGTGGTCGATCACGGGTTGTTCGTTCATCGGATGTGGTTTGTTCGCGTTGTCAGTAAAGGGGCGGGAAAACGCCAGGGCCCCACACCGTGTCGCACTGGTGCGCTCGCTCGAAGGCATCGGTGGTGGCCACGGCCGCGGGATAGGTCAGGCTTAGGATGGTCCGGTCGGCACGGCCGGTGAAGCGCGGCCAGCGCGTGCCGACGTTGCGGCCGTCGCCGTTCGGATCGCCGTTGCGCACGAAATTCAGCAGGTAGGTGATCGCCTGCTCCGATAGCGCCTTGCGTTGCGCCGTCGTGGTGGCGTCGGGTGTCGTGCTGGCCTGGTCGAAGTAAGGGTAGGACGTCAGGGCATCGACGCTGCCGGTCAGGTAGTAGGAGTCCATGCCGTGCGAAGAGCCGTAGTAGAAGCTCTTCGGCGCCACAGCCGGGAACGACAGTTGCGGGTCGACGAACTCGTAGCCGTAGACCGGCACCCATGCCGATAGCGAGGTACGCCGAGCGCTGTTCGCACAGGCATACAAGGAGTCGCCCAAGGCTCGCGCATAACCTTGAGCTGGTACTGCGAAGTTTGCAGCGGGATAGGCCGCGTCGAGCTTGCTCGTATCGTAGCCCGCAGGTGCCAGCGAGTGCAGATAGAGCCCATAGTTATCGGCGGTCTCCGAGGTGTCGGCGAATATCGTGCCTTCGTCGTAGACGCCGCCGATCATGACTGGCACCTGATTGAAGTTCCCGGTTTCGAAGGCGCGTGCGGGCGTCTGCGTGAGGATCTTGTTGTCCACCGTCGGCCGCCACTTGAGTCCGCCTTGCGCCAGCAGTGCCGACGTGGGGACGGCGCGCAGGCAGGCCACCACGTCCGCGGCGGTGGCGCAGCCCAGCTTCGCGACGGCGGTGTCGCCGACGGCCAGCGAGCTGTCCATCGAGGGGTTCGAGTACTCGGCCGATCCGCCGCTCTGCATAACCACGCGCTGGAACAGCCCCGCGGCCTTGGGCGATTGCAGCAGCGAGAAGCTCTGCGTGGCGCCCGCGGAGGTGCCCCACACAGTTACGTTGCTCGCATCGCCGCCGAAGGCCGCGATGTTGCGCCGGGTCCAGTCGAGCGCGGCGAGTTCGTCCATCAGCGCGAAGTTGCCCAGGCTGCCGTCCTTGTTGGCGGTGCGCAGCGCCTTGTTGGCCAGGAAGCCGAGCGCACCCAGGCGGTAGTTGATGCTAACCACCACGACGCCGCGACTGGCCAACGCGGCCGGGCCCTGGGCGCCGGAGCCGATCGTGAAGGCGCCGCCATGGATGTAGAAGAGCGTCGGCAGCTTGTCGCCGGGCTTGGCGTTCGCGGGCTTCCATACGTTCAGGTAGAGGCAGTCTTCCGAAGACTTGGTCTCGATGCCCGGCCCCTGGAGGCAGGCGCTACCGAAGGCCGTGGCCTGCAGCGTGCCGTCGTGTGCCGCGGGTGGCTGCGGCGGCGCCCACCGCAACGCGCCCACGGGCGGCTTCGCGTAGGGGATGCCCAGGAAGGCGACCGACCCGGAGCCCGTGACGCCGGCCACCGTGCCTTCGGTCGTGAGGGCGATGTTGGCGGCCTGGGCCGTTGGCGGCGCGGGCGGCGCTGAGCTGTCGGCCGCGACCGCTGGCGTAGTGGGGGCGCTGCCGTCATTGCCGCCGCCGCAGGCAGCGAGGGCCAGTGCTGCGAGAAGGGCGGGCCATGTCGATCTGATGTGCTTCATGTGCTTGTCTCCGGTGTTTGAAGTGACGGGTGGTTCACGGAAGTTCGTAGCCGGTGGTTTTCACCAGCTCGCGATAGCGCGCGATCTCTTTGGCGTAGAAGCTTTCGCCCGCCTCGACGCTCATGGGCTCGAAGATCGTCTTGGCCTGTTGCTCGAGCAGGTCCCGTGCTTGGGGATCCTTGAGCGCATTGGTGATCGCCGCATTGAGTCGCTCCACGACCGGGCGCGGCGTGCCCTTCTTGACGGCGTAGCCGGTCCAGATGCTGAAGTTGAAGTCCTTTAGAGCCTTGCTGTCCGCGCTCGATTGCACGCCCTTGAACTGCGCCGGAAGGCTCTGGGCGGAACCCAGCGCGCCGATGACGCGCAGGCGGCCCTGCTTCGCGAAGTCCGCATAGCTGGCCTGGTAGGGCATGAAGGCGAAGTCGATCTGCCCGCCGATCAGGTCCTGGATCAGCGGCGCGCCGCCCTTGTAGGGCACGTGCGTGATCTCGGCGCCGGTCCGCTTGATGAACAGTTCGCCCAGCAGGTTGTACAAGGTGCCCGCGCCCGTCGTGCCATAGGACAGCGGCGCGGCTTTGCGCGACCGTGCGAGCTGGACCAGTTCGTCGAGCGACTGGACCGGCAGCGCGGAACTGACGACCACGATGATGGGCGAAGTGGCGACGGGCGCGACCCACTGGAAGTCTTCCGGCTTGTAGCGGGTGCTCTTGTTGACGATCGTCGGCAGGATGAGTTCGCTGGGCGAGCCCTGGAACAGGTAGTAGCCGTCGGCCGGCGCCGTCAGCACCTTGCCCGCGGCGATCGTGCCGCTGGCGCCGCCGAGGTTCTCGACGATGACCTGCCCGTCCAGGTCCTTGCCTACCGGCCCGCTCAGCGCGCGGGCTGTGATGTCGCTGGCCGCGCCGGCGGCATAGGGGACCATCAGAGAGACCACCCTGGAGGGGTATTTGGACTCCGCCATCGAGAGCGTCCCCAGGGCGAGGAGGGCGGGTACGCAGAGCCATCGGGACCAACTTTTCATGACCGAATCCTTGTGTGGAAGTAGTTCGGTCGGATGCTAGGAACTGCTGTCAAGGCCGTCCAATGCATTATTTACTTTGTTACCATGAGTCGTACTCATGAGGTGATCGCCATGAATCTTCAGCAGCTCGACCACCTATTGGCGCTCGCCGAGACGGGCTCTTTCAGCCGGGCCTCGGAAAAGGTCCATCTGACCCAGCCGGCGCTGAGTCGCAGCATCCAGGTGCTGGAGCAGGAGTTGGGCATGCAGGTGATCGATCGCGTGGGCAAGCGAAACGAGCTCACGCCTTTCGGTGCCATGGCGCTGGCGCGCGCCAAGCGCATCTCCATGGAGGTGCATGAGCTCAAGCGTGCGGCTGCTTTGCTGGCGGACGGCGAGGCCGGCGTAGTGCGGCTGGGCTTGGGTGGGGCGTCGAGTGCACTGTTCTCGGCGCCCTTGCTGACGCAGATGCTGTGCAACCATCCGAAGGTGAGCCTGCAGATTCGCAGCGGCGCCGCCGATGTGCAGCTAGCGGCGCTGCGGGCGCGTACGCTGGATGCCGTGGTGCTGACCTACAGGGTGGTGCTGCCGCGCGAGGACCTGCATATCGAGCTGCTGCCGACCATGCGCTCCGGCTTCATCTGCCGCAGCGGACATCCATTGCTGTCGGAGGGGCGCGGCGCCATGCGCTTCGAGGACCTGGTGCGGTACCCCTTGATCTCGTCGAACGTGAGCGACGACGTGGCGCGCATCCTGGTCGAGTGCTACGGACGCGATGCAAACCCGCAGCATTGGCTTCACATCTCGTCGGACGAGATCGGGGCATTGATTGCCGCCGTTCAGAACAGCGATGCCATCTTTCTCGGCATGCTGGCATCGGCGCATGAGCTTCTGGCCAAGGGAGAACTGGTGGAGCTCCGGCTCGAGCCCGATGCCGGGCTGAGCGTGCAGTTGGCCTTCATCACCCTCGAAGGCCGGACCGAACCGCCTCCCTTGAAACTCGTGCGCGATTTTTGCATCACGCTGACGCAGGCCGAGATCGGGACGTGACCCGGCCTGTCGGTGCTCTCTTGTGTGTAAAGGCCAGCTACTTTAGCCGTCTTGTCCCAGTGGGGCAGGCATGATCTTGGACGAATGCTTGCTCGGAGTGAGATTTGAGACGTGTTCCGCGATAGCGTCGGGACGATCAGTGTCTTAGGATCACGTCGTCCGGCTCTCCACGCCCTCGGCCTATCCGCAGGCCGCTGCAATCTTGGCAGTGCTTGCGAGGCGTCTAGTCACGCAACGTGAAGACAACTGATAGGTAGCTAACGGGCTCCTCTTCAATGGCTTCGATTCCATGCAGCGCGGTCGCATCAAATTGGAGCGAATCTCCGGGGGCCAGCTTTACGACCTTGGCGCCGTAGCGATAGGAGACTCGACCACTGACCACGTGTACGAACTTTATGCCGGGATGCTGGAAGGTGACATAGGGCTGAGCATCGGGCAGAAGCGTGACCAGGTAAGGTTCTACGAACAGGTTCCCTGAAAGCTGGTGGCCAAGGAGTTCATAGCGGTAGCCCGCCACGGCGCCCACGCGATCTACCAAGATACCTCGCCCAGCGGGCACATGGGAGAAGTCGGTGCGAGTGGTTTGGTCGCTAAAAAAGCGGGAGACGGGAACGCCGAGCCCGCTCGCGATGCGATCAAGAGATTCGACGGAAGGAGAGACGAGTCCACGTTCGATGCGCGAGAGCATGGATCGAGAAACACCGGAACGGGATGCCAACTCACCGCCCGAGGCGCCGGCTGCGATCCGGAGCGAGCGGACTTGATGGCCAATGCGAAGTGCGGGGTCACTCCGGCGAGGCGCTACCGACGAGGGAGTCCGCGCAGGCAGCATCGACGCCAGCGGCCGGAAGGGGCGACCTGTGGGGAAAGGAGACGGTAGAAGACTCGTAGCCATGGTCTTGGCCAATCCTTGAAAGGGCGGTAGAGCCGCGCAAATGCTACGTTCGGCATAGCGCAGGCAATCATAAGTGATTTGTACCATAAAAGCGGGTGCATAGAAACACCAATGGCGTGAATCTCGGTGCATGCGTTCCAGTCAAGATCCTGCGTTGCTGCGGGCACTCGCGTCCGAGTTGAAAGCTCGCCGTGCTGCTCTCGGCATAAGCCAGGACGAACTGGCGCTCACAGCGGGAATCAATCGGACTTTTGTGGCGAAGCTTGAACTTGCGAAGACGAGTCCTTCACTGTCGAGCCTTTTTAGACTTTCGGTCGGTTTAAGAGTCGAGCCGTGGGAGCTGATACAGGCCGTGCAGCGGCGTTACGACGTCGAGCGGCTTACGAGTGTTTGATCGAGTCGCCTTCTGGCATAAGCCACTCTGGTCCAGTATCTCGGGCGATCCCGCGCGCGGCCCATGGAACACAGGTGCACATTCGCAGCTTTTACTGCCTTGGTTTGACTTCGGAGTGCAACCCCTTTGGCGAGCGAGGCTCGTCGCGTAGGGACGGCGCGCCCAATGCTGTATTGCAGGAGGCAGGCAGTTCTTGCTTACTCAGCCCGTGCAACCCGACACGACGATGATGAAAAACACGCCAGAGTGACCGCCGCGGTCGCGAGCGTGAGGCGTGCGCCGGTGTTCGTCGAGCTGTTCATGCAGTTTCGTCCAAAGTGAGAAATCGATCGGAGAGGCGCCAAGTGGCTTAGTTCATCAGCGCCAGCACGACGGCATGGGCGCCAGCGGGGTAGTGCAGTGGGTCGGATTCTTCGGTCGCGGCACGCCAGATGGCCTGGGCCACATCGGACTCCATGGTCACGCCCTTGGGCTGGGTGAGCGATGCGAACATGCAATGAGCAAAGGCTTCGTACGCAGGTGGAATCAATCCCTCGATGCGCTGCGGCTATGCGCGGTGAAGCTGGTGACAGGCCCGTAGCCAGGTTCGACGAGTTTCATGCGGGTGCGAAAGTCTTTCAGCTCGTGCCCAAGCGAGGAGGTGAATCCCTCGATCGCGGTCTTGCTGGCGGTATAAGCTGCCACCAAGGGCTTCGGGGCCAGGGTCGCGCTCGATGTCACGTGGATGATGGTTCCTTCGCGACGCTCCCGCAGCTTCGGGATGATCGCTTGCACATGGCAATCACGCGGAACGTATTCGTCTTGAAAACTTCTCGCGCCGTTGCCATCTGGGTCGCCTCGACGGCGCCGAACAGGCCAATATCGGGGTTGTTGACCAGTATGTCGATGATGGCGCCAATGAGTTCGAACGCGCGGGCGATGCTCCGGGGCTTCGTGACGTCGAGTCGCAGGGCTCGAAGCCGCTCCGAAGCCGAGAGCAAATCGCTGCATATGGTGGCAACCACGTCGCAGCCACCCGCAGGGACGTGGCACGCAATGGAGCAGCTGCTGATCAGTGCGGCTTATCTCTTTCTGTTGCGTGGAGTGAACGGTACGGGGTCGATCAGGACTATCTGCCTGGTAAAGTCCAAATGTGTTTGGCATTCGTCCGGTAGTGCAATGAGCGATCCATTGACCGAAGTAGTTCGGCTTCTGCAGCCGCAGGCCGTCTTCGCCAATCCGATAAGCGGCAAGGGAGACTGGGCTGTCCGGTACTCCGAGTATGGAAAGCCCAGCTTTTGCATCATGCTGGAGGGAAGTTGCCTGCTGGCGGTTGATGGCCACGAACCCTTCACGCTCAGCGCTGGCGACTTTGTCTTGCTGGCCGCGACCCCACCGTTCACCATCTCGAGCTTTGGTCCTGCCCCCTGCATCCATCTCGATCCGAAAACGATGACTGAAGGTGCAGAGGAACGACGCTACGGCGAGCAACGAGGGGCGCCCGACATGCGTTCGCTCGGGGGCGCGTTCTTGTTCGACAACGCCGATCCTCAGCTCCTGATCTCCCTTCTGCCCGGGGTCGTCCATGTACAGAATTCGATGCGCCTGGCGCAGCTCGTTCGCATGGTGGGGGAGGAGTACATGGACCAGAAGCCCGGCAGCGAGTTCATGCTTTCGCGCCTGATCGGGATGATGCTGGTCGAAGCGATGCGGTCGGTCACGACGGGCAGTGCTCCGCCAGGCTTGCTTCGCGGCTTGGGCGATGAGCGGCTGGCCCCCGCCCTGAAGAAGATGCACGCGCAGGTGGGTCATGCCTGGACGGTCGCCGAACTGGCCCAAGCCGCGGCCCTGTCTAGGTCGGCATTCTTTGATCGCTTCACCCGGACGGTGGGCGTCGCACCGATGGAGTACCTGCTGTCCTGGCGAACGGAGATCGCAAAGGATCTTCTGCGGCGGGAAAGGCTTTCTGTCTCGGAAGTCGCCGAGCGCGTGGGCTATGGCTCCACGAGCACATTCAGCGTTGCCTTCAGTCGGCACGTCGGCCAATCGCCCAGCCGCTACGCTGCATCCGGGTCCGGGCCAGGCTAGCGGCAATTCACATCGTGGCCGTCATCGTCAAGGCCATGGCTGTAGACGGCGCGGTTTTACTACTGCATGTCCGTCGGCGTGCCCGATCAACCCGTCGGACGTTCCGCTTACACCGGCGCCCGGCAAACACATCCCCTCTGCCTGCTGTCCGCACTGGATGCCTCCGACCTGCTTCGGCAGGCTGCGCCTTCTTGGCCACCACTGCATCGTGTTGAGCGAACGGGCAGATCTGGACGCGCTCGTTCTCGCCATGGGGCAACGCCGCCTAGACGGGGGCGGATCCCGGGCGATGCGGCTGGGGTTCCGCATGGATGTCAGCGGATGCGGCAGGCTGCGCGTTGCCGCCAACAGCGGGCGGTAACAGGTCGACGAGGTCATTCTTTGGAGTGTGACGGGACTTGATGCCGGCAAGCGCTCGTACCGCGGCATCATGCCCTGCAGCAATGGCCAGCTCCTGCTCATTCTTTGCCGACATCCCGGACACGCTGACAGACGGTGAAATGAGAATATCCGCCTCTGCCATCTCCGCTGCGGCGACCGCGCAGCTTTGCATCCGCATGACTCGCAGCAGCACGGATGGAATCGCGAGGCCGGTGCCTCCCGATCCCGTGCAGTAGATGTCCACGGCAATCACGAGGTCCGCGCCCATCGCGCGCGCAAAGCGCACGGGCACGAGACTCGTGATACCGCCGTCGACCAGGTGGCCGTCCTTGTAGGCAACAGGCACGTTGGGGCCGGGCACGGCTGCGGAGGCCTGCACAGCGGCCCCCGGGTAGCCTTGGTCTATGAGCACAGCCTTGCCGCTGTCCAGGTCAGTTGCCACAGCAGCGAATCGGCGGGGAAACTTCTCGATGGGAACATTCGAGGTCATCGAATTGACCCAGCTGGCGATGTTGTCGCCCCTCATGAGCCCGCTTTTGCTGAATGTGAGGTCTATCAGGGAGGTAATCCTGACACCACGCGCGATGGACTCGATCTCGGCTGCTGACATCCCGCTCGCGTAGGCTGCACCAACGATCGCCCCTACGGAGGTGCCAACAACAATGTCGGGTTGTATTCCTGCCTCATCCAGAGCCCGAAGCACCCCCAGGTGCGCGAAGCCGCGCAATCCCCCTCCGCCCAGCACCAGGGCGATCGTGGGCGTGGACTTGTTCGAGTGCACGGCAGAGGAGCGCGAACTGCGTTGAACGTCCGCGAGCGTCCTGGGCGACAACAGGGAGCGTGGCTCGTCGCTGACGCTCGTGCAGCCCGCGAGTCCGAATGCCGACAGAAGTGTCGCCATGATCGCGCTGCGAGACCTGGCGCTGAAGAATTTCATGCTTGCCTTGGTGGAGAGGTGATCAAAGTGCGCGGGGCTCGTGCGACGGATACCTGACGCGCACGTCAGGCGACGTGTGATCCCCGCGCGCCTTTTACCTGGCCTTCGCGTTCGCGAGGGCGACAGCATCCGCGCCTGCTGCGAAATGCAGCCGATCAGACATGTCGTTGGCAGCCTCCAACACCACGTCGGCGACGTCCTGCGAACTCGTCACGGCGCCTGGATTGGCGAAGGCGGCGAAGATCGGCTCAGCGAACGGCATGTAGGCCGCTGGAATGAGGCCTTGCATGCGTGCACCGCCGTTCTCGGTGAAGCGAGTGCCGGGGCCATAGCCCGGCTCAACCAGCTTGATCCGGATGTTGAAGGCCGCGAGCTCGTGAGCCACGGAGCCGGTGAGGCCGTCAATGGCCGTCTTGCTTGCGGTATAGGCCCCGGCAAGCGGGAACGATGCAAGTGTGGTGCTCGAGGTCACATTCACGATCGCGCCGGCCTTGCGCTGTCGAAATTGCGGAATGACCGCCTGCATCATCGCGATGACACCAAACGTGTTGGTCTCGAACAGTTCGCGAATCGTCGACAACGGCGTTGCTTCGAGGGCCCCGATGGCGCCGATGCCGGCGTTGTTGACCAGCACATCGATCGGGCCGGCCGACTGGATCGCCGCGGCAACGCTCTCAGGCCTGGTCACGTCGAGGGGAATGATGTGCATGCGTTCCGACTTGGGCAGCAGGTCTGCGCGCGGCGTGCGCATTGTCGCGATGACGTTCCAGCCCTTGTCGTGGAAGTGGAGGGCGGTTTGCAGGCCATAGCCGGACGAGCAGCCGGTGATCAGGACGGATTTCATGGCATTTCCAGTTGAGTAGTTGCGTTGGGGCCAACGATACCCAGCGGAATCAGGACTTTCTACATCTAAAGATCCTGAATGATTCTTCAGAAGTCCGGAAATGGGCTGAAGTGCCCTCACATCAGGCGCATCCAGTTCGTGTCGGGAATCTCCCATAGGGCTTCCGAAGAGTGCGTGCAAGGGCACGCGTCGTCAGCGTTCGATGCCGCGCTGCCGGCCGAACTCCCAGTGCGCGGCCGATCCGCGCGCGTGCGCCGTGCTGGCGGCTGTTACTTCAAGTATTTCGCCAGTCCAGGGACGATCCCTAGGCCTTCAAAGCCAGCGATCAATCGCGTAACGTGAATACGACTGACAAATAGCTCACAGGTCCCTCTTCGATGGCGTCGATCCCATGCAGCACGGTCGCATCGAACTGCAGCGAGTCCCCGGGTGCCAGCTTCACGAGCTTCGCCCCGTACCGATAGGAGACTCGACCGGTGACCAAGTGAAGGAACTTTATGCCGGGATGCTGGAAAGTGACATAGGGCCGGGCTTGGGACTGAAGGGTGACCAGGTAAGGCTCTACGAATAGATTTCCTGAAAGCTGATGACCAAGGAGCTCGTAACGATACCCTGAGACGGCACCCACCCTGTCTATCAAGATCCCCCGCCCAGAAGGAACATGAGAGAAGTCCGTGCGGACGGTCTGGTCGCTAAAGAAGCGAGATACCGGAACCCCCAGTCCGTTGGCGATGCGATCAAGAGTCTCAACCGAGGGCGAGACAAGGCCCCGTTCGATACGAGAGAGCATGGATCTGGAGACTCCAGAACTAGCTGCCAGTTCACCCCCGGATGCTCCAGCCGCGATGCGTAAAGCGCGCACCTGGTTGCCGATACGGCAGGCACATTCGCTCCGGGGGGCAACCGAAGCATTGCCGACTTTTGCGCGCAAGAGCGCCTTGTGTACCAAGAACGGCCGCGCTGTGGGAAACGGTGAGTTGATCGAGCGCACGTGACTCATCAGTCCGAACCTTTGCCGCGCCGCCAGGACAAGCGCTGCAACAAGAGTTAAAGATAACGTGGTTTGAATTATCTCTTCATTGGACGCTCGTGTCCATGGAGAAGAGAGCAGCCCAGCGCGGACGACCTTCTGGCGCGACCACTTTTGAGGCGGCGCCTGCGGCCGCGTTCGGCGAAGTTGTGCGAGCTATGCGTTTGGCAGACGGTATGGCGCAAGAGGCTCTGGCTCACCAAGCTGGCATTGAGCGCTCGCACATGGGAAAAATTGAGCGCGGTGAGCACATGCCGACGCTCGTGTTGATCCTGCGCATATCTACTGCGCTCGGTAGGACGGCAGGGGAGCTGCTGCTGGAAACTGAAGCCAGGTTGTTATGTCTCCCGCCGAGTGTCGATTCCGATCGGTGAAAGCATCTCTACCGTAAGGCTTCTGAAGAAGCCGTCCGCGCCTTCGGTGCAGTTCGGAGCGTTCGCGTCGACTCAAACGCATTGCCGGCTTCGATCAAGCGTATCTCTACTTGCCGGTCAGCGGTCAATGCCTCGCTGACGGCCGAACTCCCAGTGAGCGGTACGTCCGCGCGTTTGTGCTGCTACTTGCTGTCCTAGGCTGCGTTCGAGTGTGGGGCGCCAGGGCACGAGGCTGAATCCGGTTCCATCGTCGAGCACGGCGAAGCGGCCGGCGGAGAGTTGGATCGAAGTGCGGTAAATGCCGCGTGCTGTTTCTCCCTCGCGAGGGGTTCGGTAGGGACGTTTCATTGCTTGCTCCAGCCGCTCTACTGCTACTTTCCACTCCCGCTGTTCCAGGGACTTGATGAGATCCCGCGCCAGTGTGATGCGCTGGCCCTGTCTGGCAGCCAGCCCCGCGCATTCCAGCGCCTGCACACGCTGCTCCAGCGCCTCGCGTACCTGTCCCCCAAAACCTGTGACGGCCAGCGGCGCGCTGCCTTGAAGCAAGGTGTGATCCAGCCAGGTCGGGCCAAGACTGCCGACCTGCTGGGCGAGATCCGAGCGTGCGAGAACCTCGACGTGAGGGGCCGAGGGAGTGGCAGTAGCCGACGTGGCGGTAGGTTCCAAGGGCGAGGCCCGCTGTGATACCTCGTCGGTGTTGCGTGCCGTCCGCGCCGGCTGCCGGTCCGGATCCGGGCTGCAGCGCACCGAACTGGGCAGGGTCAAGCGGTTGAGATCGCTGAGGACGCTGCGCAGAGCTGTGGCCGAGCCCACGATTGGCGGCATTCGGTTCAGGAGATCGCGGTCTTCTCGGAGAATTTTTCTTGACGGAGGCTGAGCCTCTAGGGGAGCTGCACGGTCCTGCGCTCCCTTCGCTGCAGGAGGGCCTGTTCGCGCCAGATGCGCTGTCACGCGGACGATGCCGTTGATCGGGATCGTGTCGGCATCCACGCCCAGCGGCAGGGTGATGTGGTGAGCTCGCCCGTCAATGCCGTCTACCACCAGGTAGCCGAGCGCATGCGAGCCCTTCGCCGCTCGAAGATCGGCCACTCGCCCCACGATGGATTGCCGGGGCGCCGGGTCAGGGTCGAGCACGCGACGCTGTGCGCCCAAGGCCTTCTGCATCGTGCGCACGATGTCGTGGCGCTCGCCCATCGCGCGCAGCACCCGTTCCAAGTCTCTCGAGAGCTGCCATCGATGGCTGTCGAGTTTCTTGGCCATGCCCATTCCCGCCAGTTGCTCCAGCCGGCGCCGCAGCATCGTGGGACGTCCGCTGCGCGTTGCGGGGCCGAACTCCTCGGTCAACGCTGCATCGTGGGACGACCCTCCCGCAAGCGGGTGGCCGCCGTGTGGCTGAGCCGCCTCACCCTTCGCGGTGACTGCTGCCAGGTCGACGATCCCGTCGACCGCGTGGGCGAGGAAGGTGCGGTCCAGGGAGGTCAGGCGTGCCTGTTCTGTCTCGCGTTGCAGTGCCTGGCGCATCTCGAGCTCGGTGCGAGGTCCGAGCCAATCGGTGACCACTTCGGAGGCGCGCCCGCGCATGCCTTCGGCCAGATAGTCCGGCGCGATCACGAGGTCCACCTCCTTGCGCCCTTGCCGCACGCGACCGCGCAAGATGACGTGGGTGTGAGGGTTGTCGGTGTCCCAGTGATCCACCGCCACCCACTCGAGCGGGGTCTGCAGGTCCACCTGCATGCGTTGCATCCATTCCCGTGTGAAAGCTCGCAGGTCCTCCACGTCACCGGCATCCTCGACCGAGACGATCAGGCGGAACTGGTGACGGTCATCCTTCGTTCGATCGGCGAAGGCTTCGAGGTCCGCGGCGTCTGTCTCGGGTCCGTACGCCTGGGTCTTCGCGCCGTCGCGTGTCACGCCCTCGCGATCGATGTACTTCAAGTGCGCGGCAACCGACGGGCCGCTGCCCGGCCCGAGCCGCACCAGATTCGCCTTGACCACAGCGCGCCTGCCATCGGGGCGCGCCGAACGGGTGGCCATCCGGGCTGCGACCTGGCCGCGACCAAAGGTCCATGCGGGCCGTCCACCGGAGGTCGCGCTTGCGGATCGTCTCGTGGTGCCTCGGACCCCTGCGGCGCCGGGGCTTTTCGCGACGGCGGTGACGACCTGCGAGATGAACCGCTTCGTGCGCGGGCCTCGGTCCGAAGCCGGTGGCGCCAGCCGGATCTGGAACTTGTCCTCGTTCTGAACACTCATGGCCGCGGCTCCCGGCGCTGCTGCGCACGGCACGGCGACGGCGCTGTACCCATCCCGTGGCGTGCCGTCTTCAAGCAAGGCTGCATGCGGTCCTGCGCCCAGGACGTGCCGGTGCTTTTATCTTGCCCTCTCTCCCATTTTCTCCATACCAGCTGCGAACCTCGACCTTCGTCCCTGTCCCCGCTCGCGGGAAGCGCGGCGCTGCCAAGTCGCGTTTCGCGCGCCGCATGACACGCAGGACGAACGGGTCCGGCGTCCGCGTCTCTGCGTGCGAATGTGGTGCGCTGCTGCGCACACAGTCCACAGGGGAGTGCGCGCGCACGTGGCCTCAACTGCGTGCCGCCCCCGCGAATCTGCGCAGATGCGCAGGCAGGAGCGATCGCGTTCATGGGCGCAATGCCGGCCGCTTTGCTGCCGCTCGGCAGCGAACGCGCGCTCTTGCATGCCGCGCCCGCGGCGCACGCCGTGGCGTGGCGCCAGTACAGGACGATCGCACGCACGAGAAGGGTTGGCCCACACCGGGCACGGCGTGCCATCGTCACGGTAGCCTTCCGCTCTTCGGCCTCGTCAATGAAGGGCAGATCGCTTTTCATGGGATGCCCCACGTCCACAACGGGCGCGCCTCGCCGACCACCAGGGATGCATCCACCGGCCCGAAGTACCGGCTGTCAAACGATGTCGCATACGCGTCGCCCAGCAGGAAGATTTCGTCGGCCATCAGGGGGCGGCACTGGCGCCATGCGGGCAGCGCACGGCCCTGGCCATCGCGCTCATGAACACTTGTCTTGCGCACGCCGTCGATGTGCAGTCCGTGCGCATCCGTGCAGACCAGCTGCGGTGCCGCGGCGGCCACGCGCTTGAGCACAGGCAGCGTCGCAGGCAGGTAGCCGCGCTGCGCCGCAAGTCGCGCGGCTTCGGACGGAAGGCGCACCAGCACGACGGCGCCGACGCGCGGCGCGGCGGCGCGCTCGGGTGCCTCGATCAGGTACCAGCCCGGCGCGACGCTGGGTGTCGCGTTGTACACGAGCCGGGCCGGGCCGTGGCGCAGGGGCGTGCTGCACAGCGCGATCACGCCGACACTGGCCCATAGCAACCATCCTCGCGCTCTCATCACAGCGACCTCGTCATGGAGTGGCTCCGATGCCGCCCGGCGTACAGCGCGCCGAGCTCGCCGATCGCTTCAAGGCCGCGACTCCCAAGACCGACGACTGGCGAGGACCCGCGCTTCCGCGTGGCTGCGCGATGGCCGCGATCGCGCAGCGTGCGGATGTCACTGCTGTGACTGGAAACGCGGACGGCGACAGCAGAAGGGGAGGACGCCGGGTCAAGCCGAAGGCCGGTGTTGCGCCAGATGGCGTCGGCCCCGACCGGCTGTCAGACCAGGGTTGGGTCAGGCGGCGTGACCGCGCTGGCAACTCGGAGGGTGAACGATATGGCTGCATGACTTGCGCTCCAGTCGTTGATCAGGCGCCGGCCTGCCGGACAGCCGACGCCGCCGCCGCGGCGAGGGGAAAGGCGAACGCTCTCGGCGAGATTTGATGCAGCGTCTCGCTCGAATGCGTAAGCTCTTGCGAGACGCCGCGCTGGCTGCCGCCCGAATGCGCCTGCTTCGGCCCACTCGAGCATTCCATGGCCGCCGCAAGGGCCCGGCGATCCGCATCCAGCACTGGGGCAGCGTGAACGATCGGAATGACGGCTCACCGAGAGCGCGAACCATTCGCCAGGCACCTCTTCGGCCGCGCAGAGCGAGCGGCAAGTGGCGACAGCGCGCGACCGGGGTGGCGGAATGGCGTGCAGCCGCCCGTGCGATTCAGCGCACGCTCGCGCGCTGGGGGTTGCCCGGGTCCGAGGTCATGCCGAGGATGCGGGTGTCCGCCCAGGCGCGCAGGTCGACCACGGTGTAGACGACGCGTGCGCCGAGCTTGCGGAATCGCGGTCCGCCGCCGTTCACCCGCAACTTCTCCAGGGTGCGCGGCGACAGCCGCAGAAAGGCACCCGCCTCCAGGGTGTTCATGAACGCCGTGTCGGCTGCCAGGGCCGGCGCAGCCAGAGGCTGCGTTGCCGGTCGCGCATTCAAGCTGTACGGATAGCGGTCTTCGATGGCCATGCCTGACTCCTGAGTCGTGGTTGTCGAACATGTCGACTGCACCTGCAGCCGACGGCAGGCCGGCGCCAGCCTGCATTCGCAGCGCGGCGTCGCTTGCCAGGCCGGGAAGAGGGCGATTCTTCGGCGGGCGACGTCGCGTCAGCTCGCAATGCATCGAAGCTGGCGTCCGGTTCCTCGCTTGTATCCCCTGAGATGCACCACCACCACTAGCAAAAAGAGGAGGTGGGCTGGCGCTGGGTGCGTCGGTGCGCTGGCCATTCAGTTGAATGCATGGCCGCGAGATCCTCACCGCTCGATGGCGTCCAGAGGGGCCAGGGATGGCCCCATGGTCCCGGGAAGGCCGCGCGACGGCCCTGCGGGCCCCGGGGGCCCGGAGCCTGCTCGCATCTCATGCCGCACGTCTACAGCAGCCCTTGCTCGGCCATCGACGTGAGGGTGTCGCCACCGATGATCAGGTGGTCCAGCACCCGGACATCGACCAGCGCGAGCGCGGTGCGCAAGGTCTGCGTGAGGATCTCGTCGGCCCTCGAGGGTGTCGTCGAACCGCTGGGATGGTTGTGCACCAGCAGCAGGGCACTCGCATTGCGTGCCAGGGCCTCCTTGACCACTTCGCGTGGATAGACCGACGTCTGCGTCAGCGTGCCGCGGAACATCTCCACGTAGTCGATCACGCGGTGCTGCGCATCCAGGTGCACCACCGCAAAGACTTCATGCGCCAGCGAACCCAGTCGCATCCCCAGAAACGCCCGCACGTCCGCCGGCGATGTCAGCGCGTCGCCATCGCGCAGCCGTGCACGCAGCAGCCCTTGTGCGGCCTGCAGCACTTCCTCAGGGCTGGCGGGCCGGTACTGGCCGGCAAGGTCCTGCACCAGCAGGGCAGGGCACGTCGTGCATGAAAGAGACGCCAGCGACGAAACAAGATCTTGAGACATGGTGAACTCCGGTGATCGGGCGGGATTGCCCGAGACCGTGAGCAGCACGGCGCAGCGCAGCTGTCAGGGTTCGTCAGACGGCTGAAGGCCGCAAGCGCACAGCGTGCGCGCAGACCTTGACTGCGAGAACGCAGTGCTACGGTAAAGGGAACAGCAAGCCGCCCCACCCCCCCGTCGCATCCTTCTCGGCAAGCGCAGCGCGCAGGCCCGCTGCCGCGGGCCGCAGGCGTCAGCGATGGAAGCCCGAAGGGGCAGGACACCGCAGGTGGCCTGATGCGCAGCACGCACAGCGCGGCCCGGCCTAGCCGGTCGACGCACGAAAGTCTTGGTGCAAACCCGAGCCTGTGTTGACAGGAAAGGACCCGGCGCTGCACACTGTGGACGTTGTGTATACACAGAGAATCCAGAGTATGACGATCAAGACCTCAGGCCTCACGCCCCGTGCCTACAGCCAGTTGCGCGAGGAGATCGTGCAGGGGCTGCTGCAGGAAGGAGAGGCGCTGTACGAGATCCATCTGGCGGAGCGGCTCGGCATGAGCCGCACGCCGATCCGCGAGGCGATGAAATTACTGACGCGGGATGGCTACCTCGAGGAGCTGCCCTCGCGCGGCTATGCCGTGCCACGCCGTTCGCTGGACGACCTGCGCGAGTTCTTCGAGCTGCGTGAAGTGCTGGAGGCGAGCGCCACGCGGTACGCAGCGTTGCGCGCGACCTCGGAGGAGATTGCGGAGCTCGAGCGTCTGTGCCTTCGTTACGAGTGCGAGACCGACGACGCGACCTGGGTGCAGCTCGGCCATGACTTCCACAGCGTCCTGATCAAGGCCGCCAAGAATTCGCGGCTCAAGACGATGCTGGATTCGCTCAATGCGCAGATCGTGATCTCGCGGCGCACGGTGGCCCAGGCCGACCCGGTGCGCCGACTTGCGGCGGTACGCGATCACCGCGCCATCTTCGAGGCCGTGAAGGCGCGCGACGAGGTGCGTGCACAGGCGCTGGCCGCGGAGCACGTCAGAAGGTCCTATCAAACCACGCTGCGGGCCCACGTGCCCACAGCCTTTGCCAACCAGAAGGCGGCCTGAGCCGCCCACTCCGAGGCGGTCGTCCCGAGGGACGCTGCCGTTCCTGACGAGGGCCGCCGGCATGGCGGCCGAAAAATGTAGGAGACAAAACCATGAAGCGAATTGCCCTCGCTGCGGCCGCCGCATGGGCGTTGTGCATGGCTGCACACGCCGATGAGTACCCCAGCAAGCCCATCAAGATCATCGTTCCCTATCCGGGAGGCCAAGCCTCCGACACCATCACGCGGCTGGTCGGCGAGCGTCTCGGCAAGGCGCTGGGCCAGCCGGTGGTGGTCGACAACCGTCCTGGCGCCGGCGGCAACATCGGCACCGACATCGGAGCCAAATCGGCCCCCGACGGCTACACGCTGACCATCGCCACGGCGGCGCTGCCGATCAGCAAGCATGTCTACCGCAAGCTGCCCTTCGATCCGGCCAAGGATTTCGTGCCCGTCACGCTGATGACCATGACGCCGCTGGTGCTGGTCACGCGCCCCAGCCTGCCGGTCAAAGATGTCGCGGGCCTGGTCGCGCTGGCGAAGAAGGAGCCAGGCAAGGTCACTTTCGCGTCGTCGGGGCTGGGCACCTCGCACCAGCTGTCGGGTGAGCTCTTCAAGTCGCTCGCGGGCGTCGACATGCTGCATGTGCCGTACAAGGGCAGCCCGCCGGCGCACGTCGACCTGATGGGCGGCTCGGTCGACATCATGTTCGACAACATCGTGCCCGTCGCCCCGCACATCAAGAGCGGCAAGCTCCAGGCACTGGCCGTGACGAGCAAGACGCGCGCCGCCGCGCTGCCCGACGTGCCGACGATGGCCGAGGCCGGCTACCCCAACTTCGAAGCCACCGCGTGGTTCGGCCTGCTCGCGCCGGCGGGCACGCCGCAGCTGATCGTCGATCGGCTCAACAAGGAACTGGTCGCCGTCCTGAAGTCGCCCGACATCAGGGACCGGCTGGCCGGAATGGGGGCCACGGTGGTGGCCGACACGCCCGAGGAGTTCGGCCGCTTCATGGCCGATGAGATCAACAAGTGGGGCCCGGTCGTCAAGCGGGCCCATATCGAACTGGAATGAACAGCATGAACACCCATACGACTTTCATCACCGAACCCGCACGCGAGATCCCCCTGCTGATGGAGACCGACGTGATCGTCGTCGGCGGCGGCACCACCGGCCCCTTCGCGGCCATCTCGGCCGCGCGGCAGGGCAAGCGCGTGGTCATGATCGAGCGCTTCGGCTCGCTCGGCGGCAACCTCACGCTGGGCCTGAACACCAAGCCTTCCGGCGCGCTGGTCGGCGGACTTCCGCTGGAAATATGGAACCTCGCACGCTCGGTGGGTGGCGCGGGTGACGACTACATGGCCGTGGTCAAGACCGGCGGCGTGAAGATCGCGTCGCCCTGCGACCCAGAGATGATGAAGATGCTGCTGACCCGCCTGTGTGCGGAGGCCGGTGTGCAAATCCTCTTCGAGACGGTGGTGTCGAGCCCGGTGATGGAGGGCGACACGGTCAAGGGTGTGATTGTGGAGAGCAAGACCGGCCGCCAGTTCATCGCCGGCAAGGTGGTGATCGATTGCTCGGCCGATGCCGACATGGCGGTGCGCGCCGGCGCGCCCTTTGTCATGGGCGCCGGGGGCGAGGCGGAGGTGATGCAGCCGGTCTCGATGTACTTCACGATGGACCGCGTCGATCTGGTGCGACTGGCCGACTGGGCGGCGACGACCGAGGACGTTCCCGCGCGTGCCATTCCGAAGACCGTAGAGGGCCTGAACTACGGCCTGTGGCTCACCGGCTTCAACCAGTCGCTGCGCCAGTGGCAGGAGAAGACCGGCGTCCAGCTGCAACGCGACAACATCACGCTGAAGACCGCGGACGGCCGGATGTACGTGAACGGAACCCGCGTGACGGGCGTGAACGTATTCGATCCGGTGCAGTTCACGAATGCCGTGCTGGAGTGCTATCGCCAGATCGAGGGCGTTGCGCGCTACCTGCGCGAGAGCATCCCTGGCTTCGAGAACGCTCGCATCGAGGCCATCGCGCCGGTGCTGGGCGTGCGCGAGACGCGCCACATCATTGGCGAATACACGCTCAGCGGCAAGGACTCGATCGAGGGCACGCACTTCGACGACAGCATCGCAGCCGACGCCTCCGCGCTGGACATCCACGACCCGAAGGGCGCGGACGTCGACTTCCAGGGATTGCGTCCCTACGAGATTCCCTACCGCACGCTGCTGCCCAACGGCGTCGAGCAGATGCTGGTGGCGGGCCGCTGCATCTCGGCCGACCACGATGCCCACGCACGCTCGCGCAACATGCCGGCCTGCATGGCAACGGGTCAGGCTGCCGGCGTGGCCGCGGCGGTGGCGATCGACCAGGGCGTGAACGTGCGCCGGGTCGACGTCGCGAAGGTGCAGGAGAAGCTCCGTGCGCTCGGCATGCCGTTGCATGGGGAAGAGGTCAAGGGGACGATGTAGGCCTCCCGGCCGTCCGGCGCGAGGGCTCCCCCGCCCGTTGACCGTCAGGTCCGCCGCGCCGGCTGCGGTGTCGTATGGCCCCGACGCCGTGGGTCGGCGACGTGGGCGTTTCAATGCCGACGCTGTGTCTCCTGGATGGCAAGTTGTGCATCGGCTGCAGGTCTTCTGTTCCAACTGCACCCCGACTTCTGAGCAACCGTCCTCGCAATCAAGCAGGCTGGGTCGGATCGTCCCAGCGGTTGCATCACCTTGCGAGGGCGTTGCGTGTCGTCAGCAGCGTGCGCATGGTCGCGACAAGGGCGACCTTCTTGCGCTTGCCCGTTTTGACCAAGCGTTCGCAGAAGGCCTTGACGACCGGGCTCTGGTGTACTGCGACGGGCGTGGCCACGCAGCGCGTCTTGCGCACATCGGCGCGCCCGCCCCGGATGCGCGTCGCCGCCTGCCCATGGAGGGCGGGCTGACCTGGAGTGGCCAGCGCGATCGATACAGAGACTGGCATCTCTTTGGGCCGTGGCAACGCGATCGTTGCACTAGCGGGGAGGCCACCGAGTGCTGCACCGAGCACTCAGGGATGGCATCGACCCGTTGGGGCTCGCCCTTCAGCGGGCCGCGTGGGCCGCTGGGGCTGCCGTTGCACTCAGACGTCAGACGTCTTCCACAAACGCCTCCTCGCGCTTGGATCGGATCGAGGGAAGCAGGACGATGGCCATGAGCAGCAACGCGGCAATCAGCAGCCCCAGCGAGATGGGCCGGGTGAAGAAGACACTCCAGTCGCCGCGCGACAGCAGGAGCGCGCGGCGCAGGTTCTCCTCCATCATCGGGCCCAGGATCAGCCCGAGCAGCAGCGGTGCGGGCTCGCATCCCAGCTTGATGAACGCATAGCCCACCACACCGAAGATCGCCACGAGCCAGATGTCGAAGACGTTGTTGTTCGTCGAGTAGACGCCGATGGCGCAGAACAGCACGATGGCCGGGAACAGCCAGCGGTAGGGAATCGTCAGCAGCTTGATCCACAGGCCGATCAGCGGCAGATTCAGGATCACCAGCATCAGGTTGCCGATCCACATCGAGGCGATCAGCCCCCAGAAGAGTTCGGGGTTGCTGGTCATGACCTGCGGGCCGGGCTGGATGTTGTGGATGGTCATCGCGCCCACCATCAGCGCCATCACGGGGTTCGGTGGAATGCCCAGGGTGAGCATGGGGATGAAGGACGTCTGCGCACCGGCATTGTTGGCCGCCTCGGGACCTGCCACGCCGCGGATGTTCCCCTTGCCGAAGGGCACCTCGCCGGGCTTGAGCTTGATCTTCTTCTCGAGCGTGTAGGCCGCAAAGGCCGAGAGCAGGGCGCCACCGCCCGGCAGGATGCCCAGGGAGGAGCCCAGCGCCGTGCCGCGCAGCACGGCGGGCAGCATGCGCTTGAAGTCTTCCTTGGTCGGCATCAGGCCCTCGACCTTGGCCGTGAAGACCTCGCGCTCCTCTTCGGGACGCGCGAGGTTGGCGATGATTTCGCCGTACCCGAACACGCCCATCGCAATGGCAATGAAGCCCAGTCCGTCGGTGAGCTCGGGAATGTCGAAGCTGTAGCGTGCGACGCCGGAGTTGACGTCTGTCCCGACCAGACCCAGCAGCAGGCCCAGCAGGATCATGCAGATGGCCTTGAGCAACGAGCCCGAGGCGAGCACCACGGCGCCGATGAGGCCCAGGACCATCAGCGAGAAGTACTCCGCCGGTCCGAACTTGAAGGCAATTTCCGTCAGCGGCGGCGCGAACGCCGCGAGGATCAGGGTGCCCACGCAGCCAGCGAAGAACGAGCCCAGGCCCGCCGCGGCCAGTGCCGGCCCGCCGCGGCCCTGCTTGGCCATCTGGTGGCCGTCGATCACCGTCACGACCGACGAGGATTCGCCCGGAAGGTTCACCAGGATGGCCGTGGTCGACCCGCCGTACTGGGAGCCGTAGTAGATGCCCGCGAGCATGATGAGTGCGGCCACGGGCGGCAGCGCGTAGGTCGCGGGCAGCAGCATGGCGATGGTGGCCGTCGGACCGATGCCCGGGAGGACGCCGATCAGCGTGCCCAGCAGACAGCCGATGAAAGCGTAGGCGAGGTTCTGCAGCGTCACCGCGGTGGCGAAGCCGAGCGAGAGGTTGTTGATCAGATCAGTCATGGATGCTCGCTCGGCTCAGCCGCTGATGAAGGTCGGCCAGACCTGAAACTGAAGCTTCAAGCCGATGATGAAGGTCAGGTAGCTGCCGATGGCCAGCACGGTGGCCAGGATCAGCGACAGCCGCATGGAGAAGTTCGCGCCAGCCATGCAGGCCACGACGACCAGGGCGTAGATCGCGATCACGAGTCCCATGGCCGGCAGGCCGATGCTTCGCAGGCCCGCCAGCAGGATGCCGAACAGCACGTTGGCACCGATGATGAAACCCAGTGGCTTCCACGCGATCGCGCCCACCTTCTCGCCGTCGGCAGTGGTCCCCTTGAGCGAAAGGGCCATGACCACCAGACCCAGCACGGCCAGGAGTGCGCCAAGGATGAAGGGGAAGTAGCCCGGTCCCATCCGTGCGGCGCTTCCGACGTTGTAGCCGGTGGCGCCGAACGAGAACGCGGCGCCCACGATGGTGAACATGAGGCCTGAGAAGAAGTTCCTCTGGCTTTTGATCTGCATAGGCAATCTCTCTTGAAAGGGTTCGGTGAGCCCTCGTCTGCATCGGCGTGTCGCGATGGGAGGGCGGCGTGAAGTACGGCGCAGGTCAGGCTGCGGTCAGATACATCATGGTATGAGTATAAATATGTCACGTTATGAGTAAAAACCCCATGAGGGAGATCACGCTGCCTGCAGCGCTGATACATTCGTTGCGACGCTTACTGTTCGGTCAGACCTATGCCCAAAAAAAACGATCACGTCGATAAGCTGCATCTGGAGGCGCTCTCGGACTTCAGGTACCGGCTGCGCACGTTTCTGCGCTTCAGCGAAAACGCGGCCCGGGGGGAAGGAATCACGGTTCTCCAGTACCAGCTGCTGCTGCACACACAAGGTTTCCCGGGGCGGGAGTGGGCTTCGGTGAGTGAACTCGCAGAGCGCCTTCAGGCGCAGGCGCATGGGGTGGTTGCGCTGGTCACGCGTTGCGAGGAGGCGGGGCTTGTCAAGCGCAAGGAAAGCACCGCAGATCGCAGATCAGTGGAAGTGCATCTGTTGCCCGCCGGCCGCAAGAAACTCGACGTCCTCGCCGCGAGGCACATCAGTCATGTCGCAGATCTGGCGAAGGTCGTGGCCGTTGTGAGCAGCACGCAGCTGCGGGAAATGTAGGCATTGGGGCTTGAAGGCCCCGAAGCCTCCAACGTCGCGATGCAAAGCTCCTGCGTCGTATGCCAAGCACCGTTACTGTGTCCATACCAAGTGACGAGCCGACGCGGCCCGACGATGGCATCCCGTGCCTTCGAAGACTGCGCGCTGACGAGCGAGCAGCGCAAGTCCACCGATCATTCGGCGGTCCTACCCCGACGATCTCTTGCCAGCGCGCAGGCTGCGCAGCCGGATCGGGCCCCCGAGAGCCAGTGGGTCCACAACCGCTTGGCCACGGGTCACTTGCAACTCGCCGGCAGCCACCAGCGTCGCGGCAACACGCCTGATCTCCGGCATCAACGCTCGCCAGCTCGCCTCATCGCACGCCAGCGCACGTGCCACATCCGAGGGACAAATCGAAGCCGACGCCGGGCGAGCCTCCAGCAAGGTGCGGATCGTGTCGATGATCTTCCGGTCGTTCATTGCGAGAGACGACTTTAGCCGTGTACAAGTGCCTGGGCGGCCCTGAGCCAGACACGTCCGGCGACAGTGGATGACTACGTCGACGTGCTCGCCAGTACCACAAGTGCGCCGTGCGACGGATGTCATCGTCGTCTCTCCGCTCTTCGAAGAAGAGCTTCATTGCCTTCATGAGGCGTTCCAGGAGACAGACATGGCAACAGACGACGGCAAACTCGGCAACGGCGAACCCAATCGCGACCCTATCACCGGCGCGCCTGGCGCGCATCCGGTGGGCACGGGCCTGGGCGCCACGGGCGGCGCATTGGCCGGTGCCGCAGCGGGCTCACTGGCCGGGCCGGTCGGGACGGTGGTGGGCCTGGTGGCCGGCGCGGTGGTCGGCGGGCTTGGCGGGAAGGCCGCGGCGGAGGGCGTCAACCCGACAATGGAAGAGGCCTACTGGCGCGAGAACTATGCCAAGGAAAGCTACGTCGAAGCCGGCAGATCCTACGACGACTATGCGCCGGCCTACGAGATGGGCTGGGTGGGGCGCGCACAGCGCGGTACCGATTTCGAGGCCGAGGAAGCCGCGCTGGCGACCGAATGGGAATCTCGTCGCGGTGGCTCAAACCTCGGCTGGGAAGAGGCCCGTCCGGCCGCTCGGGCGGCGTGGGAGCGGGCGGACGACACCTACTACGATAAGCAGGCCAACGGCAGTGACATCGTCAGCCATGAGGACCTGTCCGACGAAGACGTGGTGGACATCCTGAACGACCTGCTCGAGAACGCACGCGACGGCGAGTACGGATTCCGCACGTGCGCCGATGCGGTCGAAAGCGCTGACGCCAAGGAACTGTTCCTGAATCGGGCCGAAGGCTGCCGACAGGCCGGGGAGGAACTGATTGCCCTGCTTCGGCACTACGGCGGGGGGCCGGCGTCAGGCGGGACAGCCGTCGGCGTGATGCATCGCGGCTGGGTGCAACTCAAGGGTGGGGTTGGCGCCAACAGCGAGCTCTCGATTCTGGAGTCATGCGAACGCGGTGAGGACACCGGCGTGGCCCGCTACCGCAAGGCCCTCAAGCAGAGTCTGCCGGCGGATGTTCGAGCGGTGGTCCAGAAGCAGGCTGACGGCGCTCAGCGCAATCACGACCAGATCAGGGATCTGCGCAAGGCTGCACGGCAGCGGGGATAGGCGTAGACGTGCCCTCCTTGCGGGCGGGCGGCCTGCCAGGGTGCCCGCTTCAATGGCCTTGGGGCGGCGTTTCGTGACGCCTGGGCATCTCTCCGAAAGTTTCGCCGCCGGTGCATCCTCGAGCCACGATTCGTGGTTGGGGACGCGCTGCACACCGGGCCCCATTGCGGAGGCGTCCGTGAAAATGGGGCACCAAGGGATGGAAGTGTTCACTACCGAGGAACCTGCGAGCTGCGCTCACTGGTTCGGCGCGCAAGAATTTGTCCCCAATGTGTGCGCTCAAACGGTGAGCACTCTGTGCGAGCGAGCATGGCTGCGGATCGGAGCGTCTAGCCGCATAGTTATCCCCAAAGTTATGCACCGGGCCGGTGGAAAGCAGGAAACAGGGCTGCGACGGCGCCCAGTCTGTCGTCGCGGCTGCATCTCACGCGGCAAGCTGACCACAATTCCCGCAAGTGCGCGCCCGCGTTTCGAGTTCGGGGCGCTGGCGAGAGACGCCATCCGCATCCGACTCGAGGTCCCGGATGGCCTTGTGCGATGTCTCGGCTTTCGGGAGGGCGGCGATAGGCTGTTGTGGGTCCTCGCGGCTCAAGGCGTTGCCGACTGCTCAGTCGGCGGTTCCAACGCCGCAGCCTTGGCCGAGCTTCTCCTAGGCGAAAGCGCGACGCGACGCCTTGGTGGAGCATGCACTCGCCTTCGCGCCGTCCATGGGGCTGGGGCCCGAGGGCGTCCGGATAGACGAACCCATCAGGCTAGCGCACGCTGCCGGGCGGCGGCAGGCAGCCCCTGCGGCCGAAGCGCCGCTAGAGCGTGTCCACATCTTGGCGAACGCGTTCCTCGCCCCTGAGCGCCTACAGGCTGTGCCGCGGACCATAAAAGAGAACCGAGAGAACCGGCCGGGACAGCCCGGCGCAGGGTGCGAGGAGAGGGCGTGGGGAATGATCCGACAGCCGTCCAGGGTGATCGCATTGTCGGAATTTGTGCCCAAAGGCTCGACGCCTGGGAAAGAGCGATCATTCGCGATGCAGGCCGGCACTGGCGCCGAGACGTTCGGCCTTCCGCCTGGAACCAGCGTTCCTAGTGCTCACGCCATCAACACTACCTGTCATGGCGTCGTCGAGCGTGTAGCGTTCGCCATGGGCGGAGGCAAGCAGGCCCTCACGCTCGCGCCACCGAAATCTGACCACTTCATGAGGAGCACCGAATGAGCAAGATCAAGCAATGCACGCATGCCGAGGCCATCCACCATGTGGTGCCCAGCGCCAAGGGCTGCGAGGAGTGCCTGAAGACCGGCAGCCCTTGGGTCCATCTGCGGCTGTGCCGCACCTGTGGCCATGTGGGATGCTGCGACGATTCACCAAACCGCCATGCGCGCGCTCACTTTCAGGAGTCGGCGCATCCGATCATCGAAGGCTACGATCCGCCCGAAGGCTGGGGTTGGTGCTTCGTCGACCGCGTGGTAATCGATCTGGGCGAGGACACGACGCCCCAGATCGGGCCGATCCCCCGGTTTGTCTGATGCAGCTGCAACTCAAGCCCTCTCTGAATTTGCAGTCGGATCTCGGCCTGCGAGATGTAGCGGCGTGCACGGACGCCCGTGTCGTTCTTCAAGATGCAATCGCGCTATGGCAAGAAGCTGTCGCCCAATGGGCAAAGGCCTCGTTCCAGGAGTGTCCGCGATCAGGTTCTTTCGGCTGGGGGACACGAATTGATCGATCCCTCCCGCAAAGCGCCAAGCCCTTGGCACCTGGTCGTGTTTGCTTGGATCTTTGATTCTGATTCTGATTCTGCGAGGGTGCGCTTGCTGGGCCAGCGCGGGCTCGTCCGCTTTGGGCCGATGCCGCCAAGTCACCTGTGGCAGGATGCGGCCGTAAAGCGGACCTCCGAAGACGCTGGCGCCTTGCCTCTGACAACCCTCGCTGTACCACCCTGCTTAAGGCTAGCGAGATCGGCCTGTTCCGATGCACCCAGCGCACAACGAGCGCTTGCCTACAGTCATCAAGGCGGATGCGCGCCAACCCCAATAAGGTCAGCGCTGCTGCTTAGCCTACACCGGTACCGGGCGCCGCGGCGTTCGCGTCACTACGGCCCCCCGCGCGCGCCAACCCGAGAACCCGCGAGCCGGACCACATCTCTATGCCGCGCATCGCGACATACCTGCCGTACCGACCTTCGGCCCACCCAACACTGCTGTCATCCATTGAGGCCTCAGCGCCGGCACAGAACCCGATGGGGGCCACGATTCCCACCATGCGAAAGTCCGTGTAAGAAAAAGGATCTACAACACAAACATTTAAAACATCCGAACACTTCCGATACAAATGGAAATAGCCAAAGTTGCTCTTTAGTCCTTTGGGCCTTGGCTATATTGAAGCGAGGGCGGCTAGCACCCGTTCGCTATTAACTAAGTAACCCACGACATGGAGGAAACTGCCGGATGAAGTTTGTGATCGGACCATTGGCTGGAGGTGAAGGCTTCCAGTGGCGACTGCTCGACGAGGAGGGCGCCCTCCTCGCACGAAGCCCCAACCCTTTCTCAAGCCTTGAAGAAGCCGAGAAAGAGGTGATCAACCTTCAAAGGGGAGCCAGCACTGCCCTGATGAAACTCGACGATGGACTGCTCACCCGCATACCTATCAAAAACTGAGCGAGATCGGTTACGCGCTTCCCGCCACCCGTTCCTGGGCACCGTTTACCTCGACGACGGCGCTGACATACCGGGCCGCTCGAGGTCGCCGCCCGAATCCGGGCCTTCGTGGCAACAGCGGAGTGCTCCCTGCTTGAACCGCGCGCGCCGGCTCCTGATGGCCGACAAGCGCGAGACCGTCGTGCCCGCCGAGAAGTTCGTGCTTGATGACTGACGCGAGTCGGCCAAGGACGACAGCAACGAAGCGTTGCTTCACGGCTGCGGCACGACTGGCTGCGCCCTAGAGCGTATTGGAACGGCCGCGTTGGGCTCATTCGCGACGGCGTCGCGAGCGGCTACACCGGGCCAGGACCGGACTCAGGATCGACCAAGACTGATCCGCCGGACGCAGGCGCAATCAAAGGGACTCACGCAAACGCTGCCAATCAGTCTTGACCCGCAGCGAGCCGTCAGCCGCGTGGCACGAGCAACGGACAGGCTTCGTCCCAGGCCGTTGCTGCCCAAGATCAGAAGCGGTTGACTAAGCCGAAAATCGTCGACCAAGCCAGCTCAAGCAGAGCCCACGCGGAAGAAAACCCTCTCATCACAAGAAACAACATGCCACCAACAATCACTAAAACGATGAAGTGCAAGGCCTTCATACGATGAATTCCTCTGAAAGCGCACGGCGAATGTGTGCCGCAAACCTGCAGGATAAGCTGGGTGGCGCAGGTCATTCGGAGGATCAAAGTCCAAGGCTAGCTAACGTACCCGAACGTGACGAGGATCCGTGGCAGGATTGGGCCAGCCGAACCTTCGACTCCTCCTTCCAGTTTGGATGCATCAACCTTGAGCGCTATCAAGTCCTTCGCTTTCTGGCCGTCGCCATCCGCGCTGATCCTGTCCTGCTTGAGCCGCACCAAGCTCGACATCCAGGCCGGGGGGCCTGCAGGGCGTGACGGTGGAGGAATCGAGCAAGGGAAGCAGTAATGGCAAACATTGGATTCATCGAGGCCCGACGAGGCAACCGTTGGCGCGCGCTGAGCGCGCTTTTCGCGGCCTGGATTCACGCCACAACGGTGCTGGGGAGAACTACGGATGCTCTGAGCACGACAGCGTGCGGCTACATGACGGCCGAGAGTTCTTCGCATTTGCGATTCCGAACCAGCATGATCCAAGCCTTTTCGCTCGGTGGTCGTTGTGTTCTTCGTGACCTCGGGCAACTCCGCCGTGTTTGTGCTGGGCATGATGAGCACCGGCGTTAACGATAATCCCAGCGCGCGCGTGAAGTTCGCCTGGGGCGTGCTGATCTCGGGCATCGCCATCAGTCTGCTGCTGGCCTGCTGGCCTGCTGGCCTGCGGGCTCAAGTCGGCTCAGACCGCGACCATCGTCGTCGCATGCCTCTTGTGGGCGTGATCGTGCTGATGGCCATCGCGCTGTGGCGCGGCCTGCGCGAAGACCACGAAGAAGAGAAGCGCCGCGAGTGCGCGCTGCGTCGGCGCGTGCGCGAGTTCGTCGACCACACACCCCCCACACCCTGACACAGGAACGCAGTGACACTTGAACTTCTGGGCGCCTTCGGCAAGAGCTTTCTCTTCGTCATTGCCGCTCTGTTGCCGATCCTGAACCCGGCCGCCACGGCGCCCATCTTCCTGGGCCTGACCGAGGGTGCATCCCCGGCCACGCGCGCGCTGCTGGCGCGCCGCATCGCACGCAACATGTTCTGGCTGTTGCTGGGCGCGATGCTGGTCGGCTCCTACGTGCTGGAGTTCTTCGGCATCTCTCTGCCCATCGTGCGCGTGGGCGGCGGCATGTTCGTGGCGGCCACGGCCTGGCGACTACTCACCGCCACGCAAGCCACAGTAGACAGCCGCACCGAGCTGGCCGAGAGCTTCACGCCCGACATGGCGCGGCGCCAGGCCTTCTATCCGCTCACCTTCCCGGTCAGTTGCGGACCCGGCTCGATCGCAGCCGCCATCACGGTTGGTGTGTCGCTGGCCGACGCGCGGCTGTCGCTGTCACTGGCGCGGATGGGCGGCGGCGTGCTGGCGCTGCTGACCGTCGGCGTGCTGCTGTACCTGGCCTTTCGCTACGCGCAGCGACTGCTCAAGCCGCTCGGCGAGGCGGGCTCGGTGATCTTCCTGCGGCTGTCGGCTTTCATCCTGCTGTGCCTGGGCGTGCAGATCGTCTGGGACGGCGTGTATGAACTGGGCGTGGGGATGCTGCGCGACGGGATGCTGCCGCTGAAATCTTGAGCGAAAGAGAGCTCTTGTTCTGAAAAAGGAAGCTGCCGCGCCTTTGCAGCGAGGCATGCGGCAGCGAACTGTCATTCGCGCGGTTGTGACCGATTCGTCGCTCCCGCTGCTTCCGCTTGCAATCCAAGAGCGCGCGCAGCACACGGTGCCCGGCTTCGGGCTGGCGACCGTTTACTGCGACCTCAAGTTGTTGGTCAAGGATTGGATGTTCGCCTGGTCGAACTGCCTGGCGAGGCGCCGCGATTCGAAACTGCCCACCACGGACACCACCATCATTTCCAGTGGCGCTCGTGGAAGTGTTTTCGATGTCCACCAGTGCCTGGGCGATTTCGCGGCCCTCGCTCCCCGTGGGTTCAAAGTGGAGTCACACGAGATCACGTTGTACGGTCTTTGCGCCGACTTCGGCAAGGGCCTCGCCGCTTCGCCTAGCAAACGGGAAAAAAGAAGAAACACGCCCCGACGTAGCAGCCATCATATGGTCTAATTGATAATATAATATCAATTAAAAATTCATGAAACGCCTTCCCGTGACCGTGCTGTGCGGCTTCCGTGGCGCCGGCAAAACCACCTTGCTCGACCACATCCTGAACAATCGTGAGGGCCGCCAAGTCGCAGTGATCGTCAACGACATGAGCGAGGTCAACATCGACGCAGCGCGCCCTAGTCTGCGCGTCTCTCGCGGTTGAGACACGGATGATCCGCGCCTCCAGCCTGCCCATGTCTTCCTTCCTGCTTCGACTTCTGCTCCTGGCCGTGTTCTTCAACACGGCCGTCGGCATGCCGATGCACGATGCGAAGCACCTGCAACAGGTCGGGCCGGACGTTGTCCAGGCAGGGAATTCGTCAACCGACAAGGACATCCTGGCCTCGGAGCAAGGCGAAGAAGTACGCGATGTGTGTGCCTGGTGCCAAGCCTTCGGACAGCAGGCCACCGCGCTGCCCATGGCTGCGGTTTCGCTGGCCGAAAGGTCCGACCACACGGCCCGGCGATCGCCTCCGGTCCCGGCGGCTTTCGTGCCGAGTACCGGCCCTTGGTGCTTCGCCGCGCGCGATCCCCCGACCTTGAGCTGACGCCTGCCGCACCGGCGGGTTCACCCCCATCTTTCTTCGAGCTGTCCGACGCCCACGGGCATCGGCAGCGCATCCGCCTTTGTGCCATGCCGCGCCTGTGATCGCGCGCCGGGACCGTCCATCGACTGCTTTTTCATGACCTCCATCCACTCGACGGGCACACGTGCTCCTGCGTTCGGCCTGCCTCCGCTCGCCATCGCCATCTCAGCCCTGCTTGCGGGGCCGGCCTTCTCCCAGACATCGATGGCGCGAGCCGACGCCACCTTGTCGACCATCGAGGTCGTCGGCCGAACGGAATCCGGCGCCTATCACTCGGATGAAGCGGCAGGGGCCAAGACCAACCTTCCGCTGCGCGAACTGCCGCAGTCTGTTCGCATCGTCACGCGCCAGGCCATAGACGACCTGGGAGCTACCAAGCTCGACGACGTGCTGGACTACGTGGGCGGTGTCTCTCGTCAGAACAACTTCGGCGGCCTCTGGGACAACATCGCGATCCGTGGCCTGCCCGGGAACGAAAACACCGGCATGGCGACGCTGCTCAACGGCTTTTCGTCCAACCGCGGTTTCAATGCACCGCGCGATCTGGCCGGCGTCGAGCGAATCGAGTTCCTGAAAGGAACGGCCGCCGCGCTCTACGGCAGCAGCGAGCCCGGCGGCACGCTCAACATCGTCTCGAAGAGCCCGCAGTGGAAAGCGGCCAATGCGGTGGAAGGCTATGTGGGCAGCTACGGCCAGAAGCGCGGCGCTTTCGACAGCACGGGCCCCGTCGGCGACAACTTCGCGTATCGCCTGAACGTGGCGGTCGAGGACCGCGACAGCTTTCGTGACTACATCGGCGCCAAACGGCAAGTCATCGCACCCGCATTCACCTGGAAGCTAGGGCGCGACACGCTGCTGGAATACACCGGCGAGTACCTGCGCCATCAGACGCCACTGGACCGCGGCGTTGTCGCGGTCAACAACAGCCTGGGTGCGATTGCGCGCACACGCTTCCTCGGCGAACCTGCTGATGGCGATGTGACGGTACAGAACCAGACGCATCAGTTCATTCTTTCCCACGAATGGAATTCGACCTGGCGCAGCCGGTTGGGCTTGTCCTGGCGCGGAACTTCCGTGAACGGCTTCTCCACTGAAGCAACCGCGCTTCAGTCCAATGGCGACTTGACGCGCCAGCGCCGGTTCCGCAACTACGACTCCGACGACATTGCGCTGCAGGCGGAGTTGCAAGGCAACGTCAACACCGGATCCATCGAACACGAATTGCTCTTCGGTGTCGAGAGCTTCCGCTTCAAGATGGACACGCTGATGCTGCGCGTCAACCCCACCGGCCCACGGCCTTACGCCATCAACGTCTTTAACCCGGTCTATGGGCAACTTCAGCCTGTTCCGACGCCTAACACCGACACGGTTGAGCACCAGCGGGATACGGCGATCTATCTCCAAGACGCTATCAAGCTGGCACCCGGATGGCGCCTGGTTGCAGGCGTGCGAGTCGACAACTACAGCCAGTCTCTGCTCAACCGGAAAACGAACGTCACAGCCAATCAGGAACCATCCGCGACCTCGCCACGCATCGGCGTCAGCTGGCTGCCGACGGAACAATGGACTCTATTCGCCAACGCAGGCCGCTCGTTCCGACTCAACGTCGGCTCCGATTTCGCGGCCGCCGCGTTCGCGCCGGAAAACGGGCGATCGCTGGAACTCGGCACCAAATGGGAAAGCGCGGACCGTCGCATAGGTGCAACCGCAGCGCTCTTCGACATCCGCAAGCGCGACGTGCTGACCGCTGACCCGGTCAACACCGGCTACTCGATCTCTGCGGGAGAGATTCGCAGCCGGGGCCTCGAGATCGACTTCGCCGGACAGGTCACGAAGCACTGGCGGCTCAACGCCAGCCTTGTGGTCAACGACGTGGAAATCGCTAAAGACAATACGCTTGAAGTCGGTGGCCAACTTCTCAACGTGCCGCGCGTTAACGGCAGCGTGCTCGCCGTTTATGAAGATGCACTAGCCAATGGCCAGCGCTACGGCATCGGCGGCGGCGTGACGCACGTGGGCAAGCGCCTCGGCCAGGCCCGCACGCAGGCCGAAGCCAATGCCAACGCAGCCGCCTTCGACCTGCCGTCTTACACCACCGCGAAGCTGGTTGCGTACTGGCGCCTGACTCCGGCACTGCGCCTGACGCTGGACGTGGACAACCTGTTCGACAAAACCTACTACACCAGTTCCTACAGCCGCGTGTGGGTGACGCCGGGCAGCCCGCGCGCCATCACCGTCGGCCTGCAGGCCAAGTTCTGAGCCCTACAGCCATGAAGTCTTCCATCTCATGACGCGGATCACCCCCACGCGCGATCCCGCGTTGCCGCCCGCGCTCGAAGCCTCCAGCGTTGTGGCCGGCTTCGGTTCGCGAACTATCCTGAACGGGCTCGACCTGATCGTCGAGCGCGGCGAAATCTACGCGCTGCTTGGAGGCAACGGCGCCGGCAAGACCACAACGTTGAGCCTCTTCCTCGGCTTCGTGGAGCCCGCTTCCGGACGGGTCCGCGTAAACGGCTCAGACTGTGTCGCCGATCCCGCGGCGGCGCGGCGCCAGCTGGCTTACATCCCCGAGAACGTCGCGCTTTACGAGCACCTGAGTGCCCGCGAGAACGTCGCCTATTTGCTCGATCTGGCAGGCCAGCCGCAGGCCGAGCAAGGGATTGACGACGCCCTGGCAATGGCCGGGCTCGACAGAGCTGCGCACGGTCAGCGGGTGTCAGGCTTCTCGAAAGGCATGCGCCAGAAGGTGTCGATTGCATTGGCGCTCGCTCGCAGGGTGCCGGTGCTGCTGCTGGACGAACCGACCTCGGGGCTGGACCCGCATGCGACCACGGAGTTCAGCCGGCTGCTGCGCCTGCTGCGGGCTCAGGGGGTCTCAATCCTGATGGTCACACACGACCTGCTTGGCGCGGCCGACGTAGCCGACCGCATCGGTTTCATCGGCGGCGGAAAGCTGTTGGCGGAAGTCGCGGCTTCTGCGAGCGCTGAGCGCTTCGACGTGCGGGCACTGCACCGTCGCTACGCCGGCCAGGAGTCGACAACATGAGCCCGACCCTGCGCATTGCGCGCGAAGAATGGCGGCTGCTGCGTCGCGACCGCGTGGCCGTGCTGGGCCTCTCCCTGCTGCTGCTTCTCGCCGCTGTGGCCACGTTCACGTCATGGGACAACCGACGTGCGACGGCCGAAGCGCGGGCGCACCATCAGGCACAGGTCGACCATGAGTTCGAAGCCCAGCCCGACCGACACCCGCATCGCATGGTTCATTACGGGCATTTCGTTTTTAGGCCTCTGAATCCGCTGGCGGCTTTCGATTCCGGCGTAGACCCCTACACCGGCCACACGCTGTTTCTCGAAGGGCATCGTCAGAACAGCGCAAACTTCGGCGACGTGCGGCAGTCTTCGTTGCTGCTGCGCTTCGGCCAGCTGACGCCCGCATTCGTCTTACAGGTGCTGTCCCCGCTGCTGCTGATTTTCATCGGGCATGCCTCGGTGACGCGCGAGCAGGAGCGCGGCACCTTGCGCATGTTGCTGGCGCAAGGCGTGAGGCCTCGGCAGATCCTGACCGGCAAGCTGCTTGCGCTCGGCGCCATCGCCGCGCTAGTCCTGCTTCCGGCCTTCGCGGCGCTTGGCTGGATGTCCACGGAGACGCCGGATTCCGGCGTTCTTGCCGCAGCATTGAGCGCCGGCTACGCGGTGTGGATGTTGATCTGGCTCATCGGCATCGTCGCTGCATCGGCGCTCTTCCGACGCGGACGCGATGCGCTCGTCGCCTTGCTCGCGGCATGGGCTATCGGCGTTATCCTCCTGCCGCGGCTCGCGCCCGAAATCGTGGCCTCCGTCCATGCGCTGCCGACGCGCCTGGAGACCGACATCGCCGTGGCCCGCGACCTCGCTGCTCTGGGCGACGGCCACAACTCCAACGACCCGTACTTCGCCAACTTCAAGAAGAAGATCCTCGCGTCGTATGGCGTCTCGCGCATCGAGGATTTGCCGGTCAACTATAAAGGCCTGGTCGGCATGGAAGGTGAGCGCCTCACAAGCGAGCTATTCGCGCGCTACACCAACGACGC
Organism: Variovorax sp. UMC13; assembly: GCF_014170375.1. Lineage (GTDB taxonomy): Bacteria > Pseudomonadota > Gammaproteobacteria > Burkholderiales > Burkholderiaceae_C > Variovorax. The sequence continues at coordinate 56,328 of NZ_LZZW01000033.1, read as the reverse complement.
CTTCGCGCGCCAGCAGGCGCAACTGCGGCGAGTCGACAGCTTCGCGCTACTCAGCCCGGCCCTTGCGCTGCGGCGCATTTCGATGTCTCTTTCCGGCACCGACCTGCTCAGCTATCAACGCTTCGCGGAAGCCGGCGAGCAGCATCGCTACAACCTGGTGCAGACGCTCAACCGCATGCAGGCCGAGAAACTCAGCTTCGCCGGTGATCGCTCCAGCCGCGACAACCGCATCGATCGCCAGCACTGGCATGGCGTCGCCGACTTTCATTTCGAAGCGGCGCCGAGTTCGCAGCCATTGCGGCAGGCCACGCCGGGCGCGATCGTTTTGCTTGCGTGGCTCGCGGCCCTGACTGGGTTGCTTGCGCTCGCCACCCGCCGTCTCGGGAGAGCCGCAAGATGAGCTGGCTCGGTCATGAATGGCGCCTTCTTTCGCGCTCGCGGTTGGCGCTCGCGGCGCTGGCCTTACTGCTGGTGCTGTCCGCGCTCGCAGTGATTTCGGGTACATGCGAAGTCGCGCGTGAGCACGCAACCATTGCTCGCGTGGCCGCTTTGCAACAAGAGGAGCTGGATGCGCAGGCACGCAAGTACGTGCAAGGCGCTGACGCGGGCTCGGCGGCGTACTACACATTCCAGACCACATGGGATCCGCCTTCAAGTGCAGCTTTTCTTGCGATCGGCCTGCGCGACGTATCGCCCTATGTACTGCGCGTGCGCGCGCTGGCGTTGCAGGCGCAGCTGCACGAAGGTGAGAGCTTCAATCCGGAACTCGCGCTTGCGGGGCGCTTTGACTTCGCTTTCGTGCTCGTTTATCTCGCGCCGCTGTTCATCGTGGCGTTGCTGCATGACCTGGTATCGGGGGAGCGCCAAGCCGGCCGGCTGAGCACCTTGCTGGCGATGCCGAGTGCCGCGCCGAGGCTCTGGCTGCGTCGCGCAGGCTTGCGAGCGGGTCTGGTCTTCGCGGGGTTGGTGCTACCTGTGCTAGTGGGCGCACTGGCCAATGGCATGACATGGATGGCGCTGGCCACAACATTGCTGAGCACGGCTGCCTATCTGGCGTTCTGGACAGGACTGGCGCTCGTCGTGGTCACGCGCGGCGGCAGTTCAGTGGCCAATGCCACGGCGCTGATGGGCTGCTGGGCCGTGCTGACGCTCATCGTGCCGACCCTCGCCAACGCTGCGCTGGCGCGCGCGGTCCCGGTGGGGGAAGGCGTCGAACTGATGCTGGCGCAGCGCCAGACGGTCCATGCCGCGTGGGATCTGCCGCGGGAGGACACGATGGCGAGGTTCTTCCGCACGCACCCGCAATGGCAAGACACAGCGCCCTTGCCAGCTGGATTTCACTGGAAGTGGTACTACGCGTTCCAACAACTCGGCGACGAGAGCGTGGCGCCGCAGGTTGCGGCCTATCGTCAAGGATTGCTCACGCGCCAGCGCTGGACGGAGCGCTTGGGGTGGTTGCTGCCAGGCGTCGGCGTGCAGGCGGCGCTGCACCGACAGGCGGCAACGGATCTGCAAGCGCAACTCGCCTACCAGGATCGAATCTCGGCGTTTCATGCTCGGCTGCGCAGCTTTTACTACACTTTTCTCTTCAAAGAGCTGCGTTTCGGCTCGGAGGATTTTGCGAGACAGCCGCGCTTCGAGCCCGGGGTGACGGAGTCCGTATCGCCGGTACAGCAAATGCTCGGTTTGGGACTGTGGGCCGCGCTCGGTCTGCTGTTCGGTCGCACCGCCGTCCGGCGGGTCAGGCTCGGTTGATAAGGTGTTTAGAAAGCGCTGGATTGAGCTGATTGCTAGCTCAAGGGTGACGACGTTTGTGGCGGGAGGCGCGAGCACCGGCGGCCCCCCGTGATGGCCCGGTAGGCGTAGAAGTACTTGAGCGTGTTCTGTGCGAGGTCATTCAGGCTCCTTTGCCTGCAAGTTATCGGTCTATGCCTAGTTGACGACCAAGCTCCCTTTGAATTGCCTTCCCGCCGGAATGTACTGCTACCCGTTGCCCCAAGCTTCGCTCCAAAGCGGGACGCCAGGACACGAGGCTAAAGCCCATTCCATCGTCGAGCACGGCAAATCGGCCGACCGAGAGTTGGACGGAAGTGCGGTAGATGCCGCGTTCTGTCTCTCCCTTTGGGAGTTTCCGATAGGGTGATCTTGCCCCCGTATTTCAGGACACGGGCTATTCGCAATGTAGCGCCTGCTCGATCTGAGCAAGACGCTGTTGGGCAGCGCGATGCTGCCTGAACTCCCTGGGTGATTTCATCTTCAATGCCGAGTGCGGGCGCACCTCATTGAAGTGCTCGAAGGCCGCGGCCATCTGCGCCATCACCGTTTTCGCATTGGCGAGGTCCATGCGGCTGACGTAGTCGCGCTTGAAGGTGTTGACGAAGCTCTCAGCCATGCCGTTGCTCTGCGGGCTGCACACAGGCGTGTTCACTGGCTTCAGGCCCAGTTGTCGAGCGATCTGCCGGGTATCGGCCGCGATGTACGCGCCCCCGTTGTCCGAGAGGAATTCCAAGGCGTGGGTACTGGGAACACCCTCGACGCCGCCGAAGCGCTTCTCCACGGCCTCGATGAGCATTTCGCGCACCGGCTCGCCCGGCAGCCCTTTGCCCTCCCATGCCCGATAGGCCAGGATCTCGCGGTCGCAGCAGTCCTTGGTGAAGGTCGCGGTCACGGTCTGCCCCGAATCACACTTGATCTCGAAGCCGTCCGAGCACCAGCGCATGTCGCTGTGCGCGACGGCTACCTTGCCTTCATGGGGCCGGCTGGACTGGCGCCGTCTCGGCGCCTTCGGTAGCAGCAATGCATGAGCCGCCATCACGCGGTAGATGCGCTTGGCGTTCACTCGCGGCGCACCGGTGGTGGCTCGATGCCGGTTCACCAATGCGCAGGCACGCCGGTAGCCATAGGTCGGCAACTCGATGATCTGGGCCTTAATCTCGTCGAGCAAGGCCACGTCGCTTACAGGCGCCGTGCGTCGTGTCCGGGCGTCGATTCAGGACTCGGGGCGAGCTTGCAAGCGATGAATGTTCGAGCGCGCCAACCCCAGGGCCTGGCAGACGGCCTTCACTGGCCGTCCCCGGCCAGCAAGGGCGAGCGCGCAATCCACTTTTTTTCTGCAGCGTACTCCACGGCTTCCTTGAGGATCTCGTTCTCTAGCGTCTTCTTGCCAAGCACGCGCTGTAGCTTGACGATCTCGGCACGAGCGGCTGCCAGTTCCGAAGCCGGCACCACAGCCTCGCCCGCCGATACAGCCGTCAGCGCCCCTTGCCGCTCCAGCTTGCGCCACTGGAACAGCAGGCTGGCGGCAACGCCTTCCTGGCGTGCGACGAGCGACACGCTCATGCCAGGTTCGTAGCTTCGACGAACCAGCGCGGCCTTCTCTGCAAGGGACCAGCGCCTGCGGCGCTGGTCCCTCATGATCACTTCGACGGTATCCGTATTCCTAGTCGTACTCACAGTCCTACTCCTATCTTTAAAGATAAGCGATAGATCGTGTCCTGTCATTCAAGGGGCCAGCTCATACCATCCTTGACTGGTGCGCCCCATCTCTTTTAGCGCATACCTCCCAAGCGGGTCTGCGGGTCAGGTCAGATGCTTCCCGCCGCCTGCGCATCATGCAACGACGGCCTTCGTTAGACAATTACGTTCAGACTGCGGCGCTAGCCGCTGTAGTGCTGCAACCGAGCCGCAAGAGCTCTTACCTGAGCGGCGAGCCTCGCGCTTTTGCGGCGCGAAGCACTGCGCCCCACTCAGGCGATGGCGGTCGTCGACGCGTCGGACAAAGGCGCCGGCGCGACCGACAGCTTGACGGCCGAGATCTTCTCCACGGTCGATGCAGGCTTCGCCGTCTTGGATGCCGGTATTGACTTCTTCGCGGGCGACGACTTCTTCCCAGCAGGTTGCTTGACAGGTTTCGCCGTAGCGACCTTCTTGACAGGCGACTTCTTGGAGGTAGCCTTTGTCGGCGTTACGGGCAACGCGGCTGGTTTCTTGGCTGCGGGCTTCTTAGCAGCTGACGTCTTTGCGGTCGTCGTGGCGGATGCAGCAGGGCTCGACGGCTTGGAGACCGCCTTCGAAGGCGGCACCGGCTTGCTGGCGGCCCGCCCGGATACAGAGAACTTTACAGCGACCTTCTTCGCGGCAACCTTTCTGGCGAAAATCTTCTTTACGGGGAGTGCTGCTACGGCCGGCAACGCTGCAGGCGCCTGCCTCGTGCCCGTCAAGAAGCTCTCGATAGGGTGACCCGCAGCAATTGCGCTGCGTAACCAAGCCGGCCGTGGGCCTCGTCCGCCCCAGACATTGCCTTTGTCGTCACCGTACCGCGCGCCCCTTGCACCAGCAGCGCGTTTTCCCTTCGCCCCCTTGGAAGACGTCGCACGCTTCACCGACGACGCTGGGCTCGGCGAGAACTTGAGATCATCCGCTGAAAGGTTGTATTTGGCGATCAGCTCATTAATCTTAGCGACGACACCTTTGGACTCGATGGCCAACTGCCGTTGGGCAAAAGCTTGAAGTGCGGCGATCTCGCGTGCGAGTTGAGCGTAAGTTTTAGACATCGACAACAGAAGAGTTAAACATTGGAGTGTAGTGACTTGCGGATCTGAGGCCACGGGAGTCGCGTTCCATCGATCTGCTCGTCGGTCGCGGGACATTGCGCATGGTCGTGAGACGGCATCTCTCTTGCCAGGATGTATTCGAACGCCTGGCAAGCGTGCGGCGCAGCTGTGAAGATTGCCGTGCGATCGTTGCGGAGCACCTGAAGCCAATGGTCGAGGTACGCCGCATGCCCCTCGATCGTCGCCTCGACCAGCCCGGTGTGCCCCAGCACGAAGGCGCTGCCGAGCTTGGCCACCAGCTCCCCAAAGGCGTAGGCCGCATCGCCGAAGCGCTGGCTGAAGTTGCGTCCAAGGCGATCAGGATGTCCGGTCCAGTGCACGAGCTCGTGAAGTGCCGTAGCGCAGTACGCCTCGGGACTGGTGAAGCACGCGACATCGGGCATCAGGATCTGATCCGCGCGCGGTGCATATGCCGCGCGGTCGAAGCCGTGGCGGATCCGCGGCTTGCTGGGCTTCCCCCGGTTTCCCGGACACATCGAATGACATGATGTGTTTAGGAGGCAGACATGCCAAGGACGAGAAGAACGTTTACGGACGAATTCAAGCGGGAAGCGGTGAAGCTGGTCAAGCAGCATGGAGCGAAGGTCACGCACATTGCGCTGGACCTCGGCATCGAGCAGAGCGTGCTGCGTCGGTGGGTCAGCCAGGAGCATGGAGGTGTGCTCGACATGCGACCCAACAAGCCATTGCGCAGCGAATCAGCATCTGAGGTCGAGCGCCTTCAACGGGAACTCCGTCGGGTCACCACGGAGCGCGACATCCTAAAAAAAGCGCTCGGCTACTTTGCAAGGGACCCGCAGTGAAGTGCGCCTTTATCGTTCGCCATCGCGACGTGTGGCCTACGCGGGTCATGTGCCGGGCGATGAACGTCTCGCCCAGCGGGTTCTATGAATGGTTCGGTCGTGCCGCCAGCGAGCACAGCCAGACCGATGCGAGGCTCACACGCAGCATTCGGGAGAGCTTCGAGCTCAGCGACCGCACCTACGGCAGTACGCGGGTATGGCACGACCTGAAGGCGGCGAACCTGCAAGCCAGGCGCAAGCGCCGCAGGCTGCCTGGAGACCCCGCGAGCAGGCTGGAGAACCACATTGCACCGAACCACCTGCAGCGCGAGTTCGGTGCGCTGGAGCCCACCCAGAAGTGGGTTGCAGACTTCACCTACATCTGGACGGCAGAGGGCTGGCTCTATGCAGCAGCGGTGATGGATCTGTACTCGCGTCGTATTGTGGGCTGGTCGATGAGCGACACCATGCAGGCTCGAATGGTGAGCGATGCGCTCCTGATGGCCTTGTGGCGAAGAGGCAAGCCCAGTTCTCTTTGAGGACGAAGCGGTCGCCCTAGCAAAGGACTGAAGAGCAACCGATCTCGTCAGGCGCGGACCGAAAATTTCGGCTGTAACTCGACTGCAGCTGAAGTGGATCTTTAAGTTGGCCTTCAAATACATGCGCTGTGTTGACAGTGCAACTTGAACTGTGATTCGTCGGCATGCGAGAGCATAGAGCGGTCGTCGCTCCTTCCTTCTCGATCTGCTGTTGGTATTTTCTAGTTGGTGACCAATCGTGGCCTTTATGAATCGCCCCGTTTTTTGAGGAGGCTCAACACTCTGAGAGGATTGAGCCATGAGCAAGTCGAACAAGTTCTCACCCGAGGTGCGCGAGCGCGCGGTGAGGATGGTGCAGGAGCACCGTGGGGAGTACCCGTCGTTGTGGGCGGCCATCGAGTCCATTGCACCGAAGATCGGATGCGTGCCGCAGACGCTGCACGAGTGGGTCAAACGCGTGGAAGTCGATGCGGGCGTGCGCGAAGGCGTGACGACCAGTGAGACCCAGCGGATGAAGGAACTGGAGCGCGAGAACAAGGAGCTGCGCCGGGCCAACGAAATACTGAAGCTGGCCAGCGCGTTTTTCGCCCAGGCGGAGCTCGACCGCCGGCTCAAGTCCTGAGGGACTTCATCGACAAGCATCGCGATACCTTCGGGGTCGAGCCGCTCTGCAAGGTCTTGCAGGTCGCCCCGTCAGCGTATCGACGCCATGCAGCGCTGCTGCGGGAGCCCCACAAACGCTGTGCCCGAGCGCATCGCGACGAGGTGCTGGCGCAGCAGATTCAGCGTGTCTGGCAGGCCAACATGCAGGTCTACGGTGCCGACAAGGTGTGGCGGCAACTGGTACGCGAAGGCGTGGCCGTCGCCCGCTGCACGGTCGAGCGATTGATGCGCAAGCTGGGGTTGCGCGGCGTGATGCGTGGCAAGGTCGTGCGAACCACGGTCGGTGATGCCAAGGCCGCGTGCCCGATGGACAGGGTCAACCGGCAGTTCAGGGCGCAGCAACCGAACCAACTGTGGGTCAGCGACTTCACGTATGTCTCGACCTGGCAGGGCTGGTTGTACGTGGCCTTCGTCATCGACGTGTTCGCCCGTCGCATCGTGGGCTGGCGGTAAGCGTCCGGCCATCCCATCTTGAATGCGGTTGCTGTCGCGGCAAGGATGGTGTCCACCAACACAAGTTAGGTGGACACCCTGGAAGACTCCAAACAATCCTCACGGCGGCGTCATGGCGCCGCGCTCAAGGCACAAGTCCTCGCCGAATGCGCGCAGCAGCATGCCTCCGTTGCCAGCATCGCACTGGCTCACGGCCTGAACGCCAACCTCGTGCACAAGTGGCGCCGCCTGGCCGGGATGTCGCAAGCTCCCACGTCGAATCCTGCCCTCGAGTTCGTCGCGGTGCCATTGGCCGCGCAAGCGCCGATGGCGGCGAGTGACATCGCCATCGAACTGCACCGCGGCGCCATCACGGTCAAGGTCAGCTGGCCGATGGCCGGCGCTGCGTCTTGTGCAGCATGGGTCCGCGAGGTGCTGCGGTGAGCCGGACATGATCCGCGTCGACGCGGTATGGCTGGCTGTGGAACCCCTGGACATGCGAGCCGGCACCGACACGGCGCTCGGTCGTGTCGTGAGGGTGTTCGGCGCAGCGCGTCCGCATCACGCCTACCTGTTCGCCAACCGTCGTGCCAATCGCCTGAAGGTGCTCGTGCATGATGGGATCGGCGTCTGGTTGTGCGCACGGCGGCTGCACCAGGGCCGGTTCCTCTGGGCCAGTACGGGCTTGGGCACAACGTCGATGGCCATGACGCGCGAGCAACTCGATGCCTTGATACTGGGCCTTCCATGGCAGCGCCTGGGCGAGGCCAGCGTGATCCGCGTGGTGTAGCCAGGGGCGGGCAATTGGGGCGTTCGCGGATGGAGGGGCGCAGGCGAGTTCGGCACACTGCTGCTCATGTTCAGCGGCGATCAACTGCAAGGTCTTGGCGAGGCGCAGCTTCGGGCTCTGGCGCAGAGCCTTCTGAAGGAGATCGACGATCGCGATGCGGTCATCGCCGGCAAGGACGCCGAGATTGCGCAGCGCCTGGCGCAGATCGCGCACACCGACAGCGAGATGCAGGTGAAGGACCGCAAGCTCGTGTGGAGCGAGGCCCGCATCGATCAGCTCACACACGAGATCGCGGTGCTCAAGCGCTGGAAGTTCAGCGCCCGCAGCGAGCAGCTGGACGCAACGCAGAAGAGCCTGCTGGACGAGTCCATCGAGGCCGACATCGCGGCCATCGAACTGGAGTTCGAGCAACTCAGGCCCGCAGCGGCATCCGACGATGCGCCGCGACAGCCGAGGCGCGCGCCGCTGCCGGTGCACCTGCCGCGCACAGAGCATCGCCACGAGCCGGCATCGACGACCTGTACCTGCGGCTGCGCCCTCAAGCGCATCGGCGAGGACGTGAGCGAGAAGCTCAACTACACGCCTGGTGTGTTCACGGTCGAGCGCCACATCCGCGGCAAGTGGGCCTGCGCCAAGTGCGAGACCCTGGTTCAGGCGCCGGTTCCCGCGCAGGTGATCGACAAGGGCATCCCCACTGCGGGCCTCCTGGCCCAGGTGCTGGTGGCCAAGTACGCCGACCACCTGCCGCTGTACCGGCAGGAGAGCATCTTCGCGCGGGCAGGCATGGCGCTGTCGCGCTCGACGCTGGCCGAGTGGGTCGGAGCCTGCGGCGTTCAATTGCAGCCCTTAGTGGATGCACTCAAGGACGAGATGCTGGGCCACAGCGTGCTGCATGCCGATGAGACACCTGTGGCGATGCTGGCGCCGGGCAAGAAGAAGACGCACCGTGCCTACCTCTGGGCGTACTGCCCAGGCGTGTTCGAAGACCTCAAGGCCGTCGTCTATGACTTCGCGCTGAGCCGCGCGGGCGAACACGCTCGTGCGTTCCTGCAGCAAGACAACCAGCCATGGCACGGCAAGCTGGTGTGCGATGACTTCAGCGGCTACAAAGCCAGCTTCGCGCAGGGCGTGACGGAGGTGGGCTGTGCTGCTCACGCTCGGCGCAAGTTCTTCGAGCTGCATGCGAACACCGGAAGTGCGGTGGCCGAGCAGGCCCTGAGGTTCTTCGGCGAACTCTACGAGATCGAGCGCGAAGCGCGGACCCTGGATGCGAGCCAGAGACTGCGGCTGCGACAAGAGAAGGCGCGCCCGCTGGCGGACTCGCTGCACGCCTGGATGCTCGCGCAACGTCTGCGCGCGACGGACGGAACGGGGCTGGCGCGCGCACTGGACTACAGCCTCAAGCGATGGGCTGCGCTCACGCACTACATCGACGACGGGCAGCTCCCGATCGACAACAACTGGGTGGAGAACCAGATCCGGCCGATCGCACTCGGGCGTTCGAACTGGCTGTTCGCTGGCTCGCTGCGCGCGGGTCAACGCGCCGCGGCCGTGATGAGCTTGATCCAGTCGGCCAAGCTCAACGGGCTCGACCCGCATGCGTACCTGAAGGATGTGCTGCAGCGCTTGCCGACGCACAAAGCTCGCCTCGTCGGCGAACTACTGCCACATCGGTGGCAGCCTCTGCCATCAGCTGCCTGACGCGCGCGTCAAGGGCGTGTTCACCGGACGCTTACGGCTGGCGCGTGAGCAGTTCAATGCGAACGGACTTCGTGCTCGATGCGCTGGAGCAAGCCCTGTATGCCCGGCAACCCGAGCGCGATGGGGGCCTGATATGCCACAGCGACAGAGGGTCGCAATACGTCAGCATCCGGTACTCCGAACGGCTGGCCGAAGCCGGCATCAAGCCTTCGGTGGGCAGCAAGGGCGACAGCTATGACAACGCCTTAGCCGAGACCATCAACGGGCTCTACAAGGCCGAACTCATCCATCGCCGAGCACCTTGGAAAACAAAGGAAGCCGTGGAGTTCGCGACGCTCGAATGGGTGTCCTGGTTCAACCACCATCGCCTGCTCGAACCCATCGGGTACATCCCGCCGGCAGAAGCCGAGGCAAACTACTACCGGCAACTCGCCGGTCAGGCCACCGCGGTGGCGGTCTGACTTAAACCAACCGGCCTCCTTGAAAGCTGGGGCGATTCATTAAGCGCGTGGTTCGCCAATCTCTTAAGCACTTCTTGTGCATATGAATGGAGATTGATGGCGGTGTGTCCATTCTTCATTTCGCTGACACTCGGTCTTTAAGCGTGTTGAGGCTCTAACGTTGGTGCCTCGAGTGTAAGGATGGATGGTTATGACGTCTACTCTCGCACTGGCCTCCGGATTTTTCGAAGCTGCCACGCTCTGAAGGAACTGATGCTTGAGAGCCGTGCCAGCAATGATGCCTTGCCATTTTTCGCGGCACTAAGCCGTTACTAATCAAATCCTTAGCCATCGCTTAACGCGGGAAATTTATCCACCGAGTGTTGTCGGTATCGGGGAAGAAAGAGTCGAGATTAGCAGTTTTCGGCAAGCGCTCGAGATTGTGTGATCTCAATCACACAGCAGATGATTTAGTAGATTCTTTGTTGTTTCGAAAAGTACATTTCTGACTGGCATCGGAAATGCTGGAAGTGCGACCAACCTTGGCGTTCACTTCTCTATAAAAATCTACTAGATCTGGAGTTATCCTTGTCGTCTCACGTTCGCGTTTCTCACTCACATCGGCCCCGCTTTGTTCGTAGTATTCTTGGCGCGATTGTCGCGACCGTCATGACCGGAGCTCTTGCTGAGCCCACGCCGGCGTGGTTCGTTCAAGTGGGCGATGGAAATATCGCCCCGGGCAGCAAAGATGTCATCAACGGCGGACAGGCCTACGATATCCGGGCCGCGGCAACTCAGGCGCAAGGCGCTGCCAATGATGCTTTGAGTCTTGCAGCGGTGGCAAACAACGCTGCCAGCGCTGCACAGAGCACGGCCTCTTCGGCGCAGAGCACTGCGACACTCGCGTTGAACGCAGGCGGCACAGCGCAGATTGCCGCTGGCAATGCGCTCTCTGTCGCGAATGCAGCTTCGGCTGCCGCGAGCGCGGCCCAGTCGTCTGCGGAAGCGGCATTGGGAGTTGGTACCGCAGCCCAGAATGCTGCCGGAACAGCCCAAAGCACGGCCGATGGGGCAATGGGTTTGGCGAGCGCGGCCTACGGAAACGCCAATCTGGCGCAGAACGCTGCAAACAACGCCAGTAATCTCGCGGGCATGGCTCTGGGTGTGGGCATTGCGGCCCAGACTGCTGCAAGCGCGGCACAAGATTCTGCCAGCGCAGCAGCAACCGCTGCTGGGTCGGCGCAAGGTACGGCCGACAGGGCGTTGAGCGTTGGGCAAGCAGCGCAGAACGCAGCCGGCGCTGCGCAAAGCACGGCCGATGGCGCGCTCGGGTTGGCAAGCGCCGCATACAGCGGCGCCAACCTTGCGCAGAACGCTGCGAGCAACGCCAGCAATCTCGCGGGCATCGCCCTGGGGGTGGGCAATTCGGCCCAGACTGCTGCAAGCGCAGCACAGAATTCTGCCAACACGGCAGCAAGCGCTGCTGGGTCGGCGCAAGGCACGGCCGACACGGCATTGAGCGTTGGGCAAGCAGCGCAGAACGCGGCGGGCACTGCACAAAGCACGGCCGACGGTGCCCTGGGTTTGGCAGGCGCTGCTTATAGCGCCGCGGGTGCCGCGCATCAGGCGGCGAACGCCGCCAACGCCGTCGCGGGTATTGCGCTGGGAGTCGGCAACTCAGCTCAGAACGCTGCCAACAACGCGCAGGCCACAGCCAATTCGGCTTTTGGCGCCGCAGGATCAGCACAGGGGACAGCCAACACAGCACTGGGCGCTGCCAACGCTGCGCAGATCACGGCCAATGCCGGTGTGAGTGCTGCAGCCACGGCGCAGGGTACAGCGACCACCGCATTAGGTGCCGCCAACCAAGCGCAATCCTCTGCAAACGCAGCGCAGGTCACGGCAGACGATGCTCAGCGCCTGGGGCGGAACTCTGCGCAGTACGCCGCTGGCGGTACGCAACTCGAACTCAATGCGAACGGCGGCGCAGGAACGACGATCCGTAACGTGCGCGCAGGCGTTGCGGTCACCGATGCGGCGAACTTTGGACAGGTGCAGCAAGCACAGCAGGTGGCGGTCGTGACCGCCAACGTCTTCACGACTCAGCAAGTGACGGCGCTGCAAGATGTCATGAACAGGGCCTTCGAGAACGGACTGTGCAGTTTCAATGGCGGAAACGTCACCTGCGGCACCGGCAGCAAGGCCACGGGCACAGGAGCAACAGTTGTTGGTCCGAACGCCAGCGCCAACGGGGACGATACAACTGCGATCGGCAATGGCGCGCAGGCTAACTTCGCTGGTTCCGTAGCGATCGGTGCAGGCGCAAGAGCATTGGCGGATCCAACCACTGCAGTGGGCAACAATGCGATCGCTGCGGGCAACAACTCTGTGGCCCTGGGCGCAAACACGCTGGCCCTTGGTTCCAACTCCGTTGCGCTGGGCCAAGGATCCGTTGCAACCCGTGACAACACCGTGTCGGTGGGGAATGCGGCATCGGGCCTCACACGTCAGATCGCTAACGTAGCGCCCGGTACGTTGGCAACCGATGCTGCCAACCTGGGGCAGGTGCAGCACGCTGTAGACGCATCAACTCAAGAAGCCAAGACCTTCGCGGCCAAGGGTGTGGCTGCTGCGCTGGCGATGCCTCAGTTGCCGGCGCTTGCGCCAGGAAAGCATTGGACAGGCGTTGCCTTGGGTGCTTACTCTGGTCAGAGCGCCGTGGGTGCCGCATGGGGCTACCAGGTCAGCGATGCCTTGAATGTGGGAGTGGGAATCTCGGGCCCGACGACCAGTGGCACCAGCAGGATTGCGACACGTGTTCAACTGGGCTACGCTTGGTGAGTTGAACTAGACATCGAAGGAGCACGGTGAGATCTTTTGGGCCTACTTCGCCCTAATCCTGCACTCATACAGGGCGTGCCAGCCTGATCGTCATGGCCTTTTTCTATTTTTGTTCGACCGAGCGTGTCCGCGGGAGCCGCTGCGATGCAAGGGCCTGACAAGGCGTCGAACCTACAACAGGCTAGAGTTTTTCGGAAGTTCGTGGCCGCATGCAAAACCGCTTTACCCGCGGGCGGTGCTCTTGCTGCCCTAGCTTGCTTGTGCGTTCTTGCTGTTTGCCTCCTCGGCGCGATATGGTTGGCGTGTCTGCAGGGTGTGCAGCAAGCGAAGGGGCGTGCGGAAGAACTATCAGCTAGCGTACTTCGACGCGTCGAGGTTATCGCCGTTCAGATTGACGATGCCATCGCCGCAGCCAGCGTTGAAGTCGATCCGGCCAAAATTTGTGACGCTAACGACATCGCGCTCATGTCGGCGGTTCAATCGCGCTATAGCTACATCGGAGCCATCGGACGTGTGGCTCCTGGCGATAATCACGTTCGGTGCTCTACTTTCGGACCCGGTACCAATGGCTATCTTCTCGAGCCACCTGACCATGTCAAAGGAAGTCGGGAACTCCATCTAGGAGCCAAACCGACGCGCGATGGCCATGAATACTTCGCCGTGTTGCAAGGTAATGTTGTGGTGTTTGTGCACAGCGGAGTGGCTTCCCTGTTTTTGCCGACCCTGCTAGACATGTCGCTGGGCGCCCGCATCAAAGACGGAGGCCCGGTCGTCTTCTTTCGAGGAGCATCTGCTCCGAACAGTCAGAAGGAAACTGAACGTGGAGCGTTCTCCTTGTTTTTTGATGGGGCCGGGGTGCGAGGTGTAAGTGCTTCAGAAAATACTGATTATCTTGCATTCGTGGACATTCCCTCAGCAAGAGTGCAGGCCAGCATCTACGACGCGGCAGCTTTTTTTCTTCCATGGGGTGCTTTGCTCGGATTGAGCCTTTCCATTCTCCTCTTCTACTCTCTGCGTACCTTTACATCCATACCGGCTGCCCTTCGCCGCGCGCTACAAACTGATCGTGTTTACATGGAGTATCAACCGATCGTCGACTTGCGCAGTGGGCAATATGTTGGCGCAGAGGCTCTGATCCGATGGAAGCGGGGCAGCACGCTCGTGCCGCCCGATCGATTCATTGGTGTAGCCGAGCGTGCAGGGCTTATGCCGCTCGTGACACGTCGCGTTGTACAACTCGTAGCTCGGGACACTGCACTGTTCCTTCGAACGCATCTGGACATGCACATCAGCATTAATTTTTCGGCATTGGATCTGACCTCAGGCCTGGCATTGAAGCTCCTTACCGAACTGCTTGGAGTGACCGGCCTTCCGGCGACTTGCTTCTGGCTGGAGGTCACCGAAACAAGTCTCGCAGATGAAGGCCTGGATGCGAGGATCTCTCAGATCCGAACCCTTGGAATACGAGTGGCAATTGACGACTTCGGCACTGGTTACGCCAACCTAGATGTACTAGCCTGCACCAAGGCCGATCTTCTTAAAATTGATCAACGCTTTGTGCACGCCGCTGTAGGCCATGGCCAAGCGTCTGAAGTATCACTCGCGATATTTGCTTTGGCCAAAAAAATATCGTTCGAAATGGTTGGTGAAGGTGTTGAAACGCAACTGCAAGCGGAGATCTTACTCAAAAATGGAGTTCAGTTTGCCCAAGGATGGCTGTTCGGGAAGCCAAGCTCGATTGCGGCATTTGATAAGCTGATCGAGAAATCAAAAAAATCAGTGCGACCCAAAATTTCGCGCGCAAATCTAAGTCTTACGAACGATCGAAATGGCAGCGATCGAGCTAAGTAATGTTCTTAAATGTCAATGGCAGTTGCGCTTTCTGCAACACTGTACTGAAGATGGCTTCGATTCGGAATGCGACTGGATTTGCTGGCCTGTGGATTTCCGGAGTGCGTGAGATGAGTATAAATTGGTTGCCCGCACAACTCAAGTGCCAGAGTGTGCAGTGTCAGTGTGCGCTACAGAAAAGTCTCTATCGGCAAAACGCCACACTGTTGCGCCAATAGCGATCAGTGATTTCGATAAACGCTTAATCGGGATAAGGCCTGTCGAGACGCCGGTAGAAATCGGCAACCATCCGCACGGATTGGCTCCCTTCGATTTCAGGGGCTTGCCCTCCCATATTTACAATAGCCAGTATAACTTCTTCGTTCATTTTTGGCTGTAGAGTGAAAAAATGGAATGCGACTGAGGTTTGTGGGGCGAAAAATTCAGATTTCACCCGATTGAGTCTTTTTATGAAACGCCCTTTTCCTGTGCGTGATCAAAGTGTTTGTTATTTCTCGCTTGGAGGCCAAGTAACTATCGCCGCAGATGTTGCAATGGTATGCGCGCAGTCCCGGCAAGAGTCTCATCCAGTAACGGCGTTGGATTCGTTCCAATGACGGCGGCCTGCAAGCGCAGCCATATTTCATAATTTTCATGGTTTAGTCCCGCGTATCGGCCTGCAGCGAAATTTCCGAAACTGTACGCTGGGGTAATGCGTTTTAGACTGTTTTGGGTGCTTTGAGAAACGAGCAGGAATTTCCTGGTCGATCGGATGTGGCCCTTCAAATAGCTTCGCTGCTGTCAGGGGATAACTATGTTGTTGGGAATTCGAGGGGAAGCGAAGCCACCTTATCCTTTAATTTCCAAACCTCGGCTCTCGATGCTTTTCATTTTTTTGTTCACGACTTCGCGTGAGACTCCTGCGTACGATGCAATATTCGCTTGGCTGATGCGCTTGTCATAGCCTCCGCCCTCCGAAGGGGCGATTTTGGCAAGTTCATGCATTACGCAGTCTATAAGTTTTTCCGTGGGGCAAGTGGTTACTCGCTGCAGTTGCATGCGTAGAGCGCCAAGTCTTTTCGACTCATGTTCAAGCAATCCGATCGTAAAATAAGGATACTTAATGCATAGCGCTCGCACTGCGGATAATGGTATTTCATAGACATCTGATGGCAGGGCCGCAACGACTGTTGCTGCACTGTCAAAGTCATCGTTCTGCAAAACCTGGGGAAGGAAGAATTCCTCTCGTCGAACAAAGTCTGTTATTACTTCTCCGCCACCATCATTGCACACCAAAGAGACTCTTAGCAATCCTGAGGCCACACAGAGTATTCTTTCGGATTTTTCTCCGTTTGCCAGCAAGCGCTGATTGCGTTTGTATGATTTAATGCTGACAAGCTTTTGCAGATCGTCGCGTTCGAATTGCGGGAGATGGCGGGTGAGTGGGTGCAAATACATGGTGGGGGAGTAAGGGGTTTTGCGAGACCTGCCGATTGAGGTGGCGACGTGCGAGAAATACTTCCTAAAATTCATGTGATCTTTGGAAGTTGACGATCACACTTTTTGCCGCCGTCAACTTGTTGATCATTGACCGGTGATTTAGGAAGAAGCTGTATCAGAGCGATTTGTTCGTTGCGAGCATGAGCAAGCTACGCTGTCGAGGGGCGCAAGGCAGGGAAGGGGAGAGGTATGCCGGGCATCCTGCCGGTGCCTTGCCGTTAGAGCAATTCGCAATTGCTGAAGGGGGTGTTCGAAAGCGGCCTGCATCGGGTACGAAGAGTGGCCGTCGTCTGCGCCACGCAGTCTCTTTGCAAGCTCTTGAAGTCTGTACGCTTATCCTGCAACGCAGCCCACATGAACTCAACGCTGCCGAGGTGGAGAATCTCTTCTGAGACTCACTGAGCAGGCCTTCTGAATTTGCATTTGCTCGGAAATATTGGCCGCCTTCAAGGGCGGTGCTGACTCTCAGTGATCGTAGGAAGATGTTGTGATCTCGCCGTTGTGCGATCTTGCTGCCCATCGAATCCAATGCAACAGTAGTCTGTTTCCCTTCTGCTTCTTGTTGGATGGCATCGGCAAGGTCCCGACTAAAGGCAGCAGCAGGATTTCGTTGATTTCCCGAGAACAGAAAGAGTCGAGTGCAGTTGCCGAATGTCACGACAACCCATTCCCTGCCAACTTCCGCCGCATGCTTGGCTGGCACTTTCGGGGCACTGAAGAATGCGCGAATTACGACGTTTGCGAGGGAGAGCCAAGCAATCGCTGGGGTCATGTCACGTGCGGGTGCGATGACGTTACGGACAACAGTGGTGTTTGAATGCGCGGTCGCACGGGACCCATACGAACAGTCCATGTTCGCATCGTTCAAACTCATTCGACCTTCCGGTGTGGCCGGTTTGCTCCCCGGGGGCGTCTTGTTTCCTGCATAACTCATCGGCGGCTCTCTCGGGACGGCATTCTTAGATGTGTCGCGCCGTAATAATAAGAAGCATTTTGTTTCATCGAGACATGTTTTTCGAGGTCGATGTGTCACGGATCACACTGACGACGATTCACAGGATCGTTGACCAGTGGCTTTCTTCTCTGAAAGAGGACTTAAATGCTGTACGGCGTGAATGACTCCCAGCGACGGTGGACAGCCTCGAGATCGAGGCGCGCTGAAAGCGAGGATGGGGCGAGGGTGGAGATCAGATCGCCATGTGAGCCGAGGGTGATGACTCCGTGGCTAACTCGCCTAGCCACCGAGGTCTCTGCCTCCGCCGACGTACAAACAGATTGTTGGTTCGTTCACAACTCCAGCTATAAACGATAACTCTCGATCTGGCTGTTCACTCATCAGCTGTGTGAACTCCACGAACATCTATGAGTTGAATGTGTGCATAGATGTCATGCGCCCGTCAAGGAAGATGATGGACTGTTTGAGTGTTTTTCGTGCCCATGAAGAGTTCAGCTTTCGCGTGTGTTGATCGGGAATACATCACTCGCGTTGCTACTGATAGGACAGGCATCCGGTTGAGGCTCTGGATGTTGCCGCCGTAGGAAGTTGACCAAGCAAGCCGAGTCGTTGATGGCCAACTCTTGTTGTCTTCATCTCGCTAGAACATACGGTCGGCCATGCGGAGCACTGACCCGCTCTATCTCCGCCATAGCAGCGAGGCGGCAGCCCACACAGAGGTTGTCAGCGACGGCCTCCGTGTAAGTTCGCCGAGCTGCATCTCAACGGCCACCGAGATCGAGATCAACTAATCTTGCAACCCCGGACTTCGTCGTTGTGGACAGGCGCGTGTTGCCGCGCGTCAACGGGGCGGTGCTGACGATGGTCGATGAGCCAAAGCCCCTTCTACATAGTCGGCCACGGTCTACCAGCCCGCGCGCACCGCAGCCTCACCCTTTCCCACGTAGTGGCCAAGGGTCACGTCCCTGCCAGCGGCGGGGTTCATCATGAGCTTGAGGATGTTCGAGCAGATCAAGTACGACCTATTGGTTCGCGGGTTCATCGGACTGGCCATCGAAGACAACCGACAAAGCAGTCCGGTCGGATCTCCGCTCTAGGCTGTCTGAACAGGGTTGCCTTCAGGGCTTGCGGGTCAACTCGATGAAACTGCGGTTCAGAGACGCTTCCGCTTCCATCAGCCGCGAGCGACGAGCTTTGACCCAAGCCTGATCACGCACCAGCGCTGCGCCGGCCGCGGCCAGCATACGGCGCACTTCTGCGGGCTGCGGTCCGCCAGTGCCGGTGCGTGTGCGGACCATGTTGGCGGGCGAGAGCGTGGCTTGGAAGGTGGCTTCGTCCAGCGGCAGTTCTGACTGGGCCAACTGATACTTCTTGCCGGCTTCGGCATAAATGCGCTGTGCCTGCGCGTACGGGAAGTCCTTGGGTCGCAGATTCTGGTTGCGCGCATACACCACGATCTCGGATGCGAAATGGTGGCCGACGCGGAACGGTACGCCGTGCGTGCGTTGCAGCGTTTCAGCCAGCTCCATGGAGGTGATCCAATCGGACTCAAGTTCTTCCAATGCGCGGGCTGGATCGATCTGCAACGCGCCCAGCACACCGTCGAACTGCTGGAGCATCTCCACGCCGAGCACGAAGGTCTTGGCGCCTGATGCGCTGGCGGTGTTTTTGTAATCGATCATCCCTGGCGTCACGTTGTGCGCGCGCAGCGTCACGGCCTGTGCCGAGGCCACCACGTCGGTCGCCTTGGCGCGCGTGTTCTGGATGACTCCGGGATTGGCCTTTTGGGGCATGGCGCTGCTGGTGTAGGTGTTGTTCGCACCTAGCAGCAACCATGGGCGTGTTTGGTGGTACTGCACATGCACATCCTGCAGGAAGGCGCCGACCCGGATCGCGGTGGAGCTGGCAATGGCCGTTGCCTCCAGCGGCACGTCATAGGTGCTGATTTGGCCAGCGTCCAGTGAATTGACGATCAATCCGTCAAAGCCCAGCAGCGCCGCCAGCCGTTCACGGTTGACCGACCAACTCGAGTTGGCCAACACTGCCGTGCCCATGGGGCTGAGGTTCAGGCGCGCATAGGCCTCGCGGATGCGCGTGGCATCGCGTTCGAAGGAGTCCGCAAAGGCGAGCAGGTAATGCGCATAACTGATGGGCATGGCCTGAACGCCGTTGGTGTAGGCCGGCACGTAGGTGTCCACGTGCTTGCCGGCTAGATCGATCAGCCGCTTCCGCACCGCGTCCAGCGCATCGGCGTAGTCCAACACTTCCAGGCGAAGTTGCGCGGCGTTCAGCGTCGAGTGAATGTCTTGTCGGCTGCGGCCCGTGTGGATCAAAGTGCCTTGGGGTCCCACCTGGTCCGTGATGATTTTCTCGACCTGCAGCACATCCGTCGGTCTCTTGCCCCCGGGTTGTGCGGCTTGGTCGACGGAGTAGCTGACGCCGCGGGCAATGCGCCCGGCCAGCGATGCCGGAATGATGCCTTGTTCGGCGTGCACAACGGTCGAGGCCATGTTGATGCGGCCGAACCAGTAGAAGACATCCTGCTGCTTTGAAAGCGCGCTGGTCGCCTCACCTTTCACCGTACCCTGTAGGCGGGCCACCTGTGCCTGGCACTCCTCCGTGGTGCGGCAGATCGTGTCCAGTGTGTCGGCAGCGCTTGCAGCGCCCACCCAGGCCAGGAGGGCGCCGCTGAGCATGAGCGAGGCGGGAAGGTGCAGCGCGCCGTATCTACGGACGACGGAGTTGGGGATCTTCATTGAGTCTGTATCCGATGTTTGGGAAGTACCGTCGGTTGGTGCGCGAACGGCGATCTGATGTCCAGATAGGGTCTCTGCGGAATCCGACTGCGTGTCGCGAGTCTTAAGAAGATGGGCGAACGGGTCAAATTCATTTATGCTCAAAGGCATTCGAATAATCAATGCATCCAGTGCTGCCTGCCCAACTCTTCTCGCGTCTGGTCGGCCGCGCACGCATCAAACACCTGCAGCTGGTGGTGGACATCGCCGAGCTGAAAAGCCTGCAAAAGGCAGCATCGGCTCTTGGCTTGAGCCAGCCAGCCGCTACTCAAGCGCTCGCCGAGTTTGAGTCGGTTCTGGGTGCGCCGCTGTTTGAGCGCCATGCGCGCGGGATGCGTCCTTCGGCGTTGGGTATGGCTTTGCTACCCTTGGTGCGTAACGCGCTGCGGCAGATGCAGGCATGTGCGCTCACCGTCGTGGCGCTGCAGGGCGGCACGCGTGGGCTGGTGCGCATCGCTGCCATCGGCGCGGCTGTGGCGGGCTGGCTCACGTCGGCACTGCCGCCCTTTGGTGCTGTGTATCCGGACATCGCGCTTGATATCCAGGAAGTTTCGGCCGACGACATCCTCGGCCTGATCGAGCGCGACAGTACCGACCTGCTGCTGTGCCGCGAGCCTGCCTCGCTGCCCGGCGGCCACGTCTTCATGCCGGTACTCGAAGACCGCTTCGTGGTGGTCGCGCGTGCAGACCACCCGCTGGCCGCGCTTGACCCCGTGCCCGACCGGCTGCTCGCTACGCACATCTGGCTCACGCCGCCGTTGACCGGAATCGCGCCGCATGAGTTCGCCGAGTTGTTCGCGCGGCTGGGTGGCACGCCGTCGACCTGCCAGATGTCTACCCGCTCGGTGCTCTTGAGCCATGCGCTGCTAACCCACAGCGACATGCTTGCGTTGACTCCCTTCAACCTGATTCGGCCTTTCGTCAACGAGGGGCGGATTGCCGTGCTGCGTACGGCAGCTGTGTCCCTGGCCCCACTGGGTATCGTGGCGCGTGCCGACGCTATGCTGCAGCCGGCGTCGGCCGTTGCGCGAACGATTCAGGGGCTGCGGCAATGGGTGCCGACATGAGGGGGCAATTGCCTACTGCGACAAAGCAATGCGAGCGCCGGTCTTTTCTGTTCACCCTCGGCGCATGCGGTTTAGGATGCACTGCCTCGGCCGGCGCCGCCTCGGCCTTTCCTGGGCGGCCAATGACGCTGGTCGTGCCCTACGCCGCGGGCGGCGAAGCTGACACGACTGCGCGCCGTATGGCGGCTGCAATGGCGATGCAGCTGGCGCAGCCGATGGTGGTGGAAAACATGCCGGGCGCTTCGGGCGGTCTGGCGGCGCGGCGGCTGCTGCGGGCCAGGGCGGATGGTTACACGCTGATGTTTGGAACCCCTAGTGAGCTGGTAGTCGCCCCGGCAGTGAACCCCCAATGGGGTTACCAGGCCTCGGACTTTTCGTTGATCGCGATGTACGGCCGTGCCCCAATGGCACTGGTCGTGCGCGCCGGCTTGGGGGTGCAGAGCATCGATGCATTCATCGACGAAGCCCGACGCCTGCCGGGGCGCTTTTCAATCGGCGCGACGGGGCGGCAATCGCTCCAAGCCATGGCGGCGCAGGCGCTGACCAAGGCCGCAGACGTACAACTGCTGCACTTGTCCTACCAGAGTGGTGCACAGCTGATGATCGATCTGGCGAGCGGGCGCATCGATGCAGCGATGGTGCCTCTGCCCGCAGCCTTGAATCAGGCCCGGCAGTGGGGTCACCTCGTGCTCGGGACGTTGTCAGCTATGCGGGATCCAGCCAGTCCCCAGACGCCTGCCGTGAATGAAGGGCGGGCGCTCCAGGGCGTGGTGTTCGAAATCTGGTCTGGCTTGGTAGCGCCTAGAGGGCTCGCGCCGGAGGTAGCGGCGGTGCTGCAAGGCGCCGTACAGGTGCTACTGGCCGACGCGGCGTTCCATGCGCTGAGGCAGGGGCTGGGCGATCTGCCGGCGCGGCCGATGTCTTCGGCCGATTTCGAGCGGTTTGTGCTGGCTGAAGAGGCCCGGTTACGCAAAGTGGTGAGCCAGTCGCCGTTAATCTAGATTCCATGAGTAAGCTCCGCATGAGGGAATTCCCAAGGATGCTGTGCAGAGCATTGAGGCTGAGGCGAGTGATCTGCTGCAAGTCAACTTTGGGATACTTTTACTGGTCGATGAATCTAACCAAAAAGATCAGCTGATAACTTCCTGGAGCCGCTGAAGCTTTGGTGAGCGCACATACCAGCATGTTTGATTGAGGTGCCGGGAGATTGAGCGCCTTGAGGAATCATCGGATTCTTGACGTCCGCGTTGTAGAAAAACGGCAGCCGAGTACGCGCGAAGCTTCATGGCATCTGTATCTCTGACGCTAACGAGATCGGTACGGTCATGGGCCTCTACAAGAGGTCGGCCTGGATTGCTGCCAGAGGGCACTTTGATCATTGCGGCCAATCTGATTCATTCAATCGGCCATCGCCGTCATGAAAGTGCTTTCTTAGACTGGGGGTTCCCTTATGCCAACTCAGAAAAAATGACCGCCCATCGGATGCCGCTGCTCAAGACAGATTCGCCCCCGCTCGCTGGCATTCGCGTGCTGGACCTAACCCGGCTGCTGCCGGGGCCGGTCTGCTCTATGCACCTGGCAGACATGGGCGCAGACGTGATCAAGATCGAGGATACCGGCGCCGGCGACTACGCAGCACCGGCCCTGCGCGGCCTTGTCCACCGCAACAAACGCGCGCTGCGACTCGACCTCAAGAAGCCCGAGGGCGTAGCCGTGCTGCATGCGTTGGCGCGAGATGCCGACGTGCTCATCGAGAGCTTCCGCCCTGGCGTAACCGACCGGTTGGGCGTGGGCTACGAGGCGCTCGCGCGCATCAACCCGAAGCTCGTTTACTGCAGCATCACTGGCTACGGTCAGACTGGCCCTGCGCGCGACGAACCGGGCCATGACCTCAACTATTGCGCGGTGACCGGCGTGACCGACCAGGTCGGCCAGCGCGGGGGCGCGCCCGCGCTGTCGAACATTCCGATGGCCGACCTCATCGGTGGCTCTCTGACCTCGGCCATGGGCCTACTGGCCGCGCTCTTCGACGCCGCGCGCACCGGTCGCGGCCGCCATGTCGACATCGCGATGGCCGACAGCATGCTGGCGCACGCGGTGGTGCCGATGGTCACGCTGGCGGTGCATGGCCAGACCCGGCCGGCCGGCACCGACAAGCTGTCGGGGGGGTTGCCATGCTATGCGGTGTATGCCACACGCGATGGGCGTCACCTGGCCGTGGGTGCACTCGAGCGCAAGTTCTGGGATCGCTTCTGCCAGGTCATCGGCCGCACCGACCTGCAGGCGCTGCACCAGCCCGCCGATGCGGCGCAGAACGATGCGGTGCGAGCGGAGCTCATCGAGATCATCGGCTCCCAGACGATGGCCCATTGGCAGCAGAAGTTTGACGGCACCGAGTGCTGCGTCTCGCCAGTGCTGCGCCTGGAGGAAGCTTTGCAGGAGCCGCGCTTCCGAGCGCGCGGACTCGTGATTGCACCGCAGGAGGAGGGCGGTGCGGTGCAGATCGCGTGCCCGGTGAAGATGACCGACTACACCTTCTCGGTGCGGCGGCCCGCGCCCCTGCCCGGTCAGCACAACCGCGAGATCCTGGCCGAGGCGGGCTATGACGCGCAGGCCGTGGCGGCGCTCGAGGCTGAGGGCGTCGTGAGGTAAAAAGCGGGGTTTCACCCCGTGACTTGCACCACAGTGACCGCCGCCAACTTCACCCACCACACCATCGCGATCCAGCAGGTCGAGCAGATTCTCTTCGGCGCGCGCAACCGTGGGATCGACGTGCAGGCGCTGCTGCAACGCGCAGGCATCCCTCCGGCCCTGCTCGCTTCGCCCTTGTCGCGCGTGACGCAGGCGCAATACGCAGCACTCATCTTCGTGTTGCGGCGCACCCTGCGTGACGAGCTATGGGCTCTGTGCAGCCGGCCGCTGCCGCTGGGCAGCTTCGTGCAGTGCTGCCAGATGCTGCTGGCGGCGCGCACGCTGGGCGAGGCGATGCAGGTCGGCCTGCGGCACTACCGGCTGTTGATCACTGACTTCACGCCGCGGTTGCATGTGAGCGAAGGCGTGGCGGGCCTGCGGTTGGTGCCGCGCACCGCGCTCACGCCCGCGTTGGCGTACGCCGAGCGCGCCTTTTGTTTCCTCGCCTACGGCTTGGCTTCGTGGCTCGTGGCGCGCCGCGTGCCGCTGATCGCGGTGGACTATCCGCTCTCGCGCCATGGACTGCACAGCGATGCGGCCACTTTGTTCCAGGCCCCGGTGAGCGATGCGGCGACGTGTACTGGCTGGCACTTTGATGCACGCTGGCTCGAGCTGCCGGTAGTACAGAACGAGCAGAGTCTGCGCGAGTTCATGCGTCAGGCGCCGGCCAGCCTGCTGGTGAAGTACCGCGATCAGACCAGCGTGACCGAGCGCATCCGTCGCATCCTGCGCCGCGATCTGGCTGGCGAGCTGCCCTCGCTGGAAGCCATTGGCAAGCACCTGGCCATGACGCCGCAGACACTGCGCCGGAGGCTGCGCGACGAGGGCCAGGGCTTTCGCGGTATCAAGGATGACTTGCGACGCGACGCCGCCATCGAATGCCTCGCGCGGCCCGAACTCACACTGCCCGAGATCGCGAGCCAGCTGGGCTTCTCCGAGGCCAGTACCTTCCATCGTGCATTCAAGCACTGGACAGGCGTCGCGCCCGGTGAATACCGTCAGACCCGACTGCGTGAACGCTGATCCGCAAAACTGGCAGTTTCAGCCAAGCAAGTTGGTCGTCTGCGCCATTGGAAGCGCAACCGCGTTGATCGATCCTTGAGGCATGCCACCGCGGGTGGCGACTCTCAAGGAAAGTCCGAGATGAAACGCAAAGTTTTCGTAGCCGGTGTCGGCATGATCCCGTTCAGCAAACCTGGCAAGAGCGACCCGTACACTGTGATGGGCGAGCGCGCCGCACGGCTGGCCCTCGATGACGCAGGCGTGCCCTACAGCGAAGTGCAGCAGGCCTACGTGAGCTACGTCTACGGCGACTCCACCGCGGGCCAGGCTGCGATCTACCGTGTGGGCCTGAGCGGCGTGCCGGTGTTCAACCTCAACAACAACTGCTCCAGCGGTTCGAGCGCGCTGTTCCTGGCGCGCCAGGCGGTCGAGAGCGGCATGGTCGAGTGCGCGATCGCGCTCGGCTTTGAGCAGATGGTTCCGGGTGCGCTCAAGGGTGCCTACGAGGACCGTCCCTCGCCGATGGCCCGTTTCGCCGACACCATGACCACGCTGCAAGGCTACGAGCCCACCGCGCCGCGCGCGGCGCAGCTGTTCGGCGGCGCCGGCCGCGACTACATCAAGCAGCACGGCATCCGCCCAGACACTTTTGCCCGCATCTCGGTCAAGGCCCGCCAGCACGCGGCGCGCAATCCGATGGCCGTGTTCCGTGACACCGTGACGCTCGACGAGGTGATGGCATCGCCCAAGGTGTTCGACCCGCTTACGCGACTGCAATGCTGCCCGCCGACCTGCGGCGCGGCCGCCGCCATCCTGTGCTCTGAAGACTTTGCGCGCCGCCACGGTCTCGACATGCGCGTGTCGATCGCCGCGCAGGCCATGACCACCGACATGCCCAGCACGTTCGACGCCGGCGACATGCGCCAGGTCGTCGGCTACGACATGACCAAGGCCGCCGCTCAGCAGGTCTACGAAGCCGCAGGCATCGGCCCGGAGGACATCGACGTGGTCGAACTGCACGATTGCTTCACCGCCAACGAACTGATCACCTACGAGGGCCTAGGCCTGACGCCAGAAGGCACGGCCGAGAAGTTCATCCTCGAAGGCGATAACACCTACGGCGGACGGGTAGTGACCAATCCATCCGGCGGCCTGCTGTCCAAGGGGCATCCGCTGGGTGCTACGGGCCTGGCGCAATGCGCCGAGTTGACCTGGCAACTGCGCGGCCAAGCCGACCAGCGCCAAGTCGAGGGCGCGCGGTTCGGACTGCAGCACAACCTGGGCTTGGGCGGTGCGTGCGTCGTGACACTGTATCAAGCCGCTTGAGACGCCAATGATCGATCGCCGCTACATCGGCCATGCGCTCGCGCCTTTCAGCGTGCCTGTGGAGGCCAGCCGCCTGCGCTTCTTCGCCAAGGCCATCGGCCAGACCGAAGCGATATACAGCGACGAAGCCGCTGCGCGCGAGGCCGGCCATCCCGGCATGCAGGTGCCACCCACCTTCCTGTTCTGCCTGGAAATGGATGCGCCCAACCCCGCCGCCGTGCGCGAGCTGCTGGGCCTGGACTATCGGCGCCTGCTCCATGGCGAGCAGCACTTCGTCTATTACGCACCCGCGCATGCTGGCGACGTGCTTCGCTTCGAACAGCGCATCGAGGATATCTATGACAAGAAGGGCGGTGCCCTGGAGTTCGTGGTGCGGCGGACGAAAGTGAGCAACCAGCACGGAGCGCTCGTTGCCGAGCTGCGTTCCGTCACCGTCATGCGCAACGGATGAGGAGCGAGACCGCCATGAAATCACTACCGAACTACGACGCGCTGCAGGTCGGCGACGCCTTACCGGCCTTCGAGACCGAACCCATCTCGCGCCTGGCGCTTGCGCTGTACTGCGGCGCATCTGGCGATCACAACCCTATCCACGTCGACATCGACTTCGCACATGCGGCCGGCCAAAAGGACGTCTTCGCGCACGGCATGCTGTCCATGGCCTACCTGGGGAGACTGTTGACGAACTGGGTGCCGCAGCACGCGCTGCGCGAGTACGGCGTGCGCTTCGTCGCGATCACGCAGCTGGGAACCCGTGTGCACTGCCGCGGAACCGTGACCGAAAAACTGGTGGTCGACGGCGAGCGCCGCGTGCGCCTGGCGCTGGAGACTGTAGATCAGGACGGGCACGCCCGGCTGGCCGGCGATGCGGTCGTCGCACTCACCTGACATTCGAACGAAAACACATCGGAGACACAAGATATGCAGAAACTCAAGAACAAGGTGGCACTGGTCTCGGGCTCGGGCCGCGGCATCGGCCGCGAGATCGCACTCAAGCTGGCCAGCGACGGCGCTCGCATCGTAGTGAATGATCTCGACGCGGCCCCTGCGAATGAAGTCGTGGCGGCGGTGCGCGCTGCCGGTGGCGAGGCCGTGGCTTGCATCGGCAGCGTCACGCAGGCTGACTTCGGCCAGCGGTTCGTGTCGACTGCGCTCGAGAGCTTCGGCGGCATAGACATCATCGTTAACAACGCCGGCTTCACTTGGGACAACGTGATCCAGAAGATGAGCGACGAGCAGTGGGAAGACATCTTGGCGGTGCATCTCACGGCGCCTTTTCGCATCTTGCGCGCAGCGGCCGAATTTATCCGAGAATCGTCCAAGAAGGAGGCTGAACTCGGTACGCCGGTGTTCCGCAAGGTGGTGAACATCTCGTCAACCTCGGGCGTCTACGGCAACGCGGGCCAAGCCAACTACGCGGCTGCCAAGGCAGGCATCAATGGATTGACGAAGGCGCTCGCCAAGGAGTGGGGCCGCTACAAGGTCAACGTGAACAGCGTGGCTTTCGGCCTGATCAAGACGCGCCTGACCGAAGCCGACGCGCAGGCTGACGCGAGCATCGATATCGACGGCCGTCGCATCAAGGTGGGCGTGAATCCGCAGATCCTGAAGAATGCAGAGTCGCTGATTCCGCTGGGCCGCGGCGGCACGCCAGAAGAGGCGGCTGGGGCGGTCTACATGTTCTGCATTCCTGAATCGAACTACGTCAGCGGCCAGGTTCTGGTGTGCGGCGGCGGTCGTCCCTGAGGCCGCCACCATGAGTCTCGTGCCGGCCCCGCGTCCCTGGATGGACGCCGAACTGCAGATGCTGCGCGAAACCGCGCGGCGTTTCTTCCACACCGAATGCGTGCCGCACCAGGATGCCTGGGGCGAGCAGAAGCACGCCGACCGTGCCATCTGGCGTCGTGCCGGTGAACTCGGCCTGCTATGCGCCGGCATTCCCGAAGTCTACGGCGGCGGCGGAGGCAGCTTCCTGCACGAGGCCGTGATCTGCGAGGAGCAGATGCGCGCGCTGATGAACAGCTTTAGCATCAACGTGCACAGCGGCATCGTGGCGCACTACCTTCTGGCCTACGGCAGCGAGGCGCAGAAGCAGCGCTGGCTACCGCGCATGGCCAAAGGCGAACTGGTCGCTGCCATTGCCATGACCGAGCCCGGTGCCGGCACTGACCTGCAGCGCATCAAGACCAGCGCGGTGCGCGATGACGACTACTACGTGGTGAATGGCGCAAAGACCTTCATCACCAATGGTCTGCATGCGGGGCTGATCTGCGTGGCCGTCAAGACCGATGCGCAGGCCGGTGCCAAGGGCGTGTCCCTGGTCATGATCGAGACCGACGACCTGCCTGGTTTCCGTCGTGGCAAGCTGCTCGACAAGATCGGCCAGCAGGGCCAGGACACGGTCGAACTGTTCTTCAGCGACATGCGAGTGCCCGTGGCCAACCTGCTTGGCGGAGAGGAGGGCCGCGGCTTTGCGCAACTTATGCAGCAACTACCGCGCGAGCGGCTGCTGCTGGCCGTGGGCTCGGCTGCGACCATGCAGCGCGCGGTCGATGACACGTTGGTCTACACCACCCAGCGCCAGATATTCGGCGCTCCGCTGATCGATCTTCAGAACACGCGTTTTAAGCTGGCTGAATGCCAGACACGCGCCACGATCGCGCGCACCTTTGTCGACGACTGCGTGGCGCGGCTGGTCGCCGGCACCTTCGACGTGCCCACGGCCGCCATGGCCAAGTGGTGGATCACCGAGACCACCAGCCATGTGATCGACGAGTGCCTGCAACTGCACGGCGGCTATGGCTATATGAGCGAATACCCGATCTCGCGCATGTACACCGATGCACGCGTGGGGCGCATCTACGGCGGCGCGAATGAGGTCATGAAGGAAATCATTGCGCGCGCGATGACGAGATGACACAGGTGGTACCTTCATGACGTCCGCTACACCCGTCTCATCTTCAGCGCCCTGGGCCGCGGCTTGGCCGGCCGGGCTGCCGCAAGAAATCGACATGCCGCGCAGCACGCTTTGCGACGTGCTCGATGCGGCGGCCGAACGCCACTCCGACAAGGCCGCACTGCTTTTCTTCGGCCAGGCGACCTCCTTTGCGCAGCTGCGCGCCGATGCCGATGCGCTTGCAGCTCATCTGCAGGGCCAGGCCGAAGTCCGCCCCGGCGACCGTGTGTTGCTACTGAGCCAAAACTGCCCGCAGTTCACCATCGCCTTCCATGCCATCGTGCGTAGCGGTGCCGTGGTGGTGCCGGTGAACGTGATGTCCACCGCTTTGGAAATGGACCATTTCATCGCCGACAGCGGCGCACGTGTGGCGATGCTGGCGCAGGAGCTGTTGCCCGCAGTGCAGGCTGCGCTCGACGACGGCCGGTTGCGGTATGCGGTGGTGCACTGCTACGCCGATGCGCTCGGGGCCGATGGAGATGATGGCCGCGACAGCATCCTGCCCCTGCTCGACGCCGTGTCCGTACCGCGCCTGCAGCTCGACCATCCGCGCATGGTCGGTTGGGCCGACGCCCTAGCGACGCGGCTGTCGCCGTCGGTGCCGGCCATCGACGTCGACGACCTCTGCGTGCTGCCTTACACCTCGGGCACCACCGGGCGGCCCAAGGGGTGCATGCATACGCACGCGACGCTACTGGCCTCGACCCTGTCGGCGGTGCGCTGGCGCGGGCTACATGCGGACTCGGTGGTGCTGGGCGTGGCGCCGTTGTTCCACCTTCTGGGCATGCAGAACGCGCTGCTCATGCCGATGGCCGTGGGTGCCACTGTCGTGTTGATGCCGCGCTGGGATGCGGCCACGGCCGCCCGGCTGATCGAGCGCTCGCGCGTGAGTGCCTGGGCAGCGCCGCCGGCGATGCTCAACGACTTCTTCGCGCATCCCGAGGCGCAATGGCGCGACCTGTCAAGTCTCGAGATCCTGAACGGCGGCGGCGCTGCCATGCCCGAGGCTGTGGCCGTGATGCTCAAGGCCCGCTTTGGCCTGAGCTACATCGAAGGCTACGGCCTGACCGAAACCGCGTCGTTCCTGCATTGCAATCCGCTGGGCCGGGGCAAGCGTCAGTGCCTGGGAATTCCGGCCTTCGGGGTCGATTCGCGCATCGTCGATCCCGAAACCTTGCGCGAGCTTCCGCCCGGCCAGACCGGCGAGCTGGTGACGAGCGCGCCGCAGCTCATGCGAGGCTATTGGCGCGACGACGTGGCCGATGCCGCGGCCTTCTTCAAACGCGATGGCCGGCGCTTCTTCCGCACTGGCGACCTCGCCGTGATGGACGATGAGGGCTACTTCTTCATGCGCGACCGGCTTAAGCGGATGATCAACGTAAGCGGTTTCAAGGTGTGGCCGGCCGAGATCGAAAGCCTGTTGTACCAGCACCCGGCCCTGCACGAAGCCTGCGTCGTGGCGGCACCCGATGCTCGCCAGGGCGAGTCAGTGCGCGCGGTGGTGGTATGCCGCCCCGACGCCATGCTCGATGCCATGCAACTCGAGGTCTGGTGTCGGGAACGCATGGCAGCTTACAAGGTGCCGCGCCGCATAGAGTTCCGCACTGCGCTTCCCAAGTCGAGCACCGGCAAGGTGCTCTGGCGCGCCATTCAGGAAGAATGCGCGACTGCCGTTGCGACGCCTGCGCCGGCCGAACCTACGTTGCCGGCCTCGGGCTCCGGTCGCCACGTGCCCTTCCTCGGCCTGCTTGGCATGCGCCGCGAGACCGTGGGCCAGGGCGTCGCGGTGGTGGCGCTCGACTTGCACGCCGAGTTGCTGAACAACCACGGTGCCGGCCACGGCGGCGTGGTGATGACGCTGCTCGACAGCGCCATGGCCAATGCCGCGCTGAGCCGCATTGACTTCGCACGCGAGGTCGTCACCATCGATATGCACATCGGTTTCATGCGGCCGGCGTCGGGCCGGTTGCGAGCCACTGGGCGTGCCACTGGCGGCGGCCGCTCGGTGTGTTTCTGCGAGGCGGAAGTGGTCGACGACAGCGGCGAGGTGGTGGCCAAGGCCATGGGCACCTTCCGCTACCGGGCGCCGCGCTAGCCTGCCCATTCCCCGAGACAGACAACAACCCACGTCGGAGACAAACGATGTATCTCACCCAAGGTCTGCACCGCTCGCTGCAGCGCCACCCCGAAAAGATCGCCCTGTGCCATCTGGCTCCCGAAGACGAGCGCAGCTGGAGCTTTGCCCGGCTAGCAGATGAGGTCGGTCGGCGCGCCGCCGTGTTGCAGACGCATGGCATTTCGCACGGCGACCGCGTGGCCATCCTTGCGCCGAACAACGATGAGATCGTCATCACAATGCTCGCCTGCTGGTGGCTCGGTGCCATCGCCTGCCCGATGAACGTTCGTTGGAGCGTGCCCGAGCTGCGCCATGCCATTTCGGACTGCGGCGCACCCCTGCTGGTGGCCGATCCTGCCTTCGCGACCACCGCGGCCGAGCTGGCCGATATCGTCACTGTGGCCGGCGCCGACACGCTGGCTGCCGAGGCCCTTGATCGGGTGCCGCTCGAAGACGTGCGTGCCGGCGGCGACGCGCTGGCTGCGATCCTCTATACCGGCGGCACCACCGGCCGTTCTAAGGGCGTGATGCTCTCGCACATGAACTTCTGGAGCGCGTCGATGACGCGCGGCGCAGAGCTTAACAATGCACCCGACAGCGTGTCGCTTCTGGTAGCCCCTCTGTTTCATGTGGCTGGGCTGGGCCGCTTCGTCGGCCAGAGCATCGTGGGAGGCACCTGCATCACGCTGCCGCAGTTTCGTGCCGACGCTGTGCTCGATGCCGTCGAGCGGCACCGCATCTCTGACATCATCGTTGTGCCCACAATGCTGCAGGCGCTGCTCGATGCGCCCGGTTTCTTGCCCGCGCGCGCGCGCAGTCTCACCCGCATTGCCTTCGGTGCGGCGCCTATGCCGCCCGACTTGCTTGACCGCGCGCTGGCGGCCTGGCCGCATGCGGAGTTCTTCCAAGCCTACGGCCTGACCGAGACGGCCGGCGCGGTTTGCATCAACTTGCCTGTTAATCACCGACCCGAAGCCATTGCACGCGGTCTGCTGCGCTCGGTGGGGCGAGCCGGTCTCGGAGCAGAAATCCGCATCGTCGACGAGCGCGGCGAGGACTGTCCGCGCGGTGAAGTCGGCGAACTGGTGGTGCGCGGACCGATGGTCACGCGCGGCTACTGGAACCTGCCCGAGGTCAGCGCGCAGGCATTGCGCCAAGGCTGGTTCCACACCGGCGACGGTGCGCGCATGGATGCCGACGGCTACCTCTTCATTGCCGACCGGCTCAAGGACATGATCATCACCGGCGGCGAGAACGTCTACTCGGGCGAGGTTGAAGCCGCGTTGCGCAGCCATCCGTCGGTGGTCGATGCAGCCGTAATCGGCGTGGCCGATGCGCGCTGGGGCGAATCGGTGCACGCAGAAGTGGTGCTGCACGCCGACGCAGCGCTGGCGAGCGCAGAGGAAGCCGTGGTGTTCGAGACGCTCGTTGCCTGGTGCCGCACGCAGCTGGCCGGCTACAAGTGCCCGCGCAGCCTGCGGCGGATCGATGCGCTGCCGTTGTCGGCCGCCGGAAAGGTGCTCAAGACCACGTTGCGCGCCGAGCATGCACGCCGTTGCGCTGAGCGGGTGGCCGAGGCCGGAGCCTGATGCAGGCACCCTCGTTCAGCGCCGAGGCCTTTGCTGCATTGCCCTTCATGGCACTGCTAGGCGTGCGTCGCGAGTTCTCCCGCGATGGACGCGCCCGGCTAGTGGTCGACATGCGGCCTGAACTGCTGAACCCGACGCACTCGATGCACGGCGGAGTCGTCGCCACGCTGGTCGACGTGGTCATGGCCAGCGCAGCGGTCTCTCGCGTCAACTTCAGGAAAACGGCAGTCACGCTCAACCTGAACACCAGCTACCTTCAACCAGGTCATGGCCGGCTGACGGCCGACGGCGAGGTGCTGAGCGTCGACGCCGACGGCAGCGTGGTGCAGTGTCAGGCCTGCGTCACCGACGCCGAGGGCCGCGTGGTGGCACGCAGCATCGGTTCATTCCGCTACTTGGATCACCGCTGAGCCCTTCTCAGATTCATTGCAGGACAAGACATGCAAACTCTCTCCACCGACCTCCTCGACTTTAGCGGCCGCCATGTATTCGTGGCCGGCGGCAGCAGCGGCATCAACCTGGCGATCGCCGAAGCCTTCGCGCGACGGGGTGCGCGCGTGTCCATCGCGAGCCGATCGGCCGAGCGCGTGGCCGGTGCCTTGGCGCAACTACGTGCCCACGGCCATGGTGCCGAAGGCTACAGCGCCGACGTGCGCGATTACGAAGCCATCGACGCCGCCCTGGGGGCCGCGTGCGAACGCTTCGGCATCATCGACGTGCTCGTGTCCGGCGCGGCGGGCAACTTCGTGGCACCAGCGCTTGGCATGTCGAGTAAGGGCTTCCGCACCGTGGTCGACATCGATCTGGTGGGCGGGTTCAACGTGCTGCGTGCCGCGCATGCGCACCTGCGCCGTCCGGGCGCCTCGGTCATCAACATTTCCGCTCCCCAAGCCATCAACCCCACGGCTTACCAGGCCCATGTGTGCGCGGCAAAGGCCGGGCTCGACATGCTGACCCGCGTGCTGGCGATGGAATGGGGTCCCGACGGCATCCGCGTGAACTCGATCGTGCCGGGCCCCATCGGCAACACCGAGGGCGTGCGTCGCCTCGCGCCCGGCGACGGCGCGCTCGAGGCCATGGCCGCGTCGATCCCGCTCAGACGCTTCGGCACCACCGCCGAGGTTGCCGACATGGCGATGGTGCTCAGCTCGCCGCTGGCTTCATTCGTCACCGGTGCAGTGATTCCCGTGGACGGCGGCAGCTCGCTGCACGGCGGGCGCGACCTCGGTACGGCACTCAAGACATAACGGAGAAAGAAGACATGCACACCCCCCTTCGATACGAGGTAGCCGAACAGGTCGCGACGCTGACGCTCGACAACCCCGCCACCCGCAACGCACTGAGCCCAGACCTGCGCGACGCGCTGGCCGACGCCATTGCCGACATCAAGCGCCGCAGCGACATCCGAGCTGTGGTGCTGACAGGCGCGGGCGGCCACTTCTGTTCGGGCGGCGATCTGCGCAACATCGCAGGCGCGGGGCTAGACAACGAGGGCTGGCATGCGCGCCTACACGGCGTGCACGGGTGGCTGCAGGACCTCATCGCGCTCGACCGTCCGGTGATCTCCGCCATCGACGGCGCGACCTACGGCGCGGGCTTCGGCTTGGCGCTGGTGGCCGACTACGTGATCGGCACCCCGCGCACGCGCATGTGCGTGTCCTTCCTCAAGATCGGCCTGGTGCCCGACTTTGGCATCTTCTACACCTTGCCGCGCATCGTCGGCCCGCAGCGCGCCAAGGAACTGATGTTGTCGGCGCGCGAGGTCAGCGCCGACGAGGCGCTGCGCTTGGGCCTGGTGGCCGAGCTGCAGCCGCCCGAGCAGTTGCAGGCGCGCGCGCGGGCGGTTGCGGCGAGTTTTGTGGGCGCATCTCCGGTGGCAGTGGCGCTAATCAAGCGCGCTGTGGCATCGAGTGGCGACATCACGACGCAGCTTGAACTCGAAGCGAGCGCTCAGTCGCTGGCCATGGGCACGCCCGCGCACCGCGACTCCGTGCAGGACTTCTTGCAGAAACGCCCCGCGCGTTTCCAGTGGCCTGCCGCTTGATTTCATTCTGATCAACGAAACAGACAGAGCTACAGGAGCAACACAATGAACGAAAAGCCAATGTTGGCTGACAAGGTGATAGTCGTAACGGGCGCCGGCGGCGGAATCGGCCGGGATATCGCGCTGGCCATGGCCCAGGCCGGCGCCCTTGTCGTGGTGAATGACATCGGCGCGTCGGTAGCCGGTGAGGGCTCGGACGCCGGCCCGGCGCAGCGCGTCGTCGATGAGATTCGCGTGGCTGGCGGCCAGGCCGTGGCCAACACTGACAGCGTGTCAACGTCGGCCTCGGCAGCACGCATCATCGCCAGCGCGCTCGACCACTTCGGCCGAATCGATGGTGTGGTTAACAACGCGGGCATCCTGCGCGACCGCTTCTTCCATAAGATGGGCGATGAAGAATGGGACGCCGTGATCAAGGTTCACCTGTACGGCAGCTACTACACCAGCCGCGCCGCCGCTCCGCACTTCAAGGCGCAGCAGTCGGGCGTATTCGTGCACATGACCTCGACCTCGGGGCTGATCGGCAACTTCGGACAGGCCAACTACGCGGCGGCGAAGCTGGGTGTGGCCGCGTTGTCGAAGTCCATCGCGCTTGACATGCAGAAGTTCAACGTGCGCTCCAACTGCATCGCGCCCTTTGCGTGGAGTCGAATGATCGGCTCGATCCCCACCGAGACACCGGCGGAGCAGCAGCGCGTGGCGCGTATGAAGCAGATGACGCCGGCGAAGATCGCGCCGCTGGCCGTGTGCCTGACGAGCGATGCGGCGGCCGACACCAACGGTCAGATCTTCGCTGTGCGTAACAACGAGATCTTCCTGATCAGCCAGCCGCGCCCGATCCGCTCGGTGCATCGCTCCGAAGGCTGGACGCCAGAAATGGTGGCCAGCCATGCGCTGCCGGCACTTAAGGCGCAGTACTTCGCGCTCGACCGCTCCGGCGATGTGTTCAGCTGGGACCCGGTCTGAGGATCACGCCATGGCACTCCCCTTCTGCCTCCAGAAGCTTCGCCTGCCGGTGATTGCCTCGCCGCTCTTCATCATCAGTGCGCCGGCGCTCGTGATCGCGCAGTGCAAAGCCGGCATCGTCGGCTCGATGCCGGCGCTCAATGCGCGCCCAGCCACGCTGCTCGACGACTGGCTGGCCGAGATCACCGAGACGCTGGCCGCACACGATCGCGCCCATCCCGAAGCGCCCGCGGCGCCGTTTGCCATCAACCAGATCGTGCATCGCAGCAACGACCGACTCGATCACGACATGCAGGCCTGTGAGCGCTACAAGGTGCCGCTGGTGATCACCTCGCTCGGCGCGCGCGCCGAGATCAACCAGGGCGTGCACGCCTGGGGCGGCGTGGTTCTGCACGACGTGATCAACAACGCCTTCGCGCGCAAGGCGATCGAGAAAGGCGCAGACGGCCTGGTGGCTGTGGCGGCCGGTGCCGGCGGCCATGCGGGGGTGAAGAGCCCGTTTGCGCTAGTGCAGGAAATTCGTCAATGGTTCGACGGCCCGCTGGCGCTGTCGGGTGCGATCGCAAGCGGGCAGGCGATTCTGGCAGCGCAGGCGCTGGGTGCAGACCTGGCGTACATCGGCTCGGCCTTCATCGCGACCGAGGAGGCGCGCGCCGATGCGGCCTACAAACGCATGATCGTGGACAGCGACAGCGACGACATCGTCTACTCGAACCTGTTCACCGGCGTGCACGGCAACTACCTCAAGCCCTCTATCCGCGCAGCCGGGATGGATCCCGACGCGCTGCCGGTGAGCGATCCCTCGGCGATGAACTTCGGCAGCACGCGCAAGCCGTGGAAGGACATCTGGGGTTGCGGCCAGGGCATCGGCTTGATTGACGCGGTCGATCCGGTCGCGGTGCGCATCGACCGCATGGCCATCGAGTACCGCCAGGCGACCCTGGCGCTAAAGCAAGCGCAGGCGCGCAACCGGCTTGTGGCCGAACCCGTCGCTTTCGTATGATTCAGTAGCCGCCGCGCCGCAGCCAGTCGTCGAGCTGAGGCAGGCGGTCGCAGCCCCAGAACATCTCCTGGTCGACCACAAAGCTCGGCGTGCCCCAGACGCCGAGCGCGACCGCGGCCTCGGTGGCCTCGGTGAAGAGCAGTCGCCCGCGCGCTTCCTGCTCGGGTGCCAAAAGCCACCGAGCATCGGCACCGGCCTCGACCGCCAAGGCCGCGCATTGTGCCCAGGTGTTGGGCGATTCGCCGATCGCATGCTGGCTGCGGAACACCGCGTGCACATACGGGGCGACCGCCGCGGCATCGCGCTCGGCCAGCAGGCACAGCACGCGGCTCGCGTTCACACTCGAGAAGCCTGCCGTCGGCGCGGGTGCATAGGGAATGCCGAAGTAGCGTGCCATTCGGCGCACGTCATGCCGCACGTAGTCTCCCTTGAGCGGCACATCGACCAGGGCCTGCTGCATGCCCAGCACATCGCGCGTCACGGCGCGCATGTGGAACGCATGCCAGCGCACCGTGCGGCAGTGCCGTGCGGCCAGCGCTTCGATCTGCTGCGAGGCGAAGTAGCCGTACGGCGAGATGAAGTCGAAGTAGAAGTCGAGGCTTCCGGCGGGTGATGCGTTCATGCAGCCTCCGCCAACGCGTGCACCGCGCCACTGGCCAGCAGCGCATCGATCTGTGCGTCATTGCGCCCAAGCTCGCGCAGTATGGCGCGGCTGTGTTCGCCCGGGCGAGGTGCAGTGGGTGCGGGGCCCAGTGGCACGGCGGGGAAACGTGCCGCGGCGCGAGGCAAGCGCACCTGGCCCAATCCCGGCTGCTCAGTCTCCTGCAGGGCTCCGTTGGCGATCACCTGCGCATCGGCGGCCAGTTGGTGCTTGTGGTTCACCTTACCAACCGGTACGCCGGCCGCGCCGAGGCGGGCCACGAGGGCGTCGACGTCCTGCACCGCCACCAGCGGCTCGACGATGGCGCGCAAGGCGGGCTGGTTCAGTCGGCGCAGAGGGATCGAGACGAAGCGCTCATCGCGGATCAGCGATGCCAGGTCGAGCACCCGGCACATGGCCGCGAACTCGTCGTCCTGGGGCGTGATCATGGCGAACCAACCGTCGCGTGCGCGCCATAGCTTCTGGTTGGCGCCGAACTCCGGCACCACTGGGGCAGCGTTGGGGTCCACCAGCGAATGGTTGTACAGCGCCTCTGGCCAAAGGAAGGACAACGCCGCGTCGAGCATCGACAGCTCGACCTTCTGCCCTTTGCCGCTTTGCTGGCGCGCATGCAGCGCGGCACCAATGGCCTGCGCGGCGGTGAGCGCGGTGATCTTGTCGCACAGCAGGGTCTGCAGCAATTGCGGCTCGCCGGTGTCGGGGTTCGGGTGAGAGTCTGCGAAGCCCGATACGGCCTGGATCACCGGGTCGTATACACGGTAGCCGGCGTGAGGACCGGTCTGGCCAAAGCCCGAGATCGACGTATAGACGATGCCTGGGTTGTAGGTTGCCACGGCCTCGTAGGAGAAGCCCAGTCGCGCCAGTGCGCCGGGGCGGAAGTTCTCGATCAGCACGTCTGCGCTCGCGACCAGGTCGCGCAGCACAAGCGCGCCCTCGGCCTGTTTCAGGTCGAGCACGATCGAGCGCTTGCCCCGGTTGATCGCGACGAACAGCGTCGACAGGCCGTTCTTGGCCGGGCCGATCAACCGCGTGAGATCGCCCTTGGGCGTCTCCACCTTGATGACGTCGGCGCCCTGGTCTGCGAGCAGCCCGGCGGCCATCGGCCCCGAAACGACGGCGGACAGGTCGACGATCCGGATGCCGGCGTAGGGTGCTTGCATTGGGGCCATTCCGTTTTAGTCGATCTTGATGTGTGACAGCTTGATGGTGCGGTCGAATAGCGCTGCGTCGGCGCGAATGGCTGCGGCCAGTTCCTGCGCCGTACTGCCGGCCACGTCCTGGCCCATGTCTAGGATGCGGCGTTTGAGGTCCGTGGAGTTCACCGCCTTGGCGATGCCACCCGAGAGCTTGTTCACCACCTCAAGCGGGGTGCTGGCCGGCGCCAGTACCATGAAGAAACCCACAGGCTCAAAGCCCTTCGCGCCTTGCTCGAGAAAGGTGGGTAGCGTGGGGGCACCGCTCAGCCGCTGCGTGCCGCTGAGCGCCAGGACTTTCACCTTGCCTGCTTGCAGCAGCGGCAACACAGTGCCGGTGTCGAGGAAAGCCGCCGTCACTTGGCCGCCCAGTAGGTCGTTCACAGCCGGCGCGGCGCCCTTGTAGGCCACGTGCACCAGGTCGATGTGGTTGTCGAGCTTGAGCGTCTCGCCAAAGATATGGGCCGTGGTGCCCTGCCCGAACGACGCGTAACTGTGCTTGCCGGGGTTGGCGCGCATCTGCGCCACGAAGCCCTTGAGGTCATTGGCTGGAAAGCTCGCTAGCACCACCAGCGCTACCGGCGAGCGGGAGATCATCGAAACAGGCGCGAAGTCCTTCTCCATGTCGAAGGGCAGACTGGCGTACAGCGACTTCGCGTAGATGATGTTGGAGATCGTCAGGCCGATGGTGTGGCCGTCGGCCGGCGAATGGCCCATGGCCACGATGCCCTGCCAGCCTGCGGCACCGGGGCGGTTCTCGACGATCACTGGCTGGCCCCAGGCTTCGGCAAGCTTCTGCCCGATGGAGCGCGCTAGCACGTCCGTCGTCCCGCCCGCATTAAAGGGCACGATGATACGGATCGGCTTGCTCGGGAAGTTCTCAGCGCCTTGCGAGAAGGCTAGCGAGGCGGACAGCAGGCCGGCGAGGAGGCCCAGACCGGCGCGGCGTGTGATGAAACCTCTCATGGCCCGCTCATTCGGGCTTGAAGCCGATCTCATCGAGCATCACCTTCTCTTGTGTGAATTGTTTCACCGCGTACTGGCGGTAAGTGTTCGAATCGACCACCCAGGGCTCCAGGTCGAAATCGTTGCGAGTGCGGATGTAGTTGGGATCGCTGGCCGCCTTCATGAAGGCCGACTGCAGCCGTTCGAGCACGCCAGGCGGCATCTTCCGGGGCGCCACCAGCCCGAAGGGGGATTGCACCACCAGGTCGTAGCCCGCCTCACGCACAGTGGGTACCTGTGGCCAGCGCGGCAGGCGTTGCTCGGTGAAGGTGGCCAGCAGCCGGATCTTGCCGCCCAGCGCCATGGCTCCGAAGCCAGGGTCGCCATACACGTCGAGGTGACGGCCGACCACCGCAGTGAGTTGTTCGCTGCCGCCCTTGAACGGGATAAAGTTGAATTTGGCGCCGGCTGCTCGTCCCAGCCGCTCGCCATAGATGCGGTTGGCGCTGATTGCGCCGATGTTGCCCCAACTAATCGCACCTGGGCGTGCTTTGGCATCCGCCAGTAGTTCGGCCAAGCTCTTCCATGGCGCGTCGGCAGCCACCGCGATGCCGGTGGTGAGGTTAGCCAGACCCATCACGTAGGTGAAGTCGGTGCGTGGGTCCCAATCAACCTTTGTCATATGTGGCCAGCGGATCACCGAGTTGTGCATCACGCCCAGCGTGTAGCCGTCGGCGTCGCCCATCGTGGTGAGGCCGGCTACGCCGGTCACCCCGCCTGCACCCGCGCGGTGCATCAGCACCACGGGCTGTCCGAGGTCGCGCGCTGCAGCTTCGGCCAGCGATCGCAGCACTGCGTCCATCATGCCGCCGGGCGGGAAGGGCACGATCAACATGATGGGTTTGGTCGGAAACGACGAAGCGCGTACGAAGGGCGCGGCCGCAACGGCTGCGCCGAGCAGGCCGGTGTTACGCAGCAGGTTACGGCGCGAGAGGGTGGTGGCCGCCGCGGCGCTTGCCGGCGAGCAGGAAAGGGTGGGATGGCTCATGTCTGTCTCCTAGTTTTTCTATCGGTGCCGTCGATGTGCGGCATGGGCTTCGCTGAGAAAGGGCGATGCGGCGGCGTTGTCGAAGCGAGTCAATCGAGCCGGATGTTGGCGTCGCGGATGATCTTGGCGTACACCGCCGCGTCGTCTCGCACGGTACGCTCGAATTTGTCGGTGGCGACGCCGCCCGGTGCCATGCCCAGGCCCTCGATCTTCTCGATCACATCGGGCATGTGCAAGATGCGGTTGCTCTCGTCAGACAACTTCCTCGCGATGGGTGGGGGCACCCCCGCCGGCAAGAACAGGCCGAACCATCCCACGGGCTCAAACGAATGAAACTTCAGTTCCGCGAAGGTCGGCACGTCGGGCAGCAGCTTGTTTCGCTGCGTGCCCGTGACGGCTAACGCCGTCAGCGAATCGAGGTGCGGGCGCACGGTGGCCATGTCGATCAGCGCTGCCGAGAGCTGGCTACCGCGCAGGTCCTGCAGCAGCGGCGCCGCGCCCTTGTAGGGCACGTGGACCAGGTCGAGCCCGGCTTGCATGTTCAGCAGCGATCCTTGGATGTGCGAGGACGTGCCCACGCCATACGAGCCGTAGTTGTACTTGCCGGGCGATGCCTTCACCAGCGTAACGAATTCTTGGAGCGTTCTGGCGGGCGTGCTTTTCGGCACGACCAGGACCGAATTGGTGCTGGCCACCAGCGCCGTCGGTTGCAGGTCCTTGAGCACGTCGTACGGCAGCTTCGGCATCAGCGCCGGCACCTGGACGATGGCGGTGATCGCCAACAGTACCGTATAGCCGTCGGGCGTGGCCTTGGCCACCACGTCGTTGCCGATGGTGCCCGATGCGCCCGGCCTGTTGTCGACGATGACCGTCTGTCCCCACGCTTGCGCGAGCTTGACAGCCATCATGCGACCGAGAATGTCGGTGGCGCCGCCCGCCGGATAGGGCACCACCATGCGGATGAGCTGCGAGGGGTAGGCATCGGCCGGCCCCTGCGCCATGGCGTGGGTGCCGCCGAGGCCTATCGCCCCCGTGGCCGCCACGAAGGTGCGACGTGAAATGGCACGTTGAGTCATGTTGTTTGTCTCCTGCTTTTCTGAGAGGCGGCGCATGACGCGCCGCCGGGCAGTTTGTGCCGCAAGAACCGCACGCACCATGGCCGCAGCGTTTGCGGTCATTGGCAGAAAGTGACAAACGCGCGTGTACCGGGTGTTAACCCGCAAGCGCGCCGATGCCCTACAAGAGCCGTTCTTCGAAGTTGAAGTTGGCCAGGTGGGCAATGAGATCAGTTGCGAGCTTGGGCATGGTCGCGTTTGCTCGGCTCACGACCTTGCTTTCGCGCCGTGCCCAGAGATCACTGAGGGCAACCACCTTCAGCTTCATGGTTCGCGCATGCCGCTGCGCCGACGAGCGCGGAATGATGCCGATGCCGACGCCTGCGGCCACCAGCTGGCAAATCGACTCGAAGCTGCTTACTTGTATGCGGAACTCCAGGCTGCGCCCGATGGCCTTGGCCAGTGGTGGAAGAAAGCTCGCAAGCGCGCTTTCCTCAGCGAGCGAGATATGGTGCTCGTCGAGCGTTTCAGTAAAACTCACCCTGGCCCGCGCCGCCAAAGCGTGGCCCTGCGGTACGGCCACCACCAGGTCTTCGCCTGTGAAGTCGTACACGTCCAGCCCCTGGGTGTCGACGTCGCCGGCCACGATGCCGATGTCGGCGCGTGCCTCGTGGATGTCCATCACGATCTGCTGGCTCAGGCGTTCGCGCAGATGGATGTCGACATCAGGGTGGCGAGCCAGGAAGCTCGCCAGTGCGGCTGGCAACGCGCTGCTGATCGCTGTAGTGTTGGCGAGGATGCGCACATGCCCCTTGATGCCCGCGCCGTACTCGCGCAGGTCGCACTTGAGGTGGTCAATTTGCTGCAATACCAGCCGGGCGCGGTGCAGCAATGCTTCTCCGGCGGGGCTGAGCGCTACGCCCTGGGGGTGGCGATACAGCAGCTGGCTGCCGATGCCGTCTTCGAGCTGCCTGATGCGCGCACTGGCCGCAGCGAGAGATATGCAGGCCCGCTCGGCGCCGCGCCGCAGGCTGGATGCTTCCGCGACGAAGACGAAGAGGCGCAGGTCAAAGAGGTCGAAGTGCATGGATGCAGGCGTGGCCGGAAGTACGTGCATTCTGCGGCCATGCGAGGTGTCATGCCGATTCCGAACACCCCCTTCAGCAATTGCGAATTGCGCCGCGCCCACCGCGCCGGCACGATGACGGCCATCCACCCAGAGAACCGGAGACTTACATGCCCTTGCGCCCCCTCGACGGCGTCATCGTGCTCGCACTCGAACACGCCGTGGCCGCGCCGCTCTGCACGCGCCACCTGGCCGACCAGGGCGCGCGCGTGATCAAGATCGAGCGACCGGGTGTGGGCGACTTCGCGCGCCACTACGACCAGCGCGTCAGGGGCCAGTCTTCATACTTCGTCTGGGCCAACCGATCCAAGGAAAGCCTGGCGTTCGATATCAAGCACCCCCGTGCGCGGACTATCCTCGAACGGCTGCTGGCCCG
Source organism: Variovorax sp. UMC13 (assembly GCF_014170375.1). Classification (GTDB taxonomy): domain Bacteria; phylum Pseudomonadota; class Gammaproteobacteria; order Burkholderiales; family Burkholderiaceae_C; genus Variovorax. The sequence goes on along the minus strand of NZ_LZZW01000033.1, from coordinate 13,283 downwards.
CACCGATGTGGTCGTGCAGAACCTGGCACCGGGCGCGGCCGCGCGGCTGGGCATGTCGTTCGAAACCCTGCAGGCCACGCATCCACGCCTGATCGTGTGCGACATCTCGGGCTACGGCGCTGACGGCCCCTACCGCGACAAGAAGGCGTACGACCTGATGGTGCAGGCCGAGGCCGGACTGCTGTCGGCCACCGGCAACGGCGACGCGATGGCGCGTGCCGGCTTCTCGGCCGCCGATGTGAGCGCGGGTATGTACGCCTATTCCAGCGTCCTGTCGGCATTGCTGCTGCGCGCCCGTACCGACCAGGGCTCGCACATCGATGTGGCGATGTTCGAGTCGCTTGCTGAGTGGATGGGAAACCCCATGTACTACACGTTCGACGGCCAGCCGGCCGCCGCGCGCACCGGCGGCGCCCACCCTAGCATCGCGCCTTACGGCCCGACGCGCGTGGGCGACGGGCAGACCTTGATGCTGGGCGTGCAGAACGAGCGCGAGTGGCACCGCTTCTGCGCCGAGGTGCTGCTGGATGCCGCGTTGGCCGAGGACCCGCGTTTCATCACCAACACGCTGCGATCGCACAACCGCGAGGCCCTAAACGCACGGATCGCCGAAGTGTTCGCGTCGCTCGACACTACCGAGGTAGAAACCCGGCTTGCACGCGCGCAGATCGCGCAGTCGCGTGTCAACGCTGCGGCCGACCTGTGGCTGCACCCGCAGCTGAAGGCGCGGGGGCGCTGGACCGAGGTGCACACGCCCGCGGGTCCGGTGCCCGCGCTGCGCCCTCCGGCCACGAACAGCGCCTTCGCGGCACGCATGGATCCGGTCCCGGCGATCGGCGAGCACACCGATGCGCTGTTGGTTGAACTGGGCTTCGACGGCGAAGAGATCGCTGCGTTGCACGCCGAAGGCGCTGTCTGAGCAGCGCCCCCGAGTCCTTCTTCTTTCAACTGAGACCCGCTTCACCATGAATTCCTCCACCCCCGCGCCCGCCGCCGGCGTGCAGGCCTGGCATCAGGCCGCGCTGGATCAGGGTCGATTCCTGATCCAGCGCGGCACCGTCGACGGCCGCCATGTGTACTACCCCCGCGAGTTCAGTCCCTTCGACGGCAGCGTGCCCGAATGGGTTGTGCCGCGCGGTACCGGTACGGTGTATGCCGTCACCACGGTGCGTCGTAAGCCCGAGGCTGGGGGTGACTACAACGTGTCGATCGTCGAGCTCGACGAAGGTGTACGACTGATGAGCCGCGTCGAGAACATCCCGCCGACCGAGGTGAAGATCGGGCTGCGCGTGAAGGCGCGCGTGCAGGTTGCCGACGGCCGCGGACTGGTGGTGTTCGATCCGTCCGGAGACGCCGCATGAGCCACGTCCAGGTTTCCCCGGGCTTGCGGGCCCTGCGCGGTAGCGCCGCGATTGCAGGCGTGGCCACCTTCGGTTGCGGTGAGACGCCCGGTTTCACCGACATGGAACTGCTGGCACAGGCAGCGCACCGTGCCGTGGCCGACGCCGGGCTGCGTATGAGCGACATCGACGGCTTCTGTACCGCCAGTGCCAGCGCCACCATGTGGACCATGCCGGCCATCGAATACCTGGGTCTGCGCCCGCGCTACATTGACGGCACCATGCTGGGCGGCAGCAGCTTCATCGCGCATCTGCTGCCGGCCATGATGGCGCTGCAGTCGGGCCAGTGCAATGCGGTGCTGGTCTGCTACGGTAGCGCACAGCGCAGCGCCACTTTCGGCCGCCGCGAGGTCGTGGCGTCGCGCCGATTCCTCGACCCCCAGCCCTACGAGATGGCCTACGACCCGATGCTGCCGCTGTCGGCATACGCGCTTGTGGCCTCGCGCCACATGCACCAGTACGGCACCACGCGTCGTCATCTGGCGGAAGTGGCGGTGGCGGCACGCGCCTGGGCCGCGCTCAACCCGGAGGCCTTCGCGCGCGATCCGATGAACATTGAAGACGTCTTAGCCAGCCGCATGGTGAGCGACCCGTTGAGCGTGCGCGACTGCTGCCTGGTGAGTGACGGCGGCGGCGCTTACGTGCTGGTGCGCGCCGAGCGCGCCCGCGACCTTCCGAATAAGCCGGTCTATGTACTGGGCAATGCCACTGCAGTCTGGAACCGCCAGGTTTCGGCCATGCACGATCTCACGACTACCTGCGCGCAGGAGTCGGGTGCGAATGCGTTCGCCATGGCGGGGCTGGCGCCGAAGGACATCGACGTCGTGCAGCTCTATGACGCCTTCACCATCAACACGTTGCTGTTCCTCGAGGACTTGGGCTTCTGCGACAAGGGTGAGGCCGGTGCCTTCGTCGAGAACGGCGGCATCGCGCCCGGCGGCCGGCTGCCGGTGAACACCAACGGCGGCGGGTTGTCCTGCGTGCACCCCGGCATGTATGGCATCTTCGCGCTCATCGAGGCAGTGCGACAGCTGCGCGGGGAGGGCGGCGCGCGCCAGGTGGCCGGCGTCACGACGGCGCTGGCGCATGGCAACGGCGGCACGCTGTCGAGTCAGGCCACCGCGATCCTCGGCCTCGAACAAGCGCTGTGAGATGAGCGGCTGTGTCGCATCAGATCCGGCTGCCGGCTGCCGGCTGGCGCGCGCCGTTGCGGCAGGCGCTGACGCTGCCTTCGGCTTGATTCCCGATATGGTGCGCACTGCAAGCGCGGCTGCGCGGCACCATCCGGCGCTGGTGCTGGAGGGCGAGCACGGGGCCTTGGTGCTCGATTACGCCATGCTCGACCGGCGGGTCGAACGGGTGGCGGCGGCGCTGCACGAGCCGGGCTGCGGCCGGGCGACAGCATCGCAATCGCGCGGCCACATCGCTGGTCTATGTCGTGGCTAACTTGGGCGCCACGCGCGCGGGCGTGGTGGTAGCGCCACGTCCGCCGTCGGCCACGGTCGAACAGCTCATCGGCCTGGCCGCGAATGCGGGCGTGCGCCGGCTGTGCACCGACGCCGAGATAGGCGCCCACTGGCCCGTCGACGCGACGCTGACCCGCGTGCTGGTCGACGACCGCGACGCGCAGGGCATACCGTGGTCGACATGGTTGGCCGGTGTCAAGGCGGCGACGCCTGCAACACTTACCCCGCAAGCGCCCGTCAACATCATCTATTCGTTGAAGAGCATCGACGTGTCCAAGGGCGTCTTGCAATCGGCCCACATGCGTTGTGCCCAATTGCAACGTGCGCCGGTCGGCGGCTGCGGGCCTGATGCGGTCACGCTACCGGCCATTCCGCTGTACTCGAATTTGACGCTCACCTGTTTGTTCGGCGCATTGGGCCTGGGCGGCACCTTGGTGCTGATGGCACGCTTTGATGTCGGGCGCTACCTGGCACTGGCCGCGCAGCATCGCGCCACGCAGTCCCTGCTGGTGCTGGTGCAGTTCCACCGGCTGATGGACCATCCCGATTTAGAGCACACCGACCTGTCGGCGCTGCACCGTAAGTTCAGTGCGGGAGCGACCTTTGCCGCGGCGCTCGAGACCGAGGTCTTGCGCCGCTGGCCGGTTGAGATGACCGAGTACCGCGGCATGACCGAAGGCGGTGGGCGCACCGAGCTGCAGGCGCATCGTTTCCCGGAAGAGCTGCAAACCATCGGGCGGCCCAGCGCCGGCAATGACATCCGGCCGATCGACGAGAAGGGGCTCGAGCTGTCCTTGGACACGGTCGGCGAAATGGTCGAACACTCTGCCACGATGATGAGCGGCTACCACGGGCTACCCGACGTGACGCGCGGGGCCGAGTGGTTCGACGCCGAAGGCAAGTGCTTCATCTGCACCGGCGATGTCGGCCGCTTCGACGCCGACGGTTTTGTGGTGCTGGTCGGCCGGCGCAAGGCCATGCTCATTTCGGGTGGCTTCAACCTCTACCCGAGCGACCTCGAAGCAGTGCTACAGCAGCACCCCGCCGTGGATGACATGGCCGTCGTCGACGTGCCTTCGTCACGCTCGGGCGAGACGCCCGCCGCCTTCGTAGTGGGGCGAGGGCTACGACATCGACGAGGCCGCGTTGCGCGCATGTGCCAACCACCGGCTGGGAAAGTCGCAACGGCTGGCCGCGCTCGTGCTCATCGCGCAACTGCCGCGCAGCGAGACTGGAAAGGTGGTCAAGCGCGAGCTAGGCGACAGTTTCGACCGACCGGTCTCCTGACGCTGCGGTTGAACCCACAGAGACATATCGAATGCACAGCAAAGACACCGACATGCATCGGCTGACCGAATGGATCGGCCGCAGCGAGACGCACACCGACGTCGTCACGGCTGCACCCGTGGCGGCCTTGTCCGCCACGCTGGACCGCGACGATCCGCTGCCAGTCGACGGGGACGAGTTGCCACCGCCCTGGCACTGGCTCTATTTCCTGCCGCAAACGCGGCGCCGTGACATCGGCACCGACGGCCACGCGCGGCGCGGCGGCTTCCTGCCACCGGTCCCGCTGCCGCGGCGCATGTGGGCCGGCAGCCAATTGCAGTTCCACCAGCCGTTGCGGATCGGCGAGACCGTCACGCGCGTGTCGCGCATCGCCGAGGTCAAAGTGCGCACCGGCCGCACCGGCACGCTGGTGTTCGTCAAGGTGCAGCACGAACTGAGCGGTGCCGGTGGCTTGGCCGTGACCGACGTGCACGATATCGTCTACCGTGAAGCGCCAGTGCCCGAAACGCCTGCGCCAGTGCCTGCGCAGGCATCGCCCGACCCGGTGTGGGTACGCGAGGTGGTGCCCGACGAGGTGCTGCTGTTCCGCTATTCGGCGCTGACCTTTAACGGCCACCGCATCCACTATGACCAGCTTTACGTGACGCAGGTCGAAGGCTATGCGGGACTGGTGGTGCACGGCCCATTGATCGCCACGCTGCTGCTCGACCACCTGCGCGACCGGCTGGCAGCACACCGGCCCGATGCGGTCATCCGCAGCTTCGAATTCCGCGCGCTGAGCCCGATCGTGCACACCGAGCGCTTCGCCGCCTGCGCCGAACCGCAGTCCGACGGCCTCGGAGTGCGCTTGTGGGCGCGCAAGGCTTCCGGCGTCCTGTGCATGGAAGCTACCGCCACTCTCGCCTGAAGCTAAGGCCTTTCCCCACGAATTTCATCGATCCTATCTAGCCCATGACCTTCATTCCCGACAGCTACGCAGACATCCGCGACGCCGTACGCGCACTCTGCGCCGAATTCCCGGCCGAGTACCACCGCAAGGTGGACCACGAACGCGCCTATCCCGAGGCTTTCGTCGATGCGCTCACAAAGGCCGGCTGGATGGCCGCCTTGATCCCTACCGAGTATGGCGGCTCAGGCCTGGGTCTGGCCGAAGCCTCGGTGGTCATGGAAGAGATCAACCGCAGCGGCGGCAACTCCGGTGCCTGCCACGGCCAGATGTACAACATGAACACGCTGCTTCGTCACGGCTCGCGCGCGCAGAAGGAGCTGTACCTGCCCAGGATCGCTGCGGGCGAATGGCGGCTGCAGTCGATGGGCGTGACCGAGCCCACCACTGGTACCGACACCACCAAGGTCAAGACCACTGCGGTGAAGAAGGGCGACCGTTACGTTGTCAACGGACAGAAGGTATGGATCAGCCGAGTGCAGCATTCCGACTGGATGATCCTGCTGGCGCGCACCACGCCGCTGGCCGAGGTAAAGAAGAAGAGCGAGGGCCTATCGATCTTCATGGTCGACCTGCGCAAGGCCGAGAAGAGCGGCATGACCGTGCGTCCGATCCCGAACATGGTTAACCATGAAACCAACGAGCTGTTCTTCGAGAACCTCGAGATTCCGGCCGAAAACCTGATTGGAGAGGAGGGGAAGGGCTTCAAGTACATCCTCGACGGCTTGAACGCTGAGCGCACGCTGATCGCGGCCGAGTGCATCGGTGACGGCTACTGGTTTATCGACAAGGTCAGCAAGTACGTGAGCGAACGCGTGGTCTTCGGCCGCCCGATCGGGCAGAACCAAGGTGTTCAGTTTCCCATTGCCGAGAGCTATATCGAAGTTGAGGCGGCTAACCTGATGCGCTGGAAGGCCTGCGGGCTGTTCGATGCGCACCAGCCCTGCGGCGCCGAGGCCAATATGGCCAAGTACCTCGCGGCCAAGGCCAGCTGGGAAGCAGCCAACGCGTGCATCCAGTTTCACGGCGGCTTCGGCTTTGCCAACGAATACGACGTGGAGCGAAAGTTCCGTGAGACGCGGCTCTACCAGGTCGCACCCATCTCTACCAACCTGATCCTGAGCTACGTGGCCGAGCACGTACTGGGGTTGCCGCGTTCGTTCTGAAGAGAGGCACTGCCATGACTGAGCAAGACCATCCGTCGCGCGTTCTCGCCGCGTTCGCCGCCAGCCTCCGTTTCGAGGACATTCCGGCGCCGGTGCTGCGTCGTACGGAAGACCTGTTCCTCGACTGGTTTGGTTCTACGTTGGCGGGCAAGGGCTCGCGACCAGTCGAGGCCATCGCGGGATTCGCGCGGGCGATGGGGCCGACTGCCGGTCCGAGCGAGGTGTTGATCTCGCGCACGCGGACCACCCCGATGTTCGCGGCCATGGTCAATGCGGCGGCCTCACATGTGGCCGAGCAGGACGACGTGCACAACGGCTCTGTATTCCATCCGGCGGCGGTGGTGTTCCCGCCGGTGTTGGCGGTGGCACAGGCGATCGGAGCCTCGGGCCGCGACTTGCTTGTGGCATCGGTTGCGGGCTATGAGGTCGGTATTCGCGTGGGTGAGTTCCTGGGCCGATCGCATTACCGGATCTTCCACACCACCGCCACGGCTGGCACCGTCGCGGCGGCCGCGGCTGTCGGCCGGCTGCTCGGGCTCGACGCGGTGCGCATGCTCCATGCGTTCGGTTCGGCCGGCACGCAGGCCGCAGGTCTGTGGGAATTCCTGCGCGACGCCGCGGACTCGAAGCAACTGCACACGGCCAAGGCCGCTGCCGACGGCCTCGCGGCGGCGTACCTGGCGCGCGAAGGCTTCACGGGTGCGCGGCGCATCCTCGAAGGCGCCCAAGGCATGGGCGCGGGCCTGTCCCGAGATGCCGATCCCACACGGCTGACAGATCGCCTGGGCACGCGTTGGGCGCTGGCGGAAACTTCGTTCAAGTTCCACGCCTCGTGCCGCCACACGCATCCGGCAGCCGATGCGCTGCAGCAGGTGATGCGCAGGAACGGGCTGCAGTCGACCGATCTCGTGCAGGTGACGACGTTCGTCCACCAGGGCGCGATCGACGTCCTCGGGCCGGTGGTCGAGCCGCAGACCGTGCATCAAAGCAAGTTCTCGATGGGCACGGTGCTCGGGCTGATCGCGGTCTTCGACCGCGCTGGACTGGCCGAGTTCGATGCTCACTTCCTCGACGCACGCGTGGTCGAGATACGACGCAAAGTACGCATGCAGCTCGACTCCGAAGTTGATGCGGCCTACCCGCAACGCTGGATTGGCAAGGTCGAGGTGCGGACCCACGACGGCCGTTGTCTGCACGGCCGCGTGGATGAACCAAAGGGCGATCCCGGCAACACGCTGCAGCGAAACGAGATCGAGACGAAGGCGCGCCAGCTGGGCGCCTATGCGCAGGGCGCAAGTGCGGCCGAGATGGAGGCCGCCATCGCACGCGTTTGGACACTGGTCGACTGGCCGCACGTGTCGGCGCTGCTGCCGTGAACGCGTGCAGCTATCTCTTCGTGCCGGGCAACCGGCCCGAGCGCTTTGACAAGGCCATGGCTTCGGGCGCCGATGCGGTGGTGCTGGACTTGGAAGACGCGGTGCCCGATGCCGACAAGCCGACTGCCCGCGCTTCGGTTGCGCAGTGGCTGCGCGCACGGCGTGCGGGTGCAGCGGTCGGCACATCGATCGTAGTCCGCCTCAACGCGTATGACACGCCGTGGCATGCGGCCGACGTACAGGCCTGTGCCATGGGCGCACCAGCCTTGATGCTGCCCAAGGCCGAGCAGCCCGCCCACCTGACGGCGCTGGGGCTGGCGTTGCCGGGGTGCGCTCTGTTGCCCTTGATTGAGAGCGCCAACGGCATCGCGGCGTCGCTGGCCATCGCTCGCGCGCCTGGCGTGCAACGGCTGGTGTTTGGCAGCATCGACTTCCAGCTCGACCTAGGTATCGACGGCGAGGACGAGGAACTGCTGTTCTTCCGCTCGCAACTGGTCCTGCACAGCAGACTGGCAGGCATCGCGTCGCCTGTTGACGGTGTCAGTACCGCACTGGACGACGCTGCGCGCGTGTACGCCGAAAGCAGCCGGTCCCGACGGCTGGGCTTCGGCGCAAAGCTGTGCATCCATCCGCGCCAGGTGGCCGCGGTGCATGCAGCCTTTGCGCCAACGACCGCGCAGATCGACTCCGCGCGTCGCACGCTAGCCGCCGCAGCTGCTGCGGGTGGTGCGGCTGTGGCACTCGATGGCGCGATGGTCGACCGACCCGTGATTCTTCGCGCCGAGGCACTGCTCGCACGTGCGCGACTTTCTTCTTCCATTCAATAGACCCAGGAGACGACATGATCCGCGACCCCGAGACCCTCAATGCCTTGCTCGACAGCGTGCGCCGCTTCGTTCAGGAACGTCTGGTGCCCGCCGAGCAGGAGGTGGCCGACACCGACGAGATTCCGCAGGACATCGTGCGCGCTATGAAAAACATGGGTCTGTTCGGGCTCACCGTGCCGGAGAACTACGGCGGCCTGGGCCTGACGATGGAGGAGGAGTCGCTGGTGATGTTCGAGATGGGGCGCACCTCGCCGGCCTTTCGTTCCCTGTTTGGCACCACGGTTGGCATCGGCTCGCAGGGCATCCTGATCGACGGCACGACGGCGCAGAAGGACAAGTACCTTCCATTGCTGGCCAGCGGCGACCTGATCGCATCTTTCGCACTGACTGAGCCCGAGGCCGGCTCCGACGCCGCTTCGTTGCGTACCACGGCACGACTCGAAGGCGATCACTATGTGGTCAACGGCACCAAACGCTTCATCACCAACGCGCCGCATGCGGGCCTTTTCACGCTCATGGCACGCACCGACCCGGCCAACAAGGGGGCGGGCGGCGTGTCGGCCTTCATCGTCGAACGCGACACGCCTGGCATAACTATCGGAAAGCCAGACAAGAAGATGGGACAACGCGGCGCGCATACGGCCGACGTGATCTTCGAGAACTGCCGCGTGCCAGCCGCCAACATCATCGGCGGCAAGGAGGGTATGGGCTTCAAAACTGCGATGAAGGTGCTCGAGAAAGGCCGCATCCACATCGCGGCGATCTGCGTGGGCGTGGCCGAGCGCATGCTTGCAGACGCGCTGGCGTATGCGGTGGAACGCAAGCAGTTCGGTCAGCCGATCGCGGAGTTCCAGCTGGTGCAGGCCATGCTGGCCGACAGCCGCATGGAAGTGTATGCGGCTCGATGCATGGTGGTCGATGCTGCGCGCCGGCGGGACAACGGCGAGAACGTGGCCACAGAGGCTTCATGCTGCAAGCTCTTTGCGTCGGAGATGTGCGGCCGCGTGGCCGACCGCGCAGTGCAGATCTTCGGCGGCTCGGGCTATGTGGCCGATCATGGCATCGAACGCTTCTACCGCGATGTGCGGCTGTTCAGACTATACGAGGGGACGAGCCAAATCCAGCAGTTGGTGATTGCTCGAAACATGATTCGGGATGCTGCGCGTTGAACAGAGCACTGATGGGGTGGGGCTGGGTGGTAACTAGAAAGGCTGCCAAACGTACCTAGCATCACATTAGGCACCAAGCCCGGGCGGCGCGGCTGTAGATGCCCGACTTACCTTTGCCGGCCGAGTCGAGATGGTCAAGCAGATGACCGCGCGGGCGCCTCGATGCTGTCCGCGCTGCGGCCGCGCACGGCGTCACCGCCGCGACGGCCAGGAAGTAGCTTGGCCGTTATCTGGCCGGTGGTGAGGCCGCGCGTGTGAAGACATCGTCCAGGCCCACACCCTCTCCCAGGGCTATCGATTCCGCCAAGGCTTCGCTCATCATCGAACTGCGCAAGCGCCGGATGCTACAGGCTCGCATCGCACGCAGCGTCGGGGTCTCGGCGTCCAGACTCCTAGCATCGAAGCTGAGAGTAGGGTTGCGGCGAGATAGCGAACCCAGGAAAGGTCCCCATTGGGCTTCTCTTTTTCTGGGATTGGTTGATCTTGCCCCCGTATTTCAGGACACGGGCTATTCGCAATGTAGCGCCTGCTCGATGTGAGCAAGACGCTGTTGGGCAGCGCGATGCTGCCTGAACTCCCTGGGTGATTTCATCTTCAATGCCGAGTGCGGGCGCACCTCATTGAAGTGCTCGAAGGCCGCGGCCATCTGCGCCATCACCGTTTTCGCATTGGCGAGGTCCATGCGGCTGACGTAGTCGCGCTTGAAGGTGTTGACGAAGCTCTCAGCCATGCCGTTGCTCTGCGGGCTGCACACAGGCGTGTTCACTGGCTTCAGGCCCAGTTGTCGAGCGATCTGCCGGGTCTCGGCCGCGATGTACGCGCCTCCGTTGTCCGAGAGGAATTCCAAGGCGTGGGTACTGGGAACACCCTCGACGCCGCCGAAGCGCTTCTCCACGGCCTCGATGAGCATTTCGCGCACCGGCTCGCCCGGCAGCCCTTTGCCCTCCCATGCCCGATAGGCCAGGATCTCGCGGTCGCAGCAGTCCTTGGTGAAGGTCGCGGTCACGGTCTGCCCCGAATCACACTTGATCTCGAAGCCGTCCGAGCACCAGCGCATGTCGCTGTGCGCGACGGCTACCTTGCCTTCATGGGGCCGGCTGGACTGGCGCCGTCTCGGCGCCTTCGGTAGCAGCAATGCATGAGCCGCCATCACGCGGTAGATGCGCTTGGCGTTCACTCGCGGCGCACCGGTGGTGGCTCGATGCCGGTTCACCAATGCGCAGGCACGCCGGTAGCCATAGGTCGGCAACTCGATGATCTGGGCCTTAATCTCGTCGAGCAAGGCCACGGCGGTTACAGGCGCCGTGCGTCGTGTCCGGGCGTCGATCCAGGACTCGGGGCGAGCTTGCAAGCGATGAATGTTCGAGCGCGCCAACCCCAGGGCCTGGCAGACGGCCTTCACTGGCCGTCCCCGGCCAGCAAGGGCGAGCGCGCAATCCACTTTTTTTCTGCAGCGTACTCCACGGCTTCCTTGAGGATCTCGTTCTCTAGCGTCTTCTTGCCAAGCACGCGCTGTAGCTTGGCGATCTCGGCACGAGCGGCTGCCAGTTCCGAAGCCGGCACCACAGCCTCGCCCGCCGATACAGCCGTCAGCGCCCCTTGCCGCTCCAGCTTGCGCCACTGGAACAGCAGGCTGGCGGCAACGCCTTCCTGGCGTGCGACGAGCGACACGCTCATGCCAGGTTCGTAGCTTCGACGAACCAGCGCGGCCTTCTCTGCAAGGGACCAGCGCCTGCGGCGCTGGTCCCTCATGATCACTTCGACGGTATCCGTATTCCTAGTCGTACTCACAGTCCTACTCCTATCTTTAAAGATAAGCGATAGACCGTGTCCTGTCATTCAAAGGGCCAGCTCAGCGCCACGTCACGCTTACGCCGATCGCCCCACGCTTGAACTCGAGACGGATCCCCTCGGAGCGACCGCCGGCGCCGGTGCTGGGGGCGGCGGCGATGAAGGCAGTGACAGCGCAACAAGCTCCGGCGCTTATTCATGCAGCGGTGTGCCGATGGTCTTGGAAGCGCCCGCGCAGCCGCGACCGCGCCGCCAGTTGTGAACGAGGTTGTCGTTCAGGCCGAAGGCTCGAGCTACCGCCGCAACCGTGGCACCAGGCTCCGCGCACGCGGCCATAAGTTGTGCCTTGAACTCAGCGCTGTGTCTGCGCCGCGACTTCGGGTTCACGTCCATAACTGTCCAGTTAGAAGTCAACTGGACAGCATCGTTAGCCAGCGGATCTACTCGAGTGGGGCGAATGGCCGCTTACTTTCCATCAGATTTTTCCGACAACTTCTTAAGCCTGAAGGCCGACAAAAGGCCCTCCCTCGCCAGTATCTTCGGCCGGATTCAATGGAGGACAACACGGCCGTGGAATATTTGAAGGAAGTCGCCAGCGCGCCGCTGCCAAGAGTCGCCTACCGGAAAAAGGAGATCGATTCCATCAGGCTGCTACGCGCCGCCGGTCTCGTCATCGCACAGATTCCGGAAGAAGCGGTGCCAGGGGAGGTCCCCTACGCCAAGGTGGTGGCGGTCACCGAAAAAGGTCACCGGGAAATGCTGGACATCCGCTGACGCATGAGCCCTGCTCGGAACCGAGGGCTTTCGGACACCCCCAGCCGCCGCGAGACTGATCTCAATCTCGGTCCTTTGTCTGACGTAGACAAGACACCGTCGTACGGGGTGGGTGGGCTTCGTGTAATAGAGCCCCCAGCGATGGGTTATTGGTCATGTTGCAGCGATGCGTGCCGGTGAGTGAAGCTTGGTCAGATACCGGTCTTGGGCATCGGCCCTAGGGCTGCTCTTTGTGAAGGTAGGTTTTCTCCTACGCCAAAAGTACTGGATACTTACTTAACAAGTAGTATTAATGTTTTACTATTCTCACATATCGCCCCATTTCGGTGCGTCTTGTGAAACATGAAAAAAATTCATTCCCTCCCTTGCGTGCAGGCCGACAGTGGCCGACTTGGTTCTGAGCCGACTCATTCTTTGCGTTCGCCGAAATATGGTTCGAGCGCCGCCTTCGCGATTAATGTGGTTGCGTTGGCCGCAGTGCTGGCCGTCTCGGCCCTTCCCATCCGCAGCGTGCAGGCGCAGACCACGATTGTTTCCGGCGGCGGCAACGGCAGCCGGGCTGACCGTGATGAAGGTCAGGGCGGTGCGGGCGGGCTGGCCGGCGGTGGCGGCGGTGGCGCCGGTGGCTATTCCACCGACCCCGATCCCGGGCTGGGCGGCAACGGCGGTGCGGGTGCGCAGTTCGGCACGCCCGCCCAGGCCGGCACGGCGGGCGGCAGCAACAGCGCCGCCAGCGGCGCGGGCGGCGGTGCGGCTGGCGGATCCGACCTGAGCGCAGGCGGTGGCGGCGGCGGTGGCGGCGCGTTCTCCACCTCCAACGGCAGCCCGGGCGGCGCCGGCGGCGCGGGCACCGTGAACGCCAGCGCGTCTGTGACGCTGGGCAGCGACCTCACCGGCACGGCCGGCGCGAACCCGCCGCCGGCCATCGTCTACTCGGGCGGTGGTGGTGGCGGTGGCGGCGGCCTGGTGCTGACGGGCGCGAGCGCGACCGTCGACACCGCGGGCCACACGGTCACCGGCGGCGCGGGCGGCTCCACGATGTGGGACGGCGCGGGCGGCGGCGGCGCCGGCCTGGCATTGG